>NZ_JABBFW010000098.1 GCF_012927045.1 Azohydromonas caseinilytica | reverse complement strand
TCGAGCCAGTAGTTGGGCGTGAGGATCACGCCCTGCGCGTAGAGCTGGCGGTACATGATCGGGAACGTGGTGCCGCCGGTGTCGTCGGCGATCTTCACGTCCGGCGTCACGATCTCCACCAGGTGGCCGCGGCTGGAGATGAAGTCCGCCACGCCCGCGCCCGCGTGGGTGCTGATGCCGTCGTAGACCAGCACGTTGCCCTGCGGCGCCACGCGGCCGCTGAGGATGTCCCAGCCCGACACCGATAAACCCTCGGCCACGCCCCACTCCGGGTTCTGGTCGGTGTGCGCGATGCCGCCGGTGGCCAGCACCACGATGTCCGGGCGCTCGTCCATGATCATGGACACGTCGGCCTCGACACCCAGGCGGCGATCCACGCCCAGCCGCGTCGTCTCCAGGTCGAACCAGCGGATGATGCCCGCCATCTGCTCGCGCTTGGGAGCCTTGGCCGCCAGGTTCACCTGCCCGCCCACCTGGGGCTGCTTCTCGAACAGCACCACGTCGTGCCCGCGCTCGCGCGCCACGCGCGCGGCCTCCAGCCCGGCCGGGCCGGCGCCCACCACCACGACCTTGCGCTTGGGGCCGCTGGTCTTGGCGATGACGTGCGGCATGGTGCGCTCGCGGCTGGTGGCGGCGTTTTGCACACAGAGGACGTCCAGCCCCGCGTACTGCCGGTCGATGCAGTAGTTGGCGCCCACGCATTGCTTGATCTGGTCCTCGCGCCCGTCGCGGATCTTGATGACCAGGTGCGGGTCGGCGATCTGCGCGCGCGTCATGCCCACCATGTCCACGGTGCCGCTGGCGAGCAGCCGCTCGGCCTGCTGCGCGTCGCGGATGCTTTGCGCGTGCATCACCGGGATCTTGACCACGCTCTTGATGCCCCCGGCCAGGTGCACGAAGGGCTCGGGCGGCAGCGCCATGGGCGGCATGCAGTTGGCCAGGGTGTTGTGCGTGTCCGCGCCCGAGCCCACGACGCTCAGGTAGTCCAGCATCCCCGTCTCGCTCATGGCCTG
>NZ_JABBFW010000097.1 GCF_012927045.1 Azohydromonas caseinilytica | reverse complement strand
CGTGCTGCGCGCGCGCCACCGCCAGGCCGTAGCCCGGGACGATGACGACCGTCTCCGCGTTGGAGAGGATGAAGGCCGCGTCGTCGGCGCTGCCGCTCTTGACGCTGCGCTGCTCCTGCGTGCCCTGGGCCGCGCTGGCGGCGTCCCCGCCGAAGCCGCCCAGGATCACGTTGAAGAAGGAGCGGTTCATGGCCTTGCACATGATGTAGCTCAGGATCGCCCCGGAGCTGCCCACCAGCGAGCCGGCGATGATCAGCATCGAGTTGTTGAGGCTGAAGCCGATGCCCGCCGCAGCCCAGCCCGAATAGCTGTTAAGCATCGACACCACCACCGGCATGTCCGCGCCGCCGATGGGGATGATGATCAGCACGCCCAGCACGAACGAGAGCGCCAGCATCACGAAGAACGCGCTCCAGCTGCCGGTGAACATGAACACCAGCCCCAGCGCGAGGGTGGACAGGCCCAGCACCAGATTCAGCAGGTGCTGCCCCGGGAACACCACCGGCGCGCCCTTGAAGAGGCGGAACTTGTACTTGCCCGAGAGCTTGCCAAAGGCGATGACGGAGCCGGAGAAGGTGATGGCGCCGATCGCGGCCCCGAGGAACAGCTCCAGCCGGTTGCCCGTGGGGATCTCGCCGCCCTTGGCACTGATGCCGAAGGCCCAGGGCTCGGCCACCGCGGCGATGGCGATGAACACGGCCGCGAGACCAATCATGCTGTGCATGAAGGCCACCAGCTCGGGCATCTTGGTCATCTGCACCCGCTTGGCCATCACGGTCCCGGCCGTGCCCCCGGCCAGCAGCCCGATGAGCACCCACACCAGGCCGGAAGCTCCGGCGCTGCCCAGGTCCTCGGCCAGCTTCAGGATCAGCGCCGCGGTGGTCACCACCGCGATGCCCATGCCCGTCATGCCGAAGACATTGCCGCGGATCGACGTGGTGGGGTGGCTCAGGCCCTTCAAGGCCTGGATGAAGCACACGCTGGCGATGAGGTACAGCAGCGTGACGACGTTCATGCTCAT
>NZ_JABBFW010000096.1 GCF_012927045.1 Azohydromonas caseinilytica | reverse complement strand
AGCCCGTTGGCCGCGGGGCTGCGCGTGACGTTGAAGCTCAGCGCCGAGCCGCTCCAGCTGAAAGCGCCGAAGGTGGAGGCGTTGCGCGCGTCGAGCCAGGTGAGCATCTGGCGCGCGGCGATCACCGGCACGCCGCGGGCCTTGGCCGAGGCCACCACGGCCTCGGCCTCGTCGATGATGGCCTGGTCGGTGTGGGCGTTGACGGTGTAGGCGCCGTAATACCCTTCGGCCCCCAGCGCGCGGTCCAGCAGCGTGTTGACCACGTACGGGTAGCTCTGCCCCGACTCGTCGGTCATCTGCGTGGCGGCCTGGTACACGTCGATGAAGTTGCCGTCCAGCCGCATGAAGCGCATGGGCATGGCCGAGCCGGTGAAGAGGCCCGGCACGTCGTCAACCCAGCCCGGGGGCCAGAAGTAGTAGCTCGTGTCCAGCCGCATGCCGTACTTGGCCTGCACCTGCGCGCCGCTGGCCCAGTCGCTCCAGACGATGCAGTGGTGGCGCTGCGTGGCCGGCGCGGGCAGGCTGGTGTACTTGCTCTGCCAGTAGGCCAGCTGCTCGGCGTAGTTCTGGTCCAGCGAGGCCGCGTCGTAGTCGTCGCAGCGCGTGGTCGCGTGCAGGCTGGTCTCGAAGCCCTCGGCGTCGTACTGCGCGGCCTGCGCGTTGCTCATGGCCGTGTCGGTGTAGACGTACGAGGTGCCGCGGATGCACTCCCAGTTGGCCACCGAGCACCCCGGCGTGGAGAGCTGCTTGAAGCGCTCGAAGCGCCCGGGCGTGCCGCCGTTGGCGTGGTCGTCGCCGGTCATGATCACCACGGCCTTGTGCCCGTTGGGGAAGTACCAAAAGCGCGGCAGCGGCTTGCGCGCGAGGTTCATGTGCGTGATCAGGTTGGCCAGCAGCCGCTGCTGCTCGTCGGCCTGCGGGATGGCGACCTTGGCCAGGTCCACCCAGTCGGACTGCGGGTCGGCCGCGGCCGCGCCGTAGTACTTGTCGTCCGAGCGGATCGGCGTGAGCCCGTCGCGCTCCTGCGCGGCCCA
>NZ_JABBFW010000095.1 GCF_012927045.1 Azohydromonas caseinilytica | reverse complement strand
GGTTTCCCTGCGCCTGCCCTATTCGGTTAAGCTCGCCACTGAATGTAAGTCGCTGACCCATTATACAAAAGGTACGCCGTCACCCCGAAGGGCTCCGACTTTTTGTATGCATGCGGTTTCAGGATCTATTTCACTCCCCTCCCGGGGTTCTTTTCGCCTTTCCCTCACGGTACTGGTTCACTATCGGTCGATTACGAGTATTTAGCCTTGGAGGATGGTCCCCCCATCTTCAGACAGGATTTCACGTGTCCCGCCCTACTTGTCGACAGCTCAGTACCACAGGGGTCTTTTCGCATACGGGGCTATCACCCACTGTCGCCGGCCTTTCCATGCCGTTTTGCTAAGTCCCCTGCTATCACTGTCAGGCTGCTCCGATTTCGCTCGCCACTACTTTCGGAATCTCGGTTGATGTCTGTTCCTCGAGCTACTGAGATGTTTCAGTTCACCCGGTTCGCCTCATGTGCCTATGTATTCAGCACAAGATACCCTTGCGGGTGGGTTTCCCCATTCGGAAATCTCCGGATCAAAGCTAATTTGCCAGCTCCCCGAAGCTTATCGCAGGCTATCACGTCCTTCGTCGCCTGTAATCGCCTAGGCATCCACCACATGCACTTAGTCACTTGACCCTATAACTTTGACCTCCGTCGCAACGAAGATCGTCAAGGACTGCAGCCAACTCATCGGTTGGCTGTTTGAGTATTCGCGTTGTTGCCGTGCTTCAATCTCTTTCGAGTTGAAGTCTGGTGACGCAATCAATAATTGCCGCTGGCACGGTGTGTCCGAAGACACTTTCCAGCGGCAACGCTGATTCGACTCTATGAATTGTTAAAGAGCGGCACGATCAAAAAAGATCGCACATGCAAATCCGCCCGTATCGCCACGAACTTGCATGTGCGCTCGACTCGATGATTCGTCGTGCACTTCTTAAAACCTACAGCCGATAAGTGTGAGCGCTCAGGACACCGAAGGCCTCGGTGGTGTGCTCAGTTTCTCTAGAAAGGAGGTGATCCAGCCGCACCTTCCGATACGGCTACCTTGTTACGACTTCACCCCAG
>NZ_JABBFW010000094.1 GCF_012927045.1 Azohydromonas caseinilytica | reverse complement strand
TGTAGTCGCCGGCCTCGGGCACCTGCGGCGCCACGGCCACGAAGATCCAGTGGCGCCGGAAGATGTACTCCATGTCGGCCTGGAAGACCTCGTCGCTGCGGTAGAAGGGCGCCTCCAGGCTGTGGCCGGGGCGGCGGCGCTCCAGCAACTCATGCAGCAGGGCGGTTGCCCGAGCTTTGCCGGGATGCAGGGTGACAGGTCGGGCCGTGGTGGTCATCGAGAGTCCTTGGAATGGCTGGGAAGTCGGGCGGACTTGGCAAGGGAGGCGCCGTGTCCTCCGTCGCACTACTGGTGTTTATTGTTCGGTGCGGTACCTCACGGACCTTGTGTCTGGCGGACGCGGACTTGTCAGGAAGCGACACGAGGTGTCGCGAGCCGACGTGACGAGATGGAAGGGTTCATGGCCGCGCAGTGCCCTCCTGAAGCATTCCGGGCGGAACAGGCGTCAACAGGAGTGCGCCGACACAGCCAGGCGCTGTCTCCATCGGCGGGCGTGAGGGGCGCCATGAGCGGCGCCTGACGGAGCAGTTCTGCTGACCGCGCTCGGGTATCAGAACGAGTGTGCTATCCCCAAGCCGTACACGTTCCCTGGAGCTTTTGGCGGCGTGACTTTCGCGGTCCAGGCCCCAGGCGCCTTGCCTGAAGACGACGGGAACTTTCCTGCTCGCATTGGTTGACGGCTCAATCGGCGGACGTCGTCGTGCGGTGAGCTCGGTGGGGACTGCAGAGCTCAACTGATGGGCCCAGGCTTCCTGCACGTGCCGGACCTCAGCAAACAGCGCTCACAGCAGGGCAGTGGGTGCGTCGTCTCTTCCCGTCATGTCGCCTGCTGATAACGCCCGGCAGCGCATGGCTGTGCAGTGAGACCCGGCTGCATGTCGCATGGAGAACATCCGCGTATGTCGGATTTGTGCAAGTGCATGTCCGTGCCGCACAAGCCGCATACGCGGGGCAGTCGAAGAATCTCGTCACCGACCACTGCGTCATTCCCGGTTTCTCCAGACCACCACCCACTGCTCAAGCACATGGACCAGACATCGTTTTTCGCCGCTCCGTTGCAAGATACCGACCCGCGCATCGCCAAGGCGCTGGGCCAGGAGCTCGGCCGGCAACAGGGCCAGATCGAGCTGATCGCCTCCGAGAACATCGTGTCGCGCGCGGTGATGCAGGCCCAGGGCTCGGTGTTCACCAACAAGTACGCCGAGGGCTATCCCGGCAAGCGCTACTACGGCGGCTGCGAGTGGGCCGACGCGGTGGAGTCGCTGGCCATCGACCGGCTGTGCACGCTCTTCGGTGCGC
>NZ_JABBFW010000093.1 GCF_012927045.1 Azohydromonas caseinilytica | reverse complement strand
CTTCTGCTCGGTGACCAGCTTCACCGCCTCGGCACGGAACTCCGCCGTGTAGCTCTGATTCTTCTTCATCCTCTTGCCCGTCTGCTCTCTGTTCGAGGCGGGTGTCCACGGAAGTCAGGCTACCTCACACGCTATCGTCGGTGGTCCATGGGCTGCGTGGGCACAGCATTGGGACGCTGCACCTGCGATCCTGGCCATGCCCCGGCACATTCACTGCGCCCAGGACTGTCCGAATGAAGCAGTCGATGCAGGGCACATGTACGCCCGGGCCAAGTCGGCCCGCACCTGCGGCTCGCTGACGTTCAGGCAAGTCCCCCATTGCCGCAGGCGGCCGGCACGGCGACGCCATATGCTCCCAAAATGGGAGCACAATTGCGCCATGCGAGTGATTTCCAAAGTGACGCTGGTGCAGTTTTGGACTGAGCACCCAGCGGCAAGGCAGGCGCTGCAGACATGGTTTGAGGACGCCAGCCATGCGCAGTGGCACTCGCCGCAGGACATCAAGCGCCGCTACGCCAGCGCGAGCTTCGTGGCGCACAACCGCGTGGTGTTCAACATCAAGGGCAACGACTACCGGCTGGTGGTGGCGGTGGCCTACCGGTTCCAAGCCCTGTACGTGAAGTTCGTCGGCACGCACGCGCAGTACGACGCCATCGACGCCGCCACTGTGGAGCCCCTGTGATGAAACCCGACGCCTACCCCCTGCACCCTATCCGTACCGAGACCGACTACCAGGCCGCGCTGAAGCTAGTGGCGCCGTACTTCGACCATGAGCCTGAGCCCGACAGCGAGGCGGGGGCGCATTTCGAGGCGCTGCTGGTGCTCATCGAGGCCTACGAGGCCAAGCATTACCCCATCGAGCCGCCGGACCCGGTGGAAGCCATCAAGTTCCGCATGGAGCAGATGGGGCTGACCCCGCACGACCTGGAGCCCATGATCGGCGGGCGCGGGCGAGTCTCGGAAGTGCTCAACCGCCGACGCCCACTGAGCCTGAACATGATCCGGCGGCTGCATGACGGCCTGGGCATTCCAGCCGAGACGCTGATTCGGGCGCCACACGCGTAAAGGCACCATGCCTTCCTTCACCCGCTGCCGGCCCATTGAAACCGATGCGATGACCCGCCTGCGTTGTACGCGTCGCTTCCAGTAGTTCACATAACGTCCTGACGCTCATGATCGAGGTGTAGGCGCCAATTAGTAATGTCGCATTCCAGCCAAGTAGAGATGTCGCACTGTCCCAGCCCTGGGCACTGCTGGGGGCACGGCCATGGCGACGGATGGAGCGACGATCACGATGAGCATGCGCGAA
>NZ_JABBFW010000092.1 GCF_012927045.1 Azohydromonas caseinilytica | reverse complement strand
GTGGAGGGCGTGGACTACACGGTGGACAACCTCACGCGCGTGTGGAACGCCACCAACGACCAGGACCGCCGCCTGGTGGAGGCCTCGCAGGCCGGCGTGGCCAGCAGCGCCTACGAGCCCGGCCCCTACTCGCCCTTCACCGAGAGCCTGGTGGAGGCCTTTTGCACCTGGTACGTGGACCGCATGCGCGCCGGCGTGAGCGCCGCGCGCTGACGGGCCCGCGCCAGCGGCCCCGCTCCGAACCCCGAGGGACGACGCCATGACCGTGACCTATCTCGACCTCGCCGCAGCGCCCGCCCCCGCCTGGGGCGCGGACGATGAATGGCTCGAATGCGTGCGGGTGCGCGACGAGACCCACGACGTGCGCAGCTTCGTGCTGCGCCCGGTGGAGGCGCGCAGCTTCCGCTACCGCCCGGGCCAGTTCATCACGCTGCGCCTGGACATCGACGGCGAGCCCGTGTACCGCTGCTACACGCTGAGCTCCAGCCCCACGCGGCCCGACACGCTGAGCATCACCGTCAAGCGCGTGCCCGGCGGGCGGGTGTCGAACTGGCTGCACGACAACCTGCGCCCGGGCACGCGGCTGTCGGCCACCGGGCCCGCGGGCAGCTTCTGCTTCCCGCCCGGGTCGGTGAAGGCGCCCGCGCGCGGGCAGCTCTACCTCTCCGGCGGCAGCGGCATCACGCCGCTGATGTCGATGTCGCGCGCCTGGGCCGACCTGGGGCTGGACGCCGACGTGCAGTTCATCCACGCCGCGCGCACGCCGCAGGACATCGTCTTCGCCGAGGAGCTGAAGCTGCTGGCGCGCTCACTGCCGCGCTGGCGCGCCACCATGGTGTGCGAGCAGCGCGGCAGCAACCCCGACTACAGCGGCCTGCTCGGGCGGCTGAGCCTGCCGCTGCTGCGCGCGCAGGTGCCCGACCTGCTCGAGCGCGAGGTGTGGTGCTGCGGCCCCGCGCCCTTCATGGCCGCGGTGCGCGCGATGCTGGCCGAAGCCGGCTTCGACATGGCGCGCTACCACGAGGAAAGCTTCAGCTTCGAGAGCCCGGCGCTTGAGGCCGCGACGGCTGCCGAGGCCGCCCCGGACCCCGGCGCCACCGCCGCCGAGGCGCCGCGCTTTGCCATCACGCTCAAGAACCGCGGCGAGCAGTTCGAGTGCGCCGCGGACGAGACCGTGCTCAAGGCCGCGCAACGCGCCGGCGTGCGCTGGCCGTTCTCGTGTTCCAACGGCGTGTGCGGCACCTGCCGCACGCGCAAGCTCGCCGGCGAGGTGGAGATGAACCAGGGCGGCGGCCTGCGCCCGCGCGAGGTGGCGCAGGGCTGGTTCCTGCCCTGCTGCAGCAAGCCGCTGAGCAATATCGAGGTCGAGCGCTAGTCCGGCACGC
>NZ_JABBFW010000091.1 GCF_012927045.1 Azohydromonas caseinilytica | reverse complement strand
CACCTCTTTCAAGGTGCGCGGGAAGCGAGCACGCTGCCACCTCTGACACACCGGATTCCAGGAGGTGTGCGATGACGGTGGTGGATGCTGTGGTGGAGCGCTTTGCGCACCACTCTCCCGTGACGCTGATGGCGCGGCTGGCGCTGCAGCGCACGCTCGATGCGGCCTGGATCGATGAAGTGTTTGCTCAGCACGCGCAACACCAATACGTGCGCGAACTGCTGTTTTCGACCACGGTGGAACTCATGAGCCTGGTGGCCGTGGGGCTGCGCCCGTCACTGCACGCGGCGGCGCAGGCCGCCGGCGCGGCGCTGCCGGTGTCGATCACGGCGCTGTACGACAAGGTCAACGGCACCGAGCCGGCACTGGTGCGCGCGCTCGTGGCCGGCAGCGCCCAGCGCCTGGCGCCAGTGATGGCGGTGCTGCAGCGCGGCAAGCCGGCCCTGGCCCCGGGCTGGCGTGTGCGCATCCTCGACGGCAGCCACCTGGCGGGCAGCGAGCGGCGCATCAAGCCGCTGCGCGGCTACCGCGGCGCGGCGCTGCCAGGGCAGTCGCTGGTGGTGTTCGATCCCGACACGGCCTTGGTGAACGACATGGTGCCGGCGGAGGATGCGCATGTGCAGGAGCGCTTGCTCATGCAGCCGCTGCTGCAGCAAGCCCAGCGCGGCGAGCTGTGGATAGCCGACTGCAACTTCAGCACCCGCGCAATCCTGGGCGGCTGGGCCGCGCAGGGGGCGTGCTTCATCGTGCGCGAGCACGGCGCCAACCCGCACCCCACGCCGTGCGGCCCGCCGCGCCCATGCGGACGCATCGACACGGGCACGGTGTCGGAGCAGCCCGTGGTGATGCCCCCGCTCGAGGGCAGCAGCGGTGAGCCGCGGCCGCTGCGGCGCATCGAGCTGGCGCTGGACTTACCTACCGAGGACGGCGACACGGTGGTGCGGCTGCTGACCAACCTGGCCCCTGAGGCGATGGACGCGTGCACGGTGGCGCGGCTGTACCGCCGGCGCTGGTCCATCGAATGCCTGTTCCAGCGCTTGGAGTCTGTACTGCACAGCGAAGTCGCCAGCCTGGGGCAGCCGCGCGCGGCGCTGCTGGCCTTTGGCGTGGCGGTACTGGCGTACAACGTGCTCGCGGTGCTGCAGGCGGCCATAGCCGCGTGCCATGCGAGCGCGGTGGCCGACGTGGACGACATCTCGCTGTACTACCTGGCTGACGAGGTCCGCACCCACTACGCGGGCATGCTCGTGGCCATAGAACCACGGGCCTGGGACGCCTACGCGCAACTCAATGCCACGGAGCTGGCGCAGGCGCTGCTGGACATTGCGGCGCATGTCCAGCCCGCACGGCTGCGCCGCCACCGCCGCGCGGCCAAGCCCGCGGTTAAGAAGGACTACGTCAGCCACCGCGAAGCCTCGCGCCATGTCGCCACAGCGCGTGTTCTGGCCCGCGGTCGCCTTGACTGATCAACGCACCTTGAAAGGGGTG
>NZ_JABBFW010000090.1 GCF_012927045.1 Azohydromonas caseinilytica | reverse complement strand
TGTAGGCGCCAATTAGTAATGTCGCATTCCAGCCAAGTAGAGATGTCGCACTGTCCCAGCCCTGGGCACTGCTGGGGGCACGGCCATGGCGACGGATGGAGCGACGATCACGATGAGCATGCGCGAAGCCGATCGGCTCAAGACCGTGCAGGCGGTCGTGGACGGTGCGCTGCGCGTGGGCATGGCTGCGCAGCGGCTGGGATTGAGCCGGCGCCAGCTTGAGCGGCTGCTGCAGCGCTACAAGGCCCAAGGCGCTGCCGGGCTGCTGTCGCGCAAGCGCGGCCGGCCCAGCAACCACCAGTTGCCCACGGGGCTGGCGGATCGGGCCATCGTGCTGATCCGCCAGCACTACGCCGACTTCGGTCCGACCCTGGCCGCCGAGAAGCTGCGCGAGCGCCACGGCGTAGTGCTGGGCAAGGAGACGCTGCGCCAGCTCATGATCGCCGCGGGGCTGTGGGTGCCACGCCGGCAGCGCACGGGTCCCGTGCACCAGCCCCGCAGCCGCCGCTCCTGTCTGGGCGAGTTGGTGCAGATCGACGGCTGCGAGCACGCGTGGTTTGAGGACCGTGCACCGCCGTGCACGCTGCTGGTCTTCGTTGACGACGCCACGAGCCGGCTGATGCAGCTGTACTTCGCGCCCACCGAGACGACGTTCGCCTACTTCGAGGCGCTGCGCGGCTACCTGCACTGCCACGGCAAACCCGTGGCGCTGTACAGCGACAAGGACAGCATTTTTCGCTCGGTGCGCGACTCAGTGGAATCTGGCCGTGCTGTCACGCAATTCGGCCGTGCGGTGTTCGAGCTCAACATCGAGAGCTGGTGCGCCAATTCCAGCCAGGCCAGGGGGCGCGTCGAGCGCGCCCACCTCACGCTGCAGGACCGGCTGGTCAAGGAGCTGCGCCTGCGCGGCATTGGCAGCATTGAAGCGGCCAACGCATTCGCGCCGCATTTCATGGCCGACTACAACGCACGCTTTGCAAAGCCACCGCGCAGCGCCTTCGACGCCCACCGGCCGCTGCGCAGCGACGAAGACCTCGGCGCCATCTTCACTTGGCGCTTGCAGCGCAAGCTCACGCCGGCACTGACGCTGCAGCACGAGCGCCGCATCTATCTGCTGCACGATTCGCCCGCCACACGTGCGCTCATCCATCACTACATCGACGTGTGGGAGTACCCCGATGGGCGCATAGAGGTGCGCGCCGATGGCCTTGTACTGCCCTACGCTCTTTACGAGCGCCTTCCCCAGGTCGATGCCGGCGGCGTGGTGGAGAACAAACGCCTGGGCCGCGCGCTGCAGGTCGCACAGCTCATCCAGGCTCAGCGCGATGACCGACGTTGCTCCGATGGGCCCTCTCGTACCCTGGCTGGTGACCCCGTGCGTCAAATCCGCCAAGCCCCCGGCACCAAACGCCAACGCCAGTTCACCGACGAAGACATCCGTGCCGCCATCGAGCAGGTTTGCGGCGGCAGCGAAAACCATTCGACCCGCGTGCCTCCTGGCCTATAGAAACCTCAGTGCGACATCTCTACTTGGCTGGCAATGCGACATTTCAACTTGGCGTTGACA
>NZ_JABBFW010000009.1 GCF_012927045.1 Azohydromonas caseinilytica | reverse complement strand
GCGCGCGCGTGGTGCGCGGGGCGGCTTCGAGCGCGAAGCTGGTCAGCCCGGCGGCGGCCAGCCGCTCCAGCCCTTCGCGGTCGAACGGATTGAGCATGCCCACCAGCGTGGCGCCGGGCTTCATGAGCCCAATCTCCTCGGGCGAGGGCGGCCGGACCTTGAGCACGAGCTCGCAGCCCAGGGCGGCCGGGGCATCGACGATTTCCGCCCCCACCGCGGCGTAGGCTGCATCCGGGGCGGCGGCCTTGAGGCCGGAGCCGGACTGCACGAACAGCTGATGCCCTTGAGCTTTCAGCTTTTTGGCGGTTTCCGGCGTGACCGCCACCCGCGTTTCTCCGGCCGCCGTCTCCAGCGGGACTCCGATCAGCATGGCAACTCCTTCCGCATGAGTGAAAAGCTGTTCTCGACCGACCCGAACCAGCTTACAGAAGCGGCCCGGGCCCGGTGGGGCTGTTGGCCGGACGCTACCATCCGCCGATGTCTGAACGATGGAAACCCAACGTCACCGTCGCTGCGCTGATCGACAAGGTGGTCGATGGGGAGCAGCGCTTCTTGCTGGTGGAAGAGCACACGGTGGACGGCCTGCGGCTCAACAACCCCGCCGGCCACCTCAATCCCGGCGAGACGCTGCTGCAGGGCGTGTCGCGCGAGGTGCTGGAGGAAACCGGCTGCGTCTTCGTGCCCACGCAGCTCGTGGGCGTGTACCTCTCGCGCGTGTACCGGCAGGCCTCGGGTGAGGACATCACTTACCTGCGCTTCGCCTTCGCTGGCACCGCCAGCTCGCCGCAGCCGGGCTGGGTGCTCGATGACGGCGTGGTGCGCACGCTGTGGATGACGCCGGCGGAGATCCGCGCCAGCGTGCACCGCCACCGCAATCCGCTGCTGCTGCGCGGCATCGAGGACCACCTCGCCGGCAAGCGCTACCCGCTGGACATGCTCACCGTGGACCCCAGCGTCTTCGCGCCCCAGATCAAGGCATGAGTACCGACATTCTTTCGACCGCCGCCCCGGCGGTGCACACGGGCGCCCGGCCGCGGCGCGTGGTGGTGGGCCTCAGCGGCGGCGTGGATTCCGCCGTGAGCGCCTGGCTGCTCAAGCAGCAGGGCCATGAGGTGGTGGGCATCTTCATGAAGAACTGGGAGGACGACGACAACAGCGAGTTCTGCTCGTCGCGCCAGGACTTCATCGACGCCGCCAGCGTGGCCGAGGTCATCGGCATCGAGATCGAGCACGTCAACTTCGCCGCCGAGTACAAGGACCGCGTCTTCGCCGAGTTCCTGCGCGAGTACCAGGCCAACCGCACGCCCAACCCCGACGTGCTGTGCAACGCCGAGATCAAGTTCAAGGCGTTCCTCGACCACGCCATGCGCTTGGGCGCCGAGAAGATCGCCACGGGCCACTACGCGCGAGTGCGCGAGGTCAACGGCGAGTTCCAACTGCTCAAGGGCCTGGACCCGCTCAAAGACCAGAGCTACTTCCTGCACCGCCTCAACCAGGCGCAGCTGTCGCGCACGCTGTTCCCGGTGGGCGAGCTGCCCAAGACCGAGGTGCGGCGCATTGCCACCGAGGCGGGCTTGCCCAACGCCAAGAAGAAGGACTCCACCGGTATCTGCTTCATCGGCGAGCGGCCGTTCCGCGAGTTCCTCAACCGCTATTTGTCCAACCAGCCCGGGCCGATCAAGGACGCGCGCGGCCGCAAGATCGGCGAGCACGTGGGCCTGAGCTTCTACACCCTGGGCCAGCGCCAGGGCCTGGGCATCGGCGGGGTCAAGGAAAAGGGCGCCCCGCGCGGCGGCGGCGAGCATGAGCCCTGGTACGTGGCCCGCAAGGACCCGGCCACCAACACGCTGTACGCGGTGCAGGGCCACGACCACCCCTGGCTGCTGAGCCGTTCGCTGGTGGCGCAGGACCTGAGCTGGGTGGCGGGCCGCACGCCCGCGCCCGGCGCGCTGGCGGCCAAGACCCGCTACCGCCAGTCCGACGCCGCCTGCCGCCTGTCGCTGCCCGCGGCGGACGCGATCGCGCTGCACTTCGGGCAGCCGCAATGGGCCGTGACGCCGGGGCAGTCGGCCGTGCTCTACGACGGCGAGGTCTGCCTGGGCGGCGGCGTCATCGCCTCGGCCAGCCCGGACTGAAGCCGCCGCCTCGCGGTCATTAAAGGTTCATGCCCGCTCATGCACGATACGCATGAGCAAGTGCCCATCGCTTCGTTGGCGCAAGAAACGCAGCTCCAAATAATTCTTGCGTTTCATCAATGGGGGCCGGCATGAACTTCCAGCAGTTGCGATCCGTGCGCGAGGCCGTGCGCTGCGGCTTCAACCTGACGGAGGTGGCGCAGGCGCTGCACACCTCGCAACCCGGCGTGAGCCGGCAGATCCGCGAGCTGGAGCAGGAGCTGGGGGTGGAGATCTTCGTGCGCCAGGGCAAGCGCCTCACCGGCCTGACCCCGCCCGGGCGCGCGCTGCTGCCGGTGGTGGAGCGGCTGCTCACCGAGGCGCAGAACCTGCGCCGCATCGGCGAGGACTTCAGCCAGGGTGACGTGGGCACGCTGTCCGTGGCCGCCACGCACTCGCAGGCCCGCTATGCGCTGCCCGCGGTGGTGCGCGATTTCCAGTCACGCCACCCCGGCGTGAGCCTGAAGCTGCACCAGGGCTCGCCGCAGCAGATCGCGCAGATGCTGGTCAGCGGCGAGGCCGACATCGGCATCGCCACGCACTCGCTGGCCGAGCAGGAGGCGCTGGTGGCGCTGTCGTGCTACCGCTGGACGCACTCGGTGGTGGTGCCGCCGGGGCACGAGCTGCTGGAAGGGCCGCTGACGCTGCAGCGCCTGGCGGCCTACCCGCTCATCACCTACGACGTCGGCTTCACCGGCCGCGGCACCATCGACGACGCCTTCCGCCGCGCCGGCCTGGGCATGCAGCTGGTGCTCAGCGCCATGGACGCCGACGTGATCAAGACCTACGTCGGCCTGGGCATGGGCGTGGGCATCGTGGCTTCCATCGCCTTCGACGAGGAGCGCGACCGCCCGCTGCGGGCGGTGGACGCGCGCCACCTGTTCGCCATCAACACCACCAGCATCGGGCTGCGCCGTGGTGCGCTGCTGCGCGCCTATGCCTACGACTTCATCCAGTCCTTCGCGCCGCATCTGAAACCCGAGATCGTGATACAGGCCCAGGCCGCGCGCTCGGCGGCGGCGCAGCCGGCGCCGCTGTAGCGGCCTTCACCCCTCGAACCCGAATTTCCCTTCCGCCACCAGCGCCGCCAGCGGCAGCCGCGCATTGGGCTGCTCGCGCTCCTGCAATGCGGGCGGCAGCAGCGACGCCTCGCCGCGCCGGCCCAGCGCCACCACGGCATGCAACGCATGGTCGGCCGGGATGCCCAACGACTCGCGCGCCACGGCGCGGTCGAAGCCGCCCATCGCGTGCGCGTGCCAGCCCAGCGCCTGGGCCTGCAGCGCCAGGCTCATCCAGGCCGCGCCGGCATCGAAGGCATGCGAGGTGATGGGCTGCGGCTCCTCCTTGCCCGGCACCACGCGCTGCGTGCGCGACAGCACCAGCACCAGCGCGCCGGCCTGCCGCGCCCAGACGCGGTTGCTCTCGGCCAGCGTGGCCAGCAGCGGCTCGAAGGCCGGCGTGCCGCGCAGGCCGTAGATGAAGCGCCAGGGCTGCAGGTTGGAGCCCGAGGGCGCCCAGCGCGCGGCTTCCAGGATCGTCAGCAGCGTGCCGAAGTCCAGCGCCTCGCCGGTGAAGGCGCGCGGCGACCAGCGCTCGGTGAACTGGGGATCGATGCGGTATTCGGGTTGGCGGGCAGCGCTCATGGATGTGTCAGCCTCAGGGTCACAACGGGGCGGGAGTGTGCCGCAGCGCCCCTTGCTGCCTACGCGCCCGGGGCAGCGTCGTCCCGGCGCGCGGGACGCCCGCCTCAGCCGCCCGCCGGGCTCAGCACCCGCTGCAGGAAGGCGCGCGTGCGCGAGCGCCGCGGCGCCTCGAAGAAGCGCGCCGCCGGCGCCGCCTCGACGATCTGCCCCTCGTCCATGAACACCACCCGGTCCGCCACGGCGCGGGCAAAGCCCATCTCGTGCGTCACGCACAGCATGGCCTGGCCCTGCTCGGCCAGCGCGCGCATCACGTCCAGCACCTCCTGCACCATCTCCGGGTCCAGCGCCGAGGTCGGCTCGTCGAAGAGCAGCAGCCGTGGCGCCTGCACCAGCGCGCGCGCGATGGCCACGCGCTGCTGCTGCCCGCCCGAGAGCTGCAGCGGGTATTTCGAAGCCTGCTCCGCCACGCGTACCCGCTCCAGTTGCGCCAGGGCGCGCTCACGCACTTGCGCCCTGGGCTCGCCGGCCAGCTCGGGGCCCAGCGCCAGGTTCTCCAGCACGGTCAGATGCGGGAACAGGTTGAACTGCTGGAACACCATGCCGATGCGGCGGCGCAGCGCCCGCAGTGCGCCTTCGGCGTCGCGCCGGCCCGGCTCGAACACCACGCCGTCCACCGTGAGGCGCCCCTCCTCGAAGGACTCCAGCCGGTTCACGCAGCGCAGCAGCGTGGATTTACCGCTCCCCGACGGTCCGCACAGCACCACGCGCTCGCCGGGCTGGATCGCCAGGTCGATGTCGCGCAGCACATGCTGCGTGCCGAACCATTTGTTGACGCGCTCGAAGCGCACCAGCGGCGCGGCGTCTTGTGGGGATGTCGCCATGCTCAGCCTCCGCGCCGCCAGCGCCGCTCGGCCCAGCGCCCGCCGGCCGACATCGCGGCGCAGCCGATGAAATAGATCGCCGTCACGAACAGGTAGCCCTCGACCTTGAACGGCCGCCACACCGGGTCGCCGTTGAGCGCCAGGCCCAGCGCGCCGGTGAGCTCGTAGAGGCTGACGATGGTCACCAGCGAGCTGTCCTTGAAGGTCGATATGAAACTGTTGAGCAGGGCCGGCAGCACCGCGCGCAGCGCCTGCGGCAGCAGCACCAGGCGCTGCACCTGCCACGGCGTCAGGCCCAGGCTGCGCGCGGCCTGCGCCTGCGCCAGCGGCACCGACTGCAGCCCGGCACGGATGGTCTCGGCCAGGTAGGCGGCGGCGAACAGCGACAGGCCCACCAGCACGCGCAGCAGCACGTCGGGGTTGCTCCCGGGCGGCAGCAGCAGCGGAAAGACGAAACTGGCCATGAACAGCACCGACACCAGCGGCACGCCGCGCACGAGCTCGATGTAGAGCGTGGCCAGCCCGCGCAGCAGCGGCGGCCCCGAGCGCCGCGCCAGCGCCAGCGCCACCGCGATCGGGAACGCCGCCGCGATGGCGACCAGCGCCAGCAGCAGCGTCAGCGGCAGGCCGCCCCACTGGTCGGTGGAAACGAGCGGCAGCCCCGCGAAGCCGCCGCGCAGCAGCAGCACGCCGCCCAGCAGCCCGGCGATCCAACCGGCTATCAGCGCCCGGCCTCGGCCGACCCAGGCGCTCCACGCCGCCAGCGCGCCCCACAGCGCCAGCACCAGCGCCGGGCGCCACTGCTCCTCGAAGGGATAGCGGCCGAACAGGATCAGGCGGTGCTTCTCCGCCACCACGCCCCAGCAGGCACCCACGCCGCGCGCGGCCTGGCAGGCCTCGGCGTCAGGCCGCCACACCGCCTGCCACAGCGCCCAGTCGAGCAGGCGCGGCAGGGCCCAGGCCAGCAGCGCCAGGATCAGCAAGGTCGCCGCCCCGCTGAGCCAGCCATCGAACAGCTGCATTCGCAGCCGCCACGCCAGGCCCGGCGGCGGGGGCGGGCGGCGTGGCGGGGTCACCTGGAAATCGTCGTTGTCCATACCGCGTCCTCAGCGTTCGCGGATGGCCGCGCGGCGGTCCAGCACGCCCATCAGCGCCGCCGTCAGCAGCGAGGTGCACAGGTACACGGCCATGATCAGGCTGATGCACTCCAGCGCCCGGCCGGTCTGGTTCAGGGCGGTGTTGGCGATGGACACCACGTCCGGATAGCCGATGGCCACCGCCAGCGAGGAGTTCTTGGTGAGGTTGAGGTACTGGTTCGCCAGCGGCGGCACGATCACGCGCAGCGCCTGCGGCAGCACCACGCGCCTGAGCACCTGCGCGCGCGACAGGCCGATGCTCAGCGCGGCTTCCGTCTGCCCGCGCGGCACGGCCAGCACGCCGCCGCGCACCACCTCGGCGATGAAGGCGGCGGTGTAGAGGCTCAAGCCGCCCCACAGCGCCACGAACTCCGGCGTCAGCGTGGCGCCGCCCTCCACCGCGAAGGGCCCCGGCTCCGGCAGGCTCCAGCCGTTTTCACCCGGCCAGGGCAGCGACAGGCCGCCCTTGCTGAGTAGCAGCTGCCCCAGGCGCAGCGGCTCGCCCGGGTCGGGCAGGAACTCCACCAGCAGCAAGTACCAGAGCAGCAGCTGCACCAGCAGCGGCACGTTGCGGATCACTTCGACATACAGCCCGGCCAGGCCGCTGAGCAGCGCGTTGCGTGACAGCCGCGCGATGCCGACCGCCATGCCCAGCAGCGTGGCCGTGGCGATGCCCGCCAGCGCCACGCGCAGCGTGTTGAGCACGCCGACGAGGAAGGCGCGGCCGTAGCTCTGCCCGGCGTCGAAGGCGATGAGGGATTCGCCGATGTCGAAGCCGGCGGCGTCGCGCAGGAAATCCCAGCCGGCCTGGATGCCGCGTGCGGCCATGTTGGCCAGCGTGTTGCGGGCGAGCCAGCCCAGCAGCAGCGCCAGCGCCAGCAGCACCAGGGCCTGCGCCAGGCGGGCACGCGTCGCGGGCTTCAGCGCACCGGCGGCGCGTACAGCAGGCCGCCCTGGTTCCACAGCATGTTCTTGCCGCGCGGCAGGTTCACGGGCGTCTTCTCGCCGACGTTGCGCTCGTAGATCTCGCCGTAGTTGCCCACGGCCTTGACGGCGCGCAGCAGCCAGTCGCGGTCCAGCCCCAGCAGCTTGCCCATGTCGTCGCCCTTGCCCAGCAGGCGCTGCACCACGGGGTCGGTGCTCTCGGCCTTGAGCTTGTCGGCGTTGGCCTGGGTGATGCCGGCTTCCTCAGCCTCGATCAGGCCGTACACCACCCAGCGCACGATGGTGAGCCACTCGTCGTCGCCGCGGCGCACCAGCGGGCCCAGCGGCTCCTTGGAGATCAGGTCCGGCAGGATCACGTGCTCCTTCGGGTCCTTGGCCTCGCGCGAGCGGATGGCGGCCAGGCCCGAGGCGTCGGTGGTGTAGGCCTGGCAGCGGCCGGAGAAGTAGGCGGCGTTGGCGGCCTCGATCTTTTCGAACACGACCGGCTTCAGGTTCAGGTTGTTGGCGCGCGAGAAGTCGGTGAGGTTCTTCTCGGTGGTGGTGCCCGACTGCAGGCAGACGCTGGCGCCCTTGAGCTGCTTGGCGCTCTTGACCTTGGTCTTGGCCGGCACCATGAAGCCCTGGCCGTCGAAGAAGTTGATGGCGGTGAGGGCCAGGCCCAGCGAGGCGTCGCGGGTGAGGGTGAAGCTGGTGTTGCGCGAGAGCACGTCCACCTCGCCGGACTGCAGCGCCGTGAAGCGTTGCTGCGAGCTCAGCGGCACCCAGCGCACCTTGTTGGCGTCGCTCAGCACCGCCGCAGCCATGGCCTTGCCGAAGTCCACGTCGAAGCCGCTCCAGCGGCCCTGGCTGTCGGCGGCGGAGAAGCCCGCCACGCCGGTGCTCACGCCGACCACGACCTGGTCGCGCTGCTTGATGGCATCGAGCGTCTTGCCGGCGTGCGCCGGAGCGGCGGACAACGCCAGCGCAGCGGCCAGCGGAGCGAGGAAGGTGAGAGGCTTGTTCATCCGGGAAAGTATGCATGCCGGGTGTTGACGGAGCCGGCGTGCGCTCTTGCGACGCAGCCATTCGAAAGCCATTCTTTACCCTGATGTAGCCAGCTAGCTACATTGCCTCGTCTGCCGGGAGCTGCCATGTCCACCGTTGCTCTGTTCGAAGCCAAGAACCGCCTGTCCGAGCTGATCGACCGGGTACAGGCCGGGGAAGTAATCGAGATCACCCGCCGCGGCAAGGTCGTGGCCCGGCTCACGCCGCCGGAGGCTGACGAAGCCCGGCAGCGCGGGCTTGATGCCGTCGCCAAGCTGCGCGAGGCGCGCCAAGGGGTGAGCCTGGGCGGGCTCAGCAGCCGCGACCTGATCCGCGAAGGCCGCCGCTGATGGCCGGCTTTGTCGTGGACGCGTCGGTGGCCGCAGCTTGGCTCCTGCCCGATGAGGCCACCGACTACACCGATGCCGCGCTCGCCGCCACGGCCGACGGCGAGGTCTGGGTGCCGTCACTGTGGCTGCTTGAGATCGGCAACCTGCTGCTCAATGCCCAGCGTCGGCACCGCATTGACGCTGCCAAGCGAATCGAACTGGTCAGCGTGGCGGCCACCCTGCGCCTGCGCGTCGACCGCGAGTCCGTGGGCTTGGTGACGCTGGACACGTTGGCCGCACAGCATGGGCTGACGACCTACGACGCGGCTTACCTGGAGCTGGCGCTGCGCCGCAAGCTGCCCTTGGCGACGCTGGATGCCGCCCTGCTGTCCGCCATGCAGGCCAGTGGCGTGCCGCTGGCGAACCCCTTGGCTTGATCCATCCTGCGGGTCGTCTTTTGCCAACCCTCAGGCAGCAGTCTTCTCAAACGACGGCTTTGAGCGACTTGAGCGTCAACTCTCAATAAACAATTCGCGCCGATCAGGAAAGACGTCAGATCATCGCCGCCGGGTCCTGCGGCTCCTCCGGCGTCTCGACGAAGCGCGTGACGCGCCGCGGCAGCAGCCAGGCCTGGCTGCCGGGCTCCAAATTCAGCTGCTCGCGCAGCGCCAGGTACTCCGCGCGCGGCAGCTCGACGTCGATGTAGCTGTCGTCGTCCAGGCGTCGGAATTCCAGACGCGTGTTCGGGCCCACCGTCAGCGCCTGCTGCAGCCGCCCGGGCAGGGCGCCGGGGCGGGCCTCGCCCAGGATCTGCAACTCGTGCGGGCGAACATAGGTGACCACGTTGTCGGCGCTGCTCTCGTGCGGGCCGGCGCTGCGGCCGGTGCGGCCGTGGAACAGGTTCACGTCGCCCAGGAACTGCAGCACGAAGGGCGTGGCGGGGTGGTCATAGACCTGGTCCGGGCTGCCGTCCTGCTCGATGCGGCCCTGGTTCATCACCACGATGCGGTCGGCCACTTCCATGGCCTCGTCCTGGTCGTGCGTCACGAACACGCTGGTGACGTGCATCTCGTCGTGCAGCCGGCGCAGCCAGCGCCGCAGCTCCTTGCGCACCTTGGCGTCCAGCGCGCCAAAGGGCTCGTCCAGCAGCAGCACCTTGGGCTCCACCGCCAGTGCGCGCGCCAGGGCGATGCGCTGGCGCTGCCCGCCCGAGAGTTGATGGGGGTAGCGCTCGGCCAGCCAGTCGAGCTGCACCAGCTTCAAAAGGTCCATCACCTTGGCGCGGATCTGGGCCTCGCTGGGGCGCGTGGCGCGCGGGCGCACGCGCAGGCCGAAGGCGACGTTCTCGAAGATGTTCATCTGCGGGAACAGCGCGTAGTGCTGGAACACGAAGCCGACGTTGCGCTCGCGCACCGCCGTGCGCGTGGCGTCGTCGCCGTGGAACAGCACGCTGCCGCTGTCGGCCTTCTCCAGGCCCGCGATGATGCGCAGCAGCGTGGTCTTGCCCGAGCCCGACGGGCCCAGCAGCGCCACCAGCTCGCCGGAGTTGATGGTGAGGTTCAGGTTGTCGCAGACGGCCAGCGTGCCGAAGCGCTTGACGAGGTTTCTGACTTCGATGCTCATGGGGTCACTCGCTCCGGCCGGCCTGCTTGAGCTGCGCCTTCACGCGCCGCTCGATGACGTACTTCAGGGCCAGCGTCACCAGCGCCAGCGCCGCCAGCAGCGAGGCAACGGCAAAGGCGGCGGCGAACTGGTATTCGTTGTAAAGAATCTCGATGTGCAGCGGCATGGTGTTGGTCTGACCGCGGATGTGGCCCGACACCACGCTCACCGCGCCGAACTCGCCCATGGCGCGGGCGTTGCACAGGATCACGCCGTAGAGCAGCGCCCACTTCACGTTGGGCAGCGTCACGCGGCGGAAGGTCTGCCAGCCCGAGGCGCCCAGCACCGTGGCCGCCTCCTCCTGCTCCACGCCCTGGGCCTGCATCAGCGGAATGAGCTCGCGCGCCACGAAGGGGAAGGTGATGAAGAGGGTGGCCAGCACGATGCCCGGCACGGCAAAGATGATCTTCAGCTCGTGCGCCTGCAGCCATGCGCCCAGCCAGCCCTGCAGCCCGAACACCAGGATGTAGATCAGGCCGGCGATCACCGGGCTGACCGAGAAGGGCAGGTCGATGAGCGTGAGCAGCAGGCTCTTGCCGCGGAACTCGAATTTCGCGATCGCCCAGGCGGCGGCGACACCGAACACGAGGTTCAAAGGTACGGAGATGCCGGCCGCGATGAGCGTGAGCTTGATGGCCGAGGCGGCGTCGGGCTCCGTGATCGCCTCCAGGTAGACCTCGGCACCCTTCCTGAAGGCCTCGATGAAGACCAGCACCAGCGGGATGAACAGGAACAGCGTCAGGAAGGCCAGCGCCACGCCGATGAGCGTGCGCCGCACCCAGGCCGGCTCGGTGGTGGCGGCCTCGGGGGAGGAGTGGGACATCGGGTTCATGCTCACTGCCCCTGGCGGCGCCGGGCCCAGCCCTGCAGCATGTTGATCAGGAGAAGCATCACGAAGCTGGCCACCAGCATCACCACGGCGATGGCGGTGGCGCCGGGCACGTCGTACTGCTCCAGCTTGGAGATGATCATCAGCGGCGTGATCTCGCTGACCATGGGCAGGTTGCCGGCGATGAAGATCACGCTGCCGTACTCGCCTAAAGCGCGGGCGAAGGCCAGCGCGAAGCCGGTGAGCAGGGCCGGCGCCAGGATCGGCAGCGTCACGCGGCTGAAGCTCTGCCAGCGCGTGGCGCCCAGCGTGGCGGCGGCCTCCTCCAGCTCGCGGCCCAGGTCCTCCAGCACCGGCTGCAGCGTGCGCACCACGAAGGGCAGCCCGATGAACAGCAGCGCCACGAACACGCCCAGCGGCGTGAAGCTGACCTTGAAGGGCAGGTGCTGGCCGATCCAGCCGTTCTCGGCATAGAGCGCGGTGAGCGTGATGCCGGCCACGGCCGTGGGCAGCGCGAAGGGCAGGTCCACCAGCGCGTCCACCAGGCGCCGGCCCGGGAAGTCGTAGCGCACCAGCACCCAGGCGATCAGCAGGCCGAAGAAGGCATTGACCAGCGCCGCGATGAAGGAGGCGCCGAAGGTCAGCCGGTACGAGGCCACCACGCGTGGCGAGGCCACGGCGTCCCAGAAGGCCTCGGGCGTCATCGTCGCGGCCTTGAGGAAGGCGGCCGACAGCGGGATGAGCACGACCAGGCTGAGGTACAGCAGCGTGAAGCCCAGGGCCAGGTCGAAGCCCGGCAGCACGCTGTGGCGCTTGAGCAGGGTGCGGGAGAAAAACATGAAGAAGGCAAGGCGCAGCCGCCCGGGAGGACGGATGCGCCTTGTCGAAAAAGGGAGCCGGCGATTTTGGCCCACGGCGGGCCGGCCGCTGCCGTGGGCGCGGGGCGGGCGGCGCGCGCGGCCCGCCCGCGGGCGTGACTTACTTCCGCGCCATGATCTGGTCGTAGATGCCGCCGTCGTTGAAGTGCTCGGCCTGCGCCTTCTTCCAGCTGCCGAACACCTCATCGACCGTGAAGGTGGACACGTTGGGGAAGTCCTTGGCGTGTGCGGCCAGCAGCTTGGCGTCGCGCGGGCGCAGGTTGTGCTTGACGGCGATGCGCTGCGCCTCCTCGGACCACAGGTATTTCAGGTAGGCCTCGGCTTGCTTGCGCGTGCCCTTGCGGTCCACCACCTTGTCCACCACCGCCACCGGGTTCTCGGCCAGCACGGTGCGCGCGGGGTAGACCACGTCGAAGCGGTTGCCGAACTCCTCGACGATGGACTGCACCTCGCTCTCGAAGGTGCACAGCACGTCGCCGATGCTGCGCTGCGCGAAGGTGGTGGTGGCGGCGCGCCCGCCGCCGTCGAACACCGGCACGTTGGCGAAGATCTTCTGCACCAGTTCGCGCGCCTGCGCGGCGTTGCCGCCGCCCTTGATCACCGAGCCCCAGGCGCCCAGGTAGGTGTAGCGGCCGTTGCCGGTGACCTTGGGGTTGGGAATGACCACGCCCATGCCGGGCTTGGCGAGGTCGGACCAGTCCTTGATGCCCTTCGGGTTGCCCTTGCGCACCATGAACATGGTCACGGAGCTGGTGGGCGCGGCGTTGTTGGGCAGGCGCTTGGCCCAGTCGGCGGCGATGAGGCCCTTGTCGGCCACCACGTCGATGTCCAGCGCCTGGTTCATGGTGATGACGTCGGCGTCCAGGCCCTCGATCACCGCGCGCGCCTGCTTGCTGGAGCCGCCGTGCGACTGGTTGAGCGTGATGTCCTCGCCGGCGGTCTTCTTCCAGTAGGCGGCGAAGGCCTTGTTGTAGTCCTTGTAGAACTCGCGGGCCACGTCGTAGCTGACGTTGAGCAGCGTCACCGGGGCGGCGTGCACCAGCGAGGGCAGCGCGCCGGCCAGCGCGGCGGCCGGGGCGCCGAGGACGAGGCGGCGGCGCAGGGGATTGCGAACGGTCATGGCGGCAGGGACCCCGCAAAGGCGGGATGGATTTATTGGGTGAGGGCCATGGTAGGCGAGGCCGCCAAACCGCCCCAAGGAAAGGATTTTCAGAAGGTTATGCGCGGCCTCTTCACTGGTTCGTGCCGTTCACCCAGCCGTTCGTCCTGAGGTATCGAAGGACGAATCCGTCAGGCTGCAATGGCGGCACCCCGGCGGGGGCCGTTCATCCTTCGATACCTCAGGACGAACGGGATACGGCGTCACTGGCGAGTCGGCATCGACGTCAAGCCGCCTGCTGAAACCGCGCCGGCCGGCGCGGCTCCAGGTGGTAGGCGCCGCCCACGTCCAGCGGCAGCTGCTGGAACTCCTCGCGCGTGAGCTCCACCTCGACCGCGGTGCCGTCGGGTCGGCTGAAGCCCAGGCGCATGCGCGCGCCCATGCACAGCGCGTGCAGCAGCGTCGCGCTCAGGCGGCCCGGCGCGGGCTCGCGGTGCACGGCGATCTCGTGCGAGCGCACCCACAGCGGCGTGCCGCCATCGTCCAGGCGCTGCGCGTCGCCCAGGAACTGCAGCACGAAGGGACTGGCCGGCCGGTCGTAGAGCTCCTGCGGGCGGCCTTCCTGCTCGATGCGGCCCTTGTTCATGACCACGATGCGGTCGGCCACCTCCATGGCCTCCTCCTGGTCATGCGTCACGAACACGCTGGTGACGTGCATGTCTTCGTGCAGCCGGCGCAGCCAGCGCCGCAGCTCCTTGCGCACCTGCGCGTCCAGCGCGCCGAAGGGCTCGTCCAGCAGCAGCACCTTGGGCTGCACCGCCAGCGCCCGCGCCAGGGCCACGCGCTGGCGCTGGCCGCCGGAGAGCTGATTCGGGTGCCGCCCGGCCAGCGCGCCCAGCTGCACGCGCTCCAGCAGCTCATCGACGCGGCGGCGGATCTGCGCCTCGGACGGGCGCTGCGCGCGCGGCTGCACGCGCAGGCCGAAAGCCACGTTGTCACGCACGCTCAGGTGGTTGAACAGCGCGTAGTGCTGGAACACGAAGCCCACGCGGCGCTCCTGCACCGGGGCCTCGGTGGCGTCCTCGCCGTGCATGAAGACGCGCCCGGCATCGGGCTCCTCCAGCCCGGCCATGATGCGCAGCAGCGTGGTCTTGCCCGAGCCCGAGGGGCCCAGCAGCGCCACCATCTCGCCGGCGGGAATGTGCAGGTCCACGCCCTCGCACACCACGGTGGGGCCGAAGCGCTTGGAAATCTGGTGCAGCTGGATGCTCATGCGGCGCTCCGGGAACGAAGTGAAGGGTCGTGAGTGAGGCAGGGAGGGTGGCTCATGCGGCGGCGCCTTCCGCCTGCTGCTCGCGCAGCTGCGCCCTGACGCGCCGCTCCACCAGGGCCTTGAGCACCAGCGTCACCAGTGCCAGCCCGGCCAGCAGCGAGGCCACGGCGAAGGCGGCGGCGAACTGGTACTCGTTGTAGAGAATCTCGATGTGCAGCGGCATGGTGTTGGTCAGGCCGCGGATGTGCCCGGACACCACGCTCACCGCGCCGAACTCGCCCATGGCGCGGGCGTTGCACAGGATCACGCCGTAGAGCAGCGCCCACTTCACGTTGGGCACCGTCACGTGCCAGAAGGTCTGCCAGCCCGAGGCACCCAGCACCAGCGCCGCCTCCTCCTGGTCGCGGCCCTGGGCCTGCATCAGCGGAATCAGCTCGCGCGCCACGAAGGGGAAGGTCACGAACACGGTGGCCAGCACGATGCCGGGCACGGCGAAGATGATCTTGAGGTCCTGGTCCTGCAGCCAGGGGCCCAGCCAGCCCTGCAGCCCGAACACCAGCACGTAGATCAGGCCGGCGATCACGGGGCTGACCGAAAAGGGCAGGTCGATGAGCGTGAGCAGCACGCTCTTGCCGCGGAACTCGAATTTCGCAATCGCCCAGGCGGCGGACACGCCGAAGACCAGGTTCAGCGGCACCGAGATCGCCGCAGCGATGAGCGTGAGCTGGACGGCGGCCAGCGCGTCCGGGTGCGAGATTGCCTCCAGGTACACGTCCACGCCCTTGGCGAAGGCCTGCACGAACACCGACACCAGCGGCACGAACAGGAACAGCGTCAGGAACAGCAGCGCCAGGCCCGCCAGCGCGGCATTGACCCAGCGCGACGGTGCATTGGCGGCCTTGCGGCGCCGGGCGGCGGGCTGGCCCAGCGCCGTGCCCAGGGGCAGGGAGGCAGCGGCTGGGGACACGGGCAGGACCGAACTCATGTCGAGGCTCCCTGGCGCCGCCGCGTCCACGCCTGCAGGGCGTTGATGAGCAGCAGCAGGACAAAACTCGCGACCAGCATCACCACGGCGATGGCCGTGGCGCCGTGGTAGTCGTACTGCTCCAGCCGCGTGATGATCAGCAAGGGCGTGATCTCGCTGACCATGGGCAGGTTACCGGCGATGAAGATCACGCTGCCGTACTCGCCCAGCGCGCGGGCGAAGGCCAGGGTGAAACCGGTGAGCAGGGCCGGCAGCAGCACCGGCAGCACCACCTTGAGGAAGGTCTGCACGCGCGAGGCGCCCAGCGTCGCTGCCGCCTCCTCGACGCTGCGGTCCAGGTCTTCCAGCACCGGCTGCAGCGTGCGCACCACGAAGGGCAGCCCGATGAAGACCAGCGCCACGAACACGCCCACCGGCGTGAACGCGACCTTGAAGGGTAAAAACTGGCCGATCCAGCCGTTCTGGGCGTACAGCGCGGTCAGCGCAATGCCGGCGACGGCCGTGGGCAGCGCGAAGGGCAGATCCACCAGCGCGTCGATGACGCGCTTGCCCGGCAACTGCTGGCGCACCAGCACCCAGGCCACCAGCAGCCCGAACACGGCGTTGACCAGCGCCGCGGCCAGCGAGGCGCCGAAGGTCAACCGGTAGGAGGCCAGCACGCGCGGCGAGCTCACCGCGTCCCAGAAAGCCTGCAGCGTCATGCCCGAGGTCTTGATGAAGGCCGCGGACAGGGGCAGCAGCACGATCAGGCTCAGGTAGAGCAGCGTGAAACCCAGGGCCAGGTTGAACCCGGGCAGCACGCTGCGCTGCCTGAGCAGCAGGCGGGAGAGCATGGCGGCGAGCCTCCGGGGCGAATTACTTGCGGGCGAAGACGCGGTCGAAGGTGCCGCCGTCGGCGAAGTGCGTCTGCTGCGCCTTGGTCCAGCCGCCGAACACCTCGTCGATGGTGAACAGCTTTACCTGCGGGAACTGCTGGGCGTACTTGGCGGCGACGGCTTGGTCCACCGGGCGGTAGTAGTGCTTGCCGGCGAGGTTCTGGCCTTCGGGCGAGTACAGGAACTCCAGGTAGGCCTGCGCCGTGGCGCGGGTGCCCTTCTTGTCCACCACCTTGTCCACCACCGCCACCGTGGGCTCGGCCAGGATCGACACCGAGGGCGCGACGATCTGGAACTTCTCAGGGCCCAGCTCCTTGAGCGCCATCAGCGCCTCGTTCTCCCAGGCCAGCAGCACGTCGCCCAGCCCGCGCTCGACGAAGGTGGTGGTGGCGCCGCGCGCGCCGCTGTCGAGCACCGGCACGTTGGCCAGCAGCTTGCCCACGAACTCCTGCGCCTTGGCGTCGGAGCCGTATTTCTTCTGTGCGTAGCCCCAGGCGGCGAGGTAGTTCCAGCGCGCGCCGCCGGAGGTCTTGGGATTGGGGGTGATGACGGAGACGCCGGGCTTGACCAGGTCGTCCCAGTCCTTGATCGCCTTCGGGTTGCCCTTGCGCACCAGGAAGACGATGGTGGAGCGGTAGGGGGCGCTGTTCTGCGGCAGGCGCTTCTGCCAGTCGGGCGGCAGCAGCTTGGCCTTGGCGGCGATCTCGTCGATGTCGTAGGCCAGCGCCAGCGTCACCACGTCGGCCTCCAGGCCGTCGATCACCGAGCGCGCCTGCTTGCCCGAGCCGCCGTGCGACTGCTTGATGTCCACCTTGTCGCCGGTCTTGGCCTGGTACTGCTTGGCGAAGGCGGCGTTGACGTCCTGGTACAGCTCGCGTGTGGGGTCGTAGGAAACGTTGAGCAGCGCGATGTCGCGAGCGTTGGCGCCCAAGGCGGCCACCGCCAGCAGCGCGCCCAAGAACAGCGATTTCATGAAGGTCCTCCTTGGATGCATGAAGGCATCCTAGGAAGGCCCCTTAGACGGACCAACGAATGTTTGCGCGCTTGCTTATACGCAGCCCGCAGACACAAGCATGGAAAGTGTCAGGCGTTACCGGACATGGCACGCACGCGCGCCGGCAGGGCGGCCACTTCGGGGTCGCTGGCCTGCGGTTTCAGGTCGCCCGCGCGCGCGGCCTGCAGCAGCCGCGTCAGCAGCCCCGGCTGGGGGGTGAGCACGCCGAAGTACAGCACCGTGTCGCCGCGCGCCACCAGCAGGGTGGGAAAGTTCTCGACGTCGATGTCCTCGACCACGTCGGCCTCGTCCTCGATGTCCACCCAGACGAAGCGCTCGCCGGGCGGGGCGCTGTCACGGGCGGCGTCGAAGATGGGGCGGTACTCCTTGCAGGTGCCGCACCAGGCGGCGCACAGGCAAGCGACGAGCAGGGGTTCGGAAGCTGGCATGGGAGGGAAGTGTGGCAGGGGACGCGGGCGCGGCGGACACGAAAAAGCGGCCCGAAGGCCGCTGTCTTGTCCTGAACCACCCGGGGGCGTCAGAAGGGGATGTCGTCGTCCATGTCGTCGAAGCCGGTGGCCGGGCGCTGGGGCGCGGGCGCCGGGCGCGGCGGGGCCGGACGCGGCGCCGCCGCACGCGGGGCCGGGGCGCCGCCGCCGTCCATGTCGTCGCCGCCGCGGGCCGGGGCGCGGCTGTAGCCGCCGCGGCCACCGCCGCCACCCATGCCCATGCCGCCACCGCCGCCCATGTCGTCGCCGCCCATGCCTTCACGGCCGCCCAGCAGCTGCATCTGCTCGGCCACGATGTCCACGGTGTTGCGCTCGATGCCGTCCTTGTCGGTGTACTTGCCGTACTTCAGGCGGCCCTCGACGTACACGGGGCGGCCCTTCTTGAGGTATTCGCCGGCGATCTCGGCCAGGCGTTCATAGAACGTGACGCGGTGCCACTGGGTGTCCTCGACCATCTCGCCGCTGTTGCGGTCCTTGCGGCGGCTGGAGGTGGCGACGGAGACGTTGCAGATCGCGGTGCCCTGGGGCGTGTAGCGCACCTCCGGGTCGCGCCCGCAGTTGCCGATGAGAATGACTTTGTTGACGCTGGCCATGGCCGCTCCTGGGCAGGAAATCTTCGGGGGAAGGGTGGAATTGTGCCGCATGGGGCCTTCCGCACGGGCCGGCGGGGGCTTCGCGCATACGCGCGTGGGCGCGCGCGAAGCCCCGGGTACCATCGCCGGCTCCCCCGCCCGCCATGCTGTCCTCCCCCGACTCCTCCCCCGCGCTGCAGGTGCTGCAGCAGGTCTTCGGCTACACCGCCTTCCGCGGCCCGCAGGCCGCCATCGTCGAGCACGTCGTGACCGGCGGCGACGCCCTGGTGCTCATGCCCACGGGCGGCGGCAAGAGCCTGTGCTACCAGGTGCCGGCCATCGTGCGGCACCGCCAGGGCCTGGGCGTGGCCGTGGTGGTGAGCCCGCTCATCGCGCTGATGCACGACCAGGTCGGCGCGCTCGAAGAAGCCGGCGTGCATGCCGCCTATCTCAACTCCACCCTGTCCAGCGAGCAGGCCCAGCAGGTGGAGCGCGAGCTGCGCAGCGGGCGCCTGGTGCTGCTCTACGTCGCCCCGGAGCGGCTGCTCACGCCGCGCATGCTGGCGATGCTCGACTCGCTGCACGAGCGCCAGTTGCTGAGCCTCTTCGCCATCGACGAGGCGCATTGCGTGAGCCAGTGGGGCCACGACTTCCGCGAGGAGTACCTGGGCCTGTCGGCGCTGCACGAGCGCTATCCCGGCGTGCCGCGCGTGGCGCTCACCGCCACGGCCGACGACCACACCCGGCGCGACATCGTCGAGCGGCTGCAGCTCGAAGAGGCCGCCGCCTTCGTCAGCAGCTTCGACCGCCCCAACATCCGCTACACCATCGTCGAGAAGGACAACCCGCGTGCGCAGCTGCTGCGGCTGATCCGCGACGAGCACGAGGGCGAGGCCGGGGTCGTCTACTGCCAGAGCCGGCGCAAGGTGGAGGAGACGGCGGCCTGGCTGGAGCAGCAGGGCGTGCGCGCGCTGCCCTACCACGCCGGGCTGGACGCCGACACGCGCCGGCGCCACCAGGACCGCTTCCTGCGCGAGGACGACCTGGTGATGGTGGCCACCATCGCCTTCGGCATGGGCATCGACAAGCCCGACGTGCGCTTCGTCGCGCACCTGGACCTGCCCAAGAACATCGAGGCCTACTACCAGGAGACCGGCCGCGCCGGGCGCGACGGCGAGGCGGCCGACGCCTGGATGGCCTACGGCCTGGCTGACGTGGTCAACCAGCGCCGCATGATCGACGAGAGCGACGCCGAGGAGGAGTTCAAGCGGCTGCAGCGCGCCAAGCTCGATGCGCTGCTGGCCCTGGCCGAGGCGCACGACTGCCGCCGCGTGCGGCTGCTGGCCTACTTCGGCGAGGCCAGCCGGCCCTGCGACAACTGCGACAACTGCCTCAATCCGCCGCGCACCTGGGACGCCACCGAGGCCGCGCGCAAGGCGCTGTCGTGCATCTACCGCTTCGGCCAGCATGGCGGCGGCTTCGGGCCCACGCGCTTCGGCGCGGGCCACCTCCTGGACGTGCTGCGCGGCAAGCGCACCGACAAGGTCGCGCAGTACGGGCACGAGAAGCTCTCCACCTTCGGCATCGGCGCGGACCTGTCGGAGGCGCAATGGCGCGGCGTGCTGCGCCAGCTCGTCGCGCTGGGCCATGTGCAGGCCGAAGGCGAGTTCAACACCCTGGCGCTGACGCCCAGCGCGCGCGCGGTGCTCAAGGGCGAGGTGCCGATCATCCTGCGCGAGCCGCGCGAACCCACCGCCCGGGTCCGCGGCTCGCGCACCGCGCGCGGCGAGCGGGGCGAGCGCGTGCCCGCCGCCGCCGCCACGCTGGACGCCGAGGGCCAGGAGCGCTTCGCGAAGCTCAAGGCCTGGCGCGCGGAGGTGGCGCGCGAGCATGGCCTGCCGGCCTACGTCATCTTCCACGATGCCACCTTGGCGCAGATGGCGGCCGAGTGTCCCGATTCGCTGCAGGCGCTGGGCCACATCAGCGGCGTGGGCGCCAAGAAGCTCGAAGCCTACGGGCGCGAGATCCTGCGCGTGCTGGGCGGCTGAGGCCGGGACGCTCCTGACGCAAGACCGGGCGGACCCGCAGAGGGTCGCTGCTTAGGTGATCGTGCAATGTTCACGCTCCGGGCGCGTGCGTAGCCTGCGTCGGCTGTCCGCAAGAGGAGAAGCTGATGCCCCAACAACGCACCGTCCGACTGTCCGCCGCCGCCGCGGCCCTGCTGTGCCTGCAGCTCGCGGCCCATGCCGGCGGACCCGGCCACGGCCACGGTCCCGACGACCGGTCCGTGCTGCCCAACCTGCCGCCCGCTGGCGTGGCCTCGCTCAGCCGCACGGAGTACCGCGCTACCAGCCCCGGGCCCGGCACCTCGGCCGCGACGCAGGACCTGCTCACCGCCGGCTGGGGCAAGACCGGCCTGGCCACGGGCGTGGCCGGCTACGCCGACGCCGCCAACCCCACGGCGCTGGAGCTGCGGCGCAACGCCATCCTCTCCAACTACCGCGGCCTGATCGACGTCACGGCCAACGGCGGCTACGGCCGGCTCTACGGCCCGAACATCGACCTCGACGGCCACGACACGCTGGGCGAGGGGCTGGTGCCCGGCGTCGAGTACCTGGGCGTGGTGGACGTGCCCGGCGGCAACCGGCGCGTCACCACCGCCGTGCAACTGCCCGACAGCTTCGACCCCGCCAAGCCCTGCATCGTCGTGGCGCCGTCCTCGGGCTCGCGCGGCGTCTACGGCGGCATCGGCACGGTGGCCGAGTGGGGCCTCAAGCGCGGCTGCGCGGTGGCATTGAGCGACGCCGGCAAGGGCATGGGCCTGCATGACCTCTCGGACGACAGCGTCCACCAGATCGACGGCACGCGCGACACCAGCCGCAACGCCGGCGCGCTGAGCCACTTCAGCGCGCGCATGGGCGAGGCGCAGCGCACCGCCTTCAATGCGCTCTACCCGAACCGCGTCGCGCTCAAGCACGCGCACGCCGAGACCCATTCCGAGCGCGACTGGGGCACCGACACCCTGGCCGCCGCGCGCTACGCGCTGTGGGTGCTCAACCAGGAGCACGGTCCCCGCCTGGGCCACAGTCACCTCAAGGGGCAGCACTTCAGGCCGGACAACACGCTGGTCATCGCCGCGTCGGTGTCCAACGGCGGCACGGCGGTGCTGCGCGCGGCCGAGGCCGACACCGAGGGCCTGATCGACGCCGTGGTCGCCGGCGAGCCCGGCGCCACGCCGCGCAGCACCCAGGGCTACGGCGTGCAGCAGGGCGGGGTGCCGGTGGCCTTCGGCAAGCCGCTGCTGGACTACTTCAGCTTCGCCAATCTCTACCAGCCCTGCGCGGCGCTGGCAGCCGAGGCCTCCATGGGCGGCGAGCTCTCCTTCCACAACTACATGACCCTCACGGGCATGAACCCGCGCGCGGCCAACCGCTGCGCCTCGCTGGCCCAGGCCGGCCTGGTCAACGGCGCCGACACCGCCGCCCAGGCGGCCGACGCGCTGGCCCGGCTGCGCGCCTACGGCTGGGGCCCCTACAACGACACCATGCACAACGCCCACTACGGCCTGGGCAACGCGGTGATCGTCACCAGCATGTACGCCAACGGCTACGGCCGCTTCTCGGTGCTGGACAACCTGTGCGGCGTGAGCTTTGCCGGTGTGGACGCCACCGGCGCGCCGGCGCCCATCCCGGCCGCGGCCAAGGCCGTGAGCTACGCCACGGGCAACGGCACGGCCAACGGCGTCCCGGCCACGGTGATCGTCAACGAGGCGGTGGGCGGCGCCCGGCGCTGGGACCTGGCCGTCTCGCCGGGCACCGCGCTGGCGGACCTGGGCTTCGAGGCCGCGCTGTGCCAGCGCGCGCTGGTCACCGGCACCGATCCGCGCACCGGCGTGCCGCTGACCGCGCGCAGCACCCCCACGCGCCAGCAGAGCGAGGCGGTGCGCCAGGGCATCCGCGAGGTGCTGGCCAGCGGCCACCTGCGCCACAAGCCGGCGCTGGTGATCGCCGGCCGCAGCGACGCGCTGCTGCCCGTCAACAACGCCGGCCGCGCCTACGCCGCCTTCAATCACGCGGTGGAGGGAGCGGCCAGCCGGCTGCGCTACATCGAGGTCAGCAACGGCCAGCACTTCGACGGCTTCCTGGGCCTGGCCGGCTTCGACACCCGCTACATCCCGCTGCATGTCTACTTCGTGGACGGCCTCAACGCGATGTACGCGCACCTGAGCGGCGGCGCGCCGCTGCCGGCCAGCCAGCTGGTGCGCACCACGCCGCGCGGCGGCACGCCGGGCGCGGCGCCGGCCCTCACGCGCGCGGCGCACCTGCTGCCCATCGCCACCGTGCCCGCGGCGGCCGACGCCATCACCTTCGACGGCAAGGTGCTGAACGTGCCGAACTGAGGCGGCGGGCAGGGCGCCCGGCGACGCAGCCGTCCGGGCGCCCTTCAAAGGCCCTCCACGGGTTCTCCCGCTTGGGGTCTTTGCCTAAGCGATCGCGCAACTGCCCCGGCTTCGAGGCGGCCCGTAGCCTGAGGCGCCTTTCGCGCACCGGTGCGGGCCCGCGACCCGCGCCGAAACGACCTCAAGGAGCTGCGATGTCCGTGAAACCCGTCCGTGTCCCGCGCCGCCTGCCGGCCGCCGCTGCCGCCGCCCTGGTGTGCCTGCCGTTGTCGGGATGCTGGCTCGATGATGACGATCCCGCGCCGCTGCCGCCGGTGGCGCAGCCCAAGAGCTGCGCCGAGCTCATCGGCATGACGGTGCCGGCAACGGCCATCGGCCTGCCCACCACCGGCGCCGTGGTCACCAGCACGCAAATCGTGCCGGCTGCGGGCAGCGGCGCCACCGCCGTGGGCGAGTACTGCAAGGTGCTCGGCGAGATCAACCCGGTCGATCCTGCCGCACCCAAGATCAAGTTCCAGCTCAACCTGCCGGCGGCCTGGAACAACAAGGCCATGATGTTCGGCGGCGGCGGCTACGACGGCACCATCGCCACCGGCCTGGGCAACGTGCCGGCCGGCCCCGCCGACCAGCCCGTGCCGCTGGGCCGCGGCTACGCCACCTTCGGCAGCGACTCCGGCCACCAGGCCGGCACCTTCGGCAGCCGCGACGGCTCCTTCGGCGCCAATGACGAGGCACTGCGCAACTTCGCCGGCAACGCGCTCAAGAAGACGCGCGACACGGTCATGGAGCTGATCAAGGCGCGCTATGCCGCCGCGCCCCAGCGCACCTACTTCGCCGGCGGCTCCACCGGCGGGCGCGAGGCGCTGCTGGCGGTGGGCAACTGGCCGCAAGACTTCGACGGCGCCATCGTGCTGTACCCGGCCTGGAATGCGGTCATGCTGGACCTGCACTTCGGCCGCATGACCCGCGCGCTGGCCCAGCCGGGCGCCTACCCCAGCCGCGAGAAGCGCAAGCTGCTCTTCGATGCCGCCTACGAGGCCTGCGACGGGCTCGACGACGTGGAGGACGGCCTCATCAGCAACGTGGCCGCGTGCGAGAGCTTCGACCCGGCCACGGCCACGCTCAAGGGCACGCCCCTGCGCTGCCCCGGCGGCGCCGATACCGGCGACACCTGCCTGTCGGACGCGCAGATCGCCGCCTTCAACGTGCTCAACTCGCCCACCGTGCTGAGCTACGCCCTGGCCAGCGGCGAAACCCGCTATCCCGGCTTCACCACCTGGGGCACCGACTTCGGCAACCCCGGCACCAGCGTGCTGCAGAACACCACGCTGACGCTGTCGCTGGGCACCACCCAGCCCGCGTCGCCGATGCCGCCCGTGGTGCCGACCACCACGCCGATCACCAGCCCGCCCTACGGCAGCACCTTCTGGGACCAGTGGGTCCGCTACTTCGTGACCCGCGACTCGAATTTCGACCCGTTGGCGCTGGACCCGCAGAACCCGGGCACGTGGCAGTCGCGCATCGTCGAGCTCAGCGGGGTCCAGGAGGTCACGCGCACCGATTTCTCCGCCTTCCAGGCCAAGGGCGGCAAGATCCTGATGGCCCATGGGGCGCACGACGCACTGGTGAGCAACCGCGCCACGCGCGACTTCGTCAGCCGCGTGCGCGCCACCATGGGAGAGCCCAAGGTCGCGGGCTTCCTGCGCTACTACGAGATCCCCGGCTACGGGCATTCGGTCGGCACCACGTTCAACGCCGCCTGGGACTCGCTGACCGCGCTGGAGAACTGGGTCGAGCGCGGCACCGCCCCGGTCAATCAGGTGGTGGCTGACACCGCGGGCGTCCCTGGCCGCACGCGACCGCTGTGCGAGTACCCGAGCTGGGCCCGCTACAACGGTGGTGACGTCAACGCCGCGGCCAGCTTCGGCTGCGTGACCCGGTAAGCGCGACGGGGCAGGCCGGCCGCTGCGGGCCGGCCTGCCTCAACGCAGCACCCGCACCACGGCGGTGGCGCTGTCGCCGTACTGGTTGGCGCCGTCCACGGCGCGGGCGAAGAACTGGGTGGGGTCCTGGGCGTCGGCGGGCAGCACGACCGTGAGCTGGTAGGGCGGCGCCGGCACGATGCCCAGCCGCACTGCGCCGCCGTTGGGCAGCAATTGATAGAAGGCGACGTAGTCCACGCCGTAGTCGTCGCGCGCGTCGGCCAGCAGCGTGAGCGTCTGCCCGGGCTGGGCCACGGTGGGCGCGACCACCAGGCTGACGGTCGGCGGGTCGTCATCGGGGCCAATGCCGATGTAGACGCCGCCGCCGCAGCCGGCCAGCAGCGCGGCGGCGAAGAGCACGCCGGCGCGGCGTCGGCGCCACCGGCTCAGGAAGTCGAGGTGCGAGCGGCCGGATTCAGTCGTGGTAGCGCACATGGACGTAGCCTCCGGGGGCAGGCTCCAAGCCCTCCGGCACGGGGCGTGCCGGCACGCGCCCGCGGCTGTGCTCGACCAGCCAGTCGTGCCAGGCCGGCCACCACGAGCCCTGGCGCGCTTCGGCGGCGTCCAGCCATTCGTCCGGACCGGTCCAGTGCGCGCCGTGCGCCATGCGCCGCTGCCGGTAGCGGCGCCGCGCGTGGCCGGGCTCGGAGACGATGCCGGCGTTGTGGCCGCCGTTGGTAAGCACGAAGGTGAGCTCGGTGTGCACCAGCCGGTGCAGCTGGTACACCGAGCGCCAGGGCGAAACGTGGTCCAGCTCGGTGGCGACGCAGAAGACGGGCTGGCGGATGTCGCCCAGCGACACCGGCCGGCCCTCCACCGGGTACTCGCCGTGCGCGAGCTGGTTGTGCAGGTGGCAGCGGCGCAGGTACTGGCTGTGCATCGCCGCGGGCATGCGCGTGACGTCGGCGTTCCAGGCCATGAGGTCGTTGGGCTGCATGCGCTCGCCCAGCCAGAACTCGCGCATGCGGGTGGACCAGATCAGCTCGCGCGAGCGCAGGAACTGGAAGGTCTCGGCCATCTGCCGCCCGGTGAGGAAGCCGCGCTCGGACATGATGTCCTCCAGCAGCTCCACCTGCGACTCGTCGATGAGCACGCCCAGCTCGCCCGGCATGGTGAAGTCGGTCTGCGCCGCCAGCAGCGTCACGCCGGCCAGCTTGGGCAGTTGCGCCGCGCGCTCGACCTGGCCCGGCCGCGCCAGCGCCGCCGCGGCGATGGACAGCAGCGTGCCGCCCAGGCAGTAGCCGCAGGCCTGCACCGGTTGGTCCGGGATCAGCCGGGCGATGGCGGCCAGCGGGTCGAGGACGCCCAGCTCCAGGTAGTCGTCCAGGCTCAGCCGCGCGTCGTTCTCGTCCGGGTTGCGCCAGGACAGGATGAACACCGTGTGCCCCTGGCCCGTGAGCCACTTCACCAGCGAGTTGTGCGGCGAGAGGTCCAGGATGTAGTACTTCATGATCCAGGACGGGACGATGAACACCGGCTCGGCCTGCACCTCCTCGGTGGTGGGCGCGTACTGAATCAGTTCCACCAGGTGGTTGCGGTGCACCACCTGGCCCGGTGTGAGCGCCAGGTCCACGCCCGGCAGGTAGGGGTGCTCGGGCGGCGTCAGCGGCTCCAGGCCGTGGCGACGGCGCCAGCTGTCGAGCCGGTTGAGCGCTCCTTCCACCAGGTTGGCGCCCTGGCGCTCGGCGGTGCGGCGCAGCACCTCGGGGTTGGTGAAGAAGCTGTTGCTGGGCGAGAGCATGTCCAGCCACTGCTGGGCGAAGAAGCGCAATACCTGGGTGTGGTGCGCCGTCATGCCGCGCAGCTGGCTGGCGTCCTGCCACCAGTGCTGCGCCGCCTGGTGCGAGCGAGCCAGCGGCGCGAAGGGCCACTGGTGCCAGGCCGGGTCGCGAAAGCGCGGGTCCTCGGCCAGCGGGCCGCTGCAGTTGCCGCTGGCGCAGTCCGCCAGCGCCTCCAGCGCATGCTGCTGGGCCGACAGTGCCAGCCGCCCGGTGTTGGCCGGCTGCGTCGCCAGGTGCCAGCCCCAGTCCGCCAGCGCCAGGCCCAGCGAGATCGGCGATAGCCCGCCCGAGACCGAGGCCGCGCCGGCATGCAGCACGCGGTCCATCGCGCGCGCCGCCTGCCGGGCGTCCGGCGTGTCGGCCACCGCCGGGTTGTCCGGTTCCGGCAGCGCCGGGGGCTCCTGGGGTGGGGTCACCACGGTCGCTTGCGGCAGGGCGACGGTGGTGGGAGTGACCGAGTCAGCGAAGCGCCGCAGGGTGTCGTCGTTCATGCAAGGCACGTATACCCCAGTGCCGCCGTCCCGCCATCGGGGGAATCGCCTTGGCCCGAGAGGGGGTTGACGCCTCCGGGCACGCGCACCCCATGCCGGGACATGCGCCGCGGGCGCTGGCTATGATGGCCGGTTGACCCGAGCTGAGTAGAAACCCTTGAATCACGAGACGCCTGCGATCCGCGTGCGCGGCGCACGCACGCACAACCTCAAGAACATCGACCTGGACCTGCCGCGGCAGGCGCTGGTCGTCATCACCGGCCTGAGCGGCTCCGGCAAGAGCTCGCTGGCCTTCGACACGCTCTACGCCGAGGGCCAGCGCCGCTACGTGGAGAGCCTGTCGGCCTATGCGCGGCAGTTCCTGCAGCTGATGGACAAGCCCGACGTGGACGTGATCGAGGGCCTCTCGCCCGCGATCTCCATCGAGCAGAAGGCCACCAGCCACAACCCGCGCTCCACCGTCGGCACCGTCACCGAGATCCACGACTACCTGCGCCTGCTCTACGCGCGCGCGGGCACGCCGTTCTGCCCGCAGCACGCGCTGCCGCTGCAGGCGCAGAGCGTGGCGCAGATGGTGGACGCGGTGCTGGCGCGGCCCGAGGACACCAAGCTGATGCTGCTGGCCCCCGTGGCGCGCGGCCGGCCCGGCGACTTCGGCCCGGTGCTGGCCGACCTGCAGGCCCAGGGCTACGTGCGCTTTCGCATCGACGGCAGCGTGCACGACATCGACAGCCTGCCCGCCGCGGCCGAGCGCGGGCATGACATCGACGTGGTGGTGGACCGCGTCAAGGTGCGTCGCGACGAGGACGCCGGCGGCGCCGGCATGCGCCAGCGCCTGGCCGAGAGCTTCGAGACCTGCCTGCGCCTGGGCGGCGGACGCGCGCTGACGCTGGAGATGGACGGCGGCGCCGAGACGCCCTTCAGCAGCCGCTTCGCCTGCCCGCACTGCGACTACTCGCTCACCGAGCTGGAGCCGCGCCTGTTCTCCTTCAACTCGCCCACCGGCGCCTGCCCGTCCTGCGACGGCCTGGGCCACGTGACGGTGTTCGACCCGGAGCGGGTGGTGGCCTTCCCGTCGCTGAGCCTGGCCAGTGGCGCCGTCAAGGGCTGGGACCGCCGCAACAGCTACACCTACGGGCTGCTGGAGGCGGTGGCCAAGCACTACGGCTTCGACCTGGAGCAGCCCTTCGAGGAGCTGGACCCGACCTACCGCCACGTGCTGCTGCACGGCTCGGGCCCCGAGGAGATCGAATTCACTTACGAGGCCGAGGGCGCGCGCGGCAAGTCGCGCTCGGTCAAGCGCGCGCATCCCTTCGAGGGCATCCTGCCCCACCTCACGCGCCGCCTGCGCGAGACGGATTCCGCCGCGGTGCGCGAGGAACTGATGCGCATGCAGCACCAGCAGTCCTGCCCCGAGTGCCGCGGCACGCGGCTGCGGCGCGAGGCACGCCACGTGTTCCTGCACGCCGCCAACGCCGCGCCGGGCGAGACGGGCCGGTCCATCTACGAGGTCGAACACGCCACGCTGGCCGAGGCGCTGGCCTATTTCGAGGGCCTGCACCTGCGCGGCGCCAAGGAGGCCATCGCCGGCAAGATCGTCAGCGAGATCCGCGCCCGGCTGCGCTTCCTCAACGACGTGGGCCTGAACTACCTGAGCCTGGACCGCAGCGCCGACACGCTTTCCGGCGGCGAGGCGCAGCGCATCCGGCTGGCCAGCCAGATCGGCAGCGGCCTCACCGGCGTGATGTACGTGCTCGACGAGCCCAGCATCGGGCTGCACCAGCGCGACAACGAGCGCCTGATCGGCACGCTGCAGCACCTGCGCGACCTGGGCAACTCGGTGCTGGTGGTCGAGCACGACGAGGACATGATCCGCGCCGCCGATCACGTGGTGGACATGGGCAAGGGAGCCGGCGTGCACGGCGGCCATGTCATCGCGCAGGGCACGCCGCAGGAGGTGATCGCCCATCCCGAGTCGCTGACCGGCGGCTACCTGGGCGGTCGCCTGCGCATCGAGGTGCCCAAGCAAAGGCGCCCGTGGGAGCCGGGCACGGGGCTTCGCATCGTCAATGCCACGGGCCACAACCTCAAGGGCGTGAGCGTGGAGATCCCGGTGGGGCTGCTGACCTGCGTCACCGGCGTGTCGGGCTCGGGCAAGAGCACGCTGGTCAACGACACGCTGTACGCGGCAGTGGCGCGCAAGCTCTACAACAGCAACCTGGAGCCGGCACCGCACGAGGCGATCGAGGGGCTGGAGGCCTTCGACAAGGTCATCAACGTGGACCAGAGCCCCATCGGCCGCACGCCGCGCTCCAACCCGGCGACCTACACCGGGCTGTTCACGCCGATCCGCGAGCTGTTCGCCGAGGTGCCGGCGGCGCGCGAGCGCGGCTACGGGGCGGGGCGCTTCAGCTTCAACGTCTCGGGCGGGCGCTGCGAGGCCTGCCAGGGTGACGGCGTGCTGAAGGTGGAGATGCACTTCCTGCCCGACGTGTACGTGCCCTGCGACGTCTGCCACGGCGCGCGCTACAACCGCGAGACGCTGGAGATCCTCTACAAGGGCCGCAACATCACGCAGGTGCTGGGTATGACGGTGGAGGAGGCGGCCGAGTTCTTCTCCGCCGTACCGGCCATTTCCCGCAAGCTGCAGACGCTGCTGGACGTGGGCCTGGGCTACATCACGCTGGGCCAGAGCGCCACGACGCTGTCGGGCGGCGAGGCGCAGCGGGTGAAGCTGGCCTTGGAGCTCTCCAAACGCGACACCGGGCGCACGCTCTACATCCTGGACGAGCCGACCACGGGCCTGCACTTCGCCGACATCGAGCTGCTGCTGCGCGTGCTGCACCAGCTGCGCGACGCGGGCAACACCATCGTGGTGATCGAACACAACCTGGACGTGATCAAGACCGCCGACTGGCTCATCGACATGGGCCCCGAAGGCGGCTCCGGCGGCGGGCGGGTGCTGCTGGCCGGCACGCCGGAAGAGCTGGCGGCGTGCAAGGAGAGCCACACGGGGCGGTTCCTGGCGCCGCTGTTGCAGCGGGGGTGAGAAGGCTGCAGGACAGGGCGGGCCAGATTGTTTCCTGCAGGTTGACGTTCAGCTCAATGGATGTCAGTCGGCAGGGCGAATGTCGCGTCTCTGTTGACGATCTCTGCCCAGCCGGGTCCGAAGGCTGATCCGGCCCGTTTCCCTTCTCTCTTTTCGCCTGTTCCTCCAGCCCGCGCCACAGGCAAGCGCATCCATCGGCCGGGGCAAGGCAGGTATGGGGTGGATGTGGCCTTCAGCCCAAGGCCGCAGTTCGGGCCGCCACGCCGCAGTTGCCTTGAGTTGATCTACAGGTGTGAAGAGATGTAAGGCGCTGGGTTAGAGTGCGGCCCCCGCGCGGTGCGATCCGGCGCATGGATGTCCGCTTTTTTTCCATGGGGCGGGCTGCGGGCCGCGGCGGCCGTTTCCTGATGTTGCGGCCCCAAGCGCCCAGCCGGGATAGGGACGCGGGGGATGGGCTATGGTGCCGGTCCCTGTGGCCCCGGACGGTTGTTTGCCCATGAGCCTTGCCATCGATTACTACTTCGCTCCGAACTCGCCGTGGGCCTACCTGGGCCACCAGCGCTTCCGCGACATCGCGCGCCAGCATGGCGCCGAGGTGCGCGTGCTGCCGGTGGACCTGGGCGGGCGCGTGTTCCCGCTCACCGGCGGGCTGCCGCTGGCCAAGCGCGCACCGCAGCGCCAGGCGTACCGGTTGCTGGAATTGCGGCGCTGGAGCGAGTGGCTCGACGCCCCGCTCAACCCTACGCCGCGCTACTTCCCGGTCAATGGCGACGACGCGGCGCGACTGATCATCGCCGTGGACCTGCAGGACGGCACGGAGGCCGCGATGGCACTGGCCGGCGCGGTGATGCGTGCGCTGTGGGTGGACGAGAGGAACATCGCCGACGAAGCGACACTGGCCGAACTGCTCAAGGCCCAGGGCCTGCAGCTGTCCCGGCTCGACGACGCCCACACCCAGCGCGTGCACCTGCGCTACGAGGAGGACTCGCAGCGCGCCATCGACGCAGGCGTGTTCGGCGCGCCCAGCTACGTCATCGACGGCGAGATCTTCTGGGGGCAGGACCGGCTCGACTTCGTCGAGCGCCGACTACAACGACACAAGGAGATTTGAAGGATGTCCATGCAACTGCAGGCGGCCGACGGCCACCGCTTCGACGCCTTCGTGGCGACACCACAGGGCACGCCGCGCGGCGCGCTGGTGGTGCTGCAGGAGATCTTCGGCGTCAACTCGCACATCCGCGCCGTCGCGCATGGCTACGCCGACGAGGGCTACGTGGCCATCGCGCCGGCGCTGTTCGAGCGGCTGCAGCCCGGCGTGGAGCTGGGCTACACCGAGGACGACGTCAAGCGCGGGCGCGAGCTCAAGGCGGCCGCGATGGCCCAGCCGGAGCGGGTGCTGCAGGACATCGCCGCGGCCATTGCCGAGGGCGCGCAGCACGGCAAGGTGGGCATCGTCGGCTACTGCTGGGGCGGGCTGCTGACGTGGCTGTCGGCCTGCAGGCTCGACGGGCTTTCGGCCGCGATCAGCTACTACGGCGCGGGCATCCCGGACCAGGCGACGCTCAAGCCGCGCTGCCCGGTGCTCATGCACTTCGGCGAGCGCGACTCGCTCATCCCTCTGGACCGCGTGGAGGCTTTCCAGTGGTCGCGGCCGGAAGTGGAGGTGCACGTGTACCCGGCCGACCACGGCTTCAACTGCGACCAGCGCGCAGCCTTCGAACCCCAGAGCGCGGCGCTGGCCCGCCGGCGCTCGCTGGACTTCCTGCAGCGGCATGTCGGCTGATCCCCACGCAACCCCCGCCGGCGGCGCGGGCGAGCGGCCGCCGCGGCGCGTGCTCTACATCGAGGACGAGCCGCTGAACGTGCTGCTGATGACGGAGATGTTCCGCGGCCACGAGGGCTGGGTGCTGCAGGTGGAGCGCGACGGCGCCTCGGGCCTGCGCGCCGCGCGCGAGGATGCGCCGGAGCTGCTGCTCATCGACATGAACCTGCCCGACATGAACGGGCTGGAGATCATCGCCCGGCTGCGCGCCGACCCGGCCACGGCCAAGCTGCCGTGCATCGCGCTGTCGGCCGACGCGCTGCCCGAGCAGGCGCGCGTGGCGCGCCAGGCCGGCTTCGACGACTACTGGACCAAGCCGATTTCCATCGCGCAGATGTGGACCTCGCTGGCGCAGTGGCTGCCTTGAGGCGCGCCGCCGGCTAAGGCCGCCGGCGGCTTCAGCTCATCTGGCTCTGCAGGTAGTTCTGCAGGCCCAGCGCCTGTACCAGCCGCAGCTGCTGCTCCAGCCAGTGCGCGTGATCTTCCTCGGTGTCCTCCAGCATCGGCAGCAGCAGGTCGCGCGTGACGTAGTCGCGCTCGCGCTCGCACAGCGCGATCACCTCGCGCAGGTGCCGGATCACCGAATGCTCGACCGCCAAGTCGCTGGCCAAGATGCCGGGCACGTCCTCGCCCACGTTCAGCGGCCCGGGCACCATGTGGGGCCGCCCGCCCAGCATCAGGATGCGCTTGATCAGCGCGTCGGCATGGCCGGTCTCGTCCTCCATCTCGTGCGCCAGGCGCGCGGCCAGCCGGTCGTAGCCCCAGTCCTGCAGCATGCGGGCATGGATGAAGTACTGGTCGCGGGCGGCGAGCTCGCCGGCAAGCAGCGCGTTGAGGGCATCGAGAACGGCGGGATGGCCTTGCATGACAGACGAAAGAGATTGCAAACGCATCATCATGCCTGCCGCCCAGGCCCGCTGCCGCATGCCGGCACCGGTGCGGCGCGAGGCCCAGGCTGGTTGCGGTGGCATCTCACGAAGGGACGGACCGCTGGGGGCCCGGAGCCGGCATCACCGCCCGTGAGCCCTGTGGCCCGATCACGCGGGCATTGAAAAAGCCGGCACGGGGCCGGCTTTGTGTGGAGGCGCGGGCGCAAGGCCCGGGCGATCACTTCAGGTGCTCGTTGATGAGCTTGGTCATCTCGAACATCGACACCTGGGGCTTCTTGAAGATTTCCTTCAGCTTGGCGTCGGCGTTGATCATGCGCTTGTTGGACTCATCCTGGAGCTTGTTGGCCTTGATGTAGTCCCACACCTTCTTGGTGACCTCGGTGCGCGGCATCGGCTTGTCGCCAATGACGGCCGCGAGTTGGGCGCTGGGCTTCATTTCCTTCATGAACGCGGCGTTGGGGCTGCGCTTGCCCTCGGCGCCGGCCTGGTCGGCCTTCTTGGCGGCCGGGGCCTTCTTTGCCGCGGCCGTCTTGGACGCGGCTTTCTTTGCAGTTGCCATTTGGATTCTCTCCATCAATTACTGAGTTGATGTGCCGGGTGGGGCGAAGGCTGCATGAACCCTCTTTTCTCTGCGGCACCCTGCGGGGCAAATGGTACTGCGCCCCCAGGGGAGTGAGAAGCCAAAGCAGGCGTTTTCCCTCTGAGAAACCGCTTTCTCAGGCCTCGGTGGAAGCCCGAAACGGGGTTTTGTCGCACTCCCGCATCAAAACAGCAGGCCGGGCGACTTAATTGCGGCGGGAACCGGCCAGGAAATGCGGCGCGCTCAGGGCGCCTCGTCCAGCAATTCACGGCCGATGTCGGCCACGCAGCGGCAGCCGCACAGGGCCATGGCGATCTCGAGCTCGTCGCGCACCAGACGCAGCACATGCGCCACGCCCAGCGCCCCGGCCGTGGCCAGGCCATGCAGCACCGGGCGGCCCAGCAGCACCGCCTGCGCGCCCAGCGCCAGGGCCTTGAGCACGTCGGTGCCGCGGCGGATGCCCCCATCGACCAGCAGCGGCAACGCGCCGCCCAGCGCGTCGGCGATGCGCGGCAGCGCGCGTGCGGTGCTCACGGCGGTGTCGAGCGTGCGCCCGCCATGGTTGGAGACGATCAGCCCCGCCACGCCCAGGGCCAGCGCTTGGCGCGCGTCGGCCGGATGCAGCACGCCCTTGAGCAGCAGCGGCAGCCGCGTGGCGGACAGCAGCCAGGCCACGTCTTCCCAGGTCGGTGCCTGCGCGACGACCTGGGCGAAGAAGTCACCCGGCGCCGCTTGCGCCGGCCGCGGCCGCAGGTTGACCGCCGACACGCCCGGCGGCAGCTGGAAGCCGGCGCGGCGCTCGCGGTCGCGTGCGCCGGAGGTCGGCGCATCGACGGTGAGCACCAGCGCCTCGAAGCCCGCGGCCTCGGCGCGCTCAACGAGCTCCAGCGTGTGGCCGCGATCGGGTTGCAGGTAAAGCTGGAACCACAGCGGGCCGCGATCGGCCTCGTCGCGCACCAGCGCGGCGACGTCCTCCAGGCGCTGGCTGGCCTGGGCGCTGAGCACCAGGCCCGCGCCCTGCGCGGCGGCGGCCAGCGCGGTGGCGGCCTCGCCGTCGGGATGGGCCAGGCGCTGGAAGGCCATGGGCGCCACCAGCAGCGGGCTCTGCAATCGCCGCCCCAGCAACTCGATGCCCGCGGAACCACCGGCCAGTGACCTCAGCACGCGCGGCAGCAGCCGCAGCGCGTCCCAGGCCTCGCGGTTGGCGCGCAGCGTGATCTCGTCGCCCGCGCCGCCGCACAGGTAGGCCCAGGCGGCAGGGTCCATGCGCTCGCGCGCATGCGGCTCGTAGTCGGCCGCGCCGGCGATGCCGGCCGGAATGCGCGGCGGCGCGGAGGCTTGGAGGCTGCTCATCGCGTCCTCAGGTGTCGGCCCACATGCGCAGCAGGTTGTGGTACGTGCCCGTGAGCGCCACGGCCTCGGGCGTCTCGCCCTCGCGTTCGCGCAGCCGCATCAGGTTCATGTCCAGGTCGAACAGCAGCCGGCGCTGCTCGTCGCTGCGCACCATGCTCTCGACCCAGAAGAAGCTTGCCAGCCGGTGGCCGCGCGTCACCGGCGCCACGCCGTGCACGCTGGTGCCGGGGTAGAGCACCATGTCGCCGGCCGGCAGCTTCACGCGCTGGCTGCCGTAGGTGTCGTCAATGACCAGTTCGCCGCCCTCGTACTCCTCGGGCTCGGCGAAGAACAGCGTGCAGGAGATGTCGGTGCGCACGCGCACGCCTGGCTGCGCGGTGTGGCGCACGGCCATGTCCACATGCGGCCCGTAGGTGTTGGCCGCGCCGCCGTAGCGATTGAACATGGGCGGAAAGATGCGCTTGGGCAGCGCGGCCGAGAAGAACAGCGGGTGGCGCTCCAGCGCGCGCAGCACGAGGGCCTGCAGCGCCTGCGCCGGCTCGCAGCGGGCGGGCAGCTGCTCGTTGCTCTTGACGACGGCCGACTGTGCGCCCGCGGTGGCGCGGCCGTCGCTCCAGGGCGCATCGCGCAGGATCTCGCGGCACTGCCGCAGCTCGTCGGGCGAGAGGACTTCGGGAACGTGGATGAGCATGGCCCGTGCGGGAGGATGGTATGGAAGGCGCGCGGCGGCCGTCCCGGGATCGGGAGCGGCCGCCGCGTTCAGGCTCGCGAACGAGTCAGGTCAGAACTTGCTGACCAGCTGCGCCTGGACGATGCGCCCGAAGCCCGGAATGTAGTGGCCACGGTAGAGCGAATCGGCGTAGTACTTGTCGGCCACGTTGTTGACGTTGACCTTGAGCGAGACCTTGTCGCTGAAGGTGTACTCGCCCATGAGGTCGAAGGTGGCCCAGCCCGGGGCGTCCCAGCGCGCGGTGGCCGGATCGGCACCCTGCGGGATGGTGACGTCGGCCGGCGACTGCTTGCTGCGGAAGTTCACGCCGGCGCCCAGGCGCAGCTTCGGGGTGAACTGGTAGGTGGTCCAGATCGTGCCGCTGTGCTTGGGCGTCAGGCCGGGGCGGTCGCCCTTGCGGTTGCCGAAGCTCGCGCTGGCGGCCTCGTCCACCTTGGCGCTGGGAATCCACATGTACGAGCCATAGACCTCCCACTGCGGCGTGAGGCGGCCGGTGAAGTCGAGCTCGAAGCCCGTGGCATGCCGCTTGGCCGACAGCAAGTAGGAATCGTCCGTCACCGACGTGGCGTCGGTGTTGCGCTCGTTCTTCTTGGTCGAGCGGAAGACCGCCAGCCGCGTGGTGAAGCGGTTGTCGGCGCTGTCGAGCTTGGCGCCGAGCTCGATGTTCTCGCTCTCCTCCGGCGGCGTGTTGGCGCTGAGCCGGTTGTAGGAGTAGGTGTCGCCCGAGGTGTTGAACGAAGTGCCCCAGGAGAAGTGGTAGGACTGCTGCGGCGTGGGCTGGTACAGCACGCCCACGCGCTTGCTCCAGTTCGAGATGGTCTGCTCGTAGCGGCCGGCGGCGTTGGCGGCCGTGCCCACGATCTGGTCGTACTCGCCCTTGAGGTGGTCGAAGCGCAGGCCGCCCAGCAGCTTCCACTCCGGGGCCACCTGCACCAGGTCCTGCGCGTAGACGCCCCAGTTGTGCGCCTCGAAGGCGTTGGAGGGCGTGAGCTGGCGCCGGCTCTCATCCACCCAGTTGCTGCCCAGCAGCGTGCCGTCCGCCCGGATCTGGCCCTTGACCAGCACGGGGCTGGTCGGGCTCACGCCATAGACCGTCTTTTCCTCGCGCGAGATGTCCACCCCGGCCAGCACCTCATGGCGCAGGCCCACCGCCTCGAACTTGCTGCTGAAGTCGCTTTGCAGCTGCAGCGTGTCCATGTCCTGGATCTTCAGGTTGGTGCCGCGGTTGAGCACCGTCGCCGGCCCGAAGTTGTTGAGCCCCACCGCGGCCGGGTTCGTGAACGGGTTGGTGGCGGTGGCGCTGGTGCCGGCGAAGCGGATGGAGCTGGCGCGCTGGTCGCGGTCGAAACGGCCCTTGCGCAGCGTGGTGCGCAGCTCGGTGCTGTTGTCGAAGCGGTGCAGGTGGCTGAGCGTGCCCACGGCGGCGTAGCCGTCGTTGTAGTCGCTGGCCATGCCGTAGTAGGCATCCGGGCTCAGGCCCGGCAACACCGTGTTCAGCGCGTTCGGGCTCCCGCTGGGCGGGTTGCCGCCGACGGGCTTGATCCACGGCAGGCCGTAGTTCATGCCGTTGTTGTTGTTCAGGTAGAACAGGCCCGCGCTGAACTCGTCGGCCGTGCCGATGCCCCAGCGGAAGGCGCCGGCCACGCCGGCCTTCTCGATGCTGCTGCCCGAGCCGTTGTTGTCGGCCTTGGTGTGCATCACGTTCAGGCGCAGCGCCGACTCCTCGCCGGTCTTGATGTTGAAGTCGCCGGTGAGGCGGCGGTACTCGTGGTTGCCGACGGTGACGCGCACCTCGTGCTCGTCGATCAGGCGCGGCTGCTTGCTCACCTGGTTGACGGCGCCACCGGTGGAGCCGCGCCCGAAGAGCATCGAGGCCGAGCCGCGCAGCAGCTCCAGGCGGTCGTAGTTGAAGGTGTCGCGCTCGTAGAAGGCGGGCTCGCGCATGCCGTCCACGAAGATGTCGCCCGCCTGCGCCAGCGAGAAGCCGCGCAGCCGGATGTCTTCCTCGCCACCCTCCGCGGCCATGAAGGTCACGCCGGCGGTGTTCTTCAGCGTCTCCTTGAGCGTGTCGAGGTTGCGGTCGTCGATGAGCTTTTCCGTCACCACCGTCACCGACTGCGGGATGTCGCGCAGCTGCTGCTGGCCCTTGCCGATGGTGGTGGTGGTGGTGCGGATGCTCTGGTTGCCGGCGCGCTCGACGCTGCCCTTGGCGCGCACGGCGGGCAGCACCGCCTCGGCCTGGGACTGCGGCTGGGCCGGAGCCTCGGCCTGCGCCATGGCACCGCCGGCAATGCTGAAACCGGCGGCCAGCGCGCCCAGCGGCAGCAGGGCGCGGCGGTCATATTTGTTGTTCATGGGAATCTCCAGGTTGAGCTTGGCCGGAGCGCACGCGGCGCCCGATCAAAAGGGAAAGCGGGAGGGGAGAAGGACAGGCGGCGCGCGGCGCGGGCCGCGTGCCCGGGACAGGTCAGCGCGCCTCTTCGGGCGTGCTGACGAAGCCGACCTTGGACAGTCCGGCCTTGGAGGCGTCGGCCAGCGTCTCGGCCACGAAGCGGTAGGCCACGGCCTGGTCGGCGCGCAGGTGCACCTCGGGCTGCGGGTCCTTGGCGCCCTCGGCGGCGAAGCGCGCGGCCGCCTCCTCGCGGCTGACGGCCTCGCCGTTCCAGAAGCGCTGGCCGCTGGCATCGAGGGCGAACTCGATCTTCTGCGGCGGCGCCTGGTTGACCTGGCTGCTGGCCTTGGGCAGGTCCAGCTTCACGGCGTGGGTGAGCAGCGGCGCGGTGACGATGAAGATCACCAGCAGCACCAGCATCACGTCGATGAGCGGGACCATGTTGATGTCGGACACCGGCGCCGAGGAGGACTTGCGGTCGAAGCTGGCGAAGGCCATGGGGAGGGCTCCGTGAGAAGGTGAACTGCGTCAGCCGGCGGTGCGCAGGCCGCGCACGTTGCTGCTGTTGTCCGAGGCCGGAGCGGCGGCGCCGGGCTTCATGGTCTGGCCCATGGACAGGAAGGTCAGCAGCTCGAAGGCGAAGGCGTCGAGCCGGGCGTTGAGCACGCGGTTGCTGCGCGTGATGGCGTTGTAGGCCACCACCGCGGGGATGGCCACGGCCAGGCCGATGCCGGTCATGATCAGCGCCTCGCCCACCGGGCCGGCGACCTTGTCCAGCGTGCCCGCGCCGCTCATGCCGATGGCCAGCAGCGCGTGGTACACGCCCCACACCGTGCCGAACAGGCCCACGAACGGTGCGGTCGCACCGATGGTGGCCAGCGTGGTCAGCCCGTTCTCCAGCCGCGTGGTTTCCTCGTCGAGCACCTTCTTGATGGTGCGCGTGACGAAGTCTTGCGCCGTGCCGGCCTCGCTGAGCTTGGCCGCGCCGTACTTGGCATGGTGCGACTGCGCGTGCATCGCGTGCGCGGTCAGGTGCGAGAACGGGTCGCGCGCGCCATGGGTGCTGATCTCGTTGCCCACTTCCTCCAGCGAGCGCGCGTCCCAGAAGAACTTCAGGAACTGGTCGCTGCGCCGGCGCCGGATGAGCTGCGTCAGGCCCTTGATGGCGATCAGCGCCCAGGACAGCACCGACATGAGCACCAGAATCGCCAGCAGGGTCTTGCCCACCGCATCGCTCTGGGCCAGGAAATGGGCGAAGCCCGTGGCGGTTTGGGGATCGTTCATCGCTTACTCCTCCAGTTCGAAGATCAGGGGCATCAGCACCCAGAAGGCGTGGGGCTGGCCGTTTTCCATGTAGGGCTTGAAGCGCGTGGCGCGCACGGTGGCCAGCGCGGCCTCGTCCAGGCGCGGGAAGCCCGACGAGCGGGCGATCTGCATCTGCTGCGGCAGGCCCTGTGCGTCCACCAGCACGCGCACGTTCACGCGCCCGGACTCGCCGGCGCGGCGCGCGGCCGGCGGGTAGTTCAGCACCGGCGGCGTGAGGTACTGCACCGCGCTGATCGAGATCGTCTTGGGTTGCGGCGGAGCCGCGGGCGGGGCGGGCGGTGCCGGCGGGGCGGGGGCGGCTTCCACGGGCGCAGGCGGCGCGGGCGCGGGCGGCGCCGGCGGGGCCACGAAGACCGGCGGCTGCGGTGCGGGCGTGGGCGCGCTGGTGATGACGGGCTTTGGCGTCGGCGCGGGTTTTATTTGCACGCGCGGCACCGGTGGCGGGGGCGGCGCCGGCACGGGCGCCGGCGGGGCGATGAAGTCCACCGTGATCGGGATCACCTCGCCCACGGCCTGGCGCACCGGTTCCAGCTGCAGCAGCGCCCAGCCCACCGCCACATGCGCCGCGAGCATGCCCGCCCCCAGCGCCCGCCGCGCGGCGGGGGACATCGGTTCGGCATGGCCGGCGGGCAGGGGCGGCAAATTCATCGGCGGGCTCCCAGGTCAGAACCGGTGGACTTCAGGATTGCATCAATCAAGCGATCGCATTCTAAACACGAATTATTCTCAGTTAAGAACTGTTGATCGAGTTTGCACGGATGCAACAGCGCCGCGCCGTTCCTGACACGCATCGGCACGAGCGCCACGGAGCGGCGGCTATCCTTGGCCGCATGAAACTGCTGGTCCGTTGGCTGCTGCTGGCCTGCGCGCTGTTGCTCGTGGCCTATCTCTATCCGGGGGTGTCGGTGACGAGCTTCGGCGCCGCGATGGTGGCGGCGCTGGTGCTGGGGCTGCTCAACACCGTGGTGCGGCCGCTGCTGGTGCTGCTGACGCTGCCGGTGACGCTGCTGACGCTGGGGCTGTTCCTGTTCGTCATCAACGCCATCACCTTCTGGGCCGCGGCCTCGGTGCTGGACGGCTTCAACGTCAACGGCTTCTGGGCCGCGCTGGTGGGCTCGCTGATCTACAGCCTGTGCGGCATGGTCATCGACTCGGCCATGGAAAGCCTCTTCGGCGACTGAGCGCCGGGGCTCACTGGGGCGCCCCGACGCCTCGCGCGGCCCGGACCCGCACGCTCACGGGCGCTGGTTGCGCATCTCCGCTTCCAACTCGCGCCGCCGCGCCTCCATCTCGCGCAGCCGCGCGTCGATGATGGAAGCCTCGATGAAGTCCGCCGGCGCGGCGCCACTGCGCGCGAGCTGCTGGCCGGCGCGCAGCCGGTCCACCGCACCGGGCACATCGCCCAGCGCCGCGCGCGACTCGGCCTCGGCGCGCACCGAGCGCAGCTTCAAGCCCAGCTGATCGGCGCACTGCGCCAGCAACTGCCAGGCGCCGGCGTCCTCGCGCCGCTCCGCCACCCAGGTCTGCAGGGCCTCGGTGCTGTGACGCAGCGGTTCGTTGCCGGCACCGGCGCGCGCCGCGGCCAGCGCCGTCTGTGCGCGCCACAGCAGCAGCGGGCGCGAGCTGCCCGCCTCGGGCAGCGACTGCATGCGCTGCTGCGCCGCGCGCGCGTCGCCGCGCGCCAGCAGCGACTGCACGTGCAGCAGCTGCAGCCACCGCGCCGCATCGCCGCCGCGGGCCGCCGGCGGCAGCTCGCGCTGCAGCAGCGTGTCGGCCGCGGCCAGCGCCGCGTCGGCCGGCTCGAATTCGCGCAGCAGCATCGATGCCAGTGCCTGGGCGTACAGCGCGCCCAGCCGTTCCGACGCCGGGGCACCAGGAGCGGGCTGCTGCGCCTGGGCGCGGCGCAACGCCTGCACGCTGTTGTCCATCAGCACGCGCGCCCGCGCCTGGGCCAGCGCATGCTCGAAGGCGCCGTCGGGTGGCACCCCCTTGGCGGCATGCGGATCAGCCTGCACGCGCGCGCGCGCCTCGCCGATGCGCTCGGTGGTCAATGGGTGCGAGCGCAGGTAGGGGTAGTTGTTGCTGTCATTGAGCCGGTTGGCGTGCTCGAGCTTCTCGAACATGCCGGCCACGCCGGCACTGGCGTAGCCGGCGGTGCTGTGCACACCGTAGCCGATGCGGTCGGCCTCGCGCTCCATGTCGCGCGAGTAATTGAGCTGGCCCTGCACCATGGCGGCCTGTCCGCCCACCACGGCCGCCTGCGCCATGGCGGCATTGCCGGTGCGCCCGGCCGCCAGCACGCCCAGGATCATCGCCGCCATCCCCACCATCGACTGGCGCGAGGAGTTGCTGAGGCTGCGCGCGATGTGGCGCTGCGTGACGTGCGAGAGCTCGTGCGCCAGCACCGCCGCGAGCTCGTCGCGGCTGGCGGTCATGGCGATGAGCCCCAGGTGCACGCCCACATGCCCGCCGGGCAGGGCGAAGGCGTTGACGCTGCGGTCCAGCACCAGGAAGGGTTCCCAGGCGAAGGCGCTGGCCGTGTCGGCCCCGATCTCGCCGCGCCGGCGCGCCGCGCCCACCAGCGGTTCCCACAGCGACTGCACGTAGTCCAACAGCAGCGCGTCGTCCAGGTAGGCCGGATCGCGGCGGATCTCCCGCATGATCTGCTCGCCCAGGCGCCGTTCGGCATCGACGCTGAACTCGGCCGACACCGAATCGCCCAGCGCGGGCAGGGAAGACGACGATTGAGCCCGCGGCGCGGTGGCCGGCAGCGCGGCCAGGGCCAGGCCGGCGACGAGCGCGGTGGCGGCAAGGGGGTGTTTCAAGGTCGCTGGAGGGCAAAAAACGGCTGGCTATGATCGCACCGCCTTTTTGCCCCGACGTTTCCAGCCATGAACAACCCGCTTACCCACTTCGACAGCCAGGGCCAGGCCCACATGGTGGACGTCTCGGCCAAGGCCGCCACGCACCGCGTGGCCCGTGCCAGCGGCAGCATCCGCATGCAGCCCGAGACCCTGGCGCTGATCCGCGAGGGCACCGCCAAGAAGGGCGACGTGCTGGGCATCGCGCGCATCGCCGCCATCCAGGCCGCCAAGCGCACTTCCGACCTCATCCCGCTGTGCCACCCGCTGCCGCTGACGCGCGTGGCGGTGGAGCTCGACCTCGACGAGCAACTCCCCGGCGTGCGCTGTACGGTGCAGGCCGAGACGGTGGGCGTGACCGGCGTCGAGATGGAAGCGCTGACCGCCGTGCAGGTCGGCTTGCTCACCATTTATGACATGTGCAAGGCCGCCGACAAGGGCATGGTCATGAGCGACATCCGGCTGCTGGAAAAGATCGGCGGGAAGTCGGGGCATTGGGTTGCGGCCGGTTGAGCAGCTGATTTTTGCAAGCTTTTCCAAACTGCTTGCTTTATTAGAGCGATGGCATCAGGTCCTAAGCACGCAAGCGCTGCAACGCATGACAAGCGGGGCTGACTCGCAATCCTCTACGCCTTGATCCATTTGTCAGGGCAACTACCAGCAGGACACCAGCCCTATTGAGACATGCTTACTGTCCGGGGCAAGCGCGATGTCCTTTGCCACTTACTTCTCAAAGGCATATTGAGATTGTGTTGCCGCCTGAATTTCTGGCGGATGATTGAAAATTAATGACTTACCTTCCTTGTGATCCATGCATAACGTAATTAACGATATTGCGCACCTGAGACGGAAACTCGTTTTGGTACCAACAAAGAATCGACCACTCACCAAATAATAAGAGCAAATCAACAACACCAAGAGGCTCACAGCCGTTCACATAGGTCGCGCATTCTGCGCTGCCACACGTATCCATCGTGAGTGAGTAAAACTGTTTTCCTCGCGTTTGCCGCTGCTCGCCGTCGCATAAAAGAGCATTGACAACATTGCTTTCCACAGGACATAGAAAAGCAGGGCGACGCCAGCGGCGTGCGTAAGAAGCCACGCAATGCCATTCACCCCAACGGCTTGAAACAGAACGCTCAATCCATAAAGATGCACGGAATCTTGCCAAGAGGAGAAGTATTGCGGAGCATACAACGGGGCAATTGCCTCGCCAATGACATGTATTGCTCCTGCAGCAAAGAGCAGCATCAGCAACACATAGGTCACCCAGCCAAATCCAGAAAAATAACCGTAGTATATTGAGTTCAACACCACACCAAGCCAAAGACCAATCACCGCACTGGTAAGAACTAAACTTGCAAGTAAAATTTCTTGCCTAAAAAAAGCGTAGACCACAACAGTAATGGCAACGGCAACGAAAGCCAGAAGGTTGGCTTCCCCAGTAATTTTGCCCTGCGACTGAATTGTGACACTTATCCTGATAATCTGGTCGATGGTTATTCCGCCATGATGCGACCGTGCCTTGCCACTGCTCTTTGGCTCTCCCCTTCCGAGGCAACGATCCAAAAATATTCCCAACACTGTACATAGAACCCCGATTACCAGGGTATGTAGATGTCAAGTTCTTTCTTTGCCAACTCTTCCAGCATGATTTCACCGCCATGTTGTAAAGAATCAAAAATAAGACCAGAAGGGAGCCAACTACATCACCCAAGTGGACATGCTTTATGTGTGTTACCTTTTTGAGTCATACAGCAAATTTTGTTTCACTTTATCCACGGCATGGCCGTGGATAAGCAGCAGGAATACTTTATGGCTGCAGCCTCCACCATGCCCTTAGAGCTCAAGAGTTCTACCAGTTGACATGGCTAGAGAAGTTAGCCCTCCAAGATGCGAAGTCCAAAAGAGGCTTATACGAATCCCAACTGATTGGGCGGCAATCCTTCAACCGCTCACCCCGAGCTTGTGAAAAGGCAAGAAATTGATTGCAGTCGCAGAGCTTTGATAGCCCAAACCTGGTTCGAATTGGGATATTACAGGGCTTGCCAGGCTTTCACTAAGTACTCCACATATTACTTCGGCCGCGCTATGCGCAGGACCGCCCACAAATGCCTGCTCATGCCCGAAATCAATTCATGGGGAGCAAGGGCGGCACATCAGCGAACAAAGAGTTAGAACTGGATCATGCGGGTGCCGCCTACGGCGCCACAAAATCCCGCCACCCCAGCGCCCGCTGCGGCGCCTCGCACTGGAACGGTTTCACATTGCCGGCCATGACGGCCTTGTCCGCACAAGGCGCGAAAAAGGGCTCGGACTGCGGATAGTGAAACTCGCGCAGCCGCTGCGCGACATGGCGGGCGCGGTCCAGCTCGCCCGCGTCGGCCAGCGCCTCGGCCCAGGCCTGCATCAGCCGGGTGTCGAGCAGGAAATGCGTGGCCCGGGCGAAATCGGGCAGCGCGTCGATGGGCTCCGTCGCGGTGGTGGCCGCGGCGTAGTCGGCATGGTGGGCGAAGAACCAGCTGCGCTGTCCGGTTTCGATGCGCTGCACCAGCGGCCCCGCCGTCGGCGTCGGCGCGAAGATGCTCACCACGCGGGAATAGTCCACCAGGGCCAGCACGGCGCCTGCCGTCAGCAGCAGGCCGGGCAGCCGCAACGCCAGCGGGGGGTAGTGCGCAGCTTCGGTGGCCGGCACGGGTTGTGCCGCAGCCTGCGCACCCAGGCACGCACCCCAGATCCAGGCCGTGGGCAGCAGGAAATAGGCGTACCACAGCGGGTACTCGAGCTGGCTGTGCAGTGCCATGAGCACCAGCACCACCACGCCGGCGCGCAGCGCGGCGCCTTCCGCACCCGCCACGCTGACGCTGCGCCGCCCCGCCTGCCACAGTGCCAGCGCCAGCAGCGCCAGCAGCAGCGCGGCCAGCGGCAGGCCCAGCTCCACCGCGAACTGCAGCACCAGGTTGTGCGTGTGGTCGAAGAAGGCCACCGGGCGACCGGGGAAGGGCGTCAGCGTCCAGGCGAAGTTGAACTCGCCGAAGCCCACGCCCGCCCAGGGCTGCTGCTCGATCAGCGCCAGCGTGTTGCGCCAGATGCCGAAGCGCGAGCCCGACACGTCGGCTTCGCCCAGCCGCGTGGCCGCACCCAGTGCGCCTGACTGCAGCGTCTTGAGCGCCAGGGCCCAGGCCGCATAGAACAGCGGCGCCCCCAGCAGCAGCAGCCGGCTCGACCGCGCCAGCCGCCCATCCACCACGCCCCACAGCGCCAGTACCAGCAGCCCCACGGTGCCCGTGCGTGAGCCCGACAGCTCGATCCCCACGACGAGCAGCGCCCCCAGCAGGACGGCTGTTTGCGTGCGCAGCCGTCCGGCCTCGTGCAGGGGCACCAAAGCCACCAGCGACCACAACAGCAGCGAGCTCAGGTGATTGGGCTGCCGCAGGTTGCCGACCGCGCGCCCCGGAAAGCCCGAACGTGCCACCAGCACACCGTCCGCCCACGCCGGCGCGAAGACCTGCACCAGCGCGATGGCGGTGCTGAGCACGCCCACCACGACCCAGCCCAGGCAGAAAGCCTGCAGCGCCGCCGAGCGTGCCGCCGGTGCCAAGGCCGCGCCGGACCACGCCAGCACCAGGGCGGCCAGCAGCAGTCCCAGCGCCGAGGCTGCCAGGCTGCCCGGCAGCGCCACGGCCGCCGAGCCCAGCACGCTCATGGCCAGCAGTCCCAACACCGCCAGCAGTGCCGAGGCTGCCCGAGCGCCTGAGCGCCACCGCGGCGCGCCCAGCAGGGCCGCGAACAGGCCCCACAGCGCCAGCGCCGCGGCTTGATTGAAGAAAGTGGCCGAGGGCGGCAGGTTGAAAGCCACCAGCGCCGGCACGCAGCAAGCCAGCAGCGCCGCCAGAGGGAGCGCGAGAGACGTCATCGGGGGCACGGGAGCAGGGGATCGGACAAAGGCGGCGCACTCTAGCAAGAAGCTTCGGCGCCCCCGCGCGCCGTACTGCACAAGGCTGTGGACAGTGATCTGGACAACTCGGGCTTGTCCACAGGCGACACGTTCCGGCGCCGAGTTGTTGTGTTTTCGAAAGAACTAATCCAGGCCTCGGGTGCACAGCCTTGTGCTTGGCACAAGGTGTTGATAAGCAAGGACAAATTCAAGTTATCCACACAAGAGGCGCCGCTCTACCACGATCACCATTTCAAAAGATCGTGTTTGGTGAAGATCGTTGTGGATGTTGCTGCCCCTTCACGACGTGGCGACGCAGGCCGTGAACAACCTTGTGGGCAACCCGCGCACGGACGAAAAAAAGACCGCCACGGCGGTCTTCGAAGGGGGTGCGGCAGCCCGGAGGCTGGGGGCTCGCGGGCGGCGGCTCAGGGCGCGGCGCCGGACGCGCCGCCTGCGGCGGGCGGGTTGTTCTTCTCGATCAGGGCCCGGGCTTCGGCATGGGTCACGGTGGTGGAGTTGGCCCAGGTCACGTTGCTGCTGCCCAGCGTCGGCGTGAAGGTGATGGTCCTGCCGTCCAGGCCGTCACCGACCCCGGTGGCCAGGGTGGCGAGGATCACGCCGTTGGAGGTGGTGGCGGAGGCAACCTCCTTGGTTGGCGTGAAGGCCGGCACGCCGTTGCTGCCGGCACTGCAGCCGGCCAGCACGCCGCCCTGCTCCTGGATGCACACTCCCACCGCGGTCTTGAGCGCGTCCACCGAACGCAGCGCGTTGCCGACGCGGGCCTTGACGATGTAGTTCTGGTACAGCGGCAGTCCCACGGCGCCCAGGATGCCGATGATCGCCACGACGATCATCAGCTCGATGAGCGTGAAACCTTGCTGGTTGTGGCGGGTGCTTTGCATGGAAGGTCCTCCTCAAGCCTGTAGGTGCAGTAGTTGCGCCGGCGCCGATGCGGCGCCGGGCTGTGGCCGGAGGACAGGAACCCGTGAAAAATGCCGCGCACGGCTGCCGCACCGGTGGCGCCATGCTGAGGCCGCCGCGCGGCGCTCAGCCTCGGGACAAACGGCAGCCCGTCCCGCTCAATCGAGCTGCCAGCAGTCGCCCGGGCGCAGGGCGCGCGCCTTGAGGCCCAGCTGCCGGAGCTGGGCCATCACGGCCTGGACCTCGCCGGGCTTGATGTGCGTGATGTGCAGCTGAGCCGGGCCGGGCAGCCGCTGCAGCGGCTGCGCCGCCAGCACGCTGGGGCAGAGGTGGCGGCTGAGCTGTGCCAGCGGGGCGTCCTCGTCGCGGAAGGCGGTTTCGATCACCAGATGGGCCACCGGCAGCTGCGCCAGGCGCTGCCACAGCCGCTCATCGGGCCCGGTGTCACCGGTGTAGACCCAGCAGTGGCCGCCCTCGGCGGCAAAGGCGGCAAAGCCCACCGCCGGCACCGTGTGGCTGGCACTGAGCACCTCCACACGGCGCGCGCCCAGCGCCAGCGCCTGCCCGACGGCGAAGGGCTCCAGCGTCAATACCGGCTGCTGTGGCGTGGGCAGCCGGGTGAAATCGGGCCAGATGAGGTTGTTGAACAGGTGCTCGCGCAGCGCCTGCAGCGTCTGGGGCAGGGCATGCACGCGGATGGGCGGACGCCCCGCGGTGGCGCGCAGCCGCATGACGCTGTCGGCCAGCAGCGGCACGCCCAGCACATGGTCCAGGTGCGAGTGGCTCAGCAGGATGTGGTCGATGCGCGCGAGCTCTTCGAGCGTGAGCGAGCCCACGCCGGTGCCGGCGTCGATGAGCACGTCGTCATCGAGCAGGAACGAGGTGGTGGGGCTGCCGGCCGCCAGGGCACCGGCACAGCCCAGGACACGGATCTTCATGGTGGGGGAGTGCGGCGCGCCGCGCATCGCGCCGGGGCCATCACTGCTGCAGCGCGAACAGCATCTGCGTGCCGGCGAGCTCGATCACGTCGCCGTCGCGCAGGGCGACGACATCGGATTGCAGCGGCGCGCCGTTGACGCTGGGCCGATGGCTGCCTTCGACATGCGTGAGCACGTAGCCGCTCGGGCGCCGCGTGATGCTGGCCACCTGCACGCCGGGCTTGCCCACCGTGGTGACGATCTTGGTCAACGCCGCCTCATGCCCGGCGGCATGGCCGTTGAGCACCTTGAGCGTGGCCATGGGCAGCTCGGCGGCGGCGTTACCGGCCGGATCGCCGCCCAGCAGCGGCGCGGTGTGGGTGAAGGCGTTCCCGGGCGGCGGGCGCAGCGCCTGGGTGGGCTCGTACTCGCTGCCCTCGTGCGCGAGGTAGCGCAGCTTGTATTTGCCGATTTCCACGCTGTCGTTGTGCGCGAGCTGCTGGCGGCGGATGGCGCGGCCGTTGATGTAGGTGCCGTTGGTGCTGTTGAGGTCCTCGATGAAGACCGCGCTGCCCACGGTCTGCAGCACCGCGTGCTCGCCGCTGACGGCCAGGTTGTCGATCACGATGTCGTTGTAGGGCCGCCGACCCAGCGTGGTCTTGTCCTTGGTGAGCTCCACCTGCTTGATCACCACGCCGTCGAGAGAGACGACCAGTTTGCCCATGCTTGTCCTCGTGTGGCTGGCCGTGGAAGCAGCGGGCCCGGCGGGCGAGGCGCTCCGCTCAGCGCTTGAACGGCCACCAGGAGCGGGTGGCCGCCGCCGGTCCCGGCACGCGGGCCAGGATCACGGCGATGTTATCTTTTCCCCCCGCCTGGTTGGCCGCGTCCACCAGGGCGCGCCCGGCCTGCGCGAGGTCCGTGTGCGAAAGCAGGATCTGGGCGATGGCGTTGTCGTCGAGCATGTCCGAGAGCCCGTCCGAGCACAGCAGGTACAGGTCGCCGGGCTGGAGCTCGTGCATCTGCGTCTCCAGCAGCACACGCTCTTCCACGCCGACGGCGCGGGTGACGAGGTTCTTGTAGGCGCTGAAGGCGGCCTGCTCGGGCGTGATGAGGCCGGCGTCGATCTGTTCCTGCAGCAGCGAGTGGTCGCGCGTGAGGCGCATCAGCCGCGTGCCGCGCAGCCGGTAGGCACGCGAGTCGCCGACATGGCCGCTGAGCACATGGCCGGCGCGGAACACCAGCATCACCAGCGTGGTGCCCATGCCGGCGTATTGGGGGTTGGCCCGTGCGGCCTCGAAGATGGCGCGGTTGGCCTGCCCCACGCACATCTCCATGGCGCGGCGCACTTCCTGGTCCGAGGCGGCGTCGGCGGACTGCTGCAGCCAGCGGCCGAGCTCGTTGCGCAACTGCGTGGTGAGCATGCCGCTGGCGACTTCGCCGGCGTTGTAGCCCCCCATGCCGTCGGCCAGCACCGCCAGCGCCGCGGCCTCGTCCAGTGCCACCGCGTCCTCGTTGTTGCTGCGCGCGCGGCCGGTGTCGATGGCGCTGAAGAACTCGGGGTTCATGGTCTGCATGAGGTCAGCGGGCATTGTGCCGCGCCGCCCGCCGCCGTGTCGGCTCGGGGGCTGCGTGAACGCCGTGCGGGTGGCAAATGTCGCATCAACCCGCAATGCGTGCGCTTTGGGCGGAGGGATTGCGATGCGTCAACTCTTACCGCAAAGCGCCGCCAAAACGTACTGTCATCAACTTGTCACCACCCCGGCTCGGGGGCAAACTGGTTTCGACGGGATGCGGTGCTGCGGTCGCCGTCCCGTGTCGTAGCAACCCTTCCGAAAGGAGGACCTGATGAATCTGACGATCAGCGGACACCATCTCGACGTGACCCCGGCCCTGCGCGAGTACGTGCTTACGAAGCTGGATCGAGTCACGCGCCACTTCGACCAAGTGGTTGATGTCAACGTGCTGCTGGCTATCGACAAGTCCAAGGAAAAGGACCGCCGCCAGCGCGCCGAGGTGACGCTGCATGTCAAGGGTCGCGACATCTTCGTGGAGCAGTCGCACGAGGATCTGTACGCCGCCATCGATCAGCTCATGGACAAGCTGGACCGCCAAGTGGTGCGCCACAAGGACCGCACCCAGGACCATCATCATGCGACGGCCAAGCGCATGACGGCCAGCGCCTGAGCTTCTGACCTGACCTGGGGCCTCAGGGCCCCGCACCAAGCGGCCCCGCGGGGCCGCTTTTTGCTGAGATCTCCGGTGGGCTTTTGTGCGCAGCATTCACGCAACACCGGATCGGTTGGGGGGACCCTGCCGGGGGGCGTGACGAGAGGGCTTTCTATAATTGAACGCCCTGTCACAGTCTCCGCACTCGCCCGGACCTGCGCTGCGGAGAAAGCATCATGAACCGTCTCGCCGCCATCCTGCCTGCCGCCAACGTGCTGGTGAACGTGGAAGCCACCAGCAAGAAGCGGGTCTTCGAGCACGCGGGGCTGCTGTTCGAGAACCAGCACGCCATTGCCCGTGCCACGGTGTCGGACAACCTGTTCGCGCGCGAGCGCCTGGGCTCCACGGGATTGGGGCATGGGGTGGCGATTCCGCATGGCCGCATCAAAGGGCTGAAGAACCCGCTGGCGGCGGTGCTGCGGGTGCATCAGCCCATTCCCTTCGACGCACCGGACGACGAGCCGGTGAGCCTGCTGATCTTCCTGCTGGTGCCCGAGGCGGCGACGCAGCGGCACCTGGAGATCCTCTCCGAGATCGCCGAAATGCTCAGCGACCGTGAGCTGCGCGAGCGCCTCAAGGCCGAGCCCGATGCGGCTGCGCTGCACAAGCTGATCCAGAATTGGGAGCCGCTCAAATCGGTCGCCTGAGCTGTCCGCTGCGGCTCCACCTCGGAATCCTCGCCGCATGAAACCGATCTCCGTCAGCGCCGAGGCGCTGTTCGAGGAACACCGCAAGGCGCTGCGCTGGGAATGGGTGGCGGGCCACGCCCATCCCGAGCGCCACTTCGACGAGGCCGCTGTCCGTGCGGCCCATTCCTCGGCCGACCTCGTCGGCTTCCTCAACTACATCCATCCCTACCGCGTGCAGATCGTGGGCGAGCGCGAAGTGCGCTACCTCACGGCCGTGCCGCCCGAAGTCCAGGAGCGGCGCGCCACGCGCATCCTGACCCTGGAGCCGCCGATGGTGGTGGTGGCCGACGACCAGCCTGCGCCGGAGGTGATGCTGCGCCTGTGCGAGCGCGCCGGCATCCCGCTGTTCGCCAGCAAGGAGTCTGCCGGCCACGTCATCGACGTGCTGCGCAGCTACCTGGGCCAGCTCTTCGCCGAACGCACCACGCGCCACGGCGTGTTCATGGACATCCTGGGCCTGGGCGTGATGCTCACCGGCGAGTCCGGCCTGGGCAAGAGCGAGCTGGGCCTGGAGCTGATCTCGCGCGGCCACGGCCTGGTGGCCGACGACGCGGTGGACATCCACCGCACCGCGCAGAACTCGCTGGAAGGCCGCTGCCCTGAGCTGCTGCTGAACCTGCTGGAGGTGCGCGGCATCGGCCTGCTCGACATCAAGGCCATCTTCGGCGAGACGGCGGTGCGCCGGAAGATGAAGCTCAAGCTCATCGTGCACCTGGTGCGGCGCGAGACGCTGGAGCGCGAGTTCGAGCGCCTGCCCTACGAGCCGCTGTACGAGGAGATCCTGGGCGTGCCGGTGCGCAAGGTCGTCATTGCCGTGGACGCCGGCCGCAACCTGGCCGTGCTGGTGGAAGCCGCGGTGCGCAACACCATCCTGCAGCTGCGCGGCATCGACACCTACAACGAGTTCATCCAGCGCCACCAGAAGGCGATGCAGCGCTGAGCCGTCTGTCCCGTTGGGGCCAGCCCCGCCGCAGGGCTCAGCGGGAGCGGAGAAGGATGCTCACTTCGGCCGGTACGCGCAGTCCTGCTTGGTGCAGGTGGCGTACAGGGCCAGGGCGTGGTCGTGGATGGTGAAGCCGCGCGCCTCGGCCACCGCGCGCTGGCGGCGCTCGATCTCCGGATCGAAGAATTCCTCGACGCGCCCGCAGGTCAGGCACACGAGGTGGTCGTGGTGCTGGCCCTCGTTGAGCTCGAACACCGATTTGCCCGACTCGAAATGGCTGCGCGTGAGCAGCCCGGCCTGTTCGAACTGCATCAGCACGCGGTACACGGTGGCCAGGCCGATGTCCGAGCCTTCGGTCAGCAGCGCCTTGAAGACGTCTTCGGCCGTCATGTGCCGCTGGGAGGTCTTCTGGAACACCTCCAGGATCTTGATGCGCGGCAGCGTCGCCTTCAGGCCGCTGCTCTTGAGTTCATCGGCATGCGTCATGACGGCTCTCTCTTGGCAGGACAGCCCCTCAAAAGGGGGCCGGTAGAATGGGCCGGATCATATCCAGCCTGCGAGGCCCGGCCCGGCGCAGGCCCTTCCGCATGCATCGCCTCGTCTCCCGCCTGCCCGCCGCGCTGCTGGCCGCCTGCTCCCTGGCAGGCTGCGCCTCGCTGCAGTCCTCGGACCAGAACCTGCTCGGCCTGATCACGCCCTACCGCATCGAAGTCGTGCAGGGCAACGTGGTGACACGCGAACAGGCCGCGCAGGTGCAGCCGGGCATGACCCGCGCGCAGGTGCGCGACATCCTGGGCTCGCCGCTGCTCACCGACATCTTCCACGCCGACCGCTGGGACTACGTCTTCACCATCCGCCGCTCCGGCGCGGAGCCGCAGCGCCGCGGCCTGACCGCCTTCTTCGACGGCGAGCGGCTGCAGCGCCTGGACGCCAGCGATGACCTGCCCAGCGAGCAGGAGTTCGTGTCCTCGATCAGCACCGCCAAGGTGCCTTCCAAGCTGCCGGTGCTGGAGCTCACGCCCGAGCAGCGCCGCGCCCTGCCGGCGCCGGCGCCCACCGAGCCCGCCGTCGCGACGACGCCCGCCGGTCCGGCGCGCGCGTACCCGCCGCTGGAGCCCTGAATCCCGCCCGCATGACCGCTTCTTCCGCTTCCCCCGAGTCCACAGGAGCCGCCTTGGCCACCACCACTTCCGCCACGCCGCTGCGCATCGCCATCGCCGGCGCCTCGGGCCGCATGGGCCGCATGCTCATCGAGGCCGTGCTGCAGGCCGACGACTGCCAGCTCGCCGGTGCGCTGGACGTCCCCGGCAGCCCCGCGCTGGGCCAGGATGCCTCGGCCTTCCTCGGCCGCAGCTCCGGCGTGCCCATCGTGACCGACCTGCGCGAAGGCCTGGCCAACGCCCAGGTGCTGATCGACTTCACCCGCCCCGAAGGCACGCTGGCGCACCTGCAGGCGTGCCGCGAGCTGGGCGTGAAGCTGGTCATCGGCACCACCGGCTTCAGCGAGGAGCAGAAGGCGCAGATCACCGAGGCCGCCAAGGAAGTCGCCATTGTCATGGCGCCCAACATGAGCGTGGGCGTCAACGTGGTGATGCGGCTGCTGGACATGGCCGCGCGCGCGCTCAAGGAAGGCTACGACATCGAGATCATCGAGGCGCACCACCGCCACAAGGTCGATGCGCCCAGCGGCACCGCGCTGAAGATGGGCGAGGTGGTGGCCTCGGCGCTGGGCCGTGACCTCAAGGACTGCGCCGTCTACGGCCGCGAAGGCGTCACCGGCGAGCGCGACCCCAGCACCATCGGCTTCGCCACGGTGCGCGGCGGCGACATCATCGGCGACCACACTGTGCTGTTCGCCGGCACCGGCGAGCGCATCGAGATCAGCCACAAGAGCAGCAGCCGCGCCGGCTACGCGCAGGGCAGCCTGCGCGCGGCGCGCTTCCTCTCGAACCAGGCCAGCGGCCTGTTCGGCATGGAAGCGGTGCTGGGCCTGGGCTGAGCGACCCCGCCGCGGTGGAAGGCCTGCAGGATTTCTGGGGACGCAGCGACGCCATCGGCCGCGCGGTGGCGCTGCTGCTGCTGCTGATGTCCATCGGCGCCTGGGTGCTGATCCTGTGGAAGGGCTGGCTGCTGCGCCGCGCCGCCACCGACATCGGCCGCGGCGTGCCGGCCTTCTGGGCCGCGCCGGCGCTGCCCACGGCGCGCGAGCGCCTCGCTCAACTCGACCGTGAGCAGCTGCTGCTGCCGCTGCTGGACGCGGCGCAGGCCGGCGCGCGCGGCGGCACGCTGGAGTCGCACGGCCATGCCGACTCGCAGCTCACCCGGCGGCTGCGCGACGCGCTGCACCGCGTGCTGGGCCAGCTGCAGGCCGGGCAGGTGGCGCTGGCCTCCATCGGCTCCACGGCGCCCTTCATCGGCCTGTTCGGCACGGTCTGGGGCATCTACCACGCGCTCATCGGCATCGCCGCCGAGGGCTCGGTGAGCATCGACAAGGTCTCCGGCCCGGTGGGCGAGGCGCTGGTGATGACCGCCGCCGGCCTGGCCGTGGCCATCCCCGCGGTGCTGGCCTACAACGTGTTCGGCCGCTGGGTCGCGGGCTGCGAAGCCGAGCTCGAAGGCTTCGCCCATGACCTGCGCGAGCTGATGCTCGACGCGGCGCGGGAGTCCTGAAGCGATGAGGCCGGGCCGCGTGGCGGCGCCGTCCGCCCTGGAGCGCAGGCCATGAGCTTCGGCCGCCTGGAAAGCAAGAAACCGGCGAAGCCGATGAGCGACATCAACATGACGCCGCTCATCGACGTGATGCTGGTGCTGCTGGTGATCTTCATGATCGCCGCCCCGCTCATGACCTCCAGCCTGCGCCTGGACCTGCCCCAGGCCGAGGGCACACCCAGCGAGGCGCAGGACGCGATCAGCCTGGCGCTGGACGCCCAGGGCCAGCGCTACCTGGACGAGCAGCCGGTGGACGAGGCCGCGCTCAAGGAGCGCCTGGCGCAGGCGGCGCGGCGCAATCCGCAGACCGAGGTGCAGCTGCGCGCCGACCGTGGCGTGCCCTACGGCCGCGTGGCCGAGCTGCTGGCGCTGCTGCAGGAGGTGGGACTGACGCGCATCGGCTTCATCACCGAGCCGCCGCAGGCTGCCGCCACGGTGGCGGCATCAGCCCCGAAATAGGGGGCCTCGGGCCGGCTCCTACAATTCCGGCCCATGAACGACAAGTACGTCCCCGCCGAGGTCGAGTCGGCCGCCCAAGCACACTGGAATGAGCGCGACGCCTACCGCGTCGTCGAGGATGAGAGCAAACGCAAGTTCTACGCCTGCTCGATGCTGCCGTACCCCAGCGGCAAGCTGCACATGGGCCATGTGCGCAACTACACCATCAACGACATGCTCGCGCGCCAGCTGCGCATGAACGGCTGGAACGTGCTGATGCCCATGGGCTGGGATGCCTTCGGGCTGCCCGCGGAAAACGCGGCAATGAAGAACCAGGTCCCGCCGGCGCAGTGGACCTACGCCAACATCGAATACATGAAGGGCCAGATGCAGGCTCTGGGCCTGGCCATCGACTGGTCGCGCGAGATCGCCACCTGCAAGCCCGACTACTACAAGTGGAACCAGTGGCTGTTCCTGAAGATGCTGGAAGCCGGCATCTGCGAGCGCCGCACCCAGGTCGTGAACTGGGACCCGGTGGACCAGACCGTGCTGGCCAACGAGCAGGTCATCGACGGCCGCGGCTGGCGCTCCGGCGCGCCGGTGGAGAAGCGCGAGATCCCGGGCTACTACCTGAAGATCACCAAGTACGCCGAGGAGCTGCTGCAGCAGGTGCAGACCGGGCTGCCGGGCTGGCCCGAGCGCGTGAAGCTGATGCAGGAGAACTGGATCGGCAAGAGCGAGGGCGTGCGCTTCGCCTTCCCGCACCAGATCCGCGACGCCTCGGGTGAGCTGATCCAGGGCGGCCGGCTCTACGTCTTCACGACCCGTGCCGACACGATCATGGGTGTGACCTTCTGCGCCGTGGCGCCGGAGCACCCGCTGGCCACGCAGGCCGCGGCCTCGAACGCGCAGCTGGCCGCCTTCATCGAGGAGTGCAAGCACGGCGGCACCACCGAGGCCGAGCTGGCCACGCAGGACAAGAAGGGGCTGCCCACGGGCCTGTTCGTGACGCACCCGCTCACCGGCGCGCAGGTCGAGGTCTGGGTCGGCAACTACGTGCTCATGAGCTACGGCGACGGCGCCGTCATGGGCGTGCCCGCGCATGACGAGCGTGACTTCGCCTTCGCGCTGAAGTACGGCCTGCCCATCAAGCAGGTCGTGGCGGTGGAAGGCGAGACCTTCAGCGATCAGGCCTGGGCCGAGTGGTACGGCGACAAGCAGCGCGGCGTGTGCGTCAACTCCGGCGTGCTGGACGGCCTCGCCTACAAGGCCGCGGTGGACAAGGTCGCCGAGCTGCTGAGTGAAAAAGGCCTGGGCGAGAAGAAGACCACCTGGCGCCTGCGCGACTGGGGCATCAGCCGCCAGCGCTACTGGGGCACGCCGATCCCCATCATCCACTGCGAGAGCTGCGGCGCCGTGCCGGTGCCGGAAAAGGACCTGCCAGTGGTGCTGCCCGAGGACTGCATCCCCGACGGCAGCGGCAACCCGCTGAACAAGCGCGCCGACTTCCTCAACGTCGCCTGCCCCTGCTGCGGGCGCGACGCGCGCCGCGAGACCGACACGATGGACACCTTCGTGGACAGCTCGTGGTACTTCATGCGCTATTGCGACCCGCAGAACGCGGACGCGATGGTGGCCGGCGGCACCAAGTACTGGATGCCGATGGACCAGTACATCGGCGGCATCGAGCACGCGATCCTGCACCTGCTCTACGCGCGCTTCTGGACCAAGGTGATGCGCGACCTCAAGCTGGTCGAGGTCGATGAGCCCTTCCAGCGCCTGCTCACGCAAGGCATGGTGCTGAATCACATCTACAGCCGCCGCACCGAGAAGGGCGGCATCGAGTACTTCTGGCCGCACGAGGTCGAGAACGTGCTCGACGCCGGCGGCAAGATCGTCGGCGCCAAGCTCAAGAGCGACGGTTCATCGGTGACCTACGAGGGCGTGGGCACGATGAGCAAGAGCAAGAACAACGGCGTCGATCCGCAGCAGCTCATCGAGCAGTACGGCGCCGACACGGCGCGGCTGTTCGTGATGTTCGCCGCCCCGCCGGAGCAGACGCTGGAGTGGAACGACGCCGCCGTCGAGGGCGCGCACCGCTTCCTCAAGCGCGTGTGGGGCTACGGCGTGAAGAACGCCGAGGCGCTGCGTGCCGGCGGCGACCCGGCGCAGGCCGGCGACGACGCCGCGCGCGCGCTGCGCCGCGAGGTGCACCTGGTGCTCAAGCAGGTCAGCTACGACTACGAGCGCATGCAATACAACACCGTGGTGTCGGGCTGCATGAAGCTGCTCAACGCGCTGGAAGGCTTCAAGGCCGAAGGCGCCGCCGCGGCGGCGGTGCAGCGCGAGGCCTTCTCGGTACTGCTGCGCACGCTGTACCCGGCCTGCCCGCACCTCACGCACGCGCTGTGGCAGCAGCTGGGCTATGCCGAGCAGCTGGGCGACCTGCTGGACGCGCCTTGGCCGCAGGTGGACGAGGCGGCGCTGGTGCAGGACCGCATCGAGCTGGTGCTGCAGGTCAACGGCAAGCTGCGCGGCGCCGTGAGCGTGCCCGCCGGGGCCGACAAGGCCGCCATCGAGGCCGCGGCGCTGGCCAGCCCCGACTTCCTGAAGTTCGCCGAGGGCAAGGCCGCGAAGAAGGTGATCGTGGTGCCGGGCCGCCTGGTCAACGTGGTGGTCTGAGCGTGATGAAGCGCCGCACGCTGCTGGCTGCCACCGTTGCGCTGCCGCCCCTGCTGGGGGGCTGCGGCTTCGCGCTGCGGCGTCCGCCGGCGCTGGCCTTCGAGCGCCTGGCGCTGGTGGGCTTCGCGCCGCGCTCGCCGGTGGCCGCGGCGCTGCGCCGCGCGCTGCCCGACACCGTCACGGTCACGGAGGCGCCGCAGCAGGCGCAGGTGGTGCTGGAGGCGCTGCGCGAGGTGCGCGACAAGACCTTCGTCGCCACCGGCTCCGTGGGCCAGGTGCGCGAGATCTCGGTGCGCTTGTTCTTCGGCTTCCGGCTCAGCACCCCGGCCGGCAAGCCGCTGATAGTCCCCGCCGAGCTCGGCCTGTCCCGGGACGTCAGCTACAACGAGACCTACGCCCTGGCCAAGGAGCTGGAGCAAAACGAGCTCTACCGCGCCATGGAAGAGGACATCGCGCAGCAGGTGGTGCGCCGGCTCGAAGCGGTGCGGGAGTTCTGAGCGTGCAGTTGCGTCCGCAGGCCCTGGCGGCGCACCTGGGCCAGGGGCTCCGGCCCCTGTACACGCTGCACGGCGACGAGCCGCTGCAGATGCAGGAGGCGGCCGACGCCATCCGCGCCGCCGCGCGCGCCGCCGGCTACACCGAGCGGCAGGTGTTCACCGTCAGCGGCAATTACTTCGACTGGAGCGGGCTGCTGGGTGCGGCGCAGGAGATGAGCCTGTTCGCCAGCCGCCAGCTCATCGAGATCCGCATCCCTTCCGGCAAGCCGGGCAAGGACGGTTCCGTGGCGCTGCAGCGCTACTGCGAGCAGCTCAATCCGGACGTGCTGACGCTGGTGCAGCTGCCGCGGCTGGACCGCCAGCAGCAGCAGAGCGCCTGGTTCGTGGCGCTGGACAACGCGGGCGCGAGCCTGCGCATCGACCCGGTGGAGCGGCGAGAGCTGCCGGCCTGGATCGCTCGGCGCATGGCCGCGCACGGCCAGCGCGTGGCACCGGGCGAGGAGGGCGAGCGGACTCTTGCCTTCTTTGCCGACCGCGTCGAGGGCAACCTGCTGGCGGCGCACCAGGAGGTGGAGAAGCTGGCGCTGCTGTACCCGGCGGGCGAGCTGGGTTTCGAGCAGGTGGAGCAGGCGGTACTGAACGTCGCGCGCTACGACGTGTTCAAGCTCAGCGAGGCGGTGCTCTCCGGCAACGCCGCGCGCGTGCTGCGCATGCTGGCCGGGCTGCGCGCGGAAGGGGAGGCGCCGGTGCTGGTGCACTGGACCCTGGCCGAGGACATCCGCGCGTTGAAGCGCGGGCACGACGCGCTGGCGCAGGGGAAGCCGCTGCCGATGGCACTGCGCGAGGCACGTGCCTGGGGGCCGCGCGAGCGGCTGTTCGAGCGGGCGCTGCCGCGCGTGAGCGACGCCTTGCTCACCGAGTGGCTGACGGCGGCGCGGATCTGCGACGGGCTGGTCAAGGGGCTCAAGCATCCCGAATGGCCGGCTGAACCCTGGGATGGATTGCAGAAACTGGCCTTGCTGATGATGAACGGGTTGCGATAAGCGCTGCTTGTTCTGCTTCAAAACACTTTTCGCAAAGAAAGTGGTTCGCAAAAAATAAGAATATTTGAACCATACAATACTTGTGCCAATTCGCTTTGCGAACTTTTTTGAAACAGGGATAAAGTTTCCGAAATATTTTTTGGCGCGCGACAGTGCCCTCGCTCAACTACAGCAAAATTCTGGTTTGCGGAGGCGCTGCCGGATACGTTACGGCAACAGAAAACGCGTTCTCGAAATCTCCAATATCCTGCAGCTCAGGCCAGGGCATTGCTCCTTTGGCCCGAAGCGCCTCCAGCCCCGCCGACGCTTCCCTTGTAGTCCGCACATACACCGGCACAAATTTGAGTTTGTCCAACTGCTCCACCGCCCCGGCCCAAGTCTGCCCCTTCCTGAAACTCGCGCTGACCACCAGCCCCACGTCCGCCAGCGCATAAATCAGTTTGTTGCGCTGCGTGGACAGGCTGGCGTTGAAGGAGGCGTTGGGGTCGTAGGGAGACATCAAGACCAATTGGCCGTCGAGCAGCGGGTGGCGGTATTCGCGGGTCGAAACGGTTTTCGCCAGGCTGTCCGCCAGCACGGCACTGACCCGGCCGCCGGCGCGCAGCGCGGCGCTCATGGCGATCTGGTCGATGCCCTTGGCGCCGCCGGAAATCAAGGTTCTGCCGGCCTGGGCGGCCAAGCGGCAGACCGCCATCGTGTCATCGATCAGCACGTCGTCCATGTGGCGCGAGCCGACCACGGCCAGTCCGCCTGAATTGAGCAATTGCTTGTCGCCACAGCCGTAAATCAGCGCGGGCGCGTTCTCCCGCAAACGAGACTTGAAACGCCGGGGATATTCGGCATCGGCGCGGCTGAGCACCCAGATGTTCTGGCTTTCCCAGCGCTCCACGATCTGCTCCAGCACGAAGCCGCGCCCCAGCAGCCAGCGCAGCCGGGATTCGTCGATCACGGCATGGCAGCCGCGAAGGAGTTCTTCGGCATCCGCCCCGAGAAAATCCGCCGGCTGGCGTTTCAGCTCGCGCAGGTGCCGGGCCAGGGCGTTGTATTCACCGAGTCTCAACAGCTCCGAGGGCGCCGCGCCGCGGCCGCCCAGCAGCGGCCCGGTCAGCAGCAGGATCGCGCGGGTATTGGGGGACAAGCTTTCAAGCATTCGGGCACCTGCTCCGGGAAAACTCCCGGGGCAACTGCCACGCCCGATGATTTGCTCGTCAGTATCCGCGCGTGAACTCCACCCGGTGCGCCGGCGTCTCCCCGGCCATCACCGCCCGCACATTCCCCGCCGCGATCACTGCCGCGCTGCGCGCATCGGTGAGCGCCGCCGCATGCGGCAATAGGGTCACCCGCGGGTGATTCCAGAACGGGCTTTCAGCAGGCAGTGGCTCCGTTTGAAACACATCCAGCACCGCATGCCGCAGCCGGCCCGAATCCAGCGCGGCCAGTAAATCGGCCTCCACCACGTGCCCACCGCGCGCCAGGTTCACCAGGCTCGCCCCTTCGGGCAGCAGCGCCAGGCGCCGTGCGTCGAACAGCCCGCGCGTGGCGGCGGTGAGGGGCAGCAGGTTCACGACGATGTCGCTGCGCGCCAGCAGCCCCGGCAGCGCGTCCTCGCCGTGGACACACTCGATGCCCGCCTCCTGCCGCGGCCGGGCGCTCCAGCCCTGCACGCGGTAGCCCATCGCCACCAGCCGCCGCGCCGCCGTCAGCCCCATTTCGCCCAGACCCAGCACCGTGACGCGCAGCTCGTCGGCGCGGCGCTGCGGCAGCTGCCGCCACACCCCTTCGCGCTGCTGGCGCGCGTAGTCGAAGAAGCCGCGGTGCAGCGACAGCACGGCCCACAGCGCCGTCTCGGCCATGGCCGCATTCATGGCCGGATCGACCATGCGCGCGATGGGCACGCCCTCGGGCAGCGTGGTGTCGGCCAGCAGCCGGTCCACGCCGGCCCACAGCGACTGGATCAGCCGCAGCCCGCGCAGGCCCTGCAGCCGCCCCGGCGGCGGGTTCGCCACCAGTGCCACGTCCACCTCGGCGCCGGGCGCGGCCTCCACCCATTGCGCTTCGGGCAGCGCCTGCCGCAGCGCCTCTTCCCAGGTTTCGCGTTCGGCCACGCCGAGTTGGCCCACCAGCGCGAGCTTCATGCCGAGGCCTCCGCCAAGGCCAGCGCTCGCTGCAGCGCGCGCTCGACGGTGACGGTGCGCACGGCGGCGCGGTCGCCGTCCAGCTGCAGCAGCTCCGCGCCCACGGCGCCGTCGCGCACGGCCCAGCCCAGCCAGACCGTGCCCACCGGCTTGCCCGGCACGGCACCGCCCGGGCCGGCAATGCCGGTAACGGCCAGCGCCAGCTCGGCCCGCGCATGCGCCAGCGCGCCGGCGGCCATGGCGCGGGCGACTTGCTCGCTCACCGCGCCATGGGCCGCGACCAGCGCCGCCGGCACGCCCAGCGTCTCCACCTTGGCCTCGTTGCTGTAGGTGACGAAGCCGCGCTCGAACCAGTCGCTGGAGCCGGCCACCGCGGTGCAGGCCGCGGCGATCAGCCCGCCGGTGCAGCTCTCGGCCGTGGTGAGGCGCCAGCCGCGCGCGCGCAGCGCTGCGGCCAGCGTGTTGACTTGCGGCTCCAGGTCGTCAGGGAAGGTCATGGGTGCAGTCTCCCGGGATTGTCTGAAATACCTGAACAATGGCCGCACTCATTGCGAGTGTTGTCCAGTAAAGTTGACCAATCCGCTCCGCCTCACATCACCAACCGCCGCCACAGCGCGATTACCAGCACCGTGCAGAACGCCGCCACCAGGTCGTCGATGAGGATGCCGAAGCCCTGGGCCCAGCTCGGCGGGCGGTTCTCGTGGCTCTTGAACAGGCTGTCGGCCCAGCCCACCGGGCCGGGCTTCACGGCGTCGAAGAAGCGGAACAGGCCGAAGGCCACCAGCTGGCCGAGGAGACCCATGGGCATGGCCAGCCACAGCACGATCCAGAAGGCGATGACTTCGTCCCAGACGATGGCGCCCGGGTCGCCGGTGTTCATGTGCTGCGCCGTGCGCGTGCAGGCCCACCAGCCCACCCCCGCGCTGCCGGCGATCAGCCAGCCCCACTGCGCCGAAGTGAGCCAGCGGTCCAGCACCAGGAAGCTGAGCCAGGCCCACAGCGTCCCGACCGTGCCCGGCGCCTTGGGCGCGAGGCCGCTGCCGAAGCCCAGCGCGATCCAGTGCGCGGGGTGGGGCAGCATGAAGCGCAGGGTGGCGCGGCGCGGGGCGGAGGTGTTCATGCCGAGCGGAAGTGATCGAAGCTGGCGAACTCCGCCTGCAGCGGCACGCCGTAGCCGTCCACCAGGCGCAAGCCCGGCTCGGCCTGCAGCTCGCCGATGCGCGCCACGCCCACGCCTGCGGCATGCGCCGCGGCCCGCACCGCCTCGCGCCGCGCCGGCGGGGCGCTGAACAGCAGCTCGTAGTCGTCGCCGCCGGCCAGGCCGCATTCGAGCTGCAGCGCGCGCGGCTGTGCCGCCAGCACCGCGCTGCGCGGCAGGGCGTCGGCATCGACGCGCGCGCCCAGCTGCGAGCCGCGCAGCACATGGCCCAGGTCGCCCAGCAGCCCGTCGCTGACGTCGATGGCGCTGTGCGCCAGGCCGCGCAGCGCCTGGCCCAGCGCCACGCGCGGGCGCGGCTGCTCCATGGCGTGGCGCACGTTCTCGAAGTCGCGCCCGTCCAGCGTGAGGCGGCCGCGGAACACCTCCAGCGCCAGGCGCGCGTCACCGATGCCGCCGCCCAGAGGGTGGCTGACCCACAGGTCGTCGCCCGCGCGCGCGCCCGAGCGCAGCAGCGCCTGCCCGGCCGGCACCTCGCCGAAGACGGTGATGCACAGGTTCAGCGGCCCGGCGGTGGTGTCGCCGCCGACGAGCTCGATGCCGTGCTCCTCGGCCAGCGCGAACAGCCCGCTCGCCAGCCCCTCCAGGAAGGCCTCATCCGCCCGCGGCAGCGACAGCGCCAAGGTGAAAGCCAGCGGCCGGGCGCCGCAGGCGGCCAGGTCGCTCAGGTTCACCGCCAACGCCTTGTGGCCCAGCCGCGCCGGCGCCACGGTGGACAGGAAATGCCGGCCCTCGACCAGCATGTCGCTGGAGACGGCCAGCTGCATGCCGGGCGCCACGTTGAGCAGCGCGCAGTCGTCGCCCACGCCCAGCGCCGCGCGCCGCACCGGGCGCTTGAAGAATTTCGCGATCAGGTCGAACTCGCCGAGGGCCATGGGCAGCAGGGGGTCAGGTCATTGAGGAAAGAAAGCCGCACGGGGGATACGCGCGCGGCGGCAGTGAGGCCGTCCGGCGGGACGTCAGCCCTGGCCCTGCTCCCGCAGCAGGTTGGCCAGCTCGACGGCGGACTTCACGTTCATCTTTTCGAACAGCCGCGCGCGGTGCACTTCCACCGTGCGCACGCTGATGCCCAGCGCGTTGGCGATGAGCTTGTTGGGCTTGCCCTCGATCACGAGCTGCATCACCTCGCGCTCGCGCTCGGTGAGCTCGGCCAGCGCCTGGGACTTGGCCTGCGTCTCGCGGCGGCGGTTGATGGCCTCGGCGCTCAGCGCCAGGGCCTGCTCCACGCGGTCCACCAGCGCGTTGTCGGAAAAGGGCTTCTCCACGAAGTCGAAGGCGCCGCGCTTGACGGCCGCCACCGCGGTGGGCACGTCGCCGTGGCCGGTGAGGAAGATCACCGGCAGCGAGGCCGTGACGCCGCGCTCGACCAGGCGCTCGAACAGCGTCAGCCCACTGATGCCGGGCATGCGCACGTCCAGCAGCAGGCACGAGGGCGCCTCGGGCCAGGTGGCCTGCGTCGCCGGCGGCAGGGCGTCGAGCATGGCCTCGAAGGCCTCGGCGCTGCCGAAGCCCTCGGAGAGCAGCCGCCGCGAGCGCAGCAGCCAGGCCAGGGCATCGCGCACCACATCCTCGTCATCGACGAGGTACACCATGGGGAGACCGAGGGGGGGAAGCATCACGGAAGTATCGGCGATGTAAGTACCCGTTCAGGTGGCGCCGGCAGCGTCCCTCAGGCCCGCAGCGGCGCGGCGCGCGGCACGCGCGTGGCGTCGGGCAGCGTGAAGCGGAATTCCGTCCCGCCCGGCCCGTCGGGCAGCGGCGGCAGGCTCTCGAACTCCAGCGCCCCGCCATGCTGCTCGATCACGGTGCGGCACAGGCTCAAACCCAGGCCCATGCCCTCGCTGCGCGTGGTGAAGAAGGGCGTGAACAGCCGCTGCGCCACCTCCGCCGGGATGCCCGGGCCGGCGTCCACCACCGCGAAGCCCACGCGCCCCTCGCTGGCCGGTTGCACGCGCAGGCGCAGCACGCGCTGCGCCAGCGGCGTGGCCGTTTCCATGGCCTGGATGCCGTTGCGCGTGAGGTTGAGCAGCACCTGCTCCAGCATCGTGCGGTCGCACATCACGCGCGGGATCGGGTCGGGATATTCCAGCTCGATGCGCGTGCCGCTCTTGCGCGCCTGCAGCCGCACCAGTGGCAGCACGGCGTCGATGAGCTGGTCGGCGCGGATGCTCTCGCGCGCCTGCTCGCGGCGGCGCACGAAGTCATGCACGCTCTTGATGACGCGGCCCGCGCGCTCGGCCTGCTCGGCGATGCGCGTGACGGCGTGGCGCAGCATGTCGTGGGTCTGGTCGTCGGGCTGCTGCAGCAGGTTGAGCGAGCCGGTGGCGTAGCTGGCAATGGCCGCCAGCGGCTGGTTGAGCTCGTGGCTCAGCAGCGAGGCCATCTCGCCCACCGTGGCCAGCCGCGCCGTGGCCTGCAGCCGCTCCTGCTGCTGGCGCGAGAGCTCCTCCACGCGGCGCTGCGCGCTCATGTCCAGCACCGCGCTCATCCAGCCGGTGTGGCGCCCGGCGCCGTCCACCAGCGGGGTCTCGTAGATCATGACCGGGAAGCGCTCGCCGTTGCGGCGCATGAACACCGTCTCGAAGCCTTCCAGGTGCGGGTCGGCCACCGGCTCGGCGCGCATGCGCATCGCCTGGCGCTCGGTGTACTCCTCGACGCACTCGGGCGGCCAGTACGGCGGCGGCGAGGTGTGGCGCAGCTCCTCGGCGCTGAAGCCCACCATGGCGCAGAAGGCCTGGTTGACGTAGGAGATGCGGCCGTCGAGCGTGCGCGCGCGCAGCCCCGTGCTCAGCGAGTCCTCCATCGCCTTGCGGAAGGCCAGCGCCTCGGCCAGCGCGCGCTCGGCCTGGGCGCGCCGGCGCACGTCGCGCGCCAGCAGCAGCAGCAGCGCGAACAGCACCACCGACAGCCCCAGCACCAGCGCCGTGGCCAGGTTGGGGATCAGCCGCGGGCTGCCCTCGGCACTGTCCACGCGCAGCTGCAGCGCGCTGCCGGGCAGCTCCAGCAGGTGGCGCGCGTGGTAGACGCCCGCGCCGCGGGCCATGCCGGCGCGCGCCAGGCGCGTGCCGTCCACCTCGATGATCGAGAACTCGTGCCGGCGCAGCCGCTGCCCGCCGGCGGCCTCTTCCAGCAGCGCGCCCAGGCCGAAGCTCAGCACCACGAAGCCGTCGGGGCGGCCGTCGCGCTGCACCGGGATGCAGGCGTCGATCACTTCCACGCCCAGGCCGCCGGGCTGCGGCACGAAGTAGCTGCGCGAGAAGGCCGGCGCGCTGGCGCGGCGCGCGGCGGCGCAGGCGGGCTCCAGCTCGGCGCTCATCTGGTCGCGGCCGAGCTGCTCGAACAGCGGCGCCGCGTAGGGCGAGGCCAGGTTGCCCAGTAGCGCCATGTCGTCGCCGCGGCGCTCCACGCGCAGCACCTCGCGCTGCGTGCGCAGCAGCTCGGTGGCGCCGCCCTGCCACGGCGCCGACGCGCCGGCGCTCCACAGCAGCGCCTGCAGCGCCTGCACGCTGCGCAGCACGGTGTGACGCAGCTCGGCGGCCACCTCCTCGGCCTGCGCCTCCACCGCCTCCTGTTGGCGCGAGGCCTCGTAGCGCACCGTCAGCATCACCAGCAGCGTCTGCGCCACCAGCAGCAGCGCCACCAGCGCGCCCCACAGCAGCGTGCGCCGGACCCGGCCGGGAAGGGCCTCGCGAAGAAGAACCAGGGCTTTCATAGGGGCGCGCAGTATGCGTGACACGCCGGCCGCAACCTGGCGTTGAGGGGGATCAAGCTAACGCGGCTCTTACAATCAATACCCCCCGCACGCACAGAGCAGCTGCCCCCATGTCCAACGCAGAAGACAAACGCGCCGAGCTTCGCCGCGCCGCCCTGGAGTACCACGAGTTCCCGACCCCGGGCAAGGTCGCCATCGCGGCCACCAAGTCCATGGTCAACCAGCGCGATCTGGCGCTGGCCTACTCGCCCGGCGTGGCTGCCGCGTGCGAGGAGATCGTGGCCGACCCGGCCGCGGCCTTCCGCTACACCTCGCGCGGCAACCTGGTGGCCGTGGTCAGCAACGGCACCGCCGTGCTCGGCCTGGGCGACATCGGCCCGCTGGCGTCCAAGCCGGTGATGGAAGGCAAGGGCGTGCTGTTCAAGAAGTTCGCCGGCATCGACGTCTTCGACCTGGAAGTCAACGAGAAGAACGTCGACAAGCTGGTGGACATCATCGCCGCGCTGGAGCCCACCTTCGGCGGCGTGAACCTGGAAGACATCAAGGCGCCGGATTGCTTCTACGTCGAGCGCAAGCTGCGCGAGCGCATGAAGATCCCCGTCTTCCACGACGACCAGCATGGCACCGCCATCGTCGTGGGCGCGGCGCTGCTCAACGGCCTGAAGGTCGCTGGCAAGGACATCAAGCAGGTCAAGCTGGTCGCCTCGGGCGCCGGCGCCGCCTCGCTGGCCTGCCTGGGCCTGCTGCTCAAGTTGGGGCTGCCGCGCGAGAACATCTGGGTCACGGACCTCGCCGGCGTGGTCTACCAGGGCCGCACCGAGCTGATGGACCCGGACAAGGCCGAGTTCGCGCAGGACACCAGCGCGCGCACGCTCTCCGAGGTGATCGAGGACGCCGACGTGTTCCTGGGCCTGTCGGCTGGCGGCGTGCTCAAGCCCGACATGGTGCGGCGCATGGCCACGCGGCCGATCATCCTGGCACTGGCCAACCCCACGCCGGAGATCCTGCCCGAGGAGGTCAAGCAGGTGCGCGACGACGCCATCATGGCCACCGGCCGCACCGACTACCCGAACCAGGTCAACAACGTCCTGTGCTTCCCCTACATCTTCCGCGGCGCGCTGGACTGCGGCGCCACGACGATCACGGTGGAGATGGAGATCGCGGCGGTGCACGCCATCGCCGAGCTGGCGCAGGCCGAGCAAAGTGAAGTGGTGGCCGCAGCCTACGCCGGCGCCAACCTCAGCTTCGGCCCCGAGTACCTGATCCCCAAGCCGTTCGACCCGCGGCTGATGATGAAGATCGCCCCGGCGGTGGCCCAGGCCGCGGCCGATTCCGGCGTGGCGTCGCGTCCGATCCAGGACATGGACGCCTACCGCGAGAAGCTGCAGCAGTTCGTCTACGCCTCGGGCACGACGATGAAGCCCATCTTCGCGCTGGCCAAGGCCGCCGAGGCGCGCCGCGTGGCCTACGCCGAAGGCGAGGAGGAGCGCGTGCTGCGCGCGGTGCAGGTGGTGGTGGACGAGAGCCTGGCGCGCCCGACGCTCATCGGCCGCCCGGCCGTGATCGCGCAGCGCATCCAGAAGTTCGGCCTGCGGCTGGAGCAGGGCCGCGACTACGACGTGGTCAACATCGAGCACGACGAGCGCTACCACGACTACTGGCGCACCTACCACCAGCTGATGGAGCGCCGCGGCGTCACGCAGCAGTTCGCCAAGATCGAGATGCGCCGCCGCCTGACGCTCATCGGCGCCATGCTGCTGCACAAGGGCGAGGTGGACGGCCTGATCTGCGGCACCTGGGGCACCACGGCGCTGCACCTGGTGCACATCGACGCCCTCATCGGCCGGCGTCCGGGCGTCAACACCTACGCCTGCATGAACGCGCTGATCCTGCCCAACCGGCAGGTGTTCATGGTGGACACGCACGTCAACTACGACCCGACGGCCGAGCAGATCGCCGAGATCACCATCCTGGCCGCCGAGGAGCTGCGCCGCCTGGGCATCGAGCCCAAGGCCGCGCTGCTGTCGCACTCCAACTTCGGTACCAGCGACCAGCCTTCGGCGGTGAAGATGCGCAAGGCCCTGGCGCTGGTGCAGGAGCAGGCGCCGTGGCTGGAGGTGGACGGCGAGATGCACGGCGACACCGCGCTGGACGCCAGGCTGCGCGCTTCGCAGATGCCGCGCAGCACGCTCACGGGCGAGGCCAACCTGCTGGTGCTGCCCAACATCGACGCGGCCAACATCGCCTACAACCTGCTCAAGACGTCCGCGGGCGGCGGCATCGCCATCGGCCCGATCCTGCTGGGCGCGGCCAAGCCGGTGCACATCCTCACGCCCTCGGCCACCGTGCGGCGCATCGTCAACATGACGGCGCTGACCGTGGCCGACGCCAACGCGCCGCGCTGACCAGCACCCGCCGGTGCCACGCGCGCCGGCGCATCGAGCGCCCCAAAGCCCCGCGCCGGCAGTGCCCGCGCGGGGCTTTGTCACGCCTGCGGCGCGACTTCTTCACGTGGGTGCACGCTTATAGCCTTGGGACCCTGCCGCAATTTGAGGCAAAAACTTGAGGTTCCTGAGGGCATTGGTTACCATCGCCCCTTTCGCAGATTTCAGGGTTATCCCGTGTTGAGGAGTGGTCAACCGCAGCGATGGCTGTCTTTGCGCAAGTGGGGACTCGCCTTTGTTGCCGCGATCACGCTCTCGGGCGGTCTGGCAGGGGCACCGGCCTGGGGCCGCGAGCAAGCCGATGCGGCAACCGCCGTGCTGCAGGAAGTGCCGCTATCGGCGCTGCCGCAGCAGGCGCAGTCCACCGAGCGGTTGATCCGCGCCGGCGGTCCCTTTCCCTACGAGAAGGATGGCAGCGTGTTTCGCAACCGCGAACAGCTGCTGCCCGTGCGCAAGCGCGGCCATTATCGGGAATACACCGTCCCCACACCGGGCAGCCGCGACCGCGGCGCGCGACGCATCGTCTGCGGCGGCGCGCAGCCCACGCAACCTGAAGCCTGCTACTACACGGCCGACCACTACGCGAGCTTCCGCCGCATCGTGGCCGACCGTTGACCACCGATTTGTGTGACTCCAGGAGGTAACGCGACCATGTTGTTGCAGACCGTCCGATCAAACATCGTTCAGTCGATACGTGCGTACCGCGTCGAGGATCTGATGCAAGCCGCCCAGGGCGCCGGCCAGCATTTCCTCCACGCCAACCTCGGCAATGCCCAATCCAAGCAGGAGGTGCTGGAGAGCATCGCCCAGTCCTTCCTGTTCCCGGCGCATTTCGGCAAGAACCTGGATGCGCTCTACGACTGCATGACCGACCTGGTGCACAAGTCCGGCGTGCAGCCGGGCTTCGTGGTCGTGCTGGAGCAGCTGCCCGACAACCCGCGCTTCGACCGCGAGGCCCGCGAGCAGCTGCTGGACGTGTTCCGCGACGCGGCCGATTTCTGGGCCGAGCGCAAGGTACCGTTCCGGTGTTTCTATTCTTTTCAGTAGCCCGCTCCCAGGAAAACGGGTCATGGGAGCGGGCGACGGAAGTGGCCCCCACGGAAAAGCCGAAGGCCCTGACGAAGGCCCAGCAGCAAGCCAACTTCGGCACCAACATGCCGCTGATGTGCAGCGCCTTCGACACGGCGATGTGGCGCAGCGCCGCCTGAAGCCCCGTGCTTCGGCAGCCGCCCACCAACCAAAAAGCGACCCGCGGGTCGCTTTTTTCATGGCCGGCCGGTTCGCCGCCCGCGGACCTGAGCCCGCCGAAGGGCTCAGCCCGCACGGGATCTCAGCCTGAAGCCGCCGGCGACAGCGCCGCCGCCAGCGCCACGTATTCGGCCACCGGCACCTCCTCGGCGCGGCGCTGCAGATTGAACTCGCCGCCGAAACCGCGCTGCTCCAGCCAGCGGCCCAGGGTGTGGCGCAGCAGCTTGCGCCGCTGCGAGAAGGCCGAGGCCACCAGCGCCTCCAGCAGCGCCGGGTCCAGCGCCACGGGCTGCGGCCAGGGCAGCATGCGCACGATGGAAGAGTCCACCCGCGGCGGCGGCTCAAAGGCCTCGGGCGGCACGTCGAACAGCGACTCCACCTGGTAGCGCCACTGCAGCATCACCGACAGCCGCCCGTAGTCCTTGCCGCCGGGCGCGGCCGCCATGCGGTCCACCACTTCCTTCTGCAGCATGAAATGCTGGTCCTGCACCACATCGGCCACGGGCAGCAGGTGGAACAGGATCGGCGACGAGATGTTGTAGGGCAGATTGCCCACCACGCGCAGCCGGCCCTGCGCGGCGCGTTCGGCGGCCAGGGCGCGGAAGTCCACGCGCAGCACGTCGGACTCGACCACCGTCAGCTCCGGCCGCTTGCGCAGCCGCGCCGCGAGGTCGCGGTCGAGTTCCACCACGGTGAGCGCGCCCGCGCGCGCCACCAGCGGGTCCGTCATCGCGCCCAGCCCGGGGCCGATCTCCACCAGCGGCTGGCCCGGGCGCGGGTCGATGGCGCGCACGATGGCGTCGATGACGCCCATGTCGGACAGGAAATGCTGCCCGAAGCGCTTGCGCGCAATGTGCTGGGCCATGGTCAGCGCGGGCTCTCGCGCAGCTCGACGTAGGCGCGCGAACGCAGCTCGCGCACCCAGTCGGCATAGGCCTGCTCGAAGCGCTGTTCGCGCAGCGCGTCGCGCGCGAGCTCGCGCAGCTGGCGCGGCTCCACCGCCACCTCGCGCCGATCCAGCACCTGGATCAGGTGCACGCCGAAGCGCGACACCACCGGCTCCGACAGCCCCATGGGCTGCAGCGCGTTCATGGCCTGCTCGAACTCGGGCACGAAGGCGCCGGGCGCGGTCCAGCCCAGGTCGCCGCCCTGCGCGGCGCTGCCGTCCTGGGAATGCGCGCGCGCAACCTCTTCGAAACGCTGCTTGCCGCTCTCGATCTGGCGCCGGTACTCGGCCAGCCGCTGCTTGGCCACCTCCGCCGACAGCTGCGCCGAGGGACGCAGCAAGATGTGGCGCGCATGCGTCTGCGTCACGCGCACCGCGGCGTCGTCGCGCTTCTCCACCAGCTTGAGCACGTGGAAGCCCGCGCCGGTGCGCAGCACCGTCGGCGCCACCTGCCCGGGCCGCAGGCCGCGCACCTGCTCCAGGAAGACGTCGGGCAGCTTGGCCGCAGGCCGCATTCCCATCTCGCCGCCGCGCTCGCGGTTGTCGTCGCGCGAGACCTCGCGCGCCACGGCCGCGAAATCCTCGCCGCCGCGCACGCGCTGCAGCGCCTGCTCGGCCTGGGCGCGCAGCTTCTGCACTTCGGCTTCCGGGGCGCCTTCGGACACGGGCACCAGGATCTGCGCCACGTTGTATTCGCTCTGCCCCCCGCCGCCGTCACGGCGCTGCTTCTCGATGAAGGCGTCGATGTCGGCATCGCTGACCTTGATGCGCTGCTGCAGCTCACGCTCGCGCACGCGCTCGATCATGATCTGGTCGCGCAGGTTGGCGCGGAAGCGCGGCAGGTCGATGCCGTCCTGGCGCAGCCGCTCGCGCAGCTGCTGCGGCGTGATCTGGTTCTGCGCCGCGACGCTGGCCACGGCGCGGTCGATCTCGGCCTCGTCCACGCGCATGCCCGTGTCGCGGGCATAGCTCAGGATCACGCGCTCGTCGATGAGCGCGTCCAGCACCTGCTGGCGCAGCTGCGCGTCGGGCGGCAGGCGCTGGCCGGCACGGGCGGCCTCGGCCCGGATGCGCGCCAGGCGCTGCTCCAGTTCCACCGCCGTCACCAGCTCCTGGTTGACGACGGCCACGATGAAGTCCGCGGTGCGCGGCGTGCCGGGGGCGCTGGGGGACTGGGCCGACGCATGCAGCGCGCAGGCCGCCAGCAGCCAACCGAGCACGAGGGTCTTGGGCTTGCGAGACAAGGGTTCACTCACGAAAGGCTTGGGCGGCAATGCCGGGCCCGGAAAAGCGCGGCATTCGGCCGCGCGACGGGGTTTTCACTCATAAGACACGGGCGGCGGCGGGGAGCGAACCTCCTCGCGCAGCAGCCGGTAGCCCGGGACATTGTCCTTGAGCAGCTGCAACGGGTTGCTGCCCAGCCGCGAAAGCCCGACCAGCTCCAGTTGCAGCATCAGCCGCGTGGTGGCCTCGGCACGGCCCGTGGACACGCGCTCGCCCACCACGCGCGCGATCCAGCAGCCCGCGTCGTACTCGAAGCCGGCGATGGAATCGGTGATGCGGCTGTCGCGCAGGTTGTAGACCACGCGCCCGACGCCGTAGAGGCTGCCCTTGCAGGTGCCGCCGCCACCGCTGCCGCGGATGAGCGCGCCGGGCGCCGGGCCGTACACCGGCCACTGCCAGCCCAGCTCCAGCTGCTCGTTGGCCGCCGCCTGCTGGCTGACCAGCTGCTCGCCGACGAAGCCGCGGGTGAAACGGTAGCGGGCGCTGAGCGTGCGGTAGGGACCGGGCGAGTAGTTCACGCCCAGCACCGAGCGCGACACGCGCCGCGTCTGGTGGTTGTATTGGATCGTGCCGTCCAGGCCCCAGTTCGGCGCCAGCACGGAGGAGCCCAGCAGCAGCAGGTCCGACAGCCGCTGCGTGATGGGCTCGCCTTCCGGCGTGATGCGCTGGTCGTTGAACAGCACCCGCTGCGCCACGGCAAAGCGCGCCAGCTCCTGGCCGCTGGCCTCTTCCAGGAAGCGCGAGGTCACGCCCGCGGTGAGCTGGTTGGCGTCGGAGACGCGGTCCACGCCCGAGAACGCGTTCTCGGTGTAGAGCGAGGTGATGTTGAAGTCCTTGCCCGCGGTATCGAACAGCGGCAGCGCGTCCTGGTTGCGGTAGGGCGTGCGCACGTACAGCAGCCGCGGCTCCAGCGTCTGGCGCAGCTCGCGCCCGAACAGCTTGGACGCGCGCTCGAACACCAGGCCCGTGTCGGCGCTGAGCGTGGGGATCACGCGCGAGGCGCTGCTGCGCCCGTCCGCCATCGGCCGGTCGGTGGAATAGCTCGCGGCATTGACGGACAGCTTGGGCGTGAACCAGCCCCAGGACGTCGTCCACGGACGGCTGAGCGTGCCCAGCGCATGCCAGCGCGTGCCGGCAATGAGGTCGGGCACGGCCGTGGGCGCGGGGCTGAAGCGGTTGAACTCGGTCTGCAGATCCACCCGCAGCCCGCCGGCCAGCGCCGCGCCGCCCTGCACGCCGATCTGCGGCAGCCGCTCGTAGGGCGGCACGATGGGCGCGTCGGGGCTCTGCAGCACCTGCCAGGACAGCGCGCGGGCATAGCCGGTCCAGGCAGCGTCGCTGAACCCAAAGCTGCCCAGCGAGCGCTCGGCCCGGAAGTCCGCCGGCAGCAGCCGCTGCGTGACGGTGGCGCTGGTGCGCGTGTCCAGCAGCGCGGTGGTGCCGCGGGAGAAGTCCTTCCAGTAGTCGTCGTCCGACACCCGCACGCCCACGGCCCGGTAGTCGAAGTCGACGCTGCGTCCGGCATGGTCGAAGCCCAGCGCGTAGCGCGAGCGCCCGGCCACGCGGTCGTCGGGCAGGAAGTTGAAGTTGAGCCGCCCCTGGTACGTCGGCTCCAGGTAGCGGAACTCGCTGTTGAGCCCCAGGCCGCGCCGCACCGACACCGTGGGTGTGAGCGTGGCGTCGCGGTTGGGGGCGATGTTCCAGTAGTAGGGCAGCGCCAGGTCCAGGCCGCTGCGGCTGTCGATGTTGATGCTGGGCGGCAGCCAGCCTGACTTGCGCTCGTCCGACAGCGGGAAGCTCAGCCACGGCGCGGCCAGGATCGGCACGCCCATGAAGCGCAGCACGCCGCCGCGGGCGACCCCCTCCTTGGCCTCGAAGTCCAGGTCCACCCGCTCCGCCGAGAGCAGCCATGCCGGCGTGCCGCTGCCGTCGGTGCCGCAGCTGGTGTAGGTGCCGCCCACGATGCGCGCGCGGTCCGGCCCCAGGAACTCGAAGCGCTCGGCCTGCCCGCCGGCCTGCGTCAGCGCGATGAAGTATTCCGGCTCGCGCATGAAGCCTTCGCGCGTGTCGAGCTGCAGCTGCAGCTCCGGACCGGTGACGCGGTTGCCCGCCTGCTCGATGCGCACGTGGCCGCGCGCGGTGAGCAGCTGCTGGTCCTGGCGGAAGTGCGCCCGGTCCGCCTGCACGCGCACGTCGGCCTTGCGCACGTCCACGTTGCCCTCGGCCTCCACCTCCACGTCCGGGCGCCCGCCGATGCGGTCGGCCTGCACCTCCACCGGCGCGTCGGCGCGGTTCAGCGGCACCCGCATCGCCGCGGGCGGCGCCGAGGCGGGCGGCGACGCGGAGGCCGCAGCGGGGGCGGAAGCCGGCGCAGCCGCGGGCTCGGGCGCCGTCTCGGTCACGGGCATGGGCTGCGCCAGGGCTGCCAGCGGCACGCCCGCCAGCAGCGCCAGCGCCAGCAGCCGCTCGGCGCGCGGGCGCGGATGCGACGGGGGCGGGCAGGACGTGCGGGAATGGACAGGCAGGCGCAAGGCGACGACGTCGGTGGTGGATGGAGGGGGAGGCCGGGCCGGTCGCCGGGGCGCCGGGGGCGGGTTTGTAGAATCCGGGCGATTATCCATGAGGGTCCGCCCGGACCCCGCGCGCGCCGCGGCGCCGCATCTGGCCTGCCTTCCCCCATGACGACTCAAGCCATCACCTGGACCGATCCTGCGCGCGCGCAGGCTTTCAACGCCTGGCTCGCGCCACTCGCGGCGCAGCACGGGCTGCAGCTGCACACGCTGCGCCCGGCCTCCGCCGACGCCAGCTTCCGGCGCTACTTCCGCATCGACAGCGCCTCGGGCCCCGCGCGCATCGTCATGGACGCGCCCCCGCCCCAGGAGGACGTGCGCCCCTTCGTGCACGTGGCCCGGCTGATCCTGGACGCCGGGCTGCAAGGGCCGGAGCTGCTGGCCGTCGATGAAACGCATGGTTTCCTGCTGCTGTCCGACCTGGGCCAGCAGCTGTACCTGGACGCGCTGCGCCAGGCCGACGCCGCGCAGGCCGACGCGCTGATGCGCCAGGCCATCGCCGCGCTGGTGCAGTGGCAGGTGCGCATCGACCCCGCCACGCTGCCCAACTACGACGGCGCGCTGCTGCAGCGCGAGCTGGCGCTGTTTCCCGAGTGGTGCGTGCAGCGCGAGTTCGGCATCACCTGGACCGAGGCGCAGCAGGAGCAGTGGGCGCGCATCGCCGCGCTGCTGACCGCCAGCGCGCTGGCGCAGCCGCGCGTGGCGGTGCACCGGGACTGGATGCCGCGCAACCTCATGGTCGGCCTCAATGGCCCGGGCATCCTGGACTTCCAGGACGCCGTGCGCGGCCCGGTGAGCTACGACATCGCCTCGCTGCTGCGCGACGCCTTCGTCTCCTGGGACGAGGAGCGCGAGATCGACTGGGCCGTGCGCTACTGGCAGCAGGCACGCGAGGCCGGCGTGCCGCTGGACGGCGGCCTCAAGGAGGACTTCGGCGAGTTCTGGCGCGCGCTGGAGTACATGGGCCTGCAGCGCCACCTCAAGATCCTGGGCATCTTCTGCCGCTTGAAGCACCGCGACGGCAAGGACCGCTACGTGCAGGACCTGCCGCGCTTCTTCAACTACGCCACCAAGGTCGCCATGCGCTACCGCCAGCTGCAGCCGCTGCTGCCGCTGCTGGAGCCGATGTCGGGGACCTACGTGGAGCAGGGGTACACGTTCTGAACAAGTGGGCCGCCTGGCAGCCCGGAGGCCGAGACGCTGCGCTTCCCCTCGCCCGCTCGGCGGGAGAGGGGCAGGGGTGAGGGCTGCCGGCCTGCGATAACGCTGCCTGCGGCAGCGCCCCCTCACCCCAACCCTCTCCCCCGCTGCGCGGTGGCGAGGGAGAAAGGCACACCGGGCTCGGCGCGGCAGCGCCTTACTTCTGCCGCCCCGCCACCACCGCCTCGGCCTTGCTCACCAGGCCCTCGCCGATGGTCTTCTTCCACTTGTCGTAGACCGGGCGCGTGGCCTTGACGAAGGCCTCGCGCTCCGCGCCCGAGAGTTTCACCACGCTCACGCCGTTGGCGGCAATGTCCTTGAGCACCGCCGGCTCGCCGCCGGTCAGGCCCTTGCGCGCGATCTCCACTTGCTGCTTGCCGGCGTCCACGGCGGCCTGGCGCACGATGTCGCGGTCGGCCGGGGTCCAGCTCTCCCACACGTCGCGGTTGACCACGAAGATCAGCGGATCGGCCACGTAGCCCCACAGCGTCAGGTGTTTCTGCGCCACGGTGTGGAGCTTGGCGGCGGTGTAGATCGACAGTGGGTTCTCCTGCCCGTCCACCGCGCCGCTGGCCAGCGCCGGCTGCGCGTCGGACCAGCTCATCTGCGTGGGGTTGGCGCCCAGCGCGGTGAAGGTGTCGATGAACAGCGGCGAGCCCACCACGCGCAGCTTCAGGCCCTTGAGGTCCTCGGGCTTGCGCACGTCGCGCTTGGAGTTGCTGAGTTCGCGGAAGCCGTTCTCGCCCCAGGCCAGCGGCACCACGCCGCCCTTTTCCAGCGCCTTGAAGATGTCCTTGCCCGGCTCGCCATGCGTGATGGCGTCGATGGCCGCGTGGTCGGGCATCAGGAAGGGCAGCGAGAACAGGTTCAGCTCCTTGACCTGCGGCGACCAGTTGATGGTCGAGCCCACGGCCATGTCGATCACGCCCTGGCGGATGGCGGTGAGCTCGCGCGTCTGGTCGCCCTGCACCAGCGACGTGCCAGGGTAGAGCTTGATGTTGATGCGCCCGCTGGTGCGCTGCTTGACCAAGTCGGCCCAGATCTCGCCGCCCTTGCCCCACGGGAAGGCCGGGCCCAGCACCAGCGACATCTTGTATTCAGGCTTGTAGCTGCCCTGGGCCTGGACGGCGGGCGCGGCCAGCGTCAGGGCGGTGGCCAGCGCGGTGGCGGCGGCGAACAGGTTGCGACGTTTCATCTTCTGCAGTCTCCGGTGAGTGGATGGGGTGGGAGGGGAGCGAAAAGAGAAGGGCTTCAGTAGCCCAGGCGCTGCGGCAGCCACAGCGCCAGCGGCGGGAACACGATCACGAGCAGCATGGCCAGGCCCATGGCCAGCAACAGCCACAGCACCCACGGAATCGTGGACTCCATGCGCACGCCGGCGATGCGGCACGACACCATCAGGTTCACCGCCATCGGCGGCGTGAACTGGCCCAGCGCCACCAGCAGGGTCAGGATCACGCCGAACCACACCGGGTCCCAGCGGTAGGCCTGCACCAGCGGCAGCAGCAGCGGCACGAAGATGAGGAAGATGGAGATGCCGTCGAGGAACATGCCGGCCACGATCAGCACCAGCACCACCAGCGCCATCACGCCCCACTCGCCCAGGCCGGAGTTGACGATGGCCTGCGTGATGGGATCGATGACGGAGAGCGTGGACAGCGCGTAGGCGAAGATCCCGGCCAGCGCCACCACCACCATGATCACGGCCGAGGTCTCGGCGGCCTCGCGCAGGATGGGAAACAGGTCGCGCACGCCGATGGTGCGGTGCACGGCCATGCCCACGAACAGGCCGTAGAACACCGCCACCACCGCGGCCTCGGTGGGCGTGAACCAGCCCGCGCGCATGCCGCCCAGGATCAGCACCGGCGCCGCCAGGCCCCAGGACGCGTCCTTGAGCGCCGGCCAGAAGGCCGGCCGCGACAGCTTGGCCTCGGCCGCGCCCATGCCATGGCGCCGCGCCAGCCACACCGCCGGAACGATCAGCGCCAGGCCGGCGAGCACACCCGGCACCATGCCGGCGGCAAACAGCGCCGGCACCGAGGCGCCGGGCACCATCACCGAATAGACGATGAAGGCCACCGAGGGCGGAATGAGGATGTCGGTGGCGGCCGCCGCCCCGACCACGCTGGCCGAGTAGGCGCCGGGGTAACCGGCGCGGGCCATGGCGGCGATCATGACGCTGCCCACCGCGGCGGCCGTGGCCGGCCCCGAGCCGGAGATGCCGCCCAGGAACATCGCCACCGCGATGGCCACCAGCGGCAGCATGCCGGGCCCGCGGCCCACGATGGCGATGGCGAAGTTCACCAGGCGCTGCGCAACGCCGGAGCGGTCGAAGATCGAGCCGACCAGCACGAACATCGGGATCGCCAGCAGCGGGTACTTGGACAGCCCGGCGTAAAAGTTCTGCGGCACGGCCAGCAGCCCAAAACTCTGGGTGGCGAGGTTGGCCAGCGCGATGGCCGCGCCGCCGCCGATGGCCAGTGCCACGCCGATGGGCACGCCCAGCAGCATCAGCACGATGAAGAGGGCGAACAGCAGCGCGGCGATCACGTGCGGTCCTCCTGGCGGCGCGCATTGCGCAGGAACAGCCCGAAGGCCCGGCCCGCGATGGCGAAGGACAGCACCGGCAGCCAGATCGAGTACCACCACTTCGGCAGCCCGATGCCGGGCGTCGTCTCCTCGAAGCGGTACTCGTCCCACACCAGGCGGATGCTCAGGTAGCCCAGCACCGCGAAGAACAGCGCCGAGCACAGCGCGCCGAAGCGGGCCATGCGGCGGCGGCGCTCGGGGGAGCCGCTCTCGCTGAAGTACTCGATCTTGATGTGGCGGTCGCGCGCCATGGCGGCGCTGCCGCCGGCCAGCGTGACCACGATGAGCAGGAAGACGGAGATTTCCTCGGTCCAGGCCAGCGACTGATCAGTGAAGTAGCGCACCAGCACGTTGGCGAAGGTGATCAGGCATATCGCGGCCAGGCCCAGCACCGCCAGCCAGTCCTCCAGGGCCAGCGGCAGCTTCACCGGGGCCATCCCGGGGGCTTCGTCGATCAGGGTCGCCGTGGGCAGCGGCGCGTCGGCAGGAACGTCGGGCTTCATGGTCGAGGCGCACCCGGCCACGCGGCCGGGAGTTCAGGCAAAGACCACGATTGTGTCCGCAGGTGAGAAGCGGCCCTTGTGGGTACTGCTCAGGAAGTGCCGAGGAACGGGCAGAAAGGCGCGGGCGACGCGCGCGAGGCCGCGCACGGACAACGGTCAGGCCTGGGGTAGCAATGAATTAGTCAGGAATGCTGAACAACATCCTCAACATGTGCGCACATTGTCCAGCTCAACCGACCAATCCGCCCCACCCACATCCTCACGGCATCGCCGCCACCACCTGCGCCACCGCCGCCGTGAGCCGGCGGGCGTAGTCCAGGTGCAGGAACTCGTTGGGCCCGTGGGCGTTGCTCTTCGGGCCCAGCACCCCGCACACCATCATCTGCGCCTTGGGGAAGCCCTCCTGCAGCATGCCCATGAACGGGATCGTGCCGCCCTGGCCGATGAAGCCGCAGGGCGCGCCATAGTGGGCCTGCGACGCCGCGTCCAGTGCCGTCGCCAGCCAGGGCTGCAGCGAAGGCGCGTTCCAGCCGTTGGCGCCCAGCGCGCCGGCGCGGCCATCGGCATGGAAGGTGACCTTGGCGTTGTAGGGCGCGTTGTCCTCCAGCAGCTGCTGCAGTTTCAGGGCGGCGCTGTTGCCGTCCAGCGTGGGCGGCAGGCGCAGCGAGAGCTTGAAGGCGGTGTAGGGGCGCAGCACGTTGCCGGCCTGGGACAGCTCCGGGAAACCGTCCACGCCGGTGACGGAGAGCGTCGGGCGCCAGGTGCGATTCAGCAGCGCCTCGACCGGGTCGGTGGTGACGGGCAGCGCCGGCGTGCCGTCGTTGCCGCAGGCCCAGGGATAGCGCTTCCAGACCTCGTCGCCCAGCGCGGCGGCCGTGGCCCGGGCCTGCTCGATCCGGTCCTGCGGGATCTCGACGTGGAAGTCCGGCGGCAGCAGCGCCCCGGTGCGCGCGTCCTCCAGGCGGTCCAGCACCTGGCGCAGGATGCGGAAGCTCGACGGCACCAGGCCGCTGGCGTCGCCCGAGTGCACGCCCTCGGTGAGGATCTGCACTTTCAAGACACCGCTGACCATGCCGCGCAACGAGGTGGTGAGCCAGAGCTGGTCGTAGTTGCCGGCGCCGGAGTCCAGGCACACCACCAGGCCGACGTCGCCCAGGCGCGGGCCCAGCGCCGAGACGTAGGCCGGCAGGTCGAAGGAGCCGCTTTCCTCGCAGGTCTCGATCAGGCCCACGCAGCGCGGATGCGGCGTGCCCTGGGCTTTCAGGGCCTCGATGGCGCTGACGGCGGCGTAGATGGCGTAGCCGTCATCGGCACCGCCGCGGCCGTAGAGCAGGCCGTCCTCGACCACGGGCGTCCAGGGGCCGAGGTCGGAACGCCAGCCGGTGAACTCGGGCTGCTTGTCCAGGTGGCCGTAGAACAGCACGGTCTGGCCGGAGCCGCCGGAAGCCGTGGCTTCCACCTCGAAGAAGATCACCGGCGTGCGCTCCGGCAGGCGGATGATTTCGAGCTTGAGCCCCGGCACGCGGCGGCTTTCCACCCACTGCGCCGCGTCCTGCAGCACGCGCTCGATGTAGCCGTGCTGCGCCCAGTCCTTGTCGAACATCGGGCTCTTGGCCGGCACCCGGATGTAGTCCACCAGCGCGGGCAGGATGCGCTGCTTCCAGGCCTCGTCGGCGTAGGCGCTCAGGGCTTGCGGGTCGGGGACAGGGAGGCGGTCGGGGGCGTTCATGGCGGGCTCCGAGAAGGGTTGAACCCATTCTAGGAGCCGCCTTTTTCACTCCTGGCGGAGGCGGGATGACGGGCGTTCAGCCACTCAGCCGCGCTCCAGCCTGAACACCGCCGTGCTCGCCATCAGGTTCGGCCAGGCGCCGACCTTGCGGCCGTCGTGCAGGCCGAACGACTGCAGCACGCGCAGCCCGCACTGGCCGGCCAGCACCTCGAAGTCGGCGAAGGTGCCGACGCGGATGTTGGGTGTGTCGTACCACTGGTAGGGCAGCGTCTTGGTCACGGGCATGCGCCCGCGCAGCACCGAGAAGCGGTTCGGCCAGTGCGCGAAGTTCGGGAAGCTCACGATGCAGCTGCGTCCCACCCGCGCCGTCTCGCGCAGCACCTCGGCGGTGTTGCGCAGGTGCTGCAGGGTGTCGAGCTGCAGCACCACGTCGAAGCTGCCGTCGCGGAACAGCCCCAGGCCCTCGTCGAGGTTGCGCTGGATGACGTTGACGCCGCGCTTGACGCACTCCAGCACCTTGGCGTCGTCGATCTCCACGCCGTAGCCGCTGCAGCCGCGCTCCTTGCGCAGCAGCTCCAGCAGCGCCCCGTTGCCGCAGCCCAGGTCCAGCACGCGGCTGCCCTTGGGCACCATCTCGGCGATCAGTGCCATGGCCTGGCGATCACTCATGCCGCCTCCCTGAGCTTGCTCACGGCCACCGCCGGGGAGGAGACCGCGGAAATCTCCGCCGCCACGCGCTCGAAATAGGCGCGCACCACGCCGTGGTAGCGCGGGTCCTCCAGCAGGAAGGCGTCATGGCCGTGCGGGGCGTCGATCTCCGCGTAGGCCACGTCGCTGCCGTTGTCCAGCAGCGCCTGCACGATCTCGCGCGAGCGCTGCGGCGAGAAGCGCCAGTCGGTGGTGAAGCTCACCACCAGGAACTTCGCCGTGGCCTTGGCCAGCGCGGCCGAGAGGTCGCCGCCGTGCTCGCGCGCGGGGTCGAAGTAGTCCAGGGCGCGCGTGATCAGCAGGTAGGTGTTGGCGTCGAAGTACTCGCTGAACTTGTCGCCCTGGTAGCGCAGGTAGCTCTCGATCTGGAACTCGATCTGCTGCGTGCTGTAGGCCAGCTCCGCGGCGCGCAGGGCGCGGCCGAACTTGGCTTCCATCGAGTCGTCGGAGAGGTACGTGATGTGACCGATCATCCGCGCCACGCGCAGCCCGCGCTGCGGTACCACGCCATGGGCGTAGAAGTGGCCGCCGTGGAACTCGGGATCGGTGCAGATGGCGCGGCGCGCCACCTCGTTGAAGGCAATGTTCTGCGCCGACAGGTTCGGTGCGCTGGCGATAACCAGCGCGTGGCGCACGCGCTGCGGGTGCTGGATGGTCCAGGAGAGCGCCTGCATGCCGCCCAGGCTGCCACCGATCACGGCCGCCAATTGCTCGATGCCCAGCTCGTCCAGCAGCCGGGCCTGGGCGTTGACCCAGTCCTCCACCGTCACGACGGGAAAGTCCGCGCCCCAGGGCTGGCCGGTGGCGGGATTGAGGTCCCGGGGGCCGGTGGAGCCGAAGCAGGAGCCGGGGTTGTTGACGCCGATGACGAAGAAGCGGTCGGTGTCCAGCGGCTTGCCGGGGCCGACCAGGTTGTTCCACCAGCCTTCGCTCTTCTCCTGGCCGGCGTAGGTGCCGGCCACGTGGTGGCTGGCGTTGAGCGCGTGGCACACCAGCACGGCGTTGCTGCGCGCCTCGTTGAGCGTGCCGTAGGTCTCGTACGCCAGCGTGTAGTCGGGGAGCTGCGCGCCGCTCTTGAGCGGCAGCGGCTGCGCGAAATGCATGCGCTGCGGCGTGACATGCCCGATAGAACCCATGGATGAAACCCGTCCCTCCAGAAGCAAAAAACCCGGCGTCGCTCAAAGCGGACACCGGGTCTGGGCGTCCCTCTTTAGCTGCATTTGTTGAGCGCCCGCAATCCGGAACAAATCGGCGCTGAAGAGGACAGTATAGGCGACGTTCGCGGCGTCCCCGGGCCGCAGCGCCGTCACGGCGCCTGCGGCAGATCAAAGCCTCAGGCCTTGGGCACCGCGGTGGCGGCGAAGCTGGCCCGGGCTTCGAGCTTGTCGGACAGGCGCGCCAGGTTGGGATGGTCGGTGCGCCAGTCGATGTGCGGGAAGCGGAAGGCCAGGTAGCCCACCGCGCAGCCCACGGCGATGTCGGCCAGCGAGAAATGGTTGTTCACGCACCAGGCATCGTCGCCCAGCGCCTGCGACATCGCTTTCAGCGCGGCGTGCACACGCAGCATCTGGCGGTCGATCCAGGCCGGGCTGCGCTGGGCGTCGCCACGGCCGGGCCAGGTCTGCTCCAGGCGCGCGAGGATCGCGGCATCGAGCAGCCCGTCGGCCAGCGCCTCCAGCGTGCGCACCTCGGCGCGTTCGCGGCCGCTGGCCGGAATGAGCCGGCCCACGGGGGAGAGCGTGTCCACGTACTCGACGATCACGCGCGAGTCGTACACCGCCTCGCCGGCTTCGGTCACCAGGCAGGGCACCTTGCCCAGCGGGTTCACGGACAGCATCGCGTCGCTGCCCCAGACGTCTTCCTGCACGAACTGGTAGTCCAGCTTTTTCTCCGCCATCACGACGCGCACCTTGCGCACGTAAGGGCTGGTGAGCGATCCGATGAGCTTCATGCCTGCCTGTGTTCAATAGGGCGCCGATTCTAGAGTCGCGGCTCCGGCCCGCCCGGCGTGGGGCCGGCTGTGCCGTCCCGCCCTGTGGATGCCAGCGTGAAGTCCACACGCGCCGGCCGCCCGGGCAGCTCCAGCGCCACCGACTGCTCCGGCGCGCGCGCCAGCACCCGCCCGCCGCGCACCACCAGCAGCCGCTGCGCGCGCAGCCGGATCGCCTCCTCGGCCGAGCGCGCCTGCAGCAGCACGAAGTCGCCACGACAACCCGGTTGCAGGCCGTAGCCCTCCAGCCCCAGGATGCGCGCGCTGTTCACCGTCACGGCATCGAAGCAGGCGCGCTGCCCGGCCACGGAGCCCATCTGCGCCACGTGCAGGCCCATGGCGGCGACTTCGAGCATGTCGGCCGAGCCCAGCGGGTACCAGGGGTCCATCACGCAGTCGTGGCCGAAGCCGACGTTCACGCCCGCGCCCATCAGCTCGGGCACGCGCGTCATGCCGCGGCGCTTCGGGTAGGTGTCGTGCCGGCCCTGCAGCATGATGTTGATGAGCGGGTTCGCCACCGCGTGCAGGCCGGCTTCCGCCATCAGCGGCAGCAGCTTGGACACGTAGTAGTTGTCCATGGAATGCATGGACGTGAGGTGCGAGCCCGTCACGCGCCCCTGCAGGCCGAGCCGGTGCGTGTGGAAGGCCAGCGTCTCGACGTGGCGCGACAGCGGGTCGTCGCTCTCGTCGCAGTGCATGTCCACGCGCAGGCCGCGCTCGGCCGCCAGCTCGCACAGCAGCCGCACGCTCTCGGCGCCGTCGGCCATGGTCCGCTCGAAATGCGGGATGCCGCCCACCACCTCCACGCCCCGGTCCAGCGCGCGCTTGAGGTTTTCAAAAGCGCCTGGGCTGCGCAGCACGCCGTCCTGCGGGAAGGCCACCAGCTGCAGATCCAGGTAGGGCGCCACCTGCTTCTTCACATGCAGCAGCGCCTCCACCGTCAGCAGACTGGGGTCGCTGACGTCCACGTGCGAGCGGATCGCCAGCAGCCCGCGCGCCACGGCCCAGTCGCAGTAGCGCAGCGCGCGCTCCACCAGCGCCTCCTGCGTCAGCAGCGGTTTGAGCTGGCCCCACAGCGAGATGCCCTCCAGCAGCGTGCCGCTGGCGTTGACCCGCGGCTGGCCGTGGCTGAGGGTGGAATCCATGTGGAAATGGGCATCGACGAAGGGCGGGCTCAGCAGCCAGCCGCAACCGTCGAGGGCATGGATGCCTTCCGGCGCGGGCAGCGCCGGGCCCACGGCGGCGATGCGCCCCTCGCGCACCAGCACGTCCACGTCGCCGCGCCCGTCGGGCAGCGTGACGTTGCGCAGCAGCAGGTCGGCCATCACTTGGTCCCGAACAGCCGGTCGCCGGCGTCGCCCAGGCCGGGCAGGATGTAGCCGTGCTCGTTGAGCTGGCGGTCGATGGACGCGGTGTACACCGGCACGTCCGGGTGCTGGGCGTGGAAGTTCTGCAGCCCCTCGGGCGCGGCCAGCAGGCTGACGAAGCGGATCGAGCGCGGGCGGCACTCCTTGACCCGCTCCACCGCGGCGGCGGCGGAGTTGCCGGTGGCCAGCATCGGGTCCAGCACGATGGCGTCGCGCTCCTCCATGTGGTCGGGCATCTTGAAGTAGTACTCCACCGCCACCAGCGTGCGCGGGTCGCGGTACAGGCCCACATGCCCGACGCGCGCGCCGGGAATGATCTCCAGCATGCCGTCGAGGAAGCCGCCGCCGGCGCGCATGACCGAGACGAACACGATCTTCTTGCCGTCGATCACCGGCGAGCGCATGGTCTCCAGCGGCGTCTCGATGTCGATGAGCTGCGTGGGCATGTCGCGCGTGACCTCGTAGGCCATGAGCATGCTGAGCTCGTGCATCAGCCGGCGGAAGCTGTTGGTGCTGCGGTCCTTCTCGCGCATGAGCGTGAGCTTGTGCTGCACCAGCGGGTGGTCGATGACGTGAACGACGGGCATGGCCTTCTCTCCCTCGCGATGAATGTGGTGTCTGGTCTCCGGGTCAGAACACGGTGCCGTCACTGTCGATGGTCACCGGCGGCGCGCCGCCCGGGCGGCGCTCGGCTGCGATCTGCCGGCCCGCCGCCCAGCTGCCGCCCTCCAGCAGGCAGGCCAGCGGCAGGTCCTCCCGGCCCAGCAGCGCGCGCACGCGCGGCAGCAGGGCATCGAGCAGCGACACGGTCAGCGCCCGCCACTCGATCACCCAGGGCTCGCCCGGCACGCGCGCGCGGGCGCCGAACTCCGCGTCCCGCGGCCGGATCACGCCGGCATCGAGCAGCAGCCCGCCGTTGCGGTACTCGGGCAGCCCGGTGAGCTCGTCCAGCCCGGTGATGTGCACGCCCGCGGCCTCGAAGGGCTCGACCAGCGAGTAGCTCAGCCACTGGCTGAGCTTGTGGAACGGCACCCAGCCGGCGCTGGGCCCCTCGCCGCCGGCCAGCGGATGCGCCCAGGCGTCACCCACCGGCACGCCCAGGAACTGCTGCCCGCTGGGCCAGATGCCGCTGAAGGCGTCCAGTAGCGCCTGCAGCAGCCGCGCCGCCGACACCTGGTGCTGGTGCTGCGTGCTGCCCGGCACCACGTGGTGGTTGTGCAGCCGCGGCGCATGGTGGTGATGCGTCAGCGCATCGAACAGGTGGCCCGGCCGCCCGTCGGCCGTGAAGATGTCGGGCTGCGCGCGCAGCGCCTGCGCCAGGCGGCGCAGCAGGGCGACGCGGCCTTCCAGGCCCAGCAGCGGATTGACCTCGCGCACTTGGAACAGGCCGGCCAGCGTGGGCACGTCCAGGCGCGACAGCGCCTTGGCGTCCACCCGGCAGGGGTCGCCCGCGTCGCTGGAGAAGGCGCCGGCCAGGAAGCCGCGCAGGCTGGCCACGCCCAGGCCCTCGGAACGCGAAAAGGTCTGCCCGGTCTCGTGCTCGACGTACTGCCATTGCGCGCCGGCCCCGGCGTCGAGCAGCACGCTGATCAAGACCAGCTCGATGTGCGCCCGCGCCCGCGCCGCATGGCTCTGCCCCGCCAGCTTGGCATCGACCTCCGCCAGGCGATCGATGCCGCCGGCCTCGAAATGGCGCCAGCGGCTGTGCAGCGGGATACGCCCGTCCGGGAAGCGCGACTGCGTCAGCGCCGCGATGCGCTGCGCCACGTCGTCGAGCTTCGACTCGTCCAGCGTGAAGTGTTCGGAGCGCCCCTCGCGCACCGCCTGCGTGAGGTTGGCGCAGCGCTCGCGCACCGTGGCGACCTGGCGCAGCCGCCGCACCGCCTCGGCCACGTCGCCGGGCGTCAGCGTGGGGTTGGGCTCATTCGACAAGGTCGCGCCCCTTGGTCGCCGCGAGTTGCGTGGCATCGGGCACGCTGCCGTCGGTGAAGTAGCCCGCGGCGATCTTGGCCTCGATCTCCACCCGCGCGTCCGCCGGCACCAGCTCGTCGGGGATCTTGATGCGCTCGCCCACCTCGATGCCGCTGCCGGTGATGGCGTCGAACTTGTCGTTGCTCATGCTCACCAGGCGGTGGATCTTCTTGACGCCGAGCCAGTGCAGCACGTCGGGCATCAGCTCCTGGAAGCGCATGTCCTGCACGCCGGCCACGCACTCGGTGCGCAGGAAGTACTTGTCCGCGCTGTCGCCGCCGACCTGGCGCTTGCGGGCGTTGTAGACCAGGAACTTCGTGACTTCGCCCAGCGCGCGGCCCTCCTTGCGGCTGTAGGCGATCAGGCCCACGCCGCCGGCCTGCGCGCCCTTGATGCACTCCTCGATGGCGTGCGTCAGGTAGGGGCGGCAGGTGCAGATGTCGGAGCCGAACACGTCGGAGCCGTTGCACTCGTCGTGCACGCGCGCGGTCAGCGTCACGCCCGGGTCGGCCAGGTCCTGCACCTGGCCGAAGACGTAGAGCGTCTGCCCGCCGATGGGCGGCAGGAACACCTCCAGGTCGCCGCGCGTGACCAGCTCCGGGTACATGCCGCCGGTCTCCTCGAACAGCGTCTTGCGCAGCACCGCCTCGCTCACGCCGAAGCGCTTGGCCACGCCGGGCAGCCACCACACCGGCTCGACGGCGATCTTGGTGACGGCCGCGGAGCCGTCCTCCAGCAGGAACTTGCCGTCCACCGACAGGCGCTGGAAGGCCAGGGCCTGTCGGACTTCGGGCAGGTGGATGTGCGCCTGCGTCACGGCGATGGTGGGGCGGATGTCCATGCCCTGCGCCAGCTCGTCGGCGAAGACTTCGGCCACCGAGGCGCCCCAGGGGTCGATGGACACGATCTTCCCGGGATCGGCCCACTGCGGGTACGGGCCGATGCGCTCGGTGGGCGCGGTGTTGGTGAGATCGGCGCGATGGCCCTTGGTCAGGTTGCCCGCCGCCACGGCCAGGGCGCGGTACACGCCGTAGCTGCCGCTGTGGGTGCCGATGACGTTGCGCTGGCTGCGGTTGGTGGTGGTGCCGATGAGCGGCCCGCGCTCCTTCGGGTCCGCCGCGCCCCAGTGGATGACCGGCGCGCCGCCGGCCCCTTGTCCGGGATGGGATGTCAGCCGTATGTGGCTGCCGCCCTGGGTGGAGGTGGACGATCCGGTGCTCATCGCGGTCTCCTTCCTGCTACTGCTAGCGTTCGCCCTTGCGGTAGGGCTTCATCAAGGCTTGAGGATAAGCCGCCCGCCGCGCCATCACGACCAGCGCGACGATGGCCATGGCATAGGGCAGCATGAGGTAGAACTGGTAGGGCAGGGCTCCGGCGCCGCCTTGTTGCAGCCGCAACTGCAGCGCGTCGAAGAAGGCGAACAGCAGCGCGCCCAGCAGCGCCTTGCCCGGCCGCCACGAGGCGAACACCACCAGCGCGATGCACACCCAGCCGCGGCCGTTGACCATGTTGAAGTAGAAGGCGTTGAAGGCCGACAGCGTCAGGAACGCCCCGGCCACGCCCATCAGCGCCGAGCCCGCCACCACCGCGCCGGTGCGCAATTTCGCCACCGACAGGCCCTGGCTCTCGACCGCCGCCGGGTTTTCCCCAGCCATGCGGATCGCCAGGCCGATGGGTGTGCGGTGCAACAAAAACGCGAGCGAAGGTACCAGCAGCAGGGCCAGCAGCGTCAGTGGCGTCTGCTCGGCCAGCACCGGCACGGGCAGCGACTGCATCGGCTCGAAGGCCTCGATGGTGGGCGGGCGCTCCACCTTCGGAAAGCTCACGCGGTAGGCGTAGCTCGCCAGGCTCGTGGCCAGCAGCGTCAGGCCCAGCCCGGCCACATGCTGGCTCAGCGCCAGCGTCACGGTCAGGAAGGCGTGCAGCAGCCCCAGCAGCGCCCCGACGGCTGCGGCCACCAGCACGCCGCTCCACAGGCCCTGGCCGGCGTAGACGGTGAGCCAGCCGGCGAAGGCGCCGGCCACCATGATCCCTTCCACGCCCAGGTTCAGCACCCCGGCGCGCTCGCACAGCAGCACGCCCAGCGTGCCGAAGATCAGCGGCGTGGCGATGCGCAGCACCGCCACCCAGAAGGGCGCGGCGGCGAGGAGGTCCAGCAGCTCACTCATGCCACACCTCCCGCCGCCACCCGGCGCCACACCACGCGGTAGTTCACCAGCAGCGTCGCCACCAGCATCGCGATCAGCGCCAGGGCGACGATGACGTCGGCGATGTAGGTGGGCACGCCCACCTGGCGGCTCATGCCGTCGGCGCCCACCAGGATGCCGGCGACGAACACGGCCGCGGCCACCACGCCCAGCGGATTCAGCCCGGCCAGCATGGCCACCACGATGCCGCTGTAGCCGTAGCCCGGCGACATGTCCAAGGTCAGGTAGCCGGCGCGGCCCGCCACCTCCACGGCGCCGGCCAGCCCGGCCAGCGCGCCCGACATCAGCGCCACCAGCAGCGTCACGCGCTGCACCGGCATGCCGGCGAAGGCCGCGGCGCGCGCGTTGGCGCCCACGGCGCGGATCTCGAAGCCCAGCGTGGTCTGGCGCAACAGCAGCCAAAGCAGGGCGGCCAGGCCCAGCGCCGCCAGCAGCCCGTTGTGGAGACGGCTGCGCGGCACCAGGTTGCCGATCTGCAGTTCCTCGGGCAGCGCGATGCTCTGCGGCCAGCCCATGGCCAGCGGGTCCTTCATCGGCCCGTCCAGCATGGCCGACACGAACAGCAGCACGATGAAATTCAGCAGCAGCGTGGTGACGACCTCGTCCACGCCCAGCCGCTTGAGCAGCGCCGGCCCCAGCAGCAGCGCCGCGCCCGCGGCCATGGCGGCGGCGATCATCAGCGCGAAGGAGCCCCCGGCGCCGGCCACCGCCACCGCCGCCAGCGCGCCGGCGTAGAGCTGGCCCTCGGCGCCGATGTTCCACAGCCGCGCCCGGAAGGCCACCGCCGCGGCCAGCCCGGTGAGGATCAGCGGCGTGGCGCGCGTGAGCGTCTCGGTGAGCGCCAGCCGCGAGCCGAAGCCGCCTTCGAGCAGCAGCCCGTAGGCACGCCCCACCGGCGCGCCGGCCCAGGCCACCAGCGCCGCGCTCAAGGCCAGCGTCAGCGCCACGGCCAGCAGCGGCGCGGCCAGCGCCATCGCGCGCGAGGGCGCCGCCCGCCGCTCAAGCCGCATGCATCACCTCACTCGCGGCCGCCGGGGAGGGCGCTGCCGCCGCGCCCGCCATGGCCAAGCCGATCCCGGCGCGCGTCCACTCCTGCGTGCGGCGCGCGGCGCCGAGGCGGCCGTGGTGCATCACGGCGATGCGGTCCGACAGCGCAAACAGTTCGTCCAGGTCGTCACTGATGAGCAGCAGCGCCGCGCCCTGGTCGCAGGCCTGCCGCAACTGCTCGTGCACGTAGGCCACCGCGCCCACGTCCAGGCCCCAGGTCGGCTGGTTGGCGACGATCAGCTTGGGCGGCGGTGCGTCGGGGTCGCCCGCCAGCGCGCGGCCGAGGATGAGCTTCTGCAGGTTGCCGCCCGAGAGGCGCCGCGCCGGCGTGCCCAGCCCGCCGGCCTCGGTGCCGCGCACGTCGAAGCGCTGCACCAGCGCCTGGGCATGGGCCTGGGCGCGGCGGCGCCTGAGCCAGCCGAAGAGAGAAAAACTGTCGCCGGCGTAGCGCTCCAGCACCACGTTCTCCCACAGCGCCAGGTCACCGATGGCGCCGACGGCATGGTGGTCCTCCGGGATGCGCGCCACGCCCGCCGCCAGCCAGGCGCGCGGCCGGGCCGGCAGGCGCCGGCCCTCGAACACCAGCGTGCCGCTGTCCAGGGCCCGCACGCCGCACAGCAGCTCGGCCAGCACCTGCTGGCCGTTGCCCGAGACGCCGGCGATGCCCACGACCTCGTTGGCATGCAGCTCCAGCGTCACCCGGTCCAGGCGCGGGCGCGGCTGACCGGCCACGCTGGCCTCGCGCAGGCGGCACACCAATGCACCGGGCTGGCGCACGCTGCGCTGCACCGGTGCGAGCGCGTGCCCGACCATGGCCTCGGCCAGTGCCGCCGAATCCACGCCGTCCAGGCGGTCGAAGCGCGCCACCAGCCGGCCCGCGCGCAGCACGGCGACTCGGTCCGACACGCGCCGCACCTCGTCGAGCTTGTGGCTGATGAACAGGATGGACAGGCCCTCGCGCACCAGGCCGCGCAGCGTGGCGAACAGCGCCTCGCTCTGCGGCGGCGTCAGCACGGCGGTGGGCTCGTCCAGGATCAGCACCCGCGCCCCGCGCACCAGCGCCTTCAGGATTTCGACCTGCTGGCGCTCGCCCATGGACAAGTCGCCGATGCGGGCCTCGGGGTCCACGTGCAGGCCGAAGCGCTGCGCCGTGGCCAGCAGCCGCTCGCGGGCCACTTGGCGGCGTGAAAACGGCTGCCACAGCGGCTCGGTGCCCAGCATCACGTTGTCGAGCACGCTCAGGTTGTCGGCCAGGGTGAAGTGCTGGTGCACCATGCCGATGCCCGCGGCCAGCGCCGCGCGCGTGTCGCCCGGCGGCAGCGGTTTTCCCTCCACCTCGACGCGGCCGGCGTCGGGCAGCACATGCCCGAACAGGATGGACATCAGCGTGCTCTTGCCCGCGCCGTTCTCGCCCAGCAGGGCCAGCACCTCGCCGCGCTGCAGCTCCAGCGAGACGTCGTCATTGGCCAGCAGCGCGCCGAAGCGTTTCGATATGTGCGCCAGCCGCAGCAGCGGCGGGGCGGTGTCGGAAGGGAGCTTGCTCATGGCGCGACCCGGCCCGGCTCAGCGGCTCACTTCGCCTTGGGCGCGCTGTCGTCCACCTTGACGGTGAAAGAGCCGTCGAGGATGGCCTTCTCCTTGGCCTTGACCCGGGCCTTGAGCTCGGCCGGCACCTTGCTTTCAAAGGTGCCCAGCGGCGCGAGCGCCGAGCCCTGGTGCTTCATGGTCGAGTACACGCCGTAGTCCTCGGCCTTGAACTGGCCGGCCTTCACGTGGGCCAGGGCGCGCGCGATGGTGGGCTCCATGTGCCAAAGCGCCGAGGCCACCACGGTGTCGGGATAGCTGGCCTGCGTGTCGATGACGTTGCCGATGGCCAGCACCTTGCGCTCCCTGGCTGCGTCCGAGACGCCGAAGCGCTCGGCGTACATCACGTCGGCGCCCTTGTCGATCATGGCGAAGGCCGCCTCCTTGGCCTTGGGCGGATCGAACCAGCTGTTGATGAAGCTGATGCTGAACTCGGTCTTCGGGTTGACCTCGCGCGCGCCGGCGATGAAGGCGTTCATCAGCCTGTTCACCTCGGGGATCGGGTAGCCGCCGACCATGCCGATCCGGCCGCTCTTGCTCATGCCCGCGGCGATCATGCCGGTCAGGTAGGCCGGCTCCTGGATGTAGTTGTCGAACACCGAGAAGTTGGGCGCCTGCGGCTTGCCGGAGCTGCCCATCAGGAAGGCGAGCTTGGGATAGTCGCGGGCCACCTTGCGCGCCGCGGCCTCCACCGCGAAGGACTCGCCGACGATGAGCGCGTGGCCACCTTCGGCGTACTGGCGCATCACGCGCTCGTAGTCGGCATTGGCCACGTTCTCGCTGAACACGTACTCGATCTCGCCGCGCGCCGCCGCGGCCTTGAGCGCCTTGTCGATGCGGCTCACCCACTGCTGCTCCACCGGCACGGTGTAGATGGCGGCCACCTTCAGCTTCGATTGCGCCAGGACGGGGCCGGCGGCAGCCAGCGCGGCGGCGGCCAGCAGGCCGAGGACGGGGCGGCGGGGCATCGGGCGCATGGCAATCCCTCCGAGGTGTGATGTGCTTTGTACACCGCGCTCGCAAGAGCCGTTCCAGTTGGCGGGGGCCACCGCCCGGGTGGCTGCGGCGCCGTTCGCTTCCCGGGCAGGGGCGTGTGGGCCCAGGCGGCCGGCACCAGAGCCGGACCGCACCGCCCGGACAAGGGGGTGCTTCTAAAATCGCGGGTTTGCCTGCACGAAGAAGCCCCCCGCCATGAACCTTTCCGCCCTCACCGCCCTGTCGCCGCTGGACGGCCGTTACGCCGCCAAGGTCGCGGCGCTGCGCCCCCTGCTGTCCGAGTTCGGCCTGATGCACCGGCGCGTGCAGGTCGAGGTCGAGTGGTTCATCGCGCTGTCGGACGCCGGCTTCGCCGAGTTCCTGCCGCTGTCGCAGGCCTCGCGTGACCTGCTGCGCGGCCTGGTGCAGAACTTCGCCGAGGCCGACGCGCAGGCCATCAAGGACATCGAGAAGACCACCAACCACGACGTCAAGGCCGTGGAGTACTGGATCAAGTCGCGCTTCGAGGGCCAGGCCGAGCTGCAGGCCGCCGGCGAGTTCGTGCACTTCGCCTGCACCAGCGAGGACATCAACAACACCAGCCACGCCCTGATGCTCAAGGCCGCGCGCGAGCAGGTGCTGCTGCCGGCGCTGGACCGCGTCATCGAGCGCCTCGCGGCCCTGGCGCACCAGTTCGCGGGCGAGCCCATGCTCAGCCGCACCCACGGCCAGACCGCCAGCCCCACCACCGTGGGCAAGGAGATCGCCAACGTCGTGGCGCGCCTGCGCCACGCCCGCGGCCGCATCGCCGACGTGAAACTGCTGGCCAAGATGAACGGCGCGGTGGGCAACTACAACGCGCACCTCTCGGCCTATCCGGCCGTGAACTGGGAAGCCTTCAGCCGCCAGGTGGTGGAGGGCGCGCTGGGGCTCACCTTCAACCCCTACACCATCCAGATCGAGCCGCACGACTACATGGCCGAGCTGTTCGATGCCGTCACCCGCGCCAACACCATCCTGGTGGACTGGTCGCGCGACGTCTGGGGCTACATCAGCCTGGGCTACTTCAAGCAGAAGACCAAGGCGGGCGAAATCGGCTCCAGCACCATGCCGCACAAGGTCAACCCCATCGACTTCGAGAACGCCGAAGGCAACTTCGGCCTGGCCAGCGCGGTGCTGACGCACCTGGCACAGAAGCTGCCCATCAGCCGCTGGCAGCGCGACCTGACCGACTCCACCGTGCTGCGCAACATGGGCGTGGCCCTGGGCTACGCGGTGCTGGGCCTGGAGTCGCTGTCGCGCGGCCTGGACAAGCTGGAGCTCAACCGCGAGGCGCTGGCCGCCGACCTGGACGCCGCCTGGGAAGTGCTGGCCGAGCCGATCCAGACCGTGATGCGCCGTTACGGCCTGCCCAACCCGTATGAGCGCCTGAAGGAGCTCACCCGCGGCAAGGCCATCACGCGCGAGGCCATTGCCGGCTTCATCGACACGCTGGTGGAGCTGCCCGAGAGCGAGCGCGCGCGCCTGAAGGAGCTCAGCCCCGGCAGCTACACCGGCTGCGCCGAGGCGCTGGCCAAGCGGATCTGAGGCGCGCGGCGCACGCCGCCTCCGATAACGCTCAGGCGGGCTCGCCGCCTGCCGATATGCAGGCCGTGAGCCCAACCAAGCCGTCATGCCCGCGCAGGCGGGCGTCCGCGCCATCCAGGGCGGCGGCCTGTACAAGCCGAGCTTTTCAATGCATTTCCCAGGACGCGCCCCGGTGCTCGTGGATGCCCGCCTGCGCGGGCATGACGACATTTCCCTTGTGGGCACCCGCGCGACCATGACGCCTTCCCGAGGCTGAAAGCACAGATCCCATGAAGTTCACCGACATGCTGCAAGCCGCCGAGGCCCGCAACGGCTCGCTGCTGTGCGTGGGCCTGGACCCGGAGCCCGCGAAGTTTCCGGGCGACTGGAAGGGCGACGCCTCGCGCATCCATGACTTCTGCGCCGCCATCGTCGAGGCCACGCACGACCTGGTGAGCTGCTTCAAGCCGCAGATCGCCTACTTCGCGGCGCACCGTGCCGAGGAGCAGCTGGAGCGGCTGATCCAGCACATCCGCCGGGTGGCGCCGGGCGTGCCGGTGATCCTGGACGCCAAGCGCGGCGACATCGGCGCCACCGCGCAGCAGTACGCCAAGGAGGCCTTCGAGCGCTACCAGGCCGACGCGCTGACGCTGTCGCCGTTCATGGGCCTGGACTCGATCGAGCCCTACATGGACGCCTATCCCGACAAGGGGCTGATCCTGCTGTGCCGCACCTCGAACCCCGGCGGCAGCGACCTGCAGGCGCAGCGCCTGGAGGGCGGCGAGCTGCTGTACGAGCGCGTGGCGCGCCTGGCGCAGGGTGCCTGGAACCGCCATGGCCAGCTCGGCCTGGTGGTGGGCGCCACCTTCCCGGCCGAGATCGAGCGCGTGCGCGAGCTCGCGCCGACGCTGCCGCTGCTGATCCCGGGCGTGGGCGCGCAGGGCGGCGATGCGGCCTCCACCATCCGCGCCGGGCTGCGCCCGGGCGGCACCGTGATGGTGAATTCCTCGCGGGCGGTGCTCTACGCCAGTGCCGGCGCGGACTTCGCCACGGCGGCGCGCGCCGAGGCGCAGCGCACGCGCGACACGCTCAACGCCGCGCGCGGCGGCTGAAGCCCGTAGGAGCGTCGCGCCCATGCAGGTCCCGCTGAAGCCCGCCCCCCCGCAGGCTGATCCGGGCCTGCTGCCCGAGGTGCAGCAGGACGTGCGCCCGCGCGTGGCGCGCTTCTTCTTCGCCACCGCCGCCGCCACCGCGGGCGGCTGCGCCGCGCTGCTGGCGCTGCCCGGGGTGCGGCTCCCGGGCGCGCAGCTGTTGGCGCTGCTGCTGGCGCTGCTGCTGTTGTGCGGCGTGAGCCTGCACGCGCTGCGCGGCTGCACCGAGGCGCTGGACGCGGCCGTGCGGCGCGTGTCGCTGGCGGCATTGCCGCCCATCGCGCTGCTGGCCTGGCTGGTGGACCGCGGCGTGCAAGGCTCGGGCACCGCCTTTCTGGCGCTGCTGGCCTGCCTGTGCGGGGCCGTGGCCTCGCGGCGCACGGCGGCGCTGGTGAGCGCGCTGGCCGCCGCGCTGCTGGGCGCGCTGGCCTGGGGCGAGTGGGCGGGACGGCTGCCGGGCCATCCGGGGCAGCCGCTGGCGTTGCATGTCGGGCTGCAGGCGCTGCTGCTGGCCACCGGCGCCGCGGGCGGGCGGCTGCTACACGGCGTGCAGGGGCTGTACGTGGAGCAGGGCCAGGAGCGCGCGCAGCGCTTCACGGCGCTGCTGTCCGTGGCGGCCGGCTACTACTGGGAAACCGATGCGCAGTGCCGCCTCACGCGCGTGCTGCGCTGCCGCCGCGGCGGGCGTTTCGAGGAACTGCCCGGCCCCTGGGGCCAGCCGCTGTGGGAGCTGCCGGCACTGCGCAACGACGCCGCGGCGCTGCAGGCGCTGCACGCGGAGCTGCAGGCCCGCCGCCCGCTGCGCGAGCTGGACGTGGCCTGGCAGGCCGGCCCCCACGCGCCGCGCCGGCTGCGCATCAGCGGCGAGCCGCGCCTGGACGCGCGCGGCCAGTTCCTGGGCTACTGGGGCGTGGGCCGCGACGTGACGGTGCCGCGCCGCGCCGCCGCGGCGGTCGAGGCCGAGCGCGAACGCGCCCGCCGCCGCCTGGAGCAGGCGCTGGACCAGGCCCAGGCCGCCAGCCGCGCCAAGAGCGCCTTCCTGGCCAACACCAGCCACGAGCTGCGCACGCCGCTCAATGCGCTGGTGGGCCTGGCGCAGCTGGCGCGCACGCCGGGCCTGGGCGAAGTCAAGCGCCAGCAGTACCTGACGCAGATGCTCGACAGCGCCGACACGCTGATGGCGGTGATCTCCGACATCCTGGACCTCTCCAAGATCGAGGCCGGCAAGCTCGACATCCACCCGCAGGACTTCGACCTGCATGCGCTGCTGCAGCGGCTGCAGCGCGGCTACGCCGCCATCGCCCGCACGCATGGGCTGGAGCTGACGCTGGACCTCGACCCGCAACTGCCGCAGGGCGCGCATGGCGACCCGGTGCGGCTGCGCCAGGTGCTGGGCAACTACCTGAGCAACGCGCTGAAGTTCACCGAGCGCGGCACGGTGCGGCTGAGCGCGCGGCCCGCGGCGGGCGGCCGCGTGCGCTTCGAGGTCGAGGACACCGGCCCGGGGCTGGACGCGGACATGCAGGCGCGGCTGTTCCAGCCCTTCATCCAGGCCGACGACTCCAGCACGCGGCGCCATGGCGGCACGGGGCTGGGACTGTCGATCTGCCGCGAGCTGGCGCAGCTCATGGGCGGCGAGGTGGGCGTGGACAGCCGGTTGGGGCAGGGCAGCCGCTTCTGGCTGGAGCTGCCGCTGCCGGCCGCGGCCGTGCCGGTGGAGGCGCCGCCCGCGCCGGCGCCCGCGCCCGCGGCCCCGGCCCAGCCGCTGGCCGGGGTGCGCGTGCTGATGGTGGAGGACAACTTCATCAACATGACCATCTCCACGGCCATGCTCCAGCAGTGGGGCGCGCAGGTGACGGGCGCGGCCGACGGCGTGCAGGCGCTGGAGGCGGTGGAGCAGGCGCTGCGCGAGAACCGGCCCTTCCAGGCGGTGCTGATGGACATGCAGATGCCGCGCATGAACGGGCGCGAGGCCACGCGCGAGCTGCGCCGGCGCTTCGACGCCCAGGCGCTGCCCATCATCGCCCTGACCGCCGCGGCGCTGCCCGCCGAGCGCGACGAGGCGCTGGCCGCGGGCATGAACGACTTCCTGACCAAGCCCATCGACGCGCCCAAGCTGCTGGCGACGCTGCAGCGGGTGCTGAAGGTGTGAGCGAGGAGGGGCGCCTCAGCGCCGCATCCCCCGCCGCAGCAGCGCATGCAGCCCGATCGCCCCGAAGGTGGCGGTGCCGATGCCGCCCAGCGCGAAGTCGCCGAAGCGCAGCGTGAAGTCGCCCGTGCCCAGCACCAGCGTGATGGCCGCGACCATCAGGTTGACGTTGTCGGAGAAGTCCACGCGGTTCTGCACCCAGATGCGCGCGCCCGACACCGCGATCAGGCCGAACACCACGATGGAGACACCGCCCATCACCGCCAGCGGGATGGCCTGGATCAGCGCGCCGAACTTGGGGCTGAAGCCCAGCACCAGCGCCACCAGCGCCGCCACCACGAACATCGCCGTCGAGTAGATGCGCGTGGCCGCCATCACGCCGATGTTCTCGGCGTAGGTGGTCACGCCCGTGCCGCCGGCGCTGCCGCTGACCATGGTGGCCAGGCCGTCGCCGATGAAGGCGCGGCCCATGTAGCGGTCCATGTCGCGCCCGGTCATGGCGGCCACGGCCTTGAGGTGGCCCAGGTTCTCCGCCACCAGGATCACCGCCACCGGCGCGATCAGCAGCATGGCGTGGCCGTCGAACACCGGCGCGGCGAAGCGCGGCAGCCCGAACCACGGGGCGGCGGCGACACCCGAGAGGTCGATGGGCTTGCCCAGCCCCAGGCCGTTGGTCAGCAGCGCGTAGAGCAGGCTGGCGATGATCAGGCCCACCAGGATCAGCAGCCGCTGCACCATGCCGCGGCTGAACACCGCCACCAGCGCCACGCTGACGAAGGTCAGCCCTTGCATCCAGGCATCGAAGCCCGTGGGCGCCATGTTCTTCACCGGCACCGCGGCCAGGTTCAGGCCGATCACGGCCACCACCGCGCCGGTGACCACCGGCGGCATCAGCGACTCGATCCAGCGCGTGCCCACGGCCATCACCAGTAGGCCCAGCAGCGTGTAGAGCGCGCCGCAGGCCACGATGCCGCCCAGCGCCACGGCCAGGTTGGGGTTGGCGCCCTTGGCGGCGTAGCCGGTGGCGGTGATGACCACGCCGATGAAGGCGAAGCTCGAACCCAGGTAGCTGGGCACGCGCCCGCCGGTGAGCAGGAAGAAGACCAGCGTGCCCACGCCGCTCATGAGGATGGCGACGTTGGGGTCGAAGCCCATGAGCAGCGGCGCCAGCACCGTGGCGCCGAACATGGCGATCACGTGCTGCACGCCCAGGGCGGCGGTCTGCGGCCAGGACAGGCGCTCGTCGGGCGCCACCACGGCGCCCGCGGGCGCGTCCACAAGGCGCCAGCGGAAGGGAAAGCTCATCGGTACTCCAGCTCTCGGGGCAAATCGGGAAAAAGCGCGGCAGTGTAGGGGCCGCACCCCGCGTCCGAGCGGTCGGAGCATGGCCGCTGAGCTAGATTGGCAACTTGACCGAAATCCAAGGAATTCTGTGGACCACCCCATTGCCCGCAGCGGGCTGGAGCAGCTGCTGATCGACGAGTCGCCGCAGGCGCTGGTGGTGACCTCGCCGCAGGGGGAGGTGTGGCTGTGGAACCGCATGGCGCAGCACACCTTCGGCTACAGCGCCGAGGAGGCGCTGGGCCGGCCGCTGGCGCAGCTGCTGGTGCCCAGGGACCGAGCCGACGAGTACGCCGGGCTGCGGCAGCGCGCGCTGGCCGAAGGCGAGTCCCAGGCGCGCGCGGCCATGCGCTGCCACAAGGACGGGCGGCTGCTGTACGTGGACCTCTACACCCGCGCGGTGCGCGAGGACGGCGCACCGCGGCAGGGCACCGACGGGGTGCGCTGCTACGTGAGCAGCTACCGCGACGTCACGGCGCAGCGCGTGGCGCGCGACGCGCAGTGGATCGGCCAGCGCTACCGCAACCTGCTGGAGTCGGTGCCCGACGCCATCGTGATCGTCAACGACAGCGGGCGCATCGTGCTCTTCAACAGCCAGGCCGAGCGGCTGTTCGCGCGGCGGCGCGAGCAGGTGATCGGCAGCTCCATCGAGACGCTGCTGCCCCAGCGCTACCGGCAGGCCCACATCGGGCACCGCACGCGCTTTCACGGCACGCCGCAGCTGCGCAGCATGGGCGCGGGGCTGGAGCTCTACGGGCTGCGCGGCGACGGCGACGCCGGCGAGGAGTTCCCGGTGGAGATCAGCCTGAGCCCCCTCGACACCGAGGAGGGCAAGTTCGTGATGAGCGCGATCCGCGACACCACCGAGCGCAAGCGCTTCGAGCGCGAGCTGCAGGAGAAGAACGCCGCGCTGCAGGTGGCCAACCAAGCCAAGGACCGCTTCCTGGCCACCATGAGCCACGAGCTGCGCACGCCGCTCAACGCCATCATCGGCTTCACCGGCATCCTGCTCATGCGCCTGGGCGGCGAGCTCACGGCCGAGCAGGAGCGGCAGCTGGGCATCGTCAAGAGCAGCGCCGAGCACCTGCTGTCGCTGATCAACGACCTGCTGGACGTGGCGCGCATCCAGGCCGGCATGGTGCAGCTCAACTTCGAGCCGGTGGACGTGGGCGCGCTGCTGCGCGAGGTGCACGCCAGCCTGATGCCGCTGGCGCAGGCCAAGGCGCTGGCCTTCGAGCTGGGCGTGTCCGAGCCCTCGCCGGTGCTGCAGGTGGACCGCCGCGCGCTACGCCAGATCCTGATCAACCTGATCAACAACGCCATCAAGTTCACCGAGCGCGGCAGCGTCAGCCTGGGGCTGGTCAATGGCAGCGGCGAGGTGCGCATCGAGGTCTGCGACACGGGCGTGGGCATCAGCGAGGCGGACCAGGGCAAGCTCTTCGGCGCCTTCACGCAGGTGGGCGACCCGCGCCGCCGCCCCGAGGGCACCGGCATGGGCCTGCACCTGAGCGCCCGGCTGGCCGAGCTGCTGGGCGCGCGCATCGAGGTGAAGAGCCGGCTGGGGGAGGGGAGCTGTTTCAGCTTGCACTTCCCGGCGCAAGGGACCCGGGAGCAGCCGGCTGTGGCGGCGGCCTGAAGGGCGAGAGGATTCGGCCCCGCCTGCCGCAGTCCGAAGGCTGAGAGGCGGCGCCCAGCAACGATCCTCGGCCAACCTCCCGTCCCCTACACCCCCGCCCATCGCACGATCTGCCCCGCCGGCATGGCGCCGCTCAGGCGCGCCACCTCGCGCCCCTGCTGCAGCTTGAGCAGCGTGGGGATGCTGCGCACCTGGAACCGCGCGGCGGTGCGGGGGTTGGCGTCGGTATCGACCTTGACCAGCAGCGCGCGGCCCTTGAGCTCGCGCGCGGCCTGCTCGAAGGCGGGCGCCATGCTCTGGCAGGGGCCGCACCAGGGGGCCCACAGGTCCACGATCACCGGCAGCTCGGTGCGCGCGACCACGCGCTCGAAGTCGGCGTCGGTGAGCGTCAGCGGGTGGCCGTCGAGCAGTGCGTGGCCGCAGCGGCCGCACACCGGGTTCTCGGTCAGGCGCGCGCGGGGAATGCGGTTGAGGGCCGCGCAGTGCGCGCAGGCGACATGGGTGAAGGCGGCAGTGTCCATGCCTCGATGGTGGAGGCTTCGGCGCCGCTGACAAGGCCAGCCGGCGCGCGTGCCTGCGCCGGCCACCGGCCCGACCCGGGGGAATAATCGGCCGCCGCCGTCCGTACACCCCTGCAGTGGACGCCCCCGACAACTTCAGACAGCTGCTGCTGGCCGCCATCCCGCGGCTGCGCCGCTACGCGCGCTCGCTGGTGTTCGACGGCGAGCGCGCCGACGACCTGGTGCAGAGCACGCTGGAGCGGGCGCTCACGCGCTGGCAGCAGTTCGACCAGGGGCGCGACCTGCTGCTGTGGCTGCTGTCCATCGCGCACAACGCGCACCACGACCAGCTGCGGCGCGAGGCGCGGCTGTCGGTGCTGGAGCCGCAGCGCCTGGAGCAGGAGCTCGATCGCCACGCCGGCGCGGCGGAGCCGGACCTGGGGTTGCGGCTGGACCTGCTGGCGGCGCTGCGCCTGCTCACGCCCGAGCTGCGCTCGCCGCTGCTGCTGGTGGTGGTGGAGCAATTGAGCTATGCCGAGACGGCGCAGGTGCTGGGCATTCCGCCGGGCACGGTGATGTCGCGCATCAGCCGCGCCCGCCAGCTGCTGCGCCGCCACCTGGGCGACGGCACCCCTCCGGCGCGTTCGCACCTGCGGCGCGTGATCTGAAACCGCCCCACGCCCATGGACCCCGACCGCATCGATGACGACCTGCTGAGCGCCTGGCTCGATGACGAGCTCGATCCCGAGCAGCGCCTGCGGGTGGAGCAGTGGCTGCGCGAGCATCCCGAGGATGCCGAGCGGGTGCGCTTGTGGGCGGCCGACCGTGACGCGCTGCGCGCGCGCTTCGACTTGGTGCTGGACGAGCCCATGCCCGGCCGGCTGCAGCGGCTGCTGCGCCCGCGTCCGCTGAGCGAGCGGCCCTGGGCCCGTGCGGCGGCGGTGCTGCTGCTGGTGGGCGGCGGCGCGCTGCTGGGTGCCGGCGTGGTGGCGCGCTGGCCGGAGCTGCTGCCGCCGCCGCTGGCGCAGGAGCAATGGGTGCATCGCGCGGTGGTGGCGCATGCCGTCTACGCCCCCGAGCAGCGCCATCCGGTGGAAGTGCGCGCCGGCGAGGAGCACCTGGCGCGCTGGCTCACGCGCCGCACCACGCTGCCGGTGAAGCTGTTCAACCTGCAGGCCCAGGGCTTCAACCTGGTCGGCGGGCGGCTGCTGCCGGACGCCTCGGGGCCCAGCGCGCAGCTGATGTACGAGGACGCCGGCGGGCACCGCGTCACGGTCTACCTGCGCAAGCCCGAGGGCGACACCCCGGCCTCGTTCCGCTTCGAGCGCGAGGGCAAGCTCAATCTCTTCTACTGGGTGGAAAGCGGCTGCGGCTACGCGCTGGTGGGCGAGCTGCCCCGCGAGCAGCTGCTGGCGCTGGCCGCCGAGATCTACCGGCAGCAGACGGCACCCGCAGCGCCGGGCGGCTAGCCGGCCGCCGTGCCGGCGGCGGGCGCGCGCAGGCGCCTGCCTAGAATCCCCCGATGCCACCTTCCACCGCCGCCGCGGCCGTGGCGCGCACGCCGGCCCAGCGCGTTGCCGCCGTCCACCGCTTCCTCGCCGTCACGCTGCTGGGCTTCGCCTCAGGGCTGCCGCTGGCGCTCACGGGCCAGGCGATGCAGGCTTGGCTCTCGGCCGAGGGGCTGGACCTGGCCACCATCGGCTTTCTCAGCCTGGTGGGCCTGCCCTACACCTTCAAGTTCCTGTGGGCGCCGCTGATGGACCGCTTCGAGCCGCCCGGGCTGGGCCGCCGGCGCGGCTGGCTGGTGCTCACGCAGCTGCTGCTGGCCGGCGCGCTGCTGCTCATGGCGGCCACGCCGCCGGCGGGCGCCACGCGCGCCTTCGCGCTGCTGGCGGTGGCGGTGGCCTTCCTGTCCGCCTCGCAGGACGTGGTCATCGACGCCTACAGAACGGACCTGCTGCCCGCGCGCGAGCGCGGCCTGGGCTCCTCGCTCAACGTCATGGGCTACCGGCTGGCCATGATCCTCTCCGGCGGCGTGGCCCTGATCTGGACCGACCCGGCCCAGGGCGGCGGTTTCACCTGGCCCGCGGTGTACCGGCTCATGGCGATGCTGATGCTCGGTGCCGCCGCCGTGTCGGCCCTGCTGCTGCCGCGGCTGCCGCGCGCCACCGCGCCGCGCACCGTGGCGCGCCACGACGTCACCGGCTTCGTGGCCGTGATGGCGGCCGTCGCCGTGGGCTACCTGCTCAGCGACCGCCTGGCCTTGCCGCTGGCGCAGCTGCTGTTGTCGCCGCTGTGGAGCGCCAGCGCGCTGGCCCCGGCGCTGCAGGTGAAGTGGACCGAGCTGCTGGCGCTGATGCTGGGCCTCGCCTTCACCCTGCCGCTGGCGGCCTGGGCGGCGCGCAAGGCGCAGTTCGAGACGCTGCTGCAGGGCCTGCGCAGCTACTTCAGCCAGCCCGGCGCCGGCGCGTTCCTGGCCTTCATCGTGCTCTACAAGCTGGGCGACGCCTTCGCCGGCTCGCTGCTGACGCCCTTCCTGCTCAAGGCCATGGCCTTCAGCCCGGCCGAGGTGGGGGTGGTCAACAAGCTCATCGGGCTGTGGCTGACCATCCTGGGCGCGCTGGTGGGCGGGGCGCTGATGTTGAAGCTCGGCCTGTGGCGCTCGCTGCTGCTGTTCGGGCTGCTGCAGATGGCCAGCAACCTGGGCTTCTGGTGGCTGGCGGTGTCGGGCAAGGGCGTGATCCCGGGCCTGCTGGTGCCGGCCTTCGACTGGGGTTTCATCCACCTGGCCCAGCCCACGCCGGTCGATGGCGGGCTGCTGCTGGTGGTGGCGCTGGAGAACCTCTCGGGCGGCATGGGCACCGCCGCCTTCGTCGCCTTCCTGATGAGCCTGTGCAACCAGCGCTTCACGGCCACGCAGTACGCGCTGCTGAGCGCCTTCGCGGCGGTGGGCCGGGTCTGGGTGGGGCCGCTGGCCGGGGTGCTGGCCGAGTCCATCGGCTGGCCGACCTTCTTCATCGTCTCCACGCTGGCGGCCGTGCCGGCGCTGGCGATGCTGTGGGCGCTGCGCGCGAGCGTGCGCGCGCTGGAGGTCGATCCGGACGCCCCGCCGGCGGGCGACGACTGAGCCGCCTCGCCGGGCGGCGGCCCTTGTGACGCCGCCGAAAATCCCCCATCTGCGTCAGCCGGGCATGCACCGTGCCCGTTGTGACCAGCTCCAACCAGAAACCTGCCGCCATCCGCGGCCCGAGACCATGAGCACCGACGCCTTCCGCACCGATGCCGACATCCCTTCCGCCCCGCTGGCGCATGCCGGCTGCCGCTGCGGCGGCTGCCTGGCGAACCCGTCGCGGCGGCTCTTCACCGGGGCGCTGCTCACCGGCGCGCTGGTGCCGGCCCTGGCGCAGGGCGTGCGTGAGGAGGTGGGCTCGGAGTCGGCCTTCTCCAAGTTGGTGCCGGCCGAGGAGGTGGAAGCCGCCGCGGCGCAGCAGTACCGCCAGATGCTGTCGCAGGCCGCGCAGCAGAAGGCGCTGGCGCCGGAGAACCATCCGCAGATGCAGCGGCTGCGCTACATCGCGCAGCGCATCATTCCCTTCACCGACGAGTGGAACCCGCGCGCGCGGCAGTGGAAGTGGGAGGTGAACCTGCTGGGCAGCAAGGAGCTCAACGCCTTCTGCATGCCCGGCGGCAAGATCGCCTTCTACTACGGCATCCTGCAGCAGCTGCAGCTCAGCGACGACGAGGTCGCCACCATCATGGGCCACGAGGTGGCGCATGCCCTGCGCGAGCACGCGCGCGAGCGCATGGGCAAGTCGGCCGCGACGCAGCTGGGCGCGGGCGCGCTGTCGGCGCTGCTGGGCCTCGGCAACCTGGGCAACCAGGTGCTGGGCATGGGCAGCCAGCTGCTGACGCTCAAGTTCAGCCGCGAGGACGAGTCCGAGGCCGACATCGTCGGCATGGAGCTGGCGGCGCGCGCGGGCTACGACCCGGCCGCCGGCGTGAGCCTGTGGCAGAAGATGATGGCCGTGAGCCGCGGCGAGCCGCTGGCCTTCATGTCCACCCACCCCGCGGGCGAGACGCGCATCCGCGACATCCAGGCCCGGCTGCCGCGCGTGCAGCCGCTGTATGCCCAGGCGCCGAAACCCAACCAGCACTTCGGCGCGCCGGCGGCGCGCAGCGCGAGCCGGTGACGCGGCACCGGCCGGGCGCGGCTTCAGGTGCCGCGCACGTACGGATTGAAGCGCCGCTCCTCGCCGAAGTTGCTCTCCGGCCCGTGGCCGGGGATGAACACCGTGTCGTCGCCCATGGGCCACAGCCGGGTGCGGATGCTGTCAAGCAGCTGCTGGTGGTTGCCGCCGGGGAAGTCGGTGCGGCCGATGCTGCCGGCGAAGAGCACGTCGCCCACGAAGCAGCGTTTTATTTCAGCGGCATGGAACACGACGTGGCCCGGCGTGTGGCCGGGGCAGTGGCGCACGCCGACCTGGCTCTCGCCCAGGGTCAGCGTGTCGCCGTCCTCCAGCCAGCGCGCGGGCGTGAAGTGCTCGGCCGGCGGGAAGCCGAACATCTGGCTCTGCTGCGGCATGCCGTCGATCCAGAACTGGTCGCCCTGGTGCGGGCCGATGATGGGCAGCCCCTCCTCGCGCGCGAGCTGTCCGGCGCCGCCGGCATGGTCGATGTGCGCGTGCGTGAGCCAGAGCGCCACCAGCTTCAGCTTGCGCTGCTGGACCGCGGCGCGCAGCGCGCCCAGGTCGCCGCCCGGATCGATGAGGACGGCCTCCTGGGTGCGGTCGCACCACAGCAGCGAGCAGTTCTGCTGGAACGGGGTGACGGGGATGGTGTGGTAACGAAGCATGGCTGCCATTGTGGCGGGCCGACCGCGCGGGCATCGCGCGTGCCGCAGGAGGAGTCATGAGGCCGGTCGCGGAACAATTCCCCGGAACTTCACTGCCGAGGCAGACGGCGGCGCCGCGCCGCGCCCTGGGTCCGGCGCTGTGGGCCGGCCTGGCACTGCTGCTGGCGGGCTGTGCCGCCGACGAGTCGCAGCGCTCCGCCTCGGCCTGGCCGCGCCCGCAGGACAGCCGCGCGCTGCTGCTGCAACTGCTGCCCGCCCAGCTGCCCGACCGCGCCGGCTGGGCCACCGACATCTACGCCGCCTTCTCGGCGTTGCAGATCCCGCCCAATGCCTACAACTTCTGCGCCGCGCTGGCCGTCACCGAGCAGGAATCGGGCTTCCAGGCCGACCCGGCCGTGCCGAACCTGGGCGCCATCGCGCGCAAGGAGATCGACGAGCGCGCCGGCCGCGTCGGCGTGCCCTCGCTGCTGGTGTCGGCGGCGCTGCAGCTGCCCTCGTCCGACGGGCGCAGCTACGCCGAGCGCATCGAGAAGGCGCGCACCGAGCGCCAGCTCAGCGACACCTTCGAGGACCTGATCGAGCGCGTGCCGCTGGGCCAGCGCCTGTTCGGCAAGCTCAACCCGGTGCGCACCGGCGGGCCGATGCAGGTCAGCGTGGCCTGGGCCGAACAGCACGCCGAGCGCTACCCGTACCCGCTGGACGGCGGCGTGCGCGACGCGGTGTTCAGCCGCCGCGGCGGCCTCTACTTCGGCATCGCTCACCTGCTGGACTACGCCGCGCCCTACGACCGGCCGCTCTACCGCTTCGCCGACTTCAACGCCGGGCGCTGGGCCAGCCGCAATGCGGCTTTCCAACAGGCGCTCAGCGCCGCGTCCGGCATCCCGCTGGACCCTGATGGCGACCTGCTGCGCGGCGACGGCCAGCGCGGCGCGACCGAAGCCGCGGCGCTGGCGATGGCGCCCCGGCTGGGCCTGGGCGAGGCCGAGGTGCGGCGCGCGCTGGAGCAGGGCAACGAGGCCGGCCTGGAGCGCAGCGCGCTGTACCGGCAGGTGTTCTCACTCGCTGAGCGCCAGCAGGGCCGCGCCCTGCCGCGGGCGGTGCTGCCGAAGATCGCGCTGTCGGGCCCCAAGATCAGCCGGCCGCTGAGCACGCAATGGTTCGCCGAGCGGGTGCAGCAGCGCTGGCAGCGCTGCATGGCGCGCGCGCCGGCGGGCGCCTCTTCCCCTTCCACCGCCTCACTTCCGGAGCCTTGACCATGCCTGCCGAGCCGACCCTGCAGACCATCGAAGTGGAGACCGGCGACCAGCCCGGCGCCAGCCTGATCGTGCTGCACGGCCTGGGCGCCGACGGCCACGACTTCGAGCCGCTGGCGCAGCAGCTGGATTTGTCAGGCCTGGGCCCGGTGCGCTGGGTGTTCCCGCACGCGCCGGTGCGGCCGGTGACCATCAATGGCGGCTACCGCATGCGTGCCTGGTACGACCTGCTGGGCACCGAGCTGCAGCGCCGCGAGGACGAGCCCGGGCTGCGCGCCTCGCTCCAGCAGGTGCTGGCGCTGGTGGCGCGCGAGCGCGCGCGCGGCGTGCCGGCGCGGCGCATCCTGCTGGCCGGCTTTTCGCAGGGCTGCGCCATGGCGCTGCTGTCGGCCCTGCGCTGCCAGGAGCGGCTGGCGGGCGTGGCGGGGCTGTCGGGCTACCTGCCGCTGGCCAATCTCACCGCCACTGAGCGCCACGGCGCCAATGCCGACCTGCCGGTGTTCCTGGCCCATGGCCGGCTGGACCCGGTGGTGCCCATGGCCGCGGGCACTGTCACGCGCGAGCTGCTGCGCGCGCTGGGGCACGAGGTGGAATGGCACGAGTACCCGATCGGGCACAGCGTCAGCGTGGAGGAGCTGGAGGCGCTGCGGCAGTGGGTGCTGGGGGTGATGGCGGATTGAGCTTGGCCGGCATGCCGCCTTCGGATGCCCCCGGTCATGCCAGCGGGGCGCGGTATGCGGTGACGGGAGAGGCGCCAATGTCGTTCGAGGAAAAACGTCCCGACGGCCTGGCCCGGATTGCTGTTCACCCGGCACCGTGATGCGCGGCCGGTGCGCGGCAATTTACAGAGAGAGGCCGTAATCGATGGTCAACGGCGCGTGGTCCGAAAACCGCGACGCCTTGTGAACCGCGGCCGCGTGCGCGCTGTGCGCGATCTCCGGCGTCGCCACCTGGTAGTCCAGCCGCCAGCCCACGTTCTTGGCCCAGGCCTGGCCGCGGTTGCTCCACCACGTGTAGCAGTCCTCGGTGGCCTCGGGGTGCAGGCGGCGGTACACGTCCACCAGCCCCAGCTCCTGGCTCACCATGCGCGAGAACCAGGCGCGCTCCTCGGGCAGGAAGCCGCTGTTCTTCTGGTTGCCGCGCCAGTTCTTGAGGTCGATGGCCTGGTGCGCGATGTTGAAGTCGCCCATCAGGATGAACTCGCGCCCCGAGGCGCGCAGCGCCGCCAGGTGGTGCCAGAAGCGCTCCAGGAAGCGGAACTTGGCGGCCTGGCGCTCCTCGCCGCTGGAGCCGCTGGGGAAGTAGGCGCTGATGACGCTGAACTTGCGCGCACTGCTGTCGAAGCGCAGTTCGACGTAGCGGCCCTCCGGGTCGAACTCGTCGCAGCCGAAGCCGGTGATCACGGCGCTGGGATCGCGCTTGGTGTAGAGCCCGACGCCCGAGTAGCCCTTCTTCTGGGCGAAATGGAAGTGGCCTTCGAGACCTGCGACACGCTTGAAGCGGTCCACCACGTCGGCCTCCTGGGCGCGCACTTCCTGCACCCCCATAAAATCCGCGCCGGCCGCTTCGGCCCATGCCTCGAACCCCTTGGTCGCCGCCGAGCGGATGCCATTGAGGTTGAGCGTCACCACCCTGAAACCCATCGCGGTACACCTATTTCCATGAGCACGAATCTCTCCCCCAATGCCTCGCTGGCCGAGGACTTCGTGAAGTTCTCGGTCGAGGCCGGCGTGCTGCGCTTCGGGGAGTTCAAGACCAAGGCCGGGCGGCTGTCGCCTTACTTCTTCAATGCCGGCCTCTTTGACGACGGCGCCAAGCTGGGCCGCCTGGCCGAATTCTATGCACGCCGCTTGGTGGACTCCGGGCTGCCCTTCGACATGCTGTTCGGCCCGGCCTACAAGGGCATCACGCTGGCGGCGGCGGTGTCGGTGGAGCTGGCGCGCCTGGGCCACAACAAGCCCTACGCCTACAACCGCAAGGAAGCCAAGGACCACGGCGAGGGCGGCACGCTGGTGGGCGCGCCGGTGCGCGGGCGGGTGCTGATCATCGACGACGTGATCTCCGCCGGCACCTCGGTGCGCGAGTCCATCGCCATGATCCGCGCCGCCGGCGCCGAGCCCTGCGGCGTGGCCATCGCGCTGGACCGCCAGGAAAAGGCCACCGAGAACGGCGCCGACGTGGACTGGTCCGCCGTGCAGTACGTGCGCGACAAGCTGGGGCTGGAGGTGGTGGCCATCGCCTCGCTGGCCGACCTGATGGCCTTCCTGGACCACGCCGCCGACCCGGCACTGGCGCAGTTCAAGCAGCCGGTGGCGGCGTACCGGGCGCGCTACGGGGTGTAAACAAAACGGCCCGCTCACCGCGGGCCGTTTCCATTGCAGGGGAGAGTTATCAGCCCTGCAGCCTCTTCTTCAGCAGCTCGCCCGCCAGCGCCGGGTTGGCCTTGCCCTTGCTGGCCTTCATGACCTGGCCGACCAGGGCGTTGAAGGCCTTGTCCTTGCCGGCGCGGAACTCGGCCACGGACTTCTCGTTGGCGGCCAGCACCTGCTCCACGATGGCTTCCAGCGCGCCGGTGTCGCTCATCTGCTTCAGGCCCTTGGCCTCGATCAGCGCATCGACGTCGGACCCCTCGCCGGACCACAGCGCGTCGAACACCTGCCGCGCGCCGTTGTTGGAGATGGTGCCGTCGCTGATGCGCGTGATGAGCGCGCCCAGCGTCGCCGGCGCCACGGGCGCCTCCTCGATGCCGCGCCCTTCGGCGTTGAGCCGCTTGGAGAACTCGCCCATCAGCCAGTTGGCCACCAGCTTGGGCTGCCTGCAGGCGTCGCGCGCCGCCTCGTAGTAGGCGGCGAAAGCGAGGCTCTGCGTGACCATGCCGGCGTCATAGGCGGGCAGCCCGTCCTGGGCCTGGAAGCGCTCGGCCATGGCGGCGGGCAGCTCCGGCATCTCGGCCTTGACGCGCTCCACCCACTCCGGCGCGATCACCAGCGGCGGCAGATCCGGGTCGGGGAAGTAGCGGTAGTCGTGCGCGTCTTCCTTGCTGCGCATGGCGCGCGTCTCGCCGCTGTCCGGGTCGAACAGCACGGTGGCCTGCTCGATGGACAGACCGTCCTCGATCTGCTCGATCTGCCACTGCACCTCGTAGTCGATGGCCTGCTGCAGGAAGCGGAAGGAGTTGAGGTTCTTGATCTCGCGCCGCGTGCCGAAGGGCGCGCCGGGCTTGCGCACCGAGACGTTGGCGTCGCAGCGAAAGGAGCCTTCCTGCATGTTGCCGTCGCAGATGCCCAGCCACACCACCAGCGCGTGCAGCGCGCGGGCGTAGCCCACGGCCTCGGCGCTGGAGCGCATCTCGGGCTCGGACACGATCTCCAGCAGCGGCGTGCCGGCGCGGTTGAGGTCGATGCCGGTGAGGCCGTGGTAGTCCTCGTGCAGGCTTTTTCCCGCGTCCTCCTCCAGGTGCGCACGCGTGAGGTTGACGCGCTTCTTCTGCTCGCCGACCAGGAACTCGATCACGCCGCCCTGCACGACGGGGATCTCGTACTGGCTGATCTGGTAGCCCTTGGGCAGGTCCGGATAGAAGTAGTTCTTGCGCGCGAAGATGGACTGCCGCGCCACCTTGGCGCCCACGGCCAGGCCGAAGCGGATGGCGCGTTCCACGGCGCCGCGGTTGGGCACCGGCAGCGTGCCCGGCAGCGCCAGGTCCACGGGGCTGGCCTGGGTGTTGGGCGCGGCGCCGAAAGCGGTGGAGGCGCCGCTGAAGATCTTGCTGGCGGTGGAGAGCTGGGCATGCGTCTCCAGGCCGATGACGACCTCGTAGCCGCGGATGAGTTGGGGCGTGCTCATGGATGTCTTCAGAAGCCGGCGGGCGCGCGCAGGTGGTGGTCGGTGGCCTGCTGGAAGGCGTGGGCGGTGTGCAGCAGCTGGCCTTCGGCGAAGTAGTTGCCAATGAGTTGCAGCCCCACGGGCATCCGCGCCTCGCCGAAGCCGGCCGGGATGCTCATGCCCGGCAATCCGGCCAGGCTGGCGGGCAGGGTGAAGATGTCGGCGAGATACGCCGCCACCGGGTCGTCGCTCTTGGCGCCGAGCTGCCAGGCCACGCTCGGGGCGACCGGGCCGGCGATGAGGTCGCAGTCCTGGAAGCAGCGCTGGAAGTCGTCGGCGATCATGCGGCGCAGCTTCTGCGCCTGCAGGTAGTAGGCGTCGTAGTAGCCGTGCGAGAGCACGTAGGTGCCGATCATGATGCGGCGCTTGACCTCGGCGCCGAAGCCCTGCGCGCGCGTCTTCTTGTACATGTCGATCAGGTCGCCGTACTGCTCGGCGCGGTGGCCGTAGCGCACGCCGTCGTAGCGCTGCAGGTTCGAGCTCGCCTCGGCCGGGGCGATGATGTAGTACACGGGAATGGAAAGCTCGGTGCGCGGCAGGCTCACTTCCACCAGCGTCGCGCCCAGCTTCTCCAGCTCGGCCAGCGCGCCGCGCACGGCGCCGTTGACGTCGGCCGCCAGCGCGTCCGGGAAGAACTCCTTGGGCAGGCCGATGCGCAGCCCTTGCAGCGGCTTGGCCGCCGTGGCGCCCGCCCGTTGCTCAAGCATCTGCCGATGGAAGTCCTCGGCGGGGCGCTCGGCGCTGGTGGCGTCGCGCTCGTCGAAGCCGCTCATGGCCGACAGCAGCAGCGCGCAGTCCTCGGCCGAGCGCGCCATCGGGCCGGCCTGGTCCAGGCTGGAGGCGAAGGCGATCATCCCGTAGCGCGAGCAGCGGCCGTAGGTGGGCTTGATGCCGGTGATGCCGGTGAAGCTGGCGGGCTGGCGGATCGAGCCGCCGGTGTCGGTGCCGGTCGCGGCCGGCAACAACCGCGCCGCCACGGCCGTGGCCGAGCCGCCGGAGCTGCCGCCGGGCACGCGCGCGCGGTCCCACGGGTTGAGCGCCGGGCCCCAGGCCGAGTTCTCGTTGGCCGAGCCCATGGCGAACTCGTCGCAGTTGAGCTTGCCCAGGCTCACCATGCCGGCCTGCGACAGCCTGGCCACCACGGTGGCGTCGAAGGGGCTCTGGTAGCCCTTGAGCATCTTCGAGCCCGCGGTGGTCGGCGCGCCCGCGGTGACGAAGATGTCCTTGTGCGCGATCGGCACGCCGGTCAGCGCGGAGGCATCGCCGGCGGCGCGGCGCGCATCGGCGGCCTGCGCGGCGGCCAGGGCGGCGTCGGCATCGACATGCACGAAGGCCCCGAGCTGTTGATGATCCGCAACCCGTGCAAGCAGGTGTTGCGTGACTTCGGCGCTGGAAACTTGCTTGTCGGCCAGGGCGCGCGACAGCGCGGCCACGCCCAGCTCGTGCAATGGAGAGCTCATTCGATCACCTGCGGCACGAGGAAAAGGCCGTCCTCGACGGCGGGGGCGCTGCGCTGGTTGAGTGCGCGCTGATCCTGTTCCGTGACCCGGTCCTCGCGCAGTCGCAGCTGCACTTCCGAGAGGGCGGACAGGGGGGTGTAGAGCGGTTCGACGCCGCTGGTATCGACCGCGCGCATCTGCTCGACGATGGAGAAGAAACCGTTGAGCTGCTGGAGCATCGCGGCCTGTTCCTCGGGCTGCAATTCGAGGCGGGCGAGGTGGGCGATGCGGCTCACGTCCGTGGGGCTGAGGGCCATGGCAATAGTGCTCGGGTTCGGGCTTTTGCAGGTCCGCCGCGCCGCGGCGGCCCAGGGGGATCGGGTATTATCGCCCGTTACCCAGGACCCACCGGGGTGGCTGGCGCGGCGGCGAAATCCGGTTGCGATCGACGCGGTGTCGATGCAGTGGACCAGGCCCTCAAGCGCAGGCCGCGCCGGCGGGTTTTTTGTGCAGGACGAATTTTTGGTCGCGCAGGATCGGTGGCTCGCAAGCCCCCTGCGCCGCGGCTCCAAGCCGCTCAACCCCGCAGCCTCGATGACGATTACGGCGTTCGATCGCCGCAGACCGGCGCTTTCCGCAGTCAGGACCCCTTACGCGCCCGCCCTTGCGATCGAACCCTGCAGACGCTGACCCTTCACCATGTTTGAAACCTTCCGGCGCTACTTCTCGACCGATCTGGCCATCGACCTCGGGACCGCCAACACCCTGATCTACGTCCGCGACAAGGGCATCGTGCTCGACGAGCCCTCCGTGGTGGCGATCCGCCACGAGGGCGGCCCCAACGGCAAGAAGACCATCCAGGCCGTGGGCGCCGAGGCCAAGGCGATGCTGGGCAAGGTGCCCGGCAACATCGACGCCATCCGCCCGATGAAGGACGGCGTGATCGCCGACTTCACCGTCACCGAGCAGATGCTCAAGCAGTTCATCAAGATGGTGCATCCGCGCTCGGTGCTCAAGCCCAGCCCGCGCATCATCATCTGCGTGCCCTGCGGTTCCACCCAGGTCGAGCGCCGCGCCATCCGCGAGTCCGCGCTGGGCGCGGGGGCTTCCGAGGTCTACCTGATCGAGGAGCCCATGGCCGCCGCCATCGGCGCCGGGCTGCCGGTGTCGGAGGCCTCGGGCTCGATGGTGGTGGACATCGGCGGCGGCACGACCGAGGTGGGCGTGATCTCGCTGGGCGGCATGGTCTACAAGGGCAGCGTGCGCGTGGGCGGCGACAAGTTCGATGAGGCCATCATCAACTACATCCGCCGCAACTACGGCATGCTCATCGGCGAGCCCACCGCCGAGATGATCAAGAAGAACATCGGCAGCGCCTTTCCCGGCTCCGAGGTCAAGGAGATCGAGGTCAAGGGCCGCAACCTCAGCGAGGGCGTGCCGCGCAGCTTCACGATCAGCTCCAACGAGATCCTGGAAGCGCTCACCGACCCGCTCAACAACATCGTCTCCAGCGTCAAGAACGCGCTGGAGCAGACCCCGCCGGAGCTGGGCGCCGACATCGCCGAGCGCGGCATGATGCTCACCGGCGGCGGCGCGCTGCTGCGCGACCTCGACCGGCTGCTGGCCGAGGAAACCGGGCTGCCCGTGCTGGTGGCCGAGGACCCGCTGACCTGCGTGGTGCGCGGCTGCGGCATGGCGCTGGAGCGCATGGAGCGCCTGGGCAGCATCTTCACCTCCGAGTAAGCCCGCGCACGCGCCGCGCGCCGAACCGCTGCTCCGCAGTACGCGCCATGGCTCTGGGCACTCTGGACCGGACCCCGCCGCCGTTCTTCCGGCAGGGCCCTTCGGCGCGGACGAAGCTGCTGTTCTTCTCGGCGCTGGCCCTGTTCCTGATGGTGGCCGACACCCGCTTCGCGCTGGTGCAGCCGCTGCGCGCCGTGCTGGCCACGGCGCTGCTGCCGGTCGAGCGCACGCTGCTGGTGCCGGTGACGCTGGTCGAAGAGGGCTACGTCTACCTGCAGGGCCTCAAGACCGCGCGCGCGGCCGAGCAGGACGCCCTGGCGCGGCTGGCCCAGCAGTCGCTGCAGGCCGCGCGCACGCGCCAGCTCGAAACCGAGAACGCGCAGCTGCGCGCGCTGCTGGAGCTGCGCCCCGGCATCACGGCGCGCTCGCTGGCCGCCGAGGTGCTGTGGCAGGCGAGTGACCTCTACACGCGCAAGCTCATCATCGACCGCGGCGCCAAGCAGGGCGTGGCGCTGGGCGCGCCGGTGGTCAACGAGCAGGGCGTGCTGGGCCAGGTGACGCGGCTGTACCCGCTGTCGGCCGAGGTCACGCTGCTCAGCGACAAGGACGCCGCCATTCCCGTGATCAACGGCCGCACGCAGCAGCGCGGCGCGGCCTTCGGCGGCGTCAACGACGCGCTGGAGCTGCGCTTCATGGCCGCCAACTCCGACGTGCAGGTCGGCGACCCCATCCTCACCTCCGGCCTGGACGGCGTGTACCCGCCCGGGCTGGCCGTGGCCAGCGTGGAGCGCATCGACCGCCAGGCCGAGGGCGGCTTCGCGCGCGTGACGCTCAAGACCGCGGCGCGCATGGACGGCGTGCACCACGTGCTGGTGCTGGAGCCCATGGAGCGCCAGCTGCCGCCGCGCCCCGAGGGCCTGCCCGACTTGCCGCTGTCGGCCTCGGCCTCGGCTTCCGCGCCGGCCTCGGCACCGGCGGGCGGCGGAGGACGGCGATGATCATGCCGCGCGGCTCGGACCAGCTGCTGCTGCCGGCCAATCCGATCTTCATCTGGTTCGCGCTGGTGGTGGCGCTGGGCATCAACCTGCTGCCGCTGGGGCGCCAGCCCGCCATGCCCGACCTGCTGGCGCTGGTGCTGGTGTTCTGGAACGTGCATCAGCCGCGGCGCATCGGCGTGGGCGTGGCCTTCATGGGCGGGCTGGTGATGGACGTGCACCACGGCGCGCTGCTGGGCCAGCACGCGCTGGCGTACTCGCTGCTGTCGTACTTCGCCATCACCGTGCACCGGCGGCTGCGCTGGTTCAGCGTGCTGGAGCAGGCGCTGCAGATCGCGCCGCTGTTCCTGGGCGCGCACCTGGTGTCGCTGGTGGTGCGGCTGCTGGCCGGCGGCATGTTCCCGGGCTGGAGCCTGCTGCTGGCGCCGCTGTTCGAGACGCTGCTGTGGCCGCTGGCCTCCTGGCTGCTGCTGGCGCCGCAGCGCCGTGCGCCCGATCCGGACGAGAACCGGCCCCTGTAGCCGCTGCTCCCGTCGCGCGCCGACCGTCGCCCGCTTCCCGCAATGCCCCCGCACCTGCACGACCGCCGCGTCTCGCGCACAGTGCGCCCCCGCAACTTCCGGCCCCCTCCAACAGCGTGACCGAACTCCGCAACGTCGAGCGCGAACTGCACCGCTTCCGCAGCCGGGTGCTGGCCGCGGCGGCCTTCGTGCTGCTGGGCTTCAGCCTGGTGGGCGCGCGGCTGTTCTACCTGCAGGTGGTGCAGCACGAGAAGCTGTCGGCGCGCGCCGAGGCCAACCGCATCGCCGTGCTGCCCTCGGTGCCCAACCGCGGGCTGATCCTGGACCGCAACGGCGTGGTGCTGGCCACCAACTACTCGGCCTACACGCTGGAGCTCACGCCCTCCAAGCTCGAAAAGTCGCTGGAGCACACCATCGACGAGCTCTCGCAGCTGGTGGAGATCACGCCGCGCGACCGCCGCCGCTTCAAGCGGCTGCTGGAGGAGGGCAAGAGCTTCGAGTCGATGCCGCTGCGCAACCGCCTGACCGACGCGGAAGTGGCGCGCTTCACGGCGCAGCGCTTCCGCTTCCCCGGCGTGGAGGTCAAGGCGCGGCTGTTCCGCCAATACCCGCTGGGCGAGATCGGCAGCCACCTCATCGGCTACATGGGCCGCATCAACCAGGCCGAGAAAAAGGCCATGGAGGACTGGGACGAGGACCTGCAGGCCAACTACCGCGGCACCGACTACATCGGCAAGCTCGGCATCGAGCAGAGCTACGAGACGGTGCTGCACGGCACCACCGGCTTCGAGGAGGTCGAGACCAGCGCCGGCGGGCGCGCCGTGCGGCGGCTGCGCACGCACCCGCCCACGCCGGGCAACACGGTGGTGCTGTCGGTGGACATCAAGCTGCAGGCCATGGTGGAGGAGCTGTTCGGCGAGCGCCGCGGCGCGCTGGTGGCGATGGACCCGCGCAACGGCGAGGTGCTGGCCTTCGTGAGCAAGCCCACCTTCGACCCCAACCTGTTCGTGGACGGCATCGACGTCGACAACTGGCGCGAGCTCAACGAGTCCATCGACAAGCCGCTGCTCAACCGCGCGCTGCGCGGCACCTACCCGCCGGGCTCGACCTTCAAGCCCTTCATGGCCATGGCCGCGCTGACCACCGGCAAGCGCAACGCCAGCCAGGTGATCTACGACAACGGCAGCTTCCAGTTCGGCAACCACACCTTCCGCAGCCACGGCGACCACGGGCTGGGGCCGGTGGACATGCACCGCTCCATCGTGATGTCGAGCAACGTCTACTACTACTCGCTGGCCAACGAGATGGGCGTGGACCTCATGCACGACCAGCTCGAGCCCTTCGGCTTCGGGCGGCGCACGGGCATCGACATCCAGGGCGAGGCCACCGGCATCCTGCCCAGCACCGAGTGGAAGCGCCGCACCTACAAGCGCCCCGAGCAGAAGAAGTGGTTCGCCGGCGAAACCATCTCGCTGGGCATCGGCCAGGGCTACAACAACTTCACCATGCTGCAGGTCGCCAACGCCATGTCCACGCTGCTCTCCGGCGGCCAGCGCCCGGCGCCGCACCTGGTGCGCGAGGTGCAGGACGTGGTCTCGCACCAGAAGCGCCCGGTCGAGCACCAGGCGCTGCCGCCGCTGGCGCTCAAGCCCGAGCATGTGGAGATCATCAAGCGCGCCATGTACGGCGTGACGCAGGAGGGCACCTCGACCCGGGTCTTCGCCGGCGCCCCGTACAAGAGCGGCGGCAAGACCGGCACGGCGCAGGCCGTGACGGTGCGCCAGAACGAGCGCTACAACGCCGCGCGGCTGGCCGAGCACCAGCGCGACCACTCGCTGTACCTGGCCTTCGCGCCGCTGGAGGCCCCCACCATCGCGCTGGCGGTGATCGTGGAGAACGCGGGCTTCGGCGCCGCCGCGGCCGCGCCCATCGCGCGGCGCGTCTTCGACTACTGGCTGCTGGGCAACTATCCCAGCGAGGACGACATCGCCGCCACGCGCCGCGGCCAGAGCGTGGCGCCCATCGGCGCGCCGCGCCGCGCCGAGGACATCCCGCTGCCCGGCGCCGAGGCGCAGGCCGGCGCCGTGCCGGCCTCGGCGCCGCAGAGCGTGGCGCAGGGCACGGCCACGGAGGTGCGGCGATGAGCAGCGCAGCCGTGCTGGTGCGGCCGACGCTGTGGCAGCGGCTGCGCCCGGTGCTCTCGGGCTTCGACCTGTGGCTGATGCTGGCCGTGCTGCTGCTGGCCGCGGGCGGGCTCGTCACCATGTATTCCGTGGGCTTCGACCACGGCACGCGCTTCGTGGACCACGGCCGCAACATGCTGCTGGCCGTGGGCGTGCTGTTCCTGGTGGCGCAGGTGCCGCCGCAGCGGCTGATGCAGCTGGCCGTGCCGCTCTACACCGTGGGCGTGGTGCTGCTGGTGGCCACGCTGCTGTTCGGCATCACCAAGAAGGGCGCCACGCGCTGGCTCAACGTGGGCGTGGTGATCCAGCCCAGCGAACTGCTCAAGATCGCCACGCCGCTGATGCTGGCCTGGTGGTTCCACCGCCGTGAAGGGCAGGCGCGGCGCAGCGACTTCCTCATCGGCGCCGGGCTGCTGCTGCTGCCCTTCCTGCTGGTGGCCAAGCAGCCCGACCTGGGCACGGCGCTGCTGATCTTCTCGGCGGGGCTGTACGTGATCTTCTTCGCCGGATTGAGCTGGCGGCTGATCCTGCCGGTGTTGGTGGTGGGCGCCGTGGCCATCACGGCGCTGATCGCCAGCGAGGACAGGATCTGCCAGCCCGGCGTGGACTGGGTGCTGCTGCACGGTTACCAGCAGGAGCGCGTGTGCACGCTGCTGGACCCGAGCAAGGACCCGTTGGGCAAGGGCTTCCACACCATCCAGGGCATGATCGCCATCGGCTCCGGCGGCATCGGCGGCAAGGGCTTCATGAAGGGCACGCAGACGCACCTGGAGTTCATTCCCGAGCGCACCACCGACTTCGTGTTCGCCGCCTTCTCCGAGGAGTTCGGGCTGATCGGCACAGTGAGCCTGCTGCTGGGCTTCACCTTCCTGATCGTGCGCGGGCTGTTCATCGCCGCCGAGGCGCCCACCACCTTCGCGCGGCTGCTGGCGGGGGCGATCTCGATGAGCTTCTTCACCTACGCCTTCGTCAACATGGGCATGGTCAGCGGCATCCTGCCCGTGGTGGGCGTGCCGCTGCCCTTCATCAGCTACGGCGGCACCGCCATGGTCATGCTCGGGCTGAGCCTGGGCATCCTGATGTCGATCGCGCGCAGCCGGCGGCTGATGCAGTCCTGAGGCAGGAACCGCAGCGCGCTCAGGCGCTGTCCATGCCCTTGAACAGGCTGTCGAGCGGCAGGCGCAAGCCGATGCTCTCCAGCGCCAGCTCGCCCTGTTCGCTCTGGTCGATGTAGAGGCAGCTGCGGTCCGGGTTGGGCCGGTAGACCTCCACGCGCCGCGTATCGGGGTCGATCAGCACGTATTCGCGCAACGACGCAAGCCGACGGTAGATCGCGAACTTCTCGCTGCGGTCATAGCGCTGCGTCGAGGGCGAGAGCACCTCGATGACGACAACAGGAGCCGTGAAAACAGTCTCGTCCGCGCTGTAGCGCGCGTCGCAGGTCACGAACACGTCGGGGTAGAGCACCGCCTCCTCGCCGACCTGAACCTTCATGTTCTCGCTGAAGGGCTGGCAGGGCGTGTCGTCGAGATGGTTGCCCAGATGGCGCATCAGGTTGGCGATGACGCGGCCATGGCCCCGCCGGCCGCCGACCATGGCGAACACCTCGCCGCGGCAGAACTCCCAGCGCTCCGGCTGCTCGCTTTCCCAGGCGAGATAGTCGGCGAGCGAGAGTCGCTGCTGTGGATGGCCCATGGCGGGATCGTAGTCCGTCCAGCTCGGCCGCAGCCGTGCGCAGGCCGCCGTTACTCCAGACCCGTGCGTGGCTGCGGCGGCGGCAACATCGATGCGTCCTGGGCCGGCAAGGAGGCGTCGGACGCCGCCTCGTCGGCAGCCTCCTGCGGAGGCAGCCTGAACCTCACGCTCACGCGCGTGCCGGGCAGGGCGTGCGTGGCGCGGTCATAGGTGTCGTCGAGCGTGAGCTCCGCGTTGTGGCGCTGGGCGATCTCGCGCACGATGGCCAGCCCCAGCCCGCTGCCGTCCACGTTGGTGCCCAGCGCGCGGTAGAAGGGCTGGAACACCAGCTCACGCTCGGCCGGGGCGATGCCCGGGCCCGAGTCCTCGACCTGCAGCAGCAGCACCGGCTGAGCAGGGTCGGCGCCGGGGTCCGGCTCCAGCTGCACCCGCACCGTCACGGTGCCGCCGGCCGGGGTGTACTGCAGCGCGTTGTCCACCAGGTTGCGCACCAGCTCGCCCACCAGCACCGGCTGGCCCGACAGCCGCGGCAGCGCCTCGCCGTCCTCGGGGCCCTCGTAGCCCAGGTCGATGCGCTTGTCCATGGCCTTGGGCACGAGGTCGTGCACGGCCTCGGTGGCCAGCCGCGCCAGGCCGAAGGACTGCACGCGGCGCGACTGCTCCTCGTCCTCGGCGCGCGCCATGGACAGCAGCTGGTTGACCATGTGCGCCGCGCGCTGGCTCGACAGCGCGATCTGCTGCAGCGAGCGCTTGATGGCCTGCGGCTCGCTGCCGGCGTCGATCTCGCGCTGCGCCAGCTCGGCCTGCATGCGCAGCCCGGCCAGCGGCGTCTTGAGCTGGTGCGCGGCGTCGGCCAGGAAGTGCTTCTGCGCCTTCATCGAGGTGTCGAGCCGCTCCAGCAGGTCGTTGATGGCGCGCACCAGCGGCGTCACTTCCTCGGGGGCGTCACGCTCGTCGATGGGGCTCAAGTCCTGGCTCTCGCGCTGGCGGATGCGGCGCTGCAGGTCGTTGAGCGGCGCCAGGCCGCGCGCCAGCGCCAGCCACACCAGCAGCACCGCCACGGGCAGGATCACGAACTGCGGCAGGATCACGCCCTTGATGATCTCGGTGGCCAGCCGCGAGCGGCGGTCCAGCGTCTCGGCCACCTGCACCAGCGGCGGCTCCTCGTCGGCGGCCAGCGGCAGCGCCAGGCGCACCGAGGCCACGCGCACGGGCTCGTCGAGCAGCTGGTCGTCGCGAAAGCGCAGCTCGCCCGCGGGCGCGGCCTCGCCGGAGGGCGGCGGCAGCTCGCGGTCGCCGGCCACCAGCTCGCCGTGCGTGCCCAGCACCTGGAAGTAGAACTGGCCGGTGTCGTCGGCGCGCAGCGTGTCGCCCAGCGTCTCGGCGATGCGCTCGGGCGCCAGCACGGCGCGGCCGGCCTCGCTCTCCACCACCACGCGGCGCGCCAGCGTGCGCGCCATCTCGCCCAGGTCGCGGTCGTAGGGGCGGTGGGCGATGCCCTGCGCCACCAGGTAGGTGATGCTCACGCTCATCGGCCACAGCAGCAGCAGCGGCGCGAGCATCCAGTCCAGGATCTCGCCGAAGAGGGAGCGTTGCTCGCGGGAGGAGGAGAACATCGGGGGCGCCACGGTGGCCGGGCGCCGCGGCCAGCGGCGCGCCGGGGCTTCAGCCGGGGATCTTCTCCAGGCAGTAGCCCAGCCCGCGCACGGTGGCGATGCGGATCGGGCCCTGCTCGATCTTCTTGCGCAGGCGGTGGATGTAGACCTCGATGGCGTTGTTGCTCACCTCCTCGCCCCACTCGCACAGCCGCTCGACAAGCTGGTCCTTGCTCACCAGGCGCCCGGCGCGCTGCAGCAGCACCTCCAGCAGCGAGAGCTCGCGCGCGGAGAGGTCGATCATCTGGTCGTTGATGTAGGCCACGCGCCCGGTGGCGTCGAAGGACAGCGGCCCGTGCTTGATGACGTTGGAGGCCGTACCCAGGCCGCGGCGGGTCAGCGCCCGCACCCGGGCTTCGAGTTCGGCCAGCGCGAAGGGCTTGGCCATGTAGTCGTCGGCGCCCAGGTCCAGCCCCTTGACGCGCTGCTCGATGCCGTCGGCGGCGGTGAGGATCAGCACCGGCACGGCGCTGCCGCGCGCGCGCAGCTTGCGCAGCACCTCGAAGCCGTGGAGCTTGGGCAGGCCCAGGTCCAGGATCAGCAGGTCGAACTCGTGCGAGGACAACGCCGCGTCGGCTTCGGTGCCGCTGCTGACCTGGTCCACCGCGTAGCCGCTGTTGCGCAGCGAGCGCAGCAGGCCGTCGGCCAGCACCTGGTCATCTTCGGCAATCAGGATGCGCATCGCCGTGTCTCCTTGAAATTCATCGCTCTTGAACCGCCGCCGCCCTTGTGTTGGCCGGCACCATCTTCATTTTAGGGAGTCGGCCCAGGTGCCGAGCCCGCAATGCCCCTCCACTCCTGTATAAACATACAGTTCTGAGATAATCATGGCCACGAAACCGGAGAACGCAATGGATGCACCTGTGAAGGCACTCAATACCGAAAAAGCCAAAGCCCTGCAGGCGGCACTGGCCCAGATCGAGAAGCAGTTCGGCAAGGGCTCGATCATGCGGCTGGGCGAGGGCGAGGCGATCGAGGACATCCAGGTCGTCTCCACCGGCTCGCTGGGCCTGGACATCGCGCTGGGCGTGGGCGGTCTGCCGCGCGGGCGCGTGATCGAGATCTACGGCCCCGAGTCCTCGGGCAAGACGACGCTGACGCTGCAGGTCATCGCCGAGATGCAGAAGCTCGCCGGCGTGTGCGCCTTCATCGACGCCGAGCACGCGCTGGACGTGCAGTACGCGCAGAAGCTGGGCGTGAACCCGCACGACTTGCTCATCAGCCAGCCCGACACCGGCGAGCAGGCGCTGGAGATCGTGGACGCGCTGGTGCGCTCGGGCTCGGTGGACCTGATCGTCATCGACTCGGTGGCCGCGCTCACTCCCAAGGCCGAAATCGAGGGCGAGATGGGCGACGCGCTGCCGGGCCTGCAGGCCCGCCTGATGAGCCAGGCGCTGCGCAAGCTCACCGCCACGATCAAGAAGACCAACTGCATGGTCATCTTCATCAACCAGATCCGCATGAAGATCGGCGTGATGTTCGGCAACCCCGAGACCACGACCGGCGGCAACGCGCTCAAGTTCTACGCCTCGGTGCGGCTGGACATCCGCCGCATCGGCAGCATCAAGAAGGGCGACGAGGTCATCGGCAACGAGACCAAGGTCAAGGTGGTCAAGAACAAGGTCAGCCCGCCGTTCAAGACGGCCGAGTTCGACATCCTCTACGGCGAGGGCATCAGCCGCGAGGGCGAGATCATCGACATGGGCGTGACCGCCAAGATCGTGGACAAGTCCGGCGCCTGGTACGCCTACCAGGGCGAGAAGATCGGCCAGGGCAAGGACAACGCGCGCGAGTTCCTGCGCGAGAACCCGGCCGTGGCGCACGAGATCGAGAACAGGGTGCGCGAAGCCATGGGCATCCCGGTGCTGCCGGCGCTGGCCGGTGGCGAGGCCAAGGCGGCCGACGCCGCCGAGTGAGGCCCGCGGGCCGCAGCAGGTCGCCCGCGTGAAGCCGGCGCTGTCGCTCAAGGCGCGCGCGCTGGCGATGCTGGCGCGGCGTGAGCACAGCCGCGCCGAGCTGCGCCGCAAGCTGATGCCGCATGCGCGCGCGGCCGCCCTGGCGGCGGCGGTCCAGGCCCAGCCACCGGCCGAGGCCCCGGCTGCCACAGCTTCCGACGCTGCGGGCCCGGCCCAGGCCTCGTCCTTTCTTTCCGATTTGCACCGCTCACCCGGCCCGGCATCTGCCCGGCCGGGTGTTTTTTCTTCCGGCGGGCGTTCCAGCACCGGGTTGCGGCGCGGCGGGCGGGCCGGCGCGAAGACTCCGGTGGAGCTGGATGCCGGCGAGGAGGCCGAGGCTCTGGGCACGCCGGCCCCGCTCCCGATTGTGGACACCGCCGCGGCCTGGGCGCAGGCCGAGAGTGCGGTCGAGGAGTTGCTGGACTGGCTGCAGGCGCAGCGCTACCTGTCGGAGCAGCGCTTTGCCGAATCGCGCGTGCATGCGCGCGCCGGGCGCTTCGGCAACCTGCGCATCCGCCAGGAGCTGGCACAGCATGGAGTGGCGCTCGATGCCGAGGCCACGCAGCGCCTGCGCGACACCGAGCTCGAGCGCTGCCGCGCCGTGTGGGCGCGCAAGTTCGGCGCCGAGCCGCCGGCCGACGCCGCGGCCCGTGCGCGCCAGATGCGCTTCCTGGCCGGGCGCGGCTTCAGCGCCGACGTGATCCGCCGCGTGCTGCAGGCCAGTGAGGATTGAGCCCCGCCAAGGCCACGGCCCGTGGGCCTGCGCCGTGCCCACAGCGCCCTTGACGCCGCCGCCCCCGTAAGTTTTTGCGTAGGCACCGCGTGCTACATTGCGCGCCGTTTGCCACGCCCCAGGCTCCAGGAAACCCGCAGCTGCGGGTTTCAGTGCCGCAGTCCCATGGCCTCAACGCCTGCCGCCTTCCTGCGTAACGACCCCGCCTGCCGCCTTCGCGGCCTGGCGGCCGTGCTGCGTGGCGACGGCGGCGTGCTGCAGCGGCGGTACCTGGCGCGGCAGGCGCTTCCTACGTGTTCTCCACGCGGGATCGGCGTCCCCGGCGCCCACAATCCCGGCCGGCCGACGGCGGCTACCAACGCCTGAGCCGACACATCCACCCCCAGAGTCACAGCCCCCATGAAGATCCACGAGTACCAAGGCAAGGAAATCTTGCGCAACTTCGGCGTGCCGGTGCCGCGCGGCTATCCCGCGTTCACCGTTCAGGAAGCGGTGGAAGCCGCCCAGAAGCTCGGCGGCAACATCTGGGTGGTGAAGGCGCAGATCCACGCCGGCGGCCGCGGCAAGGGCGGTGGCGTCAAGCTCGGACGCTCCATCGATGAGGTCAAGGCCCTGGCGGGCGAGATCCTGGGCATGCAGCTCAAGACCCACCAGACCGGCCCCGAAGGCCAGAAGGTGCGCCGCCTGCTGATCGAGGAAGGCGCCGACATCAAGAAGGAGTACTACGCTGCCGCGCTGACCGACCGCGCCACGCAGAAAGTGGCCATGATGGCCAGCTCCGAAGGCGGCATGGACATCGAGGAAGTCGCTCACGCCACGCCCGAGAAGATCATCAAGGTCTTCGTCGAGCCCTCGGTGGGCCTGACCGACGAGCAGGCGCTGCAGCTGGCGCAAGGCATCGGCGTGCCCGAGGCCAGCCAGGCCCAGGCCGTGGAGGTGTTCAAGAACCTCTACCGCTGCTACATGGAGACCGACGCCTCGCTGGCCGAGATCAACCCGCTGATCCTGGAAGGGAACGGCAACATCAAGGCCCTGGACGCCAAGTTCAACTTCGATTCCAACGCGCTGTTCCGCCATCCGGAGATCGTGGCCTACCGCGACCTGGACGAAGAGGACCCGGCCGAAGTCGAGGCTTCCAAGTTCGACCTGGCCTACATCTCGCTGGACGGCAACATCGGCTGCCTGGTCAACGGCGCCGGCCTGGCCATGGCCACCATGGACACCATCAAGCTCTTCGGCGGCGAGCCGGCGAACTTCCTGGACGTGGGCGGCGGCGCCACGGCCGAGAAGGTCACCGAGGCCTTCAAGATCATGCTGAAGAACCCGGAAGTCAAAGGCATCCTGGTCAACATCTTCGGCGGCATCATGCGCTGCGACACCATCGCCGAAGGCGTGATCGCCGCGTGCAAGGCGGTGAACCTGTCGGTGCCGCTGGTGGTGCGCATGAAGGGCACCAACGAGGACCTGGGCAAGAAGATGCTGGCCGAATCGGGCCTGCCCATCATCTCCGCCGACACGATGGCCGAAGCCGCCACCAAGATCGTGGCCGCGGTGAAGTGAGCCCCGGCGTCCTGCACTGAATCTCGGAAGAACACCCCATGAGCATCCTCATCAACAAGGACACCAAGGTCATTACCCAAGGCATCACGGGCAAGACCGGTCAGTTCCACACTCTGGGCTGCCAGGCCTACGCCAACGGCCGCGAGTGCTTCGTCGCCGGCGTGAACCCCAAGAAGGCCGGCGAGAAGTTCTCGGACATTCCCATCTACGCCAGCGTCAAGGAAGCCAAGGCCGAGACGGGCGCCACGGTGTCCGTGATCTACGTGCCGCCCGCGGGCGCCGCCGCGGCGATCTGGGAAGCCGTGGAAGCCGACCTGGACCTGGCCATCTGCATCACCGAAGGCATCCCCGTCCGGGACATGCTTGAAGTGCGCAACAAGATGAAGGCCAAGGTCGCGGCCGGCGGCAAGGAAACGCTGCTGCTGGGCCCCAACTGCCCCGGCCTGATCACGCCCGACGAGATCAAGATCGGCATCATGCCCGGCCACATCCACCGCAAGGGCCGCATCGGCGTGGTCTCGCGCTCGGGCACGCTGACCTATGAAGCCGTGGCGCAGCTGACCGAGATCGGCCTGGGCCAGAGCTCGGCCGTGGGCATCGGCGGCGACCCGATCAACGGCCTCAAGCACATCGACGTGATGCGCGCCTTCAACGACGATCCGGACACGGACGCCGTGATCATGATCGGCGAGATCGGCGGCCCCGACGAGGCCGAAGCCGCCCAGTGGTGCAAGGCCAACATGAAGAAGCCCGTCGTGGGCTTCATCGCCGGCGTCACCGCCCCGGCGGGCAAGCGCATGGGCCATGCCGGCGCGCTGATCTCCGGCGGCGCCGACACCGCCGATGCCAAGCTCGCCATCATGGAAGAGTGCGGCTTCAAGGTCACGCGCAACCCGTCCGAGATGGGCAAGCTGCTCAAGGCCCTGCTGTAAGCAGCGCTCACGCGTTCCGCGGCCGCGTCCGGCCGTGGAACGTGCGTTCGTAGTATTACGAACGCTGACGGCAATCTTGCTGCCTACACTTCGGCGGCGATCCAGAGAGGGCTTCGGCCCTCTTTCCTTTTCCTCCTCCTGCCTGCCGTCGTCCCATGGAAATGATGTCTGCCGCCTTTTGGGCGGCCCTCGGTTCGATCATCGTCGCCAACATCCTGCTGTCGGGCGACAACGCCGTCGTGATCGCGCTGGCCGCACGCTCGCTGCCGCCGCACCAGCAGAAGAAGGCCATCTTCTGGGGCAGCGCCGCCGCCATCGTGATGCGGATCGTGCTCACGCTCATCGCGGTGAAGATGCTGTCGCTGCCCTACCTGAAGATCGTGGGCGGCCTGCTGCTGATGTATATCGGCGTGACACTGTTGCTTGAAGAGGACGAAGAGGAGGGCGAAGGCCACCAGGCGCACACCGGCATGATGTCGGCCATCCGCACCATCCTGGTCGCCGACCTGGTGATGAGTCTGGACAACGTGCTGGCCGTGGCCGCCGCCGCCAAGGGCGACACGGTGCTGCTGGTGGTGGGCCTGGGCGTGAGCATCCCGCTGATCATCTTTGGCAGCACGATGCTGCTGAAGGTCATGGAGCGCTTCCCGATCATCATCACGCTGGGCGCGGCGCTGCTGGGCTTCCTGGCTGGCGAGATGCTGCTGACCGACCCGGCCATCACCGGCTGGGCCGGCGGCGAGCTGCCGCACAGCACCGTCAACGTCGCCGGCGCCGTCGGTGCGCTGCTGGTGGTGAGCGTCGGCATCGCGCTGCAGCGCCGCTCGCGCGCGGCCAAGGCGGCCCGCGAAGAGGGCTCTGCGCAGCGCGCCTGACGCTTTGCCTGGCGCGCCATGGCGCGCGCCGTTTTGTTCCCGGCACGCCCGGGAACCGCCACGCCCGGGAGCCTGCGCCCCGGGCGTTTTGCGTTGTGGGCCCGGGCAATGGGCCCGGATGGCACAAGGCTGCGGTAATTACGGCTTGCTGCCGCGGCGCGGCTCTGTTGAAATCCCGTCTCCCGAAGGGGAGTAGCTCCCATTCGCGTTCCTGTGAGCTCACGGGCGCGAAGTGTCGGCAGGTCGTCAATACGAAGCCTCGCGGCTTCCGGCCTGCCGGGCCATAACCATTACTCCAGCCGAGCAAGACCTTCGACGCAGACCGCCCGATCCCGGGCGGGAGGCTCGAAGGCGTCCGCATGCGCGGCGTCGGCGCGCGTTCCGCCGTCCGGACGGTCTGCACAGGTCCTGCAACCCGTCCCTTCGGAGAACCCATGGAGTTTTTTTCGCCCGCCTGGTTTTCGGCTCTCGCCGCCATCGTCCTGATCGACCTCGTGCTCGCCGGCGACAACGCGATCGTCATCGCGCTGGCCGCGCGCAGTCTGCCCACCCACCTGCAACGCAAGGCCATCGTCTGGGGCACCGTCGGTGCCATCGTCATGCGCTCGCTCATGACGCTGGGCGTGGTGTGGCTGCTCCAGATCCCCGGCCTGATGCTCGTCGGCGGCCTGGGCCTGGTGTGGATCGCCTACAAGCTGCTGGTGCCGCATGCCGAGGAGGGTGGCCATGGCGGACCCACGGCCAACACCTTCTGGGGCGCGATGCGCACCATCGTCATTGCCGATGCGCTCATGGGCGTGGACAACGTGCTGGGCGTGGCCGGCGCAGCCCACGGCGCCTTTGACCTGGTGGTCATCGGTCTGCTGATCAGCGTGCCCATCGTGGTCTGGGGCAGCTCGGTGGTGCTCAAGCTGGTCGAGCGCTTCCCTGCCATCACCTACATCGGCGCGGGCGTGCTGGCCTTCACGGCCGCCAAGATGATCGTGGGCGAGCCGCTGCTCGACGCGGTGTTCGATCCGCACCTGAGCGCGCGCATCGCGGCTTACGCCGTACTGGTGGTAGGCGTGCTGGGCGCGGGCTGGCTGGCGACGCGCCGCGCCGCCTCGGCCCAGGAGCACCACGAGTCCCCGGCCGCCTGAACTTTTTCAGCAGGAGAACGCCATGGAGATCATCGCCGCCTTTGTCGATGACGCCGCCCAGGCGCTGCGGGTGCTCAAGCCCCTGAGCGGCCCCGGCACGCACTGGGTGCTGGTGGGCTGCGCGCCCAAGCTGACGCACCGCGTCAGCAAGTGGGTGTCGCACAGCAGCCGCGAACAGTGGCGCACGCGCTGGGCGGCGCAGCTCTTTGCGGAGCTGCGCCCGCAGCTGCCGGCCGGCCGCATCGACACGCTGCTGGCCCGGCAGCCGTTGAGCGAGGTGGCGCAGCAGCTGCAGCAGCGCCATGGACGTGGCCTGCGCATGATCGACGCGCGCCGCCAGCGCCTGGGCCATGCCGGCGAGCCGCTGCCGACGGAGCTGGTGGACACGCCGGCGCCCGACCGCTGGACGGCGCCCATCGCCATCACGTCCGGTCTCACTCTCTTGCTCTCGCTCAGCGACTGAGCTCCGGCCCGGCCGTCCCATGCGGCCGCGCGTGCTAAGGTGCCCGGCTCGGGATGGCTGGGAACGGGCAGCGCGCATGGCAGCGTGGGAAGGGCTGGCGACATGGTGGCGGCGGCGGCGTGAGCCGCCTCCGGCCCTGACGGCCACATCGGCACAGGGTCTGGTGCCGGGCTCGCTGTTCGCGGGCCTGCGCATCGAGCGGCTCATCGGCCGCGGCGCGCTGGGTGCCGTGTACCTGGCGCGCGAGCCCGGCAGCGGCACCGCGCGCGCGCTCAAGACACTGGGGCTGGAGTCCGGCGGTACCTCATTCACAGACGCCCAGCAGGCCTTCATGGGCGAGGCCCAGGCGGCGCAGCGGCTGCACCACCCGGACATCGTCCAGGTGTTCGCAGCCGGCGAGTTCCAGGGCTTGGCCTATCTGGTCATGGAGCTGGTACCCGGCTGCGACCTCACCCGCTATACGCAGCCCGCGCGGCTGCTGCCCGAGCCCCTGGTGCTGGAGATCGGCGCCCGCATGGCCGAGGCGCTGGGGTATGCGCACCGCCAGGGCGTGCTGCACCGCGACGTCAAGCCCGCCAACGTTATGCTGCACCTGCCCACGGGCAGCCTGAAGCTCACCGACTTCGGCCTGGCCCGGCTGCACGACGCCGCGCGCACGCGCAGCGGGCTGCTGCTGGGCACGCCGGCGTTCATGGCGCCGGAGCTGCTGGCCGGCGCCCCGGCCGATACGCGCAGCGACCTCTATGCGCTGGCGGCGATGCTGTTCCAGCTGCTCACGGCGCGGCTGCCGCACGAGGGCGACTCGCTGGGCCGGCTGCTGCAGTCCATCGCGCACGAGCCGCCGCTGTCGCTGCGTGCCCTGCGTCCCGAGCTGCCCGCGGTGCTGGACGAGCTGCTGGCACGGGCGCTGTCCAAGTCGCCTGCCGCACGCGAGGCCGATGGCTATGTGCTGGCGCGTGAATTGCGCGCCATTGCCGAGACCGCCTGGCCAGGAAGCCCAGGAGGCCGATGAGATAATCGGCGGCTCCCTTTTACGGAGACGGCATTGGACCAAAGTCACCCTCGGTGACCGTCCACTCCGACGCGTGACCGCCTGGCGGACCCACGAGGGGTGAGGCGGTTTCCACAACCTCAATGGCCCCGGCGTGCAGGCTGTACGCACGGCGGCTTGCAATACGCGTCGTTGGAGATGGGCAGATGCTCAATGTGTTCACGCTGGAAGCCGGCAAGCTCAAGGGCGGGCTGCTGCAGGAGGAGCTGCACGACCCCACCCCGCTGAACGGGAGCAAGCCGGTCTGGGTCGATCTCGAATCCCCCACCGAAGAGGAAAAGGCCTGGATCCATGCCCGCTTCGGGCTGGAGCTGCCGGCCGACATCGTCGACGAGGACCTGGAGGAATCGGCGCGGTTCTACGAGGAGGACAACGGCGAGCTGCACATCCGCTCGGACTTCCTCATCGACGCCGACAAGGGCCATGACGAGCAGGGCTCGCGCAGCGTGCGCGTGGCCTTCATCCTGCGCGACAACGTGCTGTTCTCCGTGCATGACGAGGACTTGCCGGTGTTCCGGCTGCTCAGGCTCCGTGCCCGGCGCATCCCGGCGCTGATCGAGGATGCCAAGGATGTGCTTCTGAAGCTCTACGACGCCGACGCGGAGTACAGCGCCGACGCGCTGGAGGGCATCTACGACAGCCTGGAGAAGGTCAGCCGCCGCGTGCTCAAGCAGGACGTCAACGACGTCGTCGCCGGCGAGGCGCTCACGGCCATCGCGCGCGAGGAGGACCTCAACGGCCGTATCCGGCGCAATGTCATGGACACGCGCCGCGCGCTGAGCTTTCTCATGCGCAGCCGCATGCTCAACGCCGAGCAGTTCGAGGAGGCGCGCCAGATCCTGCGCGACATCGACTCGCTCGACAGCCACACGGCGTTCCTGTTCGACAAGATCAACTTCCTGATGGACGCCACCGTCGGCTTCATCAACATCAACCAGAACAAGATCATCAAGATCTTCTCGGTGGCCTCGGTGGCGCTGCTGCCGCCCACGCTCATTGCCAGCCTCTACGGCATGAACTTCAAGTTCATGCCCGAGCTGGACTGGGAGCTGGGCTATCCCTTCGCGCTGGCGCTGATGCTGTTCAGCGTGATCACGCCCTTCTGGTACTTCAAGCGCAAGGGCTGGCTCTGAGCGGTTGCTCACGCATTGCGCGCGGCACCGCGCAAAGAAAAACGGGGCACCGGCCGGTGCCCCGTGGCTCATAAAGACTGCCGTGTCGCGCCCCGAAGCGAACGAGGGAGGGAGGGAGGAGGAGAAGCGCTTACGGGATTTCAGCCAGCAGTGCTGGCGGGCATCACGGCAGAAAAAACATGTGCCGGCATCAAGAAAACCACCGGCACGCACATGAGACAACACACCGCCCGGCCGGTTCCAGTGCTGTGATGCGCGGTTACCTTTGCATTGAGTCTGCAACGTGAATTCGGCCTTCTGCCTTGCGGCCACTGGCGACGCACAAGGGCATGCGGACTGCTGTCATGGAGCCATCGCAGGCCGCCCCTAGAATTCGCGGTTCTGCCCAAAAAACCGTCTGCTCGAAACAAGGCTGCCCGTCATGCTGTATCCCGAACTTTTCAAGCAACTCGAAGCCGTCCGCTGGAACATGGACACGGACATTCCCTGGGACCGCTTCGACGCCTCGCAGCTGACCGATGAGCAGGCGCACACGATCAAGATGAACGCCATCACCGAGTGGGCGGCGCTGCCGGCCACCGAGATGTTCCTGCGTGACAACCGCGGCGACAGCGACTTCTGCGGCTTCATGAGCGTGTGGTTCTTCGAGGAGCAGAAGCATTCGCTGGTGATGATGGAGTACCTGCGCCGCTTCCGCCCCGAGCTCGTGCCCACCGAGGCCGAGCTGCATGAGGTGCGCTTCGAGTTCGACCCCGCCCCGCCGCTGGAGACGCTGATGCTCCACTTCTGCGGCGAGATCCGGCTCAACCACTGGTACCGCCGCGCTGCCGAGTGGCACACCGAGCCGGTGATCAAGGCCATCTACGACACGCTGGCCCGCGACGAGGCCCGCCACGGCGGCGCCTACCTGCGCTACATGAAGCGCGCGCTGACGCAGCATGGCGACGCCGCCCGCCTGGCCTTCGCCAAGGTCGGCGTGCTCATGGCCAGCGCCCGCCGCACCTCGCAGCCGCTGCACCCGACCAACCTGCACGTCAACGAGAAGCTCTTCCCGCGCGACACGGTGCAGAGCCGCCTGCCCGATCCCGACTGGCTGGAGCAGTGGCTGGACAAGCAGATCCAGTTCGACGCCGAGTGGGAAGGCAAGGTCGTCGACCGCCTCCTGCACAACCTGAGCCTGCTCATGGGCCGGGAGTTCAACTCGGTGCAGGCGCTCAACCGCTTCCGCAAGGAGCTGGCCCAGAAGCTGGCCGCCAACGACGCCGAAACGGCCGCCACGGCCTGAGGCTGCGGCCCGGCCTGCCGGCCCCGCCGCTTGGCGGCGGGACCGATGCCTTGAGTCCACGTTCTCTCAGCGCGGCCGGTTCACGGCCGCGATCCCCACGCACACCGCCGCCGCCGCGGCCAGCAGCCGCGCGGTGAGCGGTTCCTGCAGCAGCAGCACGCCGGCCCCCAGACCAGCCACCGGCGTGAGCAGCGTGAAGGCCGAGAGCTTCGTCGCCGGATAGCGGCGCAGCAGCTCGAACCACAGCAGGTAGCTGGCGAAGCACACCACCACGGTCTGGAAGCCCAGCATCGACAGCGACAGCGCACCCACGCGCGCGGGCAGCCCTTCGCCAACCAGCATCGAGGCCGCGATCAACAGCACCCCCGAGACGCCCAGCTGGTAGAGCAGCGTCACCTCGGCCGGCGCCGTCGAGAGCCGGCTGCCGCGGATGGCCAGCGTGGTGCAGCCCCACAGCACCGCCGCCAGCACGCCCAGCGCATCGCCCAGCCACTGGCGCGAGCCCGCCGCCGCCGGGCCATTGAAGCTCTCGCCGAAGGCCCAGGCCACACCCGCAAAGGCCACCAGCAGCCCGGCCGCCTGCACGCGCGACAGCCGCTCGACGCGCGCGATCAGCGGCATGCCCAGCGCCACCACGAAGGGCGCCAAGTAGATGAACACCACCATGCGCGAGGCGCTGGTGTGGAGCAGCCCGATGAAGACGCAGCCGAATTCGGCCGCGAACAGCGCCCCGGCCAGCAACCCTCCGCGCCACGAACCGACCGGCGCGCCACCCAGCGCGATGCCGCGCCAACGCGCCCACAGCGTCACCAGCACTGCCGCGCCCGCCGAGCGCAGCCCGGCCTGCAGCAGCGGAGGGATCTCGGCCAGCGCCACCTTGGTCGCCACCTGGTTCAGCCCCCACAGCCCACAGCACAGCAGCACGGCGGCCACGGCACGGGTATCAAGGTTGTTTTTTCTTTCGCTCATGCCATTCCACGGCCAGGGCGCACAGCAGCCCGGCCAGCGCCCCCGCGGCGTGGGCCTGCGTCGCGACGGCGAAATCCCATCCTCCCGGCCGCGCCCCCGGTGACCCGGGCAGTCCAGCCGTCTCCCATCCCAGCTTCAGCAGCAGACCCGCCCACACCGCCGCGCCCACCGCGCGCTGCAGGCCCGGGCGGGCCAGCAGCGCCGTGCTGGCCACCGCCACGCCAGCATGAAGCACGCCCGACAGGCCGCCGTAGTGCGCCAGCCCGGGCAGGCCCCGCAACGCCCACAGCGCCAGGGCCCAGTGCGTCAGCGGCCAGGCGATGAACCAGGCCAGCGCATGGGCGCGGCGCAGCGCCGCCGCCTGGCCGTACAGCGCCAGCACGACCACGCCGGCCACGTTGGCCGCCAGATGCAGCGGCGTCCAATGCACCCAGGCCGCCGTCCACAGCCGCCAGGGCTCGCGCAGCCAGCGGTCGGGCTGGCCATCGAGCAGGGCGACCGGCGCCGGCAGCAGAAAAGCGGCCACGGCACCCGCGGCCAGCAGCGCGCACAGCGCCAGCCAGGCGCGGCTGCCGCTCGCCTGGGCCCAGGCGGCCTCAGCGGGCGGCGGCACGGCGCGGCCATCTGGCAACGACGCCGCGAGGCTCACGCCGCCCGGGCGCGACCCCGCGTCGCTCAATCAAAGACCGCGTGCCACAGCGCCAGCACGGCCTCGCTCGCCGCGGCGTACTGCGCCGGCGGGAACTGCGTGGGCTGCTCGTCCAGCCGCGCGCGGTGCTGGGCGCGGCGCAGCTCGCGGTAGGCGGTGGCCGCCGCGCGGCCGACGCCCGGCGGCAGCAGTCCGGCCTCCTCGGCGCGCTGCATCAACGCGATGTTGCCCACGTTGCCCAGCAGCTCCGGATGGCGCTCGCCATGGGCCAGCACCAGGAACTGCACGGCGAACTCGGCGTCCACCATGCCGCCGGGGCTGTGCTTGACATCGAAGAGCCCCGCCTTCACCGGGCGCCCGGCGCGCATCTTGTCGCGCATGGCGTGCACTTCCTGGCGCAGCGCCACGGCGTCGCGCGGCGCGCTCAGCACCGCGCGGCGGATCTCCTCGAAGCGCGCGCCCAGGGCCGCATCGCCGGCGGAGAAGCGCGCACGCGTGAGCGCCTGGTGTTCCCAGGTCCAGGCCGTGTTGCTGCCGCGGCGCAGCTGGTAGCTCTCGAAGGCCTGCACCGAGGTCACCAGCAGCCCGGAGTTGCCGTTGGGCCGCAGCGCGGTGTCGATGTCGAAGAGCTCGCCGGCGGCGGTGCGCAACGTCAGCCAGGTGATGAGCTTGCGCACGAAGGCGGCGTAGACCTCCGGGGAGCGCTCGTCCTCGTCGTCGAAGAGGAAGACCACGTCCAGGTCGCTGCCGTAGCCCAGCTCCTTGCCGCCGAGCTTGCCGTAGGCGATGACGGCAAAGCGCGGCACGTCGCGGTGCTTCTGGCGCAGGTGCTGCCAGCCCCAGTGCACCGTGCGGTCCAGCACCGCGTCGGCCAGCGCCGAGAGGTCGTCGGCCACCTGCTCCACGGTGATGTGGCCTTCCACGTCGCGCACCAGGGTGCGGAACACCTCGGCATGGTGGGCGCGGCGCAGCGTGTCGAGCAGCGATTCCTCGTCGGCCTGGCCCGAGCGCTCCCAGGCGGCATGGCGCTCGTCGAGCTCGCGCACGAAGGCGGCGGGGTCGAAGCGCTGGTCGAGGATGCGGCGGTCGGCCAGCTCGTCGATCACGCCCGGGTGCCGCATCAGGTAGCGCATGGGCCAGCGTGCCAGGCCCAGCAGCCGCAGCAGCCGCGCCTGCACCTCGGGCCGCTCGACCAGCAGCGCCAGGTAGCTCTCGCGGCGCAGCAGCGGCTCCACCCAGTCGATGAAGCGCAGCGCCGCCTCGCCGGTGCAGGCCTGCTGCTGCACCGCGTCGGCCGCGCGCTGCACCAGCCGCGCCAGGCGCAGCTTGCTCTCGTCGCGCAGCGCCTGCACGCGCGGCTGCTGCACCCATTGCCGCACGCGCTGGCCCAGCGCCTCGGGCAGCTTCTGCAGGAAGGCCTCGTCGTCCACCGGCTGCGGCGGGCTGCCGCAATTGCGGCAGCCGTTGCCGCGCGAGGGCGGCGTGCGGCCGTCGTGCAGCAGGGCGTCGAACTCCAGCGCCACGAACTCGCGCGTCTCGCCCAGGCGGTCCAGCAGCTCGCAGGCGTCGGCACTGCAGGTGAGGTCGAGCGTGCGCGCGATCCAGTTCAGGTCGCCGTCGCCGGTGGGCAGCAGGTGCGTCTGCTGGTCATCGAGGTACTGGATGCGGTGCTCGATGTTGCGCAGGAAGGTGTAGGCCTGCGCCAGCCGCTCGGCGGTGGCCGGCGCCATCAGGCCGGCGACGGTGAGCTTCTGCAGCGCGCGCAGCGTGGAGCGGGTGCGAATCTCGGGGAACTGGCCGCCGCGCACCACCTGCAGCAGCTGCACGATGAACTCGATCTCGCGGATGCCCCCGCGCGAGAGCTTGACGTCGTTGGCGCGCTCGGGCCGGCCGGCGGCGCGGCGCTGGGCTTCCTCGCGGATGCGCAGGTGCAGCTGGCGCAGCGCCTCGAACACGCCGTAGTCCAGGTAGCGGCGGTAGACGAAGGGCGTCACCAGGTCGCGCAGCTGCAGCGCGCGGCCGCTGGTCACCGCCTCGCGCGGCGCCACCACGCGGCTCTTGAGCCAGGCGAAGCGCTCCCACTCGCGGCCCTGCGCGAAGAAGTAGGTCTCCAGCATCGACAGGCTCACCACCGGCGGGCCGGAGTTGCCGTTGGGCCGCAGCGCCAGGTCGACGCGGAACACGAAGCCGTCCTCGGTGGTGTCGCCGATGAGCGCGTACAGCCGCTTGGCCACGTTGGCGAAATACTCGTGCGCGCTGATCGGGTTGGCGCCGTCGGTCTCGCCGTCTTCCTCGTAGACGTAGATGAGGTCGATGTCGGAGGAGACGTTGAGCTCGCGCCCACCGAGCTTGCCCATGCCGACGATCCAGAAGTCGATCACGTCACCGGCGGCGTTGCGCGGCACGCCGTGGCGCTGGGCCTCGTCGGCGCGGGCCTGCGCCAGCGCGGCTTCGAGCGTGACCTCGGCCAGCGTCGTCATGGCGAAGGCCACGTCCTCCATGCGCGCGCGCTGCTCCACGTCCAGCACCGCCAGCCGCTCCAGCACCAGCTGCCGCGCCACGCGCAGCGCCGAGGGCAGGGGCCGGCCGGCGGCGCAGAGGGTGTCGATCAGGGCCTGGATCTTGGGCGTGTCGGGCACGCCTTCTGCCAGCAAGGGCAGCAGGTCGGCGTGGCGGCGGCGAACCCGCTGCACGAAACGGCTGTGCTCCGCCAAGGGCGGTTCATCGGTCGAATCGGTCGGAATAGGTGAAGCAGAAGCCATCGTGCCGGCAAAACCCCATGTGCTAGATTGACCGGGTCATGGAGCGGCCCCCGGAAACTCGTCCGCGCTGGCGTCCGGTTCCCGATCACCCGTAGTACCTGTCGCGCCGCATTTCCGGCGGGCGTTCCGACATGCCTCCACTCCCCTCCGATCCTGCTGCCCGCCGCCGCTTGCGCTGGCCATTGGCTGTGCGGCTGGCAGCCGGAGTGCTGATCGCGGCCTGGAGCTTATTGCTGCTCGCCATGGCCGTCCTGCATTGGGCCATATTGCCCCACGCCCGCGAGTGGCTGCCCCAGATCGAGACACACGCCAGCCGCTCGCTGGGTGTACCCGTGCGCATCGGCGACATCGAGCTGCGCGGCGGTGGCTGGGTGCCGGCTCTGGAATTGCGCGACGTGGTGCTGCTGGACGCGCAGCAACGCGAGGCGCTGCGGCTGCCGCGCGTGTCGGCCGCGGTGTCGGCGCGCTCGCTGCTGACGCTGCGATTGAGGCTGGAGCAGCTGCTGATCGACGATGCGCGCCTGGAGCTGCGCCGCGACGCCCAGGGCCAGCTGTTCGTGGCCGGGCTGCCGCTGTCCACGGCCGAGGACGGCCGGCCCAAGGACACGGCGCTGGCCGACTGGTTCTTCGCCCAGCCGGAATTCATGGTGCGCAACGCGCGCGTGCGCTGGGTGGACGAGCAGCGCGGCGGCGCGCCGGTGGAGCTGACGCAGGTGCGGCTGCTGCTGCGCAACGGGTTGCGCCGCCACGCGCTGCGGCTGGACGCCACCCCGCCGCCGGCCTGGGGCCAGCCCTGGACGGTGCAGGGCCGCTTCACGCAGCCGCTGCTGGCACGCGCGGCCGATTTCGAGCGCTGGCGCGGCACGCTCTACGCCGAGCTGCCCGGCATCGACCTGGTGCCGCTGCAGCGGCTGGTGTCGCTGCCCGCGGCGCTGCGGGGTGGGCAGGGCGCGCTGCGCGCCTGGCTGGACGTGGAGCGCGGCACGGTGCGCGAGGCGACGCTGGACGTGGCGCTGCGCGACCTGGACCTGCGCCTGCCCGAGCGTGAGCCGCTGGCACTGGCGCAGCTGCAGGGCCGGCTGGTGGCGCAGCGCGACGAGGACGATCTCACCGTCACCGCGCAGCAGTTGGGCTTCACCACCGCCGACGGCCTGCAATGGCCCGCCAGCGACACCCGGCTGCACCTGCGCCAGGGCGCGCATCCCGGCGGCGAGCTCCAGGCCCAGCGCCTGGACCTGGGGCTGCTGGCGCGGCTGATGAGCCGCGTGCCGCTGCCCGAAAAGCTCGAAGCGCAGCTGCAGGCACTGGCACCCGAAGGGGTCGTCTCCGGGCTGGAGGCGCGCTGGGAAGGGCCGCTGGAACAGCCCGAGCGCTACCGCATCAAGGGCCGCACCCAGGACCTGAGCCTGGCTGGCGCACCGGCGGACAAGGCCGGCGACATCGGGCGGCCGGGCTTCGAGAAGCTGGACGCCGAGTTCGACGCCAGCGAGGCCGGCGGCAGCGCGCGGCTGGCGCTGGCGCAAGGCGCGCTGGAGTTCCCGGGCCTGTTCGAGCAGCCGCGCATCCCCGTGGAGCGCTTCAGCGCCCAGCTTGCCTGGCGGCTGCAGACGGCCGCGGCCCCGTCGGCGCCGAAGGTGGAAGTCCACCTGCGCGACGCCCGGCTGCTCAATGCCGACGCCCAGGCCAGCTTCAACGCCACTTGGCGCACCGACGCCCAGGGCCGGCTGCCCGGCTTCCTGGACCTGGACGGCAAGCTCCAGCAGGGCCGGGCCCAGGCCGTGGCGCGCTACCTGCCGCTGACGCTCCCGAAGGACACGCGCCACTGGGTGGAGCAGGCCGTGCGCGAGGGCCGCATCCCGCAAGCTGCTTTCCGCGTGCGCGGCGACCTGCACGACTTCCCGTACCGGCGCGCGGGCAGCGGCGAGTTCCGCATCGCCGGCCAGGTCGAGGGCGTGACGCTGGCCTACGTGCCCGACGAGCCGGCCTGGCCGGTGTTCACGCAGGTGGGCGGCGAGCTGGTGTTCGAGCGCATGTCCATGCAGCTGCGCGACGCCCGCGCGCGCGCGCTGGGCGTGGAGCTGGCGGGCGTCAACGGCGGCATTGCCGACCTGGCGCAGGCCCAGCTGCGCATCGAGGGCCTGGGGCGCGGACCGGCCGCCGAGATGCTGCGCTTCGTGAACGGCTCGCCCGTGGGCGAGTGGATCGGCGGCGCGCTGGCGCAGGCCAGCGCCACCGGCAACGCCGAGCTGCGCCTGGCGCTGCAGCTGCCGCTACTGGACATCGACAAGAGCAACGTGCAGGGCAACGTGCTGCTGGCGGGCAACGACGTGCGCCTCAACCCCGACGTGCCGCTGCTGGCCGCCACGAAGGCGCGGGTCGATTTCACGCGCCAGCGCCTGAGCCTCACCGGCGGCGCGCGCGTGCTGGGCGGCGACGCGGTATTCGAGGGCGGCACCCAGCCCGACGGCGCGCTGCGCTTCAACGGCAGCGGCACCGCCAGCGCGGAAGGGCTGCGCCGCGCGCCGGAGCTGGGCTTCCTCTCGCGCCTGGCCGGCGCCTTCGACGGCCAGTCCGCCTACCGGCTGCAGGTGAACGTGCGCCAGGGGCATCCGGAATTCCAGGTCACGACCAACCTGGCGGGCATGGCCTCCGGGCTGCCCGCGCCGCTGGGCAAGGCGGCCGAGACGGCGCTGCCGCTGCAAGTGGGTACGCGCGTGGTGGCCGAGGGTGCGGCCCTGCACGAGCACTGGCAGGTGGAGGCTGCGGGCCTGTTCCAGGCGCAGCTGGTGCGCGACCTGCAGCGCAAGGACACCGACGGCAGCCCGCTGCTGCTGCGCGGCGGGCTGGGCGTGCACCAGCCCGCGCCGCAGCCGGTGCAGGGTTTCAGCATCGCCGTGGCCCTGCCGGCGCTGGATCTGGACGCCTGGGAGAAGACCTGGGACCAGTTGGCGGCCACCGGCGCCGGGGCCAACGGCAGCGGCGGTGCTGCCGCGGGTGGCGGCGCCGGCGGCGAGGACGCCCTGCCGCCGCTGAGCGCGGCGCTGCAGGTGGATCAGCTGATGGTGAACGGGCGGCGGCTGGACCACGTGGTGGCCGGCATCACGCGCGTGGGCGGCGACCCGGCGTGGCGCGCCAACCTGCATGCCGACCAGCTCGACGGCCATGTCGAGTTCCAGCCCGGCAGCGCGGCGCAGGCCGGCCATGTGCGCGCGCGGCTGGCGCGGCTGGCGCTGCCGCCCAGCGCGGCGCAGGGCGTGGAGTCGTTGCTGGCGCAGGCCCCGGCGAGCGTGCCAGCGCTGGACATCGTGGTGGGCGACTTCGAGCTCGGCGGGCGCGACCTGGGCCGCGTGGAGATCCAGGCCGTCAATCGGCGCACCTCGGGCCGCCAGGCCGAATGGCAGCTCGACCGCCTGTCGCTCACCACGGGCGAGGCCGAGCTCAAGGCGCTGGGGCGCTGGACGCCGGGGCCCGACGGGCGGCGGCGCATGGTGATGGACTTCCGCCTGGAGCTGCAGGACAGCGGCGCGCTGCTGCAGCGCCTGGGCTTCGGCGGCGTGCTGCAGGGCGGCAAGGGCCGGCTGCAGGGCGAGGTGTCCTGGCCCGGCTCGCCGCTGGCGCCGGACCCCGCGCGCATGGACGGCCAGCTGCGCGTGGAGCTGGAGCGCGGCCGCTTCCTCAAGGCCGACGCGGGCGCGGGGCGGCTGCTGTCGGTGCTGAGCCTGCAGTCGCTGCCGCGGCGGCTGACGCTGGACTTCCGCGACGTGTTCCTGCAGGGCTTCGCCTTCGACAGCATCACCGGCGACGTGCGCATGGACGACGGCGTGGCCGAGACCAACAACCTGCTCATGCGCGGCCTGCAGGCGGCGGTGCTGATGGAAGGCAACGTGGACATCGCGCACGAGAAGCAGGACCTGCACGTGGTGGTGGTGCCCGAGATCAATGCCGGCACCGCCTCGCTGGCCTATGCCGCCATCAACCCGGCGATAGGGCTGGGCACCTTCCTGGCCCAGCTGTTCCTGCGCAAGCCGCTGATGCAGGCCGGCACGCGCGAATTCCAGGTCACCGGCCCGTGGAGCGACCCGCAGGTCGCGAAGCTGGAGCGCTCGCCCAACAAGCCGCTGCCCAACCTGGATCGCCCGCCACCGCCGGAGGCCGCGGAGGCCGCCGCCGCGGCGTCGAGCCCGCCGCTGCGCAACTGAGCCCGGTCCATCGACCGCATTGATCGTCCCAAGGGAGAACCACCTCATGAAACTTGCCGCCCTGCAGATGGTGTCCACGCCCGACGTGGGCCGGAACCTGGAGGCCGCCGCGCGGCTGATCGCCGAGGCCGCGGCGCAGGGTGCCACGCTGGCCTCGCTGCCGGAGTACTTCTGCCTGATGGGGCAGGACGACCGCGACAAACTGCGCATCGCTGAAGCAGACGGCCACGGGCCGATCCAGGACTTCCTGGCCGACGCGGCCAAGCGCCACGGGCTGTGGCTGATCGGCGGCACGCTGCCCATCCGCTCCGCCGACGGCCACCGCGTGCGCAACGCCTGCTGCGTGTACGGCCCGGACGGCCAGCGTGCCGCGCGCTACGACAAGCTGCACCTCTTCGCCTTCGACAACGGCAAGGAGCATTACGACGAGGCGGTGGCGCTGGAGCCGGGCGAGGCGCCGGTGGCGGTGCAGGCCGGGCCGCTGCGGGTGGGCCTGTCGGTCTGCTACGACCTGCGCTTCCCGGAGCTGTACCGGGCCATGAGCTTCGAGGACGGCCAGGGCCCGTGCGACGTGATCAGCGTCCCGGCCGCCTTCACCTACACCACGGGCCGGGCGCACTGGGAGCTGCTGCTGCGCACGCGCGCGGTGGAGAACCAGTGCTACGTGCTCGCCGCCGCGCAGGGCGGCCAGCACGAGAACGGCCGCCGCACCTGGGGCCACAGCATGGTGATCGACCCCTGGGGCGAAATTCTCTCGGTGGTGGAGGAGGGGGAAGGAATTGCCATCGCCGAATTCAACCCGGCGCGCATGGCGCAGGTGCGGGTGCAATTGCCGGCGCTGGGGCATCGGCGGTTGTGAAATTCACAGAAAATGCCAAATTCAATACAACGTTATTATTTGTCATTTTCACAAGACATTATTGTCCGCACACAATAAAAATTCAGAGCTGACACGACGGCCGGGCGCTTCTTGGTGCCGGACTGAGCCGTGAACGGAAACGGCACCAGCACAACATCGGCAAAACCCAGGCTGAATTTGGATGCGCCGGCCATCGCTCACATCCGGTCGTAGGCGGCGTCCTCGTCGTTGTCCCAAACCTGTGCAAAGCTCGCTTCGCTGGCCTTGGCAGCGGCGTGGGTCAGGCGTTGCGCTTCCTCGCGCTCGCGCAGGAAATCCACGAAATCCTCGACTTCGGCCACGCGCTCCGGGGCAATTGCCGGATCTTTTCGAGCAACGCTTTTTCAGTGGCAGTCATGGCATCGGCTCCTTCGATCCGCTCCCGGCCCGGTTGAGAAACGCCTGATTTTCTAGTGCTGCAGGAATGACGGCGTGGTGAGCGTGGTGTATTGGTCTGCGGCAGTGGCCTGCACGGCATTCATTTCCAGCAGGAAAAACCGCTCTATCCACATTCCCCGCTCCTGTTGACCTTCACCGCCGCCCAAACATCATCTGCCGCGCCAGTGCCGACCTCAGCGGCGGCACCGCCTGCAATAAGGCCAAACCCAGCGCCCGCGCCGTCGGCAATCCCGGCAATTGCCAGGTGAAACTGCGGGCCAGGAAATCGGTGGCGGCGATCACGCTCCAGCGGTCCGGGGCGCGCTGGAATTCCACGCGGCGCAGCGCGGCACCCACCGAATTGCCGCGGCGCAGGGCCTGCACCAGCGTGAAGGCGTCGCGCAAACCCAGATTCAGCCCCTGGCCCGCCACCGGGTGCAGCGTCTGCGCCGCGTTGCCGATGCGCACGGTGCGCTCGCGCGCCAGGGTGCGCTCGGCATTGAGGCCGAGCGCGAAGTGCTTCATCGGCGTCACCGCCACCAGCCGGCCGGCCTCGGGCGGGAAGATGGACGACAGCACCGCCAGGCGCTGCGCGTCATTGAGGTCCTTCACCGGGTCGTCGCGGCTGTCCACGCACCACACCAGCGCGGCGCGCTGCAGGCCGTCGGGCCCGGGCGGCAGCGGCAGCAGCGCGGCCGGGCCCTGGCGCGTGAAGCGCTCGATGGCCAGCCCGGGGCTGCCGCCTTCCAGCGTCACGGTACCGATCCAGGCCGTCTGCGCGTAGTCGCGCGCGATGGACTTGCGCGCCTGCTCGGCAAACACGCCGCCCTCGGCCACCACGGCCAAGTCAAAGCTCTCGGCGATGCCGGCATCGACCTCCACGCCCTGCGGCAGCGGCTTCAGCGAGGCCACCGGCGTGCCGAAGCGGGTGAACAAGCGCTGCGGCTGCTGGGCCGCCTGCTCCAGCCAGGCGCGCTGCAACGGCGCCACCACCGCACCGTAGGACTGCACGGCGCCGAGCATCGGCACCGCTTCCTCAGCCGCGCGGATGCGCACCTGCGGCTCGCCGCCCAGCGGCAGCGTGCCCGGCGGCTGCTGCGACACCAGCACCTCCTGGATCGGCTGCGCGCGCCCGCCGTCCCAGGCGCGCAGCTGCTGCAGCAGCTGCACGCTGCCCAGCGACAGTGCCAGCACGCGCGGGTCGGCGGCGATGTCCTTGTCCAGGGCGCGCGCATCGAACAGAGAGATTTGCGCCTGCGGCAGGTGGCGCGCGGCCAGCAGCCCCAGGGCCAAGCCCACCGGGCCAGCACCGACCACGGCGATGCGCGACGCCGCCGGCGCGGCGGCGACGGAAGAAGCTTGCGAAGCGTCGATAGAGGTGTTCATGCGGTTTGCCTGCCTTGTGCATCCAGGGCCGCCAGCCGCTCGGGCGTGCCCACGTCGGTCCAGCCGCCGCACCAGCGCTGGGCGCCCAGCGCACCGCGCCCGATGGCGGCATCCAGATAGGGCCGCAGCGGCGCCTTGGCACCGTGCGGCAGATCCGCCATCAGCTCCTCGACGAAGGCGCGGCGGAACAGGCCCAGGCTGGTCCAGGTGAAACGCTCCTCGGCCTCGCGCACGGCCAGCCCGTCGCGGATGCCGAAATCGCCCCGCGGGTGGTGCGGCGGGTTGTCGGTCAGCCACAGCCGGGCCAGCGTCCCGGTGGCCTGGAAATCCAATAAATCCTTGTGGGCAAAGGCGAATTCCGGCACGAACACGTCGCCCGACACCACCCAGAACGTGTCACTCAGCAGCGGCAGCGCCTTCTTCATGCCGCCGGCGGTTTCCAGCGCGCCGCCATGGTCGCGGCCCTCGTGCGAATAGAGGATTTCCAGCCCGTAGCGTGACCCGTCGCCCAGCGCGGGCTCGAACTGCTCTTCCAGCCAGGCGGTGTTGATCACCACGCGGCGCACCCCGGCGCGCGCCAGCGCTTGCAGGTGCCATTCGATGAGACGCCGTCCCTGTACGGACAGCAGCGGCTTGGGGGTCCGGTCGCTCAGCGGGCGCATGCGCTCGCCGCGGCCGGCGGCCAGGATCAGGGCGGTCACGGTCATGCGCGGCAGTGTAGGACCGGCCTTCGACCCCCTCTGGCGCGCCTGTGCACAAGGCTGTGGTCAGCTTCGACAACAACTCGGCCTTGTCCACAGCCCCGGCGCCCCGCCCGATGTTTGTTATCTGTTCGCGCCGGAACAAACAGCCGGCCGGTCCCCAGCCTTGAGCGCGGGCCAAGTTCGCGCCGCAAAAGAACAAACTTCGGTTATCCACAGGCCGGGGCGGGGCCTACCACCACGACCACTTTTAAAAATGAACTTCTCTGGAGAAGAAATACAAGCGAATCAGAAGGCGGGGAGGGCGCCAAACGCCTGAAAACGCCGGCTTCGGGAACAAGGGCTTGGACAAGCTGTGTCCCGTTGAAGGCTTGCCCACAGGGCGGAATGCGGGAGGGCGTGCTGGCTTGATTGCCAGAGCGGCGCCCGGGACAAGAACGGGGACAAGCTGTGGTGAGCGGCCGGGTTGCCCACAAGGCCGTTCCAGCAACGGCGAAACCCTCAAAAAATCAAGCGGGACAAGGCTTTGGACAAGCTGTGCGTGCTTCGGGGCTTGTTCACAAGGGGCTGTCCGAAGGCTTGGCCCCACCAACGAAAACGCCGGCATGGAGCCGGCGTTGTTGCTTGCAAAGGGAGGGCTGGACAGCGGAATTCAGTCCCTCACTCGCCCAGCCCGATCGGCGCCGGGGCGGTGTTGAGGATGCGACTGAACAGTGGCTGGTACACGTCTTCGGGCGGGTGGCCGGTGAGCGGGTCGCGGTGGCTGAGGAAGGCGGCGTCGAGCTCGGCCCAGTCCTCGGGCCGCAGGTGCTGCTCGGCCGCGGGCAGCACCGTGTTCTCCTCGGTGCCCATGTGCGAGAGGTAGAAGTCGATGTAGCGCTCGGCCGCGGCCTCGAATTCCGCGCGGCGCGGCTCGCCCATCATCTCGAAGGCCAGCAGCGCATGCTCCAGGCGGCGGATGGCCTGCTCGCCCTGCGCGTGGTCGGCGTCCAAGGCGTCGAGCACGGGACCGAGCTCCGGACAGCGCTCGCGCAGGCGCGGGAACAGCAGCTGGCTTTCCTTGGTGTGGTGCAGCCGCTCGGGGAACTCGTCGATGTAGAACAGCATCGCGCGCAGCACCTCGAAGTTGGGCATGCGGCCTTCGCGCCGGGACTGCGCCAGCAGCAGCGACAGCGAGCGCAGCATGGCCGCCAGGGCTTGGTGTTCCTCGTGAATGACGATGAGGGAAGCAGGGCGCATGGTGGGTCTCCTTCAAGCTCCAGCGTGGCAGCGCGGGCGCCGCGTGCATTGACCTCGCTCAAGCCGGCGTGGCGGCAAATGCGCGTGCGCCGTGCGCGGTTTGGACCGGCCGCAAAAGGGGAGGCTTGGGGGGCGGCATAAAATCCGCGTTTTTGCTGCTCTCAGGCCTGAAACCGCATGGACCTCGTCGCCGATCTCCCCCGCGAAGCCACCCAGGACCCCAGCACCCTGATGGCCAATGCCATCCGCGCGCTGGCCATGGACGCCGTGCAGCAGGCCAATTCCGGCCACCCCGGCGCCCCGATGGGCATGGCCGACATGGCGGTGGCGCTGTGGGATCGCCACCTGCGCCACAACCCCACCGATCCGCAGTGGGCCGACCGTGACCGCTTCGTGCTCTCCAACGGCCACGGCTCGATGCTGATCTACGCGCTGCTGCACCTCACGGGCTACGCGCTGCCCATCGAGGAGCTGCGCCACTTCCGCCAGATGCACAGCAAGACCCCGGGCCACCCCGAGGTCGGCATCACCCCCGGCGTGGAAACCACCACCGGCCCGCTGGGCCAGGGCATCACCAACGCGGTGGGCATGGCGCTGGCGGAGAAGCTGCTGGCCGCGGAGTTCAACCGCGACGGCCACACCATCGTCGACCACCGCACCTACGTGTTCCTGGGTGACGGCTGCCTGATGGAGGGCATCAGCCACGAGGCCTGCGCGCTGGCCGGCGCCTGGAAGCTCGACAAGCTCACCGCCCTGTACGACGACAACGGCATCAGCATCGACGGCCAGGTCACGCCCTGGTACGTGGACGACGCCCGCAAGCGCTTCGAGGCCTACGGCTGGAACGTCATCGGCCCCATCGACGGCCACGACGTGGACGCCGTGGACGCCGCGCTGGAAGAGGCCAAGGGCGTCACCGGCCGGCCCACGCTGATCATCTGCAAGACCAACATCGGCCATGGCTCGCCCAACCGCGCCGGCACCGCCAAGGCGCACGGCGAGGCGCTGGGCCACGAGGAGATCGCGCTCACCCGCAGCGCGCTGGGCTGGAGCCACGAGCCCTTCGTGATCCCCGAGCCGGCCTACCAGGCCTGGGACGCCAAGGAGCGCGGCGCCGCGGCGCAGGCCGAGTGGCAGCAGCGCTTCGACGCCTACGCCGAGGCCTTCCCCGAGCAGGCCGCCGAGTTCAAGCGCCGCATGGCCGGCGAGCTGCCCGCCAACTTCGCGCAGACCGCCGTCGATGCCGCCATCTCCGCCCACGAGAAGGCCGAGACGGTGGCCACCCGCAAGGCCAGCCAGATCGCGCTGGAAGCCTTCACCCGCGCGCTGCCCGAGCTGCTGGGCGGCTCCGCCGACCTCACCGGCTCGAACCTCACGAACACCAGCAGCACGCCCGCGCTGCGCTTCGACGAGCAGGGCCAGCCCAACGGCGGGCGCCACATCAACTACGGCGTTCGCGAGTTCGGCATGGCCGCGATCATGAACGGCGTGGCGCTGCACGGCGGCTACATCCCCTACGGCGGCACCTTCCTGACCTTCAGCGACTACAGCCGCAACGCCATCCGCATGGCCGCGCTGATGAAGGCGCGCGTGATCCACGTCTTCACGCACGACTCCATCGGCCTGGGCGAGGACGGCCCCACGCACCAGAGCGTCGAGCACGCCGCCTCGCTGCGCCTGATCCCCAACCTCGACGTCTGGCGCCCGGCCGACACCGCCGAGACGGCCGTGGCCTGGAGCACCGCGCTGCTCAACAAGACGCGCCCCACGGCGTTGCTGCTGAGCCGCCAGAACCTCGCCTACCTGCCCAAGGCCGGGCTGGACGAGATCGCCAAGGGCGCTTACGTGCTGGCCGAGCCCAGCGAGGTGGGCCTGAAGAAGAAGGCACAGGCCGTGATCCTGGCCACCGGCTCCGAGGTGCAGCTGGCGCTGCACGCACAGCAGCAGCTGGCCGTGGCCGGCATCGCCGTGCGCGTGGTCTCGGTGCCCAGCACCACCACCTTCGACCGCCAGAGCCGCGCGTACAAGACCTCGGTGCTGCCCGACGGCCTGCCGCGCATCGCGGTGGAAGCCGGCGTGACCGACTTCTGGTGGAAGTACGGCTGCGCCGCCGTGATCGGCATCGACAGCTACGGCGAGAGCGCCCCGGCGGGCGTGCTGTTCAAGCACTTCCACTTCACGGCCGAGAACGTGGTTGCCACCGTGCGCACCGTGCTGGGCAAGTGAGACGCTGACCAGGGTTTAGCGCGTCCGGCGCCGCCCACTGCAGCGGCGCCGGGCGCTTGGGTTTTTCAAGCAGGAGACTGAGAAATGACCATCAAGATCGGTATCAACGGCTTCGGTCGCATCGGCCGCATGGTGTTCCGCGCCGCGGTGCAGAACTTCAACGACATCGAGGTGGTCGGCATCAACGACCTGCTCGAACCCGACTACCTGGCCTACATGCTCAAGTACGACAGCGTGCACGGCCGCTTCAAGGGCGAGGTCGCGGTCGAGGGCAACAACCTGATCGTCAACGGCAAGAAGATCCGCCTGACCGCGGTGAAGAACCCCGAGGAGCTGAACTGGGGCGAGGTCGGCGCCGACATCGTGGTCGAGTCCACCGGCCTGTTCCTGACCAAGGAAACCGCCGAGAAGCACCTCAAGGCCGGCGCCAAGAAGGTGATCATGTCGGCCCCGTCCAAGGACGACACGCCGATGTTCGTCTTCGGCGTCAACGACAAGACCTACGCCGGCCAGGCCATCATCTCCAACGCCAGCTGCACCACCAACTGCCTGGCGCCCGTGGCCAAGGTGCTCAACGACAAGTGGGGCATCAAGCGCGGCCTGATGACCACCGTGCACGCCGCCACCGCCACGCAGAAGACCGTGGACGGCCCGTCCAACAAAGACTGGCGCGGTGGCCGCGGCATCCTGGAAAACATCATTCCGTCGAGCACCGGTGCCGCCAAGGCCGTCGGCGTGGTGATCCCCGAACTCAACAAGAAGCTCACCGGCATGGCCTTCCGCGTGCCCACCTCCGACGTGTCGGTGGTGGACCTGACGGTCGAGCTCAACGCCGAGGCCTCCTACGCCGAGATCTGCGCCGAGATGAAGGCGCAGAGCCAGGGCGCCCTCAAGGGCGTGCTGGGCTACACCGAGGACAAGGTGGTGGCCACCGACTTCCGCGGCGAGCCCTGCACCTCGGTCTTCGACGCCGAGGCCGGCATCGCGCTGGACAAGACCTTCGTCAAGGTCGTGGCCTGGTACGACAACGAGTGGGGCTACTCCAACAAGGTGCTGGAGATGGTGCGCGTCATCGCCGGCTGAGCCGTCGCTGCGCCTCCCGCGTGAAAGCCGCCTTCGGGCGGCTTTTTCGTGCGCGCCGACCCGCGCCGCCGCCGTGGCGCATCGGCCTGTGTGGCGGTCGGGGCCTCGCGCGCCGGCCTATAGTCCCCCGCTGCGACGGACTTCAGGACTGCCATGAGGAAAGCGATGAATCACCAGGCCGCGGCGGCGGCCTTGGCGGCGTCGGCGCTGCTGGCCGCGGGCGCGGCCCAGGCCCGCCCGCTGTTCGACAACCCGGCCACAGCGCCGGTCAACGGCCTGATCGTGCGGCTGCGCGACGCGCCCGCGCACGCTCAGGTGGAGCGGGAGCAGGCGCTGTCGCGCGACCGGCGCTCGACCCTGGGCGAGCGCCACCGCGAGCGGCTGCAGCGCGTGCTGCGCGAAGCCGCGCTGGACCGCGCCGCCATCGACGTGCCCTCGGTGCCCGCCATCAGCGCCACCGGCAGCGCCTCGCAGGTGCTGCGCTTCGACAAGCCGCTGACGCTGGAGCAGGCGCAGCGCCTGGCGCGGCGCTTGGCCGCGCGCGGCGACGTGCTGTGGGTGGAGCCCAACGTGCGCGAGCGGCGGCTGCAGAGCACCGACCCCAACGACCCGGACTTCGACCAGCAGTGGTGGCTCAAGCCGCTCAACACCCAGAGCAACGCCCAGGTTAACGCGCTGCCCATCGCGCAGCGCCTGCGCGGCGTGCCGCGCTTCCAGGAAGCGTGGAGCATCGTCACCGGCGCCAACATCGCGGCCACGCGCGTGGCCGTGCTGGACTCGGGCATCACCGACCACGAGGACCTCGCTGGGCGCTGGATCGGCGGCTACGACTTCGTCAGCACCGTCGAGTACGCGGGTGATGGCAACGGCCGCGACGCCGATCCGCACGACCCCGGCGACTTCGTCAACAGCACCACGGGCGCCTTCAGCGGCTGCGAATTGGACCCAACGAGCAGCTGGCACGGCACCAAGATCGCCGGGCTGATCTCGGCGCTGACCAACAACAACCTCGGCGTCGCAGGTGCCAACCAGGGCAACCTGATCGTGCCGGTGCGGGTGGCGGGCAAGTGCGGTGCGGACGTGAGCGACATCGCCGACGGCATCCGTTGGGCCGCGGGCCTGACGGTGGCGAACGCGCCGGTCAACCCGAACCCGGCGCGCGTCATCAACGTCAGCTTTGGCGGCACCGCGGCCTGCGGCAACGAGTACCAGTCGGCCATCAATGATGTCCGCAGCCAGACCGGCGCCGTGGTGGTGGCTGCAGCGGGCAACGAGCACACCGCGCCGACGCGACCGGCCAACTGCAACAACGTCATCGGCGTGGGCGCGCTCAACCGCGACGGCTTCAAGGCCGTCTATTCCAACTTCGGCGCGCTGACGGTCTCTACCGTCGGCGGCGACCCCGACGACACCGCCAACGACGGCGCCTGGAACAGCTTCCTGGGCGACGGTGGGCTGTGGACCACAACCGATACCGGGGCGCAGTCCCCGGAGGGCTCGGGCTATACGAGCGAGAACGTCATCGGTACCAGCTTCTCCGCGCCGCTGGTCTCGGCCACGATCAGCCTGATGCTCAGCCGCAACTCGGCGCTGACGGCCGACCAGATCGTTGACGGGCTCAAGGCCAGCGCACGGCCGCACGCGACGGTGACGGCGCTTTACAACAACACCTCCACGCCGCTGATGGCCGCCTGCTCCAACGACAACCCGGGGCGCTGCGTCTGCACCACCAGCACTTGCGGCGCGGGCATCCTGGACGCCTACGAGGCCTTGCGCTACGCCGGGAACCCCACGGGTTACAGCGCACCCGCGCGCACGGCCGCGGACATCAACACGGCTGAACTGATCCGCGCGCACGCGGCCTCGGCGCAGGACTTGCCGGCCAACCCGGTCAACACGCCCACGCCCACGCCCGCAGGCCCCTGCGGCCGCGACGGCGTCTGCGGCGGCGCGCTGCAGCCGGCCTGGCTGCTGGGCCTGCTGGCCGCGTCGGGGGCGCTGCTGTGGCGCCGGCGCGGGCTCCAGCTCGCGCGCAGGCGCTGAGCTCAGGATTGCCCAGTGGAATTGGATAGTGGCCCCATTCAGTGAGGCCGTTGTTCAGCCAGTCTGACCAATGCGGGCTGAGGGCGTGTAGGCGCCGTGGCCCGTTACGACAGCCCCGGAGGGCCGCCTTCAGCTCGCCGTCTTGCGGCAACCCCTGAACCCGCCGCGCAGGGCCGGCGTGGGCTCCAGGGCGGCGATCTGGCCACGCACCTCGTCGGTGGGGCGCTCCACGCGCAGCAGCACGGCGGCGGCCTCGCTGGTGGACACCACGCGCGCCTGGCGCGTGTTGCGCGTGTCGTGCTGCAGCTTCTCCAGCGCGGCCAGGGCCTGCGCCATTTCCGTGTGGCGGCTGAATACCAGCCCGGGCTCCAGCGCCGGCAGCTCCCTGGCCAGCTCCGCGTCCACGCCGTGGCGCTGCAGGTCGTCCAGCCGGCGCAGCGCGGCCTTCTGGTTCGCGAAGGGGCCGGCATACACCAGGTAGGCCGGCTCCGGCTCCAGCTTCACGCGCCGCCAGCTGCCCGCGGGCAGTCCCGTGAGGACGGCCTCGGCCGCGGGCAGGTCGTCCATGTCGAAGGGGCCGGCTTCCAGGCACACGGCATTGAGGGCCGTCACGGCGCCCGCCACCGGGCCCAGCCCGCCGGCGGCGGTGGAGGCGCCCAGGCCGGCCGGCACCGCCGACGCCGCCATGGCCAGCGCCGCCGCCGAGGCGGTGAGCGCGGCGTCCGAGGCCGCGGCGGCGGGCGGTGCGTTGCGCGGCAGGCTGGCCAGCCCGGCATCGCCCGTTCCGGACTCCGGGAGCACCACGCGCACGCCTTCGGGATTGAGCTGCTGCTGCAGCCGCGCGGGCTCGCGCTCGCTGCGGCCCTGGAAGTCGCCGAACAGCACCCAGGTCAGCAGCGCGAGGTTGATCAGCAGCAGCAGCGCTGCGAGCGGGCGGCGCATCAGGACGCGCCGTCCACCGGCATGCCGGCCAGCCGCACGCTGACCTCGCCGCTGGAAAGCCGCTGCAGTCCCTGGGGCGTCTCCACCAGCAGCGCGCCGTCCTCGGCCACGCCGCGGGCGATGCCTTCCAGGGCGGGGGCGGTGGTGGTCACGGGGCGGCCCTGCAGCAGGTCGCGCCGCGCGTAGCGCTCGACGAAGGGCCTGAAGCCCTCGCGCTCATGCTGGCGCAGCACCTGGGCCAGCGACAGCGCCACGCGGTGCAGCGTGGCCGGGGCTGTCACGGCCGGGTCGAGCTCGCTGAGGCTGGCGACGCCGCTGGCGGCGTCGCGCACGGGCTGCGGATGCAGGTTCAGGCCCACGCCGACCACGGCCATGCGGCGCCGGCCCACGGCCACCGTCTCGATCAGCACGCCGCCGAGCTTGCGGCCCACCACGGGCGCGTCGATGAGCCACAGGTCGTTGGGCCACTTCAGCCCGATGCGCGGCGCCTGGCCCGGCTGCAGCGGGTCCAGCGCGTCGGCCAGCGCCACGCCCACGCTCAGCGACAGGCCCGACCAGTCCACGGGCTCGAAGGGCAGCGACAGCGAGAAGGTCAGCGAGGCGCCCGGGGTGGACTGCCAGGTGCGGCCCAGGCGGCCGCGGCCGCGGGTCTGGTGCTCGGCCACCAGCAGGCAGGGCTGGGTGTCGTCGGCGCGGCGGCCCAGCGGGGTGGGCGGCTCGTTGGGCGCGGGCGGGGCTTCGGGGGCGCGGATGAGCGCGCGCTCATGGCGTCCGCCGGACAGCCGCGCGCGTTCGAGCAGCCGGGTGTTGGTGGAGTCGGCGTGCGCCACCACCTCGATGGACAGACCCGGCAGCAGCGGCTGCAACTGGCGCCACAGGGCTTCGGCTTGCCAGGGGAGGCGGGATTCGTTCATGGCGGATTAACGTGCGGCGGCCCTGCGGCGTGTACGTGCGCTCAGCCCTTTTTCTTCGTCTTGGGCGCGAGCATGGTGCCGCGGCATTGGCGGTGGCCGCAGTGGCAGGCGAAGCGCTTCTTGAGCGCGGCGGTGTAGCGCTCGTCGATGATGAGCCCGTAGTCGAAGAACAGCTCCTCGCCGGGCTTGAGGGCGCGCAGCGCCTTGATGAAGACCCGGCCCTCGTCCTCCTCGGCCTCGCAGTTGGGCACGCAGGCGTGGTTGATCCAGCGCGAGGCGTTGCCGCCGTGGCCGCCATCGATGACGCGCTCGTCGTCGATGTGGAAGTAGAAGGTGTGGTCGGGATTGGACGGGTCGTGCGGGTGGCGGCGCAGCGCCTCTTCCCAGGTGATGAGCTCGCCCTTGTATTCGAGGATGGTCTCGCCCTGGGCGATGGGCTGCAGCGCAAAGACGCCCTTGCCGTGGACGCCGGAGCGGCGCACCTGGATGCGGCGGCCAGGGGCGGCTTGGGGCTCGGCTTGCACGGTGGGCTTCATTCGGTACATTGATTCCATGGGCGCACGCATGCACATGCGCGCGCGAGAGGACCGGATTGTAGGCACGCAGGCCGCCCAGGCGGCCTGCGGCCTTTTCTAGAGACACCATGAGCAAGTCCCTGATCATTGCCGAGAAGCCCAGCGTCGCGCAGGACATCGTGCGTGCGCTCACCCCCGTGGCGGGCAAGTTCGAGAAGCACGCCGAGCACTTCGAAAACGACCGTTACGTCGTCACCTCCGCCGTGGGCCACCTGGTGGAGATCAAGGCGCCCGAGGCCTACGAGGTCAAGCGCGGCAAGTGGAGCTTCAACCACCTGCCCGTGATCCCGCCGCACTTCGAGCTCGCCCCCATCGACAAGGCCAAGTCCCGGCTCAACGCCGTGGTCAAGCTGATCAAGCGCAAGGACGTCACCGAGCTGATCAACGCCTGCGACGCCGGGCGCGAGGGCGAGCTGATCTTCCGGCTGATCGTGCAGTACGCCGCGGGCGACAAGAAGCCCATCGACAAGCCCGTCCGCCGCCTGTGGCTGCAGAGCATGACGCCACAGGCCATCCGCGACGGCTTCGAGCGGCTGCGCGGCGAAGAGCAGATGCGCGGCCTCTCTGACGCCGCGCGCAGCCGCAGCGAGGCCGACTGGCTGGTGGGCATCAACGGCACGCGCGCCATGACGGCCTTCAACTCGCGCGACGGCGGCTTCTTCCTCACCACGGTGGGCCGGGTGCAGACGCCCACGCTGTCCATCGTGGTCGAGCGCGAGGAGAAGATCCGCAAGCACGTGGCGCGGCCCTACTGGGAGGTGAAGGCCACCTTCGACGCCCAGGCCGGGCAGTACGAGGGCAAGTGGTTCGACCCCAAGTTCAAGAAGGACCCCAATGACGCCGAGGCCCGCGCCGACCGGCTCTGGGACGCGGCCACGGCCCAGGCGATCGCCGAAGCGGTGCGCGCTCAACCGGCCAGCGTCTCCGAGGAGGCCAAGCCCAGCAGCCAGAGCAGCCCGGGCCTGTACGACCTGACCACGCTGCAGCGCGAGGCCAACTCGCGCTTCGGCTTCTCGGCCAAGACCACGCTGTCCATCGCGCAGGCGCTGTACGAGAAGCACAAGGTGTTGACCTACCCGCGGACGGACTCGCGCTTCCTGCCCGAGGACTACGTCAACGTCGCGCGCGACACGTTCGACATGATCGCCAACGAGGACCTGCCCGGCCCGCTGCGCGAGCTCAGCGCCCATGCCCGCAAGGGCTTGGCCGAGGGCTACGTGAAGCCGACCAAGCGCGTCTTCGACAACGCCAAGGTCTCGGACCACTTCGCCATCATCCCGACGCTGCAGGCACCCAAGAGCCTCACCGAGGTCGAGGCCAAGCTGTACGACCTCGTGGTGAAGCGCTTCATCGCCGTGTTCTATCCGGCGGCGGAGTTCATGGTCACGACGCGCATCAGCACCGTGCAGGCCGCCGGCAAGGAGCACCAGTTCCAGACCAACGGCAAGGTGCTGGTCAAGCCGGGCTGGCTGGCGGTGTACGGGCGCGAGGAACAGCAGTCCGACGCCTCGCTGGTGCCGGTGGAGAAGGGCGAGATGGTGCGCACCGAGGCCGTGGACGTGCTGCCGCTCAAGACCAAGCCGCCGGCGCGCTACAACGAAGCCACGCTGCTGTCCGCCATGGAAGGCGCGGGCAAGCTGGTCGATGACGACGAGCTGCGCTCCGCGATGGCCGAGAAGGGCCTGGGCACCCCGGCCACGCGCGCCGCGATCATCGAAGGCCTCCTCACCGAGAAGTACCTGCTGCGCGAGGGCCGCGAGCTGATCCCCACCGCCAAGGCCTTCCAGCTCATGACGCTGCTGCGCGGCCTGGCGGTGGAAGACCTGACCAAGCCCGAGCTCACCGGCAACTGGGAGTACCAGCTGGCGCAGATGGAGCACGGCAAGCTCAAGCGCGAGGAGTTCATGGCCGCCATCGCGGCCATGGCCGAGCGCATCGTGCGCAAGGCCAAGGAGTACGACCGCGACACCATCCCCGGCGACTACGTGACGCTCTCCGTGCCCTGCCCGAACTGCGGCGGCGTGATCAAGGAAAACTACCGCCGCTTCAGCTGCGTGGGCCGCAGCGGCGGCGGCAACGGCGAGGGCGCGGGCTGCGGCTTCAGCATCAGCAAGATCCCGGCGGGGCGCAGCTTCGAGCTGCCCGAGGTCGAGCAGCTGTTGCGCGAGCACCGGATCGGGCCGCTGGAGGGTTTCCGCTCCAAGGCCGGCTGGCCCTTCACCGCCGAGCTGCGGCTGGTGCGCGACGAGGAGGCGAACAACTGGAAGATGGAGTTCGACTTCGGCGAGGACGCCAAGAAGGAGGCCGAGGGCGGCGAGGAGGTGGACTTCAGCGACCAGGAGAGCCTGGGCGCCTGCCCCAAGTGCAAGGGCCATGTCTACGAGCACGGCACCAGCTACGTGTGCGAGCACGCCGTGGGCGCGCACGTGAGCTGCGACTTCAAGAGCGGCAAGGTGATCCTGCAGCAGCCCATCGCGCGCGAGCAGATGAGCAAGCTGCTGGCCACCGGCAAGACCGACCTGCTGGAGAACTTCGTCTCCAACAAGACGCGGCGCAAGTTCAAGGCCTTCCTCACCTACGACAAGAAGGAAGGCAAGGTCGGCTTCGAGTTCGAGCCGCGCGCGGCCAAGACGCCGGCGGCGAAGAAGGCAGCGCGGAAGGTGGCGGCCGGTTGAGACGGCAGCGCGGCTGAAAGCGCAGCGGCCGGCGGGTGCAAAGCCCGCCGGCCGCTGTTCTTTTGAGGCGGGGCCTCGGTGAGCCCTCAGGCCTTCCCCTCCGCCACGAAATGCGGGTTCTCGAACCCCGGCTTGCCGTAGCTCATGGGCCGGCCGTCGAGGAGGCTGACGCGCCCGCCCGCGGCGGCAAGCACGGCGTGGCCGGCGGCGATGTCCCATTCCATGGTGCGGCCCAGGCGCGGATAGAGGTCCGCCTCGCCCGCGGCCACCAGGCACAGCTTCAAGGAGGAGCCCGCGCTGCGGAACTCCGCCACCTTGCGCCCGCCCAGGAAGGCGTTCATCGCGTCGGCGTCGCCGTGCGAGCGGCTGCCCACCACCGTCAGCCCGCCCTCGGGCACCGGGCGCACCTGGATGGCCTGGCGCCGGCCGCTCTGCTCCATCCAGGCGCCCAGGCCCTGCGCGCCGGCGAAGAGCCGCTCCAGCGCCGGCGCGTACACCACGCCCGCCACCGGCCGGCCCTTGCGCACCAGGGCCACGTTGACCGTGAACTCGCCGTTGCGGCTGATGAACTCCTTGGTGCCGTCCAGCGGATCGACCAGCCAGAACTGGTCCTCCGCCGCCTCCGGCACGCCGCCCGCGGCCACCGCTTCCTCCGCCACCACCGGGATGCCCGGGAAGAGCCTTGATAAACCCTTGAGCAGCAGCGCCTCGGCCTTCTCGTCGGCCTCGGTGACGGGCGAGGCGTCCTCCTTGCCGCGCACGGCGAAATCGGTGGCGTAGATGTCCATGATCAGCGCGCCGGCGTCGCGCACGAGCTTGGCGAGGGCGTCCAGGCCGGCGGCGGAAACGGGCTCCAGGGGCTGGGAAGAAGTCATGCGGGAGGCTCCAGCAAAGGTGGGGGTAGGGGGAAACACGAATCTAAGTCCCACTTCTGAGGGATTGATCCCGGCGGCTGCGGGGCGGGGCCCCCACCCGGATCGGGGCCAAGCCCATGCCGCGATACTCGCGCCCCCATGCCCGACACCGTCCTCGACAAGCTGCCCGCCCTCTTCGCCACCGTGCTGCTCGGCTGGGCCGCGGCCCGCTGGGGCTGGCTCACGGACGGCAGGAAGGGCGGCGCGGGCGGCGCCGATCCGGCGCGCGTGCTCTCGGCCGCGGCGCAGTATTTGTTCATTCCCGCGCTGCTGTTCCGCGCCATGGCGCGGCTGGACTTCGCGCACATGCCCTGGCGCACGCTGGCCGCCTACTACGGGCCGCTGCTGGCGATGGTGCTGGCCGTGTACCTGGTGCAGCGCTGGCGGCTGCACGGCGCGGCTGGCATGGCGCTGTCAAGCACCCAGGCGGCCGTGCCCGCGACGCGCGCCGTCACCGCCGGCTTCGGCAACTCCGTGCAAGTGGGGGTGCCGGTGGCGGCGGCGCTGTACGGCGAGGCCGGGCTGGCGATCCACGTCCCCATCGTCAGCCTGCATGCGCTCACGCTGCTGACGCTGCTCACCGTGCTGGCCGAGGCCGACCTGGCGCGCGCGCGGCTGCGCCACGCCGACGGCCGCGGCGGCTCGATGGCCGCCGCCGTGCGCGCGACCGTGCGCGCCACGCTGATCCACCCCGTGGTGCTGCCGGTGCTGGCCGGACTGGGCTGGAACCTGCTCGGCCTGCCGCTGCCGGCGGCGCTGGACGAATGGCTGCGACTGCTGGCCAGCGCCGTGGCGCCGCTGTGCCTGCTGCTGATCGGGCTGTCGCTGGGCCGGCAGAGCCTGCACGGCACGCTGCGCGGCGTGTTCTCGATCGCGCTGCTGAAACTGTTCCTGCTGCCGGTGCTGGTGCTGGCGGCGGGGAAGTGGGTGTTCGGGCTGGAGCCGCTGGCGCTGTCGGTGGCGGTGATGGCCGCGGCACTGCCGCCGGGCAGCAACGCGCTGATCTTCGCCCAGCGCTACCGCACGCTGGAAACCGAAACCGCCGCCGCGACGCTGCTGTGCACGCTGGCCTTTGCGCTGACGGCGCCGCTGTGGGTGCTGGTGCTGGCGCGAATCCCGGGCTGAACGGAAGCACAAAACCTTGCGCGACAATCCCGCGCATGACTGCGCCCACCGATCTTGATGTCCTGATGACCCGTCTCGGCCGCGCCGCGCGCGCCGCCGCCACCGCGATGGCCGCCGCGCCGACGGCCGCCAAGGACAAAGCCCTGCGCGCCCTGGCCCGGCTGCTGCGCGAGCAGACCGAAGCGCTGCAGGCCGACAACGCCCAGGACATCGAGCGGGCCCAGGCCAATGGCCTGGCCGCGCCGATGGTGGACCGCCTGCGCCTCACGCCGAAGGTGCTGGAGACGGTGGCCGAAGGCTGCGAGCAGATCGCCGCCATGCCCGACCCCATCGGCGAGATCACGGACGTGAAGCGGCGTCCGACCGGCATCAGCGTGGGCCGCATGCGCGTGCCGCTGGGCGTGTTCGGGATGATCTACGAGAGCCGCCCGAACGTGACCATCGAGGCCGCCTCACTCGCCATCAAGAGCGGCAACGCCTGCATCCTGCGCGGCGGCTCCGAGGCCATCGCCTCCAACATCGCCTTGTGGAAGCTGGTGCAACGCGCCCTCACGGAAGCCGGCCTGCCCGCCGAAGCCGTGCAGCTGATCGAGACCACCGACCGCGCCGCCGTAGGCAAGCTGATCGCGATGCCCGAGTACGTGGACGTGATCATTCCGCGCGGCGGCAAGGGCCTGATCGAGCGCATCGCCAGCGAGGCGCGCGTGCCCGTCATCAAGCACCTGGACGGCAACTGCCACACCTACGTGGACGCCGAGGTGGACCTGGAGCAGGCGCTGGTCGTTACCGACAACGCCAAGACCCAGAAGTACAGCCCCTGCAACGCCACCGAATCGCTGCTGGTGCATGCGGCGCAGGCCCGGGCCTTCCTGCCGCGCATCGGCGCCGTTTTCGCGGCCAAGGGCGTGGAGATGCGCTGCTGCCCGGCCTCCAAGGCCATCCTCTCCGACGTGCCCGGCGCCCAGGTCGTGGACGCGACGGAAGAAGACTGGTCCACCGAGTACCTGGCGCCGGTGATCAGCGTGAAGGTGGTGCAGACGCTGGACGAGGCCATCGCCCATATCAACCGCTACGGCTCGCACCACACCGACGCGATCCTGACCACGAACCACCCCAACGCCATGCGCTTCCTGCGCGAGGTGGACTCGTCGAGCGTGATGGTCAACGCCAGCACCCGCTTTGCCGACGGCTTCGAATATGGCCTGGGCGCGGAAATCGGCATCAGCACCGACAAGTTCCATGCGCGCGGCCCGGTGGGGCTGGAGGGGCTGACCTCGCTGAAGTGGGTCGTGCTGGGACAGGGCGAGATCCGCGGCTGATCGCCATGGCGACCGACCCGCGCAAGGCCCTGGTGCTGTTTTCCGGCGGGCAGGACTCCACCGCCTGCCTGGCCTGGGCGCTGTCGCGCTACAGCGCGGTCGAAACCCTCGGCTTCGACTACGGGCAGCGCCACTGCATCGAGCTGGAGTGCCGGCTGCGGGTGATCGATGAGCTGCGTGCCGCCTTCCCGGACTGGAGTGCCCGGCTCGGCGAGGACCATGTTCTGGATCTGCGCCTGCTGGGCCAGATCTCGGACACGGCGCTCACCAGCGAGCGTGCCGTTGAAATGCAGGCCAACGGGCTGCCCAACACCTTCGTGCCCGGCCGCAACCTGCTGTTCCTGAACTTCGCCGGCGCGCTGGCCTACCGGCGCGGCGCCAGCGTGCTGGTGGGCGGCATGTGCGAGACCGACTACTCCGGCTACCCCGACTGCCGCGACAACACGCTCAAGGCGCTGCAGGTGGCGCTGTCACTGGGGCTGGACGCGCCCATGACGGTGGAGACGCCGCTGATGTTCCTGACCAAGGCCCAGACCTGGTCCCTGACGCAGCGCCTGGGCGGCGACGCGCTCAATGCGCTGATCGTCGAGCACACCCACACCTGCTACCTGGGCGAGCGCGGGCCGCTGCACCCCTGGGGCCATGGCTGCGGCCATTGCCCGGCCTGCGCGCTGCGCCAACAGGGCTATGAGGGCTGGCGCGCGGGAGGCGCCGGCGCGGAGCTGCCGGCGTGAGCTGGGACTGGGTGCCGAGCTGGGCGGCGATTGCGGCGCTGGTGGCGGCTGTCTCGTCACGCGCCTGGCTGGGCGTGGCGGTGGCGGTGCTGGTGTTGTGGATGCTGGGCGCGCACAACCGGCTGATGCGGCTGCGCGCCGCCATCGTCGTGGCCTGGGGCCAGATCGAGGAGCAGACGCGCCGCCGCCGCGAGGCGCTGCCGCCGCTGGTGGAGGCGCTGCGCGAGCCGCTGGCGGCCGAGGCGCCGACGCTGGACGCCGCGCTGGAGGCGCAGGCGCAGCTGCAGCGCACGGTGGAGCTGCTGCGCCCGCTGGCCAGCAAGACCCTGGCCGACCTGCTGCATGCCGACAGCCGCCTGGCCTCGGCGCTCTCGCGCCTGCGCGCGCTGCTGGACCAGCACCCGGAGCTGCGCCATCGCGAGGACATCGCCGGCTGGCTGCTGACGCTGCAGGACATCGACACGCGCCAGGGCGTGGCGCGCCATGTCTTCAACGACGCCGTGCAGGCCTACAACCGGGCCCTGCTCCAGTACCCGACGCGGCTGCTGAAGCCGCTGTTCGGCCTGCGCACCGCCACGACGCTGTGAGCGTGGCGGCGTCCCACCCTCGGGCCCCCGCCGCCATGGCTTTTCATTTCCCAAGCGACACCCGGAAGGCTCAAGCGCCTCACTTCCCCGCGCCCGCTCCGCGGGAGAGGGGCAGGGGTGAGGGCTGCAGACATCGGTTGATGCTGGCCGGAGTGCTCGCCGTCAGCTTCGGCGCCCAAGCCCAGCCCCCCACCACCCCCGCCGAACTCCGCCAGCACGCCCTGGCTGCCACCTGCGCCGCCTGCCACGGCACCGACGGCCATGCCCCGGCCGGCTCCGCCATCCCCCGCCTGGCCGGCCGCCCCGCGCCCTGGCTCATCGAGCAGATGCAGGCCTTCAAGAGCGGCGCGCGCGAGGCCACCGTGATGCACCAGATCGCCCGCGGCTACGACGCCGCGCAGATCGAACAGCTCGCCGCCTTCTTCGTGGCCCAGCGGCCGTGAGCACGGATTCCAGGCAGTCGCCGGCCACCTCATCCCTCGTTCGCCCTGGGCCTGTCGAAGGGCAGGCGCTCAGGTGCATTGATCCATCCCGCCGCCGCTGGCTGCAGGCGGCCGGCGCGGCCGGACTGCTCAATCTCACCGGCTGCGCCTCGACCACTTCGACCCCGGGCAGTGCCCACGTGCTGGTGGTCGGCGGCGGCTGGGGCGGCGCTACCGCCGCGCGCTACCTGCGCCTGTTCTCCGGCAACCGGCTGCAGGTGACGCTGGTGGAGCCGGAGCCCGCGCTGGTGAGCTGCCCGCACAGCAACCTGGTGCTGGCCGGGCACCGCACGCTCGCCGACTTGACTTTCGGCTACGAGGGCCTGGAGCGCCTGGGCGTGCGGCGCGTGCGCGACCGTGTCACTTCGCTGGACTTCGACAAGCGCGAGGCGCGCCTGGCCTCGGGCGATTCGCTGCGCTGGGACAAATTGATCCTCTCCCCCGGCGTCGAGCTGATGCGCGAGCGCATCGACGGCCTGCCCGCCGCGCATGCGGCCGGCCGGGTGCTGCAGGCCTGGAAGGCCGGGCCGGAGACGCAGGCGCTGCGCGCGCAGCTGCAGGCGATGCCCGACGGCGGCGTGTTCGTGCTGACCATTCCCGAAGCCCCGTTCCGCTGCCCGCCCGGCCCCTACGAGCGCGCCTGCCTGGTGGCCGACTACTTCAAGCGCGAGAAGCCGAAATCCAAGGTGCTGGTGTTCGACGCCAACCCCGAGCCGGTGAGCAAGGCGGCGCTGTTCAAGCGGGTGTGGGCCGAGCGCTATGCCGGCATCGTCGAGTACCGGCCCTCGCACCGGGCGGTGGCGGTGTCGGCGGACGGGCGCGAGGTGGAATTCGAGCTGGGCGAGCGCGAGCGCGGCGACGTGCTGAACGTCCTGCCCGACATGCGCGCCGGCGACATCGCCGCGCACAGCGGGCTGGCGAAGGCCAACGGCCGCTGGTGCGAGGTGGACTTCCTGGATTTCTCGGCCAAGGCGCTGCCGAAGGAGGCCGGCGTGCACCTGCTGGGCGACGCCGTGCTGTCCGCCCCGCTGATGCCCAAGAGCGCCCACATGGCCAACGCCCACGCCAAGGTCGCGGCGGCGGCCGTCGTGGCGTCCCTGTCCGGTTGGGACCTGAACCCCGCGCCGGTGTTGACGAATACCTGCTACAGCTGGGTGGACGGCATGCAGGCCATGCACGTCGCCAGCGTGCACGGCTGGGACGCCGCACAGCGCACCTTCACGGTGGTGCCGGGGGGGAGCGGGGTGTCGGTGGGGGCGAGTGAGGAGGAGGGTCATTACGCGGTGGGTTGGCTCAAGGCGATGCGGCAGGACGCCCTGGCGGGTAAGGCCGCCGCAGCGTGAGGCTTGGCTGGGGCGGCGAGTCGTGTACCCATTTTTCGCACAGTTCATGGCCTCGTGACGCAAGGTATATGTTGCTGATTTCTCACGAGAAGGACTGTTTTATGGCTTCGAAGCTGAGTTATAATTAGGGTTTCATCAATATTCCTGATGGCCTGCATAAATATGCCGGCAATCGCGTTCTGTTGAATATGGGTGTTTGCGAGTGCCGCAACATCGGAATTTTGATTGGTGCAGACCACTTCTGACAATATCGTGATGGAAAAAAAAATATCGCGCAGAGATAGACGGGCTGCGGACAATTGCCGTTGTTCCTGTTGTGCTTTTTCATGCTGGCTTCGATCTGTTCAGTGGCGGATTCGTCGGTGTGGATGTTTTCTTTGTCATTAGCGGGTATCTCATCACTGGGATCATATTGTCCGAGGTGCTGGCGGGCAATTTCAATATCATTAAATTTTACGAGAGGCGGGCGCGAAGAATACTGCCGGCCTTGTTCCTGGTCATTTTGGCGTGCCTGCCGTTTGCATGGGTACTTTTGTCGCCAAGAGACTTGAAAGACTTTTCCGAGAGCTTGGTGGCGGTGTCTTTGTTCGGCTCCAACTTTCTCTTCTGGAAGGAAAGTGGCTACTTTGAGGGGGCTGCCGAGCTGAAGCCGCTCCTGCATACCTGGAGCCTGGCCGTGGAGGAGCAGTATTACGTATTGTTCCCCATGGCATTGATGCTTGCTTGGCGACTGGGACTGCGCTGGATGTTGGCCTTCTTTGCTGCAGTATTTGCGGCCAGCTTGGCGGCTGCGCAGTGGGGAGCGGTGCATGCGCCAGCGGCGAATTTTTACTTGCTGCCGACGCGCAGCTGGGAGCTCTTGATTGGCGCATTCGTGGCCATGGCTTCCCTGGATAAGCGTCGATTGAATTTCTCTGTGGCGAAGAAAGAGGTTGGCGCCTGGATAGGCTTGGCGCTGATTGTGTATGCGATATTTTTCTTCGACAAGGAGACGCCGTTTCCGAGTCTCTATTCCCTGGTTCCGACCGTGGGTGCGGCATTGATAATAGTGTGCGCCACTCAGGAAACTATTGCCGGTAAATTCATTGCGAACAAGTGGTTTGTTGGTATAGGCTTGATAAGCTACAGCCTCTACTTGTGGCATCAACCTTTGTTTGCGTTTGCCCGGCATGCGGGTTACGGTGAATCGGATAAGGTGGTATTTGGCTTCTTGTCTGTCTTTGCCGTGCTGCTCGCATATCTGAGCTGGAGGTATGTGGAGTCGCCATTCAGAAATGGATGGCGTTTTGACCGCAAGCAGATTTTTTCATATGGCACGGCGGGCAGTGTGGCTCTTATTGCGTTGGGATTGGCTGGACATGTGAAGAACGGCTTCATGGAGATGAAGGCGACCAGGGACCAGCTTGTCGTTTTGAAATCCATAACGCCAAGCCCGCGTCGTGCTGATTGCCACACTGCTGGTGAAAGCTTTATCAAGGCCAAGGATGCTTGCGAATATCATGCGGGCAAGCTGAGCTGGGCTGCATTTGGGGACAGTCATGCGGTTGAGCTTGCCTATGCAATGGCGGATGAGCTGGCGGCATATGGTCTCAGTTTGAAGCATTTTTCTTTCAGCAACTGTGTGCCGACTTTTGGCAGAACGGTTGGGGGACAGTTCAAATATTGCTCGGAATGGACGGATCAAGCAGCTAAATACATTGCGGAAAATAAGGACATTCGCAATGTCGTTGTTTCCTACCGGATCAACAACTGGCTGTTTGGTGGTCATACAGGCAAATATCCAAGGCTTGTCGATGACGTTGGGCAAAGCGAGAGAGAAAAAGTCTGGAATTCCTATGTGAATGTTTTGCGCCACTTCGTCGGCAGCGGGAAGAAGGTTTTCCTGGTGTTGCAGGCGCCGGAAATTCCAAAGAGCATCGATGAACTGGTGTTGGAGGCTGGTGATGCGCGAGGTCGAATCTATGGGGCGGACGCTTCCTGGTGGAAAAGCCGGAGTGAATACTTGAGAGCGCGGCTTCATGAGATTCCTCGTGAAGTGACCATCATTGATCCGGCGCAAATATTTTGCGACGAGGCGAAGTGCATGGCCGCGAATGGTGGCGTGGCCTATTACTTTGATGACAATCACCTGACCGTTGCGGGTGCAAAACTGGTCGCGGCTGGCTTGATGCAGAGCGTCGGCTTTTGAAAAGGCAGCAGCACGCCATGGCTGCAGGGGTGGGAATAATTTTCATGTTGTGATGGTTCACGTTCCCGGGTCCACGGCGGGCTTGAACCCGTAACAGATCGAATGGAGCCAATGGCGCCGGAAACGGCGCCAAATACAAACCCGGCGCAAGGAATGCTGGTATTTTGTCTGGCGCTGGTATCAAGCCGACCGGCTCCTGAAATACCGCGATGCCCGGGTCCGGCTTGCACCGCATCCTTGAGCGGCGCGGAAGGGCTCCTCGCTTGGCCGCCCAAGGCCCGCCTGTTGCCCCGCATGAGGCATCGCATCTTTCTGAAGGCGGTCCATGGCGACGAACACGGTGGAGCCGGCGGCGCGGTACGTGCTGCTGCCGGTACGGGGTCTGCACTCCGACGATCTGGCCCGGGTGGGTGCGAACCAGGCGCTGTTCGAGCAGGCGGCCAGCGCGCGGCTGAACGTGCTGGCGCATGGGCTGGTGCCGCCGCATCCCCATATGAGAGTGCTGCACTCCATCTGCCCGACAGGGCCGAAGCTGGTGGAGATGGGGCCGGCCGAGAGGGCGGCGCTGCGGGTGTCCGACCCCGGCGTGCGGGCCGTGCCGCTGGTGCGCTACGAGCAGGCGCGCCGCCCGCTGCTGGAGATCGAGTCCGAGCTCTATCCCGCCGCGACGGTGGCGGCGGCCACCACGCTGGCCGTGCGCTGCCTGGACGCCCGCACCCGCCAGCCCGTGCGCCGCGCCACCGTACTGGCCTTCACCGACTTCGCGCGCCGCATCGGCGCCGGCGGACTTTCCGACGCGCAGGGCCAGGTCGCCCTGCGGCTGGGCGCCGCGCCGGTGCGGCTGGACGTGCTGGTGGCCTACGGGCCGCCGGGCTACTGGGGCATCGGGCGCCGGGACGTGGTGCTGGAGGACGGCGCGGCGCTGGAGATGGAGCCGGTGGACCTGTCGGTGCCGGACTTCGCCGCCGAGCTCTACGGCCAGCTGCCGCCCGACGCCGGCCGGGGCGTGACGGTGGGCGTCATCGACTCGGGCGTGGACTTCAACCACCCGGACCTGGAGCTGGCCGGCGGCGGCGCCTTCGTGGCCGAGGAGGGCGACGCGGGCGGCCCGGGCCCGGCGCAGCGGCAGGGCGAGCATGGCACCCATGTCGCCGGGATCATCGCCAGCACCGGCTCGCTGCAGCCGGGCCGGCCGGCGCCGGGCAAGCGCGGCGTCGCGCCCGGCGTGCGGCTCTACGGCTACCGCGTGTTCCCGAACTCGGGCCAGGGCGCCACCAACTACGACATCGTCCGCGCCATCGACCAGGGCGTGGCCGACGGCTGCGACCTGCTCAACCTCAGCCTGGGCTCGGCCTACGCCGACGAGGCGGTGGAGGCCGCCCTCAAGGACGCCTTCGACCGCGGCACGCTCTGCATCGCCGCGGCCGGCAACGACGGGCGCGGCCCGGTGTCCTACCCGGCCGCCTGGGCCCTCGCGGTGGCGGTGAGCAGCGCGGCGAAGAAGGGCACCTACCCGCCCGGCTCCAGCGAGGTGCTGGACGAGGTCGAGCCTTTCGCGCCCATCGATCCGCGCATCTACATCTCCGGCTTCTCCAACGTCGGCCCGGCCATCGACCTGGCCGGCCCGGGCGGGGGCATCGTCTCCACGCTGCCCGGCGGCCTCTATGGCGTGATGAGCGGCACCTCCATGGCCTGCCCGGCGGTGACGGGCATGGCCGCGGCGCTGCTGTCGGCGCGTCCGGACCTGCTGGGCCTGCCGCGCGGCCGGGAGCGCTCCATCGCCCTCCTGGGCCTGCTGACCCAGGCGGCGCGGCCGCTGGGCTTCGATCCGACCCTGGAGGGCGCCGGACTGCCGCGCTGAAGCCCGGTGCCCGGTGCTATACAGGCCGCCATGGTCACGTTGATCCTGCGGCGCTGCGCCGCCGACGCCGCCTCTCCGGACGAGGCTGCCGGCGTGGTCGCGTCGCTGCCGGCGGCGGTGGTGCAGCACCGCAGCGAGCGCATGCTGCTGGTGGACGTGGCCGACGACGCGCTGGTCGAGGAGCTGACGGTCCGGCTGCACGGCTGGATCGTGTCGCGGCAAGGGCCGCGAATCCAGGTGCCGGACACGCGGCTGAAGCTGAGGGGGTCGGATCAGTGAGGGGCGGGGCCGCGGATGTGCGGCGTCACGGCCCCACCACCGCCGCCGTGCAGGCCAGCTCCTCGAACAAGGCCAGCACCACCTTGCCGCTCATCGCATAGGGATCGAGCGACGCCGTCTCGGAATACTTCAGCAGCAGCGACGGGTTCAATCGCGCCAGGTTCACCTGCCCCATGGACCAGCCGGTGAAATGCCGCTCGGTGGTCTCCTCGTAGGCCAGCAGCTGCACGTCGTGGTGGCGCGGGTCGGCCACGATCTTGTTGTAGAGCGCATTGACCGCGGCCCGGCCGCCTTCGAGCACCTGCACGAACAGCCCCTCCGTGCAGCACAGCACCCCGGTGATGCCCGCCGCCGGGTTGTGCGACTTGGACTGGCGCACGATGGCCTGCACCGTCTCCGCCTCCACGCCGTCCCGGGCGCGGCTCACATACATCAGGCGTACCAGCATGGGCTTGTCTCCAATCGCGTGACAAATGGAAAAAGGATCAGGCGGGCAAGGATCGGGCCGACTCAGAAATTGTTCTTGCGGCTGAGCAGGGACAGGAATTCGCGGCGCAGGCTGGCGTCCTTCAGGAAGGCCCCGCGCATCACGGAGTTGGTCATGACGGACTCGTCGTCCTTCACGCCGCGCCAGTGCATGCAGAAGTGGTCCGCCTCCATCACCAGCGCCAAGCCGTCGGGCTTGACGCGCTCCTGCAGCTCGTTGGCCAGCATGGTCACGGCCTCTTCCTGGATCTGCGGGCGGCTCATGATCCATTCGCACAGCCGCGCGTACTTCGACAGGCCGATCAGGTTGGAATGCTCGTTGGGCAGGATGCCGACCCAGACCCGGCCCAGGATCGGGCACAGGTGGTGCGAGCAGGCGCTGCGCACCTTGATCGGGCCCACGATCATCAGCTCGTTCAGCCGCTCGGCATTGGGGAACTCGGTGACCTTGGGCACCGGCACATAGCGGCCGCGGAACACCTCGTCCACGAACATCTTGGCCACGCGCTGCGCGGTGTCGTTGGTGTTGTGGTCGCTGTCGGTGTCGATCACCAGCGCGCGCAGGACCTGCTTCAGGTGCGACTCGACCTCGGCCTTGATCTGGTCGATCTCGCCCTCGCGAATGAAGGCGGAGATGTTGTCGTTGGCGTGGAAGCGGCGGCCGGCTCGCTCCAGGCGCTGGCGGATGCGCTCGGAGGCGCTGGCAACCAGGGCCTCCTCGACGGGCAGTTTGGTGTTCATCACTCGAAGGGTCGCTGCGGGGATCGCAATCGGGGGATTGTCGTTGCCCACGTAAGGGCTTGCAGGAGGCCGGTGACCCACTGTGAAACCCGCCGCGGCCGTGACGGATGCGCTGCCCCTGCCGCCGGGCGGCGCGCCCGCGGGGTCTAGACTGCGCGCCCCATGTCGTCTTCCCCCACTTCCTTGCCGCTGGCGCGGCTGCTGGGCCACACCGCCGACGCGCTGGCCGCCGTGCGCGCCGGGCGCTCGCTCACCGAGGTACTGGCCAGCGTGCCGGCCGAGGCCCGCGCCGGTACCCAGGCCCTGAGCTTCGACACGCTGCGCCGCCTGGGCGCGGCCAACGCCGCCCGCGCCCGCCTCGCGCCCAAGACGCCGCCGGCCGAGGTCGATGCGCTGCTCACCACCGCCCTGGCCCTGCTGTGGCCGCCCGAGGTCTACGCGCCGCACGTGCTGGTGGACCAGGCGGTCAAGGCGGTGCGCAAGCGCAGCCCCAACGCCGCCGGCTTCGTCAACGCCGTGCTGCGCCGCTTCCTGCGCGAGCGCGACCAGCTCGTCGCGGACCTGCAGCGCGACCCGGTGGCGGCCTACAGCCATCCCGCCTGGTGGATCGAGCGCGTGCGCCAGGACTGGCCCGAGCAGTGGAGCGCGCTGCTGCGCGCCGCCAACGAGCGCCCGCCCATGACGCTGCGCGTCAACGCCCGCCGCGGCGACGCCGCCGGCTACGTGCGGCGCCTGGCTGACGCCGGCCTGGCCGCGCGCGCCATCGGCCCCCACGCCGTGCTGCTGGAGCAGCCGGCGCCGGTGACGCAACTGCCCGGCTTCGCCGACGGCGACGTGTCGGTGCAGGACCTCTCGGCCCAGCGCGCCGCGCCGCTGCTGCTGGGCCTGGAGGTGCCGGGCGTGGCGCCACTGCCCGCCGGCGCGCGCGTGCTGGACGCCTGCGCCGCCCCCGGCGGCAAGACCGCGCACCTGCTGGAGCTGGCCGACCTGGAGCTCGTGGCGCTGGATGCCGACCCGCAGCGCCTGGGCCGTGTGCGCGAGACGCTGGACCGTCTGGGCTTGCAGGCGGAGCTCAAGGCCGCCGACGGCCGCCGCGTGGCCGACTGGTGGGACGGGCGTCCCTTCGACGCCATCCTGCTCGACGCGCCGTGCAGCGCCTCGGGCGTGGTGCGGCGCCATCCGGACGCGCGCTGGCTGCGCCGCCCGGCCGACGTCGCGCAGCTGGTGAAGGTGCAGGCCGGGCTGCTGGACGCGCTGTGGCCGCTGCTCAAGCCGGGCGGGCGGCTGGTCTACGCCACCTGCTCGCTGTTCAAGGCCGAGGGCGCGCACCAAGTCGATGCGTTTTTGCAACGCCAGGGCGCGCAGGGCGCCCGGCTGGACCCGGCGTCGCCCGGGCATCTGCTGCCCCTGGCCGACAATGCCCCTTCCGACCAGGTCCCGCCCGGGGACGGTTTCTATTACGCGCTGCTGCACAAGCCTTGATCCCGCCTTCGATCCGTGTCGCCGCCGCTTTCCCGCCGTTCAGCAGGTTCCGTGCGGCGCTCGGACGCTGGGGAGGGCTGTTCGTCTGTCTGCTGGCCCTGCTGTGGCCGCTCGCGCCGCGCGCGGGCGCGCTGGAGCTGCAGGAGCTGGCCGTGCGGCGCCAGGACGGCGCGCTGCTGCTGGACTACGCGCTGCGCGTGGCGCTGCCGCGCGCGGTGGAGGACGCGCTGCAGCGCGGCGTGCCGCTGTACTTCGAGACCGACGCCAGCGTGTACCGGCCGCGCTGGTACTGGCGCGACGAGCGCGTGGCGCGCCAGACGCGGCAATGGCGGCTGTCGTACCAGCCGCTCACGGAGAGCTACCGCGTGAGCCTGGGCGGCCTGCACACCAGCTACGCCACGCTGGCCGAGGCCATGGCGTCGATGACGCGCACGGCGCGCTGGCGCATTGCCGAGCCCGGGCAGCTGGAGGGCGACGAGTCGCGCTACTACGTCGAGTGGCGCTGGCGGCTGGACACCGAGCAGCTGCCGCGGCCCATGCAGCTGGGCATCGGCAACCAGGCCGACTGGGTGCTGGGCATCGAGCGCACGCTGCGGCCGGAATAGGCATTAGGGGACAGAGATGAGCAGCAAGGCCCGACGCACGAGCGTGCTGGTGGGGCTGGTGGCGCTGACGGGCGTGGCGCTGGTGGCGGGCTTCGTGCTGTCGCTGTCCACCGGCGGCGCCGCCGGCGACCCGGACGCTTTCTACGAACGCCACTGGACCTGGCTCTTCATCGCCAACCTGGCGGTGCTGGCGCTGCTGACGGCGGTGCTGCTGACGGCCGCGGGGCGGCTGGCGCTGCGCGTGCGCCGCGGCAAGTTCGGCAGCCGGCTGCTGCTCAAGCTCGCGGGCATCTTCGCGCTGGTGGGCGTGGTGCCGGGGGCGCTGGTCTACACCGTGAGCTACCAGTTCGTCACGCGCAGCATCGAGATCTGGTTCGATGCCCGTGTCGAGGGCGCGCTCAATGCCGGCCTGGCGCTGGGGCGCAGCACGCTGGACGCGCAGCAGGCCGACCTGGCGGCCAAGACCCAGTTCGCCGCCGAGCACCTGGCCGACACGCCGGGGCTGCCCATGGCGCTGGCGCTGGAGCGCGCGCGCGAGCAGCTCTCGGCGCAGACCGTGGCGCTGGTCAGCCCCTCGGGCCAGGTGCTGTTCAGCGTGGGCGGCAGCGCCACGGCCATCGCGCCGGCGCGGCCCTCGGCGGCGCTGCTGCGCCAGGCGCGCGGCGGGCGCGTCGCCAGCCAGATCGAGGGCCTGGACGACGAGGGCACGGCCGGCGCGCCGCCGGCGCTGGTGCGCGCGATCGCGGCCGTGCCGCGCATTGACATCACCCTGGCCGCCGACGACCGCTTCCTGATGGCCGTGCGCCCGCTGCCCGGCAACCTGACCAGCCAGGCGCTGGCGGTGCAGGCCGCCTACCGCGAGTACCAGCAGCGCGCGCTGGCGCGCGAGGGCCTGCGGCGCATGTACATCGGCACGCTTACGCTCACGCTGATCCTGGCCGTGTTCGGCGCGGTGCTGCTGGCCGTGGCGCTGGGCCACCAGCTCGCGCGCCCGCTGCTGCTGCTGGCCGAGGGCGTGCGCCAGGTGGCGGCCGGCGACCTGGGCGCCAAGCCGGTGTTCGCCTCGCGCGACGAGCTCGGGGGCCTGACGCGCTCCTTCGCCGACATGACGCAGCAGCTGGCCGAGGCCCGCGCGCAGGCGCATGCCAGCGTCACGCAGCTGCAGCGCGCGCGCGCGCACCTGCAGACCATCCTGGACAACATGACCGCGGGCGTGATCGTGTTCGACGAGCAGCGCCGCATCGACACCGTCAACCCCGGCGCCACGCGCATCCTCAAGTCGCCGCTGTCGGCCTGTCGCGGCCAGCGCCTGGAGGAGGTGCCGGGGCTGCAGGAGTTCGCGCAGGCGATCTGGCAGCGCTTCGAGCTGCTGGCCGAGAGCCCCGAGGCCGGCGAGCGCGGCCAGTGGCAGGACGCCTTCGAGCGCCGTGGCGACCCGGCGGCCGACCGCCCCGAGCAGCCCGACGTGCAGACGCTGCTGGTGCGCGGCGCCACGCTGCCGCAGGAGGCGCGGCTGGTGGTGTTCGACGACATCTCCGAGGTGGTGTCGGCGCAGCGCTCGGCGGCCTGGGCCGAGGTGGCGCGGCGCCTGGCGCACGAGATCAAGAACCCGCTCACGCCGATCCAGCTCTCGGCCGAGCGGCTGCAGCACCGGCTCGAAGCCAAGCTCGAAGGCAACGACCAGGCGCTGTTGGTGCGCTCGGTGGGCACCATCGTCACGCAGGTGCAGGCGATGAAGGAGCTGGTCAACGAGTTCCGCGACTACGCGCGGCTGCCCTCGGCGCAGCTGGCGGCGCTGGACCTCAATGCGCTCATCGCCGAGGTGCTGGCGCTGTACGGGCATGCCATCGAGCAGGGCCGGCTGGTGGTGAACTGCGCGCCGGACCTGCCCTGGGTGCAGGGCGACGCCACGCAGCTGCGCCAAGTGGTGCACAACCTGTTGCAAAACGCGCTGGACGCCGTGGCCGACAAGCCCGACGGCCGGGTGCAGCTCTTCACGGAGGTGCAGTCGGGCGAGCAGGGCACGGCGCGCGGGGTGAGGCTGCGCATCCTGGACAACGGCCCGGGCTTCGCCGACAAGGTGCTCAAGCGCGCCTTCGAGCCCTATGTCACGACCAAGACCAAGGGCACGGGGCTGGGGCTGGCGGTGGTCAAGAAGATCGCCGACGAGCATGGCGCGCGGGTGCGCATTGCCAACCGCAGCGGCGGCGAGGCGCCCGACGCCCCGGCGGCGGGTGCGCAAGTGACGCTATCATTTTCGAATCTCGCCGCTGCCCCCGCCGTGCCTGCCGCGGCCGCATCGGCCTTCCTCCCGCCGGCCAGCTGAAGGCCGAGCGCACCGAGCATCCATGGCGACCATCCTTGTTGTTGACGACGAACTGGGCATCCGCGCCCTGCTCTCCGAGATCCTGACGGACGAAGGGCACGGCGTGGAGCTGGCCGAGAACGCCGCCCAGGCCCGCGCCCTGCGCGAGCGGATGCGCCCCGACCTCGTGCTGCTGGACATCTGGATGCCCGACGTGGACGGCATCACGCTGCTCAAGGAATGGGGCAGCACCGGCCAGCTGACCATGCCCGTGATCATGATGAGCGGCCACGGCACCATCGACACCGCCGTGGAAGCCACGCGCTTCGGCGCGATGGCCTTCCTGGAAAAGCCCATCACGCTGCAGAAGCTGCTGCGCGCCGTGGAGCAGGGCCTGGCCAAGCCCACGGCCGCCGCGCCCGGCGCCGCCGCAGGCCATGCCGACGCGACGGGCGACGGCAGTGGTGGCGGCTACGGGGTGCCGGCGCTGAACCTGGGCGGCGCGCTCAGCAGCGAGTTCAGCTTCGAGCTGGATCGCCCGCTGCGCGAGGCGCGCGACGCCTTCGAGAAGACCTACTTCGAGTTCCACCTGGCCAAGGAGAACGGTTCCATGACCCGCGTGGCCGAGAAGACCGGCCTGGAGCGCACGCACCTCTACCGCAAGCTCAAGCAGCTCGGCGTGGACCTCTCGCGCAACAAGCGCGGCGGCGCCTGAAGGCGGTTCGGAGCAGATTCATCAAAAAGGGCTTGCAAACTTTCAAAAAGCACTGATAGAATGCGCAGCTTCACGGCCAAGTAGCTCAGTTGGTAGAGCAGCGGATTGAAAATCCGCGTGTCGGTGGTTCGATTCCGCCCTTGGCCACCAAACAAGAGAAAGCCCCGCGCAGCAATGCACGGGGCTTTTTTCTTGCCCCGCTCCTTTGCCCGCATGACCCTCCTCGACGGCCTTTCCCTCTACCTGCGCATTGCCGCGCTGCTGCTGCCGGTGGTGGCCTGCGCCTCGGTCGGTTCCTACTGGGCCTGGAAGAAGAAGCCGTTCCCGGGCGAGTTCATCTCGGTGCTGGCCGCCAACTTCGCCACGCCGGCGCTGGTGTTCCACACGCTGCTGACCACGCCGCTGGGCGGCCAGGCGCTGCTGCAGGCCGGGACGGCCACGGTGCTGGGTTTTCTCATTGCCGCCGCCCTGGCCGCCCTGGCGCTGCGCCTGCTGAAACTGCCGGTGCTGGGCCTGCTGCCGGCGGCGGTGCTGCCCAACAGCGGCAACCTGGGGCTGCCGCTGTCGCAGCTGGCCTTCGGCGACGAGGGCCTGGCCATCGCGGTGGCGGCCTTCGCCATCACCTCGATGCTGCAGCACACGGTGGGGGTGTGGGTGTTGTCGCGCTCCTCCACGCAGCGCACGCGCTTCCCGCGCGGCGTGGTCTTCGCCGTCGCGGCGGCGGGGCTGCTGCGCTGGAGCGGCTGGAGCCTGCCCGCGCCGGTGCTGGAGAGCGCCCGGCTGGTGGGCTCGCTCACCGTGCCGCTGATGCTGCTGAGCCTGGGCTACGCGCTGGTGACGGTGTCGCACGGCGGCCTGCGCCAGGGCGCGTGGCTGGGCTCCATCCGCCTGGTGGTGGGCACGCTCTCCGGGCTGCTGGTGGGCGTGCTGCTGGGACTGCCACCCCTGGTGGCGGGCGTGATGCTGCTGCAGCTGGCCATGCCGGTGGCGGTGGCGAGCTACCTCTACGCCGAGCGCCTCACGCCGCACGGCGAGGTCGCCGCCGGCGGCGTGCTGGTGTCCACGCTGGCGCTGCTGGTGCTGTCGCCCGGGCTGCTGTGGCTGGCCGGGGCGGTGAAGGGCTGATCCGGCGGCCTTCGGTGCCCCGGCCTGCCCAGTGCTGTGAACAGGCCGGCAACAATGAGGTCACTCGGCGACAGCGAGTGACCGCAGCGTCAACTCTCGGTAAACAATCCGGTGTCCGGCTCAGGCGTCAGCCGGGGAGGCCTGCGCCGCGTCGCGGCGTGCCGCCGAGGCCTGCACCACCTGCTGCAGCACCGCGTCCAGCGTGGGCACGTCCACCGGCTTGCTGAGGTGGCCGTCCATGCCGGCGGCGCGGGCCTGGGCCACGTCGTGGTCGAAGGCGCGGCCGGTCACGGCCCACACCGGGGTGCGCCCCGCTGCGCCGGGCAGCGCGCGCAGGGCGCGCGTGGCTTCCAGGCCGTCGCAGCCCGGCATCTCCACGTCCATCAGCACCAGGTCGATGTCGCCCGCGGCCACGCGCCGCACCGCCGCCTCGCCGTTGTCCACTTCCTCCACCACGTGGCCGCGCAGCTGCAGCAGCGCGCGCAGCACCTCGCGATTCAGGGCGATGTCGTCCACCACCAGCACGCGCAGCGGCCGAGGGCCCGCGGCGGGCGCGGGCACCGGCACTGCGCGGGCGGCGGCCTCGGCCGGCTCGAAAGGCAGGCGCAGCCGCACCAGCGTGCCGCGGCCGGGCGTGGACTCCAGCGCCAGCTCGCCGTCCATGGCCTGCACCAGCCGGCGGCTGATCCACAGCCCCAGCCCGGTGCCGCCGTAGCGGCGCGCCGTGGAGCTGTCCGCCTGCCGGAAGGGCTCGAACAGCCGCGCCCGCTGCTCGGCGGTCAACCCGATGCCGGTGTCGCTAACCTCCAGGCGCAAGCGCACGCGGCCGCGCGCATCCACGCCCTCCGGCGCCACGGCAAGCACCACGCGGCCCTGGGCCGTGAACTTCAGGGCGTTGGACAGCAGGTTGGCCAGCACCTGCTGCAGCCGCAGGGTGTCGCCGCGCAGCAGCGGCAGCGGCGACGCGGGCAACTGCAGCTCCAGCTGCACGCCCTTGGCCGCGGCGTCGGCGGCAAAGAGGTCGCGACAGGCCTGCGCCACCTCTTCCAGCCGCAGCGGCAGCCGCTCCAGCTCCAGGGCGCCGGCCTCGATCTTGGACAGGTCCAGCACGTCGTTGAGGATGCGCAGCAGGTTCTGCCCGGCCTGGCGGACGTGGGCGGCGCAGTGGCGGTCCTCGTCGCGCTCCAGGCGCGACTCCAGCAGCTGCGCGAAGCCCAGGATGCCGTTGAGCGGCGTGCGCAGCTCGTGGCTCATGGTGGCGAGGAAGCGGTCCTTGGCCTCGCTGGCCTGCACCGCCTGCGTGCGCGCCTCCACCAGTGCCGTGATGTCCAGCGCGATGCCGTCGAAGATGCGCTCGCCGGCGCTGCCGCCCTCGCGCGGCACCACGGTGGTCTGCAGCGTGCGCCAGCAGCCATCGCCGCCGCGGGCGCGGTAGGTGTAGGTCAGCGGCAGGCCTTCGGCGTAGGCGTGTGCCAGCAGCGGCACCAGGCGCTGCGCGTCGGCCTCGTCCACATGCGTGAGCCACAGCCGGCCGCCGGGGTCGCGCAGCAGCGCTTGGCGGCTCACGCCCAGGTAGTGCTGCGCCGATTCGCTGAAGTGGCTGTAGTGGAACTGGCCGCCGCGGTGCACGCGCGTGAACAGCAGGCCCGGCAGGGCGCGGCCGACGTTGTCGAAGCCGCCGCGCACATGCTCCAGCGCCTGGCGCAGCGCCGCCTCCTTCTCGCGCAGCTTGTGCACCAGCTCCAGCACCACCGCGTGCATGTGGGCGAGCTCCGCCGGCAGGGTCGAGGGTGGCGGCGCCATCGCGGTGCCGTCGGCGAAGCCGCGCACCCGGGCCGCGAACTGGGCCAGCGGCCGCAGGAAGGCCGAGGACAGCAGCCACGCCAGCGCGGTGGCCACGGCCACCGCCAGCGCTGCGGAGCCCCACCACCAGCGCAGCGCGGAGGCCTGCCCGGCCTCCACGGTCTGCAGCGGCGTGCGCACCAGCGTCACCCAGCCCAGCCCGCGAAAGGGCTCGCTGCCGCGGCTGGTGGCCCAGGCCGTGACGTAGCGCCGGCCGTCGGGCCAGGTCAGCACGCCCCAGCCTTCCGGGCCCTGCGCGCTCAGCGGCGCCAGGGGCAGCTCGTCGCCCACCTTGCCGCTGGGGCCCAGGCGCTGGCGGCCGTCGCTGCCGCTGATAAAGAGCTGCGCGCCCTGCGCCGGCGCCGCGCCGGCGAACAGCCCGATGCGCTCGCGCAGCCAGGGCCAGGACAGGTGCATGGCCAGCACGCCGGCGGGGCGCTCGCCCTGGCGCAGCGGCACGGCCACGTCCACGAAGCGCCAGGGCTCGCCCTCGGACAGCGCCGGCAGCAGCGTGGCCAGCAGCTTGGCCTCGTGCACGTCGCCGTAATGGAGCTGCGCCTGCGCCGCGCTCCACCAGTCGCGCCTGGACACGTCCATGTCCACCAGCAGCCGGTTCAGCGCCGCCAGCACCCGGCCGTGCTCGTCGGTGACGCCCATCCAGGCGTGGCTGGGCTGGTCCTGCGCCCGGTCCATGAGCGCCTGCAGCAGCGCCGGCTGCCGCAGCGCGTCGGTGCGCTCGATGAGCCGGGCCTGGGACTGCAGCTCGCGCCCGAAGCGGCCCAGGTCGGCGTCCACGGCTGCGGCCACGCCGCGTGCCTGCTGCAGGTTGAGCGCGCCGGCGGCGGCCTGCGCCTGCGTGCCGAGCTGCGTGCTGCGCAGCGTCACCAGCACGCCGGCCAGCAGCGCGCTCAGCAGCAGCACCAGCAGCGTCACGACGTTGCGCAGGCTCGGCCCGTGGCGCGACGGCAGGGGAGGTGGGGCGGGAGTGGGGTCGGGAAGAGGAAGGGTGCCGGGCATGAAAACGGGCATCCGGCCCGCGCCGTCCGCGGCGTGTGTCCGGATGTGGGCAATGCGCCGCTATCAGCTCATGCCACCCGCCTGTTGCGGAAGGCAGTAATTCACGCCCGGCGGCGTCTCAGCCCTCGGACTTGCCCACGAACTCGAAATGTTCCACCTGCGGCGGCTGCGCGAAGAAGGGGCCGACGATGGCGCGCCAGGCGGCGAAGGCCTCCGAGCCGCGGAAGCGCACGGTGTGGTCCTCCAGCGTCTCCCAGAAGATCTGCACCACGTAGCGCTCGGCCGATTCGATGCCCTTGTTCACCTTCCAGCCGCGACAGCCGGGGAAGGGACCGATGATGGTGCTCAGGCCGCGCTGCACCGCCTCGTCGAAGGCGGCCTGCTGGCCCGGGTGGATGCGGATGTCGACCAGTTCGAGGATCACGGGATGTCTCCTGTGGAAGGCAATGGGATGAAAAAAACGGGCGCCGCTGGGGCGCCCGTTCCTATTGTGGCCGGGGTCCGGATTCAGGCTTCCATCGGCAGCCCGACGTAGTTCTCCGCCAGCGCGCGCTGCGCCGCCTCGGAGCGGGTCAGGTAGTCCAGCTCGGCCTGCTGGATGCGCGCGCCGAAGGCGCCGTTCTCGGGCAGCTTGTGCATCAGCGTCGTGAACCACCAGCTGAAGCGCTCGGCCTTCCAGATGCGGCGCAGGCAGCGCTCGGAGTAGCTGTCGATGCCGGCCTCGGAGCCGCGGTAGAACTCGGTGAGGCTGCGCGCCAGGTAGCCCACGTCGGTGGCAGCCAGGTTCAGGCCCTTGGCGCCGGTGGGCGGCACGATGTGCCCGGCATCGCCGGCCAGGAACAGCCGGCCGAAGCGCAGCGGCTCGGCCACGAAGCTGCGCAGCGGGGCGATGCTCTTCTCGATCGACGGCCCGGTGGTGAGGTTGGCGGCCACCTGCGCGGGCAGCCGGCGCCTGAGCTCGGCCCAGAAGGCCTCGTCGCTCCAGGCGTCGGCATGGTCGGCCAGCGAGCACTGCACGTAGTAGCGGCTGCGCGTCTTGCTGCGCATGCTGCACAGGGCGAAACCCTGCTCGGAGCTGGCGTAGATCAGCTCGTGCGACACCGGCGGCACGTCGGCCAGGATGCCCAGCCAGCCGAAGGGGTAGACCTTCTCGAAGTTGGTGATGGCGCCCTCGGGCACGCTGGCGCGGCACACGCCGTGGAAGCCGTCGCAGCCGGCGATGAAGTCGGCCTGCACCTCCACCGGCTGCCCGTCCGGCGCGGTGAAGCGCACGCAGGGCCGGTGGGTGTCGAAGTCGTGGACGCTCACGCCCTGCGACTCGTAGAAGGTCTGCAGCCCGGCAGCGGCGCGGGCCTGCATCAGGTCGCGCGTCACCTCGGTCTGGCCGTAGACCATGACGCGCTTGCCGGTGAGGCCGTGCAGGTCGATGTGGTGGATGCGGTCGCCGAAGGCGATCTCGAAGCCGTCGTGCGGCAGCCCTTCCGCGTGCATGCGCTCGCCCACGCCGGCCTCGTCGAGCAGATCGACGGTGACCTGCTCCAGCACGCCGGCGCGGATGCGGCCCAGCACGTAGTCGGCGCTGCGCTGTTCGATGACGACGGCCTCGACGCCGGCCTTGTGCAGCAGGGCGCCCAGCAACAGGCCCGAGGGGCCGGCGCCGACGATGGCAACCTGGGTGCGGAGCGTGCGGGTGCTCATGGTTTGTCTCCTTGTGGGTGGGAACGGCGAAGGCGCGCTGCAGCCTTCGCGGGGGTCAAAGCAACTGGCGCAGCAGCGTTTGCGCCTGGCGCAGCGGCGGCAGCGCCGCCTCCTGCAGTTCGTCCATCGCCATGCGCGAGGCGTGGACGCTGACGTTGAGCGCGGCCACCGTGTCGCCGCGGTAATTGAGCAGCGGCACCGACACGGTGCGCAGCCCGGGTTCGAATTCCTGGTCCACCGCGGCATGGCCCTGGGCGCGCACGCGCTCGATCTCGGCGGCCAGCGCATCGGGGTCGGTGAGGGTGTGCGGCGTGCGCGGCTGCAGCGCCTGCTGCGCGATCCAGGCCCGCACCGCGTCCTGCGGCCAGGCGGCCAGCAGCACGCGGCCGTTGGCGGTGCACCAGGCCGGCACGCGCGTGCCGGGCTGCAGGGTGCTGGAGATGACGCGCCCGGCGCTGGTGGCGGCCACGCAGAGCACGTCGCTGCCGTCGAGCACGCCGGCCGAGGAGGCCTCCTTGAGCGCGTGCGACAGCTTCATCAGCTCGGGCTGCACGATGCGCGGCAGCCGCGCCGAGTGCATGTAGCTCTGCGACAGCCGCAGCACCTTGGCGGTGAGGGCGAAGAGGTTGCGGTCCTGGTGCGCGAAGCCCAGCTCGCACAGCGTCAGCAGGTAGCGCCGCGCGGCGGCGCGTGTCAGGCCGGTGCGCTCGGCCACCTCGCTGATGGTCAGGCGCGGGCGCTCCTGGTCGAAGGCCTCGATGACCTGCAGCCCCTTCTCCAGCCCGGCCACGCGGTCCCGGTCGCGCGGCGGCGCGGGCGCGTCATCAGGCGCGGCGGGCGTGGGGCTGGGGTTCAGGGGCCGGCGCGCGGCCATGGCAGGTCTCCGGGCGGTGCGCCGGGAGAAGCCCGGCGGCGTGTCTGTTCAGTGCCCGGAATGTAGGCAGTCGCGGCTTGACTGTCGTGAGGGAAAAGGTGGGTTTGTGCGCTATGCGCACATGCTTTACCTCAAGAGATAAGAGGCAGTGCAGCTCTGAAGGATGGTGTATCGGCTCCCTCGCCATCGCGCCGCTGCAGCTCCAACCCTCACCCCTGTCCCTCGCCCGCCGAGCGGGCGAGGGGACGGCGGCGTGTCAGCCTTTCGGGCGCCGCTCAGGCCGCCAACTGCAGCGGCGAGGGCGTCCCGGGCGCGTCGCCGTGCGGGGCTGCCTCGGCGTAGACGGCGCCGAAGCGGTTGGCCAGGAAGTCGTCCAGGGCGATCTGCTCCTGCCGGATGAAGCCCTGTTGCGGGAGGCGGCCCTGGGCCAGCAGGTCCAGCACGGCGCAGGCGCTGCCGGCGGTGGTGATCTGGATGGCGCTGCGCGGCTCGGGCTGCGCCCATTGGCCCAGCACCTTGCGCGCGAGGCTGTGCTGCCCCAGGCGGCCGTCGCGCCAGCCGGTGGCGGTGACGAAGACCACCACCACGTCCTGGTCGGTGCCGGGGATGGCGTGCTCGAAGATCTCCTTGACCAGCGCCGGGCGCTCGCGCAGGCGCAGGTCGTGCAGCAGCGCCTTCATCAGTGTGCCGTGGCCGGGGTAGCGGATGCTGCGGTAGTTGAGCTCGCGCACGCGGCCCTCGAAGCTCTCGCACAGCGTCCCCAGGCCGCCGGAAGTGTTGAAGGCCTCGTAGCGCACGCCGTCGAGGCTGAAGTGCTCCAGGCCTTCGAGCGCCGCCACCTCGGCGCGGTGCCCGTCCACGATGGCTTCGCAGGGCTGGATGTACTCGTTGATCAGGCCCTCGGTGCTCCAGGTCAGGTTGTAGTCCAGCGCGTTGCTGGGGTAGAGCGGCAGGGCGCCCACGCGCAGCCGCAGGGTCTCCAGCCGCTCGAAGCGCCGCGCCAGGTCGGCCGCGGCGATGGAGACGAAGCCCGGCGCCAGGCCGCATTGCGGGATGAAGGCACAGGGCGCGTCCGCGGCGAGCGCCTTGATGCGGCGCGTGGCCGCCACGTCCTCGGTCAGGTCCAGGTAGTGCACGCCCTGGGCGCGCGCGGCCTCGGCCACGCGGGCGGCGCAATCGAAGGGAAAGGCATTGAGCACGGCGAAGCGGCCCTGCAGCGCGGCCTGCAGCGCCGCGGGGTCGCCCGCGTCCACCTGCAGCGTGTGGCGGCGCAGCGAGGCCGGCCCGAAGTCCTGCAGCGCGCCGGCGTGGCGGTCGGCCAGCGTCACCACGTAGTCGCCCGAATCGGCCAGCAGTTGCGCAGCCACCTTGCCGACACGGCCGGCACCGAGCACGAGAACGTCTTTCATCGCGGCTTCCTCCTGAACGGGTGTGGGTCAGCCCGATCGTGGCGCGGTGTGTTGTCGATTGCAGCGCCCAGCACGACGAAATGCCGTGGCGATTTCAGCGCTTTGCCGTAGAGAATCGGCGCATGGCCGAACTCGACGACGTGGACCGCGCGCTGCTGGCGCTGCTGCGCGAGAACGCCCGCGCCAGCACCGCCGAGCTGGGGCGGCGGCTGGGGCTGTCGCGCACCACGGTGCAGAGCCGATTGCAGCGCCTGGAGCGCCGCCGCGTGGTGGCGGGCTACACCGTGGTGGTGCCCGAGGAGGCGGAGGGGCCGCAGGTGTGCGCGCATGTGCTGATCACGGCCGCGACCAAGCAGGGCGGCGCCATCGAGGCGGCGCTGCGGCGCATGCCGCAGGTGCGGCTGCTGCACTCGGTCAGCGGCCCCTTCGATCTCATCGCCGTGCTGACGGCGGGCTCCATCGGCGAGCTGGACGAGCTCATCGACCGCATCGGCGCGCTCCAGGGCGTGGAGCGCACCACCTCCGCCATCGTCCTGTCCACGCGGATCAGGCGCTGAGCCCGGACCGGCCGACGTGCCTGCGCACGTCGGCGCGCCGGGCGAAGGGCGCGAGCTCTGCGAGTGCGCGGCCTGCAAGGCTGAGCCCGGACCAGCCGGCGCCGCCGTGCACCTTGCACGCCGGGCGCAAGTTCAGTGCCCGGCGGCTCAAGTCGAGGCCACAAATGCCGACAACCACGACATAGATGTAGACCGCCCCGCGTGCGGGGCCGTGCTTTGCCGTTCCGATGCAGCTCCCCGAAACCATTGACGTACACGATCTCCTGCCTGGCATGTACGTCCAGCTGGAGCTGAGCTGGATCTCGCATCCCTTTCCGCGCAGCAGCTTCGTCATCAGCAGCCAAGCCCAGATCGAGACCATTCGCGGCCTCGGGCTGGAGCGCGTGCGCTGGGACCCCAACCGCAGCGAGATGCGCCGCGTGCGCGCCGCGCTGGCCGCCACGGCAGCCGCCGGTGGCGCGGCCCCCGCGAGGAGGCCGAGCTGGCTGGTTGCCGAAGCACGGGAGGCCGAGCCCGGCGAAGCCCCGACCGTCCCGGACGCCGGGGTTTCTCCAGCGGCCCCGGCGGCCCAGGCACAAGACCCGGGCGTCGAGCCCATGGCCCCCGAGCCGTCCGAGCCGGCCGGTGGGGCCGAGGCGGGCGCCGCCGCGGCTGCCCAGGGCGCGGCGGTCGCCGAAAGCCCCCAGGAGACTGCGCGGCGCCAGCGCCGCCAGACCCTGGCGCTGCAGCGCGCGGCGCAGCAGGAGTGCGAGCGCTGCTATGCCGAGGCCACCCGCGGCTGGCGCGATGCCAGCGAGCTGCTGCGCGCCAACGAGCCCGCCGCCGCGCGCGAGCGCACCCAGGCCCTCACGGGCGAGCTGCTGCAGCAGATGCTCAGCGACCCCCAGAGCTGCATCCGGCTGCTCACCGAGAGCGCCGGCGACCGCAGCTCGGCGCATGCGCTCAACGTCACCGTCCTGTCGCTGCTGCTGGGGCGGCTGCTGAACTTCACCGAGCCCGAGCTGCAGGTGCTGGGCATGGGGGCGCTGCTGCACGACATCGGCAAGATCGACGTGCCCGAGCGGCTGCGCTACCTGGAGGAAGGCTTCAGCCCCTCGGAGCTCAAGATCTATCGCGACCATGTCGCGCTGGGCGTGGTGCATGGGCGCCGCATGGGGCTGGAGCCGACGGCGTTGCTGGTGATCGGGCAGCACCACGAGCTGGCCGACGGCAGCGGCTTTCCGCAGCGGCTGGAGCTGTCGCGGCTGACCATGAGCGCGCGCATCGTGGCGCTGGTCAACCGCTACGACAACCTGTGCAACCGGCCGCTGCCGGCGGCGTCGCTGACGCCGCACGAGGCGCTGTCGCTGCTCTTCACCCAGGGCCCGACCAAGCACGACCCGTGGCTGATGGGCGCCTTCGTGCGCATGATGGGCGTGTACCCGGCGGGCTCGGTGGTGCAGCTCAGCGACGAGCGCTATGCGCTGGTGACCAGCGTCAATGCCGGGCGCCCGCTGCGGCCGCGCGTGCTGGTGTACGACGCGCGCGTGCCGCGCGACGAGGCGCTGCTGCTGGACCTGGAGCATGAGCCGGGCGTGGCCATCCGGCGCAGCCTCAAGCCCAGCCAGCTGCCGCGCGAGGTGCAGAACTACCTGGGCGCGAGCCAGCGCGTGGCCTATTTCTTCGATGCCGCCCCGGCGCCGCTGGCGCAGGAGCGCATTGCATGACGCCGCGCTGCCCGGAGTTGCTGGCCCGCGCCGCCACCGAGTCCGCTGGCGGGGCGGGAGTGCCGGCGCCGCTGCCGGCCGCGGTCGCCGTGCCGCAGGAGCCCACGCCGCTGGCGGCCTGGGCGCAGCTGATCGAGAACCTCAACGAGGCGGTGTGGCTGGTGCAGGCCGACACCCTGCAGGTGTGCGCCGTCAACGAGTCGGCGCTGCGGCTGCTGCAGCGCTCGCGCCAGGAGGTGCTGGCCGCCGGGGCCGACACGCTGCTGCCCACGCCCGAGGACTTCGCCTTCTGGGCCGAGGCCGCCGCACAGGGCGAGCCCGCGGCCGAGCTGAGCTCGGAGACCCTGCTGCCGCGCGCCGACGGCAGCACGCTCTACCTCACGCGGCGCATCCGGCCGCTGCCGCCGCGGCTGTACATGGTGGCGCTGCAGGACCACAGCGCGCAGCGCGCGGCCGAGCAGGAGCGCGAGCAGCTGCTGGCGCAGCTGCGCGCCACGCTGGAGTCCACCGCCGACGGCATCCTCGTCACCGACCTGGCCGGCCGCATCCGCAGCTTCAACCGCCGCTTCGCCCAGATCTGGGCCCTGCCCGAGGCGCTGCTGCACAGCGGCAACGACGCGGCCGTCTATGACTGGATGCGCAGCAGCGTGAGCGACCCGGTGCGCTACCAGCAGCGCCTGGACAACGTGCGCGAGGCCGTGCTGATGCAGGCCAGCGACCGGCTGCGGCTGCGCTCGGGCCAGGTGCTGGAGCGCGTGACGCAGCCGCAGTGGATCAACGGGCGCCCGATCGGGCGGGTCTACTCCTTCCGCGACCTGAGCGAGCGCATCGCCGCGGACCAGCGCATCGAGCGCCTGGCCAGCACCGACCCGCTCACCGGGCTGGCCAACCGCGCGCAGTTCGGCGACATGGTGGCGCGTGCCGCGGCGGCGGCGCTGCCCGGCAGCGAGGGCTTCGCGCTGCTGGTGCTGGACCTGGACCACTTCAAGCAGGTCAACGACAGCCTGGGCCACCAGGGCGGCGACCGCGTGCTGTGCGAGATGCGCAACCGGCTGCAGCACTGCGTGCGCGAGGGCGACATGGTGGCGCGGCTGGGCGGCGACCAGTTCGCGCTGCTGGTGCGCGACAGCGACGCGCGCGGCGCGGAGCTGGCGGCGGGGCGCGTGCTCGAAGCCGTGGCGCGGCCGCTCACGCTCGAAGGCGCCGAGTTCACGCTCACCTGCAGCATCGGCATTGCCGTGCACCCCATCGACGGCAGCTCCGCCGACGAGCTGCTGCGCCATGCCGAGACCGCCATGCAGCGCGCCAAGGCCGGCGGGCGCTCCAGCTACCGGCTGCACCATCCGGTGCCGCAGCCGCTGGACGCGCGCTCGCGCATCCGGCTCGACCATGCCATGCGGCTGGCGCTGGCCAGCAAGCGCTTCCGGCTGGCCTACCAGCCCCAGCACGACCTGGACAGCGGGCGCGTCATCGGCGTGGAGGCGCTGCTGCGCTGGTACGACCCGGAGCGCGGGAGCGACATCTCGCCGGCGGAGTTCATTCCCGTGGCCGAGGCCAGCGGCTTCATCGTGGCCATCGGCGAGTGGGTGCTGACGCAGGCGGTGCACCAGGCCGCGCAGTGGCAGCGCCAGGGCTGGAAGGTGCCGGTGGCGGTGAACGTGTCGGCGCTGCAGTTCCAGCAGCCCTATTTCGTGGACCAGGTGCAGGCCACGCTGGATGCGGCCTCGCTGCCGCCGCAGCTGCTGGAGCTGGAGCTCACCGAGAGCATCCTGCTGCAGGACGCGCAGGAAACCCTGGCGCGGCTGCAGGCGCTGGCCCAGCTGGGCGTGCGGCTGGCGGTGGACGACTTCGGCACCGGCTATTCCAGCCTGGCCTATCTCAAGCGCTTTCCCATCAACAAGCTCAAGATCGACCGCGGCTTCGTGCGCGGCCTGCCCGGGGACGACAGCGACGCCGCCATCGTGCGCGCCATCGTGCAGATGGCGCGGGCGCTGGAGCTGGGCGTCATTGCCGAAGGCGTGGAGACCCGGGAGCAGCGCGATTTCCTGGCGCAGATCGGCTGCCACGAGGGGCAGGGCTACCTGTGGGCGCCGGCGCTGGAGGCCGAGTTGCTGCAGCAGCGGTTCACCGAGGCGGCGCAGGAGCACGGCCCGGCCTGAACCCGGGCCGCAAATCGGACATTTCCGGGCGGGCGGCCGGGATGGGCCTACCCATGCGCAGGTGGTGCATTGCAGCAGGCGCATTGCGGCGCCCGGCGCTTTCTTCCACGATGGGGCCAACTGTGACTGCCCGCCGCGCGCCATGACGACGCTCGAAGCCCTGGTTGAACGCAAGATCGCTTCCTTGCACCCGCCCCTGGCGGTGACGCTGCCCGGGGGGCGGCGCCTGGGGCCGCTGCAGGCCGGCGTCACGCTGGCGCTGCGCGACCTGCGCACGCTGGCGCATCTGGCCACCGGCCAGATCGGGCGCGTGGCCGAGGACTACGTCGAGCACCGGCTCGACATCGGCGGCGCGCCGCGCGACGTGATGCAGCTGGCGGTGCAGCTCATCGCCGCCGATCCCACGCGCACCACCGAGCGCTCGCCGCTGCGCGCCTGGCGCGAGCTGCTGGACGCGGGGCGCGCACTGGCGCGTCACACGCCTGCGGCCGACGCGCGCCAGGTGCAGTTCCACTACGACGTCTCGGACGACTTCTACGCGCTGTGGCTCGATCCGCGCCGCGTGTACTCCTGCGCCTACTTCCGCGACGCCGGCATGACGCTGGCGCAGGCCCAGGAGGCCAAGCTCGAGCACATCTGCCGCAAGCTCATGCTGCGCCCGGGCGAGCGCTTCCTGGACATCGGCGCGGGCTGGGGCGCCCTGCTGCTGTGGGCGGCCGAGCACCACGGCGTGCAGGCCACCGGCATCACGCTGTCGCAGAACCAGCATGCCCACGTCAACGGGCTGATCGAGGCGCGCGGCCTGCGCGGGCGCGTGCGCATGGAGCTGCTGGACTACCGGGCGCTGGCCGAGGACGAGCCCTTCGACAAGATCGCCTCGGTGGGCATGTTCGAGCATGTGGGGCGGGCCAACCTGCCGACCTACTTCGCCAAGATCCGCCGCCTGCTCAAGCCTGGCGGGCTGCTGATGAACCATGGCATCACGGCCGGCGGCACCCGCAACCGCCAGCTCGGCGCAGGCATCGGCGAGTTCATCGACCGCTACATCTTTCCCGGCGGGGAGCTGCTGCATGTCTCGCACGTGCTGCGCGAGATGGCCGACGCGGGGCTGGAGATGCTCGACACCGAAAACCTGCGCCCGCATTACGCACGCACGCTGTGGTCCTGGTCCGACGCGCTGGAGGCGCAGCTGGATCAGGCACGGGCGCTGGCCGGCGAGCGGGTGCTGCGCGCCTACCGGCTGTACCTGGCCGGCAGTGCCGCGAGCTTCGAGCAGGGCTGGCTGTCGCTGCACCAGATGCTGGCCAGCCGGCCCAGCGGCAACGTCGGCGACGGGCCGATGCGCGGCGCACAATCCGGCTATCCCTTCAACCGCGACTACATGGCCAAACAATGATCTACAAGTTCAAGTCCAAGGCTGCGGGCGACGTGGTGATGCTCGGTGTCAACGGCGATCACCTGCTGCGGCTGATGGGCCGCGAGCCCAGCCCCCAGGGCATCTTCGAAGTTGAGGACATGCCTCGGCTGCGCGCCTTGTTGGAGCAGGCGGTGGCGGCGGAGGAGGCCGCGCGGGCCCAGGCCGAGGCCGAAGCCGCCGCAGAGGGCAGGCAATTGCCGCCGCACGAGAGCGTGAGCCTGCGCCAGCGCGTGTGGCCGCTGGTGGAGATGATGAAACGTGCCCAGGCGGCGGGTTACCCGATCGTCTGGGGCGTGTAAGCCGCGGAGCCCGCGCCGCGAAGACCTTTCCTGGCGTCCGGGCCGCCTTGACTCCGGGCCTGATGGCATCCGGAAGCATCGTGCGCGTTGGCGGCGCTCGCGTTTCCCCCTCAGTCAAGAAAGACCGTGTCATGAAACTCTGGAGTGAGAGCTGGACCGACGGCGCGCGCATCCCCGAGCGCTACGCTGCCGGGCGCATTGAAGGCGAGGGCGTTGGCTTTGCCGCCAACCTCAATCCGCACCTGGCCTGGAGCGGCGTGCCGGCAGGCACCTGCTCCCTGGCGCTGATCTGCCATGACACTGACGTGCCCAGCCGCGGCGACGACGTCAACAAGGCCGATCGTGAAGTACCGGCCGACCTGCCGCGCGTGGACTTCTTCCACTGGGTGCTGGTGGACCTGCCGCCCACGCTCACGGAAATCGGCGAAGGTCAGTTCAGCAGCGGCTTCACGCCGCGCGGCAAGCCCGGGCCGGCTGCGCCCCATGGCGCGCGGCAGGGCCTTAACGACTACACCGGCTGGTTTGCCGGCGATGCCCAGATGGCCGGCAACTATTTCGGGTATGACGGGCCTTTCCCGCCCTTCAATGACGCGCTGGTGCACCATTACGTGTTCACGCTCTACGCGCTGTCGGTGCCGCGCCTGGCGGTGGAGGGGGCCTTCACAGGTACCCAGGCCCGCGTGGCGCTGGCCGACCATGTGCTGGCCGAGGCCACGTTCAGCGGCACCTACACGCTCAACCGCCGGCTGCTGGCGCAGTCCTGAGCGCTGTTTCGCCCCGCTCCGTCAAAGGAATCCCCCTGGAAGCCACCCGCATCATCGCCATCCGCCACGGTGAAACGGACTGGAATGCCGACACGCGCATCCAGGGCCACACCGATATTCCGCTCAACGCCCATGGCCGCTGGCAGGCCCAATGCCTGACGCAGGCGCTGGCCGACGAGCCATTGCAGGCGGTCTATGCCAGCGACCTGGGGCGTGCCGTTGAAACCGCCGCTGCCTTCGCGCAGGCCGCCGGCTTGCCGGTGCAGCGGGAGCCCGGTCTGCGTGAGCGGCGCTTTGGCTGCTTCGAGGGCTTGCGCTTCGACGAGATCGAGCAGCGCTGGCCCGAGGACAGCCTGCGCTGGCGTCGACGCGATCCGGACTTTGGTCCGGAAGGCGGGGAAACGCTGCGCGCGTTCTACGACCGCTGTGTCACGGCGGCTGCGCAATTGGCGGCGCGTCATCCGGGACAGTCGATCGCGCTGGTTTCGCACGGCGGCGTGCTGGACTGCCTGTACCGGGCCGCCACGCGGCTGGACCTGCAGGCGCCGCGCACTTGGCAGGTCGGCAACGCCGCGGTCAACCGCCTGCTGCATACCCCGCAGGGCTTCATGCTGGTGGGCTGGAGCGATGACATGCACTTGGCGCGGCCGGCACTGGATGAGCCAGCCTGAGGGCGCTTAGCGCCAGAGCCGTACGTTCGCTGGACAAGGTGTGCCGCTCAGGGACGTCCGCCGTCTCCATGTTTTTCCTGCCGCATGCCTGGGGGAGCGCCGCATTCTGTCGCCACTCGCACTGCGAATGCGATGGACACACTGCGCTCATGGCGCAAGCGAACTTTTCCAGAACGGCCAGCCGCGGGTTCACGCTGGTGGAGGTGGCAGCGGCACTGGCCATTGCTGCCGTGGTGGCAGGCATGGCCTATCCCTCCTACCTGGCCCAGGTACGCAAGACGCGGCGCACCGATGCGCTGGTGGCGCTGATGCAGGTTGAACAGGCCCAGGAGCGATGGCGCAGCACCCATGCCAGCTATGCGGCCGAACTGAACGCAGCACCGCCGCTGGGGCTGGGTCTGAGCGCCGTCAGCGCAGGGGGTTTCTACAGGCTCTCACTTACCGCTGCTGGCGCCGCCGGCTATGTCGTCACAGCCACCGCCGTGGCCGGTCGCAGCCAGGCGGCCGACAGCGGCTGCACCGCACTGATGGTGACGGTGAGCCCAGGCAGCGTGCAGCGCACGCCCCAAGCGTGCTGGAGCCGCTGAGGCGCATGTTTCTAACCAGGCGCAGCGCTCATCGAGGCGGCACACCTCTGGTTGCTTGAGAGCAACCGCGCACTCAAGCGCATCGCACCATTGGGGGATAGAGCGTCCCCCAAAAGGGTGATTTCGCAAACAACACGAATTTGATTCTTCCGACTCGCTTGCAAAGGCGCACGAGTCTTCGCCGCTGGCCGTCGAGAGCTAGCAGGGTTAGTCCTTACAGGATATTCCCCGAATTCAAGCTTACGGGGGGATGACATTCGGCCTGTGAGTGCCGACCATCCGGTTCCGTCTATTGAACACCGTTCAGCTAATTGAACAATCCAGCCACACTCGCTGCCCGTGCCCGTGGCTCTGTTCCACAGGCTATGGCTGCAGCCCAGGGGAATGCCGTGCCGGCGCAGCCGCCTTTGGTGCCTGCCGTGGCCAGGGCGTTGACCTTGCTGGAGCGCATTGCGCAAGCACGCCGGCCGTTGACCCTAGCGCGGCTGGTGGCCGAGCTGGGTTATCCCAAGAGCAGCGTGCATGGGCTGTGCAACACGCTGTTGAGCTTTGGCTACCTGCGCCGCCAGGCCGACGGCGCTTTCCTAATCGGCGCGCGGGTGATGGGGCTGGCCGAGGCCTTCGTGGCCGGTACGCAGGTGACGGAGGAATTCAACGCCTTGTGGAAAGCCACGGCTGGCGGGGCGCACGACGAAACCATCATCCTCTCGGTGCTCGACGGTACCGAGGTGGTGTACGTGGCCGCTCGTCCGGGGCGGCGGCCGCTGGGCTTGGCATTCAACGTCGGCATGCGGCTGCCTGCGCATTTGGCCGCCACGGGCAAGGCCATGCTGGCGCACCAACCGATCGAACGGCTGGCGCAGTTGTTTCCGGCCGATCCGCTGCCCCGCATGTCCGGCAAGGGGCCGCTCACGCGCACGGCACTCAGGCGCGAGCTGCGCGCCACGCGTGAGCGCGGCTACAGCGTCGATGACGAAGGTGTGCGCGAAGGCGTGTATTGCATGGGCGCCCCAGTGTTCGACGCTTCAGGGCAGGCCGTGGCTGGCGTAGGCGTTTGCATCAACAAGAGCATGCTCGGCACCGACGGCGGTGCGCGGCACCTGGAGGTGGTGCTTGGCACGGCGCGCGAGCTCACACAGCGGCTGGGCGGCTCGGTGCCGCTGGCCTCCCGGGACATCGTCAAGCAAGGAGGCGGCGCATGAGTGGCGATCACATCCTGGAAACCCAGGACCTCACCCGCGAATTCAAGGGTTTCGTCGCGGTCAACAAGGTCAACTTGCGCGTGCGCCGGGGCACCATCCATGCCCTGATCGGGCCCAACGGTGCGGGCAAGACCACATGCTTCAACCTGCTGACCAAGTTCCTGCAGCCGACCTCGGGCCGCATCTTCTTCGAGGGGCAGGACATCACGCGCGAGGCGCCGGCGCAGGTGGCGCGCCGCGGCGTGATCCGCTCATTCCAGATCTCGGCCGTGTTCCCGCACCTGACCGTGCTGGAGAACGTGCGTGTGGCGTTGCAGCGCAAGTACCTGGGACCGTCATTCCAGTTCTGGCGTTCCGAGCGCACTCTCAACGTGCTCAACGAGCGCGCGATGGAACTGCTGCACGCGGTGGATTTGCAGCGCTATGCCGATCTGCCGGCCGTGGAGTTGAGCTACGGACGCAAGCGCTCGCTGGAAATTGCTACCACGCTGGCCATGGAGCCGCGGTTGATGCTGCTGGACGAGCCCACACAGGGCCTGGGCATCGAGGATGTGGATCGCATCCGCCAACTCATCAAAAAAGTAGCGGCGGACCGCACAGTGCTGATGGTGGAACACAACATGAGCGTGGTGTCGAGCATCGCTGACACCATCACGGTACTGCAGCGCGGCGCTGTGCTGGCTGAAGGGCCGTATGCCCAGGTATCGGCCAATCCGGCCGTAGTGGAGGCCTATATGGGAAGTGCCAATGTCGAGCTGCAGGGAGCCCACTGATGGACCGCTCGCAAATTGCCGACGTGGCCACTCCGCTGCCGCACATGGGGATGCAGTCTGCCGCCTCTACCCCCGCCGTAGCGCCGTCCACTGGCGGCGCACGCCGGCGCTTTCTGGAGGTCTCGGACCTTCACGCCTGGTACGGCGAATCACATGTGCTGCACGGGGTGAATTTTACGGTGGACGAAGGCGAGGTCGTGACGCTGCTGGGACGCAACGGCGCCGGGCGCACCACCACGCTGCGGGCCATCATGGGCCTCACGGGCAGCCGTAAGGGCTCGATCAAAGTCCACGACACTGAAAGCGTTGGGTTGCCCACGCACCGTATTGCGCGGCTGGGCATTGGCTACTGCCCTGAGGAGCGTGGCATCTTCTCCAGTCTTTCGACGCAAGAAAACCTGATGCTGCCGCCGGTGCTCGTTAAGGGAGGCATGAGCGTGGAGCAGATCTACACGATGTTCCCCAACCTGCGCGAGCGTGCCGCCAGCCAAGGCACGCGCCTCTCCGGTGGAGAGCAACAAATGCTGGCAGTGGCGCGTATCCTGCGCACCGGCGCGCGGCTGCTATTGCTCGACGAAATCTCGGAAGGTCTGGCGCCGGTGATCGTGCAGAAACTCGCCGAGATGGTGACGACGCTGCGCCGTCAGGGATACACCATCGTGATGGTGGAACAGAACTTCCGCTTTGCCGCCCCTTTGGCGGATCGCTTCCTCGTGATGGAGCACGGCCGCGTGATCGAGGAATTCACCCAGGCGCAACTGCCGCAGCACAGCCAGAAGCTGCGGGAGTACTTGGGTGTCTGATTAACTATTGGAAGGAGACCGAAATATGAAGCTCAAGACTCTCGCCACGGGCTGTGCTGTTGCCGCCGCATCGATTGGAACGGCTAACGCCCAATTCTCGGGTGACGTGATTCGCATCGGGTTCATCAGTGACATGGGCGGCCTTTACTCCGACATCGACGGTCAGGGCGGCGCCGAAGCCATCCGCATGGCCATTGCCGACATGGGCGGCAACATCAACGGCAAAAAGATTGAACTGCTCTCGGCCGACCACCAGAACAAGGCGGACGTCGCTGCGGCCAAGGCGCGGGAGTGGTTCGATACGCAGGGCATGGACATGCTCATCGGCGGCACCAACTCCGGCACCAGCTTGGCCATGGCCAAGGTCGCCGCTGAGAAGAAAAAGCCCTTTATCGCCGTGGGGGCCGGCACTTCGGCGCTGACCAACGAGCAGTGCTCACCCTACACCATCCACTGGGCCTATGACACGGTGGCTCTGGCCAAAGGCACGGGAGGCGCCGTGGTGCGTGCCGGCGGCAAAAGCTGGTTCTTCCTCACCGCCGACTACGCCTTTGGCCAGTCGCTGCAAAACGACACGGCCAATGTCGTCAAGGCGTCCGGCGGCACCGTCGTGGGCTCGGTCAAGCACCCGCTGTCGGCCAGTGACTTCTCCAGCTTCCTGCTGCAGGCGCAGTCGAGCAAGGCACAGATCCTGGGCTTGGCCAATGCTGGTGGCGACACAATCAATGCCATCAAGGCGGCCAACGAATTCGGTATTACCAAGTCGATGAAGCTTGCTGGCTTGCTGATGTTCATCAACGATGTGCACTCGCTGGGCCTGAAGAACACGCAAGGCATGTACCTCACCGACAGTTGGTACTGGAACCGCGACGCCGAGTCGCGCGCCTGGGGTCGCAAGTTTTTTGACAAGGTCAAACGCATGCCTTCGTCCCTGCAGGCCGCCGACTACTCGGTGGCTTTGAGCTACCTGCAGGCTGTCAAAGCTGCAGGCACCGATGATGGCGATAAGGTGATGGCGCAACTCAAGAAGATCAAGGTCAACGACGTCTTCGCCAAGAACGGCTATGTGCGCGAGGACGGCCGCATGGTGCACGACATGTATCTGATGCAGGTCAAGACGCCGGCACAGTCCACCGAGCCTTGGGACTACTACAACGTGGTGGAAACCATCAAGGGCGAGGCAGCTTTTACCACCAAGGCCGAGAGCAAGTGCGCGCTGTGGAAGCAGTGATGCGCTGAGCCCGTCGCCGCGCTGCAGGAGGCGGGCTGCCGTACTCCTGCGGCGGTTCGCCGTAACGGCACTCCACTACGGAACTGACCTCGTGGACATCTTCGGCATACCGCACCAGGCCTTTCTGGGTCAGCTCATGCTGGGTCTGGTCAACGGCTCCTTCTACGCCATGCTCAGCCTCGGGCTGGCCGTGATCTTCGGACTGCTGGGCATCGTGAATTTCGCGCATGGCGCGCTGTACATGATCGGCGCCTATGTGGCATGGCTGAGCCTGGAGTACCTAGGCATCAACTACTGGGTGGCACTGTTGCTGGCGCCACTGGTAGTGGGTGCGCTGGGCGTGGTCATCGAGCGCACCTTGCTCAAGCAGCTCTACAAGCTCGATCCGCTGTACGGCTTGCTATTGACCTTTGGCTTGGCGCTGATCGCCGAGGGCGTGTTCCGTGAACAGTTTGGTGTCTCGGGGCAGCAGTACCCGGTGCCTGATCTGCTGCAAGGCGCCACCAACCTTGGCTTCATGGTGCTGCCCAACTACCGTGCCTGGGTCATTGGCGCCTCGCTGCTGGTGTGCCTGGGTACGTGGTTTCTGATCGAGAAAACACCGCTCGGGGCCACACTCCGCGCGGGCACTGAAAACCCGGCGCTGGTGCAGGCTTTCGGTATCAATGTGCCGGTGATGGTGATGCTGACCTACGCCGCCGGCGCAGGGCTGGCGGCACTGGCCGGCGTGCTGGCCGCTCCGGTGATTCAGATCACGCCGCTGATGGGCAGCAACCTCATCATCGTCGTGTTCGCGGTGGTGGTGATTGGCGGCATGGGTTCAATCCTGGGCTCTATCCTTACCGGCTTGATGTTGGGGCTGGTGGAGGGGCTGACCAAGGTCTTTTATCCCGAAGCTTCGAACATCGTGGTGTTCGTGATCATGGCCATCGTGCTGGTGTTGCGGCCCGCCGGCCTGTTCGGCAAGGAGAAATGATGAGCGCCACTGCCACTTCTGCTGTCAGCCTGCAGCGGCGAGCGCGCCTGCTGTGGCTAATCGTGCTGGCGGTGCTGCTGGCCGCGCCTTTCATCGGGCTGTACCCGGTGCTCATGATGAAGGCGCTGTGCTTCGCTATCTTCGCCTGCGCCTTCAACCTGCTGCTGGGCTTCACGGGCCTGTTGTCTTTCGGTCATGCGGCCTTTATGGGCTCGGCGGCCTACGCCACCGGTTGGCTGGTGCGCAGTGCGGGCTGGTCGCCAGAGCTTGGGTTGGTGGCAGGTACGGCCATCGCAGCGTTGATCGGGTTGCTGGTCGGACTTATCGCCATTCGGCGCCAAGGGATCTACTTCGCCATGATCACGTTGGCCATGGCGCAAATGGTGTACTTCGTCTGCCTGCAAGCACCCTTTACCGGCGGCGAGGATGGGCTGCAGGGTGTGCCACGCGGTCACTTGTTTGGCGTTGTTCCGCTCGGCCATGACATCGCGATGTACTTCCTGGTGTTGGCAATCTTCGTGGGCGTATTTTTGGGTGTGATCCGCATCGTGCACTCACCTTACGGGCAGGTACTCAAAGCCATCCGAGAGAATGAACCGCGCGCGGTATCGCTGGGCTACGACGTGGACAAGTACAAACTGCTGGCCTTCGTACTTTCAACGGCCATTGCCGGACTGGCCGGCGCGCTCAAGACGCTGGTGCTGGGCTTTGCTACGTTGTCGGATGTTCACTGGTCACTCTCGGGTGAAGTGGTGCTGATGACGTTGCTGGGCGGCATGGGCACCTTTGCCGGACCGGTGCTGGGCGCTTTCACCATCATCGGGCTGCAGAACTTCCTGGCCGATCGCGTCGGCTCCTGGGTGACAGTGATCATTGGTGCCATCTTCGTAGTGTGCGTGGTCGCTTTCCGCCGCGGCTTCGTCGGCGAACTGCTGGCTTGGCAACAGCGCCGTCGCAACGCTGCTTGAAGATGTGTCAAACCCGGGCCCGTGCTGTCTGGCCTGGGGATGAATTTCTTGTTCACCGTGCCCGCCATACAGCGGTACTTTGTTATTCCCGGAGATAGAGGTCAATTCCGAAGCCAGCCGCGACAGCTTCCATGAGTTTGGCAAGCTCAGGCGGCGGCGGCTCGTCGCGCCACGCCCGCCAACAGGTGTTGAGCCACTTCCACGGGGCCAGCCATGATTGGACGCGACGCAGCGCCCGCGGCCAGTAGCCCTGCACCGGGCGTTTGCGCTTCCTTATTTTTCCCCCGCACCTTTTCAGGTGCACAGGAAACGCTCTGGTGCAGCTCGAACAATGGCTTGGCGCGCTGTACCTCGTGCCACCAGCAAAACGAGAAGGCACACCACACCAGGGCCCAGTGGCGGCGAATGGCATGGTCGGCACGCATCATGAAGTCGGCCCAGCCAAGCTCGTCCTTCACGCGTTTGTAGTGCTCTTCGATCCAGGCCCTCATGCCGTAAAGCCACACGACATGTGCCACAGGCGCCTGATCCAAGGACATGTTCGTGGTCAGATACCAAGTGGTCAGCGGCGGCAGCGTGGCCGGGTCGGTGGTAGCCACGATCTAGCGCACTTCGCGGTCCGGGCCGTAGCCAAAGAGCTTGAGCTCGGCCGCCCACCACTGCTCGGTGTGCCCGTCACGGAAGTAGCGGGTGATGGGGCGCCAGGAGCGCCGCGGTAGTTCCTGTGCCGCGTCCTGGAATGAATGCGCATCTGCAGCTGGCGCCCATGCCAGGCCGACCTTGCCGCGACGCGCCATGACATAAGAAGTTCTAACTTTTTGGCCTACGAGGGCAGCAAGTGGTTCCAGCAAATGAGCGCGCAGCCCAGGGTCACAAAGGCCTGATGGATGTCGGCACGGCGCTCAAAGCGCGTGCGCAGCCGGCGCATCT
>NZ_JABBFW010000089.1 GCF_012927045.1 Azohydromonas caseinilytica | reverse complement strand
GCCTAGGAGCGTGGGCGGCAGAACGGGGTCGCGGACAATCGAAGGCACGACCCGCGCTTTGACTTGATGGCCACCAGCTACCGCCCCTACGCGCCCGACCAGCTCATGCTGCTGCCAGCCTCGCTGCAGGACTGGCTGCCCGAGGGGCACTTGGCGTACTTCATCAGCGACACGGTCGATGCGCTGGACCTGAGCGCGTTCCACGCACGCTACGCCGGGGGCGGCTCGCGCAACCAGCCCTTCCACCCGGCGATGATGGTCAAGGTGCTGGTCTACGGCTACGCCACGGGCGTGTTCAGCTCGCGCAAGATCCAGCGCCGGCTCCACGAGGATCTGGCGTTTCGCTTCCTGGGGGCGGGCAACTTCCCGCACCACCGCACGATCCGCGACTTCCGGGCACTGCACCTCCAGGAGCTCGGCGCGCTCTTCGTGCAGGTGGTCCAGCTCGCGCGCGAGATGGGGCTGGTCAAGCTCGGCGCGGTAGCCATCGATGGCACCAAGGTCAAGGCCAACGCCAGCCGCCACAAGGCCATGAGCTACGAGCGCATGCAGCTGGCCGAAGCCGAGCTCAAGGCCCAGATCGACGTGCTGCTACAGCGCGCCAAGAACACCGACGAGGCTGAAGCCAATGAGCCCGAGCTCGACATCCCGGCTGAGATCCAACGGCGCGAGGTGCGCTTGAAGGCCATCGCGCAAGCCCGTGAGCGGCTGGAGCAGCGCCAACGCGATGCCGACACCGAGCGCGGGCGCAGCGATGACGACGACAGGCGCCCGCGCGGCCCGGACGGCAAGCCCAAGAAGGGCGGGCGCTACAAGCGCGACTTCGGCGTGCCCGAGCCCAAGGCACAGGAGAACTTCACCGACCCCGACAGCCGCATCATGAAGCGCACCGGCGGCGGGTTCGACCCGAGCTACAACGCGCAGACAGCGGTGGACGACACCGCGCACATCATCATTGCGGCCGAGCTTGGGAACAACGCTGCGGACAGCGGTCAGTTGCTCCCGATGGTGCAAGCCATCGAGGCCAACACCGGTGCGCTGCCTGAGCAAGGTCTGGCCGACGCGGGCTACCGCAGCGAAGAGAACTTCAAGCAGCTCCAGGGCTCGGCCACCGAGTGGATCGTTGCGCTCGGACGCGAGGGCAAGCAACTCGCTGGGCTCAATCCCGAGACCCATCCGCACACGGCCGCCATGGCGGCCAAGTTGCAAAGCGATGAAGGAAAAGCCGCCTACCGGCGGCGCAAATGGATCGCTGAGCCGCCCAACGGCTGGATCAAGAGCGTGCTCGGGTTCCGTCAGTTCAGCCTGCGGGGCCTGCATCGGGTGCAGGCCGAGTGGAAGCTCGTGTGCATGGCGCTGAACCTGCGCCGCATGAGCACGATGAGTGCCTCGTGAAGCGATCCACAGCGCCCAAGTCAGCCCTCTTGCGGACCTCGAAGGCACCAGCGCAGTCCTTCACCGATCGCCGTCAGACGCAGCCAAGACCGCGTTCATTGCGATACCGCGGCAGGACTTGAACCTCGGCGCGCTGGGTAGCCTCCGAAAACTCTGCCGCCCACGCTCCTAG
>NZ_JABBFW010000088.1 GCF_012927045.1 Azohydromonas caseinilytica | reverse complement strand
GAGGCCGTGTGAAAACAGCGCCACGTAGCCTTGAAGAGGCATGGCCACGTGCGGCATGGAGGTCGCCGCTGTACCGACTTGGTTTTTCCCCGCCGGTGTTCGCCGGCCCGAGGGCCTACGCTGCAATCGCCTGGACCAACTTCCTCGCCCCGAGAATCTTGATCACCCGCTTCATGTTGTAGGCCAGGACCTGCAGACTCATTTCGGTCCTGACCTTGGGCAGTGTCTTGGTCAGGAAGTGGCACGGCCCCATCCAGGACTTCAGCGTCCCAAACACGTGCTCCACCGTCTGCATCCTTACCTTGGCGGCCTCGGGCGTCGCGTCGAGCCTGGCCTGCACCCTTTCAAGCACGGCTTCATGCTCCCAGCGGCGGATACGCCGGTAGTCGGACGGCGTGCACCGATGCTTGATGGGGCATGTGGGACATGACGACGACCAGTACCTGCTGATGTACATGCCGTTCTCCTTGGCGACGAACCGGTGAACGGCGATCTGGCCAGCCGGGCAGCGGTACTGGTCGTTGGCAGCGTCGTAGATGAAGTCGCGCTTGTCGAACCTGCCTTCAGCCCGACTGTTGGAGGTCAGCGGTTTGGGTACCAGCGTGGTCACCCCGGCAAGTTCCGCTTGGCGGATTTGAGGGCCGTCGTAGTAGCCGCGGTCAGCAAGCGCGGTAAGACTCTCGGCCCCTGCAGCTGCCTTGGCCGAGATTGACATCCCGGCGAGTTGATCGCGATCGTTGATCTGGTTGGTGACCTCATGGGCCAAGACCAGATGATTCTTGGCGTCGACGGCGGCCTGGACGTTATAGCCCACGGTCCCGGTGCTGCGGGCCGTCGACGTCATGGCGCGGGCATCGGGGTCAGTCAAGGAGACTTGCCCATCGGGGCTGGCCTTGACTTGCTCAGCCATTGCAGCGAGCTTGCTCATCTGCTCTTTGACCCTGCCAATGCGTTCCTTCAAGCGGGCAACCTTGCTCGGCAGAACCAAGGCGGGATCGCGATCGGCACGGTCGAGCTCGGCCAGGTACTGCGCGATGTTCTCTTCCAGCTGCTGCATCCGCACCTTTATCTTGTGCTCGGTGAAGTTCTTGTGGCGGTTGTTGACCGCCTTGAACTTGCTGCCGTCGATGGCCACGACGCCCTCGGCGAACAGGTCGAGCCGCCGGCACAGCAGCACGAATTCCCGGCAGACCTTGCGGATCGCTTCGCCGTTGTCCTTGCGGAAGTCCGCGATCGTCTTGAAGTCAGGCGCCAGGCGGCCGGTCAGCCAGATGAGCTCGATATTGCGATGGGCCTCCGTCTCAAGCCGGCGGCTCGACTGGATGCGGTTCAGGTATCCATAGACATAGATCTTCAGCAGCGTCGCCGGGTGGTACGCCGGGCGCCCGGTGGCAGCCGGCTCAGCCCGCTCGAATCCCAGGGCGCGCAGATCCAGTTCATTGATGAAGACATCGATCACCCGCACGGTGCTGTCTTCGTCGATCCACTCGTCGAGGCTCTCGGGAAACAGGGCTGTTTGCGTCCGATCAGCCTCTCCGATGTATCGACCCATGGTTCTCTCCACGTCGTACGCCAGCAGCCGACATGATGCGGCCGTGCCGCGTTTTCACACAGCCTC
>NZ_JABBFW010000087.1 GCF_012927045.1 Azohydromonas caseinilytica | reverse complement strand
CCTAAATCCGGCAGTTACCCCGTTGCCGGAAGGCCGGGAGGTACAGGAGAAGCGCGCAAGGACGGCGCGATGCGATCGCTGATGTAGTGCAGCATCGCGCCCCAGGGGTCGAGGTTGCTGAACTGCTCCGCAGCACGGCGCACGTGCTGCAAAGCCGCGCCAACGTTGGCAATCAGCGCTTTGATGGTGGCGGCACGGCCATGCAGCGGTGTGAGGTACAGCGTGGTCTGGCCGGCATGACTGGCGGCCTTGCCCACGGCGGCCAGCAACAGCGGGCGGCTCGTGATGGCTTCCAGCCGCCCACCCGGATGGGCCGCACGGCAGTACCAGCTCCACCAGTTGTAGACCAGCGCGCAGGCCCGCGCGGTGGTCTGGCAGCGGTTGAGGTCCTGGGTGGTGAAGCCCGACAGGCCCCACTGGTTCTTGAGCTCGTCGAAGCCGTTTTCGCAGTCCGCCCGGTCGCGGTAAAGGGCCGCGATGGACTCGATGGGATAGGCCACGTCCGTGACCAGCACCGTGTACTCCCACAGCCGATCGGGGCCCAGCACGGCCGCGTCAGCGAACGCCAGGCGCAACTGGCCGCGGTCGTTGACGCGCTCGCGCACCAAGCCCTGGCGGATGCGCTGACGCACGATGATCACGCGGCGCTTGCGGCTCCAGCCCACGAGCTGCAACTCGTCCTGCACCATCTGGCAGCCCTGGCTGTCCGCGCGGCTCCAGTCACTGCGTGCGAACTGCCGCGCCACCAGGCGCTGCACGTTCTTGGTCTGGCGCAAGCGCAGCAAATAGGGCTGATTCCGGCTTTCCAGCTCGGTGAGGATGCCCTCGTTGCCGTAGCCGCAGTCGCCCCTGACCAGCACCGGGCGACGGTGTCCAAGCTTGTCGAGCAGGCAACCCAGCCGGCCCTTGGCATGCGCGCTGGTGTGCTGCTTGCCCGAGGTCACCAGCACGTCCAGCACCAGGCGCAGATTGCCCACCCAGTAGGTGTGCAGCACGTGGCTCGGGCGCGCGGGCTTGTGCGGGTTGTAGCCCAGCTCGGCGCCCTCCTGACGCCCGTACAGCGGCTTGATGCTGGCGTCGATGTCCAGAACCCAGGGTTTGTCCAGCGCCTGCTGCACCGAGTGCAGCAGCGCGCTGCGCATCCATGCCGCGCCGGCGTCCTCGTCGATGCGCTGCAGGCCGCGGCGCAGCGCGTCTTCGCTGACCACCTTGCTCATGCCCAGCGCCTGCGCGGCCACCGCGTCGCCGCGCAACGCCGTGATGTGCGCATAGCGCCGGTGCCCGGCCAACGCCCCCAGCAACAGCGTGCCCAGCACATCACGCTTGCTCGGGGCGTTGCCGCTGCGGTACTCCAGCGGGCACTTCTGCACCCAGCGCTCGAACACACCCGTGGCGGCCAGGAACTCGGCAAAGAACACCAGTTGCCCATTGGGCGTGGCCGGCGCGGCCTCGTCCCAGCGTACGTGCATGCGTCCGCCCAGCGTGTCCACCACCACCGGCGCTTCGCCACCGCCGCTGCCGTCTCCCAGGGCCAGGGCCCGCTTGCGTCTTGCTTCACCCATCGGGTGAGTCTGCAGGATCGGCTCAAGTGCTTGTCAGCATTGGCCCGCTGGCCGTCTCACGGGGTAGTAACTGCCGGATTTAGG
>NZ_JABBFW010000086.1 GCF_012927045.1 Azohydromonas caseinilytica | reverse complement strand
CGGCGCGCGTCAACGTACCTGTCGCCTGGACTATGCAGCCAGAGGCCGTTTATCCGGGGTGAGCGAGTGGGCCGCGACGGCTGCCTCTCGCTCAGGGTTGAGCGTCACGGCGCCGATGGGAGTCCAGTCCCGAGTCGCGCCCGACCAGCGTGATGGGTTGCGCTCGCGAGCCGCGGTGTAGACGGCGTGGCGTGCGGCCAGGAGCTCGTGGTCACGGCCAGCATGGCGGTCTGCCGGGCTGACGTAACGGATGCCGCTGTGGAAGTGCACGGTGTTGTACCAACGCACGAAGTCAGCCGCCCAGGCGCGAGCGTGTGCAATATCAACGAAGCCCTTGGTGGGGAACTCCGGGCGGTATTTTGCAGTCCGGAACAAGGCCTCCGAATATGGATTGTCATCGCTCACGCGTGGCCGCGAGTAGGATGGTTTTATGCCCAACCAGTGCAGCATGGCCAGCACCGTGGTGGCTTTGAGCGTGGCGCCGTTGTCGCCGTGCAGCACGGGTTTTTCGGCCATGGCATGGATGCCCTCGGCCAGCGCCGTGCGATGCATCAGGTGTGCCGCATGGTCGGCGTCGTCCGTTTCGTGAACCTCCCAGCCAACGATCTTGCGGCTATAGATGTCCAGGATCAGGTACAGGTAGAACCAGCGACCAATGACCGCGGCCGGTAGGAACGTCATATCCCATGACCATACCTGGCGCGGCGCAGTGGCCACGTGCGTCGTAGGTGGGCGCGACGCCCTGGGCGCCTTGGCGCGGCCGCGGCGAGCGTTCTGACCGTGCGCGCGCAGGATCCTGCAGAAGGTGGACTCGCTGGCGATATACACGCCCTCGTCGGCCAGCGCCGGGACGATGCGCGCCGGCGGCATGTCGGCGAAGCGCGGCTCGTTGGCCACGGCCAGCACCTGGGCGCGCTCATCAGGACTCAAGGCATTCGCTGGCGTTGGGCGAGCTGCCTTGGGCCTGCCGTCGCCGCTGCAGAGACCGTCCGTGGCCTTCCAGCGCTGCAGCGTGCGCACATCGATGCCAGCTTCTTCGCAGGCCTGGCTCAGCCGTGCTCCGCTCTTGTGCGCTTCGTTGACGTCCTGGGCAATGTTCTGGCGGTCCTCAAGGCAGATCATTCGTCCGCCTCGCCCTTCTTGTTGAAGACCGCCTCGAGCTTTCGGGACAGCACCAGCAGCGCAGCTGTTTCAGCCAAGGCTTTGTCCTTGCGCCGCAGCTCGCGCTCGAGCTCCTTGATGCGGTGCTTGTCGTGCTTGGTCTGCTGCGGCGTGGCGCGTGCCTCGGCAGGCTCGGCAAGCGCCTGCGTGGCGCTCTGCCGCCAGGCAGCGAGCTCCTGCGGGTAGACGCCGTGCTCGCGGCACCAGGCGTTCTTGGTGGCCTCGTCCATGGCGGCCGTGGTCAGCACGGCATCGAACCGCGCCGCCGCCGTCCAGGTGCGTTGCTGCGTGGGCTGCGCCAGTGCCTGCGCGCGCCAGCGCTCCAGGGTGTCCACGCTCACACCGATCTCACGCGACACCACCTCAATGGGCGCGCTCTCAGGCGGCAGCAACCTCGCTACCGCCCTGTCCTTGAATGCCTGTCCGAAACGAGCCACTGATCACTTCTTCCTACGCCCCCTGGTTTCCTGGTTCTATGGGGACGACAGGTATTCTGACGCGGGGGG
>NZ_JABBFW010000085.1 GCF_012927045.1 Azohydromonas caseinilytica | reverse complement strand
CTCAGAAGGTGTGAATGAATCTCCCGGCCGCCGGGACAATGGGCGCATGAGTCAAGCGCCGTCCGCAGCAGGGAGTGAACAAGGCCAGCCCAGCCTGTTCGGTGAAGGGGAGCTGCCCGCTGGGCAGGGCATGGCGGCGCAGCCTCAGGGCAGCGCCGGCGAGCCGCGGCTGCTGCGCGCGCAGCGTGATCAAGTGGAGCTGCGCCCGTGCGAGCTGGACGCGCTGCTGGCGCCGGACCATCCCGCACGCAACGTCTGGGCTTTTGTGCAAGCGCTGGACTTGGCACCGCTGTACGCGGCCATCAAGTCGGTACGCGGCGGCGCCGGCGCACCGGCCACGGACCCGGCCATCCTGGTGGCGTTGTGGCTGTGGGCCACCATCGACGGCGTGGGCTCGGCGCGCGAGCTGGCACGGCTGTGCGAGCGCGACGATGCGTACCGCTGGATCTGCGGCGGCGTGGGCGTGAACCACCACAGCCTGTCGGACGTGCGCACGCAGCACGCGGCATGGCTGGATGCGCAGCTCACGCGCAGCATGGCCGCGCTCATGGAGCGCCGGCTCGTGACGCTCAACGTCGTCGCCCAAGACGGCATGCGCGTGCGCGCCGCAGCCAAGGCCGCAAGCCTGCGGCGCCGAGAGCGGCTGCAGCGGCTGCACGAGCAGGCCCAGGCGCAGCTGCAGGCGCTCAAGGCCGAGCTGCATGAGGACGCGGGTGCGAGCTCGCGGCGCAAGCAAGCGGCCCAGGAGCGTGCGGCGCGCGAGCGCGAACAGCGTCTGGCGCAAGCGCTGGCCACCATGGACAAGATCGAGCGGCTGCGCCCGCCCAAGAAGGACAAGAAGGCCAAGGGCCGCGACCACGACGACCCGCCCGCGCCCAGTGCCAGCGGCACGGCGCGCAAGCCCGAACCCGAGCCGCGCGTGAGCACCACCGACCCCGAGGCGCGTGTGATGAAGATGGCCGACGGCGGGTTCCGCCCCGCGTTCAACGCGCAGCTCGCCGTGGACGCGCCCACGCAGCTCATCGCCGCAGTGGCCGTGACCAACAGCGGCAGCGACATGGGCCAGATGGCGCCCATGCACCAGCAACTCGTGCAACGCTACGGCCGTGTGCCCAAGCACTGGCTGGGCGATGGGGGATTTACCAAGCTGCAGGCCATCGAAGCGCTGCATGCCCAGGGCACCCAGGCCGTGGTGCCCCCGCCCAGCAGCCGCAACCCCGCCATCGACCCCTTCGCGCCCAAGGACAGCGACAGCGCCGCACTGGCGCAGTGGCGCGCCCTCATGGGCAGCGACGAAGGCAAGGTGCTGTACCGCCAGCGCGGCGCCACGGTGGAGTGCGCCAACGCGCAGTTGCGCCGCCGGGGCTTGCAGCAGTTCAACGTGCGCGGGCTGCTCAAGGCGCACGCCGTGCTGCTGTGGCATGCGCTGGCGCACAACCTCATGCGCATGTGCTCGTTGGGCATTGCCTTCGCAGCAAGCTGAAGCCGCGGTCGAACCCCGCCACGTAGCTCTCAACGGCTGCGACAGCCCTGGCCGCCTGCCATGCCGGGCATGGCGGCCCCGGCGAGCGCCTTGCAGCCGTCCACGGCCCACCCGTGCACCGTCACGGCTGGCCGCGTCAGTACCGCTCAACATGCTCGGTGCAGGCAAATCGTTCACAGCTTCTCAG
>NZ_JABBFW010000084.1 GCF_012927045.1 Azohydromonas caseinilytica | reverse complement strand
CACAAGGCTGTGGACGGCCCCTGCGGGGTCCGCTCGATCCCCACCGCTCCCCGACCGCTGCGCGCCGCCCGGGGACAACCTACAAGGTTGCCCCCCGCCGGCTTGCCCCACCAGGTTGAAGAAGAAGCCAGGGGCAAGGCGCAGGGCTCGGCTTCGCCATCGCCGCGACTTGCCGGGGGCCTGGAGGGGCCGGAGGGAGGGAGGGAGGGAGCGAGGGCAAGGTTTCACCCTACCGCGCCGGGGCGCAGTTGGGACCTTGCCCAGCGGTCGGCCGTCGGTCGGTCGGTCGGTCGCTTCGGGCTCTAAGGGCCGGCAGGAGCCCTCAAAAGGCCGCGTTCATGGGTCTGCCCCACCCTTTCCCCGGTCGCGGCCTCGCGGCCTCTCGGTGGCGCTTTGGAAAGGCTTCCGCTCTAGCGCCTTGTGCGCTGCGTGTGCGAGCCGGGAATCTGGCCTGGGGGGCAAGTCGAGAAGTCGCCCAGGTTGATCGACGTGCAACACGCGCAGCCCCGAGCGAGAAACTAAAATCGCGGCAAGACGCCGGATTTCTTTCCTTCTTCGCTCGTTGGGAAAATTCGCCGTCCAGGGAACCTCAAGAGCACCACCTCTTGAGGTTTTCCGCTTTCTGGGCCAGCGAATTACGCAAGCGGAATATATCCGGCCGCCAGCCGTTGGCGGCATTTAAGGCGGTCTGGCCCATCACTTTGCGGTTCTCCAGGGGTGTGCGCCGGCGTCACTTTGCGCGGCCAAGCCGCGCCCAAAGTGACGCCTGGAGCTGCCCGGGGTGCAGGGGCGCGAGCCCCGCCAAGCCGTTTGAGCGCTAGCGAAAACATGGCTTGCTTCGCACGTGAGTCGCCCAGCGACTCGTAAGTGCGCACTTGGCTGTTTCCAGCCTCGTGAGCTTGAGCCACAGCCCTGCGGGAAGTGGCGTTGCGCGCAACGCCCTCAGCCGCTCACCAAGGCGGCTCGGCAGGGTTGGTGTCCGCAGCGATGGAATCCGGGCCTTGGTAGGGCGTGCCTTGGCTGGTCAGCGGTACGCGGCTCCTGGCCTTCTGCTTCTTCGGCTTGGCCTTGTGCGCGGTCTTGGACGCTGCCTTGGCCTGGTGCTTGGTGCCACCAGTCGCCAGGAACTGGGCCACATCGAGCGGAAGCCATCGGGCGAAGGGCAGCAGGTCGGGCGGGTCGATGACGTACCAGACCTTGAGCGCGAGGTCCCAGCGGGCGCCTAGCGCCTTCACGGCGGCGCGATCCTCGAAGGGGCAGTTGAGATTGATCCTCATGGGCTTGGTGGTGCTACAGCTGGCCAGCGACGTTGCACCAGTGTGCCGGCCTCGCCTGAGCTCTAGCTGCCCTTCTGGCCCGCCAGCCTTGCGCCATTCGCTAGCCGCGCCGCAGCGAAGCGCAACGCTTCTGTACTCACTACGGAATTTGCTGCGCAAATTCCTCCGCTCGGCAGGCGCTGCGCCCTGCACCCGCCGCCCCTCCTCTCGCGCTCTCCTCCCCACTCCAGGCCACCGGCCCGGATCTCGCGCCCGCGGTGGACATCGAGCCCGCCCACAGCACAAGGCTGTGGACGGCCCCTGCGGGGTCCGCTCGATCCCCACCGCTCCCCGACCGCTGCGCGCCGCCCGGGGACAACCTACAAGGTTGCCCCCCGCCGGCTTGCCCCACCAGGTTGAAGAAGAAG
>NZ_JABBFW010000083.1 GCF_012927045.1 Azohydromonas caseinilytica | reverse complement strand
AGCAGCATCGCGCACTGCGCCAGCAGCTCGGCACCGTCCTGCACCTGGCCCTCGGCCTCGGCGGCCAGCAGCAGGCTCACCAGGTCGTCCCCAGGCTCCTTCCTGCGGCGCGGCAGCAGCTCGCGCTCGAAGTAGCCGGCCAGCGCCACGACGCTGCGCTGCGCGGCGCGCACCTGGGCCTGCGTGGGGCTCACCGCGCCCAGGAACGCGGCCAGGTCCTCGCTCCACAGCGTGAAGTCGCCATAGACCGCGGCGTCCACGTCCATGAGCCGGGCGATGACGCGCGCGGGCAGCGGGCGCGCCACCGCAGTCATGAAGTCGAAGTCCTCGCCCGCCTCGTCCAGCAGCTCGTCGATCAGCGCCTGCGTGGTGGGCTTCAGGGCCTGGATGCGGTCGGGCCGGAACGCGGGCTGCAGCACCTTGCGCAGCCGGGTGTGGTCCGGCGCGTCCAGGAAGGGCAGGCAGCGCGTGAAGAGGCGCTGCATCGGCGTGAGCTCTTCGCGGCTGTCGGCCGCCCGCATCACCCAGCCGCCGGTGCGCCGCGCCGACAGGCGCGGGTCACGCAGCGCGGCCTCCACGTCGGCGTGGCGCGTGAGCAGCCAGGCGCCGCCAAAGAACTCCTCGCTCCAGTGCAGCGGCCCGGCCTCGCGCAATGCGCGGTAGGCCGGGTACGGGTCCTGCAGGAAGGCCAGATCGACGAAGGGCGCCACCGACTCGCGCGGCGCCGGCAGCGCGCTCATTTGGCGACGGCGTCGGACACGTCCAGGTGCGCCTGCACTTGCGGGCGCTGACCCTGGGTTTTCAGCGCCAGGCGCTCGAACAGACGGCGGTCCTTCTCGGCCTGCGGGTTGGCTGTGGTCAGGAGGCGATCGCCATAGAAGATGGAATTCGCGCCGGCCATGAAGCACAGCGCCTGCAGCGCGTCGTCCATCTGCTCGCGCCCGGCCGAGAGCCGCACCATCGTGGTGGGCATGGTGATGCGCGCCACCGCAATCGTGCGCACGAACTCGAAGGGGTCCAGCGGCTCGCTGTCGGCCAGCGGCGTGCCGGGCACGGGCACCAGGTTGTTGATGGGCACCGACTCGGGGAAGGGGTCCAGGTTCGCCAGCTGCGCGATCAGCCCGGCGCGCTGCTCGCGCGTCTCGCCCATGCCCACGATGCCGCCACAGCACACGTTGATGCCGGCCTCGCGCACGTTGGACAGCGTGTCCAGCCGGTCCTGGTAGGTGCGGGTGTGGATGATGTTGTGGTAGTTGTCGGGCGAGGTGTCGAGGTTGTGGTTGTAATAGTCCAGCCCCGCATCTTTCAGCTGCGCGGCCTGCTCCTTGTCGAGCATGCCCAGCGTCATGCAGGTCTCCAGGCCCAGCTCGCGCACACCGCGCACCATCTCGGTCACGCGCTCCATGTCGCGCTCCTTGGGGCTGCGCCAGGCCGCGCCCATGCAGAAGCGCGAGGCGCCCTGCTCCTTGGCGGCCTGCGCGGCGGACAGCACCTCGGAGATCGACATGATCTTGGAGGCCTCCACGCCGGTGTCGAAGTGCGAGGACTGCGGGCAGTAGCCGCAGTCCTCGGCGCAGCCGCCAGTCTTGATCGACAGCAGCGTGGAGAGCTGCACCTCGCTGGGGTCGAAATGCTCGCGGTGCACCTGCTGCGCTCTGAACATCAGCTCCATGAAGGGCAGCTCATACAGCG
>NZ_JABBFW010000082.1 GCF_012927045.1 Azohydromonas caseinilytica | reverse complement strand
CGCGTGGGCTGCGTCGCGGCCGGGCACTCCTCGGTGCTGGCGCGCATGGCCGGCATTCGCCTGCCCATCGAGAGCCACCCGCTGCAGGCCTTCGTCTCGGAGTCCATGCAGCGCGTCATCGACACCGTGATCATGAGCAACGCCGTGCACGGGTACCTGAGCCAGTCCGACAAGGGCGAGCTCGTCATCGGCGCGGGCATCGACAGCTACCTGGGCTACGGCCAGCGCGGCAGCCCGCACGTCATCGACCACACCGCCGCGGCCATCATCGAGCTGTTCCCGCAGTTCTCGCGCGTGCGCATGAACCGCCAGTGGGGCGGCATCGTGGACGTGTGCCCCGACGCCTGCCCCATCATCAGCAAGACCAGCGTGCAGGGCCTGTACTTCAACTGCGGCTGGGGCACGGGCGGCTTCAAGGCCACGCCCGGCTCGGGCCACGTCTTCGCCCACACCATCGCCCACGACCGTCCCCACCCGCTGGCCGAGCCCTTTGCCATCAGCCGCTTCCACAGCGGCCACCTCATCGACGAGCACGGCGCCGCCGGCGTCGCCCACTGAACAAGTAGTTCCGCGAGACAAGCACCATGCTGCGATTTCACTGCCCGCACTGCGACGAGCTGCGCGACGAGGAAGAGTTCAGCTACGCCGGCGAGGCCTTCATCGCCCGCCCGGCCAGGCCCGAGGAGGTGGACGACGCCACCTGGGGCGACTACCTGTTCATGCGCCGCAACCCCAAGGGCTGGTTCTGGGAGCAGTGGCAGCACAGCGCCGCGTGCCGCAAGGTCTTTGCCGTGCGGCGCAACACCGCCACGTACGAGATCGCCGGCTGCTGGACGCTGCAGGAGGCCAAGCCGCTGTTCGAGGCCGAAGTTCAAGGAGAGCCCGCATGACCGCCCAACGCGTTGACGTCGCCGGCGCGCGCATCGACACGCGCAAGAAGATCCACTTCAGCTTCGACGGCAAGCCCTGCACGGGCTACGTCGGCGACACGCTGGCCTCGGCGCTGCTGGCCAACGGCCACCTGCGCCTGGCGCGCAGCTTCAAGTACGGCCGCCCGCGCGGCATCCTGGGCGCCGGCGCCGAGGAGCCCAACGCCCTGGTGCAGATGGAAGAAGGCGCCTTGACGGTGCCCAACATCAAAGCCACGCAGGCCGAGCTGTACGAGGGGCTGAAGGCCGCCTCGACCTCGGGCTGGCCGAGCCTGGACTTCGATCTCAAGGCCACGCTGGGCAAGGCCTCGCGCTTCATGCCCGCGGGCTTCTACAGCAAGACCTTCAAGTGGCCGCGCAAGCTCTGGCCCACCTACGAGGCCGTGATCCGCAAGTTCGCCGGCTTCGGCAGCGCGCCCACCGAGGCCGACCCCGAGCACTACGACCACCTGTACCACCACGTGGACGTGCTCGTCGTCGGCGGCGGCGCCTGCGGCTTGCTGGCGGCGCTGCAGGCGGGCCAGGCCGGCTTGAAGACCTTGCTTGTCGATGAGCAGAACGAACTGGGCGGCTGGCTGCTGTCGGACCCCAGCGCCCACATCGACGGTCGCAACAGCGACGCCTTCATCCGCTCGGCGCGCGCGGCGCTGGAGAAGATGCCGCACGTGACGGTGCTCTCGCGCACCACGGCCTTTGGCCTGTACCAGGACAACCTGGTGCTGGCCGTGGAGCTGGTGCAGGACCACCTGGCGCCGGCCCTGCGCAACCCCAACCTGCCCCGGCAGCGCCAGCACAAGATCCGCGCCAGGCACGTGGTGCTGGCCACCGGCGCCATCGAGCGCCCGCTGGTGTTCGGCAACAACGACCTGCCGGGCGTCATGACGGTGTCGGCGGGCCAGACCTTCCTCAAGCGCTACGGCGTGCGCGTGGGCCAG
>NZ_JABBFW010000081.1 GCF_012927045.1 Azohydromonas caseinilytica | reverse complement strand
ATGCTGGTGGCCGCACAGAAGCTGTAAAGGCTCATGAAGCGACGCGTGGTGGAGCTGTGCGCTGGAGGCCGCGCAAACACGGTAAAGGCGCATCGAGCGACGTGCGGCGCGACTGCATGCTGGTGGCTTGGTAAACGTCTAGTTCTATGCAGGATCGGCTACGTCTCTTTGAGATTGCGGATAAAACTCTTCTCTACTACTTGCTAGGGACCAGGATGATTGGATGTCAACTTTCCGGCGAAAGACCTTGCTTTCTCGTAGGAAACTCTGCGGAAAGATGAGAGGCGTTTTTGCTAGGAAATTAAAGGGAAAAACGGGTGCTACGAGCCTGAAGGAGAAAGGAGGGGGCTCTTATCGTGTGACGATCCAGAGATAATGCCGCTGTGCTGCTGAGCGGGAAGCAAGAAACAGTAGCCAAGAAGAGGGAAGGCCAGCACCTGGTACGTACTGGCCTCCCGTTTGACTAACCCAGCCCAGCTAGAGGTGGAGCAGTCGGTTGTCTCGCAGAGACGCCGGGACTGTACTCTGTCCATGATCCTGCAGCAAAAAAAGGTTGCTACATGGTCTTGCCGCGCTTCGCGGTCTAGCTGGATCTTCAACAGAGATTCACATGTCTATGGATTTACTCGAACAACTGGCAAGGGTCCTGCAACTGCTGCAAGCCTATCCATTCGGCGCCTTGATGCTCGCTGTTTTGATTTGGCTTTGCCGTCGCCGGAAGGAGGATGCTTCTTGAGCTTCGTTCTTCTCCCCCGCGGCAGCGAGGCAGTGCTGGCGTGAGAGAGCACTTCCCGCGCTGCGTTCAGCGAGCGGGAAGTGCGCACTTTCGAGTCGCTACGCGACTCACGTGCGAAGCAAGCCATGTTTTCGCTTCGCTCAAACGGCTTGGCAGGGGCTCGCGCCCCTGCACCCTGGATGCATCGCAGCCAGCCACAAACAACGAGCTAGCTAAGCGTTATTCACCTTTAAGAACGTGGACTCGCGGAATGAAGTTGAAGCGGATAGCTGTCACTTTCCGGCCTCTTTTAACTGGCATCCATTGGATTTGCCAGCCGTCTTTCTCAGTCAACTCTTTTACGGCCGGCTCGATGATGCGCCTTTTAATCTGAGCAAAGTCACTTAAGCTAGGCGGTGCATCCATTGATGCTTTGAGATCGTCGATATCGTACTCAGCACGTCCAGTGCTTCTAAATCTCATCAACAGTTCCAGTAGCCGCCAAGAATAGACGGACCGTAAAGCATTTGCTTGCTGGAGCTTGTAGCTTGTGAATTGTTGTTTGAGCCCGAGTAAGTGTGGCAATAGTTCTGGCCACCAAGCAAGCTCGACCCAACCTTCTCCCTCGTGATAGGTTGCGCGACCAACCCAGCGCATTTCAACGCGCTTCGGCTTTAGAGGCTGACCGTTCCGTTTGTAAACTGGCTCAAAGAAGGTAATCTGCCTTTTATAGAGATTTTTTGCGGCGCTCTGCAGCCCTTCATAAGCCGCGTTCGCCCCACATTGGGCAATTTCTGCGTACTCAGCTGCAGTGATACGAGTCCTCGGTACAGCACCTGGCTGTAGCGAGTAGGCGCTGTCTAGCTTAGAGACGGCGCACATGACGATCCGCTTCTCCGAAAGCGTGAGTCCATGCCCCGCTCTAGTCAGCGCATTCGACATGCTCACCCAACGTTCTCCTGTCGATCGCTCTGCGTCATGAGCGTCGTAGTGCTCCAACTTCGCTAGCGCTTGGCTTGTCCCCATCCTGACATCCTCCGTGCTTCCCTGACAAGTTTGCTTGATGTCAGGATGTGGAGAGCACCCGGAAAAAGTCAGGTAAACACGGAAAAAGTCAGGGACAGCCCGGAAAAAGTCAGGATAGAGCCCTCTAAGTACTTGATTCTTAAGAAGAATTTCGACAAAAAACAAGGAAAAACCATTGAAAAACCAGCCGCTCATGGCTCTGTTTGTTCGTGGGCAAAAAACAGCAGTCAAGCTGGCCCAACTAGCCCCAGACCCCGGCTCTCGCTAACCAGAAGAACAGAGCTCGAAGCGGTAAAGCGCGATCAGAAAAATGACCCCGTTGGATTAACCCGCAACCACATTGATCGACGCGTGGTGGAGCTGTGCGCTGGAGGCCGCGCAAACACGGTAAAGGCGCATCGAGCGACGTGCGGCGCGACTGCATGCTGGTGGCCGCACAGAAGCTGTAAAGGCTCATGAAGCGACGCGTGGT
>NZ_JABBFW010000080.1 GCF_012927045.1 Azohydromonas caseinilytica | reverse complement strand
CCGACCACGCCTTCGAGCATGGCGGTGCACTGCGGGCAGGCCACGGCCACCACCTCGGCACCCGTGGCGCGGGCGTCGTCCATGCGGATGTCGGGAATGCGGCGCTGGCCCGGGATGTCGGTGGTGGGCGCGCCGCCGCCGCCGCCGCAGCAGCGCGCGGCCATGCCGTGGCGCTCCATCTCCACCACCTTGATGCCGATGGCCTTGAGCGCGCGGCGCGGCGCCTGCACCTGGCCGTTGTAGCGGCCCAGGTAGCACGGGTCGTGCAGCGTGACGCTGGGCGCCTCGCCGGCCTGGGCCCTGGGCTTGAGCACCTGGCGCTCGAGCAGGTCGGCCAGCAGCTCGGTGTGGTGCCACACCTTGGTGCGGCCCTGCGCCAGGCGCTGGGCCCAGGCCGCGTCGAGCACCGGGTACTCGTTGCGCAGCGCGTGCAGCAGGTGCGGGTCGGCCGTCACCAGGTTCACAGCCGGGTGCGCCGCCAGCGTGGCGATGAGCTGGCGCGCCAGGCGCTGGTAGCCGGCCTCGTCGCCCAGGCGCCGCGCCACGTCGCCGCAGTCGGTCTCGGCCGCGCCCAGCACCGCCGGCGTGATGCCGCCGGCCTTCAGGGACTGCACCAGCGCGCGCAGCGTCTTCTGCCCGCGCATGTCGAAGCCCGCCTCGCCCGCGAGCAGCAGCCACTCGGCGGACTGGCCTGGCTCCAGCACCGGCAGGCCCAGGTCGGCGGCCCAGTGGTAGCGCGCCGACAGCGGATGGCGCCCCTGCGTGTCGGTCTCGCGCAGCGCGGACAGCACTTCGGACCCCTTGTTGGGCACCGTGCCGCCCACCAGCGTGAGGCTGCGGCGCAGGTCCACCACCAGGTCCACGTGCTCGATGAGCATCGGGCAGGCCTGCACGCAGGCGCGGCAGGTGGTGCAGCTCCACAGCGTCTCGGCGTCGATCAGGCCCGGCACCACGGCCTGGTCCGGCGCGCCGGCGTGCCGGCCCACGTCCTTGCCCGGATACGGGTTGCCGTGGTAGCGCGCGTCGCTGCCGCCGGCCATGCCAGTGACGAGGTCCTGGATGAGCTTCTTGGGGTTCAGGGGCTGGCCCGCGGCGTAGGCCGGGCAGGCCGCCTCGCACTTGCCGCACTGCACGCAGGCGTCGAAGGACAGCAGCCGGTTCCAGGGCAGGTCCGCCGGCTTGGTCACGCCGGGCTCGTCCTGGAGCAGCTGCAGCGGCTTGAGCGCCGTGGCCTCGCGCTGCGCCGTGGGGCCCACGGGCTGCTCGCCGAAGCGCTCGGGGCGCGGGTGCAGCCCCAGGTGCAGCAGGCCGGCCACGGCATGCTTCATCGGCCCGGCCAGGCCCACGCCCAGCGCCAGCTCCGCCGCACCCACGCCCAGCGCCAGCACGCACAGCGCCGCCCACCAGGGCGCGATCTGGTCGTGCCACAGCGCGCCGATGGCCAGCGCCGCCGCGCCCACCGCGCCGGCACTCAGCGTCCAGGGCAGCCGGTCCCAGGGCCCGTGCGACACGCGCGCGGCCACCGTCGGCTGGCGCCGGCGCCGCGCCATCATGATCCCGCCGGCGAGCATCACCGCCGCGCAGGCCACCAGCGCGATGTCCAGCACCGCCAGGCGCAGCCGCAGGCCGTCGTTGATCGCCACCAGCGCCAGGCACGCCAGCGCCCCGCCGGCCACGGCCACGTGCGCGCGCGCCACCGCGGGCTCGCGCGCCACCACGTGGTGCAGGTCCACGAAGTAGCGCTTGGGGATGGCCAGGAGCCCGCTCCAGGCCACGCGCGCGCTGCGGCCCGTGCGCCACAGCGCCGCGCGCCGCGCGGTGCCGATGGCCAGCGCCGTCACGGCCAGCCAGAACACGGCGGTGACGAGGTCCCGCCACACGAAGGCAGACGTCAGGGTGTCCATGCTCAGAAGTCCTTGCACAGGCGCAGCGCGTCGTAGATGGCGCCGTGGATGTTGTGCATCGACACGCCGTCACCGATGCGGAACAGCGCGAACTGGCCGCTGCCCAGCGGCTGCGAGAGCACCGGCTGGGGCTGCGCGGCATAGAGCGCGTCGATGTCGGTCTGGCCGCGGTTGAGCGAGCGCTCCTTGAGCTGCCAGTAGAGCTGCTCGTTGGGGCGGATGCCGTTCTCGATCACGACCTGGTCCACCGCGCGCTCCTCCTGCACGTCGGTGTACTCGTTGCGCAGCACGGCAATGAGCTTGTCGCCCTCGCGGTAGACGCGATCGAGCCAGTAGTTGGGCGTGAGGATCACGCCCTGCGCGTAGAGCTGGCGGTACATGATCGGGAACGTGGTGCCGCCGGTGTCGTCGGCGATCTTCACGTCCGGCGTCACGATCTCCACCAGGTGGC
>NZ_JABBFW010000008.1 GCF_012927045.1 Azohydromonas caseinilytica | reverse complement strand
TAAGCTGACCAGTACTAATTGCCCGTGCGGCTTGACCCTATAACTTTGACCCAGCGGTCAAGGTAGAGAATTCAAGGTTGTTGCCCGAAAGAAGGCGACGCAATCAATGAGCTGAAGTCGACTCTATCGAATTGGCTGGGTTGCCCCAAAAAGCAGCCCGGCGACAAGTTCAAGCCTGATGACCATAGCGAGGTGGTCCCACCCCTTCCCATCCCGAACAGGACCGTGAAACACCTCAGCGCCGATGATAGTGCGGATTCCCGTGTGAAAGTAGGACATCGTCAGGCTAATATCCCAAGCAAACGCCCCGACCAGAATATGGTCGGGGCGTTTTGCTTGGCGGGCCTGGATGGATCGAATACCCGTTTATTCGTCGCCGGGCAGCGGCCGCGGCGTTTGCCGCCGTGAAAAGCCGCTTGGTGCGCCGAACGCGCCGGCCCGCAGTTCAGGCGTTGACGGCCTCATCCAGCGCGGGCACCAGCGCTCGGCCCTGGCCGCCCATGGCGGTGTAGGCCGGCAGCACGGCGCGCGCCACGTTCTCCTGCTCGCCGTAGCGGCACAGCGCCACCACCGCCCCGCCCCAGCCCGCGCCGGTCATGCGCGCGCCAAACACGGCCGGCTGCTGCTGCAGCAACTCCACCAGGCGGTCCACTTCCGGCACCGACACCTCGTAGTCGTCGCGCAGGCTGGCATGCGAGGCGTTCATCAGCGTGCCGAAGCCTTGCGCGTCGCAGCCGGCGGCCGCCGAGAGCACGCGCTGGTTCTCGCTCACCACATGGCGCGCACGGCGGCGCAACGTGTCGTCAGCCAGCTGCTCCACGGCGGAGACGTATTCCACGTCGCGCAGCGCCGGCACGCCCAGCGCCGCGGCGGCGGCCTCGCATTCGCTGCGGCGCTGGTTGTAGCCGCTGGTGGCCAGCGAGCGGGCCACGCCGGAGTCCATCACCAGCACCGAGCTGCCTTCGGGCAGCGCCACCAGCTGCCGGCGCAGCGTGCGCGTGTCCAGAAACAGGGCGCTGCGCGTGTCGGCCAGGCTGGAGGCCATCTGGTCCATGATCCCGCAGCGCACGCCGGCATGCTCGATCTCGGCCCGCTGCGCCACCTGCGCAAGGCGCACGTCGTCCAGCTCCGCTTCGAGCAAGTCGCGCAGCGCGCGCAGCACCGCCACCTCCAGCGCCGCGCTGGACGACAGGCCCACGCCGATGGGCACGTCCGACACCACGAAGATGTCCAGCGCCGGCACCTCCAGGCCCTCGCGCGCCGCCTCGATGAGCGTGCCGCTGACGTAGCGGGCAAAGGGGTTGCCGTCGCCTCCTGGCGCGTCGGTGCCGGGCGCGAACTCGACCGTGCGGCCGTAGGCCGCCGCATGCACCCGGCTGATGCCGCGCTCGCTGCGCCGCATCGCCACGCGCGTGCTCTGCGGAATGGCGATGGGCAGCACGTAGCCTTCGTTGTAGTCGGTGTGCTCGCCCAGCAGGTTCACGCGGCCCGGCGCGCGGGCGTAGACCTCGGGCTTGCTGCCGAAGACGTCCTGGAAGGTGGTGGCTGTGTTCATCTAGATCCTCACTTCCACCTGCTGCAGCTCCGCCGCCTTGTCCTCGGGCAGCGCGTCCATGGCGAAGAAGCCGGCGGCGATCTCGGTGCCGGCCAGGTACTTCAGGCGGTCGCGCGTGCGGTAGGGCGGGTAGATCTGCGCATGCAGGTGCCACTCGGGGTGCGGCTCGCCGTCGGTGGGCGCCTGGTACCAGGCCATCAGGTACGGAAAGGGGCGCTGCCACAGGCCGTCGTACTTCAGCAGCACGGTCTTGAGCGCGCGCGCCAGGTCGGCGCGCTGGGCCGCGCCGAGCCGCGTGAAGTCGCGCACCGGCTCGATGGGAGCGATCCAGACCTCGTACGGATAACGGGCGCACACCGGCACGAAGGCGGCGGCATGCGGCCCCTGGTAGAGCACGCGCCGTCCGTCCCGCAGCTCGGCCTGGATGTGATCGGCCAGCAGGCCGCGCTGGTGCTCCTGCCAGTGCGCCAGCGCCTGCTGCTGCATGCGCGCGGGCACCGGCGGCAGCACCGGGTAGGCGTAGATCTGGCCATGGGGATGGTGCAGCGTCACGCCCACCTCGGCGCCCCGGTTCTCGAAGGGCAGCACGTAGGCGATGCCCTCGCGCTGCCCAACCTGCTCGGTACGGTCGCCCCACACCTGCAGCAGCAGCTCGATGTGCGGCAGCGGCAGCGCGCCCAGCGAGCCCTTGGGGTCCTTGGCGAACACCACCACCTCGCACTGCCCGGCCGCCGGCGCGCTGGGCACGATCATCGAAGGCACCGGTGCCGCGCCTTCCCGCACCGGTGCCAGCGAGGGAAAGCGGTTGTCGAACACCGCCACGTCCCAGGCCGCGTCGGGCAGCTCGGTCGGGTTGGCCGGATCGACGGTCACGGCCAGCGGGTTGTATTCGGGGGGCGGCAGGAAAGTGCGGCCCTGCCGGTAAGCGGCGTAGGTCACCCATTCGCCGCGCAGCGGGTGCCAGCGCAGGTGCGGCGCGCCGGCCAGCGGCTCGGCGAAGGGGCTGGGCGCCGCGATGTCGCCCTCCAGCGGCGCGTGCGCGTACAGCGTCAGGCGCCGCCCGTCGGGCTTGAGGAGCTCTCGTCGGTACATGGCTTGCGGCTTTCGCGGGTTCGTCGCGGTGCTCACACCACGCCGGGGATGTGGGTGGCGGACACCTTGGTGGCCGCAGCGACGCGCTCAAGAGGAATCTTGGGCGTGCGGTCGGCCGTGAGCAGCCCGTTGGCCTCCTGGAAGGTGTCGGCGAACTGCGTGTAGCAGAAGCCGCTGAACAGCGCCGTGTGGATGATGGTGTGCAGCAGCTGCTCGTACTGCTGCGCGAAAGCTTCCTCGTCGCCGACCGAGCTGTAGCCCCAGGTGCTCTTGACGCCGGGCTCGGGCTTCTTGATGTAGCGGATGCCGCCGAACTCGGTGAGCATGATGGGCTGGCCGCGGTGCGGGTAGCCGTCGAGGGTGAGGATGCGCCCGCCGGGGCGGCGCCGGTCGAACAGCTGCTCGGTCTTGGTCTCGCCGCCGTAGCGCTGGCGGATGTGGTCGAGGTTGGCGTCGTAGTCGTGGATGCCGATGATGTCCGTGGCGCTGGATTCCCAGCCGTCGTTGCCGATCACCGGGCGCGTGGCGTCCAGCGTCTTGGTCAGGTGGTAAAGCGCCTCCACCGCGTGGCGGTGCTCGCGCACCGCCGTGAGCTCGGGCACGCCCCAGCTCTCGTTGAAGGGCACCCACACGATGACGCAGGGGTGGCTGTAGTCGCGGTCGATGGCCTCGGTCCATTCGCGGATGAGCCGCTTGATGGCGGTGCGCGTGAAGCGGTAGGGCGAGGGCATCTCCTCCCACACCAGCAGGCCCAGGCGGTCGGCCCAGTAGAGGTAGCGCGGGTCCTCGATCTTCTGGTGCTTGCGCACGCCGTTGAAGCCCATGGCCTTGGCCAGCTCCACATCCTTGCGCAGCGCGGCGTCGTTCGGGGCGGCCAGCAGGGTCTCGGGCCAGTAGCCCTGGTCCAGCACCATGCGCAGCGTGTAGGGACGGCCGTTGAGCATGAACCGGTCGCGCAGGATCGTCACCGAGCGCAGCGCGGTGTAGGAGCTGAATTCGTCGAGCACGGTGTCGCCCTGCAGCAGGCGTACGGTGGCGTCGATGAGCGTGGGCCGCTCCGGGCTCCACAGCAGCTCGTTGCGGTAGTCATCGATGCCGGGATCGGACAGCACCACGAAGCGGTCCACCTCGTGCTGCACCACGCGGTAGCGGTCGCGCGCCAGCAGCCGCTCGCCATGGCGCAGTTCGACCTCGACCGAGAGGTCGTCGTCCAGCGTGTCGCCGACGATGCGGGCCTCGAAGCCGATCATGTAGCCCTCGACCTTCGGGGTCCAACGCACCTTGTCGATGTGGACGCGACCCACGCGCTCGAACCATACCGTCTGCCAGATGCCGGTGGTGCGCGGGTACCAGATGGAGTGCGGCTCCAGTTGCCAGTCCTGCTTGCCGCGCGGCTTCGTCAGCTCATGCGGGTCATCCACCACCTGCACCGTGATGCGCTGCCGACCGTCGGGCGACAGCATGCGGGTGATATCGGCCGAGAATGGCGTGTGGCCACCCTCGTGCATGGCCGCCAGGCGCCCGTTGACCCAGACCCGAGCCAGATAGTCCACGGCGCCAAAGCGCAGGATCACGCGGTCGTTGCCGGGAGGGATCTCCACGTCGCGTTCGTACCAGCAGATCTTGTGAAAGCCGCGGTCGCCGATGCCGCTGGCCGCGCCCTCGGGCGGATAGGGCACCTGGATCTGCAGCGGCCATTCGGTGATGTCGGCGGGCTGGGCATAGCGGCCCTCGTCGTCCCAGCAAAAGCGCCAGGGACCATTGAGGCACTGCCATTGCTTGCGCTGCAGCTGCGGTCGGGGATAGCCGAACTCCACGAGCTTTTCTCCGTTTGATCTTGTGTTCGGGCCGCCCGGTGGGGCGGTGGCGGGTTCCGGGCGCGGCAAGCCTTGTGCCCGTGGCTTTCCGCAGGGCCGCGCGCCGACGCCGTATCGGGCACGGCGGCTGCCTGCGCCGCGCTGGTGCCTTTGCCCTTATCACCGTCCTCACTGCCACGCCTTGCCATGCCGCCGTTGAATGTCGTGGACGTCCTGTTGGGGCTGATCGTGCTGCTGGGGATGTGGAGCGGCTGGCGCCGTGGCTTCATCGTCGCTGCGCTGGAGCTGCTGTGCCTGGTCGCCGCGCTGGTGGCCGCGTTGTGGGGCTATGCGCGCGTGGCGGCGGGGCTGGAGCCGCATCTGGAGAGCGCGTGGGCGCGGCCGCTGGCCTTCGTGGGGCTGTTCGCGGTGGTGCGCATCGTGCTGGGCGTCCTGGTGTTGCGCCGGGCGCATGCACTGCCGCGCCAGGCCCACGCGCACGGCGCCAACCGTGCGCTGGGCCTGCTGCCTGGCGCGGGCAGCGGGCTCATCGACGCGATGCTGGCCGTGATGCTGCTGCTGGCGTTGCCGCTGGCCGATGGCCTGACCGAGGCCACGCGCGACAGCCGCCTGGCGCAGCGGCTGGTCGTGCCGGCGGAGTGGGTGGAGGCCCGGTTGGCGCCCATCTTCAACGAGGCCGCCAGCCGCACGCTCAATCGGCTCACCATCCAGCCCGAGTCGCGCGAGCGCATTGCATTGCCCTTCAGCGTCCAGAACCCGCGCCCGCGTCCGGAACTGGAGGCGCGCATGCTGGACCTGGTGAACGAGGCTCGGGCCCGGGAAGGACTCAAGCCGCTACGTGCCGATCCGGAAGCGGCCGGGGTCGCCCGTGCCCACTCGCACGACATGTTCGCGCGGGCCTACTTCTCACACATCAGTCCGGAAGGTGCCGACCCCTTTGACCGAATGCGCCGCGGGGGGCTTCGCTTCGTCATGGCCGGCGAGAACCTCGCTTTGGCACAGACGCTGGAGCTGGCGCACCGGGGGCTGATGGAGTCCCCGGGCCACCGCGCCAACATCCTGCGACCCGGCTTCGGCCGGGTGGGCATCGGCATCCTGGACGGTGGCCGCCGCGGGCTGATGGTGACGCAGAACTTCAGGAATTGAGGACCATCCGCCGGCGGCGTCATGCTGTTGAGAGGGTATCCAGGGGCAGGGAAGGCCGTTGCGAGACAGAGCCGGACACGGGCACGAGCCTGATTGCCGCAGCCGCCGCGCCTCGGGAGAATCCACGGCATGCGAGCCTTGCCCTTCATTGTTCCGGTGGTGGCTGCCACAGCCGTCTTGCTCCAGGGATGTGCCACAGCGCCTGTGCCGAATCCCAGCCCCAGGCCTTCCTGGCACCGCCCGGCGGTGCAGGGCGGCATGTCCAGATTGACCCCCGAGCAGGCGCGCGATGCGACGGTCTATGCGCTTGGGCTGGTCGGTACGCCCTACCGCTACGGCGGCAACACGCCGGAATCAGGTTTCGACTGCAGCGGCCTCATTGCCCACGTCTACAGCCGCGCCGCGGGCCTCACGTCGCCACGGTCCACGGCAGGACTGCAGGACTGGGGGCAAAACGTGACGATGGACGATTTGCGTACCGGAGACCTCGTGCTCTTCGGTGCATCAACCCAGATCACGCACGCGGGCATCTTTGTTGGGCAGGACCGCTTCGTGCACGCCCCTTCCAGCGGTGGCCAGGTGCGACTGGAGCGCATCTCAACGCCTTATTGGTCTAGACGATTGTTGGCGGTGCGTCGGCCGTAGGACCGTCGTTGCCATGAAACTGAGCCATCATACCTGCTAAACAACATACACGTACCATTTGTGCTCTTACAGACACGTGAACGATGTGGCAAGCGTGATCTTTTGCGAAGTTTTAAATATCTTTCCCTTAATTTCTCTTTCATTCCCTCATACATCGCCGCCTCATAGACAAGTTCCTCTGTAGTTCCTCACATGTATGTGGTGCAGAATAAAATGGCAAACATATGAGCGGGTCGCACCAACCAGCGGCCGGAACATGGCCACCGTGTCATGCCTGGTCCTCTTGCCGTACAACGGAAAGGGCAAAAGGGTGCGGTATCCTGGTTCGGATTTCCAAAGTAGTTTTCCCGAACCCATGCACATCGGTATCGCAGAAGATGACCCTGACCAGCAGGCGCTGTTGCGTCTTTGGCTGGAAGATGCACAGCACTCTGTCGGCATTTCTGGTTCGGTTGCGCAGCACATCGACACACTCAAAAAAGAGCGCTTTGATCTGTTAATGATTGATTGGATGTTGCCTGACGGTACCGGCGCCGACTTGCTGCAATGGGTGCGCAACAACCTGGGATGGGAAATACCCATTCTTGTGCTGACTGCTCGCGACGATGAAGCAACCGTGGTGGCAGCACTGAAGGCTGGCGCGGACGATTACGTAGTCAAGCCACCAAAGCCAATGGAGCTACTGGCTCGGGTTGAGGCGCTGGGACGACGCGTGCGCGCCCATGTACTGCCAGTGTTGCGTCTAGGTGAATTCGAGATCGATATCCAGCGCCAACGTCTGCTGCTCAATGGTGTGCCCGTGACATTGACACAAAAGGAATTCGACCTCAGTGCCTATTTGTTCCAGAATCCCGGCAAACTGCTCTCGCGGGATCATCTGCTCAACAAGATCTGGGGACTCAATGCCGACGTGGATACCCGCACGGTAGACACCCACATCAGCCGCCTGCGCAAAAAGCTGGGGCTGGACGGCAGCAAGGGCTGGAAACTTGTGCCGGTGTACGGGGTCGGTTACCGCTTCGAGCGTACCGGCTGAAAAAACCAGTAGTAAAAGCTATTTTCCTGTGTGGGCCGTCAGCATGGCTGCCTGAGCGGCGGCAATCCAGCGCCGCAGCAAACGTGCCTCATCAGCAACCACGACTTCAAAGTGCGCACCAATTGCGCAATAGTCGCCGAACTCACGGCAATACATCACTTGCATCACGGGCACATCAAGCTCCACGCCGTCGAGTTCAAGCTTCGCGTTATGGATCAAAGTACCGTAAGGCACACCCGGGCCGGCCTTGTCGAAAGCTACGCCTTCCTCGCTAAGGTTACGCAGGCGCGGTACCCGGCCCTGTTCAGGCAGAAGCAAGTCGGCGTGAAAACGTTGTCCGTTGAGCCCCGTAACGCGGAAATGACGTCGTGACTGCACGTGGATGATTTGCTTTGGCCAAGCGGCGTGCAGCAGACCTTCCATCTCCAAGCTCAATCCATTCAGTGAGAACAGCAGCACGCCCAGCTCGGTACATGCGGTGGCGTTCGCTGCAAGCGGCACACTCGCTGGCGAAATTTCTTCGCCAGGCAGTGCCTGCAGGCTGATGCCTTCTGGACTGCCCGACGCAAGGCGCACCACATGATCAAACACAGCGTCATCGCTCTGCAGATTTAGCAAGACACCATCACGGAGCAGTCGTTCCAACACGCGTCGCACCGCCGCTTCACCAGCGATTCTCGTGTCGTCCGAAGTTTTTGAAGGATTCTTCTCCGTAGAGGGCTGCCATAACCGGCACAGGGCTTCCCAAACTGCACTGCTGTTCATGCACAATCACCCGTGAGCATTTAGATACGTTTGCGCAAAGAGGATACGTGCTGGAGATGGCGATGCTGGGCTGATGCGGAGCGAACTTTACCGTTCCCCCCTGCGTTGGTGCCGACCAGCTGGTTCACGACAAGCAGCGAGCGCTTGGCACGGATTGCGACAGCCGCCCCGTGTACGACTGGAAGGAAGAGTCGGTCATGGCGCAGCCCTCCCCCAACAGGCACGAATAGGCTGCTCCTGCTGCCACTTATGCGCAGCACACGGTTGTGGCAAGAATGCAAACCTTGCTACGGGCACAGGGTTGCGCGGGTAGGGTCCCTCCACAATCACCGCCATGGATGAGCTGACCGAGGCGGGCTGGGCCATGCAGCCCGCCCCCATTCCGCCGGACGACATCGAGCGGCTGGTGGCACTGTGGGACACCGGCCTGCTGGATACGCCGCCGGCAGCGGTATTTGACCGTATCACCCGCTCAGTGGCAGTCAGGCTGCGTGTGCCCATGGCCGCAGTGACGCTGGTGGACCAGCACCGTCAGTGGTTTCTCTCGCGCGTGGGCCTGCCCATGGCACAAACACCCCGCGACATTTCCTTCTGCGGCCATGCCGTGGCCCAGCGCCGGCCGCTGTGCGTGTCCGATACCCACGTCGATTTGCGCTTCGCTGGTAACCCGCTGGTCATGGGGCCTCCATACATTCGCGCCTACGTGGCAGTCCCGTTGATGGACGAGGCCCACCATGCGCTGGGCACACTGTGCGCGATGGACAACCGGGTGCGCGATTTCAGCGCCAACGAGCAGCAACTGCTGCAGCGTTACGCGAGGGCACTGCAGCAACTCATCCTGCGCTGAGGCTTGGTCCAGGCGCCGAAACCAGGCCAGGACATTTCTCCTGCTCCCGCATGGCAAAGGATGGAGCGGACACGGAACAAATCAACCTCACCGTCGCTATGCTGCCCATGAATTCCGTTGCAACTGCAATCGTATCGGCGGCGTCAGAAGGAGCAGCGCCATGGCAAGGCGGCCCTGGAGTTCAAGGCAGACGACGATTCCGGCACGCTGCCCGACAGCATGGCTGCACCTCATCGGGTGAACGCGCTATCGACCCAATTTGCGACATCCATATCCACTCATTTGAACTGCGCGGCAGGACCATCGTCGCCCTGCCGACGCCCAGCTGGTGAGGCTGAGATGGCCATCGTGCCAGCGCACGTCCGTAGCTCCAGAACGCTCAAGGAGACGACGCATCACGACAGCAGCCTCGTGTCGGCCACCGCCATGCACTTCAACGAGCGGCCGTCCACGAGGACGCAGGGCATACCTCAGCCCTTGAACGGCATGTCGTCCAGAGGCACGCGCAGTTCATTCAAGCTGCGCAGCCACTGGCGCATCGCGTCCATGGTCATCGGTTCTCCCTGGAGGTAACCCTGCACTTCGGTGCAGCCGGCAGCCTCCACGGTGCGCATCTCGGCCAGCGTCTCCACGCCCTCGGCCACGATCCGCAGGCCAAGCCCGCGCGCCAGTTGGGCACACGCGCTCACGATGAGCTGCTTGGTTGGGTCGGCATCGACTCGCGTCACGAAGGAGCGGTCGATCTTGAGCTCCGAGAACGGCAGCTGCGCCAGCTGCTGAAGACTGGAGGCGGCGCTGCCGAAATCGTCGATGGACAAGTTGAAACCCAGCAGCCGGATGCGCGCCGTGTTCTCAATCAAGGTTGGCAGATCTGCCACCGTGTCATGCTCGCTGATCTCCAGGGTCAGCCAGCTCGGGTCCAGACCGCTGGCCTGCACGATCTGCGTGAGCTCGCTGCAAAAGCCCGGGTCGGAGAGCGAGTGCAGCGACGCGTTGACGGAACCGCTCAGCGGCAGCCCCTCTTCCAGGCAGCCGACCAGGAAGGCGCTCGTCTGGCGCACCATCGCCAACGTGGCCGCATCAAGCAGCCCATGGCGCCGCAGCGCCGGCACCAGGTGCTCGGGCTTCAGCACCGAGCCATCCTCGGCCACGCCGCGCATGAGCGTTTCCACGCCCACCACCTCGCGGCTGTCCAGACGCAGTTGTGCTTGCAACCAAGCCTGCAGCCGCCCCTGCTCCAGCATCGCGCGCAGCGTGCTCTCCGTCAGCTCGGGCGGCACCGGTTGCGGCTCGACCTTTGTATCCCGCCGGTATTCGCGCAGGGTTCTGGCAATGTGCCCCGCGGCCACCGGCTGCTCGGCACAGCCCGCCACCCGCAGCTTGCAGGCGTCGGCCATGGTCACTGCGCTCTTGAGCACCGCCAGTTGGTGCCGCCCCGTGAAGTACAGCGCAGGCGCACGCGAATCCCCGGCCAGCAGCCGCATCAGCCGAAACGCGTCCCCATCGTCGAAAGCCAGGCCGCACACCAGCACGTCCGGCGGTGTAGGTTCGCAATGCAGCTCCAGCAGCAGGTGCTGCATGCGACTGACCCGGACATCGACCTGCCATCCCTCGGCCCGCAGCTCGCTTTCCACCTGATCGGCCTGGTACGCGTCGGCCAGCAGCACCCAGGCACGGCCAAGCTGTTGCCCGGCAGCGGGGGGGGAAACGAAATCGGACATCACTCTGCGATCGCGGGTGCGTACTGCTGGCACAGCAGCCGCAAGTCGTTGAACGAAGTGGGTTTGGCGAGCAACCGGTCAAAGCCGCTCGCCAGCAGGCGCGCGGCTTCCTGCGGATGACCATGGCCCGTGTAGGCGATCACGGGCAGGCTCTCGCATTGCGGCTTGCGGCGAATGTGCCGGCACAGTTCCTCGCCATCGAGCAACGGCAGGCACGGGTCCAGCAGCACGACATCGAAGGACTGGCGCGCCAGCAGCGCCAGCGCATGCCGGCCATCGTCCGCGATCCGGGCCTCCCAGCCCAGCCGCCCCAGCAGCGTGGCTGCCAGGCGGGCATTGAGTGCGTTGTCGTCCACTACCAAGGCTTGGGGAGCTTCTGTCATGGATATGTATTTGTCAGTGAGCGAACCCTCCTCTCAGCAACCGTGAGCAGGCAGGCGTTCGCATCAGGGCTTCAGCGACATGCCAACCCTATTTCCGTGCACTGTAGGGAGGTGCTGTAATGCTTTGTTGCGGGATTGTGTCATCGTAGCAACAAACGCGCAGAGACTGCGGCGGAATATCCGGCGGCCGCCGTGCCTCTGCGTCTGGAGCGGCAAGTTCAGGCAGGAATGCCGGAAGGAGCGGGGAAGCGCTTGTGCGTCAACCGCACGGTGTTGACGCCGCACTCGTGCAGGTGCTCCACCCGGTCCGTGGCCGAATGCATGATGAACATGCCGAAGCCGCCTTCAGGATAGTCCTCGAAACACGCCGGCGGCGCGGGCTCGGGCGCAACGAACGCTTCGCCCAGATGCACCAGCTCCACCACCAGCGCCTCATCCTCGATGGCAACGACCAACTCGACGGGCGCATCGGCCGGCCGGCCCTGGCCATGGCGCACGATATTGGTGAAGGCCTCCACGCAGGCCACCACGAACAGCGCTGTTTCCTCCTCGGCCAATCCTGCCTGACGGGCGCGGTGCTCGACCAGCCCGCGCACGTCGAGGATGGCCTCCAGCCGCGCCGGCAGCTCCCGCCGGCTGCAGTGCGGCTCGCCCGGCGTGCGCATGGCCAGCGCCATGGTGAGGTCGTCCTTGAACACCGCGCCGCGCCCCTGCAGCCGCTGCCGCAGCAGGTGCAGGAGCGCCGCGGGCGTATGGACGTGACGCAGCAACTGCGTCACCAGCGCCGTGATCTGCTCGCGCCCCACGCGGCTGCCATCGGGAAGCAGCGCGTCGACGGCACCGTCGGAGCACATGAACAGTGCCTCCTCGGCCGCCATGTCGATGGTGTCCTGGCGAAAGCTTTCCTCATCGAGCACGCCCAGCGGCGGGTGTTGGTTGGACAGCAGCTTGAGCGAGCCCGTCGCGGTCAGCAGCATGGGCTCCTCGTGGCCGCAGCCGACCCAGGTCAGCGTCCCGGCACAGCTGTCGATGCGCAGGTGGCACAGCGTCACAAAGGCCTCCAGCTGCTGCAGGTTGGGCGTGAGCGCCCGGCTCACCGCGCCCACGATCTGCGCCGGTGAGGGCAGCTCGTCGCGGTGTTCGGGGCTGGCCATCAGCTCGGCGATGCAGCGGCTGATCTGCATCTTGGTGGCCGCGCCGATGAGCGCCGCGCTCACGCCCTTGCCCATCACGTCGCCCACGACGATGTCGATGCCGCGGTCGCCCAGCGGCAGGAACTCCACGAAGTCGCCGTCGATGCCCTGCGAAGCCTGGTTGAAGGTGCTCAGCCACAGTCCCGGCACGCGCTGGTCCGGCGGCTGCACCAGCAGCGTCTGCTGGATGCGCGCACCGATGCGCAGCTCGCGCTGACGTGCGCGCTCCAGCTCGCGCAGCGCGTGACGCCGCGCCGAGACGTCCTCGACGATGCCCAGCAGGAACGCGGGCTGGCCGTCGGCCGCGCGGGCCAGCGAGGCGTTGAGCCGCACCCAGATGGAGCGCCCGTCCTTGCGCCGGTAGCGTTCTTCCTGGGTCAGGCTGCCGATCTCGCCGCTGAACAACAGCGTGATGTTGTGCCGGCTCGCGACGCCGTCGTCCGGATGCAGCAGCGCCTGGAACTCCATCCCCAGCAGCTCGGCCTCCTCATGGCCCAGCAAGGTGCACAGCGCCGAATTGACCCGCAGCAGCCGGCGGTCGGGACCGAGCTCGAGCATGCCCACGGCCGCCTGCTCGAAAGCGGCTCTGAAGCGCTCTTGGTTGCGCTGGATCTCGTCATGCGCGGCCAGCAGCTGCTTCTGGGTTTCGCGCTCGCGGCGCATGCCGCGATCGGCCACGCGTCCCAGCACCGACAGCAGCATGCAGATGCCCGCCGCGCCGGCACCAAACCACAAGGCTTGCTCCAGCCACTGCTGGTGCAGCAGCGCGTAGGGCTGCTCCACCAGCACCAGCAGCGGCCACTGGCGCGACGCGCGAAAGGCGCTCACCGCCAGCGCGCCATCGCTGCCCATGTCGATGTAGCTGCCCTGCTCGCGCGCCGGCAGCCAGCGCCGGAACACCGGCAGTCGCCCCAAGGGCTGGCCCGGACGCAACGCGCTGTCGCCCGTGCTCAGGACATGGCCTCGCAGGTCCGTCATCAACGGTCGCAGCGGCGTCTCGGCCACCGCGAGTTCCTGCTGCGTGGCGAAGTAATCGCTGTTGAGCAAGGCCACCAACCACAACTCGCCCGCCTCGCGCTCGACCCGGCGCACCAGCGGCAGCACTTCCAGCCCCACGGCGCCGTTCTGCGCTCCAGCCAGATCACCCAGGCTGCGCACCGCCAGCAGCGGGCCCAACCATTCGCGCACAGGAGTGCCCTTGGGTTGGGCCAGTCGTGCGGGTTCGATGCGGCAGCCCACGTCGCTGGGCGTGGAACTGGCCAGGATGTGGCCATCCCCCGTCATTACCGAGATGCTGCGCAGGGCCGGTTGCCCCGGAAGCTGTTCCGCCAGCAACTTGGACAAGGCAGGCCTGTCCAATGCCGCGGCCAGCAGCAGGGGGGACTCCGACAGTACCCTGAGCGTGCCGCCCGCGCTGGTCACGGTGCGCGAGGCGTGGCCTTCGATGACCCGGGCATACAGCTCGGCCCGCACCATGGCGCCGCGCCGCAGCTCCAGGCGCTGCTGGATGATCAGGCCGCAAGCCAGCCCCACCACCAGCAGGCACAACAGCAGCACCGCGGCGCGCAGCTGGCGCCGTCGCGCGCGCAGCATGCGCGCCGATGTTTCCCAGGACGCGGGCGCCGGGGACCGCTCCCCCGGGAAGAAGCCCGACGCCGGTGGTGACGCGGCGGCCACCGGCACGGCAGCCGTTGCGGGCGCGTCATGGCCCGGCCCGTCAGCCACCCGCTGGTCCGCCAGGTCTTGGCCGCCGTGCACCATCACGGCCTACGAAAGCTGCGCCATGGAAGCTCACCGAGCTGGCATAGCGGCGTCCAGGCCGTGGAGGCGCACCACCGCGAGCAACCGGCCGGCGCGTGGCACGAGCGACACGGACGGGCAGCGCAGGCGCCGGGAATGCGGTTCAAGGTCATGGCAGGCAAGATCGCTGCGTCCAAGGGCAAGGCGATGGCAACGCGCCGGGCGATGCCGGCCGGGCCACGGTGGCAGCAGCCGCGCAACATAGCGGACTTGAGCCTGCCGGCCGCCAGCCATGCGGGCCGCACCACGGCGCAGAAGTGCAGAGTTCACGCGCCACGCCGGCTCGTCGGCAGCGCCGCGTCCCGCCGACTGGGAAGAAGCTTGGTTTCAAGAAGTTACGATCACGTACCGTCTTGCGCTTCAACCCTCTCGGGAGGCTTTCCTTGGCTGCCTACCTTCGTGTCCGTCACCTCATCGTGGATGAGGCCTCAAGCACCGCCAGTTTCACGGTCGAGCTGACGGGGCAACCTGTCGGTGCGGTTTCGGTCGCCTATCGCGTTGCCGGCGCCTCCGCCGGCTATGGCGACATCAGCGAGATCACCGGCTCGTTGAGCTTCGCGCCCGGCGTGACCACGCAGACCGTGCGCGTGAGCCTGCTCGATGGCACCGTGGCGGAAAGCATGGAGTCCTTCTTCGTGCGCCTGTCCTCGCCGGTGAATGCGTACATCGGCAACGAGGTCGCCTGGGCCACCATTGTCGACAACGACACGCGCGTTCTCGACACCAACGGCAATGGCGGCATCGACAGCGCCGAGCGCGCCAACCTCTCCGTGCGCGACGTGGTGGTGGACGAGCGCAACGGCACCGTGACCTTCGACCTCGTGCTCGACAAGGCCACCACCAGCGCCTTCAGCGTCGCCTACGCCACCACCAACGGCAGCGCCACCGCCGCCGCCGACTTCACCGCCCTCAGCGGCAACATCGGCTTTGCCGCCGGCCAGACCGTGCAGCATGTGGTGGTCCGGCTCACCGACGACGCCCTGGCGGAGAACAACGAGTTCTTCGGCCTGCAGCTGGGCGCGCTCGGCGGCACCGGCGCAGGCCAGGTGCAGGTGGCGGACGGCCTGGGCACCGCATTCATCGGCCGCAACGACCAATCCGCCCTGGGCCGTCCCACCTTGCTGTGCAACAACGTCGTGGTCAGCGAGGACCAGGGCTACGCCGAGTTCACCATCCAGCTCAGCGCCCCGGGGCAGGGCCATGTCTCCGTCCAGTACCGCATCGCGGGCGCCTCCGCCGGCTACGGCGACCTCAACGAGATCACCGGCACGCTGAGCTTCGCTCCCGGCGTCACCACGCAGACGGTGCGTGTGGGCCTGGTTGACGACAACGTGGCGGAAGGCCTGGAGTCCTTCTCCATCCGTCTGTCGTCGTCCCTCAACGCCTCCATCGCCAACGAGGTGAGCTGGGCCACCATCGTCGACAACGACACGCGCGCGGGCGACACGAACCGCAACGGCCGCATCGACCCGTCCGAGCGCGCCAACCTCTCGGTGCGCGACGTGGTGGTGGACGAGCGCGACGGCACCGTCACCTTCGACCTCGTGCTGGACAAGGCCACCACCGACGCCTTCAGCGTCGCCTACGCCACCACCGGCGGCAGCGCCATCGCCGGGGCCGACTTCAGCGCCGCGGCCGGCAGCATCGGCTTTGCCGCCGGCCAGACCGTGCAGCACGTGGTGGTCAGCCTCACCGACGACACCTTGCTGGAGAACAGTGAGTTCTTTGGCCTGCAGCTGGGTGCGCTCACCGGCGGCGGCGCCGGCCAGGTGCAGGTGGCCGACGCCCTGGGCACCGCGCTCATCGGCCGCAGCGACCAGACCGCCCTGAGCCGGCCCATGCTGTCGTGCAGCGACGTCGTGCTCAGCGAGAACCAGGGCTACGCCGAATTCACGGTTCAGCTCAGCGCTCCTTGCACGGGCGAGGTCACGCTCCAGTACAGCGCCGTCGGCAGCTCCGCCGGCTACGGCGACCTCAGCGAGATCACCGGCACGCTGCGCTTCGTTCCCGGCACCACCACCCAGACCGTGCGCGTGGACCTGCTCGATGGCAACACGGCCGAAGGCCAGGAGTCCTTCTACGTTCGGCTGGTTTCGGCCATCAATGCGTCCGTCGACAACGACGTGGTCTGGGCCACCATCGTCGACAACGACACGCGCGTGGGCGACACGAACAGCAACGGCCGCATCGACCCGTCCGAGCGCGCCAACCTCTCGGTGCGCGACGTGGTGGTGGACGAGCGCGACGGCACCGTGAGCTTCGACCTCGTGCTGGACAAGGCCACCACCGACGCCTTCAGCGTCGCCTACGCCACCACCGGCGGCAGCGCCATCGCCGGGGCCGACTTCAGCGCCGCGGCTGGCAGCATCGGCTTTGCCGCCGGCCAGACCGTGCAGCATGTGGTCGTCAACCTCGTCGACGACACCCTGGCCGAGAACAACGAATTCTTCGGGCTGCAGCTGGGTGCGCTCACCGGCGGCGGTGCTGGCCAAGTGCAGCTGGCCGACGCCCTGGGCACCGCGCTCATCGGCCGCAGCGACCAGGCCGCCCTGAGCCGGGTTGCCCTGTCGTGCAGCGACATCATGGTCAGCGAGGCGGACGGCTACGCCGAGTTCACCGTCCAGCTCAGCGCCCCGTGCACGGGCGAGGTCACGGTCCAGTACCGCGCCGCCGGCGCCTCCGCGGGCTATGGCGATCTCAACGAGATCACCGGCATGCTGCGCTTCGCCCCCGGCATCACCACCCAGACCGTGCGCGTGGCCCTGCTCGACGGCAACGCGGCCGAAAGCCTGGAGTCCTTCTTCGTGCGCCTGTCCTCCCCGGTCAACGCGTACATCGGCAACGAGGTGAGCTGGGCCACCATCGTTGACAACGACACGCGCGTGGGCGACACGAACAGCAACGGCCTCATCGACCCGTCCGAACGCGCCAACTTCTCGGTGCGCGACGTGGTGGTGGACGAGCGCGACGGCACCGTCACCTTCGACCTCGTGCTGGACAAGGCCACCACCGACGCCTTCAGCGTCGCCTACGCCACCACCAATGGCAGCGCCACCGCCGGGGCCGACTTCAGCGCCGCCGCCGGCAGCATCGGCTTTGCCGCCGGCCAGACCGTGCAGCACGTGGTGGTCAACCTCGCCGACGACGCCCTGATCGAGGGCAACGAGTTCTTCAACTTGCAGCTGGGCGCGCTCACCGGCGGCGCCGCCGGCCAGGTGCAGCTGGCCGACGCCGTGGGCACCGCGCTCATCGGCCTCAGCGACCAGCTCGCGCTGAGCCGGCCCACGCTGTCGTGCGGCAACGTGGTGGTCAGCGAGGCCCAGGGCTACGCCGAGTTCACCGTGCAGCTCAACGCTCCGGCCCAAGGCGAGGTGACTCTCCAGTACAGCGCCGTCGGCAGCTCCGCCGGCTACGGCGACCTCAACGAGGTCACCGGCATGCTGCGCTTCGCCCCCGGCACCACCACCCAGACCGTGCGCGTGGACTTGCTCGACAACGCCGCCCCCGAGGGCCTGGAGTCCTTCTTCGTGCGCCTGTCCTCGCCGGTCAATGCCGTCCTGGGCAACGACACGGCCTGGGCCACCATCGTCGACAACGACAGCGGCTTCACGCCCATGGCCTATGGCATGGGCAATGACATTTACGTCGTCACGAGCAGCAGCCAGCTGGTGGTCGAGCGCGCCGGCGACGGCATTGACCTGGTGCAGAGCGCCATCTCGTACAGCCTGGCGGACACCGACGGGGTGGGCGACTTCGGCGGCAATGTCGAGAACGTGCAACTCACCGGCGTGGCCGCCATCAACGGCACCGGCAACGCGCTCAACAACGTCATCGGTGGCAATGCCGCCAACAACGTGCTCAATGGCGGTGCGGGCATCGACACCGTCTCCTATGCCGCCGCTACCGCCGCCGTCACCGTGCGGCTGGATGTCGCCACCGCGCAGGCCACCGGCGGCGCCGGCATCGACACGCTGCTGGGCTTCGAAAACCTCGTCGGCTCCAACTTCAACGACACGCTGCTGGGCAACGCCGGCAACAACGTGCTCAATGGCGGCGCGGGCAATGACATGCTGGCCGGCGGCCTGGGCACGGACCTGCTCACCGGCGGGGCGGGTGCCGATGTCTTCCGCTTCGACACCATTGCCGACTCGGCTCCCGGGGCCACGCGCGACACCATTGCCGACTTCACCCTCGGCGACCGCATCGACCTGCGCAACGTCGATGCCAACGTGTCCCTGCTCGGCGACCAGGCCTTCAGCTACATCGGCGCCGCCGCCTTCGCGACCAACGCCACCGGCCAACTGCGCCTGGTGGGCAACGTGCTGCAGGGCAGCACCGACGCCGACGTGGCGGCGGAGTTCGAGATCGTGCTTACCGGCCGTACGACGATGGCGCTGAGCGATTTCCTGCTCTGAGCGCCGCGCAACGCCGGCGCCGCTTCAGGCCCGCGCCGGCGTGAACAGCTCCAGCCGCACCCGGTACTCCACCGCCTCGCCCGGCGCGAGCCGGGCCATGCCCCGGCCCAGGGGCTCGTGCCACAGCGGCCCGAAGGGGTCGGCCCAGTTGAACTGCGGCTCCAGCACCACGAAGGGCTTGTCCGGCGGCGCATAGGTCTGGACGGCGCTGATCTCCGGCGAGTCCGAGACGATGCGCAGGCCGTAGCCGGCCTGCGGGTCCAGCACCTCCACCACCGCCTCGCCCGCCGGCGTCTTGTCCAGGTCCACGAAGCAGTCGTCCAGGTACAGCCCGCCCAGCGGCCCGCCCTGCGGGCCGGAGAAGTCATGGGGCGTGCCCGCCACGGCGATCAGCTCGCCCGTGGGCAGCACCTCGTCGTAGTCGTTCACCGCCATGCGCGTGCGCGCGGGAATGCGGATGCGCGCCTGCTCCCGCGCGCCGCTGGGCAGGGTGAAATACGGGTGCCAGCCCATGCCCATGGGCAACAGCTCGCTGCCGGTGTTGGTGGCGCGCAGGCGCAGCTCGAAGGCCGCGGGCTCCAGGCCGAGCTCGAAGTCGATGCGCGTGCCCGACACCCAGTGCCCGCCGAAGTCGCCGGCATCGAGCACGGCGCGCACGCCGTCGCGCCGCGGCGTGGCCTGGCGCTCGCAGCTGTCCACCGCCCGGTCCAGGATCAGGCCATGGATGGCGTACTGCTCCGCACCGGGCCGCGTGCCGCCGCCGTTGGCGAACAGGCGCAGGCGGCGCCCGGCGATGTCGGTGTCCAGGGCACGGTCCGCCGCCGAGAAGGCGCCGCGGATGCGATTGGCAAAGGGCAGCAGGAAGGCGCCGCCGACCTTGAACGAGTTGTTGCCGGTCCGGTCGGGCGGTCCGGCTTGCAGCACGGTTCCGGCCTCGGCCAGCGGCGGCGCGTGCAGCAGCGCCACCTCGCCCAGGCCCGGCAGCTCCGCCCACAGCTGCCAGACCATCATGGCCCGGCCGGGCAACAGCTCGGCCCGGGTGAAGCGTGGCGCCGCGGCGGCGTTGCCGCCCGGGCTGCTCAGGGTCACGACGTCCGGCAGGCTCGCCGGCAGCTTCGTCCCGTTCGATGCGTTCACGGCCTTCTCCTCGCCTCGCGGCACAGTCACTCCCGCAGGGCCCCGTAGGGCCGCACTGCTTGGCATGCGGGGTGCCCGCAACGGGCAGGAGGAGAGAAGGCGAGGGCGCCGGCGCGTCAGCCGAAGGAGGCGACCGCCTCGGCGCGGGTGTCGTGGATGTTGAAGACGCGATGCATGCGCATGAGTTCGAACAGCGCGCGCACGGTGCGCGACATCTCGCACAGCCGGAGGTCGCCGCGGCGGGCGTTGAGCTGGCGCAGGCAGGCGATGAGCGCGCCCAGGCCGGAGCTGTCCACGAACTTGACGCCGGCCATGTCCAGTACCACGCGGGTGTGGTCCTGCATCAGCGACTGCACGGCTTCCCGGAACTCGCGCACGTTGCTCGCGTCGAGGTTGTCCTCGCGCAGTTCGATGACCAGCACGTCATGCCCTTCGACTCGTCCGTTCAATTCCATGGGTTTCGACTGCTGTGCTGCGTGGAAAAGCGCCGGTTGCCATTGGACAACAGCCAGCGTTTCGAAATGTCACCGCAATGTGACACCCGCGTTTTCCAGGCCGCTGCGCAGCCGCGCCAGCGCCTGGGCCAGTGCGGGAACATCACCGGCCGCTGCTGCATGCTCGCCCTGTCGCGCCGCCTCACCCAGCGCGTGCAGTCCAAAGCTGCCGGCCACGCCGGCGAGCTGGTGCAGCAAGGCCGCTTTGGCAGCGGGCTCGGCCGCGGCCTCGATGGCGCGCCAGCGTTGGGGCAGCCCGGCCAGGAAGTGCTCGCGCAGCCGCGCCAGCGCGGCCTGGACCGCCGGCGGGCCGGCGGTCGGGTCAGCGGGCGGCGAAGGCTCGGCCACGGCCGTGCTCCCAGTAAGGCAGGATGTCCTTGGGCAGCGTCATCGGGTCGAAGGGCTTGACGATCAGGCCCGTGGCGCCGTGCTGCAGCAGCTGCTCCAGCTCGTCGGGCATGGCCTTGGCCGTCATGAACACCACCGGCACGCCCTGCATGACCGGCAGCTCGCGCAGCGCGGCCAGGGTTTCCGGGCCACAGAGGTCGGGCATCATGACGTCGAGCAGCACCAGGTCGGGCCGGAAGGCCGGCGCCTCGCGCAGCGCGCTGCGTCCGCCCGGGCACAGGCACACGTCGTAGCCGCCCACGGTGGACAGGCTGAACTCCAGGATCATGCGGATGTCGGGATCGTCCTCGACGCACATCACGCGGCGCAGCTCGCTCATCACGCTTCCTTCTCCTGCCTGGGCGCCCCGGCGGTGGCCGGGCGCGCCACCGTGCCGGAGGGAAACCAGAGACTGAACGAGGCGCCCACCGCGGCCTCGTCGGCGCTGATGCGCCCGCCCATGCGCTCCACCAGCATGCGCGTGATGTACAGGCCCAGCCCGGTGCCGCCCTGGGCGCGGCGGTCGGTGCCATCGGCCTGCGAGAACTTCTCGAACATCCGGGTCCGGAAGCGCGGGTCGATGCCGGGCCCGCGGTCGCGCACGCTCACGCGCACGCCCTCGGGCGACGCCGCCAGCGCCACCTGCACGGCCTCGCCCTGGGGCGAATGCTTGATGGCGTTGGACAGCAGGTTGGCCATCACCTGCTGGAAGCGGTCGGCATCGAGCCGCACCTCCGCCGCCGCGCCGTCCAGCCCCTCGGCGGCGAGCCGGACGCCGGCGCGCTCGGCATAGGCCTGGTTGGCCGCGAGCGCCTCGCGCAGCAGCGGCGCCAGTGGTTGGGGGCGCAGGTGCAGCACCAGGCGGTCGCCTTCGAGCTTGGTGAGGTCCAGGATGTCGTCGATGAGCCGGCTCAGCCGCGTGCCGTTGCGCTTGGCCACCTCCAGCAGTGACAGCGCCGGCGCGGGCAGCGCGCCCGCCGCGCCGCCGGCCAGCAACCCCACCGCGCCCAGCACCGAGGTCAGCGGCGTGCGCAGCTCGTGGCTGACCGTGGCCAGGAACTCGTCCTTCATGCGTTCGACCTGGCGCTGCTCGGTCAGGTCGCGCAGCACCAGCGTGAAGTGCACGCGCTGGTGCTCGTGCCACTCGCTCAGACCCAGCTCGGCCACGAACTCGTCGCCGCCCACGCGCCGCAGCCGGCATTCGCGCTGGGCCAGCAACTCGTCAAGCTCGACGCCGAACACCGAGCGGCAGGAGACGCCCGCGGCCAGGGGCCGGCCATCGAGGTCGGCCAGCGTCAGCGCCGCGCGGTTGAGCTCCTCGACCCGGCCGGCCGCGTCCAGCGTCAGCACGGGGTCGAGGATGTTGTCGAGGATGTCGCTCTGGCGCTGCGCCAGCGTGGCGATCTGTGCCTGCAGGCCGAGCACGTCGCCGTAGTGGCGCAGCTTGGCGCGCAGCAGCCCGGGGCTGACCGGGCGGGCCAGGAAATCGTCGGCGCCGTTTTCCAGCGCGTGGATGAAATGCTCCTCGCCCTGCAGTGCGGAAGTCACGATCACCGGCAGCCAGCGCCCGCCATCGAGCCCGCGCATGCGGCGCGTGACCTCGAAGCCGTCCATGTCGGGCATCAGCAGGTCCAGCAGCACGAGGTCGGGACGGCTGCAGTGCATCTGCGCCAGCGCCGCTTCCCCGCTGGCCACGCCGCAGGCGACGTGGCCGAGCTCGGTCACCAGCGCGCACAGCGCTCGGCGCGACTCGGCAATGTCATCGACGACCAGGATCTGCAGTTGCATGGGGCGGGGAAGGACAGGCCCGGGCATCGGGCCGTGACACGGAGCGCGATCCTAGGGCCCGCCCGGCCGCTCCCGCGCCGGCGCGGGCGCATGCGCGGGCCGGCTTTGACAAAGCTGTCACGACTGCGCGGACTTTGCACGGGCCTGCCACGGCCGTGAAGGCTGGCGCGCAGCGCCCGGCGGTCATCACGGTGCTGCCGCGCGCGGTCCGATCCGGATCAACCCGGCGCGACCGACCGTGGGCCTTGTCGCGATTGTGCGGATGCCCACATCCGGCTCCGGCGCTAAGTCCTTGATTGCACTGGCCTGCAGGCCTGGCACGGCTCTGGCAATAGGGAGGGCACTTTCGGCATCCAGAGGCCCGCCATGTCCCACAGCACCGCATTCGTCTCCATCGAAGGCCTGAGGAAGGGCCGCCAGGCCGTCAGCGACATGCGGGAAGCACCCGGCAGCAGTGGTTGCGGCAGCACCGGCGGCTCGGGCAAGCCCGGCTGCGGTTCTTCCGCCGGCCCCGACGACATGCCCCCGGAGATCTGGGACAAGATCAAGAACCATCCCTGCTACTCCGAGGAAGCCCACCACCACTACGCCCGCATGCACGTGGCGGTGGCCCCGGCATGCAACATCCAGTGCAACTACTGCAACCGCAAGTACGACTGCTCCAACGAGTCGCGCCCGGGCGTGGTGAGCCAGAAGCTCACGCCCGAGCAGGCGGTGAGGAAGGTGCTGGCCGTGGCCAGCGAGATTCCGCAGATGACGGTGCTGGGCATCGCCGGCCCCGGCGACGCGCTGGCCAACCCCAGGAAGACCTTCGACACCTTCCGCATGCTCGCGGGGCAGGCCCCCGACATCAAGCTGTGCCTGTCCACCAACGGGCTGGCGCTGCCGGAAATGGTGGACGAGATCTGCAAGTACAACATCGACCACGTCACGATCACCATCAACATGGTCGATCCCAGGGTGGGCGAGAAGATCTATCCCTGGATCTTCTGGGACCACCGCCGCATCACCGGCTACGAGGCGGCCCGCATCCTGCACGAGCAGCAGATGAAGGGGCTGGAGATGCTCACCGCACGCGGCGTGCTCACCAAGATCAACTCGGTGCTCATCCCCGGCATCAATGACTCTCACTTGCTGGAGGTCAACCGCGAGGTCAAGAAGCGCGGCGCGTTCCTGCACAACATCATGCCGCTCATCAGCGAGGCCGAGCACGGCACCTACTTCGGCCTCAACGGCCAGCGCGGCCCCACCGCCCAGGAGCTCAAGGCCGTGCAGGACGCCTGCATGGGCGGTGCCAACCTCATGCGCCACTGCCGCCAGTGCCGCGCCGACGCCGTGGGCCTGCTGGGCGAGGACCGATCCGACGAGTTCACGCTCGACAAGATCGAGCAGATGGAGATCGTCTACGACCTCGACAAGCGCCGCGCCTACCAGCGGCAGGTCGAGACCGAGCGCCAAGCCCAGCACGCGGCCAAGGAAGCCGCGCTGGCCCAGGCCGCCGCGGACGACGGCGTGGACGCGGACATGGCGGTTCTGGTTGCCGTGGCAACCGAGGGCCACGGCAAGGTCAACCAGCACTTCGGCCACGCCACCGAGTTCCAGATCTACGAGCTGTCCAAGGCGCAGATCACCTTCGTGGGCCACCGCCGCGTGGACCTGTACTGCCAGGGCGGCTTTGGCGAGGAAGAGCAGCTGCCCTCCATCGTCAACGCCATCAACGACTGCCATGCCGTGCTGGTGGCCAAGATCGGCGCGTGCCCGCGCGACGAGCTCAAGGCCGCGGGCATCGAGCCCGTGGACCGATACGCGCACGAGTTCATCGAGAAGGCGGCGCTCGACTGGTTCGCCGACTACCGCGCCCGCATCGGGCGTGGCGAGCTCACCCACCAGCCGCGCGGCGATGCGCGCATTCGCCAGGGCGCCTACACGGGCGGCGTCGAAGCCGCGGCCTGATCTACCCACCTCCCGCCACCCCGGAGACCACCATGGCCTACAAGATCATCGCTTCCCAATGCTCGGGCTGCTCCGCCTGCGAGGCCGAGTGCCCCAACACCGCCATCCGCGAGAAGGGCGGCACCTTCGTCATCGACCCGGCCAAGTGCACCGAGTGCGAGGGCCACTTCGACGCGCCGCAGTGCGTGGCGGTGTGCCCGGTGGACGGCTGCATCAAGAAAGTCTGAGGCCCCTCCATGTACCCCCACGCTCACATTCGTTCGCTGCCCCCCGAAGGAGCGCAGGCCTCCCTTGGGACGGCCCGGCGGGAGGCCTGACCATGATGCAATCCAACTTCACGGTAACGCCCGCGGCGTTGAATTTCATGCGCCGCATGGTGCGTTTTTCCGGAACACCCACCGGCGGCTTTCGCCTGACGGTGGCGCCGGGCGGGTGCTCGGGCTACAGCGCCGAGTTCAGCGTCGAGGCCGCGCCGCGTCCCGGCGATGCCGAGCAGGCGGTCGAGGGCCTGCGCCTGTTCCTGCCCGCCGAGAGCCGCATGCTGCTCGACGGCGTGACGGTGGACCATGTGGACACGCCGCTGCAGTCAGGCTTCACCTTCGCCAACGTCAAGGGCGGCGCCTATGGCTGCAGTTCCAGCGGCGAGGCTCCCACGCCGCCCGCCGAGGCCAGCGTGGCGCTGTCATCCATCAAGCGCAAGTGAATGGACGCGGACGCCCACTTCGACACGGCCGTGCTGGGCCTGGTGCTGCCGCCCGGCGTGGAGGCAGCGCTGGCCGAGGCCGGACGCTGCCGCGCCGATCCCGTGGCGGCCATGGCCGCGCTCATGTGCGCCCAGGCCCTGGCCGCCGGGCACTCCGCGGCGCTGCTCAACGGCGTGCCCCTGCGCGCGCAGCGTCGCGACGCCGACTGGACCGTGCGCTGGGAGGCCGCCGGCCGTGCCATCGGCACGGCGCTGGAGCGCCTGCTGCACGACCAGGAACCCGAGGTGCGCGAGCGTGCCGCCGCACGCCGTGACGAACTGGAGTGCGCCCATGGCTGACATCGCCCGTGACGACGACATCATCGAGCTCGCGCTGCCGCCCCGCTTCGGCATCGGCGAGCTCGTGGCCAGCCGCAGCGTCATCCGCAATGACGGCACCTACCGCGGCAGGGACATCGGCGACCTGCTGGTGAACCGCGGCGACATCGGCTTCGTGCGCTCCGTGGGCACCTTCCTGCAGCAGTTCTACATCTACGAAGTGGAATTCGCGGAAACGGGCCATCGCGTGGGCATGCGCGCCAAGGAGCTGTGCACGCTGGACCACCTGCCCGAGGAAGTGCTGGCCCAACTGGGCGATCGCGCCGCTCAACTCCACAGCCTGCGCTGAGCGGGCCGGCATGCAAGCCGCCGCCCCCGACCGCCACGACGCGCCGGCACGCAGCCGCGTGGTCGAGCTCGACGGCGCGCGCATCCGCCGCGCGCTGCGCGAGCGCCGGCGCTACCGCTATGTACAGCCACGCGTGCGGCGCCTGGGCCTGGGCTGGCTGGTGTCCAGTCCCAATTGCTCCCGCAACATCGATCCGCTGGGTGGAGAAATCCCGGTGGCCTGGCTGGTGCCCGCCAGCCACGGCTGCTGGCTGCTGCATGCACACGACCATGCCCAGGGCTGCTGGGTGCTCAAGGCCGCCGGCGTGACGCTGGCGCAGGCGCTGCAGCAAGTGTGCGAAGACCCGCGACGCGAGTTCTGGCCTTGAGCCACTGCCGGCGGCAGCAACGCGCCGTCCGCCGCTGAGCCTTGCCTTCAAGTCGCCGGGCGCGCCGTTGCGCCCGCGCCTGCCGCTGCTTGCGGCATGGCCCTCCATCCCGTTCAAGCATGTCCGAGCCGCACCGGTTTCTTCCGGGCCGCGGGTGAGCTCGCTTCAAGCTTCAACGGCCGCGGGGACATGTAACGCGCGGGGCAAAGGGCGCACATGTTTTTCGCACTCGGCCATGGACACAGTGGCGGATTTCACGCATACACCATCCCGCTGCCGGATGGTTTGATCCACCGCACACCTCCTCATCAACACGGATACGAATCGGTCGAACACGCGACATGAGAGTTTCTCCGCCGTTGTACCGCTGTATCTCGCACCTTTTGTGTGCATTGGTGGCCTCAAGGCCGGTTGTGGATGTTCCCGGAGGTGATGCCAGGCGCATGACGCCGCGATGTCGGGGCGGCGGCTGGATGTTCTGGCTGACCGTCGCCTCACTGCTGGTTGGTTGCGGCAGCGGCGACCTCGCCGGCAGCACCGAGCTGCTTGCGCAAACAGAGCGCGCTGCGGCGAGCAGCGAGCCGGTGGTCCGGTTCGGGCTCTCCAGCGCCATCGGTGGTTCGCTGCTGCCCTTCACCATGGGCCAGCCGCTGGTGGAGGGGCAGGTTCCCGCCGGGTTCACACTCGTCGCAGCGGACGCACCGGAGCTGCAGTTCGTGGTCCGCAACCGCTGGCCCGACGGCAGCGCCAAGTTCGCCATCCTCTCCGGCAGAGTCAGCCTGGAGGCCGGCACCCAACGCAGCATCGCGTTGAGCGTGAGCCAGGCGCCCATGGAGCCCAACCCCGTGAGCCTTGACGATCTCAAGGCCACCGGCATCAGCGCCGAGGTGGGCTTCGGTACCTTCGGCACGGCGGGCTGGACCACCAGCGACTGGGACAAGCCCATGCGCACGGTGCTGTCCGGACCGCAGATGAGCGCCTGGACCTACCGCAAGCCCATCGGCGCGGATGCCCATCTCGTGGCCTGGCTGGAGGTGCGTGCCTACAAGGGCGGGGCGGTGGAGGTGCTGCCGTGGATCGAGAACGGCTACCTCAACGTGCCCGGGCCCGCCGAGAAAAGCGCCACGGCCAGCTTCACTCTGGGCGGCACGCAGCGCTTCTCGCAGCCGCTGACGCTGCTCAACCACCAGCGCGCGGTGCTCGCCGGGCCCGAGGTGCTCACGCACTGGCTGGGCGCCGACCCACAGATCACGCCGCGTCACGACGCGGCGTATTTCATGAAGAGCAAGCTGGTGCCTTTCTACCGGGGCAGCACCGCTTCCGGCAGCCCGCTGTTCAACCGCCTGCCCACCCAGTACACGCCGCTGATGCAGGGCAGCTACCACAGCGCCATGGGCACCACCGGCTACCACCCCTCCATCGGGCTGCTGCCCGAGTGGGACGTGGCCTACCTCAGCACGCGCGCCGATCCGCGCGCGTACCGCGCGGTGCTCATCAACGCCTACGCCGCCGGGCGCTACGGCATCCACTACCGCGATGAAACCACGCAGCAGCCGCTGGTCTTCACCCAGTACCCGGATCTGGTCATGCGCGCGGGCTCGGGCGTGGCCGACACCGGCACTTCCTCCACCGGGCGCTATACGCCCGCGCCCAGCGGCGCCGTGCCGCCCACCTTCAAGGTCTCGCACCATCCCTCGATGGGCTACATGGCCTACCTGGTCAGCGGCTGGAGCTACTTCATGGAGCAGACGCAGCTGCTGGCCACGGCCAACTTCATCAAGCATCCGGACCGCACGCGCGGCTACAGCCAGGGGCTCTACCTCAGCGGCCTGGACGCCGCCCAGACCCGCAGCTCGGCCTGGGCCATCCGCACGCAGGCCCAGGCCGCCACCATCACGCCCGACGACGATCCGCTGCGCCGGCAGTTCCTCGACGCCGTGAGCCACAACATCGTGGCCTACCACCGCCGCTACGTCGCCCAGCCCCACAACCCGCTGGGCGTGGTCGAGGGCTACAACGGCTACGCCAGCGACAACGAGTGGTACATCGGCGCGCCGTGGATGGACGACTTCCTGACCGCGACCCTGGCCTACGCCAAGGAGCTCGCGGCCTACGACCCGGCGGTGCGGCCGCAGCTGGAGGCCTTCCTGAAGTGGAAGTTCCGCGCCGTCACGGGCCGACTGGGCGGCGGCGGCCCGGGCGAGTTCCCCTACACGCACGGCGCCCAGTACAACCTGCCGTTCGCGAAGTCCAAGACCGCGGACTGGAAGAACGGCGCCGGCCCGTGGTTCGGCTCGTGGGGCGAGGTGGCGCGCGCGATGGGCGTGCCCACGGGAGCGCAACCCGGCGATGCGCTGGTGGAGGGCTACCCCGAGTCGGCCACGGGCTACTGGGGCAACCTCATGCCGGCGCTGTCCTATGCCGTCGATCTGGGCGTCGAGGGCGCCATGGAGGCCTGGACCCGCGTGACCACGGCCTCCAATTTCTACAAGCAGGCGCTCAAGTACAACGACCAGCCCGTCTGGGGCGTGCATCCGCGCACACTGGCCGTGGCCGATACGCCCATGCCCCAGACAGACAGCGGTGGCACGCTGCCGGAGCTCCCGTTGCCCGCCGATGCCTTGGCGCGTCTGGAGCCCGGCCACTGGCTGGAGCTGCCCAACACCAGGATTCGCTCGGTGCTGCCGGCCCCGGCACAGAAAGGCAACCCGCTGGCCATCGTGGGCGGCTGGAGCGGCGCCACCGTGGACACGGTGCGCAGCCGCCTGCTGGTCTGGGGCGGCGGCAACACCGACTACTGGGGCAACGAGATGTATGCCCTGGACCTGCCCACGCTGTCGATCAGGCGGGCGGTCGAGCCCAGCCCCGTCACGGGCGAGGACAGCTGCGGCGCCGCGCTCTCGGATGGCACGCCGCGCTCGCGCTCGACCTTCGACGCCATGGCGTATGTCGCGCACCTGGACAGCTTCTTTGCCATCGGCGGCGGCGTGAACTACTGCACCACCAGCCCCCGGGGCTCCGGCGGCGTCTGGCTGCGCGATTTCACCAGCAACCGCTGGATCATGAAGCGCCCGGACACGCCCTTGCCCTACGAGCTCAGCGCGATGGCCGAATACGACGAGGCCCAGAAGCGAGTCCTCATCAAGGACACCCGGAGCCTCTGGGCTTATCACCCGGAAACGGACAGCTTCACCGTCCTCAACGCCAGCATGCCCGTGAGCTATGGCCTGACGGCCACGCTCGACACCAAGCGGCGCAAGTTCGTGATGCTGGGCAACGGCGTGCAGGTCATCGACCTCCAGACCAACCAGCTGAGCACCTTGGCGACCACCAACACGCCGGCACTGGTCACCAGCAAGCAGGCGCCGGGCGTGGCTTACGACGTGGTGGCGGACCGCATCGTGGCCTGGCATGGCGGCGCCGAGGTCTGGACGCTCGACATGGACACCGGCGTCTGGAGCGAGGTGGCCGTGAGCGACGGCCCCACGGCCGACGCGCTGGCACAGGGTACCTTCGGCCGCTGGGCCTACATCCCGGGACTCAACGTGTTTGCCCTGATCAACGGCATCGATCAGAACGCCTGGGTGTTCAAGCTGCCCGATCCCGAAACGTCGAGCGCGCCATGACGGCGGCCTTCAAGGCCGCCTTTCAGCGCCGCGGCTGCGACAGCGCCAGCAGCGCCGGCGTCTGCGCCGTGATGGCCTGTGCCACCGGGGCCGCCAGGCGTTTGAGCCAGTGGCGGGGCAGGGCGCCGGCGCCGCAGCGCGCGCCGGCGAGCATGCCCACCAGGGCGCCGGTGGTGTCGGCATCCTCGCCGCGGTTGACGGCCGCCTGCACCGCCTCCTCGAAATCGGCGTGGCGCGTGAAGGCCCACAGCACCGTCTGTACCGTGTCCACCACGTAAGCGCTGGCACGGCCGGGATAGGGATCGAAGCGGAAAGCGGGCTGTTCCTGCGCCAGCCGCGCGGCGCGCTGGGCCATGGTGGCGGCATCGGCGCCGGTGAGCTGCAGGCGCAGCAGATGGCCCAGGCCCAGCACCGCGGCGTCCGACAGCCGGTGGTTGTGCGTGAGGTGCGCCTGCGCCATCGACACGCGCTTGAAGGCCTCGTCGTCGCCCAGCGTGGCCAGCGCTGCCGGCAGGTTGCGCATGAGCGCGCCGTTGCCCGCGTCGCCCTCGTTGGGCGGCGTGAACAGCGCGCCGGTGCGGATGAAACGCTGGATGCCGCGCCGGCAGGTGTTGCCGCAGTCCACCGGCTTGCCGCGCCACCAGGCCACGAAGGCCTCGGCGATGAGCCGGGCGTCTCCGAGCTTGTCCCGCCGCGCGCCCTCGATCAGCGCCGACCCCAGTGCCAGGCTCATGGTGGTGTCGTCCGTGACCTGGCCGGGCGGCAGGGCCAGCCAGCCGCCGCCGATGATGCGGCGGTGGATGCCGCCCTGGTCGGCAAAGCGCAGGGCAATCTCGCGCGGCGTCATGAACTCCACGGTGGCGCCCAGCGCATCGCCCAACGCCAGGCCCAGGTAGGCGCCCAGGGCACGGTCGAGCAACTCGACCGGCACACCAGTATCAACAGCCATAGCTGGCCTCCACCTCGTAGTCGCCGCCCAGGGCCAGCACCTCGGCCTCGCCCTGCAGCGAGCGCGTATCGAGCAGCCCGGGCACCAGCAACAGCTTGACCAACGGCGCCCGGGCCTGCAGCAGCCAGTCGCCGAAGCAGTCCGCCGTCTCGCGCGACAGGCTGAAGGACACGATGTTGTTGAGCCGCACCGTGCAACGACGCTCGCGCAGCGAGCCGCGCACCACCTGCTCCTCGCAGCGGCTGCTGCCGCGCCACAACTGCACATGCGTGCCGCAGCCCAGCAGCCCGAAGCGCGCCAGCATCCACTGGCAGAACTCGAACAGCAGGTCGAGCTGCTGGTGGATGTTGTTGCTGTGGTAGCGGCTGGTGGCCTTCTCTTCCAGGTAGCCCACCCAGGCCGGCGAGGGAAAGCGCCGCAGTGGCGCCTTGTGGAAGGTGGGCACCAGGCCAAAGCGGCTTTCCACCCAGCCCTTGAGCACCGCGCCGGCGGGGCCGTTGGCGTCCATGCCCCAGCCCTGCAGCAGCTTCAGGTAGCTGGCCTTCCAGCGCCGCAGTTCCGAGGGCGCCGCACGCGCCGCCGGCTTGGCCAGGCCGAAGGCCAGCTCCAGGTAGTGCTCGAACACGTCGCGGGCCTCGGCGGCGTCGCCACAGCGGTCGAGCAGGCTGAACAGCCCCGCGCTGGAAGCGCGGGTGCCGGCGATGCGCAGCCGCCGCGGGTGCGCGTTGAACTCCAAGCTGCCCAGCAACGGCGCCGGCACGCCGACCAGACTGGTCGCGTACCAGCGCGCCGGATCGGTCTCTCCCGCCGGCAAGTCGTCGAGCACGGGGGCCGGCGGGAAAGACACGGCGCGGTCAGACCGGACGGTTCTCGTTGGGATTGCGCACCGGGCCCATGCGCTGCAGCCCTTCCTCGTAGGTCATGGGCTCGAAGGAAGCCTTGAACTTCAGCGCCGCATCGGCCACGGCGTCGGTCTTGCCGGCGGTGTCGAGTTTCTTGAGGTCGCCCTTCTCCAAGTACAGCAGCTCCAGCAGCTCGTTGTAGACGGTGGCCTCGTCGATGGGCAGCACATGAAAGGTCGCGCCGTTGTAGGCCACCTGGTACTTCTTGAGCAGGTCGATGTTGTTGCAGAACAGGAAGTACTTTCCTTCGGGCGAGAGCTGCTCGCCCAGCACCTCGGCCACGTCCTTGAGATGCTCGAAGCTCAGCAGGTAGCCGGCGAAGAAGGGCAGCTTGGCATTGCCCCTCTGGGCGATGGCGATGACCTGGTCGCAGCTCAGCTCGGGCGGGCGGGCCTCGTCGGCCAGCTTCGGGGCGAAGCGCAGCGCCAGCTCGCCGCGGAAGCCGGCGCGGCCGGGCTTCTTGGTGGCGCCCTTGAGCACAGGGTTCAGCAGCCGGCCCTGAGCCTCCAGGGGCGCCAGGGCGGTATCGGCCAGGGCGGCGGCAACGGGGGATTCGGCAACGGTAGTGGTCATCAAGAACTCCGGTGGGTTGAGAACGAAACGTTCACGGGGTCTTGCGGGTCATCAAGCCGCCGCAAAGCCCTTGCGGTTCCTCATGCAACCCCCGTACCACCGGGAGAACGCCCGTCGATCCCAGCCCGATGGCCGCCGCCACGGCGCAAAGCCGCCATCGCGACAAGGCCGATACCGGCCTTTGTCGCCTTTCCGACATTCCAGCGGCCCGGCGCTGGCGGCCGCATCGGTCAAATGTCCCCGCCACACGGGCGTTTCCCCCTGGGGCAGGCCCGTGGCGCCGACATGGCACAGCCATTGCGTAAGGCTGGTTGCGCGGAACCCATGCCAGTCCAACAAGGCGCTGCAGAAGAAGACCACAGGCACCCAAGACTGCATAGAGATCGCGACGACCCGTTGAGATTCGTCCACTTCTCGTTCACTCACTGGAGCACACCATGTCCAAGCTTCGTCAGATCGCCTTCTACGGCAAGGGTGGTATCGGCAAGTCCACCACCTCCCAGAACACGCTGGCCGCGCTGGCCGAGATGGGTCAGAAGATCCTTATCGTCGGCTGCGACCCCAAGGCCGACTCCACCCGCCTGATCCTGCACGCCAAGGCCCAGGACACCATCTTGTCGCTGGCCGCCGAAGCCGGCTCCGTGGAGGACCTGGAAATCGAAGACGTGATGAAGATCGGCTTCCGCGACATCCGCTGCGTGGAATCCGGCGGCCCGGAGCCCGGCGTGGGCTGCGCCGGCCGCGGCGTGATCACCTCGATCAACTTCCTGGAAGAGAACGGCGCCTATGACGGCGTGGACTACGTCTCCTACGACGTGCTGGGCGACGTGGTGTGCGGCGGCTTCGCCATGCCCATCCGCGAGAACAAGGCCCAGGAGATCTACATCGTCATGTCCGGCGAGATGATGGCCATGTACGCGGCCAACAACATCTCCAAGGGCATCCTGAAGTACGCCAACAGTGGCGGCGTGCGCCTGGGTGGTCTGATCTGCAACGAGCGCAAGACCGACAAGGAACTGGAGCTGGCCGAGTCGCTGGCCGGCAAGCTGGGCACCAAGCTCATTCACTTCGTGCCCCGCGACAACGTCGTGCAGCACGCCGAGCTGCGCCGCATGACCGTCATCGAATACGCCCCGGACAGCAAGCAGGCCGGCGAGTACCGCAGCCTGGCCCAGAAGGTGCACGCCAACGCCGGCAACGGCGTGATTCCCTCGCCCATCACCATGGACGAGCTGGAAGACCTGCTGATGGAGCACGGGATCATGCAGGCCATCGACGAGAGCCAGGTCGGCAAGACCGCGGCCGAAGCCGCGGCCTGAGCAGCCCTGGGGCGCGCATGAGTGCCCCGTTCGGGCTGGGCTTGCCGAAGCATCGCCGCGCAGCCCGGCTGCCGGCCCTTCGACAGGCCCAGGGCGAGCGGAAACCACTCAGGCCAGACGCGCCTTCAACAAGAAGAACGCCCTCCGTTCCAGCCGCAACCCCTCTGCCGATTCCACCGCTGACGAAAGAGCCCAGCCATGAGCATGACCGTTGAAGAGCGCAAGGCCGCCAACAAGGCCTTGATCGATGAAGTCCTGAAGGCCTATCCCGAGAAGATGGCCAAGCGCCGTGCCAAGCACGTCAACCAGTACGAGGACGGCAAGCCCGACTGCGGCGTCAAGTCCAACATCAAGAGCCTGCCCGGCGTGATGACGATCCGCGGCTGCGCCTACGCCGGCTCCAAGGGCGTGGTGTGGGGCCCGATCAAGGACATGGTGCACATCTCCCACGGTCCCGTGGGCTGCGGCCAGTACTCCTGGTCCTCGCGCCGCAACTACTACATCGGCGTGACCGGCGTGGACAGTTTCGTGACGATGCAGTTCACCTCCGACTTCCAGGAGAAGGACATCGTCTTCGGCGGCGACAAGAAGCTCGACAAGATCATCGACGAGATCCAAGAGCTGTTCCCGCTGAACAAGGGCATTTCGATCCAGTCGGAGTGCCCCATCGGCCTCATCGGCGACGACATCGAGGCAGTGTCGAAGAAGAAGAGCAAGGAGTATGGCAACCACACCATCGTGCCCGTGCGCTGCGAGGGCTTCCGCGGCGTGAGCCAGTCGCTGGGCCACCACCTGGCCAACGACGCCATCCGCGACTGGATCTTCGACGGCAACACCAGGAAGGAGCGCGAGTTCGTCTCCACGCCGTACGACGTCACCATCATCGGCGACTACAACATCGGCGGCGACGCCTGGTCCAGCCGCATCCTGCTGGAGGAAATCGGCCTGCGCGTGATCGCCCAGTGGTCGGGCGACGGCACCATCGCCGAGCTGGAGAACACCCCGAAGGCCAAGCTCAACCTCATCCACTGCTACCGCTCGATGAACTACATCAGCCGGCACATGGAAGAGAAGTACGGCATTCCCTGGGTCGAGTACAACTTCTTCGGCCCGACCAAGATCGCGCAGAGCCTGCGCGAGATCGCCAGCCACTTCGACGACACCATCAAGGCCAACGCCGAGCGCGTGATCGCCAAGTACCAGCCGATGGTGGACGCCGTCATTGCCAAGTACAAGCCGCGCCTGGAAGGCAAGACCGTGATGCTGTACGTGGGCGGCCTGCGTCCGCGCCACGTCATCGGCGCCTACGAGGACCTGGGCATGGAGATCGTCGGCACGGGCTACGAGTTCGCCCACAACGACGACTACCAGCGCACCACGCACTACGTCAAGGACGCCACGCTGATCTATGACGACGTCACGGGCTACGAGTTCGAGAAGTTCGTCGAGGGCGTGAAGCCGGACCTCGTGGGCTCGGGCATCAAGGAAAAGTACGTGTTCCAGAAGATGGGCGTGCCCTTCCGCCAGATGCACAGCTGGGACTACTCCGGTCCCTACCACGGCTACGACGGCTTTGCCATCTTCGCGCGCGACATGGACATGGCCATCAGCTCGCCGGTGTGGAAGCTGGCCCAGGCGCCCTGGAAGAAGGCAGCCTGACAAGGCAGCTCAGTCTGAACCGAGAACACTCCGTTCGGGCTGAGCTTGTCGAAGCCCTGCCGCCCAGCCGGGATGCAGGCCCTTCGACAGGCTCAGGGCGAACGGGATCGAGATTCCTCCGTCATCACTCAGGAGAAACCAAATGCCCCAAAGCGCAGACAAGATCAAGGACCACGAGCTGCTGTTCCGCGAGCCGGAGTACCAGGAGCTGTTCAAGAGCAAGAAGGAAAACTTCGAGTTCAACCACTCCGAGGTCAGGATCGCAGAGATCCGCGACTGGACCAAGTCCAAGGAGTACAAGGACAAGAACTTCGCCCGTGAGGCGCTGGTCGTCAACCCGGCCAAGGCCTGCCAGCCGCTGGGCGCGGTGTTCGTGGCCAACGGCTTTGCCAAGACGCTGAGCTTCGTGCACGGCTCGCAAGGTTGCGTGGCCTACTACCGCAGCCACTTCAGCCGCCACTTCAAGGAGCCCACCTCCTGCGTGAGCTCGTCGATGACGGAAGACGCGGCGGTGTTCGGCGGCCTCAACAACATGATTGACGGGCTGGCCAACGCCTACAACCTCTACAAGCCCGAGATGATCGCGGTGTCCACCACCTGCATGGCGGAGGTCATCGGCGACGACCTGGATGCCTTCATCAAGAACTCCAAGCAGAAGGGCTCCGTCCCGGCCGAGTTCGACGTGCCCTTCGCCCACACCCCGGCCTTCGTCGGCAGCCACATCACGGGCTACGACAATGCGCTGGTGGGCGTGCTGAAGCATTTCTGGGACGGCAAGGCCGGCACGACCGACCCGCTGGTGCGCACTCCCGACGACAGCATCAACTTCATCGGCGGCTTCGACGGCTTCGTCGTGGGCAACATGAAGGAAGTGCGCCGGATCTTCGAGCTGTTCGGCGCCAAGGTGAACATCATCTGCGACCCCTCGGAGGTCTGGAACACGCCCACCGACGGCGAGTTCCGCATGTACGCAGGCGGCACGACCAAGGCCGAGGTGGAAGCGGCGCTCAACGCCAAGGCCACCATCGTCTTCCAGGAGTACTGCTGCGAGAAGACGACCAAGTACATCGCCGAGAAGGGCCAGGAAGTCGTGGTGCTCAACGCCCCCGTGGGCGTGGCCGGCACCGACCGCTTCATCATGGAAGTCGCCCGCCTCACCGGCAAGCCTGTGCCTGCCGCATTGGAGAAGGAGCGTGGCCAGCTCGTGGACGCCCTGGCCGACAGCCAGGCCCACCTGCACGGCAAGCGCTACGCGCTCTACGGCGACCCGGACCAGCTCATCGGCTACACCGAGTTCCTGTTGGAGCTCGGCGCCGAGCCCGCGCACATCCTGGCCACCAACGGCGGCACCGAGTGGGCCGGCAAGGTGCAGAAGGTGCTCGACGCCTCGCCCTACGGCGCCGGCTGCAAGGTCTACCCCAAGCGTGACCTGTGGCACCTGCGCAGCCTGCTCAACACCGAGCCGGTGGACTTCCTGATCGGCAACACCTACGGCAAGTACCTGGAGCGCGACTGCGGCACGCCGCTGATCCGCCTGGTGTTCCCGATCTTCGACCGCCACCACTACCACCGCTTCCCCACCTGGGGCTACGAGGGCGGCCTGCGCCTGCTGACGATGCTGCTGGACGAGTTCTTCGAGACGCTGGATGCCAACACCATCGTCCCGGGCAAGACCGACTACAGCTACGACATCATCCGCTGACCCATTGCGGAGCCAGGCAGCCGGACGCGCGGGGTGTGCCCCGCGTCCGGACCGGCCTCCGGTCCGAAATTCCTAGAGAGAGGTTGCGATGACACCCGTGCATGTCAAGACCACGCTCGATGGCCGCAAGGTCGAGGTGATCGGAGGCCATGTCTGCCTGGACGGCCGGCCCGAGGCGGACACGCTCGTCGCGCTCGATGAGCATCCCAATCGCCAGGCCATCCTGCGGGCCGTGCCCAAGGCCACGCATGTCGCCGGGCGCATCCCGCTGACCATGCCCGAGGCCTCCGTGGCCCAGGCGGCGCTGCGCCGCGCCAACGACCGTTTCGACGGCTCGCCGCAGGCCATCAGCGAGCGGCTGCGCAGGGCCTCGTGGCAGAAGGTGTTTGCCGAAGGCGCCGAATGACGCCCGCCCCGCACCCGGCCGCCAGCAAGCCCCGTACGTGCCGGCATTGATGTCCTGGAGCCTTGGTCATGATCTTCGTCCTTGAGATGCCCGCGCAGGCCGAGCCCAAGGCCTGGTTCGCCTACGACGCGGATGATCTGCTGCGCAAGGTCGCGGCCGGTGACGCGCTGCAGGCGTGGGAGATCCACGACCGCGCCACGCCGCGCGAGCTGCTGGAGATGTTCGATGCCGCGCCCGAGACGCCGGGCGTGCACGGGCGCTATCCCGGCATCTGCGCCATGGGCGAGGAATACGGCTGGGACACGCCGCTGTACCGCGCCGACCACCTGCTGGAGCCCGGCACTTATCGCACCGGGCTGGTGACGCCGGCGCAGGCCAGTGAGGCCGCGTTGCGCGCCCGCGGCGACTGCCGCATCTACTGGAGCGAATCCGAGGCTACCGCGGCGTTCGAGCGCGCCGAGGACCCGGCCTGGACCGGTGGGGGCTGGCGCGCGCGCTGGGCGCTGCGCGCGCAGCTCGTTGCCACGGAAGTGCTGGCCGACGACCTCTGATGCAGCCACATGCGATGTCAGGCCACCGGCCCCTCACGGCGCCCATAGACCCGCGTCACACATGCGACAGAACCGACAGAAGCCACAGCCGCCACGGCTTCCGAAAGCAGGCGGCCAGGGGAGCATGCAGGAAATGCCTGCCTCCGCGGTGATTTCTTGATAGTCCATCGCTGGCACGGTCCATGCGACAGGGCCGCAAAGCACCTCGTCGAGCAGCGCATGGACGGCTCCGGCCACCCCGGCCGGCTCATGGGCAGCCGGCGCCATGAGCCTGCGCTGCAACCGCCCGCTTGCGGGCCGCACCGGGCCACGCGGTGCGGCGCGGCACGCATCCTGTTCCAGTTCCGTTGAAGGAGAAACCATGGGCAAGCCACAACGTCACGTTTTCGTCTGCAGCCAGCAGCGTCCGCCGGGGCATCCGCGCGGTTCCTGTGCTGCCAAGGGCGCCTCGCCGCTGCTGCAGGCCTTTTGGGGCGAGCCGCAGAAGCGCCAGGCCTACGACCGTGTCGCGGTCACCTACTCCGGCTGCCTGGGCCCGTGCGACAACGGCCCCAACGTGCTGGTCTATCCCGAGGGGGTGCTCTACAGCGGCGTGACCACGGCCGACGTCGCGGAGATCTTCGACAGCCACCTCGAAGGCGGCCAGCCGGTGGAGCGGCTGCGCGCGGAAGCCGGCGTCTGGTGAGCCGCGGGGCGCCCGGGGCGTCGCGTGCCGCTCCGGTGTGCGGCACGCCTTGGCGTAGATCCTGCTAGCCCGCAGTCAAGCACATTCAGCAGGGGAAAAGAATGGAAGTCGCTACCAGGGGACGCTTCGAACGGGACCGCATGGCGGTGGCCGTCATGGTGGACCTGATGCTGCTGTCGCGGCGCGGGCCGGTGCCGCAGGAGAACATCGGCCGGCGCCTGCGCCTGTCTTCCTATGCCCTTGAGGTGTTGTTCACGCAGTTGCGCCGCCACAAGCTCGTGCGCTTCACCCGCGGGCGCGAGGGCGGCTACGCGCTGGCGCGCCGCGCCGACGAGATCACGGTGGCGCAGGTGGTGCAGTGTGTGAAGGAGCGGCCGGACCGCCGCAGCACCTTCTGCGCCGAGGCCCGTGTCGGCGACAACGCCGGCAAGTGCCTGACGCAGGAGCTGTGGGCCGGGCTGGACGAGGTGATGCAGGGCGTGCTGGGCGCGGTGACGCTGCAGGACCTGGCCGACACGCACCGGCAGGGCCAGGCCACCAACCCCTTGCTGGACATGCCGCACGTCGCAGCGCTCCTGCCCGCGCGTCCCGGCACGCCGCTGCCCCTGGGCGCCTTGTCCCAGGTGCGGCCCGCGGCGCGCAGCGAGAGCGTCGCACTGTCGGAAAGCGCCGCATGAACCTGGCCATGGACGACTTCACGCTGTTCGGCCTGCCGCAGCGCTTCGCGCTCGACCGCGCGGCGGTGGACGAGCGCTGGCGCACACTGCAGGCGCGCATGCATCCGGACCACGTGGCCAACGCCAGCGCTGCCGAGCAGCAGGCGGCCACGCAGTGGGCCGTGCGCATCAACGAGGCGCGCGAGCGGCTCGGGAACCCGGTGCAGCGCGCCTTCCTGCTGTGCGAGCTGCGCGGCGTCCCCATGGACGCGCAGGCCGGCCGCGGCGCCGTGCCGCTGGTATTTCTGGCCCGGCAGATGGCCTGGCGCGAGGCGCTGGACGAGGCACGCGACGTCCAGGCGGTGGAGCGCCTGGACGCCGAAGTCGCGGCCCACGAGCGCGAGACGCTGGAGTCGCTGCACGTGCTGCTGGACGAGCGCGACGACGCTGTCGCCGCGGCGCAGCTGGCCTGGGTGCTGAGCTACGTCGTGCGCCTGCGCGAAGCCATCGCCAGCCGGCTGGAGGCGCTGGAAGCATGAAACCCGATGGCTCGGGAGACGCCCCCATGGCGCACCTGCGCTTTTATGGAAAGCCCGGTTGCGGCGGCAACGCCCGCCAGCGCGCGCTGCTCGAAGCCGCCGGCCACCGCTGAAGCGCACTTCGTCGCCTTCGACACGGCCAAGGTGGAGCGCTTCGTGGGCCTATCGGCCGTGGCCGGCACGCCGGCATCGCTCGAAGGCTGAGCCTCGGCCCGGCACCCGGAAAAGCGGATGCGCTGCGTTTCGTCCTGACACCGCTTCCGCCGCAGCGTCCACGCCCACCGACGGCCCGCCTCCACGGCGGGCTGTCGCGCGTCGGCTTCATTGCGGTTGTCGCCGTTGTCGGAATCCCGACGAAGGCCGGCAATGCGGTGGCCTATGCCCGCGCCGGCGTGGACCTGCTGGTCAACTCGGCACCGTACTGGGCAACGCCTGCAAAGGTGAAGGTGAGGTTTTCGCGTAGCCACACGGTGTTGTGAACCGTGTTCCGCCACCGGCGGCCGTAGCTGGCCGGGCCTTCAGCAGGCCCGCGCACGACACCCGGTGACGCAGTCAGCGGTTGCGGCGGCGACGGCTGATCAGGCCCAGGCAACCCAGACCGGCCAGCACCATGGCCGCGCTGCCGGGCTCGGGGACGGGATTGCGCTGCCCGTTGAAGTAGACCTCGTCCAGGAAGCTCCACGGGCCGTTCGACATCACCGAAACACGCACGAACTGGCTCTGGATATCGAGATCGGACAGCGTAAAGATGGGGTGGGACGCCTTGCTCGCCTCGTCACGGTTGTTGCCGTCGGTAGGCGGATTGTCCAGCGTGCCCTTCAGCACCCACTCGCTGCCTTCAAGCGCATACACGGCAAATGAGGGCAGCACTACATCGTCGAGACGGTTCTGTGCCGAGCCAATCGAAACGGACGATACGGGCGTGACCGCACCCAGATTGAAGTCGATGTTGACGACCCCGAGGTTGTACCAGCCGACCCAGGGGCGTGCCTGGTCCACCAACACACCGGCGTAGCCGGTCCGACCATCGGTGAGCTTGGTCATGTACGGGTCCTTGTAGCAACCGGGGACAGTGCATCCGGACGCGTCATTGGGCGCCTGCTCGTAGGTGTACGTGATGCGCGCCTGGGCAGCGGTCACGCCGCAAACCGTCAACAGCAGTGCCGACAAGAGCTTTTTCATGTTCATTCCCTGAGTGTCGAAGTTGATGAGGAACCTGAGGCCGCCGGTGGCCGCGGCGCACGTGCAGCGTGTGCATGGGCCGTCTGGCCTGTCGGTCGGCGCTGCACGGCCTCATGGCTTGGCGCTTGAAAGTCGATGTCGCCATCACGAAAATCCGTTGCAGATGCAACCATTATGTAAGCAAATGCCACTACTTGATACATATTTTTGTTGATTTATGTCAATGTCATGAGCGTTTGATCGACTGATGTCCAAGGGCAGGCGCCTTGGCGGCATGTGGGCGCTCACAACCCGAGGCTGCGGTCCTCCACCACCACGGGCGCCAGGTTCACGACCCGCGGCGCGCAGGACTCCATCCGCTCGATGCGGTCCACCTGCAGCAGCCACTGGCCCGAGCGCAGCCCCCAAGCCATGCGCCGCTCATGACCCAGCAGCACGGCCACGGGGCACTCGGCAATGTCAAAGCGCTCGTCCACCGCCGTGTGGTCATGCCGAGCCCAGCAGCGCCGGCCTCGGCATCGAGCCCGACCAGCTTGGTGGCCAGCGCCTCCTACTCCTCGTGGCAGCAAAAGCTCCACGGCGCCACCACTTGGCCCTCATAACCGGCCGGCAAGGCGCGGAACCAGTCGTCGGGATCGCGGCGCGGTTCACACATCCAGGCACGTCCTGTCACGCAATGCAGTCCGCTACACAGCGCGACGCCGGCATGCACGGCATGGATTGGGGAGCCCGCCGTGGTGGGCGGCCCATACGACCTCAACGGCTGCCAAAGCGCCCCGTCGCAGAGCCGACGCGGCTTGTCGCTTTTGTGGCCTACCGGACAAGCCAACGTCCCGCCAGCGCCCTAAAAGCCGTGAAAAGGCCGCGAATCGCCCTGGCACGGCTCTCGCAATACGGGGCTCACGGACCGTTCCTGGAGACCCACCATGGCTTACAAGATCATCGCTTCCCAGTGCTCCGGCTGCTCCGCCTGCGAGGCCGAGTGCCCCAACAACGCCATCCGCGAGAAGGGCGGCACCTTCATCATCGACCCGGCCAAGTGCACCGAGTGCGAGGGCCATTTCGACGCGCCGCAGTGCGTGACGGTGTGCCCGGTGGACGGCTGCATCAAGAAGGTCTGAGCCCGAGTCCCGCCATGATCGACCTGCGTGAACCCAAGTACCCCTGGGGCCTGCCGGTGAAGGCGGTGGTGGACCTCTACAACGACGGCAGCGTGCCCGACGTGCCCGAGGACATCCTCCTGGTCGCCAAGGGCGGCCCGGGCGAGATCGTGCAGGTGGGCCACCACGGCGAGGCCAACCTGCCGATCTACATGGTTGACTTCGGCGTGTGCGTGCTGGGCTGCCTCGAAGAGGAGATCACGCCCCTGCAGGCCCTCGCAGCGCCCGCTGCCGCCGCATGAACGCCCGATCCGTCCCTTGCACGGCCGCCGGACCCTGCCGGCGTGCCGCAGGGCGGGGCCCGACGCACCGTTGACGCCGCCACCGCCCATGAACACCGCCACCGTCTACCTGGACCACAACGCCACCACGCGCCCGGTGCCCGAAGCGGTGGCGGCGATGGTGCAGGCGCTGCAGCAGTGCTGGGCCAACCCTTCGTCCACCCACGAGCCCGGGCAGGACGCGCGGCGGCTGCTGGCCCAGGCCCGCGGGCGCGTCGCCGCCTTCCTGGGCTGCCAGGCCGCCGAGGTGGTGTTCACCAGCGGCGCCACCGAGGCCAACCACATGGCGCTGCTGGGTGCGCTCAAGGCCGGCACGCGGCGGCGGTTGGTGCTCTCCGCCGTGGAGCACCCCGGGCTGCTGGCGCTGGGCCTGCGCCTGGGCGCCGAGGGCGTGCCGGTCGACTTCATTCCCGTGGACGCGCAGGGCCGGCTCGACCTGGCCGCGGCACGCTCGCTCATCCGCGACGACGTGGCGCTGGTCAGCGTCATGGGCGCCAACAACGAGACCGGCGTGCTCATGCCCGTGGCCGAGTTGGCCGCGCTGGCGCATGCCGCCGGGGCCTGGATGCACGTGGACGCCACGCAGCTCGCGGGCAAGGCGCCGCTGTCCTTCGCCGCCTCCGGCGCCGACCTGATGTCGGTGTCGGCCCACAAGCTCGGCGGCCCCAAGGGTGTGGGCGCGCTGCTGGTGCGCAAGGGGCTGCCGCTGCCGCCGCTGCTTGCCGGCCGCCAGGAGCGCCACCGCCGCGGCGGCACCGAGAACCTGCCCGGCATCGCCGGCTTTGCCGCCGCCTGCAAGCGCGCCGCCGCGACGCTGGCGGCCGACATCGCCCGCATGGAAGCACTGCGCCGGCGCCTGGAAGAGGCGCTGCTGGCGGCGCTGCCGGGCGTGCACGTCTATGGCCGCGCGGCCGAGCGGCTGTGCAACACGCTGTGCCTGCGCTTCGGCACGCTCGATGCCGAGCAGGTGCTGTCGCAACTAGAGCGTGCCGGCATCGTCGCCTCTTCGGGCGCGGCCTGCAGCGCCGGCGGCACGCAGCCCTCGCACGTGCTGCGGGCCATGGGAGAGAGCCCGCTGCACGCCAAGGCCGGCGTGCGCCTGTCGCTGGGCCCCGACACCACCCCCGAACACATAGCCGCCGCCATCGCCGCGGCCACCGGGCGGCTGCGGCCGCTGCTGGCCCAGGCCGCGGCGGCGCCGCAACCCGTTTTCCAGGAGACCCCATGAAAGTGATGATCCGCAAGACCTCCACCGGCGCCCTGTCGGCCTACGTGCCCAAGAAGGACCTGGAGGAGCCGATCGTGTCCCAGGAGAAGGCCGATCTGTGGGGTGGCACCGTCACGCTGGGCAACGGCTGGGTGCTGTCGCTGCCGGAAATGGCGCCGGGCACCGGGCTGCCGATCACGGTCGAGGCCAAGCGCCTGTCCGGAGATTGAGCATGGACGCCGCGCTGCTTCAGGAAGCGCTGGGCCTGGCCGATGCCGCCGACAGCGCGCGCCAGGCCGCGGCCGTGCTGCGCGAGCGCTTCGCGCCGCTGCGCGTGATCGTGGTGGACGCGATGGACATGCGCCACGAGAAGCCCGCCGCCATCGGCGCGCGCCGCGCGCTCTACCTGGGCGCCAGCGACGGTCACTGCTGGAACGTCACCGACGACCCGGCGCAGGCCGCCGGTTTCTTCGTCGTGGACAAGGTGGCGCCATGAACGCGGTGATGCAGGCGCCGGAAGAGGAGCTGCCCGAGGGCGAGCTGCTGCTGTCCGATCCCGACATGAGCGAGGTCGAAATCGAGCTGGTGCAGGCCGCGCTGCGCGAGCCGCGGCTGTCGGCCGGGCGCATGGTGCAGCACTTCGAGGCGGCGTTCGCGCGCTGGATCGGGCGCAAGCATGCGGTGGCCGTGTCCAGCGGCACCATCGGCACCTGGCTGGCGCTGCGCGCCCTGGGCATCGGCGCGGGCGACGAGGTGATCGCCTCGCCCTACGGCTGGCACCAGGTGGCACACGCGGTGCAGCTCACCGGCGCGCGCGTGGTGTTTTCCGACATCAACTACTGGTCCGGCTGCCTGGACCCGGTGCGCGCGGCCGACAAGGTCGCGCCCGCGACCAGGGCCATCCTGGCCGGCAACGCCAACGGCCACCCGGCCGCCTGGGATGAGCTGCGCCAGCTCGCCGGCGCCCGGGGCCTGCGGCTGGTCGAGGACTCCACCGAGGCGCTGGGCTCGCGCCTGGGCGGGCGGCTGGTGGGCAGCTTCGGCGACCTGTCGGTGTTCGATTTCTCGCAGCCCTCGGCGCTGTGCTGCGGCGAGGGCGGCATGGTCGTCACCGACGACGACGCGCTGGCCTCGGAGCTGCGCTACCTGCGCTCGCGCTCGCCGTCGGACCGGCGCTCGGTGTCGGTGGGCGCGCGCGTGCCGCTGCAAGCCGCGATGAGCGAGATCACCGCGGCGCTGGGTGCGGGGCAGCTCGCGCGCATCGACACCCTCCTGTCGCGGCGCAAGGCCGTCGAGGCCAGCTACCTGGCCGAGATGCAGTCCTTCGAGGGCGTCAAGCCGCCCTACGTCGCGCCGGGCGTGGACGAGGTCCACTGGATGCTCTACGTGGTGCACCTGGGCAAGCGTTTCACCGCCGGCGCCTGCGCCGACATCATCGAAGACCTGGAGACCGAGCTGATCGAGGCGGTGATGTACTGCGTGCCGCTGCACCAGCAGTTCTTCTACGCGCAGCAGGGCTGGAAGCGCGGCGACCTGCCGCTAACCGAGCGCATCGCCGACCGCGCGCTGGCGCTGCCGTTGCACGCGCACCTGGAGCCCGGCCACATCAGGTTCATCGTCAAGACGCTCAAGGACTCGTCGGTCAACGTCGGGGCGGGGGCGGCGATCTATTTGTGACGCAGGAGAACCCCATGACCCACGCCACCCTCCATGAGCTCCCCGCCGCCGTCGCCGACGGCCTGGCCGCCGGCACGCTGGCGCCCTACCTGGGCCCGGGCCTGCTGGCACTGTGCGAGGGCGCCACGCCCCCGGCCGATGCGCTGGCGCTGGCCGGCATGCTCAGCGCCAAGGTGTCGGTGCCGGGCAAGATCCGCAGCCGCCTCACCGCCGTGGCGCAGTTCATCGAGAACTTCAAGCACCGCAAGACGCTGGTGAGGGTGATGGACGAGGCCTACGCCGCGGCGCCAGCCCCTTCGGCGCTGCACCGCTGGCTCGCCGCGCTGCCCGCGCCGCTGATCGTCGAGGCCTGGTACGACGACACGCTGCGCCAGGCGCTGGCCGCACGCAGCGACTGGGCCGAGGTGCAGGGCCTGGCGCAGAGCGAGCATTTCGGCACCTGGACCGGCTGGTACGACGCCCGGGGCCAAGTCAGCCCCGATCCCATCGCCGCGGCCACGCTCTACTACAAGCCCTGGGGCGGCCACGCGCCGGCCTCGAACTACCTGGTGTCGGACAGCGACTTCGTGGAGGTGCTGACCGAGATCGACATCCAGACGCCCATTCCCGCCGAGGTGCAGCAGCGCCGCGCCACGCTGGGCTTCGTGTTCCTGGGTTGCCGCTTCAACGACCAGCTGCCGCGCGCCTTCGCACGCCAGATCATGAAGCGCTCGCAGGGCCCGCACTACGCGGTGCTGCCGGACGAGCCCACGCGCATGGAAGCGCGCTTCCTGTCCGAGCAGGGCATCACCCGCATCGCGTTGCCGCTGGCGGCGGCGGCCGCGGCACTCACCGGCAGCGCCGCCACGGCCTGAACACCCCCCTGACCCGCCATGTACCACCGCTCGCTCTACGACATCGTGATGGACACCGGCCGCTCCATCGGCGAGCTCACCCGCGAGATGCAGGGCGAGGACGAGCTGTTTGCCAGCACGCTGACGCTGCGCGCGGTGGAGGCGCAGCTGCTGATCATGGCCCACACCCTGGGCAACATGACGCCGGCGCTGCACAGCCGGCTGCTGCAGGTTGACTGGAACGGCTGGGCCGCGCTGCACGACAAGCTGTGCCGCGGCGTGCAGCCCCGGCGCGAGGAGATCTGGTACGCCGTCAACGCGCTGGTGCCGCAGACCATGGCGCTGCTCGAAGAGCTGCGCCGCAGGCAGCCGGTGTGGTTCGAGGTCGGCTACTGAACCCTGTGCTCCCGCCTCCGTACTTCCTCACCGCGATTACCGAGAACGATCCATGAGCACTGCGGCCACAACCACCCCGCTGTCCGATCTCGAATACCGCCGGATCACCAGCGCCATCCTCTCCAACGTCGAGGCCGCGGTGGACGCGTGGCTGGAGGCGGACCTGATCGACATCGACACCCGCCGCAGCGGCGGGCTGCTGGAGCTGGTGTTCCCGAACAGCAGCCACATCGTGCTCAACACCCAGCCGCCGCTGCAGGAGCTGTGGATGGCAGCGCGCAGCGGCGGCTTTCACTACCGCCACGCCGAAGGGCGCTGGCTGGACCGCGAGGGCCGGGAGTTCTTCGAGGCCCTGTCGGCCTGTGCCAGCGAGCAGGCGGGCCAGGGGCTGAAATTCGCGCCGGCACATTGAGCCGCCGCCGCCCCAGCCGCCCGGCACCCGCTGGCAACAGCGCATTACGAGCAAGCCCCCTCCCGCGCGACGCCGGCCCATGCTTTGGCCCCTGAATCTCGGGAGCCAAAACCATGAAAAAACTCTTGACTCTGGCCGCGACGGCCTCCACCACCGCGGCACTGCTGGGCGCGCCGACGGCGGCGCAGGCCGGGCTGATCGGCCTCTACCAGTTCAACGACGCGGCCCAGCTCGGGCTGGACACGAGCGGCGCCGGGCGCGACGGCACGGTGTCGTCCTCGGGGGCGGACTACAGCGCCGCGGGCTACCAGGGCGGGGCAGCGAGCTTCAGCGGCGGCTCCGTGTCCGTGAACCTGGACGTGAACGCCTCGGTGCTGCCGAAGATGAGCTGGGGCGCCTGGGTCAAGCCGACCAGCACCCGGGGCTACCAGACCATCCTGTCCGCCGACAACGGCGGCTACGACCGCGAGATCACGATCGACGCCCGGGGCAGCGGCTTCAATTCCTGGTCCGCCTTCACCGGCACGGGCGTGCTGAGCTCGTACGTCACGCCCTCGACCACCGACTGGACCTTCGTGGCGGCGGTGTACGACCAGGTGGCGCGCTTGGTGACGCTGTACGTCGACGGCGTGATGACCATGACATCGACCAACTTCAGCCCCTCGTTCAACTTCTTCCAGATCGGCCACAACCCCGGCCACGGCGAAGCCTTCACCGGGCTGATCGACAACGTGTTCGTCTACGACCAGGCGCTGACGTCCACCGAGATTGCCGCCATCCGCGCCAACGGTTTCCCGGCCCCGGTGCCCGAGCCGGCGTCGCTGGCGCTGGTGGGGCTGGGCGGGGTACTGGCGCTGGGGGTGTCGAGGCGGCAGAGGAGGCCACAGGCTGCCAGCCTCAAGTAAGGCAAGGCCGGGGCGGGCTTCGCGCACATGGCGAAGCCTCCCTGAACCCGTCTCGCATGCCTGCACTGCCATGAAGAAACCGCTTTTCACCTCGTTCCTCGGCGCCCTTTTCAGCGCCGGCTGTCTGGCCGCCTCCAACTGCGACAAGCCCGTCAACGACTTCGACGGCCTGTATTGCCTGAACAAGGTCTACAACGAAGCCGACCGGGAGTTGAACGAGAAATACGGCCAGCTCGCCGGGCAGCTGGATGCCGAGGGCAAGGCGAAATTGAAGCGGGGCCAGATCGCCTGGATGAGAAACCGTAACAGCCAATGCTCGCGTCACGAGGGCCACGAATTCTTCGTGAACCTGGAATGCGCCACGCGCGAGACCATTTCCAGGGCTGAATTCCTGCAAAGCCGCCTGCGTGAATGTTCCAGCACGGGGTGCCAGAGCAGCAGGCTTTGAGGAAATTCACATAGAAGCGCCGGCGCCTGAATGACGTCACTGCCTAAGGCGGTTCGTCATGCGAGTCGGCTATCGGCCTTCAAAGGCAGCCGACCCGCCGGCCACGCATACCGAAAACGCGGCACGAAGGTGCCGCCCGGCGCGTTCCACACATCCTCGCCCACATTGGCGGCGCCATGGAATTCATAAAAGCGCCGGGCCCGCAAGTTCGATTGCAGCACCCACAAATAAAGACCGGCCTTCGGCGCTAGCTCCGCCGCACGGCGGGCCACCTCCAACAGCAGGGCCGTGCCGATGCTTTCCCGCAGCGAGGTTTCTCTCACATGAATATTGTCGAGGAGCGAGCCCCACTCGGGATCGTCATTCAAATACAGGCACGCGAAGCCTTTCAGGCTTTCGTTGCCGGCTACCACGACGCATTGCTCCGCAGCCGGCTGGTCCAGGCGCTGTTGCCAGAGGTGAATTCGGTCTTCGACGATATCGCCCGCCAGATATTCCTCACTGAGCGCGGCCCGGTAAGCGAAGCGCCAGCTGGCGGCATGCAAGGCCGCAATGGCGGCGGCGTCGGTGGAGCGGGCGGTGCGGAGCATGGGACGGGTTGCTGTCATGCAGGGAAATGAGCGCCTCAATCTAGCGATGCCTGCCTGTATTTGCCGGCACGAAATGAGGCTACGGCCCCGTCCATTTCCCGCGAATCGATTCACCAAAACATCCGCTGGCCCGCGTCGTTGGTCGGCAGCAGCGCCCCGGTGTATTTCAGGGAGTCGTGGAAGCGCACTTCGGACATCTGGTATTCCTGCCTGAGGTATTCCTCGCGCCGCTTGGGCTCGGCCGGCTTGGTGATGGCGCCGTCGGCGCCGACCTCGAAGCGCACCTCCGCCGTGCCGGCCACGGCGTTGTCCTTGGCCAGCAGCGCGGTGACCTTGCCGGCCGCGTCCATCTCGTAGCCGTAGACGGCCACGAAGTGGTCCGTCACCGGCTGGCTGTGCGGATTGACCACCGTGCCGTTGGACGGCTCGTTCACGCCAGCGACCACGGCGCGGCCGGAGTCGATGTGGGCCTTGATCTGGTCCAGCGCCAGCCGGCTGGCGGTGGCGTCGGTCTGGATGCGGCGGGCCGTGCTCTCGTAGAGCATCACGCCGCCTCCCTTGACGACGCTTTCGCCGGCATGCGCCGTCTGCTGCGCCCCGGCGCTGGCGAGCTTGAAGCAGGCGGCCGGGTTGCCGCCGGACGCCTCCCAACCCGGCGGCTTGAAGCCGTCGAGCTGGACCGTGGTGCGGCCCTGGGCGGCGAGGCGGCTGTCGTAGTCCTGCTTGAGCTTCGGGTCGGGGCCGCCCGGCAGCGCCTCCAGGCCGTCGGGGCGCGCCAGCGCCGCACCGGCACGGTCCAGCGCCCCCTCGGTCGGGCAACGCTGGAACACGCTCTCGAAGGACTGGCGCAGCAGCTCGCGGTGGTTGTCGGAGCGCAGCACCCGGGCGTCGCCGCCGGGCTGGTCGCACTGGTCGCGCTGGAAGGCTTCCAGCTCGGCCTGGGTCATGGTGCGGGTCTGGCCGTTGACCTCGACCTGGACCAGCCCCAGCAGCCCGGCCAGGCCGTCGGCGCGCGTGACGCGCACGTCCTCGCCGGGCGCATGGTGGGACTGGCCGTTGGCGGGGCAGGCGCCGAGGGAGAGGGCGCTGCTGGAGGTCGAGATCGGGGAGGACATGGCGGGCTCCGGCACGGGGCATTGAGGTTGGCGCATTGAACCCGCCGGCCCGGCCAGCGCCAATCTCGTGGCGTTCCCAGTTGGGAACGATCCCAACGGACCTGATGCCCGCTCCTGATATCACTTCTTGCTAGCATTCCGCGAATGAACGCAAAGCACCGCAAGACCCTTGCTGCCGTCTTTGCGAAACCCACATCTCCTTCCATCGTCTTTGCGGACATCGAGGCGCTGGTCATCGCGCTCGGCGGAACGGTCACGGAGCGGGAGGGCTCGCGCGTGAAGATCGAGCTCAAGGGCGAGCAGTGGCGCTGCCACCGGCCGCATCCGGGCAAGGAGGCCAAGCGCTACCAAGTCGAGGAAGCCCGGGAATTGCTGGAGAGAGCCGGAATCAAGCCATGAACACCATGACCCACAAGGGATACACGGCGCGGATCGACTTCGACGAGCGCGACGACATCTTCGTCGGACGCGTTCTGGGCCTGCGCACGATCATCAGCTTCCACGCTGACAACGTGGCCCGGTTGCGCGCCGAGTTCGAAGCCGCGGTTGACGACTTCCTGCGCGACTGCGAGGAGCAGGGCATCAAGCCGGAGAAGCCGGCCTCAGGACGGCTGCTGCTGCGAGTGCCGCCCGAGGTGCACGGCGCGGCCCTGGTCGCGGCCCAGGCTGCGGGCAAGAGCCTCAACCAGTGGGCCACCGAGGTGCTGCAGAACGCAGCGCAGGCATCCACGGCCTAGCGGCGCCATCAGGCCCGCGAGGTACGGACCCGCGCCACCGGGCGCAGCGCCTTGCCGCCCACCAGCGCCAGCAGCAGCGAGAACACCACCACCGTGGCCAGCCCGGCCGTCAGCGAGCGGTGCTGGGCGATGAAGCCGATCACCGGCGGCCCGCCCATGAAGCCCAGATAGCCCAGCGAGGACACCGTCGCGATGCCCTGCGCCGCCGGCACGCCCGGCAGCCGCGAGGCGGCGGCGAAGAGCACGGGAATGACATTGGCCAGCCCCAGGCCGACCAGCGCGAAGCACAGCAGTGCCAGCGCCGGGTGCCGGCCCAGCAGCGCCGCCGCCATGCCGGCGGCGGCCAGCAGCGCGCTGGCGGTCATGAGCTGGTGCGCCGGCCAGCGCGCCCGGGCCGCGTCGCCCACCAGCCGCGCCAGGCCCATCGCCACCGAGAAGCTGGCATAGGCCAGCGCCGACAGCGCCGGCGCGCTGCCCAGCTCGCGCTGCATGTACAGCACGCTCCAGTCGTACATCGCGCCCTCGGCCACCAGCCCGATCGCCGCCAGGACGCCCAGCACCCACAGCACGCCGCGCGGGCGGCCGTGGCTGCCCGAGGCCGGGGGCTCCTCCGCTGCCGCGGGCAGCACCGGCCGCGTCGCCCAGAGCACGGCCGCCACGGAGGCCGCGCCCACCAGCGCCAGGTGCAGCACCGGCGCCACCTCCAGCTTCAGCAGCGCGCTGCCGAAGGCCGCGCCGGCCATGCCGCCGAAGCTGAAGAGGGCGTGGAAGCGGCTCATCAGCCGGCGCCCGCTGACGCGCTCCAGCGCCGACCCGCCGGCATTCATGGCCACGTCGTAGATGCTGCCGACGGCGCCGAAGACCCACATCGTCGCCAGCAGCAGCGGCCAGACCTGGCTGGCCAGCAGCGCCGTCAGCGACAGCGCCGCCCCCATGCCCGTGAGCAGCGCCACCCGCTGCGGCCCCCAGCGGCCGACCCAGCGCCCGGCGAAGGCCAGGCCGCACAACGCGCCGATGCCGGCGGCGAGCATGGTGAGCGCCAATGCCTGCTCGTTCAGGCCGTAGTGGCCGCGCACGGTGGGCACGTGCACGCCCCAGGTGGCAAAGAGAAAACCGCTGACGAAGAACTGCAGGCGCACGGCCCACACGGGCCGATCGAGGGACAAGGGCATGAACGGGACTGGAGAAGTGAGTGAGGCTGCCGGGACGGGGCGCGAGGCCTCGGGGCGGCAAGTGTCGGGCCTGGCGCGCCGGCGGGCGCTGGCCGCGCCCGGGCCAGCGCGGCTCCTTATGCCTTCCTGACGCCGCGGCTGCTACGTTAAGTGCCATGGAACACGCCGCCCCCACACTGCGCCACGCGGCCCTGCGCTGGATTCCGGCCCTGGCCGTGTGGGCGGGCGCCTGGGCCGCCCTGCTGGCGCTGGACGGCCGGGTGGACCTGGCCAATCTCGCCATGCTGCCGGTGCTGGCCTCGGCGCTGGCCGCGCTGTGGCTGCCCGCGCTGCCGTCCCTGCTGCTGACGCTGTTGGCGGTGGTGGGCTTCAACTGGGCCTTCGTGCCGCCGCGCCACACCTTCACCGTGGACCTGCGCCAGGACGCGCTGCTGCTGGCAGTGATGCTGGTGGTCAGCCTGCTGGTGGCCGTGCTGGTGGCACGCCAGCGCCGCCTCGCTGAGAGCGCCCGCCACCACGCCGCCCAGGCGGAGCTGCTGCGCCGCTTCGGCGAGGCGCTGCGCGATGCCGACGCGCCCGCGCCGCAGGCCGAGCTGCTGCGCCAGGCGCTGGCACAGCAGCTGGGCACGGCCCCGCTGCTGATGGTGCTGCGCGACGCGCTGCCGCCGCAGGACGACCCGGCCGCCGTGCTGCTGCTGGGCGAACCCAGCGCCGACGAGCTCGGCGGCCTGTGGCACTGCCTGCGGCAGGCGCGCGCCTTCGGTCCGGGCACGGGGCGCCACTCGGAGCTGCGGCAGTGGTACCTGCCGCTGCGCGGCCGGCAGGCGGCGTTCGGCGCCGCGGTGGTGCGGCTGGACGCGCTGCCGCAGGCCGACGAGGCGCTGCGGCTGCAGGCGCAGGCGCTGTGCGACCAGGCCGGGCTGTCGCTGCAGCGCGGCCACGCCCAGCGCGCGGCCGAGGCCGCGCGCGAGCAGGCCCAGGCGCAGGGCGTGCGCAACGCGCTGCTGGCCGCCATCTCGCACGACTACCGCACGCCGCTGGCCACCGTCATGGGCGCGGCCTCCTCGCTGCGCGACCAGGGCGAGCGGCTCGGACCCGAGCAGCGCCGGCGCCTGGCGCAGACCATCCTGGACGAGGCCACCCAGCTCAGCCGCCTCACCGACAACACGCTGCAGCTGGCGCGGCTGGATGCCCCGGGCGTGCAGTTGCAGCTGGATTGGGAATCGGCCGAGGAGATCGTGGGCACGGTGCTGCGCCGTGTGCGCGCCCGCGACCCCGCGCGGCGCGTGCGGGCCTGGCTTGCGCCCGGGCTGCCGCTGCTGCGCTGCGACGCGCTGCTGCTGGCGCAGCTGCTGGAGAACCTGGTGGACAACGCCCTGAAGTACAGCGACGCGCCCGCGCCGGTGGAAGTGACGGCGCAGCGGCGGGGCGGCAGCCTGGTGTTCGCGGTGCGCGACCGCGGCCCGGGCATCGCGCCGGCCTGGCGCGAGAAGGTGTTCGAGGTGTTCCAGCGCGGCGAGCCCCGGCCGGCCAGCGCCGGCGGCGGACGCGCCCGGCGCGGTGCCGGCGTGGGCCTAGCCGTGTGCCGCGCCATCGCCCGGGCCCATGGCGGCGAGCTGCGGCTGCGCCCGCGCGCCAGCGGCGGCACCAGCTTCGAATGCGAGTTGCCGCTGGCGCCGCCGCCGCCGGTCGAGGAGCCGGCCACGCCGTTGGCAGCCGGCACGGCCCCGGGTTCCACGACGCCGGAGGATGCCGAGAACCAGGGTGCGGCACCGGGCGGGGTCGCGTCCGACGGGCCGGAGCCGCAGGCCGGTGCGGCCGCGCCGGCGGGAGCGCCGCGATGAGCCTGCGCGTGCTGCTGGTGGAGGACGACCGCGAGCTGCGCACCATGCTGCGCGACGCGCTGGCGGTGGAGGGCTACGAGGTGGTCACCGCCGCCAGCCTGGCCGAGGGCCTGGCGCTGCTGGCCCACCTGGGCCGGCGCCCGCGCCACGCCGACGACGCCGGCACCGACCTGGTGCTGCTGGACCTGAGCCTGCCCGACGGCGAGGGCGAGACGCTGCTGGCGGCGCTGCGCCGGCGCCACGGGCTGCCGCTGATCGTGATCTCCGCGCGCGAGAGCGACGGCCAGAAGATCCGGCTGCTCGATGCCGGTGCCGACGACTACCTGGTCAAGCCCTTCGGCATCGGCGAGCTGCTGGCACGCATGCGCGTGGCGCTGCGCCACCGCGGCACGCGGCTGGCGCCGGCGGTGACGCGCTACGAGCACGGCGCGCTGCGGGTGGACCTGGAGCGGCGCGAGGTGCGCGCCGACGGTACGCCGGTGCACCTCACGCCCACCGAGTTCGCGCTGCTGGCCCGCCTGGTGCGCAGCGCCGGCCGCGTGGTCACGCACCGCCAGCTGCTGGCCGACGTGTGGGGCCCGGAGCACGTGGCCGACACGCACTACCTGCGGCTGTACATGGCGCAGCTGCGCGCCAAGCTCGAACCCGACCCCGCCGAGCCGCAGCTGCTGCTGACGGAGCCGGGCGTGGGCTACCGGCTGGCGGAAGCGCCCGCCTGATCCTTATGCGTTCCTGATGGCCGGCCCGGCACGCTGGGCCCATGTCACAACCTCTTGCCCACCCCCTGCCTTCGGACACGGCCCACGGCACGGGACCGCGGCGCCAGGGCCTGCCCGCGCTGACCCTGGCCGCCATCGGCGTCGTCTTCGGCGACATCGGCACCAGCCCGCTCTACACGCTCAAGGAGGTGTTCCACCCCGCCGGCGGCGTGCCGCTGGACCGGCCGCACCTCATCGGCGCCTGCTCGGCCATCGTCTGGGCGCTGATGCTGATCGTCACCTTCAAGTACGTGATCCTGATCCTGCGCGCCGACAACCGCGGCGAGGGCGGCGCGCTGGCGCTCACGGCGCTGGCGGCGCACGCGGTGCGCGCTTCCCCGGCGCGGCGCCGCGCGCTGCTGCTGCTGGGCCTGTTCGGCGCGACGCTGTTCTACGGCGACGGCGTCATCACGCCCGCCATCTCGGTGCTGGGCGCGATGGAAGGCCTGGAAGTGGCGGCGCCGGGCCTGGAGCCCTGGGTGGTGCCGGCCTCGCTGGCGGTGCTGGGCGCGCTGTTCGCGGTGCAGCGCCTGGGCACCGGCGCCGTGGGCGCGGCCTTCGGGCCTGTCATCGGCCTGTGGTTCGTGACGCTGGCCGCCACGGGGCTGGCGCAGGTCGCGCGCGAGCCCGCGATCCTGGCCGCGCTCAATCCGCTGGAGGCGCTGGCCTTCCTGAGCGAGCGCGGCTGGCAGGTGTTCGCGGCGCTGGGCGCCATCGTGCTGGCCATCACCGGGGCCGAGGCGCTGTACGCCGACATGGGCCACTTCGGGCGCGCGCCGATCCGGCTGGCCTGGACGGTCCTCGTGCTGCCGGCGCTGGCGCTGAACTACCTGGGCCAGGGCGCGCTGCTGATGGCCGAGCCCGCGGCGCTGGAGAACCCCTTCTTCCGCCTGTTCCCGGCGGCCTGGGTGCCGGCGGCCATCGTGCTGGCCACGCTGGCGGCCGTCATCGCCTCGCAGGCCGTGATCTCCGGCGCCTACTCGATGACCAAGCAGGCCATCCAGCTCGGCTTCCTGCCGCGCATGGCGCTGCGCTACACCTCGGCGCGCGAGGCCGGACAGATCTACCTGCCCGCGGTGAACTGGGCGCTGCTGGCCGGCGTGGCGGGCGTGGTGCTGGGCTTCGGCAGCTCCTCGGCCCTGGCCGGCGCCTACGGCATCGCGGTGACGGTGACGATGCTGATCACCACGGTGCTGACCTACTTCGTGGTCCGCCACGGCTGGAGGCTGCCGCGCGGCCTGGCGCTGGGAGCGACGGCCTTCTTCCTCGCGGTGGATGCGCTGCTGGTGGCGGGCTGCTCGCTGAAGTTCCTCGACGGCGGCTGGTTCACCTTCGCCGTGGGCCTGGCGCTGTTCGCGCTCATGAGCACCTGGGAACGCGGACGCGCGCTGCTGCTGCAGACCATCCACAGCGAGGGCCTGGCCCTGCGGGAGTTCGTGGCCGCGCTGCCCGGCAGCGCGACGCCGCGCGCACAGCGCACGGCGGTCTACACGGTGGCCGACCCGGACACGGTGCCGCACGCGCTGCTGCACAACCTCAAGCACAACCAGGTGCTGCACGCGCGCAACCTGATCCTGACCGTGGTGTTCCACGACGTGCCCTGGATCGAGGACCAGCGGCGCGCCGAGGTCGAGCCGCTGGGGCAGGGCTTCTGGCGCGTGGCGCTGCATTTCGGCTTCATGCAGGTGCCCGACGTGCCGCGGGCGCTGGCCGGGTGCGAGGCGCAGGGACTGCGGCTGTCGCCCTTCGAAACGAGCTACTTCCTCAGCCGCGAGACCGTGGTGCCCACGCCCGGCACGGGCATGGCGCGCTGGCGCGAACGGCTGTTCGCCGCCATGAGCCGCAACGCCGGCAGCGTGGCCGAGTTCTTCAGGCTGCCCGACAACGCCGTGGTCGAGCTGGGCACGCGCATCCAGATCTGAACGCCGGGGCCTCGGGCCGCGGCCGCCCCCGGCAGCCCCCGGCAGCCCGCCCCATGCCGGCGGCATGACATGCGCGCCGGCGTCGGGCGGGCGGGCGTGGCGCTCGGCCACAATCCCGCCCCATGGATGACGACATCTCCGCCCTGCTGCGCCGCCTGCTGGCCGAGCGGCCCGTGGCCGCGCTCGCCACGCTGCACCGCGGCGAGCCCGCCGTCTCGATGGTTCCCTTCGTGCTGCCGGCCGGCGACACGCGGCTGCTCATCCACGTCAGCGGCCTGGCCACGCACACGCGCGACATGCTCGACCACGCGCGCGTCGGGCTGCTGGTGACGGCCGAAACCGGCGCCGCCTCGCCTCAGGCCCTGCCGCGCGTGTCGCTGCAGGCCGACGCCGCGCCGCTGGCGCGCGAGGGCGCCGAGTACGCCGCGGCGCGGGCGCAGTACCTGGCGCGCTTCCCGGACGCGGCCCAGACCTTCGAGCTGGGTGACTTCCAGCTCTTCGCGCTGCAGCCGGTGTCGGCACGGCTCATCGCCGGCTTCGGGCGCATCCACAGCCTCGCGGGCGAGGCGCTGCACCGCTGGCTGCGCGCCGACCGGGGAGCGCAAGCGTGAGCCGGACGCTGCGCATCGAGCCGCTGGGCCGCAGCGTCAGCGTCCCCGACGGGTGCAGCCTGCTGGAGGCGGCGCTGGCCGAGGGCCTGAAGCTGCGCAGCCTGTGCCGCAACGGCACCTGCCGCGAGTGCATCGCCCGCGTCAGCGAAGGACGCGTGAGCTACCGCGTCGAATGGCCCGGGCTGTCCCCGGATGAAAAGGCCGAAGGTTTCACATTGCCCTGCGTCGCGCTGGCCGAGAGCGACGTGGTGCTGCTGCAGCCGCACGTGGACGTGCTGCGCTGAGCGGCGGCTGGACCCGCCGCAGCGGAGAGTACCGCGCCTCAACGACAATCCCTCAGGTGAGGGTCCATGAGCTTCAACCACCCAATGCCGCCACGCCGCCCGCCCGGGACGGCGCGGCGCTGCCCGTCGTGATGCCGGACCCGCAGGGCGGCTGGGCCGCGCTGCTGGCCAGCGCGCAGGACGCCATCGTCGTGCACAGCGTGCAGGGGCTGGTCACGGCCTGGAACCCGGCGGCGGAGCGGCTGCTGGGCTGGAGCGCCCACGAGGCCGTGGGCTGCTGCCTGCTGCAGCTGACCGTGCCGGCCGAGCATGCCGAGGAGGCGCGGCGCGTGCAGCAGGCACTGCAGCAGGGGCGCGACGTGGCACCGTTTCGCACGCGGCGGCTCAACCGCCACGGTGGCCTGGTCGAGGTCTCGGTCGCGGCGGCGCCGCTGCGCGATGCGCAGGGGCAGGTCACCGGGGCGATGACGACGCTGCGCGACCGGCGCGGCCCGCGCCCCGGCGACGCCGAGTTCGACGCCGCGGTGGAGCGCCGGGTGCAGGAGCGCACCGCCGCGCTGGGCGCGATCCTCAACAGCGCCGCCAGCGCCATCATCACGACCGACCTGAAGGGCCGCATCACCTCCTTCAACCCCGCCGCCGAGGCCATGTTCCGCATGGCCGAGGCGCAGGCGCTGGGCCGGCTCATCACCGACATCTCCGACCAGGAGCAGGCCCACGCGCCGGCCCCGCACAGCCGGCCGGACGGCGGCGCGGGCACGCCGCGCGACACGGCCGCCGCCGGCGGCGGCCGGCGCGGCGAGCGCATCTACCTGCGCGCCGACGGCACGCGCTTTCCGGGCCTGCTGAGCATCAGCATGCTGCGCGACGAGGTCGGCACCGTGCAGGGCATCCTGTGCATCGTCACCGACCTCACCGAGCGCAAGCAGATGGAGGAGGCGCTGCGCGAGCGCACGGTCCAGGCCGAGGCCGCCAACCGCGCCAAGAGCGCCTTCCTGGCGCACATGAGCCACGAGATCCGCACCCCGCTCAACGCCGTCATCGGGCTGAGCCAGTTGCTGGCGCGCATGGAGCTGCCGGCCAGGGCGCAGGAGTTCGTGCGCCACATCGGCGAGGCCGGCACGCAACTGCTGGGCCTGACCGACGACGTGCTGGACCTCTCGCGCATCGAGGCCGGCGCGCTGCACCTGGAGCACACCCGCTTCGAGCTGCTGCCGCTGCTGGAGTCGGTGTGCGACCTCGTCGCGCCGCAGGCCGGACAGAAGGGCCTGGCCCTGCGCTTCGAGCCCGCGCCGGAGCTGCCGTCCAGCGTGCTGGGCGATCCGGTGCGGCTGCGCCAGGTGCTGCTGAACCTGCTGGGCAACGCAGTGAAGTTCACCGCCGAGGGCAGCGTGACGCTGCGCGCCGCGCAGCTGCGGCGCGAGGGCGGGCACAGCACGCTGGGCCTGGAGGTGGCGGACACGGGCATCGGCATCGCGCCGGAGCACCAGCGGCGCATCTTCGAGCCCTTCACGCAGGCGGAGGGCTACACCACGCGGCGCTTCGGCGGCAGCGGGCTGGGGCTGTCGATCGTGCACCGCCTGGTGCAGCTGATGGGCGGCTCGGTGCGGCTGCACAGCACGCCGGGCCAGGGCAGCACCTTCACCGTGACGGTGTCGCTGGCGCTGCCTTGACGCCGGGACAGGCCAGCGCGTGCACCGGCCCCGGGGAGCGGATCTGGTGGCACATGCATCTTGTGAACGAGCGCCTGCTTGGTTGCCGGCGCATCTGAGGGGCGCAAGATCAGGAATTGATCGGGGCCTGCGGCCCGGCGTCAGTGCGGGCGCAGCCGGTCGAACACCTCGGCCATCTCCCGCGCCGGCACTTCCGCGAGCGCGGACGGGGCGAAGACGTCCTCGCCGCGCAGCCAGCGCGCCTCGCTGTGCTCGTCGTCCATCGCGATCAGCACCGCGCGGTTGAGCTCGTACATGCCCCAGGCCAGCCCGGCATCGCGCAGCGAGGACTGCATGGCGTTCTGCACCATCGAGCGCACCTGGCGATGGCCCTCGCTGTGCGGCACCTGCAGCAGGCGGCCCGAGGCCGCGTCCATGCAGGCGCTCACGTCGTGCGAAGCGTGGCCGCGGCAGGCCAGGGGCCTGACGCCGTAGATCACGCAGGCGCCCTGGGCCACGAAGGGGCAGGGCTGGCGCAGCGCCACGCGTGCCGCCTCGGGCAGGCCCGCGGTACGCGCGTCGGCCGCACGCAGCCCGGCCACCAGGTCGATGCCGCGATCCAGCAGCCGCGGCGTGACGGCCCGCAGGAAGCGCGACACCAGCAGCACCTCCGTCGCGGTGGCGCCCACGCGCAGCGTGCAGCAGGTGGAGCAGCCGCGCGCGCAGGCCAGCGGCGGTTCGTCCCGGCACTGGATCGCGACGTTGCCGGCAAAGCTGTCGAAGGCCTGTGACAGCAGCGCGTCGATGAGCGGCGGTGCGCCGGTGAAATCGGCCAGCGTGGCGTCGAAGGCACGGTGCAGCGCCTGGAAGAATTCTTGGTCGGGGTGCATGGTGGCACCCACCTTAGAGACATGGCTGCGGCTGCAACTTGAGCCATCTCAATCGCGACTGTGCACGCCGCTTGCATCGCATGGGGTAGTTCGCTGCTGTGCTGGACACGGCCTTGTCACGTTTGTAGAAATCGTGTCCGCAGCAGCGTTTGTTGCTCTCTCACAGGAATCCCATCCCATGGCAGCCATGCTGGAACCCATCATTGCCTTGGCCGAGGACGACTTGCGGCGCTGGCGCGCCTGTGTGCGCCGCTTCTGGCTGCAGCGCCATGCCGCCCCCGAGGCCACCTACCCGGAGACCGAGCCCGGCGTGGACCGCATCGTCCGGGGCCCTGCCGCCACGGCGCTGCGCGCCTCGTACCCGGGGCTGGTCACGGTACCCACGCCGCGCACCGACGACGAGTGGCAGCAGGCCATCGACCTCACCGAGCGGCTGCTGGTGGACGTGCGGGCGCAGTCGGAAGAAGGCTGGGGCGTGGCCGGCGCCTGCTTCGCCAGCGACGAGGGCGTGCGCGTGCGCGTGGACCTGGTCACGCGCGGCCTGCAGGGCTTCAAGGTGTTCCGGGTGCGGCATGCCACGGCCGGCAGCGAGGCCGACGTGGACGCCGTGGCGCTGTGGCTGTACGTGATGGCGCGCAACACGCTGCGCGTGCAGAGCGCCGGGCTGCTGCTCATCGACACCAGCTTCGTCTATCCGGGCCTGGGCTGCTACGCCGGCCTGTACCGCGAGATGGACCTGGCGCCCGTGCTGGGCACGCGGCCGGTGGGCGAGTGGATCGTGGCCATGCGCCAGTGCGAACGCGGCGCCATGCCGGCGCTGCCGCTGGGCGCGCCCTGCGGCGGCCCGGGCGCGAGCGGGCGCTGCGAGCACCTGGCGCAGTGCGGCCTGCCGCCTGCGGAGCCGGCGCTGGCCGACGCCCGGACGAGCCTGGACATCGTGGGCCGCGAGCTGGCGGCCGAGCTGCGCGCGGAGGGCTACGCCGACCTGCGCGGCGTGCCGCTGCACCGCCTCACCGCGGCGCGCCACCGCCGCGCCGCGCGCGCCGTGAAGCACGGGCAGCCGGTGCTGGACCCGGGTGCCGCGGCGGCGCTGCGCACGCTGCCCGGACCGCGGCGCTGGCTGCGCTTCGAGACCATCGGCTTCGCCGTGCCGCCCTGGCCGGGCACGCAGCCCTACCAGGGGCTGCCCTTCCAGTGGAGCTGCGACCTGGAGACGGCCGAGGGCAGCCCCAGGCACAGCGGCTTCCTGGCCGGGGCCGACGGCGATCCGCGCCGCGCCTTTGCCGCGTCGCTGGTGGACGCGATGGACGAGGAGGGGCCGATCCTGGCCTACAACGCCGGTTTCGAGCGCAACCGCATCCGCGAGCTGGCGCTGCGCTTCGGCGACCTGGGGCCGGCGCTGCTGGCGCTGCTGCCCCGCGTGGTGGACCTGTTCGCGCTGCTGCGCGACCACTACTACCACCCGGCGATGGCGGGCTCGTGGTCGCTGCGCTCGGTGTTCCAGGCCGTCGCGCCCGAGGTGCGGGCGCACGAGTTCGAGGCGCCGTACCGGGGCCGGCTCGTGCACAGCCCGCTGCAGGCCTATGCCGCGTCCCTGGAGCGCGAGCTGCCGCCCGAGGAGGCAGAACGCCTGCGCGAGGCGCTGCGTGCCCATGGCCGGCGCCATTGCGAGGCGCTGCGGCGCCTCACCGCGGTGCTGGAGGCGGCCTGAAGCCCGGCACGGCCCGCCAAGGCGGCGCTGCACGCCTCACGGCGGCCGGGCGCCGGCGCGGCGGCTTTGATCCCGCACAAGGCCGCTGCGATCAGGCGCCGGCAGTTGCGGAATCTACCGACGCGGCGGGCCGGCCGGCTCCCTAGGCTCGACTTCACGATCGGCCGCGTCCGCACAGGGGCGCACGCGGCCGCCCCAAGGGCGCTGCGGCATGCCATGGCCGGACGCGCCGCACCCATGGCCCCGATGTTGCCTGCCGGATGATGAAACCCACACGCACCGACAACGACCTGCTGCGCTGCCTGGAGGACTGCAGCGAGGAGCAGCCCGACGCCGCGCATGTCACGACGCTGGCGCTGGCCGCCGCCAGCGGCCGGCTCAAGCGCATGACGGCCCAGGCACACTGGGCGCTGCTGGCGGCCGCGCTGATGGCGCCGCGCCCCTCGGGCGCGCTGGAAACGCTGCGCCAGGCGCGCGCGCTGCCGCAGCTGCTGCCCGAGCTGGATGCGCTGTTCGGCGTGCCGCAGCTCTGCGAAGGGCCACGCTGGGTGGACGTGGGCGAGCACCAGTGGCGCTTCATCGACGAGGCGGCGCGGGCCGAGGCGCCGCTGGCGCTGCGTTTCGCCGCGCTGATGCACAAGACCGGCAAGTCGGGCACGCCGCCGGACATCTGGCCGCACCACCACGGGCATGAGCAGCGCGCGCATGCCGCCATCGACGCGCTGGCGCAGCGCGCCGCGGTGCCGGCCGAGGCCCTGGCCATGGCGCACCTGGCGGTGGACGAATGCGACCGCGTCCACCGCATGAGCGACATGCGCGCCGGCGCCATCGCGCAACTGCTGGAGCGGGTGCAGGCGCGCGAGCATCCCGTCCGGCTGGACCAGCTGCTGCTGCTGTGCGGCTGCGACTGGGCCGCCTTCGAAGGCCACCAGCACGAGCAGTACCCCAGGGCGGTGCGGCTGCGCCTGGCGCTGGAGGCCAGCCGCGCGGCCGAGGTCACGGGGCTGGGCGAGGAAGCGGCCCTGCAGGCGCGCGCCGAGGCGATCGCGGCGGCGCTGGGCAGCCGGGCACGCGGCTGACGGCCCGCGCTCAGCCCGCGCCGAAGACCAGCACTTGCGGCTCGTCCTCGTGCGCCGAGGTGATGACGGCCTCGCGCAGCGCGCCGGCCGCGTCGTAGGCGTAGTCGTGGCGCATCTCGACCTCGCCGTAGACGATCTTGTCGCAGCGGCGCATGCGCCCCTGGGCGTCGTACTCGGCGCGGAAGTAGGTGTTGCGGTGCCGCAGCGATGCCGGGTGCAGCTCCTGGCTTAGCTGCAGCGGCAGCTTCACGCCGCTGTAGGTGAGGAAGCAACGCATCGTGCGGTCGGCGGCCTCCGTGCCCTGCGCAGCTTGCGGGGTGCTCACTTCAGCAGCCGGGCCCGCTCGGCCGCGCTGTAGTTGCTGAAGTGCCCTTCGCGCGCGGCGGCGTGGCGGTGGGCCGCGATGATGGCCTTGCTCTTGCCTTGCGGGGCGGTCAGCGACACGCGCCGCTCCAGCGCCGCCGAGGCGCATTGCGGGCAGGCGGGCGTCGTGCTGGAGCGCACCAGCAGCTCGAAGTCCTGGCCGCAGGCAGGGCAGTGGTAGTCGTAGATCGGCATGTCGGCCTCAACGTGGAAGGTGGACGGCTCGGTGGCGGCAAGGGGCCGCGCGCCGCTCAGATGGTGTTCTTGATGTGGTCGGCGATCTTCCAGAACGCCGCATCGAGCTCCTGGCGCAGCCCGGCGTCGGTGCAGGTCTGCGCCAGTGCCTGGCGCATGCAGGCCATCCAGGCGCCGCGGGCGCCGGCGTCGATGTCGAAGGGATGGTGGCGCCGGCGCAGCATGGGCGTGCCGCGCTCGGCGCTGTAGGCCTTCTCGCCGCCCATCCACTCCACCAGGTACTTCACCACGATCGCCTTGGTGTGCGCGAGGTCCGGCGCGTGCATGGCGCGGATGGCGCGCGCGTCCTCGCGCGTGTCCATGGCCAGGTAGAAGGCGTCCACCAGGCGGGCCACCGCCTGCGGACCTCCCAGCCGCTCCAGGTGCGGGTTGCGGGTGCTGCAGACCACGGGAATGTGTGCACTCATGGCCGTTTCCTTTGCAACAGCCGTACCAGGGCGCTGCATGGAGCCTTGCCCCGCGTCATACCCTGCGCCGGGACGGCGCGGCATCCACCGGGCGCGTCGGACAGCCCGGCTTTGTCGGGTTCCGGACAAACGCGCCGGGCGCCAGGCTCAGAGCCAGCCGACCTTCTTGAAGCGGCGGTACAGCAGCACGCAGGTCAGCACGATGGTGCCCAGCGCCAGCGGGTAGCCGTACTGCCACTTCAGCTCGGGCATGTGCTCGAAGTTCATGCCCCAGATGCCGGCGAAGGCGGTGGCGGCGGCGAAAATGCCGGCCCAGGCGGCGAGCTGCTTGGTGATCTCGGACTCCTCGATGGTCACCATGGACAGGTTCACCTGGATGGCCGTGCCGATGGTGTCGCGCAGGCTGTCGAGGCTGGCATGGATGCGCAGCAGGTGGTCGTAGACGTCGCGGAAGTATTCGCGGTTGCCCTCGCACACCGCCGGCACGCGCCCGCTCCAGAGCTTGGCCACCGCTTCCAGCAGCGGGGTGACGGTGTGGCGCACGGCCATGATGCGCTGCTTGAGCGCGTAGAGCTGCTGCACGTTGGTGCGCGCCGATCCGGGCTCGAAGATCTGGGCTTCCAGGGCCTCCAGCTCGCTTTCCATGAGGTCGATGATGGGAAAGTAGCGGTCCACCACCGCGTCCAGCAGCGCGTACAGCACGAAGCCCGCGCCGTGGCGCAGCAGGTGCGGCTCGCGCTCGGCGCGCTCGCGCACGCCCAGCAGGCTGTGGCGGCTGCGGTTGCGTACCGAGAGCACGAAGTTGCGGCCGACGAAGACGTCCACCTCGCCGACGCGCAGCTGGTCCAGCGCGTCGAGCTCGACGGTGTGCATCACGACGAAGAGCTGGTCCGCGTACTCCTCGACCTTCGGGCGCTGCTGGCCGTGGCTGGCGTCCTCCACCGCCAGGTCGTGCAGCCCGAACTCGCGCTGCATGGTGGCGAGCTCCTCGTCGCTGGCGTCGCGCAGCGCCACCCACACGAAGCAGTCAGGCCTCTCGACCCAGCGGCTGATCTCCTCGACCGGAATGTCGGAGAGCTTCTTTCCCTCCTGATAGACGACGCAGTTGATCAGCATGACGGGCCACCCTCAAGACAACCCGCCATTCTTGCGCATCGGCTCCGGCGGCCCGCCGCGACCCTGCAAGCCTCGCGGCAGGCTGGAGGCACCGGCCGCGGCCACAATGCCGGGCTGTCGCGTTCGCTTCCGTGCCCCGTTGCCATGACAGCCCCGCTTCTGAAGCGCCGGTCGGATTCTGCACTGGCGGCACCCAGCGCCGAGCTGGGCGCCTGCGTGCGCGCCTACTACTGGCATGACCTGCGGCCCTGCGCGCCGCTGTCGCTGGAGCAACGCCAGAGCCTGATCCCGCCCAACCCGTACATGGCCGTGGTATGGCTGGTGGAGGGCCGCGCCGTGCTGGTGGAGCGCGGCGGGCAGGCACAGGCCGTGGAGCTGCCGGCGGTGATGCTGGCCGGGGCGCACCGGCAACCGTACCGCTCCATGGCGCTCACGCCCTATAACTCTTTCGGCCTCGTGTTCCAGCCGGCCGCGCTGGGCCTGCTCAGCGGCCTGGACGCCGACCGCCTCACCGAGCAGGTCGTCGATGCCCGCGAGCATCTGCCGCCGGACTGGAGCGCCTTCCTGGACGCCGTTGCGACAGCCCCAGACCATGCGCAGCGCATTGCCTGCTGCGAAGCCTTCCTGGGCCCGCGCTGGGCCACGGCGGCAGGCCCACGAAGCGTGTGGCGCCGCTTCGGCGCCGCGCTGTGGCAGCGCTCGACCCGGGCTGCGGCGCTGGGCCTGCTGAACTGGACGCAGCGGCATTTCCAGCGCCGCACCCGCCAGCTGGCCGGGCTGAGCGCCACGGAGATCGAGCGCCTGCTGCGCCTGGAGCAGGCCCTGCGTGATGTGCGCGACGGGCGCGCCAGCCGCGCCGAGGCCGCGGCGGCGCATGGCTACGCCGACCAGCCGCACTTCACGCGCGAGGTGCGGACCTACATGCACGGCAGCCCGGGAGAGCTGCTGCAGCGCGTCAACGACCCGGAACGCGAGTCCGACTGGCTGCTGCGGCTGTAGCCTGCCGGCCGCTGGTCGCGCTCGAAGCACGGCGACATCCGCGGCCAGTGCCGCGACGCCGGCATGTCGCGCCATCGCCAAGGCGTCGCGTTTGTCGCAAACCCGCCATGCCGCAGCGGCGCATGGAGCACCGAAGCCGCCATTCGGCCCGTGGCCGAAGCCTGGAAGCGCACACACGCTGCTGGCACCGAACCTGCTTAGCTGTGCTCGCATGCCCCAGGAGAAACCATGTCGCCCAGCCTGAAGGACAAGATTGCGCAGGTCTTTGACGAGCCAGGTTGCGAACACAACCAGACCAAGGACGAGAAGGCGCGCAAGAAGGGCTGCACCAAGCAGCTCACGCCGGGTGCCGCGGCCGGCGGCTGCGCTTTCGATGGCGCCAAGATCGCGTTGCAGCCCATCGTGGACGTGGCGCACCTGGTGCACGGCCCTATCGCCTGCGAAGGCAACTCCTGGGACAACCGGCACAGCGCGTCCTCCGGTTCTCAGCTCTACCGCACCGGCTTCACCACCGACATCAACGAGCTCGACGTCATCTACGGCGCCGAGAAGCGGCTGTTCAAGGCCATCCGCCAGATCCTGGACCGGCAGGACCCGGCGGCCGTGTTCGTCTACCAGACCTGCGTCACCGGCCTCATCGGCGACGACATCGAGGCCGTGTGCAAGCGCGCCAGCGAGAAGTTCGGCAAGCCGGTGATCCCCGTCAACGCGCCGGGCTTTGCCGGCCCGAAGAACCTGGGAAACAAGCTCGGCGCCGAGGCGCTGCTGGACCACGTGATCGGCACCGTCGAGCCCGAGCGCATGACGGCCTACGACATCAACATCATCGGCGAGTACAACCTCTCGGGCGAGTTGTGGCAGGTCAAGCCGCTGCTCGATGCGCTGGGCATCCGCGTGCTGAGCTGCATCTCGGGCGACGGCCGCTACCGCGAGATCGCCGGCGCCCACCGCGCGCGCGCCAACATGATGGTGTGCTCCAAGTCGATGATCAACGTCGCCACGCGCATGCAGCAGCGCTGGGGCATCCCGTTCTTCGAAGGCTCGTTCTACGGCATCTCGGACATGAGCACCACGCTGCGCGACATCGCGCGGCTGCTGGTGGAGCAGGGCGCCGACCCCGAGCTCCAGAAGCGCACCGAGGCGCTGATCGCCGTCGAGGAAGCGCGCGCCTGGGAGCGCATCCGCGCCTACCGCCAGCGCCTGGCGGGCAAGAAGGTGCTGCTCATCACCGGCGGCGTGAAGAGCTGGTCGGTGGTCGCCGCGCTGCAGGAGGCCGGCCTGGAAGTGGTGGGCACCAGCGTCAAGAAGAGCACCCGGGCAGACAAGGAAAAGATCAAGGAGATCATGGGCGACGACGCGCACATGATCGACGACCTGAGCCCGCGCGAGATGTACGCCATGCTGCGCGACGCCCGGGCCGACATCATGCTCAGCGGCGGACGCAGCCAGTTCGTGGCCCTCAAGGCGCGCATGCCCTGGATGGACATCAACCAGGAGCGCCACCACGCCTTCGCCGGCTACGAGGGCATGGTCACCATGATCGCCGAGATCGACAAGGCGCTGTTCAACCCGGTGTGGCAGCAGGTGAAGGCCCCCGCCCCTTGGGAAGAGACCGAAACCGCCGCGCTGCCGGCTTGAAGAAGTTGCGCAGGAGAGCACCGCCATGGCCCTCGTCACCGAATCCAGGAAAGCCGCCGCCGTCAACCCGCTCAAGATGAGCCAGCCGCTGGGCGCGAGCTACGCGTTCATGGGCCTGGCCTCCTGCATGCCCGTGATGCACGGCTCGCAAGGCTGCACCTCCTTCGGGCTGGTGCTGCTGGTGCGCCACTTCAAGGAGGCCATCCCGCTGCAGACCACGGCGATGAACGAGGCCACCACCATCATGGGTGGCTACGACAACCTGGAGAAGGCGCTGCTCAACATCCGCTCGCGCGCCAGGCCCAGGCTGATCGCCATCTGCTCCACCGGCCTCACCGAAACCAAGGGCGACGACGTCGAAGCGTTCGTCAGGCTGGCGCAGGACAAGCACCCGGAGCTGCACGATACCGCCGTCGTCTACGCCTCGACCCCCGACTACGTCGGCGCCTTCCAGGACGGCTGGGCCGCTGCGGTGACGGCGCTGGTGTCCAGGCTGCCGCGCCAGAACGAGCCCAAGGTGGCGCGCAAGGTCGCGGTGCTGCCGGGCTGCCACCTGACGCCGGGCGACATCGAGGAGCTGCGCGAGATCATCGGGTCCTTCGGGCTGCGGCCGGTGTTCGCGCCGGACATGTCAGGCTCGCTCGACGGCCACATTCCCGAGGGCTGGCTGGGCCACACGCTGGGCGGCACCACGCTGGACGAGCTGCTGGCGCTGGGCGGCGCGCAGCACGCCATCGCCATCGGCGAGCAGATGCGCCCGGCCGCGCAGGCGCTGCAGGCCCGCTGCGGCGTGCCGTACACGCTGTTCGACCGGCTCACCGGCCTCACCGCCACGGATGATTTCATCCGTTTCCTCAGCCGGCTCAGCGGCCGGCCGGTGTCCATGAAGTTGCGGCGCCAACGCAGCCAGCTGGTGGACGCGATGCTCGACGGCCACTTCCACTTCGGCAACGTCAGGGTCGCGCTGGGCGCGGAGCCCGACCTGCTGTGGGCTGCGGGCAGCTTCCTCGCCGAGATGGGTGCGGAGCTGTCGGTGGCCGTGACCACCACCAAGTCGCCGCTGCTGGAGCGGCTGCCCACCGCGGAGGTGCTCATCGGCGACCTGGAGGACTTCGAGCGCTCGGCCCAGGCGGCCGGGTGCGACCTGTTGATCACGCACTCGCATGGCCGCCAGGCGGCGCAGCGCCTGGGCAAGCCGCTGTTCCGCCTGGGCATCCCGATGTTCGACCGCATCGGCAACTCGCACGTCTGCCACGTGGGCTACCGCGGCAGCCGCAACTTCGTGTTCGAGGTCGGCAACCTGCTGATGGACCAGATCCACCACGCCAGCCCCGAGGACTGGCCGCTCACACCCGCGGCCCGCGCCGCCGCTGCCGGCCTGGCCCCTTCCGCCGCCGGCGAGGGCGTGGCCGAGATCGGACTTTGACCCGTACCGCCCCCACAGGAGCTCCAGCCCATGAAAGTCGCCTTTGCCACCCAGGACCAGCAGCGCGTGGACGCGCACTTCGGCTGGGCCAAGCACCTGGCCGTCTACGAGGTGACGGCCGAGAGCTGCGCCTTCGTGGAGGACTTCGCCTTCGGCGACAACCTGGCCGAGGACGGCGATGAGGACAAGCTCGCGCCCAAGCTCGCCGCCATCGGCGACTGCGCCATCGTCTACGTCGGCGCCATCGGCGGTTCGGCGGCCGCGCGCGTGGTGGCCGCCGGCATCCACCCGGTGAAGGTCACCGGGCCGGACTCCATCTCCGACATCCTGTCCAGGCTGCAGGAAGTGCTCAAGGGCACGCCGCCGCCATGGCTGCGCAAGGCGCTGCTCAAGGGCCAGGAGAAGCGCTTCGATTTCGAGGAAGAGGACCAGGTCCAATCATGAGCGAAGTTCAGGCCCAAGCCCCGGAAGAAGCCCTGCTGCAGGACCGCTTCATCCGCGAGCTGATCAAGCAGCTGCGCGCGCAGGACACGCACGGCACCTGGGAAGGCAAGAGCGACCCGCAGTTGCTGGAGCCCTATGTTGTCACGGCCGAGCAGCGCCGCGCCATGCCGATCATGGGCGACCCGGACCCCGAGACGCTGTGGCGGCTGGAGCTGTTCCACAACGCCATCGGCCTGGCCATCGAGCGCGCCACGGGCTGCATGGTCGCGCCCATGATGAACATGAGCCACGAGGGCTTCGGCCGCGCCGTGCTCACCACCGGGCGGCTCATCGTCGTCAACCGCTACCTGCGCGACGTGCACCGTTTCGGCTACCCCTCGCTGCAGAAGCTGGCCGAGGCGGGCAACAAGCTCGTCGACGAAGGCATCGGGATGATCGAACAATTCAAGGAGGTTGCCACCTATGGCTGACATCGACGCCCTCAAGGCCGAAGTCAGGAAGCTCAATGCCAAGGCCGTGCAGGCCAAGATGGACCTGCACGACCTGAGCGAGGAGCTGCCCACCCACTGGGAGCGCATCCCCGAGGTGGCCCGCCTCGCGCACGAGGCGCACGAGGCGCTGATGGCCGCGCGCGGCAAGCTGGCGGCGGCGCAAGCCGCGGGCTGATCGGCCGGCCTGGCCGGAAAGCACGTTCCGTTCGGGCGCTGAGCTTTTCGAGGCCCGGCCGCGCCGTCACGGCGCCCCTTCGACAAGCTCAGGACGAACGGGCAGAGCAGAAGAGAAAGCAACTGTCATGGCAAATTTCAGCGTCACCATGCCTTCGGGCGAGAGCTGGATTCCAAACTTCGTCCAGTCCATCAACGAGGAAAAGTGCATCGGCTGCGGCCGCTGCTTCCGCGTCTGCCCGCGCGGCGTGCTGGAGCTCATCGGCCTGGACGAAGAGGGCGAGCGCATCGCCCTGGACCCGGACGGCGACGATGACGAGGAATACGAGAAGAAGGTGATGACGATCGCCCATGGCGGGCTGTGCATCGGCTGCACCGCCTGCGCCAAGATCTGTCCCAAGAAGTGCTACACGCACGCGCCTGCCGTGGTATGACGATGCTGGCGCAACGGCCTTTCCTGCCTGAGCCCTTGCCGCTGGCGCGCTCGCGCCGCGCCGCGCGGGGCGACGAGGTACAGGACGTGGCGGCGCTGCTGCTCGACCATGCCGACGCCTCGGCCGGCACGCCGGCCGAGATCCTGCACATGGCCGAGACGGTGGCCGTGGCCTGCCTGGGTGACAACCACCTGTGGCAGGACCTGCAGCTGGCTTCGCGCACCGAGCTCTCGGCGCTGATGAGGCACTGGTTCCCGTCGCTGGTGGCGCGCAACGCCAAGGACATGAAGTGGAAGAAGTTCCTTTACAAGCAGCTGTGCGAGCGCGAGGAGATCTTCGTGTGCAAGGCACCCAGCTGCGCCGTGTGCACCGATCATTCGGTGTGCTTCGGGCCCGAAGTCTGATTCGGCCTCTCAAACGAAGCGGAAATATTCCCTCGTCATGCCCGCGCAGGCTGGCCTCCACGCCGGCCGGGATGCAGCCCGGAGTTCGTGGACACCCGCCTTCGCGGGTGTGACGAGGTTATTTCAGTGAGAAGGACGAATCGGAATGACATGCCACACGGCGTGGGCCGGCTGCGGTGGCGCCTCCCGCACTGGCGGGGCCTGACAGCCTCTTGCAAGCTCGGCACGCCTCAATGGCCGGGCGGTTGCCTGGAGGTGCGCGCATGCTGACCTGGTCCGAGATCGAAAGCACGATGCAGATCGAGTTCGAGCTGCGTCTCGAAGCGCAGGAGGAAGCGGTCCTGCGCGAGCTGCTGGAGCAACCGGCCCTGCTGCGCCGCATGGCGCCCGGCCATCTCACCGATGACGAGGTGCGGGCCATCGCCGAGAAGGCGCTGGCCGACGTGGTGGCCCGCAACGCCGCAGCCGCCGCTGCCGCCGCGCTGCTGGAGCCAGCCCAGTCGCAGCCGGCCGCGGCCTTGTGGCACTGGCCGACGCTCTTCTCCTGGTTCAGGCCGCCCCGGCGCTGAGCGACGGTCTCTGCAGGTCCTGTTGCCCCATGTACCGCGCGAGCACACCGGCATGAAGTAACGCGCGTGTGACGGTTTGACACACTGCCGGATGACAAGTGCAGCCAACTGGATGAGCCTGTAAACATTGGCTCAATCCGTTGCTGGCAGCACGGTTCCGTATGGCTTTTGCTCACCACTGCGGAAACGGCTGTCGCGGCTTCCTCCTTAAGCTCCGGGCAGCCTGCCCATGGCTATCCTGGCCCATGCCGGCAGGCTCTCAACCGACTGGGGAGTCGAGCCATGCCGATCGTTGTCGATGACGTCGAAGTCGACGAGTCCGCCGCCGTTGCGCGATTCACGCTGCGCCTGACAACGCCCAATGCGTTGCCAGTGAGCGTTCGCTACAGCAACTCCAACCTCACGGCCGCGAACGGCACGGACTATGACGCCCGCTCCGGCACCGTGACCTTCGCGCCCGGGCAGACTTCGCTGGTCATCGACATCCCGCTGCGCAGCGACGGCGTGCTCGAACGCACGGAGCTGTTCCAGCTCAACCTGTTCAGCGCGGTCAACGACACCATCGCCCGCGACACGGCCTGGGCCACCATCTATGACAACGACGCGCCCGCGATCGGCACGCCGGTCATCCGCGTGGGAGACCGCGTGGTGGACGAGCAGGCCGGCGTCGTGACCTTCACCGTCACGCTGGACCGGCCCAGTGCCGGCAACGTCAGCGTCAACGTCGCCACCGCCAACGGCACGGCCGTGGCCGGCCAGGACTACGTGGCGCTGTCCCAGACGCTGGTGTTCGCACCGGGGCAGGTGGCCAAGACGGTCAGCGTGGCGCTGATCAACGACAACGCGCGCGAGCTGGCCGAAACCTTCGACCTGCGGCTGTCCTCGCCCGTGGGCGGCATGCTGGTGGCGCCCACCTTCGGCCGGGCCACCATCGGCGCCAACGACGCCGCGCCGGTGTCGCTGCCGCTGATCACGGTGTCGGACGCCGTGGCCGACGAGAGCGACCACGCGCTGCGCTTTGTCGTGAGCCTGAATGCGCCCTCGGCCCAGCAGGTCAGCGTGCGCTACAGCAGCAGCAACGTCACCGCCGCCAACGGCAGCGACTACCTGGCGTTGAACGGCACGCTGGTGTTCCTGCCCGGCGAGACCACCAAGGTGGTGTCGATCCCCGTGCTCAACGACGCCACGGCCGAGCGCGTGGAGCTGATGCGCTTGAACCTGTTCTCGCCCACCAATGCGCAGGTGGCCGACGAGGGCGGCCTGGGGGCCATCCATGACAACGACGCGCCCGCCGGGCCGCCGGTCATCCGCGTGGCCGACACCGTGGTGGACGAGGCCGCGGGCCTGGTGACCTTCACCATCGCGCTGGACCGGCCCGGCACCGGCAACGTCAGCGTCAATGTCGCCACCGCCAACGGCACGGCCGTGGCCGGCGCGGATTACACCGCGCTGCCGCTGCAGACGCTGGTGTTCACGCCCGGCCAGGTCGCCAAGACGGTGAGCGTGGCGCTGAACAACGACACCGCGGCCGAGCTCGCGGAGTTCTTCGACCTGCGGTTGTCCACGGCCGTGGGCGGCACGCTGGTGGCGCCCACCTTCGGCCGGGCCACCATCGGCGCCAATGACAGCGCGCCGGTGTCGCTGCCGCTGATCACGGTGACGGATGCCGTGGCCGACGAGAGCCAGACCCTGCTGCGCTTCGCCGTCAGCCTCAGCGCGCCGTCCACGCAGGTGGTGAGCGTGCGCTACAGCAACAGCAACGTCACCGCCGCCAACGGCAGCGACTACCTGGCCCAGAACGGCACGCTCGTCTTCGCGCCTGGCGAGACCACCAAGGTGGTCGAGATCCCGGTACTGAACGACCTGAACACCGAGCGCACCGAGATCCTGCGGCTGAACCTGTTCTCGCCCAGCAACGCGCAGGTCGCCGATGAAGACGGGCTGGGCTTCGTGGTGGACAACGATGCCGCCACCGGCACGCCCGTGATCCGCGTGGCCGATACCGTGGTGGACGAGGCCGCGGGCATGGCCACCTTCAGCATCACGCTCGACCGGCCCGCCACGGGCAACGTCAGCGTCAACGTCGCCACGGCCAACGGCAGCGCGCTGGCCGGCAGCGACTACACCGCCCAGCCGCTGCAGACGCTGGTGTTCAGACCGGGCGAGGTGAGCAAGACGGTGAGCGTGACGCTGGCCAACGACGCCATCAGCGAGCCCGGCGAGTACTTCGACCTGCTGCTGTCCGGTCCCGTCAACGCCACGCTGCCCGATGCGCGTGCGCGTGCGTACGTCGCCACCAACGATGCGCCGCGGGTGAGCAGCCCGATGATCAGCGTGTCCGACGCCCAGGCCGGCGAAAGCGACAGCGCGCTGGCCTTCATCGTGAGCCTGAGCGCGCCGTCCACGCAGCTGGTGAGCGTGCGCTACAGCAACAGCAACATCACCGCCGCCAACGGCGCCGACTACCTGGCCCAGAGCGGCACGCTGGTCTTCGCCCCCGGCGAGACCACCAAGACGATCCTCGTCCCGGTGCTCGAAGACCTCACCAGCGAGGCTGACGAGCTGCTGCGGCTGAACCTGTTCTCGGCCGGCAACGCCACCATCGTCGATGCCGACGGCCTGGGCGTGGTGCACGACAACGACGGCACCACCGGCACGCCGGTACTGGCCGTCACGGACGGCATCGCGGACGAGTCGGGCCGGATCGCGCGCTTCGAGGTGACGCTCGACCGCGCCAGCACGAGGCAGGTCACGGTGCAGGTCGGCACGGCCAACGGCACGGCGCTGGCCGGCGCGGACTACGAGGCGCTGGGCACGCAGACCCTGGTGTTTGCGCCGGGCGAAACCAGCCGCACCGTGCTGGTGAACCTGCGCGATGACGCCGCCGCCGAAAACTTCGAGTTCTTCGACCTGCAACTCTCGGGCGCGGTGAACGCGAGCATCGGTGACGGCCGTGGGCACATGGTCGTCACGCCCAGCGAGCTCGCGACGGTCGTGCAGCCCACGATCTCGGCCGCCGCGATTCCCGCGCCCGAGTCGGGCACCACGCTGGACTTCATCGTCAGCCTGAGTGCGCCGTCCACGCAGCTGGTGAGCGTGCGCTACAGCAACAGCAACGTCACGGCCACCAACGGCAGCGACTACCTCGCGCAATCCGGCACGCTGGTGTTCACGCCCGGGCAGACGGTCCAGGTGCTGCGCATCCCCGTGCTCAACGACCTGGGCATCGAGGCGACCGAGGTCTTCAACCTCAACCTGTTCAGCCCGACCAATGCCACGGTGGGCAGTGCCTCGGTAGCGGCAAGCATCCGTGACGACGACGGCACGCCCGTGCCGCAGCTCACGGTCAACGGCAGCGGCAACGCCGAGGTGCTGGTCGGCCGCGCCGGGGCCAACATCGTCAACGGCGGTGGCGGCAACGACCTGCTCGACGGCGTGGCGGGCGTGATCATGCGCGGGGGCGCCGGCAACGACACCTACATCGTCGAGACGGCGACCGACACGGTCAGCGAGGCGGGCGGCTCGGGCCTCGACAGCGTGGCGGCCTACGTCACCCACACGCTGGCGGCGGACGTGGAGAACCTGCTGCTGATGGGCGGCGCGGCCATCAACGGCACCGGCAACACGGGCAACAACGTGATCGTCGGCAACGGCGCGGCCAACATGCTCAACGGGGGCGCCGGGGCCGACACGCTGTACGGCGCCGCGGGCAGCGACACGCTGACCGGCGGTGCCGGGGCGGATTCCTTCGGCTTCAACAGCCTGGTGGGCGTGGACGCCATCACCGACTGGAGCAGCGCCGACGACCGCTTCCTGTTCAGCATGGGCGGCGTGCGCGTGGGCGACGGTGACACGCTGGTCGAAGGCGCCTTGGTGCGCGCCGCGCCGGGCGGATTCGGCACCGGCGCCGAGCTCGTGATCTTCAGCACCGACATCGCCGGTGCCGTCACGGCGGCCAGCGCAGCGGCGGCCATCGGCTCGGCCACCGCCGCCTATGCCGTGGGCGACGCCCGCCTGTTCGCGGTGGACAACGGCACCCAGACCGGCGTGTTCCTGTTCCGCTCGGCGGGCGCGGACGCGCAGGTCGGCGCCGCCGAGCTCACGCAACTGGTGGCGGCCACCGGCAGCGCCTCGGCGCTGTCGGACTACTTCTTCGTGGCCTGATACCGATTCCACTTTGGTCGTGAGATGACCCGTTCGTACTGAGGTATCGAAGCATCAGGACGAACGGAATTACTTCACTCAGAAGCCAGAAGTGGCCTGAGGCCAGCCTCCAAGGCGCGCCGGCAAAAAAAGACCGCCCGAAGGCGGCCAATGCTCCTGCGGCAGCCGGCCGTCGCCTCGGCCGGCCGCTCCTCAGAACGGTTGCGGGCGCGGCGTCGCGTCGGTGGACGGCGGCAGGATGGGCAGCGTGAGCTTGGGCTGTTCGCCGGTGAGGGTCTTCAGGAAGGACACGATCTGCGCGTTCTCGGTGCTGGAGAAGGTGCGGCCGAGCTGCAGCCTGCCCATGGTGTCCACGGCCTGCGTCAACGTGGCGGCCTCGCCGTCGTGGAAGTACGGGTAGGTCAGCTCCACGTTGCGCAGCGTGGGCACCTTGAAGCTGAAACGGTCGGCATCCTTGCCAGTCACGGCCACACGCCCTTCGGCCGGGCTGCTGGCCTTGTAGGGCGCCACGACGCCCATCTTCTGGAAGGAGTTGCCGCCCACGGCCGGGCCGTTGTGGCAGGCCGTGCAGCCGCTGGTCTTGAAGAGCTGGTAGCCCGCGAGCTCATCCTTGTTCAGGGCGTCCTTCTTGCCCAGAAGCCATTGGTCGAAGCGCGAGTTGGGCGTGACCAGCGTTTCCTCGAAAGCGGCGATGGCCTTGGTGACCTCCTCGATGGTGAGGCGCTCGCTCTTGAACACCTGCCTGAACTCGGCCTTGTAGGCCGGGATGGAGGACAGCACCTCCACCGCCAGCTCATGCGTGAAGGCCATCTCGCCAGGATTGGCGATGGGGCCGCCGGCCTGGTCCTTGAGCGTGTTGGCACGCCCGTCCCAGAACTGCGCAACGTTGAAGCTGGCGTTGAGCACGGTGGGCGCGTTGATGGGGCCCTTCTGCCAGTTGTGCCCGATGGAGCTCTTGAGGTTGTCCGTGCCGCCCATGCTCAGGTTGTGGCAGGAGTTGCAGGAGATGAAGCCGGACCTGGACAGGCGCGGCTCGAAGAACAGCTTCTTGCCCAGCTCCACCAGCGCGGGGTCACTGGCCTTGGCGGCCTTGATCGGCTGGATGGGTTCGTTGCCGGCGGGGCCGGCAGCCTGAGCACTGCCTGCGAAAGCAAGGGCAAGGGCGACGGCAAGGGGCTTGAGAATGTCTTTCATGGCTTGGCTCGTTGTACTTCTTGGTTGCGATCGCAAGGGAATGGGACGGCCCGCCACTGCAAGCCGGCCGTCCTGGTGGAGGGCAAGCCAATTGCATCACCGGCCGGTACATCGGCTTCTGACATTGGTCAATGCGCACCAAGCCAGGACCGGCGTACTCGAAGCGTCTCGAGCCCACATCCAGCACTGGACGACTACCGCGCCTGAACGTGACACCGCTGCGCCGCTCCACGTCGCAGACCCTACAAAAGCGACAGCCATCCCCCGGCGAAGGCCCACGCCGGCCGCGCCCAATGAGGCGGGCGGCGTATTAACTCATTGACGCAGCGCAACTTTGCATGCGCACCCAGGGTTGGCACGGTCCATGCGAAGCAAGGGCCATAGCCGCACGGGAGCCTTCGCATGGACAGCGCCAAACCGATCTACCTGGACTACGCCGCCACCACCCCGGTGGACCCGCGCGTGGTGCAGCAGATGGTGCCTTACCTCTACCAGCAGTTCGGCAATCCCGCCTCGCGCAGCCACGCCTGGGGCTGGGCCGCGGAAGAGGCCGTGGAAATCGCCCGGGAGCATGTGGCCTCGCTGATCAACGCCGACCCGCGCGAGATCGTGTGGACCTCGGGCGCCACCGAGTCCAACAACCTCGCGCTCAAGGGCGCCGCGCAGTTCCACCGCAGCCGCGGCAGGCACCTCGTCACGGTCCAGACCGAGCACAAGGCGGTGCTGGACACCATGCGCGAGCTGGAGCGCGAAGGTTTCGCCGTCACCTACCTCGACGTGCAGGAGGACGGCCTGCTGGACCTGTCCGCGCTGGAAGCGGCGCTGCGCCCGGACACGGTCCTGGTGTCGGTGATGTGGGTCAACAACGAGATCGGCGTCGTCCAGGACATCCCGGCCATCGCCGCGCTGTGCCGCGCCCGCGGCATCCTGTGCCACGTCGATGCGGCGCAGGCCAGCGGCAAGGTCGAGATCGACATGCAGCACGTGCCGGTGGACCTGCTGAGCCTGTCGGCGCACAAGACCTACGGCCCCAAGGGCATCGGCGCACTGTACGTGCGCCGCAAGCCGCGCGTGCGCATCGAGGCCCAGATCCACGGCGGCGGCCACGAGCGCGGCATGCGCTCGGGCACGCTGCCCACGCACCAAATCGTGGGCATGGGCGAGGCCTATCGCCTGGCCAAGGAAGGCATGGGCCGCGAGAACGAGCGTATCCGCGCGCTGCGCGACCGGCTGCTCTGCGGCCTCAAGGACATCCCGGCCGTGCGCGTCAACGGCAGCCTGGGGCGGCGCGTGCCGCACAACCTCAACATCAGCTTCGAGTTCGTCGAGGGCGAGTCGCTGCTCATGGGCGTCAAGGGCGTGGCCGTGTCCTCGGGCTCGGCCTGCACCTCGGCCAGCCTGGAGCCCAGCTACGTGCTGCGCGCACTGGGCCTGTCGGACGAGGTGGCGCACAGCTCGATCCGCTTCTCCGTCGGCCGCTTTACCACCGAGGCCGAGATCGACGCCGCCGTGGCCCAGGTGCACGCCACCGTGGAGCGGCTGCGCTCGCTGAGCCCGCTGTGGGAGCTGCACCAGGCCGGCATCGACCTCGACACCATCCAGTGGGCCGCGCACTGAGCGCGCGACCCGCCGCCACCGCAAACGCACCGCATCAGGAGCACCTCACATGGCTTACAGCGACAAGGTCATCGACCACTACGAGAACCCGCGCAACGTCGGCAGCCTGGAGGCCGACGACACGGTGGGCACCGGCATGGTGGGTGCACCCGCCTGCGGCGACGTGATGAAGCTGCAGATCAAGGTCAATCCCACCACCGGTGTGATCGAGGACGCCAGGTTCAAGACCTACGGCTGCGGCTCGGCCATCGCGTCGAGCTCGCTGGTGACGGAGTGGGTCAAGGGCCGCACGCTGGAGCAGGCGCTGGCGATCAAGAACACCGCCATTGCCGAGGAGCTGGCGCTGCCGCCCGTGAAGATCCACTGCTCGATCCTGGCCGAGGACGCCATCAAGGCCGCCGTGGCCGACTACCGCGCGCGGCGTGCCCCCGTCACCGAGCAGCCCGCCTGCGCCAGCAGCGCGAACTGAGCCCGCCTCCCGCACATCCCTGTCCGAACCTCAGGAGAGAACACCATGGCTTGCCAATCCCAGCCCGATGCCGCCGGCAGCTGCAGCGCGTCCGCCGCCCCTCCGATGCCGGTCGAGCTGCCCGAGGGCGCCGATCCGATACGCCTGACCGACGCGGTGGTGAGCAAGGTCTCGGAGATGCTGGCCGAGGAGAACGACCCGGCGCTGCAGCTGCGCATCTTCGTCACCGGCGGCGGCTGCTCGGGCTTCCAGTACGGCTTCGCCTTCGACGACGAGCGCAAGGAGGACGACTTCCGCATCGAGCGCGAGGGCGTCAAGGTGGTGGTCGACGCCATGAGCATGCAGTACCTGGTGGGCGCGGAGATCGACTACGAGGACAAGCTCGAAGGCGCGCGCTTCGTCATCAAGAACCCCAATGCTTCCAGCACCTGCGGCTGCGGCAGCTCGTTCTCGGTTTGAAAGGCCACAGCCATGTCCATCAGCGTGACCCCGAAGGCGGCGGCCCAGATCCGTAAGGCGCTCACCCAGCGCGGCGGCGGGTTCGGCCTGCGCCTGGCGATCAAGACCAGCGGCTGCTCCGGCTACGCCTACGCGCTGGAGTTCGCCGACGAGGCCCGCGGCGAGGACCTGCGCTTCGACAGCGAAGGCGTGACGCTGCTGGTCGATGCCGCCAGCTTGGCCCTGCTCGACGGCACCCAGCTCGACTGGGTGCGCGAGGGCCTCAACGAAGGTTTCCAATTCAACAACCCCAACGCCAGCGCCACCTGCGGCTGCGGCGAGAGCTTCGCGGTTTGAGGGAACGACACCATGGCCTTGCTGCAGATCGCTGAACCCGGGCGCAGTGCCGCTCCCCACCAGCACCGGCTGGCGGTGGGTATCGACCTGGGCACCACGAATTCGCTGGTGGCCTGCGTGCGCAGCGGCATGGCGCAGGTGCTGGACGACGCGCAGGGCCGGACGCTCTTGCCCTCGGTGGTGCACTACGGCACCTACGGCGGGCTGCTCGTGGGCCACGAGGCCCAGGCCATGGCCGCCGCGGACCCGCTCAACACCATCGCCTCGGCCAAGCGCCTGATCGGGCGCCGCCTGGCCGACCTGCAGAACCAGATGCTGCCCTACGCGCTGGAGGCACTGTCCGACACCGCCGTGGGCGTGCGCACGCGCCAGGGCGTCAAGAGCCCGGTGGAGGTGGGCGCGCAGGTGCTGCGCGCGCTGCGCGAGCGGGCCGAAGCGGTGCTGGACGGTGCGCTGGTGGGCGCGGTGATCACGGTGCCGGCCTACTTCGACGACGCTCAGCGCCAGGCCACCAAGGACGCCGCGCAGCAGGCCGGCCTGCACGTGCTGCGCCTGCTCAACGAGCCCACCGCCGCGGCCGTGGCCTACGGGCTGGACAGGGGCAGCCAGGGCACCTACGTGGTCTATGACCTGGGCGGCGGCACCTTCGACGTGTCGGTGCTGCGGCTGCAGCGCGGCGTGTTCGAGGTGGTGTCCACCAACGGCGACCCCATGCTCGGCGGCGACGATTTCGACCACCGGCTGGCCAAGCATTTCATGGCCGCCACCGGCGGCGGCTGGAGCGCGGCGGACATGGGCGCGCTGCTGGCGGCGGCGCGCGCGGCCAAGGAGCAGCTCAGCGAGCACGAGGCGGTGACGATGCGCTGCCGCCGCACCGACGGCAGCGAGGCCGCGCTGGCGCTGGACCGCACCAGCTTTGACGCGCTCACGCGAGCTCTGGTGGAGCGCTCGCTGGGTCCGGTCAAGCGCGCGCTGCGCGACGCCAAGCTGCGCCCCGACGAGGTGGACGGCGTGGTGCTGGTGGGCGGCTCCACGCGGCTGCTGCAGGTGCGCGCTGCGGTGGGCGAGCTCTTCGGCCGCCAGCCGCTGACCGACATCGATCCCGACCAGGCCGTGGCGCTGGGCGCGGCCCTCCAGGCCGACCAGCTCGCCGGCAACCGTGCCGGCGACGGCCTGCTGCTGCTGGACGTGTGCCCGCTGTCGCTGGGCATCGAGACCATGGGCGGACTGGTGGAGAAGATCATCCCGCGCAACAGCAGCGTGCCGGTGGCGCGCGCGCAGGACTTCACCACCTTCAAGGACGGCCAGACCGCGCTGGCGCTGCACGTGGTGCAGGGCGAGCGCGAGCTGGTGAGCGAATGCCGCTCGCTGGCGCGCTTCACCTTGCGCGGCATCCCGCCCATGGCCGCGGGTGCGGCGCGCATCCGCGTGAGCTTCCAGATCGACGCCGACGGGCTGCTGTCCGTGAGCGCGGTCGAGCAGATCTCGGGCGTGCGGGCGCATGTGGAAGTGAAGCCCAGCTATGGGCTGGCCACCGAGACCGTCACCGGCATGCTGCAGCAGGCGCTGGGCAGCGCGGCCGAGGACAGCGCCGCGCGCATGCTGCGCGAGGCGCAGGTCGATGCGCGGCGCCTGCTCGACGCCACCGAGGCGGCGCTGCGCGAGGACGGCGAGACGCTGCTGCAGCCGGCGGAGCGCCAGGAGATCCTGGCCGGCATGCAGGCCGTGGCCGACCTGCTGGAGGAGTGCGCCGCCAGCGAGGGCACGGCCGCCGACTGGCGCTGCCAGCGCGACGCGCTGCGCAACGCCTCCGCGACGCTGAACACGCTCACCACGCCCTTTGCCGCGCGCCGCATGGACGTGCGCATCCGCCAGGCCTTGTCGGGCCAGCGCCTGGACCAGCTTGCCGCATGAGGTCTGCCATGAGCATCGACGCGACCGACGCCCCCGTCGCCAAGACCGTCCAGGTGACGCACATCCGCGTGCTGCCGCATGCCGATCTCTGCCCCGGGGGCCTGGCGTTCGAGGCCCGGCCCGGGCGCAAGCTCGTGGACGAACTGCTGGACCATGGCGTGGAGATCGAGCATGCCTGCGAGAAAGTGGGCGCCTGCGCCACCTGCCACGTGCACGTGCGCGAGGGCTGCCACCTGCTGGCCGCCGCCGACGAGGAAGAGGAGGACCAGCTCGGCGACGCCTGGGGGCTGGACGCCCAGTCGCGCCTGGCCTGCTGCGTGACGCTGCGCGGGCCGGAGCTGGTGATCGAGCTGCCGAAGTTCACGCGCAATCATGCGCGGGAGCGCTGACGACGGCACGGCGGCGCCGCATCCCGCGACACCGCCTCAGCGGCCGCTGAACAGCCGGCACGTTGCCGGACGGCGTCAGGCCTCTTTGAGGAAAAGCTCCTTTTCCAGTTTGCGCCGTCGCACCAGCCCGGGCAGCACCTTGCCGCCACCATAAATCCACCGGCCGAATTCCTGAGCGGCGCCCACATAGTCCTCGGCATTCAGGCGCCTGAGCAGCGTGCTGGTCCTGAGGTTCTGTGCGCCGGCGTTGTAGGCAAAATCCACCAGGGCATCGAACTGGTTTTGGTTCAACGGCACCGTGACATAACGGGTGACGGCATTCTCATATTCCTTGAGTGTCGTGCGCAGGATGTCGCAGGCCCTGGCCTCGCTGATCGGCGGGTCGGACAGCGAAACGGCGCGACCGTCGGCGTAGCGGGTGGAGCCGTAACCGATGGTGGGAATACCCGCCGGGCAACGGTAGGGGGTGGTGCGGAAACCCTCGCAGGTCTTGATCAAGCCAATGCAGCCGTCGGACACGTTCATTGCCATTTCCTCGTTCCGGGAGTACCCCTGCGGGTACGCGTTGTCACGGCGCCCTGATACGCCAGGCGCATTCCACATGCATCAGCTGCCTCAGGTGGTTTCCGAAGGAGACGGGCCCATGTGCAAGCCCGCTCCAGGTGCCGCCGGACAGTCCGATGGGCAAACATAGAAGAGGCCGCTGGGGAAACAAGCCGGCAACCGGAGCACGGCGCGTGCAGGGCGTGAACTATTTAACGCGCAGCTCGCGTTGCGGCAGGCACGGCCCGTGTGAGCCCGGCAGATAAGGGATCGCGATGACAGGCCCTGGCCTTGCCCTGCTCCGACAGTGCCACTCCTGGAGCGCCCGCCATGGCCGCATCCCTTCCCCCGACCCCACTGCAGCGCAGCGCGCTGCATGACGCGCTGAATGCCTTCCTGGGCACCTGGCACGCCACGGGCCAGTCCTATGGCGAGCGGCGGCAGACCTGGATGGCGCCGCGCGCCGCGCCTTCGGCGTGGACGAGCACCCACACCGCCTACTGGCACAGCGGCGGCTTCTTCCTGGTGCAAAACGAGCGGGCCCAGGTGGATGGCAGCCCCTTCGACACGCTCAGCCTGATCGGCGTGGATGCACGCACCGGCCATGGCTTCGTGCACAGCTTCGAGAACCACGGCTTCGAGCGCCGCTACCACCTCATGCACGAAGGCCGGGTGTGGACGCTCAGCGGCGACACCGAGCGGGCGCGGGTCGTGTTCAGCGCCGACGGCCGCACGCAGAACATCCACTGGGAGTGGCGGCCGGAAGACGGCTGGCTGCCGTTGTGCGACCGCGTGGCGGTGCGGGTGGACTGAACGCCGGCGCCCACGGGTAATCCGAGGGACTGCATAGCGTCACGGGCATTCATGCCACTGCCCTGCTCAGCATTCGGGCCCGAGCTGGATGGCGCGCCATCGGAACGGCGCCGGGCGGGCGCTTTACGCGCTTCGCCGTGTAGCTAAGGCGACAAATCCCACATCCAGCGCCTCGCCCCGTACCGGCCGAAAAGTCCTTTGCCATCAGTGGTTTGCGCCACGCCAACGCCATGGCACGGGGCTTGCGATCCCACCCGGCACGAAGCCCGGAGTCCCCATGAAACCATACAGTTTCGTTCTCAACGACACCACGCTGCGCGACGGCGAGCAGACCGCGGGTGTCGCGTTCAGCGACCTGGAGAAGCTCGCCATCGCCCATGCGCTGGACGAGGCCGGCGTGGGCGAGATGGAAGTGGGCATCCCGGCGATGGGGATGCAGGAGGTGGAGCTCATCCGCGCCATTGTCGCCAGCGTCAAGCATGCGCGCACCATGGTGTGGGCGCGCATGATGTACTCCGACCTGGAGGCGGCGCTGCAGTGCGGCGCGCACATCGTGCACATGTCCATCGCGGTGTCGGACCAGCAGATCAGTCTGAAACTGCGCCGCAACCGCGCCTGGGTGCTGGCCACCATCGCCGAGTTCGTGGACCGCGCCCGCGATGCCGGAGCGGCGGTGAGCGTGGGCTTCGAGGACGCCTCGCGCGCCGATGGGGACTTCCTGTGCCAGGCGGCCCAGGTGGCGCAGGCGCATGGCGCCATCCGCGTGCGCTTCGCCGACACGCTGGGCGTGCTGGACCCGTTCTCCACGTACTCGAGCATCGCGCGGCTGCATGCCGAGACGGACCTGGACATCGAGATCCACGCGCATGACGACCTGGGCTTGGCCACGGCCAACACGCTGGCCGCGCTGCGCGCCGGAGCCACGCATGCCAGCACCACCGTCAACGGCCTGGGCGAGCGCGCGGGCAATGCCGCGCTGGAGGAGGTCGCCATGGCCGCGCGCCACCTGTACGGCGTCGATTGCGGCGTGGACACGCAGCGGTTGCCGATGCTGTCGCAACTGGTGGCCCAGGCCGCCAACCGGCCGGTGGCCGCGGGCAAGAGCATCGTGGGCGCCGCGGTGTTCCGCCACGAGTCGGGCATCCACGTCGATGGACTGCTCAAGGACCGCGGCAACTACGAAGCCTTCGCGCCCGAGGAGCTTGGCCGCCAGCACGAGCTGGTGCTGGGCAAGCACTCCGGCACGCATGGTGTGCGCGCGGCCTGCACGCGGCTGGGCCTGCCGCTGGGTGAAGGCCAGGCCGAGCGGCTGCTGGCCGGCATCCGGCAGCTGGCCGTCACGCGCAAGCAGCCGCTGACCGACGCCGACCTGCGCCACCTCCATCTCAACACCGCCACGCGCCAGCCGCTGGCCGCCTGACATCCCCGGAGCCACCATGGACTCGCTCATCCAGCGCCTCAAGGCCCTCTCCAGCGCGGAGGACTTCCTGCAGTTCTTCGGCGTGCCCTTCGACGACCGCGTCGTGCACGTCAACCGGCTGCACATCCTCAAGCGCTTCTACCAGTACCTGCACAAGGCCGAGGGCCTGGCGGGGCTTGACGACGTGGAGCTGTTCCGCCGCTACCGCGAGCTGCTGGTGCAGGCCTACCAGGACTTCGTGCACTCCACGCCCGCCAAGGAGAAGGTGTTCAAGGTGTTCCAGGACGCCGACGGCACCCAGCACGTGGCGCTGAGCTCGCTGCGCGAGGGCCTGGCCGAGCGCCGTGCCGCGCGGGCCGCCCGCTGAAGGCTGCCTCTGTTTCGAAATGGCCTGTGCAGCATCCCGTTCGTCCTGAGGTATCGATGGATGAACGGCACCAACTGTGCGGTCGCCATCGCAGCCTGACGGATTCGCCCTTCGATACCTCAGGGCGAACGGGTTTCAAAGGAGAACGTTCCCATGCACATCGTCGTCTGCATCAAGCAGGTGCCCGACTCGGCACAGATCCGCGTCCACCCGGTCGCCAACACCATCATGCGCCAGGGGGTGCCGGCCATCGTCAACCCCTATGACCTCTTCGCGCTGGAGGAGGCGCTGCGGCTCAAGGACCAGTTCGGCGGCCGCGTGACCGTGCTGTGCATGGGGCCGCCGCAGGCCGAGGAGGCGCTGCGCAAGTGCGTGAGCTTCGGCGCCACCGACGCCATCCTGGTGACGGACCGCGCCTTCGCCGGCGCCGACACCCTGGCCACCAGCTATGCGCTGGCCGCGGCGATCCGCAAGATCGGCCAGGAGCAGGCGGTGGACTTGGTGTTTACCGGCAAGCAGACCATCGACGGCGACACCGCGCAGGTGGGCCCCGGCATCGCCAAGCGCCTGGGCATGAGCCTGCTGACCTACGTCAGCCGCATCGTCAAGGTGGATCTCGACGGGCGCCGCATCCAGGTCGAGCGACGCGCCGAGGGCGGCGTGCAGCTGCTCGACACCACGCTGCCTTCGCTCATCACCATGCTCGAAGGTACCAACGAAATGCGCTTCGCCACCATGGACGACATGCTGCGCGCCGGCCGCTGCCCGGTGAAGCGCTGGAACAAGGACGACGCCGGCATTGAGGACGTCAGCAAGATCGGCCTCAAGGGCTCGCCCACCGTGGTGAGCAAGGTATTCGGCCCCACGCCGCGCAGCGAGAAGGCCGACATGATGGTTGTGGCCGATACCAGCCCGAACGACGTCTGCCTGAACCTGCTGCAGAAGATATTCACCGCGCAACCGACGCTCGAGCAGGAAACCGTCGAGCGGCTGAGCGCCTGAGCCCCCGAGTCCCGGAGAACAACCATGAGTGAAGCTGCAAAGCCCGCCGCCAGGCCCGCCGGACGTGCCGGGCGCAACACCGAGCTGCCCGAGCACCTCAAGTGCTACAAGGGCGTGTGGGTCTTCATCGAGCATGACCGCGGCCATGTCCACCAGGTGAGCTGGGAGCTCATGGGCGAAGCCCGCAAGCTCGCTGACAAGCTGGGCGTGGACGTCAGCGGCGTGCTCATGGGCGGCCCCGGCGAGACGCTGGACGCCTTCGCCAAGGAAGCGTACTTCTACGGTGCCGACCACTGCTACATCATGCGGGACCCGGTGCTCAAGGGCTACCGCAACGAGCCCTTCACCAAGGGCCTGACCGACCTGGTCAACAAGTACCAGCCCGAGATCCTGCTGCTGGGCGCCACCACCATGGGCCGCGACCTCGCGGGCTCGGTGGCCACTACGCTGGGCACGGGCCTGACGGCCGACTGCACCGAGCTGGCCATCGACGGCCGCGCGCTGGCGGCCACGCGCCCGACCTTCGGCGGCTCGCTGCTGTGCACCATCATGACGCTGGCTTACCGGCCGCAGATGGCCACCGTGCGACCGCGCGTGATGCGCATGCCCCGCCGCGACGAGACGCGCACGGGCGACATCGTCGAGATGGCGTTGGGCATGGTGGAGACCGACATCGTCACCAAGCTGCTGAGCTTCATCCCGGACGCCGAGCGCAACGACATCAACCTGGCCTACGCCGACATCATCGTCTCCGGCGGCAAGGGCCTGAAGACGGCCGGCAACTTCAAGCTGGTGTGGGAGCTGGCCAAGGTGCTGGGCGCCGAGGTCGGTGCCACGCGCGCCGCGGTGCAGGCGGGCTGGGCCGAGAACGAGCGCCAGGTCGGCCAGACCGGCAAGACGGTGCGCCCGCGCCTGTACATCGCCGCGGGCATCTCCGGGGCGATCCAGCACCGCGTGGGCATGGAAGGCTCGGACGTGATCGTGGCGATCAACACCGACGCCAACGCGCCCATCTTTGACGTCGCGCACTACGGCATCGTCGGCAACGCGATGCAGGTGCTGCCCGTGCTGACCCAGGCGTTCCGCACACACCTGGCCAAGCGCATTCGCAAGGTTGCCTGAGGGAGATTCAAATGGCCAAGCAAGCCAAGGAAAAGTTCGACGCGATCGTCGTGGGCGCGGGGGCCTCGGGCAACGCCGCCGCCTACACGATGGCCAAGGCCGGGTTGAAGGTGCTGCAGATCGAGCGCGGCGAGTACCCCGGCAGCAAGAACGTGCAGGGCGCGATCCTGTACGCCAACGCGCTGGAGAAGATCATCCCGGACTTCCGCGATGAGGCGCCGCTGGAGCGCCACATCATCGAGCAGCGCATCTGGGTACTCGACGACAAGTCCTTCGTCGGCACGCACTACCGCAGCGACGACTACAACAAGCCGCCCTACAACCGCTACACCATCATCCGCGCGCAGTTCGACAAGTGGTTCTCCTCCAAGGTGCGCGAGGCCGGTGCCCTGCTCATCTGCGAAACCACCGTGGAGGAACTGCTCATGGACGGCCAGCGCGTCGTGGGCGTGCGTTGCGACCGCATCGGCGGCGAGGTCTATGCCGACGTGGTCGTGCTGGCCGACGGCGTGAACTCCACGCTGGCGCGCAAGGCCGGGCTGCACGGCGAGGTCCAGGCCTCCAACGTGGCGCTGGCGGTCAAGGAGATCCTGTTCATGCCCGAGGAAGTGATCCAGCAGCGCTTCAACGTCAAGGACGAGGAGGGCGTGGTCATCGAGATGATGGGCACCGTCACCGAGGGCATGGTGGGCACCGGCTTCCTCTACACCAACAAGGACTCGCTGACCATCGGCGTCGGTTGCATGCTCTCCGACTTCAAGGCCAACCCGCAGCGCACCGCTCCGTACGCGCTGCTGGAAAAGCTCAAGAAGCACCCGTCCATCGCCCCGCTGATCGAGGGCGGCGAGATGAAGGAGTACACCGCGCACCTCATCCCCGAAGGCGGCTTCCATGCCGTGCCGCGGGTCTACGGCGACGGCTGGGTGATCGTGGGCGACTCCGGCGGCTTCGTGAACGCCGTGCACCGCGAGGGCTCCAACCTGGCCATGACCACAGGGCGCATGGCCGGCGAGGCCATCATCGCGGCCAAGGCCGCGGGCAAGGACATGACGGCGGCCACGCTCAAGGCCTACGAGCATGCGCTGGACGACAGCTTCGTGATGAAGGACCTGCACAAGTACCGCGACATGCCGCAGGTGCTGCACACCAGCCCGCAGTTCTTTAGCGCCTATCCCTCGCTGCTCAACCGCGCCGCGCAGACCATGTTCACGGTGGACGGCGTGGACAAGAAGACCAAGGAAAAGGAGATCTTCTCCAGCTTCCGTTCCGCGCGCCGCCTGGGCGGCCTCGTCTCCGACGCTTTCAAACTGTGGAAGGCCTTTCGATGAGCACCATCGCCGTCAACGTCGAGGAGAAGCTGTTCCAGAACCGCTACAAGGTCGATCACGGCCGTCCGCACATCAAGATCAAGGATGCGGCCGTGTGCGCCAACGAGTGCAAGGGACAGCAGTGCACCTTCATCTGCCCGGCCGCCTGCTACAAAACCGAGGGCAACGGCAACGTGACGCTGATCACCGACGGCTGCCTGGAATGCGGCAGCTGCCGGGTGATCTGCACCGAGCACGCCAACGTCGCCTGGGAGTATCCGCGCGGCGGCCACGGCATCCTCTTCAAGTTCGGTTGAGCACGCGGCATGAACGACGTCGAACGTTTCCTGGCCCACGCCGTGCAGCTCGAGCGCGAGGCGGCACGGCGCTACGAAGAGCTCTCGGCCGCCATGGGCACCGAGGGCAATGGCGAGCTCAAGGCCTTCTTCGCCAAGATGGCCCACTACTCGCGCCAGCACCTGGCGCAGGCCAACCGGCGTGCGGGCTTCCATGGCCTGCCGCCGCTGGGGGCCGAGGACTATGAGTGGCCCGAGGGCACCTCGCCCGAGACGGCCGGCTGGGCCGGCGTGGACGCGCTGATGGGCGCGCGCGAGGCGCTGGAGCTGGCCCTGGCCGGCGAGCGGCGCGGCCTGGCGTACTACGGCGCCATCGCCGCCACCACGGCCGACCCGCAGGTGCGCCAGCTGGCGCAGGAGTTCACCAGCGAGGAAGCCGAGCACGTGGCCGAGCTGGAGAAGCTGCTGGCCCGCTGTCCCGCCTGACTCCCAGGCCCCGCGTCCTCCCGGTGCGGACCAACGCCCGGTGGCGATGCCACCCGGCTGCGCCGAGGCGCGGCCGGGAGCGCTGCCTCGCCCTGGCGTGTCGCCCGGTCCGTGCTCGGCCCGGGCGTTTGCGCTGCCTCAAAACCTTGGCGCATCCCCGAGGAAACCCGGTTTCATCGGCGTGCTTATTGCAGCTTGTCCGACGTCATGCCGGCCGTGGCCCCTTCCGTGCCCGAAGTTGAAGCAGGCATGCACCGGCGCGTCGCGGACGGCACCGCCCGCGCTCCGAATCAAGACAAGGAGGTCTGCCATGCACAGTCGTTCACCCCGCGAGCAGCGCTCCCACGTGGAGCTGGTGACCATCTACGAGATCTGCCGCATCCTGGGTGCGTCGCTGGACATCGGGCGCACGTTCCGGGCCGCGCTGAACGTGTTGACCGCGCACCTGGATCTGCCGCGCGCCATGATCGTCACCGCGGCGGAGGACGGTGGCGCGCTGCAGCTGCACAGCGCGGTGGGCCTCACGCGCGAGCAGGCGCAGCGCGGGCGCTGGACGGTGGGCGAGGGCGTCGTGGGCCGCGTCTACGCCACCGGGCTGCCGGTGGTGGTGCCCGACATCGCCAACGTCGAGGAGTTCGTGGACCGTACCGGCGCCTTCGGTGCGACGAACGACGGGCGCATGCTGGCCTTCATTGTCGTGCCGCTCAAGAACGACGGCGTGGTCACGGGCGTGCTGGCTGCGCAGCGCGAGGTGCAGGGGGGGGCGCGGCTCACCGAGGACCAGCGGCTGCTGACCATGGTGGCCACGCTGCTGGCGCAGGCGATGATGCTGCACCAGACCGTGCGCGAGGAGCACCAGCGCATGCAGCAGGAGTCCACGCGGCTGCAGAAGGCGCTGCAGCGCCCGCCGCGCCAGCGCTTCACGCTGGACAACGTGGTGGGCGACTCCGCGCCCATGCAGCAGGTGTTCCTGGAGGTGCAGCAGGCCGCGCCCTCGCGCGCCACGGTGCTGCTGCGCGGCGAGAGCGGCACGGGCAAGGAGGCCATCGCGCGCGCCATCCATTTCCTCTCGCCGCGCAAGGACGCGCCCTTCATCAAGGTCAACTGCGCCGCGCTCACCGAGTCGCTGCTGGAGAGCGAGCTGTTCGGCCACGAGAAGGGCGCCTTCACCGGCGCCGCGGGTGAGCGCAAGGGCCGCTTCGAGCTGGCCCATGGCGGCACGCTGTTCCTGGACGAGATCGGCGACATTTCGCCGGCCTTCCAGGCCAAGCTGCTGCGCGTGCTGCAGGAACGCGAGTTCGAGCGCGTGGGCGGCAGCAAACCGGTGAAGGTGGACGTGCGGCTCATCTGCGCCACCAACCGCGACCTGGAGAAGATGGTGCAGCGCGGCGAGTACCGGGCCGACCTCTACTACCGCATCAACGTCGTCTCGATCTTCCTGCCGCCGCTGCGCGAGCGCCGCGCCGACATCCCGGCGCTGGTCAGCCACTTCCTGGAACGCTTCAACAAGGACAACCGCCGCAAGCTGCGCATCACCACCGAGGCCATGGAGGTGCTGGCGAGCTGCTACTGGCCCGGCAACGTGCGCGAGCTGGAGAACTGCATGGAGCGCACGGCCACGATGGTGCAGGGCGACGTGATCCGCGACCTGGCCTTCCCCTGCCGCCAGAACCGCTGCCTGACCCAGACGCTGCACTTCATCGACAAGGCCGATGCGGTGGCGCCGGCCTTGTACCGCCTGGGTGCAGGCGCCTCACCCGCTCCCGCGCCGGCGCCCGCACCCGGGCCTGCGGCAACCGAGGCGCATGCCGGCGTCGAAGAGGGCGACGGGGGCGTGATCACTATCGGCCCCACCGCGCACGTACGCCCGACGGGGGAGCGCGGCGGCCCCGGCACGCCACCGCAAGGTGAGCGCGAGCGGCTGATCTGGGCCATGGAGCAGTGCGGCTGGGTGCAGGCCAAGGCGGCGCGGCTGCTGCGCGTGACACCGCGCCAGCTCGGCTACGCACTGCTCAAGCACCGCATCGAGGTAAGGAAGTTCTGAGGCTTCTCACACCAGCGGCGGCTCCGTCTGCCGTTGCCAGGCGCGGTGCAGGGCGATGCGGCGGATGAACTCCTCGCCGGCGCCGGCGAGCTGGTCGTCCGGCACGAACAGCAGGCCCGGGTCGCCGCCGTCCTCGGGCAGCGTCGTCACCCCGGCCGCCTCCAGCAGCAGCGCGGCGCCGATGGGCACCAGCAGCGGCTTGCAGTGGCGGTACTGCTGCTGCACGAACTCCAGCGCCAGACCGTCGGCCGCCATCGTGGCCGCGGCGCCCGCGCCGGGCGGCAGCATCGCCGCGTCGAACAGCACGCTGGGCGCGGCCTCGATGGTCACCTCCACCGGCAGCGCGTCGCCCGAGCTGGTCTGCACCACGCCCAGGCGCGCGCCGACATAGCGCGGCACCGCGCCGGCCTGCACCAGCGCCTGGTACACCGATTCCAGCGCCGCGCCGTCCACGCCGTCGCCCACCAGCAGCGCGATGCGCCGCGCCAGGATGCGGCCGTCACCCGGCCGCGCCGCCAGCGACAGGGCCGGGGACACCGCCACCTCCGGCGCCTCCACCGGCGCACGCGCCATGGGCAGCGGCTCGGGCAGCGCCATGCCCAGGTCGCGCGCCACGGTGGCGGCCAGCCCTTCGTCGATGTTGCGCAGCATCGCCACCACGCGCGCGCGCACCGCCTGGGTCTGCACCCGCGTGAGCTCGAAGCGCAGCGCGCGCGCGATGTGGTACTGCTCCACCGGCGTCTGGCTCGCGTAGAACAGGCGAGCCTGCGTGTAGTGGTCCGCGAACTTCTCGGGCTTGGCACGCAGCTTGGTGGGCTCGGCAGTGGCCTGTTGCGCCAGCAACCGCTCGGCGAAGGAGCTGAAGCCGCGGGCCCCGGCCTGGAACGGGCAGCCGCCGGCCAGCGAATTCGGCTCGTAGTTGACCCGGCCGCGGAAGATGCCGTGCTGGTGGAAGCCGTCGCGCTGGTTGTTGTGCACCTCCGCCACCGGTGCGTTGATGGGAATGAGGTGGAAGTTGGGGCCGCCCAGCCGCGTGATCTGCGTGTCCAGGTACGAGAAGTTGCGACCCTGCAGCAGCGGGTCGTTGGTGAAGTCGATGCCCGGAACCACATGCTGCGTGCAGAAGGCCACCTGCTCGGTCTCGCCGAAGAAGTAGTCGGGATTGCGGTCCAGCACCATGCGCCCGACGGTGCGCAGCGGCACCAGCTCCTCCGGCACGATCTTGGTGGCATCGAGCACGTCGAAGCTCCACTGCGCGGCCTGCTCCTCCGTGAAGGTCTGGATCTGCAGCAGGTACTCGGGGAAGGCACCGCCCTCGATGGCCTCCCACAGGTCGCGGCGGTGGAAGTCGGGGTCGGCACCGTTGATCTTGACGGCCTCGTCCCAGTCCAGCGAGTGCGTGCCCAGCAGCGGCGTCCAGTGGAACTTCACCAGCGTGGCCGCGCCCTCGGCGTTGATGAAGCGGAAGGTGTGCACGCCAAAGCCCTGCATGGTGCGGTAGCTGCGCGGGATGGCGCGGTCGCTCATCTGCCACATCACCATGTGCGCCGACTCGGGGCTGAGCGAGATGAAGTCCCAGAAGGTGTCGTGCGCGCTGGAGGCCTGCGGCATCTGGTGGTGCGGCTCGGGCTTGACCGCGTGCACCACGTCCGGGAACTTCATCGCGTCCTGGATGAAGAACACCGGGATGTTGTTGCCCACCAGGTCCCAGTTGCCCTCGTCGGTATAGAACTTGACGGCGAAGCCGCGCACGTCGCGCACCGCGTCGGCGCTGCCGCGCTCGCCGGCCACGGTGGAGAAGCGCACGAACACCGGCGTGCGCTTGCCCACCTTGGCAAAGGGTGCCGCCTTGGTCAGCGCGGTGATGTCCTCGGTGCACTCGAAGTAGCCATGCGCGCCCGAGCCGCGGGCATGGACCACGCGCTCCGGAATGCGCTCATGGTCGAAATGCGTGATCTTCTCGCGCAGGATGAAGTCTTCCAGCAGCGTCGGGCCGCGCTCGCCCAAGCGCAGCGAATGCTGGTTGTCGGCAACGGGCACGCCCTGGTTGGTGGTGATGGCGCGACCGCCGGAGTCGATGCGGTGGCGCTGCAGCGGGCCGTTGTTGGGATTGGTGCCCGGCGTGGCCTTGCTGCCGTTCTTGTCCGAGGTGTTGTCCTCGGAGATGGTGCTGGCCGTGGCATCGAGGTTGTCCGGCGCGGCATGCGCGCCTTCGGGCGCCGGCGTCACCTGGCCGCCCTGCACGTACTCGGCGGGCTTGGTGGGGTTGTGCGGCAGCGAGGCCGACAGCGCCTCGGTGGCGTCGTACTTGGCTTCCAGCCGGTCGGCCGTGGCGAGGTTGCGCACGGCGGCGTTGTCGCTGCTGGTGCCGCTGCCCAGCGCGGTGGCGGCGCGCTCCAGCAGGCTGCGCCGCGTGCGCGCGCCCGTGGTCTTGACCGAGGGGCCGCCCATGGACTGCTTCACGCTGGCGGAGCCCGCGGCCTTGGTTGCCGCCTTCTTGGCGCCGCCGGACTTGCCGGACTCGCTGGGGGACTGGGCTGCCGGTGTCTTCCTCGTGGCCATGTCGTTCTTTCCCGGGTTGTGGAGGGCGATGCCCCGAGGCAATCGGCATTCCCCCAGCCGTTTCACGACCATCGGAATCGCACATCAAGTTGACATAAGTTGCATTGCAGAAAAACACACGTGCAGGCATGAATCCCTCCCGACACGACACGCGCCAAGGCAGGCACCGATCCTGCACCGTGGAGCCGGCTACGCCGCCGAGCCGATCCATAGTACCGACGCGTTGTAGGCCACGTGCATCGCGTACAGCGCCGGTGCATGGACCAGCCCCACCTGCCGCGCCGGCTGGCGAACGGCATGCGCGGCCCGGCCGGCCAGCAGCAGCGCCATGGGCATGGAGGCCAGCGCGGCCGGGCCGGACTGCGGCACGTGCGCCACCAGGAACGACAGGCCGATGATGAGCGTGCAGGCCACCCGGCCCGCGCCGGCACTGGGCCGATGCCGCGTCGCCCTCCAGGTGACCGCGGCAGCCGCCGCCAGCAGCAAGGCCGTTTCCAGCAACGGTCCCCACCACAGCAGCCAGGCCAGCATGGCTGCGGATGGGGACGCCTGCGGCGGTGGCGCACCCAGCCACGCCAGCCCACGGCTGGAGAGCCAGGCCAGCGCCACCGGGAGCACCAACAGCAGGCCGGCGCTGCGGCCCAGGCGCCATGGCCACGGAGGGCGCATCACGCGCTGAGAGCCGTCGCGAGCGCCAGGCCGGCCCCCGGGGCGGCTTCGAGCGGCTGCGCCTGCGCATCCAGGCCGGCCAGCTGCGCGATGCGCTCGACGGCGGCCTCGCTGGCGTGCCCGAAATTCAGCACATGGGTGTCGCGCAACAGCCGGATCTGCGTCGCGCGGACCGGGCTGGTGGTTTCCTCCCGGATGATCTTCGGCAGCGCGGGAACGTCGTCCAGCCCGATGCGCCGGCCGATCAACTCCAGGCTGCTCAGCTCCCAGGGCTCGAACGGCAGGTCCATGGCCTCGAAGCCACGCTTGTCGACACTGAAGTCCATGGTCAGCACGGGCCGGCCGGTCAGGAAGGCGTAGTCGAAGACGATGCCCGAGATGTCGGACACCAGGATGTCGGACATGGCCATGGCCTCGACCGGATCGGCGTTGAAATCCCAGCAGCAGTTCGGCAGCGCCGCGCATTCCCGCTGCAGCCGGGCCAGCAGCTCCGCTTCGGAGCGCGCGCTCTGCGGATGCGGCCGGATGACCAGCTCCAGCCCGGCCTCGGCGATGGCGCGGATCAGCGGGCTGCCGTAGCGCGTGAGCAGCCCGTTCTTGCCCCAGGTCGGTGCCAGCAGCACGCGCGGCACGCGCTGCGGAGCCCCGCCCTTGGCGAGAGCGGCCACCTCGCTGGCCGCCGCGTAGCGCGGCACCAGGCTGTCGTAGTAGACGCAGCCCTCGCTGAACAGCTCCTTGCGCCTGCGTCCGCGCAGCTCCTCCAGGCAGCGGATCACGCGCTCCTGGTGCGGCCCGTTGATCAGCACGGAATCGAAGAAGTCGAAGGAATAGGGCCGGTTGAACGACTTGTCGGTCGGCGAGTGCACGATGTGCATGTAGTGCCGTACATGGGGCGAGCGGCGGATCTGAAGCACATCCAGCCCGGGCGTGGTCATGCACACCACCCGGGCGCGCAGCGTGCGCAACCGTGCCCAGGCCATGTGCCCGTGGCCGATGTGCTCGGTGCGCAGCTGCGGGTACTGGCCGCCCTGCCCCAGTGCCAGCAACGGGTCCTCGGCATCGCTGCTCAGGTAGAGGCACGGCAGGCCGCGGCGCTGCATCTGCTGCAGCAAGGGGCCGAAGGTGCTCCGGTACTGCCGGCCCTCGCTGTAGAACACCACTGGGTGCTCCTCGCGCTGGGCCGCGCGCAGTGCCGCGCCGGAGCGCGGCGACAGCAGCATGCGCACGCGGGTGCCCGCGCGGTAGAGCAAGTCCTTGGCGACGAAGTAGGCCGTGCTGGCGATGCCCACGATCACCGAGAACAGCAGGCTGCCCGTGCCGGGGTCGAGGTAGAGCAGCTGTGGCGGGAGATCACCGCCGGGCACGAGGAGCGCCAGGCCCGTCTCGGCCAGCAACGCTTGCAGATGGAGGTCGAACATGATGTGAAGGTCAGGCTCAGGGCTGCGGGGCCGGCATCACGGCGCCGGAGGGAAGGACGGGCGGCTCATCGATCGGCCTCCGGTGCGGCCAGGCCCGCACCGGCCAGCGCGACGCCGGGCGCCGGGCTCGGCGCGGCATCGGCCTGCAGCTCGCCGTTGAGCGTGCGCCAGCTGCGCTGCAGGCCCACCGCGCCGCTGTTCTCGTGCATCGCGTCGATGACGTAGTCGTGCAGCGTCTGGCCCGCGGGCTGCCACGGCGTCTCGTACAGCCGCACCGGCGGCACCAGCGGCTCGTAGCGGACGGTCTTGCCGGTGGCATGGTCCAGGCAGCCGCCGATCCTGTCGCAGATCAGCCCGGGCACCTTGAAGTTGGCGATGTAGGTGGGGTCCTCCTTGAGCTCGCCGCGGCTGTTGAAGTCCTTCACCATCAGGAAGGCCTGGTACATCGAGTAGGTCTGCTGGCCCCTGACGCCGTCGAGCAGCGGGTTGTCGGAAACCCAGCCGTGGTCCGAGGCGAACACGATGAAGGTGTTGTCCAGGATGCCCTCGGCCCGCAGCCAGTCCACGAAGCGCCCCACCCCGCGCATCACGCAGCGATGGGTCTCGAAGATCCGCTGCGTGTCCTCGTGCCTGAAGCGCGGCGACTCGCGCCGAACGCTGCCACTGCCTCGCGCATCCTCGGGCAGGCAATCCTTGTCGAGCAAGAAGGTCGCGCGCGGCGCCTCGTTGGTGATGAAGTTGAAGGTCGGCCGGTCCGAGTCCACCGCGGACAGCGAGGGCATGGCCGCCAGGCTGAAGAAGTTGTTGAGGTACTTGTCCATGCGCTTCTTCCACGCAAAGGACATCGACAGCCACTGGCCACGGTCGTACACGGCGTTCTTGAGCGAGTGCGGCGCTACCCGGAACACCGTCAGCGCGAAGTACTGCCGCGCCAGCCCGACGAAGAAGTCCTGTGTCTTGTCGGCGGTCACCTCGCGCTTGCGCCGCTCCACACCGCGGCCGATGGAGTGGATGCAGCGCCCCTTGCCGTCCTTGGCGTAGAGCTCGTTGAACAGCTCGCAGTCGCCGGTGCGCACCAGCCCGAACCAGAACGGGTCGGCGTACTGGACGTCGTAGCCCTTGGCGTGGAAGTTGTCGACGTAGATCTTGTAGCCGTCGGTGACCTTCTCCTTCAGCGTCCCGTTGCGCCGCGCATTGACGCCGCCCACCGTGTAGTCCTCGCCGCCGAACACCGACGGTAGGCCGTTGATGGTGCGGTTGCCGCTGGAAATGACGTTGGGATACCAGCTGAAGCCGCGCAGCTGCTCCTTGAGCTGCGGCTCGTCCTCGAAGATGGCCGGCAGGTAGCCGCTCATGGCGCCGTCGAGGAAGACCAGCAGCACGTTGGGCTGGGTCTTGGAGTAGCGGAACAGCTTGGTGCCCTCCGGGTCCGCCTTGGCCAGCTGCTGGTCGATGCGCCGGTCCAGCGACACCAGGCTCAGCCCGGCGCTGAGCACGCTGGCCAGCAGCATCACCGCCAGCGCGTTGCGCATCGCCGCCGGATAGCGCACCGCCGTCCACCAGGCCAGGGCTCCCAGCACAATGAGCAGCGCCAGGTCCAGGACGAGCTTGGCCCCCGTCGGCGCCAGCGCCTGCGGCGTGAAGAACACGAAGTTGTCGAGCATGCCGGCATCGGGCTGATGCACGAAGGCGAAGGCCAGCGCCAGCAGCATCGCGGCAAAGGCCGTGAACGTGGTCCAGGCCCGCAGCGCCGGACCGGCCAGGCGGTACCAGGCCGCGCTCAGCAGCGCGAAGACCGCTGCCGCGGCCAGGCTCGCCAGCAGGAAGAAGCCGACGTAGCCGCTCAGGCCATCGACGTTGTCCTCCAGGCTTGTGAAGCCGATGGGCAGCGCCACCACGAGCAGCATGAACAGGCTGGCGCAGGCCAGCGCGTAGCTGCCCTTCAGCGACGCGCCCAGGCTGTCGAGCAGCCGCTGCGTGCGCCCGCGGCGCAGGCTGGCCCCGATCTCCCGCAGCAACGACGTGAAATGCGAGGGCGCCGCCGCGCCGCGCGGCAGCCTGCGGGTGTACCAGGCGCTCTTGAGCACCGACAGCAGGTTGTTGAAGGTCCAGTACAGCACCAGGCCGCTGGGCGAGTCGTACAGCAGCACCAGGAAGATCAGCGCCACCACCACGCCTTGCGCCCAGTCGGAGCGGGAGGTCTGGCGCGCGTAGAGCTGCAGCGCGTAGAGGTTGATGGCCGTCATCAGCAACGGCATCAGGTGCACGCCGCCGAGCAGCGCGTCCGGCCTGGAGAGGTCGCGCAGGAACAGGAAGGAGGCGCCCACGAACGGCGCGTAATGCGACAGCAGGCCGAAGGCGGCAATGAAGAACGGGATCTGGATCGCCAGCGGCGCCAGCGTGCGCAGGGCGTAGATCGGGTGATAGCCGTGCAGCTTGTAGAGCTGCCGCAGCATCATGTGCAGCTCCTGGCCCTTGAACACGGCCTTGAACTCTTCGACCTTGGGTCGCATGCGGCGTTGGGCCTCGCGCTCCTTGCCCTGCAGGCGCTCGGCCCAGTGATACGCCGGGATCAGCAGCAGGTTGAAGAACACGCTCAGGATCAGCAGCGAGAGCCCGTGGCTCCCGCTGACCTCCCAGCCCAGCCTGAGCACCGACAGCAAAGCCCAGCGAATGGGCGCAATCAGCGCGGTATCGAGCAGTTCCAGCATCGGGGTGTCTTTGTCGTGCTAGGTGAGGAACCGGGCTGCGGTCACGCCGCAACCGCCAGCGGCGGGAACATCGCATTGGCGATCGCCAGGTCCTCGGGCGTGTCCACCTCGAACCACGGCAGGCCATCGGTGAGCACGGCGCGGATCTGCAGGCCTTCGAGCACGAGCGCGTGCATCGCGTATTCCAGCGGTGCCTTGACGCCGGCCCGCGCGATCTCGCCGCTCACCCGGGCCAGCAGCCGCTGGCGCGGCGTGCCGCGCCGCACGAAGCTGAGATTGACGGTCTTGAAGCTGCGCTGCAGCTCGAAGCCGGGCTCGCGCACGCTCTCGTGCAGCCAGGCCGACACCACCCCGCCGTCCACGGTGGCGAAGGTGCCGTTCAGCGCCGGCTCGTACGGCGCCAGCATCGTCGCCGCCTCGGCGCCCTGCACGCCCTGCTCCAGCAGGCGCTGCAGCAGCCGGCGGTCCGTCACCACGTCGCCCTCGATCAGCAGCAGATGCTGCCGCTCGCATTCGGCATCGGCCTCGCGCAGGGCCAGCTCCAGCGACAGCACCGAGCCGCTTTGCGCATAGCGCTCGTTGAGCACGAAATCGACTTCCAGCCCTTGCCCCTGCTCCTGCAGCCACGCGCCGACGAACTGGCGGATGGCTTGGTCGAGGTAGCCGACGACGATGCTGGCGCGCCGCACGCCCAGCGCCGCCAGGTTCTCCAGCATGCGCTCAAGGATGGGCTGGCCGGAGACCGGCACCAGGCACTTCGGCGTCGCCTGGGTGTTCTCCTTGAGCCTGGTGCCCAGGCCGGCGGCGAGGATGATGACGTGGGTGTCCGCGGCCAGTTGGCGCAGTTCGTTGCTGATGGCAGTCATGGTGCAGAAGTTCGGGAAGTCATGGGCGTGCGGGGAGCGACACTGGCCCCTCGCGCACGCGGCGCCGCCGCTGGACGGCGGCGCGGGATGGGGCGACGTGAAAGGGGCTGCTCAGCGCAGCCGCTGCAGCAGCCGGCGCAGGCGATGCAGTCCCTCGACCACATCGCCCGGAGCGATCGCGTAGGAGACGCGCACGCTGCTGGGGTCGCCGAAGGCGGCGCCCGACACCAGGGCGATTTGCGCCTCGCGCAGCGCCAGCTCGCAGAACTGGTCCACGTCGGCCACGACCAGATCGCCCAGGCGCCGGCCCAGGTGCGCGGAGATGTCGAGGAACAGGTAGAACGCGCCCTGAGGCGGCGCCACCTTCACCTCGGGCATGTCGGCCACGATGGCCAGGGCCTGGCGCAGCCGCTCATCCAGCGCCCGGTTGATGGCGGCAATGAAGCTGCCGTCGTCATGGGCCAGCGCGTGGCTCACGGCGTACTGCGCAACGCTGCTGGGGTTGGAAGTCGTGTGCCCCTGCAGGTTCTCCATCGCCTTGATCACCTCGGCGGGCGCGGCCACGTAGCCCAGGCGCCAGCCGGTCAGCGCATGGCTCTTCGAGAACGAGTTGACCAGCACGGCCCGCTCCTTGAGCCGCGGCTCGATGGCCAGGATGTGCTTGTGCCGGTGGCCCGCCCGCACCAGCGAGGCGTAGCACTCGTCGAAGATGACCCAGAAGTCGTGCTCGATGGCCAGCGCCGCGATCTTCGCCAGCTCCTCGCGCCCGTAGACCGCGCCGGTGGGATTGTTGGGCGTGTTGAGGATGAGCGCCCTGGTCCTGGGCGTGATGGCCCGCTGCACGTCGCTGGCCAGCAGCTGGTAGCCGTGCGGCCGGGTGTCCACGAACACCGGCCGGCCCTGCGCCAGCTCCACCTGCGTCGGGAAGGTCACCCAGTACGGGGCGGGGATGATGACTTCGTCCTCGGGGTCGATCAGCACCATCGCCGCGTTGTAGAGCGCCTGCTTGGCGCCGGCGGTGAGGCCCACCTCGTTGTGCGCGTAGGCCACGCCGGCATGCCGGGTCACCAGCGCGGCCACCTGCTTGCGCAGCTCGGGCAGGCCCAGCGTGGGCGTGTAGATGTTGTGGCCGCCGTCGATGGCCTTGCGGGCGCCCTCCTTGACCAGCTCGTCGGTATCGACGTCGAGCTCGCCGGCGGCGAAGTTGATCACCTGCAGCCCCTGCGCCTTGAGCTCGTTGGCGATGGTGCGCATCTTGGAGGTGCCCGGCGGCGCGATCCTGCGGGTACGTTGGGCCAGCGTCATGGATAGATCCTTGGCAAGGGCGCGGCGGGCCTGTCGGCGCCGCGCCGAAACGGGGTTGGAAGAAATGGAGAGGTGGAGCGGGCTTGCGCCGGCGGCGCTGCTCAGCGCGTCCCGGGGATGAGATGCAGGATCTCGTCGATGCCCAGGCAACGGGGCTCGACTTCCAGCGTGCGGCCGTTGCGCAGGATGTCCTCGGCCACGCCCTTCATGGCCAGGTAGGCGCTGCGCAGCATGTGGTTGGCGTAGATCACGACGTTGAAGCCCGCGCCCTCCAGCTCCTCGAACTTCAGGTGCGCGTAGCTGGTGGGCACGCACACCAGCGGCACATGGCGGTGGTACTCGCGGAACAGCTGCGCGAACTCGATGATCTCCTGGCCGTCCTTCTTGCGGCTGTGGATCATGATGCCGTGGGCACCGGCCTCCACGTAGGCCAGGCAGCGCCGCATCGCGTCAGCCATGCCCTGGTCGAGGATCAGGCTCTCGCAGCGGGCGACGATCATGAAATCATCCGTCAGCAGCGCCTCGCGCCCGGCGCGGATCTTGTCGCAGAACTCCTCGACGGCATCCTGCTGCTGGAACACGTCGTTGCCCAGCAGCGAGTTCTTCTTCAGGCCGCGCTTGTCCTCGATCACCACTGCCGACACGCCCGCGCGCTCCAGGGCGCGCACGTGCAGCGCGAAGTGCTCCGGCTTCCCGCCGGTGTCGCCGTCGAAGATCATCGGCAGCGCGCTGACCTCGAATATGTCATGCACGTTCTGCAGCCGGTTGCTGGCGCTCAGGATCTCGATGTCGGGCAGCCCCTTGTGGGTCGAGTCGGTCAGCGAGCTGGACCAGATCGCGTCGTAGCCGACGTTCTGCCCGGGCGCGGGCTCGAAGCGCGCATGCTGGGCCAGCAGCGCGGAGATGGGGCTGTGCGCTTCAAGAGCACGCAGGCAGCGCTTACCTTGCAGCAGGCGCCTGAGCTGGGCACGGCGTTTGTCTGAAGTGAGCATGGCTGGTCAGATGCCTTCCAGGGTTCGGTTCCGGGAACCAGAGAGATCGACGAGGTGGCCCCCGCCGCGAAGCGGCTGCGACGCACAGGCGAGGCGCCTCCCGGGACGGGAAGCGCTCTCGCCACTGCTCAGCGCGTCCAGCGGTCGGCGAGCAGGGCCCGCCATCGATCGAGCGTTGCCGCATCGATCTCCAGGCCGCGCAAGACATCCACGGGCCTGGGAAAGTCGGTATCGCGACACTCGATCCCATCCAGCGACAGCGCTGCCGCGTAGCGCGGGATCGCATGGAAATGCGGATTGGGATCGACCATCATCAGCGCCAGGTAGTTGAACCTCACCGCCGGTGCCACGCGCCGGACCGCGGCCTCGAAGCCCGCGATCTCGGCAGGCAGCTGCGCCCCGGCGGCGGCCTCCAGCTCGCCCAGGCTGTTCACGTCGGCGCGGGCCGCGATCACGCAGCTCAGCGGCGTGGGCTGCACCGGCCGGATCAGCACCACCCAGTGCTCGAACTCCCGCACCAGCGCGGCCGGATGGTTGAAGCGCCGCAGCGTCGCGTTCATGCGGCCTCCCCGGCACGCGGCCATACCCGCAGGAACAGCCAGGTGCCCACCACCGAAGCCGCCAGCAGCACCAGCAGCACCGGCCCATGGCCGTTGAAGGCGCTCAGCAGCCAGGCCGCACCTATGGGGCCCGCGGCCCGCGCGATCACGGCCGGGGCGCCCAGCACGCCGCTGTTGCGGGCGTAACGCCTGGCGCCGAACAGGTCCAGCGGCGCCGTGGCCTTCACCACCGTCATCAGGCCCAGGCCTAGCCCATAGGCGATGACGAAGACCAGGCACAGCTCCGGACGCCATTGCGCCAGCCACAGCGCCGCCAGCGACAGCGGCATCAGGCTCAGCGTGAGGATGCCCACGCGCCGCGCATCCATGCGGTTGCCCATGGCCAGGTCCAGCGCCCGGCCGGCGGCCTGCATCGGGCCGATGCACGCGGCCAAGCTCAGGGCGTTGGCCGCGTCCAGCCCGCGCGACTGCAGCGCGGGAATGACCTGCACCGCCATGGCCGCCGTGATGAAGCCGTAGATCGTGAAGCAGGCGCCCAGCTGCGCGAAGGCGCTGCGGTGTTGCGTGGTCATCGGCTCGGCGTCAGCCACGCCCCCGGCCGGCTCGGTGCTGGTGGAATCCTGGGAGTCCTCGGCCAGCCGGGACCGCGGCAGCCCCAGGTGCACCGGCAGGCACACCAGCAGGTGCAGCACCGCGAACACCAGGGCGGTCTGGCGCCAGCCCAGTTGCGTGCTGAGATAGTGGCTCAGCGGCCAGAACACGGTGCTGGCCAGGCCGCCGACGATGGTGAGCCAGCCGATGCGGCGGCGCCGGTCCGCCCGGAAGCTCTGCACGATCACGGCAAAGGCGGGCTCGTACAAGGTCAGCGCCATGGCCAGGCCCAGCATGGCCCACAGCGCGTAGAAGGCCCACAGCGCGCTCACGCCGTACAGGCCCAGGAAGGCCACTGCGGCCAGCAGCGAGCCCGAAGCCATGACCACGCGCCCGCCCCAGCGATGCAGCGCCACGCCGACCGGGTAGGTGGCCACGCCCCAGACCAGCAGCGCCAGCGAGAACGCGCCCGCCATGGTGTCGGCATCGCAGCCCAGCGCCAGCCGCATCGGCCCGGCCAGGACCGCGAAGGCGTAGTAGAGGCTGCCCCAGGAAATCAGCAGGCTCAGCGACAGTCCCGGGACCAGCAGGCGTGAGGGCATTTGACATTCACAAAACTGACACACACCCAGTGTCCGAGCCGGCCAACCCATGCGGCAAGCGAGTTTTCTGCCATCATCCGTTGACTTTTAATCAACTCATTGCCATGGCCGTCCGTCCCCCGCTCAACGCCTTGCACGTGTTCTGCACCGTCGTGCGCGAGGGCAGCTTTCGCCAGGCGGCTCAGGTGCTGTGCGTCACCCCCGGCGCGGTGAGCCGGCAGGTCCAGGCGCTGGAGGCGCACCTGGCGCAGGTGCTGTTCGACCGCAGCGCCGGCGGCCTGGCGCTGCTGACGCCGGCCGGCCGGCGGCTGCACGAGCGCGTGGCCGACAAGATGGCCGCCATCGCGGCGGCGCTGGAAGGCGGCACGGCGCGCCGGCAGGCCTCGATCCTGGTGGACACCAGCGTGACGCTGGCCATGCACTGGCTGATTCCGCAACTGCGCTTCTTCACGGAGCGTTACCCGCGCACCCACGTGCAGGTGCGCACCGTCGAGGGCGACATCGACCCGGCGGCGCCGGTGGACGTGTTCATCCGGCGCGAGACCGCCGAGCTGCGCGGCCTGCCCTCGCGGGTGTTCATGACCGAGCGCTCCGTGCTCGTGGGCAGCCCCTCGCTCATGCCGCAGCCGCGCCCGCGCGGCGCCGGCGACCTGCGCTGGCTGTCCCGGGTCGCGCGCATCGGCGCGCGCTCGCGCACCGACCTGTGGCCGCGCTGGTGCGGCGCTCACGGCCTCGATGCCAAGGCCCTGGAGCCGACGCTGGAGTTCGACAACACCGTGCTGGCCATCCAGGCCGCGGCGCAGGGCCTGGGCGCCTGCGTGGTGCCCGAGGCTTTCGTGGCCGCCATGCTGGACAGCGGCACGCTCAGGCCACTGCATGCGGCCCGCATCGATACCGGCTCCTATTCCTTCGCCGTCGGTCGCCGGCGCGATGCCGCGCGCATCGGCACCTTCACCGACTGGCTGTGCGAGATCGCCGCCGGATAGCAGACCGCCTCAGGGGGCAGCCCGCACCGGCGCTCAGGCCGGCAGCGGCGCGCGGCTCGGCCGGCGCGCGGCGAAGACCCGGCGCGCGGCGGGGAACACCACGCCCTCCTCCAGCGCGATGTGGTCCTGGTACAGCTCGGCGAACAGCTCCACGCCCTGGCGCAGCTGGTCGAGGTCACAACCGCTGTAGCCCGCGGCCAGCGTGGCCAGTTGCGGGCTCAGCTCCAGCCAGCACTGCTCCAGCCAGCCATGGTCCTGCTGCAGCCGCTGCACATGCTGCGTCAGCTCCGCGTCGCCCTGCTCCAGCAGCACCGGGAACACCAGGTCCTCCTCGTCCTGATGGTGCTCGCGGGCCCGGCCGCCGAAGAAGTCGCGGATCTCCTCGGCCTGCGTCCGCGTCCGGGCACTCGCGCCCTGCGCCTCGATCAGGCCAACCAGCTCGCGCAGCTGCTCCAGATGCGTCAGCACCTGGCGGTGCGTGGCATCCAGCGACTGCAGCGAGTCGATGGCTGGCACCGCCAAACGCTCGGGACGTTGATGGTTGAGCAGGGCTTGCATGAGCGTTTCCTTGTCGACGGGATGAAGGACATTGTTGACAAGGCGCCCTCGTGAACTTTGTGGCACATCAAGTCCGCGCCGCTCATCCCGGACGCGCTTGGAAAGATTCGTGTCAGCCCTGCTCCACCAGGCCGCGCAGCATCTCGGCCTGCTCGCGCAGTTGCCCCGCTTCGGCCTCGACCTGTGCCGCGCGGGCCTCGTCGCCCGCGGAGCGCTCCAGCGCGGCGACCTTGCGCAGCAGCAGCTCCTTCTCCTGCAGCGCGCGCACGGCCGACCACAGCGCGTTCTCGGTAGCCTCCTGCTGCACCGCCGCCAGCGAGCGCAGCGAGAAGGCATGGCCGGTATGGCAGCGGTAGCGCGGCGGGCGCGCTCCGCTGATCTCCCACAGCGTGCCCTTGCAGTCCGGGCACACCAGCGTCGAAGGCACGCCGACCTGACGCAACTCGTCCATGGCGTTCTCACCTCCTACCCCGGCCAGGTGCTCGTGCACCAGGCTCACCGGCAGCGCTGCGGCCGCGGCCGGGGCGGCCTCCTGCACCAGCTCCACCAGCAGCGCTCCAACACGCTCCAGCGGCACGCAATGATCCACCTCCACCGCCTGCAGCGCCGCGCTGGGCATGCCCGGGTCCTCGGCGTCAGCCGGGTCCTGCACCACCACCAGGCCGCCGCACTGCTTGATGGCCTGCAGCCCGGCGCTGCCGTCGTCGAGCCCGCCGGTGAGCAGCACGCCGATGACGCGCGGGCCCTGACTCAGCGCCGCGGAGCGGAACAGCGGGTCCACCGCCGGACGGGTGTGATGCTCCTTGGGGCCGCGCGTGAGCCGCACCGCGCCATCCTCCAGCAGCAGGTGGTGGTCGGGCGGGGCAATCAGGATGCGCCCGGGCTTGAGCCGCTGGCCGGATTGGGCATGGGCCGCGGGCAGCGGCCCGACCGCCTCCAGCAGGGCGGGCAGCGTGCTCTCGTAGGGGCCGACATGCAGCACCACGCACACCGCCGCCGCGAAGTCGGCCGGCAGCGCCGCCGCCAGCACGCGCAGGGCGCGCACGCCGCCGGCGCTCGCGCCGATCACCACGATGTCGCGTCTGGTCATGCGCACAGCCCTCTGTGGAAGTATTCCAGGGGGCAATCCATGCGCCCGACATGCCCGGCCCCGGGTGCATCCCAGGCACCGACAATGGGGCACCGGTGCCAAGACAAGCGACATGACGACCAACGACCAACCTGCTTCCCTGGTGAACGAGGCCGCCCTGAAGCCCAGCCGCCTGGACTTCCCCGTGGTGGGCATCGGTGCCTCGGCCGGGGGCATCCCGGCGCTGCAGGCCTTCTTCAAGGCCATGCCCGCGGACTGCGGCATGGCCTTCGTGGTGGTGCTGCACCTCTCGCCCCGGCACGCCAGCAACCTCGTGGCCTTGCTGCAGGCGGTCACGAAGCTGGCGGTGCTGGCGCCCGAGGACCCCACGCCCATCGAGCGCAACCATGTCTACGTCATCGCCCCGAACCGGATGCTGGCGATGAACGACAGCTACCTCAGCGTCAACCCGCTGGAGCGCCCGCAGGGGCGGCAGGTCACGATCGACCTGTTCTTCCGCACCCTGGCGGTGGTGCACCGCGAACGGGCCTTCGCGGTGGTGCTCTCCGGCGCGGGCTCCGACGGCGCGGTGGGCATCCGCCGCATCAAGGAGGAAGGCGGCGTGACGCTGGCGCAGCAGCCGCAGGAGGCCGAGTTCGACGCCATGCCGCGCGCGGCCATCACCACCGGCGCGGTGGACTGGGTGCTGCCGGTGGCCGACATGCCCAGGAAACTCCTGGACCTCTGGGCCAATGCCCGGGCCATGGAGTTGCCCGGCGCGGTGGAGCTGGGCCTGCGCGTGGACGCCCCGCCCAGCGCCGAGGCCATCAAGGACGCCGAGGAGGCGCTGCGCGACGTGCTGGTGCTGCTGCGCGCGCGCACCGGCCACGACTTCCGCAACTACAAGCGCGCCACGGTGCTGCGCCGGCTGGAGCGGCGCATGCAGGTCAACGGCGTGCCCAACCTGCCGGCCTACCGCGCCTTCCTGCAGGCCAATGCCGACGAGGCGAACGCCCTGCTCAAGGACCTGCTCATCGGCGTGACCAACTTCTTCCGCGACGCCGAGGCCTTCGAGCTGCTGCAGCGCCAGGTGGTGCCGGAGCTGATGGAACAGGCGGTGCACTCGCCCGCGGGGCTGCGCGCCTGGGTGGCGGGCTGCGCCACGGGCGAGGAGGCCTACTCCATCGCCATGCTGCTCACCGAGCAGGCCGCGCAGCTGGCGCAGCCGCCCAAGATCCACGTGTTCGCCACCGACATCGACGAGGCCGCCATCGGCACGGCGCGGCTGGGCTGCTATCCGAGCGCGATCGAGACCGACGTCTCGCCCTCGCGGCTGCGGCGCTTCTTCGACAAGGAGGGGCACCAGTACCGCATCCGCAAGGAGGTGCGCGAGAAGGTGATGTTTGCCGCGCACAACATCCTGCGCGACCCGCCGTTCTCGCGGCTGGACCTCATCAGCTGCCGCAACCTGCTCATCTACCTGGACCGCGACGTGCACGGCGAGATCCTGGAGATGTTCCATTTCGCGCTCAAGCCCGGGGGCTACCTGTTCCTGGGCAGCTCGGAGTCGGCCGACACCGCCTCGCAGCTCTTTTCGGTGGTGGACAAGAAGAACCGCGTCTTCCGCGCCAACCCCGTGACGCGCACGCCGCGCTACGTGCCCACCCTGGCCACCGTGGGCTCGGCCAGCAGCGTGGCGCCGGCGGGCGTGGCGCGGCCGGAAAAGCGCAGCTTCAGCTTCGCCGAGCTGCACCACCGGCTGGCCGAGCAGTACGCGCCGCCGTCGGTGCTCCTCGACGCCGAGGGCCTCGTGGTGCACCTCTCCGAGCAGGCCGGGCGCTTCCTGCGCTACGGCGGCGGCGCGCCCTCGCACCGGCTGCTGGACCTGGTGCAGCCCGAGCTGCGGCTGGAGCTGCGCACGGCCCTGTTCCAGGCCGCCAGCACGGGCAAGAGCGTCGAGGCGCGCCGCGTGCACCTCGGCAGCGAAGGCCGCCCGCGCTACGTGACGATGACGGTGCGCCCGGTGCAGGAGACCGGCGCCGGCGCCGGGCTGTCGCTGGTGCTGTTCGACGAGGTCGAGGACTCCATGGCCGGCGAGGCGCAGGTGCCCGACGCGCAGGGACGCGACCCGCTGGTGGCGCAGCTGGAGGACGAGCTGCGCCGCGTCAAGGAGCAGCTGCAAGCCACCATCGAGCAGTCCGAAACCTCCAACGAGGAGCTCAAGGCCAGCAACGAGGAACTGCAGGCCATCAACGAGGAGCTGCGCTCCACCACCGAGGAGCTGGAGACCTCCAAGGAGGAGCTGCAGTCGATCAACGAGGAGCTCATCACCGTCAACCACGAGCTCAAGACCAAGGTGGAGGAGACGGGCAAGATCAACGACGACCTGCAAAACCTCATCGCCTCCACCGACATCGCCACCGTGTTCGTGGACCGGGCCATGAGCATCAAGCGCTTCACGCCCCACGCCACCAAGCTCTTCAACCTCATTCCCACCGACGTCGGCCGCTCGCTGCTGGACATCACCCACAAGCTGGACTACCCGACCCTCGCCGACGACGCGGTGGAGGCCTTCCAGTCGCTGCGCCTGATCGAGCGCGAGGTGCGCACGCAGGACGGGCGCTGGTACCTGGCGCGGGTGCTGCCTTACCGCACCACGGAGGACCGCATCGAGGGCGCGGTGCTGACCTTCATCGACATCACCGGCCGGCGCGAGGCGGAGGAGACGATGCGGCTGCTGGCCGAGAGCACCAAGGACTACGCCATCCTCACTTGCGACACCGAGGGCCGCATCACGACCTGGAACCCCGGCGCCGAGCGCGTCTTCGGCTGGAGCGCGGAGGAGGCGGTGGGGCAGTCGATGAACATGCTGTTCACGCCCGAGGACCTGGCCGCCGGCATGCCGCAGCAGGAGCGCGCGCAGGCCCGCGACTCCGGCCGCAGCGAGGACGACCGCTGGCACCTGCGCAAGGACGGCAGCCGTTTCTACTGCAGCGGCACCACCACGCCGCTGTACGAGAAGGGCGAGCTGCGCGGCTACGGCAAGATCGCGCGCGACCTCACCGGCAGCAAGCGCGCCGAGGCCGAACGCGAGGCACTGCTGCAGCGCACGGCCGCGGGGCGCGCGCAGGCGCAGGCGGCCAACGAGATCAAGGACGAGTTCATGGCCGTGCTCTCGCACGAGCTCAAGAACCCGCTGAACCTGATCCAGCTCAGCGCCGAGCTGCTGCTGCGCATGCCCGAGGCGCGCGCGCTGCCGGTGGTGGTGCGCGCGGCCGAGACCATCCAGCGCACGGTGCGCAGCCAGGCCCAGATCATCGAGGACCTGCTCGATCTCTCGCGGCTGCACACCGGCAAGCTGGCGCTGCACCGCACGGGCATGGACTGGAGCGTCACGGTGCGCACCATCGCCGAGGCCATGCTGGAGGAGGCCACGGGCAAGCGCATCACGCTGGCCCTGGAGCTGCCCGAGGGGCCGGTGATGCTCGACGCCGACCCGGTGCGCATGGAGCAGGTGGTGTGGAACCTGCTCACCAACGCGCTGAAGTTCACGCCCGAGGGCGGCCATGTGGGCGTGGCGCTGCGCGTCGAGCAGGGCCAGGCCGAGCTGCAGGTGCGCGACACCGGGCGCGGCATCGCGCCCGAGGCGCTGCCGCAGGTGTTCGACATGTTCAAGCAGGCCGAGCCGGGCACGCGGCGCCGCGGCGGCCTGGGCATCGGGCTGGCGCTGGTGCGCAGCCTGGTGCAAGGGCATGGCGGCCAGGTGCGGGCCGAGTCGGCCGGGCTGGACCACGGGTCCTGCTTCAGCGTGCGGCTGCCGCTGGCCGGGCAGGCGCCGCTGGACCAAGGCCACGCCGGCGCGGCCAGCGGCTCGCTGCGCGGACGGCACGTGCTGCTGGTGGACGACGATGCGCAGGCGCTGGAGCTGCTGCGCCAGCTGCTGGAGCTCGAAGGCGCCAGCGTGCAGGCCGCCTGCACCGCGGCTGAGGCGCTGGAGCTGGTGCAGCAGCGGGTGCCGGACCTCTTGGTCACGGACCTGGTGCTGCGCGGCACGGACGGGCTGCAATTGCTGCAGGCCCTGCGCCAGAACCCGGCGCTGAAGGCGCTGCCGGTGATCGCGCTCACCGGCGTGGGCCGGCCCGGCGACGCGCGCCGCGCCATCGCTGCGGGCTTCGCCGCGCACCTGCGCAAGCCGGTGACGCTGGACAAGCTGCTGGCCACGCTGCGCGACGTGCTGCCGCCGCAGCAGGGCTGAACGGGCGGGCACAAGGGATGCCCGCAACCCAAGACACACGAGCTTGTTGCCCATGCCCCTTGCCTCCTGCCCGCCCGGGCCGCCGCTGGACACCCTGCAACTGATGGAACCCGGCATCGGCACGGCGCCGTTCAACAGTGCCGCCTGGGCCTTCGCAATGCCCCTGTCCGGCCACCGCATGCTGGCCGAGCTTGGAGCCGAGGCCGGTGCAGGCGCGTGCGGCGCCCGGCTGCGCAGCCGCCGCGGCGTGGACAGCACGCGCTGGTTTCCGGAAGTGGTGCGGGCCCTGGGCGGGCTGCGCGTGCCGGGCCGCCTGGTGGCGGAGGGTGAGATCTGCGTGCTCGACGCCGCCAGCCGTCCCGATCCGCAGCGCCTGCATGAACGCGCCTTGCATCCCGGCCGGCGACCGGGCACCAGCGCGGTGGTGCTGTGCCTGCGCGACCTGCTGGTGTGGGAGGGGCGGGACGTGCGCGCCCTGCCCTGGCTGGAGCGCCGCCAGCTGCTGCACCGGCTGCCGCTGCAAGGCCGCCGCGCGCTCCAGCTGCAACGCACGCTGCGGGCCGAGGGCCGGTGGCTGTGGCAGCAGGCGCAGGCACTGGGCAGGGACTGCGTGCATGCCTACCGGTGTGATGCGCCCTACGTGGCCGGGCCCGGCATCGGCTGGCTGCGCATTCCTTGCGCCGCGACGGCGGAGCTGGCGGCCTGAAGGAGCGGCATGAGCAGCGCACTCTTTCCCGAGCTCGAGGTCGAGCGCGCCACGCTGCAGGCGCTGTTCGAGCTGGATGGCATGGGCTTGGCGCAGGCCGACCCGGCCACCGGGCGGCTGCTGCGCGTGAACCGCGAGCTGGCCGCCATGCTGGGCCGCACCGAGGAGGAGCTGGTCGGCCGCAGCTTCCTGGACTTCACGCACCCCGAGGACCGCGAGCGCAACTGGGACGGCTTCCAGCGCATGGCGAGCGGCGAGCGGCACAACCTGCGCCTGGAAAAGCGCTTCCTGCGCCCCGACGGCGCCACGGTCTGGGTGCTGATGTCGGTGAACCTGATGCGCGACGAGGGCGGCCAGCCCGCGCGCACGCTGGCCGTGGCCATGGACATCAGCGAGCGCCGCCGCGTGGAACAGGCGCTGGCGCAGAACCGCGAGCGGCTGGAGCTGGCGCTGTCGGCGGCGCACCTGGGCCTGTGGGAGTGGAGTTTCGCCACCGGCGCGCTGTGGGCCTCCGACGAGGTGCTGGAGATCACCGGCCTCACGCGCCGGGAGCTGGAGCGCGACGCCGACTGCTGGCGCCGGCTGGTGCACCCGGAAGACGTGGAAATGATCTGGGCGCTCGACGAGGCGGCGCGCCGTGGCGGGACCTTCCATGCCGAGTACCGGCTGCTGCGGCCCGACGGCACGCAGCGCTGGGTGGCCAACCATGCCCGCACCGTGTGCGACGCCGCCGGCCAGCCGCTGCGCATGGTGGGCACGCTGGCCGACGTCAGCGCGCGCAAGCAGGACGAGGCGGCGCTGCGCCAGGCGCATGACGCGCTGGAAGCGCGCGTGCAGGAGCGCACGGCCGAGCTGGCGCTGGCCAACACGCAGCTGGCCAACGAGGTGGTGGAGCGCCGCGCCACCGAGGCCCAGGTGCGCGAGCTGCTGGGCCAGCTCGTCAACACCGAGGAAGAGGAGCGCCGCCGCCTCGCGCGCGAGCTGCACGACTCGCTGGGCCAGCACCTCACGGCGCTGACGCTGGGCCTGAAGGCGGTGCAGGAAGATCCGGCGCTGCCGGCGGCGCTGCGCGAGCGCCTGGCGCAACTGCGCGAGGTGACGCGGCGGCTGGACGGGGACGTGGACCGCCTGTCCTACGAGCTGCGCCCGGCCGTGCTCGACGACCTCGGCCTGAACGAGGCGCTGCGCGAGCTGGCCGGCGCCTGGGCCGAGGACAGCGGCGTGCCGGTGGACATCCACACCCGCGGTCTGCGCGGCCAGCGCTTCGGCGCCGCGCAGGAGATCACCGTGTACCGCGTGGTGCAGGAGGCGCTGAACAACGTGCGCAAGCACGCCGCCGCGACGCGCGTGGGGCTGATCGTGGAACACCGCGACGGCGAGCTGCGCGCCATCGTGGAGGATGACGGCCGCGGCATGGAGGCCGAGCTGTGGCATCCGGTGGCCGCGCCGCCGGGGCAGCGGCTGGGCCTGCGCGGCATGGCTGAACGCGCCCGGCTGGCCGGCGGCCGGCTGGAAGTGGAAACCGAACCGGGCCGGGGCACCACGGTGTACCTGAGCATCCCGTTGAGTACCGAGGAGGATTGACATGCATGTGGTCGAAGGCACGAATCACCGCTGGCGCGTGCTGCTGGCGGACGACCATGCGGTGCTGCGCGAGGGCCTGGCGATGCTGGTGTCCACGCAGCCCGACATGGAAGTGGTGGGCCAGGCGCGCAGCGGCCGCGAGGCCGTGGCGATGGCGCAGAAACTCAAACCCGACGTGGCGGTGCTGGACGTGTCCATGCCGGACGTGGGCGGCGCGGAGGCCGCGGAGCAGATCCACGCCAACTGTCCGGAGGTGCACGTGCTGGCGCTCACGCGCCATGCCGACCAGGGCTACCTGCGCCGCATGCTGCGCGCCGGCGCCGCGGGCTACGTGGTCAAGCGCGCCGCGGGAGACGCGCTGATCGGCGCGATCCGCACCGTGGCCGGCGGCGGCACCTACGTGGACCCGAGCCTGGCCGGCGCGCTGGTGGCGCGCATGATCCGCCAGCCTGGACAGGACAGCGGCGGACGCAAGCGCCCGGCGCTGAGCGAGCGCGAGGAGCAGGTGCTGCGCCTCATCGCCTGGGGCAAGAGCAACAAGGAGGTCGCGACGCAACTGGGCATCAGCGTCAAGACCGTGGAGTTCTACAAGGCCGGCGCGCTGGACAAGCTGCAGCTGCGCAGCCGCACCGACATCCTGCGCCACGCCCTGGCCGAGAAGTGGCTGAGCGAGGAAGACGATCCGGAATAACCGGTTTGCGTGGCGGGCCGGCCTGCAAATATCCCGGCCGGCCCATTCATCGAGCTTCAGCGCCGGCCATGCCAGCGGACCTGCTTATCCTTCGATACTTCGGGATAAGCGGATCAGAATGGTCGAAAGCCTCATGGCGCCCTGTTCTTACTCCAGCGTCGGACTGGGCAAATTCATGGCATCCCATCCGTAGAGACGCACGCATTTCCTGGAAATGCAGCGAAGCGCTGTCGGCAGGCCCCATGTCGTACATGCGCACATCGAGTTATCGGGGGGCTGAACCGCAACGGCCTGACGGGCCAGATCGTTGTATTGATCAGCCGCCACACTGGCCGCCAGGGCGGTGGACGAAACCAGTGAATAGTCGATTTCCTGCGCCTTGGACATCGGGCCGATATAGGTGGGCTCGAGAATCAAGGTCCCGCACTGGTTGTCGGTTTCGCAAGGACCGTCCACCGCCAGGGCCTCGACTTCCTTGCGCTTGGCTTCGGCCGCGTCCACCAGCCTGTCGTACAGGCTCGGCACGGGGGCGCCGGCCACCGGGCTGGACGCCGTGGCGGACGGCGCGGAAGCACTGACGGCCGGGCTGGAGGCGCTGGAAGCCGGCGTGCCGCCGGTGCTGGCTCCCGCCACCACCGGGCTGTCCGAACCGCCACCGCCGCAGGCGGCGAGCAGTGACAGCGTCAGCATGCCCAGGAACAGACGCAATTTCATGGAACTCCCTCCCTTATTTTTTTGATATTTGAATACCCTGGCAGGCCGATATATGAGCCGATTCACCGGCCTTTCTTGGCGGTTTCGGTGGGCCAGAAGCCCTGCTCCGAACGCACGCATTTGCTGGCCACGCATTGCACCGCCCAGAGCTGGCCTGAAGGATTGCACGAGGACGTTGCCGTGCTGGCGGGCAGCATGGCACGGGCCTGTTGCGCCAGGCGGTTGTAGTCGGCGGCGGCGGTTCGGGCCGCGCCGGCCGTGGCCGATACCAGGGAATATTCCTTGTGCGAAATGCCGGTGCACTGGCCCAGGCCCTCGAAATTCAGCACCGCGCATTGGTCAGCCGTCTTGCAGGGCCCGTTCACGGCGAGCTTTTCTGCCTCCCTGCGCTTGGCTCCGGCGGTTTCAAGCAGGCTTTCATATTCGCCCACGACCTGGTCCGCCGCCCGGGCATCGCCCAAAGCGAGCAGACCCGTGGCGGCCAAATACAGCGACAGCGAAGCCCACGCGGCCGGAATGCGGAAATTCATGATCCCCTCCCCCATCAAACCTGGATCTGGTGTCATGGCCGGCCCAGCCTGCCGGCCGCGACGATGCCGGCGTGTCCTCCCCCGGCATCGAACTTCCCGGCTGCTGCCGGGCCCTGCGCGTGATGCTTGTCACACGTTGACACCATCATCCTCAAGCCCGGGGGCTTGGGCAAGCGCAGCGTGCGTGTGTCGGCATCGAGCCAACAGGCGGCGCGGCGCCGGGGCGCAGCCACCCGCAGGGAAGCGGGCGGCCGGCGGCGGGAAAGGAATGGAAAAGGGAACGGGGACGGGAACGCTCAGTCGCCCTGGTCGCTGCCCACGGCGCCGCGCACTTCGTCAACGCCGGGGCGGCGCAGCGGCTCGCGCCCGCCGGGGCCGCTGGAGTCGCGCCCGCCGACCGTGCCGGCCCCGGTGTCGCGGCTGCCGCCGCCCAGCACCGGGCCGTCGCCGTCGGTGCGCACCTCGGGCGAGACGGCGTCGGGCGTCACCGGATTGAGCTGGCCCACCTCGTCAGAGCCGGCCGGGTGGCGTTCGGGCACGCCGGCGTCGCCGCTGGAATCGTTGGGGTTGGCAGTGGCCATGGCAGTCCGTCCTTTCAATGCGTTGTCGATGAAAGGATCGGCAAGGCCGGTGCCCGAGGCCGGACGCCGCGGCGGCGTCCGGCCTCAGCGCAGCAGGAACTGGTCGTCGGGCTGCAGCAGCGGCGGCGGCGTCTCGCCCAGCAGCTCGCGCAGGCTGGACTCGATGCCCACCACCATGGCGTCCAGCGCCAGGTCGTTGGGCTGCATGCCGAAGGGCTCCTCGATCTCGTCGCTGAGCGACTCCAGCGCGAAGAAGGTGTAGGAGACGAAGCCCACCACCAGCGGCGTCATCCAGCCGATGGAATCGACCAGCCCGAAGGGCAGCAGCATGCAGTAGCAGTAGGCACTGCGGTGCAGGATCACCGAGTAGGTGAAGGGCAGCGGCGTGTTGGCGATGCGCTCGCAGCCGCCCAGCAGGCCCATGAGCCGGTCCAGCGATTCCTCCATCACCCGCGCCAGCTCCGGCGGCAGCCGGCCCTGCGTGCGCCAAGCCTGCATGCGCTGCCCCAGCCACAGCCCCACGCCCTGCGGCGCATGGCGCAGCCCGGGCAGGCGCTGCAGCAGCTCGGGCGCCAGCAGCCCGGACAGGCCGGCATCGGCCGGCTGCGCGCGCAGCTGGTTGCGCATCGAGGCGGCAAAGCCCGCCAGCGCCAGCACGAACTCGCGCACGTCCGCGCCGATGGCCGGCGCGGACGTGCCGGCCGGCGCCGGCGAAGCCGGGCCGAGCAGCGTGAGCGCCTGGCGCGCGAGGTTGCGCGTCTCGATCAGCACCCCGCCCCAGAGCTTGCGCGCCTCCCAGTAGCGGTCGTAGCTGGCGTTGATGCGAAAGCCCAGGAAGATGGCCAGCGCCACGCCCATGAGCGAGAAGGGCGCGGCCGTGAGCGTGACCTTCCACTTGAAGAGCGTGCCGTGCGCCACCACGACGGCGCAGGACAGCGCGAAGACCAGGAACAGCTGCCCGGCGATGCGCGGCATCAGCGAGCCGCGGCGGGCAAACAGCAATCCGACCCAGCTCGGACGCGGGCGGACGATCATGCGGGGCTCATTTCTTGTTGTTCAGGGGCGAGGCCGAAGGGACACGGGTGTCCCGCATGCCGGCAGGCCCCATGCCGGCACCGTGGAGGAGCAGCGAATCTACCGGGCAGCCCGGCGCCGCTCAGGCCGTCCGCGTCTTCGGATCGCCCATGCGCCCGCCGGCCTGGACCTGCAGGTGCCAGTCGAAGGCCTCGCGCAGCAGGTGCGGCGTGTGGCGGCCGGAGCCGCCCTCCAGCGCGCGGCGCACGTAGTCGCGCAGCAGCGGCTTGAAGTCGGGATGCGCGCAGTTCTCGATGACGGCGTGCGAGCGCTGCTTGGGCGAGAGCCCGCGCAGGTCGGCCAGGCCCTGCTCGGTGACGAGCACCTGCACGTCGTGCTCGGTGTGGTCCACGTGCGAGGCCATGGGCACGATGCAGGAGATGGCGCCGTTCTTGGCCGTGGAGGGTGTCATGAAGATGGACAGCCAGGCGTTGCGCGCGAAGTCGCCCGAGCCGCCGATGCCGTTCATGATCCGCGTGCCCAGCACGTGCGTGGAATTGACGTTGCCGTAGATGTCGGCCTCGATCATCCCGTTCATGGCGATCACGCCCAGGCGGCGCACCAGCTCGGGATGGTTCGAGATCTCCTGCGGGCGCAGCACGATGCGGCTGCGGTAGAAGTCCAGGTCCCGCTGGAACTCCTTGAGCGCATCGGAACTCAGCGACAGCGCGGTGGCCGAGGCCGAGCGCAGCTTGCCCGAGCGCAGCAGCGCCAGCATGCCGTCCTGCAGCACCTCGGTGTAGGCGGTGAGGTTCTCGAAGGGCGCGTCCTGCAGCCCGGCCATCACGGCGTTGGCGATGTTGCCCACGCCCGACTGCAGCGGCAGCAGCTCGCGCGGCAGCCGGCCCTTCTTCACCTCGTGCTGCAGGAAATCGATGATGTGCCCGGCGATGCGGCGCGAGGCCTCGTCCGGCGGGGTGAAGCGGGTGTCGCGGTCCGGGCCGTGGGTCTCGACCACGGCCACGACCTTGTCCAGGTCGCAGCGGAAGTAGGGCTCGCCGATGCGGTCGTCGGGGCGCGTCAGCGGGATGGGCTGGCGCTGCGGCGGCAGGTTGGTGCCGTAGTAGATGTCGTGCATGCCCTCCAGGCCCGGATGCAGCGCGCCGTTGACCTCCAGGATGATGCGGTCGGCCTGGTCCAGCCAGGTCTTGTTGTTGCCGATGGAGGCGGCCGGGATGAGGCGCCCGTCCTCCAGGATGCCCGCCACCTCCACCACCGCGACGTCGAGGTGGCCCAGGAAGCCCGACCACACGAACTGCGCCACGTGCGAGAGGTGGATGTCCAGGTACTCCATGCGCCCGGCGTTGATGCGCTCGCGGCACACCGGATCGGACTGGTAGGGCAGGCGCAGCTCAATGCCGTCCACCTGCGCCAGCGCGGCGTCAAGCTCGGGCGCGGTCGAGGCGCCGGTCCACACCCCCACCTTGAAGCGCTCGCCGCAGCGGTGCGCATGCTCGATCTGGCGCGCCAGCGCCGAGGGCACGGCCTTGGGATGGCCGGAGCCGGTGAAGCCGCTCATGCCCACGTTGTCGCCGGGCCGGATCAGGGCCGCCGCCTCGGCGGCGGACATCAGGCGCTGGCGGAGGATCGGGTTCAGGACGCGGCTGGACTCGCTCATGGTTGATGCGTGCTCGTGACGGCTGGGAGTGGCTGAGGAAGCGCGGGATGCGCTTGGTGTGACTGTAGGTAACGCCCTGCACGGCCACAAACGAGCTTTTGTGAGGCAACGATTAAGTAACACTTACGCATGGCTTCACCCATCCGCCTTCCGCCCCTGCACCTGCTGCGCACCTTCGAGGTTGCGGCCCGACACCTGAGCTTCACCAAGGCGGCGCAGGAGCTGCACGTGACGCCGGCGGCGGTGAGCCAGCAGATCAAGGCGCTGGAGGAGGCGCTGGGCGTGGCGCTGTTCCAGCGCCTGACGCGGGCGCTGCGCCTGAGCGATGCCGGCGCGGCGCTGCTGCCGGGCGTGAGCGAGGCTTTCGGTTGCCTGGCCGCCGCGGTGGAGCGGGTGCGCGCGCCGGTGGCCGCCACGCTGGAGCTGGCCGCGCCGCCCTCCTTCGCCAGCCATTGGCTGGTGCCGCGCCTGGACGATTTTTGTGAACGCCACCCGGGCATCGCGCTGCGGCTGTCCAGCAGCCCGGACGCGGTGGACCGGCGCGGCGAGGCCGCCGCGCTGGAGGCGCTGCGCGCGCATGCGGATGACGCGGCGGCGCATGGAGCCATCCTCTACGGCAGCGGCGACTATCCCGGCTGGCGCGTGGACACCCTATTCACGCCGCATTTCCTGCCGGTGTGCGCCCCGGCGTTGGCGGCCTCGCTGCGCGAACCGTCGGACCTGTGCCGGGCCACGCTGATCCACGACGAGACCCTGGCCGGCGTCGGCGGGCCCTTGGGCTTTGGCTGGCCGCAATGGCTGCAGGCCGCCGGCGTGCGCGGCCCGGCCGGCGCCCGCCAGCGGCGCTTCTCCAACGCCGTGCTGGCGATCGAGGCGGCGCTGGCGGGCCAGGGCGTCACGCTGGTGGCGCGCGAGCTGGTGGCGCCGCAACTGGCCGCCGGCAAGCTGGTGGCGCCCTTCGCGCTGTCCATTCCCTCGCCCTTCGCCTACCGGCTGGTCACGGCCGAGCGCAGCGCGGCCCGACCAGCGGTGGCGGCGCTGCGGGAGTGGCTGCTGGCGCAGGCGCGGGAGGGGCAGGCTGATAAAGCCTGATTTCCGGGAGATCCGCGAGCCGCTTCCCGAGCGCCACGCGTCATCGGCGGGCCATTCCTTTCCCGCGCCCGACATGAGCATTTAGTAACGCCTTCGCTTCGGCGCAGGCACGCGCATTGCGGCAAGGCGGCGCCAAAACCCGCGCACCTTCTGACCGCCATGCCGCCTTTCCACCCCAAAGACCCTTCTTCCCGCGGTGCCGGCCGCTGCACGCTGCCGCCGCGCCTTTCGACCGGAACGATTGGCCGCAAAAAAGGGCCGGGAGCGTGGCGCCATGTGGGGTGAGCAGGACCGCTACCTCTTCCGCGAGGGCACGCACGCCCGGCTGTACCAGCACCTGGGCGCGCACATGGACGCGCAGGGCGTGGTGCACTTCGCGGTGTGGGCGCCCAACGCGCAGCGCGTGAGCGTCATCGGCGACTGGAACGGCTGGAACCCGGAGGCCGACCCGATGACGCAGCACGACGACAGCGGCGTGTGGCAGGTGTCCATCGGCATCGCGCACCTGGGCCAGCGCTACAAGTACCGCATCCTCGGCCGCGACGGCCACGTGGTGGACAAGGCTGATCCGATGGCGCTGCAGACGGAGCTGCCGCCGGACACCTCCTCGCGCATTGCCCGGCTGGAGTACCAGTGGCGCGACCAGGCCTGGATGCGGGAGCGCGGCCGGCGCAACGCGCTCAATGCGCCGATTGCCGTCTACGAGGTGCACGCCGGCTCCTGGCGCCGCCCCGACGGCGTGCCCATGGGCTGGCGCGAGCTGGCCCGCGCGCTGGGCGAGTACGTGCAGCAGCTCGGCTTCACGCATGTGGAGCTGATGCCCGTCACGGAACACCCCTTCTATGGATCGTGGGGCTACCAGACCACGGGCTACTTCGCGCCCACGGCGCGCTATGGCTCGCCGCAGGACTTCATGTACTTCGTGGACCACCTGCACGAGCTGGGCATCGGCGTGATCCTGGACTGGGTGCCCTCGCACTTCCCCACCGATGCGCACGGCCTGCAGTTCTTCGACGGCACGCACCTGTACGAGCATGCCGACCCGCGCCAGGGCTTCCACCCGGAGTGGAACTCCAGCATCTTCAACTACGGCCGCGGCGAGGTTTCGAGCTTCCTGATCAGCTCGGCCCTGTTCTGGCTGGACCGCTACCACATCGACGCGCTGCGCGTGGACGCCGTGGCCTCGATGCTGTACCTGGACTACGCGCGCCGCGACGGCGAGTGGATTCCCAATCAATACGGCGGCCACGAGAACCTGGAGGCCATCGCCTTCCTGCGCCGGCTCAACGAGGCGGTGTACCGCGAGTTCCCCGACACGCAGACCATTGCCGAGGAATCCACCGCCTGGCCCATGGTGTCGCGCCCGACCGCCATGGGCGGCCTGGGCTTCGGCATGAAGTGGAACATGGGCTGGATGCACGACACCCTGGCCTTCATGCAGGAAGACCCGGTGCACCGGCGCTACCACCTGGGCAAGCTCAGTTTTTCGCTGGTCTACGCCTTCAGCGAGAACTTCGTGCTGCCGCTCTCGCATGACGAGGTCGTGTATGGCAAGGGCTCGCTGATCCGCAAGATGCCCGGCGACGACTGGCAGCGCTTCGCCAACCTGCGCACGCTGCTGGCCTGGATGTGGACGCACCCGGGCAAGAAGCTGCTGTTCATGGGCGGCGAGTTCGGCCAGTGGCGCGAGTGGACGCACGAGGGCGAGCTGGACTGGGGCCTGACCCAGCAACCGCTGCATGCCGGCGTGCAGCGCCTGGTGGCCGACCTCAACCGGCTGCTGCGCACCGAGCCCGCGCTGCACGAGCTCGATTTCGGCTGGGAAGGCTTCCAGTGGCTGGAGGCGCAGGACGCCGAGCGCACGCTGCTGGCCTTCCTGCGCCGCCCGGCCACCCGCGGCGCCAAGCCGCTGCTGGTGGCCTGCAACTTCACGCCCGTGCCGCGCGAGAACGTGCTGCTGGGCGTGCCCGCGCGCGGCACCTGGCGCGAATTGCTCAACACCGACGCGGAGGTCTACGGCGGCTCGGGCTGGGGCAACCTGGGACGCATCGAGTCCCGGCCCCTGCCCGCGCATGGGCTGCTGCATTCGATCCGCGTCGTGCTGCCGCCGCTGGCGGTCATCGTCCTGCAGCACGAGAGTTATGGCCAAAACACCATCGACGCCCCTCCACAATCCTGAAGCCGACACCAAGCCGGCGCGCAAGCGCGCGGCGCCGCGCAAGACCGCGGCCAGCCTGGCCGCGGCACCGCTGTCCGCGGGCGAGCTGAGCGCGCCCGCGCCGGCCAAGAAGACGCGGGCACGCAAGACACCGGCAACGACGGCAACGTCTCCAAGCGCACCAGCCTCCGTTCGGGCTGAGCCCTCCGACCAGGCTCAGGACAGGCCCCTCGAAGCCCCCGGGCCAGCGCCGGCCCTTCGACAGGCCCAGGGCAAACGGGTGATGGACGGGTCGGCGGAGGCAACGGCACCGGGCGAGGCCCTGCTGCCTCCGGCCGAGGCCGGCGTGGCCTCGGTGCCGCCGCCGCTGGACGGGCGCGTGCGCGTGATCATCGACGCCGTGGTGCCGCAGGTGGACGGCGGGCGCTTCGCCGGCAAGTGCATCGCCGGCGAGCCCACCACGATCACGGCGCATGCCTTCACCGACGGCCATGACCGGCTGCGCGTGCGGCTGCACTGGTGCGCCGACGGCGACACGACCGCGGTGCACCAGGTCGAGATGACGCAGGGCCACAACGACGAGTGGCACGCGCAGGTGTGCTTCCCGACGCCGGGACGCTATGTCTTCAGCGTCACGGCCTGGGTCGATGGGCTGCGCTCCTGGCGCCACGATTTCAACCGCCGCGTGGACGAGGCCGACATCCGCATCGCCGCCAAGGTCGGCGCCGAGCTGATCGAGGGCGCCGCCGCGCGCGCCGAAGGCGGCGAGGCCTCCACCACCGGCGACGCGCAGGCGCTGCGCAGCTGGGCCGGGCAACTGCGCCAGGAGGCCGACAGCGCCGACCCCGAAGCGCTCAGGGAGCTGGCGCTGGACGAGCGGCTCAACGCCCTGGCCGACGAGTACCCGGACAAGCGGTTCGTGGCGGAGTTTCCCGAGCGGCCGCTGTTCGCCGACCGGCTCAGGGCGCGTTTCTCGACCTGGTACGAGCTCTTTCCGCGCTCGGCCTCGGACGAGCCCGGTCGCCACGGCAGCTTCAGGGACGTGCGCAAGCGCCTGCCCTACGTGGCCTCGATGGGTTTCGACGTGCTGTATTTCCCGCCCATCCACCCCATCGGTCGCGAGAAGCGCAAGGGCCCCAACAACACGCTGGAGGCCGGGCCGGAGGACGTGGGCAGCCCCTGGGCCATCGGCGCGGCGGAGGGCGGCCACAAGAGCATCCACCCTCAGCTCGGCACCGAACAGGACTTTGCCGAGCTGGTGCAGGCCGCGAAACAGCTGGGCATCGAGATCGCGCTGGACATCGCGCTGCAGTGCGCGCCGGACCATCCCTACGTCAAGGAGCACCCGCAGTGGTTCCGCTGGCGTCCGGACGGCACGGTGCAGTACGCCGAGAACCCGCCCAAGAAGTACCAGGACATCTATCCCTTCAACTTCGAGACCGAGGACTGGCGCGCGCTGTGGCAGGAGCTCAAGAGCATCTTCGACTTCTGGATAGCCCGCGGCGTGACCATCTTCCGCGTGGACAACCCGCACACCAAGAGCTTCGCGTTCTGGGAGTGGTGCATCGCCGAGATCACGCGCGAGCACCCGGAAGTGATCTTCCTGGCCGAGGCCTTCACGCGCCCGAAGGTCATGCACCGGCTGGCCAAGCTGGGCTACAGCCAGTCCTACACCTACTTCACCTGGCGCAACACCAAGAGCGAGCTCATCGAGTACTTCACCGAGCTCGCGCACGGGCCGGGCTACCACTACTTCCGGCCCAACGTCTGGCCCAACACGCCCGACATCCTCAACGAGCAGCTGCACCATGCGCCGCGCTCGGTGTTCATGCAGCGCCTGGTGCTGGCCGCGACGCTGTGCTCCAGCTACGGCATCTACGGCCCGGCCTACGAGCTGCTGGAGAACCGCCCGGTCAAGCCCGGCAGCGAGGAGTACCTGGACTCCGAGAAGTACCAGCTGCGCCACTGGGACCTGGAACGCGAGGACTCGCTGCAGTGGTTCATCGGGCTGGTCAACCGCATCCGGCGCGAGAACGCGGCGCTGCACGACAACCGCTCTCTGCTGTTCCTGCCCATCGACAACGAGCACCTGCTGGCCTACGCCAAGCGCACGCCCGACGGGCGCAACACCGTGCTCACCGTGGTCAACCTGGACCCGCACAACGTGCAGGCGGGCATCGTGGACGTGAACCTGCAGGCGCTGGGCATCGAGCCCGACACCGACTACACCGTGCACGACCTGCTGAGCCAGCAGCGCTTCACCTGGCGCAACGGGCGCAACTTCGTGCAGCTCGATCCCAACCACACCCCGGCGCACATCTTCATCGTGCGCCCGCAGCGCCGCAGCGAGCGCGACTTCTTCACCTTCGAGGGTTGAACCCCACATGGACGCACGCCGTCTCTCCACCACTCCCGAGCTCCTTGCGCAGGAGGCCCCCGTCGGAGACGAGGCCCTCTGGTACAAGGACGCGGTCATCTATCAGCTCAACGTCAAGGCCTTCTTCGACTCCAACGACGATGGCGTGGGCGACTTCAACGGCGTCACGGCGCGGCTGGACTACGTCAAGGACCTGGGCGTCAACACCATCTGGCTGATGCCGTTCTACCCCTCGCCGCTGCGCGACGATGGTTACGACATCGCCGAGTACAAGGCCATCCACCCGTCCTACGGCACCATCGACGATTTCAAGCGCATGCTCGACGCGGCGCACGAGCGGGGCCTGCGCGTGATCACGGAGCTGGTGATCAACCACACCTCGGACCAGCACCCCTGGTTCCAGCGCGCGCGCCGCGCGCCGCCGGGCTCGGCCGAGCGCGACTTCTACGTCTGGAGCGACACCAACCAGAAGTACCAGGGCACGCGCATCATCTTCACCGACACCGAGGTCTCGAACTGGACCTGGGACCCGGTGGCCAATGCGTACTTCTGGCACCGCTTCTTCAGCCACCAGCCGGACCTGAACTTCGACAACCCGCAGGTGATGGAGGCGGTGCTCGACGTCATGCGCTTCTGGCTGGACATGGGCGTGGACGGCTTCCGGCTCGACGCCATTCCGTACCTGGTCGAGCGCGAGGGCACCAACAACGAGAACCTGCCCGAGACGCACGACATCATCAAGCGGCTGCGCGCGGCGCTGGACGCCGAGTACGGCGGGCGCTTCCTGCTGGCCGAGGCCAACCAGTGGCCCGAGGACGTGCGCGAATACTTCGGCGACGGCGACGAGTGCCATGCCTGCTACCACTTCCCGCTGATGCCGCGCATGTACATGGCCATCGCGCAGGAGGACCGCTTCCCGGTGGTGGAGATCATGGGCCAGACGCCGGAGATCCCGACCAACTGCCAGTGGGTCATTTTCCTGCGCAACCATGACGAGCTCACGCTGGAGATGGTGACCAGCCGCGAGCGCGACTACATGTACAGCACCTACGCCGCGGACAAGCAGGCGCGCATCAACCTGGGCATCCGCCGCCGCCTGGCGACGCTGCTGGACAACGACATCGACCGCCTCCAGCTGATGAACAGCCTGCTGTTCTCCATGCCGGGCAGCCCCATCGTGTACTACGGCGACGAGCTGGGCATGGGCGACAACGTCTACATCGGCGACCGCAACGGCGTGCGCACGCCCATGCAGTGGAGCCCGGACCGCAACGCCGGCTTCAGCCGCGCCGACCCGCAGCGGCTGTACCTGCCGCCGATCATGGACGCGATCTACGGCTACCAGGCCGTCAACGTCGAGTCGCAGCAGCGCGACCCGTCCTCGCTGCTGCACTGGATGCGCCGGCTGCTGGCGGTGCGCCAGTCCACCCACGCCTTCGGCCGCGGCTCGCTGCGCTTCCTCAAGCCCGGCAACCGCAAGGTGCTGGCCTACCTGCGCGAGTACGACGACGACGTGATCCTGTGCGTGGCCAACCTCGCGCGCACGGCGCAGCCGGTGGAGCTGGACCTCTCGGCCTTCAGGGGCCGCGTGCCGGTGGAGATGATGGGCCGCACCACCTTCCCGCCCGTGGGCGAGCTGCCCTACTTGCTGACCCTGGCCGCGCACGGCTTCTACTGGTTCCGGCTGAGTGCGGACGTGGAGGCCCCGGCGTGGCACACCGAGCTGCTGCCCGCCGAGGAGCTGCCGGTGCTGGTGCTGTCGGCCGGCTGGCAGAGCCTGTTTCCCGAGCAGGTGTCGCCGTGGCGCGCGGCGCTGGCCACGCGCACGCGCAACCAGTTCGAAACCGAGCTGCTGCCGCGCTTCATCGAGGGCCAGCGCTGGTACGCCAGCAAGGGCGAGCACATCGCGCGCGCCGTGCTGCTGGACCACTGGCTGTGGCAGCGCGAGGACGAGTCCTGGATGATCCCGCTGCTGGAGCTGCAGGGGCTGTCGGAGCCGGCGCACTACTTCGTGCCGCTGTCGCTGTCCTATGAGGAGCGCGACGAGGAGCGCACCCGGCTGCTGGCCGTCAACGCCGTGGCGCGCATCCGCCAGCAGGCGCAGGTGGGCGTGCTGGGCGACGCCTTCGGCGACGAGCGCTTCGTGCGCTCGGTGCTGGCCACCATGGCCGAGGACACGACGCTGCCCACCCACAAGGGCCGCATGACCTTCCTGGGCAGCTCGCTGCTCAAGGCCTTTGCCGACACCGGCGAGCTGCCCACGCTGCCCATCGGGCGGCCGCAGGCGCAGAGCAGCAACACCATCGTGCAGATCGGCGAGCACCTGCTGCTCAAGGGCATCCGCCGCCTGCGCCCCGGGCACAACCCGGAGCTGGAGGTCACGCGCTTCCTCACCGAGGTGGCGCACTTCCCGCACTGCGCGCCGCTGGCCGGCTCGCTGGAGTACGTCAGCGAGGACGGCACGCCGGTGACGCTGGCGGTGCTGCAGGGCTTCGTCGCCAACCAGGGCGACGGCTGGGCGCTGGGCACCGAGTACCTGCGCCGCCACATGGAGATGCGGCAGGCCGAGCCGGAGTCGCCGGACGAGCACGCCGCGTTCGAGCAGCGGGTGCAGACGCTGGGCCGGCGCACGGCCGAGCTGCACCAGGCCTTCGCGCTGCGCACGGGCAACATCGCCTTCGACCCCGAGCCGCTGAGCGAGGACGACCTGCGCACGGACCTGGAGCGCGTGCGCGAGGACCTGGGCCGGACCATGGCCCAGCTGCAGGAGCGGCTGCCGCAGCTGCCCGCCGCGGCCCAGCCGCTGGCGCGCTCGCTGCTGCGGCACCAGGAAGGCCTGCAGCGCCATCTGGCATCGCCGGCGGTGCCGCCGCTGGCGCTCAAGAGCCGGCATCATGGCGACTACCACCTCGGCCAGGTCCTGGTGACGAAGAACGACTTCGTCATCATCGACTTCGAGGGCGAGCCCGGCCGCAGCCTGGCCGAGCGCCGCGCCAAGCGCTCGCCGCTGCGCGACGTGGCCGGCATGCTGCGCTCCTTCGACTACGCGGCGCTGTCGGCGTTGCGCACGGCCGCCACCACCGATGCCGAGCACCAGGCGATGGCGCCGATGGCGCGGCGCTGGCAGGAGCTCTCGCGAGAGAACTTCCTCAAGGGCTACGACGAGGTGGCACGCTCGGCGGAGCTGGTGGAAACCGCCGGACCCGGCCGGGCGCTGCTGGCGCTGTACGAGCTGGAGAAGGCGCTCTACGAATTACGCTATGAGCTGGATAACCGGCCGGCGTGGGTTCACATCCCGCTGCAGGGCCTGCTGGATCTGGCGGGGGTGACGACCCAGTAGGCGCTGCACCCGCTCCAGGAATACCCAGCCCCGGCGCGTATCAGCGCGCCGGGGCTGCTGTGCTGAAGGGAAGGATGAACGATGAAGATCGCCGACGACCCCAACCTGCTGCGGGCGGACGAGCTTTCGGCGCTGCTGGTGGCACTGACCGAGCTGCGCGACGGCAACGCGCAGGCGCGGCTGCCGCTGGACTGGACCGGCGTGGCGGGCCGCGTGGCCGACGTGTTCAACGAGGTGGTGGAGCAGAACGCCCACATGGCGCGCGAGCTGGCGCGGCTGCGCCAGGTGGTGGGCAAGGAAGGCCGGCTGCGCCAGCGCGCCAACGTGCGCGCCTCGCGCGGCTTCTGGGCCGACTCGGTGGAATGCATCAATGCGCTCATCGACGACCTGGTGCACCCCACCTCCGAGGTGGCGCGCGTCATCGGCGCGGTGGCGCAGGGCGATCTCTCGAAGAGCATGGCCCTGGAGGTGGACGGCCGGCCGCTGGAAGGCGAGTTCCTGCGCGCGGCCAAGACCATCAACACCATGGTGGAGCAGCTCAGCGACTTCTCGGCCGAGGTCACGCGCGTGGCGCGCGAGGTCGGCACCGAGGGCAAGCTCGGCGGCCAGGCCACGGTCAAGGGCGTGGCCGGCACCTGGAAGGACCTGACCGACTCGGTCAACTCCATGGCCTCCAACCTCACCAGCCAGGTGCGCAACATCGCCGACGTGACCACCGCCGTGGCGCAAGGCGACCTGTCCAAGAAGATCGAGGTGGACGTCAAGGGGGAGTTCCTGACGCTGAAGAACACCATCAACACCATGGTGGACCAGCTGCGCTCCTTCGCCTCCGAAGTGACGCGCGTGGCGCGCGAGGTCGGCACCGAGGGCATCCTGGGCGGCCAGGCGCGGGTGGAAGGCGTCTCCGGCACCTGGAAGGACCTCACCGACTCGGTGAACTCCATGGCCGGCAACCTGACCAGCCAGGTGCGCAACATCGCCGACGTGACCAAGGCCGTGGCCGCGGGCGACCTGTCCAAGAAGATCACGGTGGACGTCAAGGGCGAGATCCAGGAGCTCAAGAACACCGTCAACACCATGGTGGACCAGCTGCGCTCCTTCGCCGCGGAAGTGACGCGCGTGGCGCGCGAGGTGGGCACCGAGGGCAAGCTCGGCGGCCAGGCCGACGTGCAGGGCGTGGCCGGCACCTGGAAGGATTTGACCGAGTCGGTGAACTTCATGGCCGGCAACCTGACCAGCCAGGTGCGCAACATCGCCGACGTGACCAAGGCCGTGGCCGCGGGCGACCTGTCCAAGAAGATCACGGTGGACGTCAAGGGCGAGATCCTGGAGCTGAAGAACACCGTCAACACCATGGTGGACCAGCTCTCCTCCTTCGCCGCGGAGGTGACACGCGTGGCGCGCGAGGTCGGCACCGAGGGCCGCCTGGGCGGCCAGGCCGAGGTGCGCGGGGTGTCGGGCACCTGGAAGGACCTGACCGACTCGGTGAACTCGATGGCCGGCAACCTGACCTCGCAGGTGCGCAACATCGCCGACGTGACCAAGGCCGTGGCCGCGGGTGACCTGTCCAAGAAGATCACCGTCGATGTGAAAGGCGAGATCCTGGAGCTCAAGGCCACCATCAACACCATGGTGGACCAGCTGCGCTCCTTCGCCGCCGAGGTGACGCGCGTGGCGCGCGAGGTGGGCACCGAAGGCAAGCTCGGCGGCCAGGCCGACGTGCAGGGCGTGGCCGGCACCTGGAAGGACCTCACCGAGTCGGTCAACTCCATGGCCGGCAACTTGACCTCGCAGGTGCGCAACATCGCCGACGTGACCAAGGCCGTGGCCGCCGGGGACCTGTCCAAGAAGATCACGGTGGACGTCAAGGGCGAGATCCTGGAGCTGAAGAACACCATCAACACCATGGTGGACCAGCTCCGTTCCTTCGCCGCCGAAGTGACGCGCGTGGCGCGCGAGGTGGGCACCGAAGGCCGCCTGGGCGGCCAGGCCGACGTGCAGGGCGTGGCCGGCACCTGGAAGGACCTCACCGAGTCGGTCAACTCCATGGCCGGCAACCTGACCAGCCAGGTGCGCAACATCGCCGAAGTGACCAAGGCGGTGGCCGCCGGGGACCTGTCCAAGAAGATCACGGTGGACGTCAAGGGCGAGATCCTGGACCTCAAGGCCACCATCAACACCATGGTGGACCAGCTCTCCTCCTTCGCCGCGGAAGTGACGCGCGTGGCGCGCGAGGTGGGCACTGAAGGAAAACTCGGCGGCCAAGCCGAGGTGCAGGGCGTGGCCGGCACCTGGAAGGATTTGACCGAGTCGGTCAACTTCATGGCCGGCAACCTCACCTCGCAGGTGCGCAACATCGCCGACGTGACCAAGGCCGTGGCCGCCGGCGACCTGTCCAAGAAGATCACCGTCGATGTGAAAGGCGAGATCCTGGAGCTGAAGAACACCGTCAACACCATGGTGGACCAGCTGCGCTCCTTCGCCGCGGAAGTGACGCGCGTGGCGCGCGAGGTGGGCACCGAAGGCAAGCTCGGCGGCCAGGCCGACGTGCAGGGCGTGGCCGGCACCTGGAAGGACCTCACCGAGTCGGTCAACTTCATGGCCGGCAACCTCACCTCGCAGGTGCGCAACATCGCCGAGGTGACTACGGCGGTTGCGGCCGGTGACCTGTCCAAGAAGATCACCGTGGACGTGAAAGGCGAGATCCTGGAGCTGAAGAACACCATCAACACCATGGTGGACCAGCTGCGTTCCTTCGCCGCGGAAGTGACGCGCGTGGCGCGCGAGGTCGGCACCGAGGGCCGCCTGGGCGGCCAGGCCGACGTGCAGGGCGTGGCCGGCACCTGGAAGGACCTCACCGAATCCGTGAACTCGATGGCGGCCAACCTCACGGTGCAGCTGCGCGACGTGTCCAAGGTCTCGGCCGCCATCGCCGGCGGCGATCTGACGCAGAAGATCACCGTGGACGTGCGCGGCGAGATCCTGCAGATCAAGAACGTGATCAACACCATGGTCGATCAGCTCTCGTCCTTCGCGGCCGAGGTCACGCGCGTGGCGCGCGAGGTTGGCACCGAGGGGCGGCTGGGCGGCCAGGCGCAAGTGAAAGGCGTGTCGGGCGTGTGGAAGGACCTCACCGACAACGTCAACTTCATGGCCGGCAACCTGACCTCGCAGGTGCGCGGCATCGCCAAGGTGGTGACGGCGGTGGCCAACGGCGACCTCAAGCAGCAGCTCACCGTGGAGGCCAAGGGCGAGATCGCGGCCCTGGCCGACACCATCAACTCCATGACCGACACCCTGGCGACCTTCGCCGACCAGGTGACGACCGTGGCGCGCGAGGTGGGCGTGGAAGGCAAGCTGGGCAACCAGGCCAAGGTGCCGGGCGCCTCGGGCACCTGGAAGGGCCTGACGGAGAACGTCAACCAGCTCGCGGCGAACCTGACCACGCAGGTGCGCGCGATTGCCGAGGTGGCGACGGCGGTGACCAAGGGCGACCTCACGCGCTCCATCACGGTGGAGGCGCAGGGCGAGGTGGCGGCGCTCAAGGACACCATCAACGAGATGATCCGCAACCTCAAGGACACCACGCAGAAGAACACCGAGCAGGACTGGCTCAAGACCAACCTGGCCAAGTTCTCGCGCATGCTGCAGGGCCAGCGCGACCTGGTGACGGTGGGCCAGATGATCCTGTCGGAGCTGGCCTCGGTGGTGGGCGCGCAGCAGGCCGAGTTCTACGTGCTCAGCGGCAACTCCGAGACGGCGCGGCTGAAGCTGCTGGCCAGCTACGCCTCCAGCGGCCAGGGCATGCACGGCAAGGAGATCGAGCTGGGCCAGGGCCTGGTCGGCCAGTGCGCGCTGGACAAGCAGAAGGTGCTGCTGACCAACGTGCCCTCGGTGTCCTTCCGCATCGCCACGGGGCTGTCGGAGACGGCGGCCATGGACGTGCTGGTGCTGCCCATCATCTTCGAGGAACGCGTGCGCGGCGTGATCGAGATGGCCTCGCTGCAGCGCTTCAACCCGGTGCACGAGGGCTTCCTGGAGCAGCTCACCGAGTCCATCGGCATCGTGATCAACACCATCGAGGCCAACACCCGCACCGAGGACCTGCTCAAGCAGTCGCAGTCGCTGGCGCACGAGCTGCAGCAGACCAACCAGGAGCTGCAGGAAAAGGCCAAGCTGCTGGCGCACCAGAACCAGGAGGTGGAGCGCAAGAACCGCGAGGTGGAGCAGGCACGCCAGGCGCTGGAGGAGAAGGCCGAGCAGCTGGCGCTGACCTCCAAGTACAAGTCGGAGTTCCTGGCCAACATGTCGCACGAGCTGCGCACGCCGCTGAACTCGCTGCTGATCCTGTCGGACCAGCTGTGCAAGAACAACGAGGGCAACCTCACGGGGCGCCAGGTCGAGTACGCCAAGACCATCCATTCCTCGGGCAACGACCTGCTGATGCTCATCAACGACATCCTGGACCTGTCCAAGATCGAGTCGGGCACGGTGGCGGTGGACCTTTCGGAGCTGCGCCTGGACGAGCTGCAGCGCTCGGTGGAGCGCGGCTTCCGCCACTTCGCGGACTCCAAGCACCTGGGCTTCGGCGTGGAGATCGACGAGCGCGCACCCAAGGCCATGCTCACCGACGTGAAGCGGCTGCAGCAGATCATCAAGAACCTGCTGTCCAACGCCTTCAAGTTCACGCACCAGGGCCATGTGCAGCTGCGCATCGGCCTGGCGCCCGAGGGCTGGGTGCCGGAGAACGAGGAGCTGCGCCGCGCCGGCGGGCCGGTGATCATGTTCGCCGTGTCGGACACCGGCATCGGCATCCCGACCGAGAAGCAGCAGATCATCTTCGAGGCCTTCCAGCAGGCCGACGGCTCGACCTCGCGCAAGTACGGCGGCACCGGCCTGGGCCTGGCCATCAGCCGCGAGCTCTCGCGGCTGCTCGGCGGCGAGCTGCGCCTGGTGAGCACGCCGGGTGAAGGTTCCACCTTCACGCTGTACCTGCCCCAGAGTTTCAACATGCCGCGCAGCCAGCGTGCCGCGCATCGCCCCCCGGAAGCGCCGGCGCCGCAGGCGGTGCCGCCCAAGCGGGCGGCGCAGGGTCCGGCCTGGGACGTCGGGCCGGTGCTGCCCACGGCCGTGGCCACCACGACCGAGGTCAGCCATCCCATGCCGCCGGGCGGCGAGCCCGACACCTTCGAGAACGTGGCCGATGACGACCGCCACCACGTCATCGGCGGCGACTGCGTGCTGCTGATCGTGGAGAACGACCTGGGCTTCGCCAAGGTGATGCTGGAGTCGGCGCGCCAGGCCGGCTTCAAGGCGCTGGTGTGCACCACCGGCGCCAGCGCCCTGGCCATGGCCTGCGAGTACCGGCCCTCGCTGGTGACGCTGGACATCCACCTGCCCGACATGCACGGCTGGCGCCTGTTCGACCGCCTGCAGGCCGACGCGCGCACGCGCCACCTGCCCATCTGCGTGATCTCCACCGACGATGCGCGCGAGCGCGCGCTGGAGGCCGGCGCGGTGCGCTTCATCGGCAAGCCGCTGCGCTCGCGCGACCTGCTCGACGAGGCCATGGCCGGGCTGCACCAGCTGGCGCAGCGCCCCGCGCGGCGGCTGCTGGCGGCGCTGCCCGAGGGCGAGGCCCGGCGCGCCCTGGCCGAGGGGCTCACGCAGGGCGTGGAGCTGCTGTGGGCGGACGATGCCGCGGCGTTGCGATCGCAACTCCACGACGCGGATGCGCTGGTGGTGGACGCCACCCTGCCCGGCTTCGCGCCCGAGCATGTGCGCGAAGCGATGGAGTTGCATCCGCTGGGGCTGCAAGTGCCGGTGGTGCTGTGGCGCGGCGGCGCGGGCGGGGACGGCATCTGGCAGCGCCAGCACGGCGGCTTCTGCCTGCGCCAGGCCGACAGCCCCGAGGAGCTGCTGGGCCAGGCCTCGCTGGCGCTGCACCGCAACGCGGCGGAGATGTCCGAGGCCGAGGCCCGGGCCGTGGAGGCCGTCGCCGGCGAGCGCCGCTCGCTGCGCGGGCGCAAGGCGCTGATCGTCGATGACGACATGCGCAACATCTTCGCCCTGGCCACGGTGCTGGACGACCATGGCATGGAGATCGTTTCCGCCGACAACGGCCGCGAAGCCATCCGCATGGTCGAGAGCGACCCTGGCATCGACATCGTGCTGATGGACATCATGATGCCGGAGATGGACGGCCTGACCACCATGCAGCACATCCGCCAGCTCCCGCGCGGGCGCGAGCTGCCCATGGTGGCCGTGACGGCCAAGGCCATGAAGGGCGACCGGCAGAAGTGCATCGAGGCCGGCGCCTGGGACTACCTGTCCAAGCCCGTGGACCCGGCCCACCTGCTCAGCGTGCTCAAGGGGTGGCTATGCCATTGACGCCCTCGCCCTTGCCCGCGCCCCGGCCGGGCCCGTCGCCGGCCGAGGCGCCGCCGGGCGACGAGGAGGCCCTGACCAGCAGCATCCTCATCGTCGATGACCTGCCGGAGAAGCACCTGGTGTTCCGCGCGGTGCTGGAGGACCTGGGCCAGGAGCTGGTCTCGGCCTACTCCGGCGCCGAGGCGCTGCGCGAGGTGCTGCGGCGCGAGTTCGCGGTGATCCTGCTGGACGTGAACATGCCCGACATGGACGGGCTGGAGACGGCGCGGCTGATCCGCCAGTACAAGCGCGCCGCGCACACGCCCATCATCTTCATCACCGCCTACGCCGACGAGATGCAGACGCACCGCGGCTACGAGCTGGGCGCGGTGGACTACATCATGTCGCCGGTGGTGCCGCAGATCCTGCGCTCGAAGGTGCAGGTGTTCGTGGACCTGCACGTGATGCAGCGCCGCGTGCGGCGCCAGGCCGACCAGCGCGTGGCGCTGGCCGCGGCCGAGGCCGCGCGCCGGGCGGCCGAGCATGCCACCTGGCGCTCCAACTTCCTGTCGCTGGTCAGCGGCGTGCTCAGCGCCTCGCTGGACGCGGAAGTGGGCATGCGCGGGCTGCTGGAGCTGCTGGTGCCCACGCTCAGTCCCTGCGCCGCGCTGCTGCTGCAGACCTCGGCCGAGCCGCCGCAGCGGCTGCTGGTGTGCCGCGGCGACACCAAGGGCGAGCCCATCACCTTCGCCGAGCCCCTGCTGGAGGAGATGGCGCCGGCGGTGCGCGCGGCCTTCGCGCGCGCGCTGGGCAGCGGCGAGCCGCAGACCCTGGGCATCGACCCCTGCGAGGCCATCGAGGAAGGCCGCGACGCGCAGCCGAGCGGGCTGCCCGAGGGCGCCGTCCTGCCGCTGGTGCACGGGCAGCGCGTGCTGGGCGCGCTGTACGTGGCGGCGCAGCCGGACCGCGAGCTGCTGCGCTCGCTGTGCGAGCGCGCGGCGCTGGCCTTCGAGAACGCGCGGCTGTACCGCTCGCTGCAGACCGAGATCGAGGAGCGGCGCCATGCCCAGGAGCAGCTCACGGCGCTGAACCGGCGCAAGGACGAGTTCCTGGCCATGCTCTCGCACGAGCTGCGCAACCCGCTGGCGCCGATCCGCAACGCGGTGGAGGTGATCCGCCGCATCGCCCCCGCCGGGCAGCCGCGGCTGGCCTGGGCCACCGACGTGATGGACCGCCAGGTGCGGCACATGACGGCGCTGGTGGAGGAGCTGCTGGACGTGGCGCGCATCAGCCAGGGCAAGATCAGCCTGCAGCTCCAGACCATCGACCTGCTGACGGTGGTGGCCCATGGCATCGAGACGGCCCGGCCCATGCTCGACAGCCGGCGCCACCGGCTGCAGACGCAGCTGCCCGCCGCCCCGGTGTGGCTGCGCGGCGACTTCGCGCGGCTGTCGCAGGTGGTGGCCAACCTGCTCAACAACGCCGCCAAGTACACGCCCGAGGGCGGGCACATCGAGGTGGCGCTGCGCGTGCAGCAGGGGCAGGCCGTGGTCAGCGTGCGCGACGACGGCATCGGCATCGAGGCCTCGCTGCTGCCCAACGTCTTCGAGCTGTTCGAGCAGGGCCGGCGCTCGCTGGACCGCAGCCAGGGCGGGCTGGGCGTGGGGCTGACGCTGGTGCAGCGCCTGGTGCAGCTGCACCACGGCACGGTGGAAGCCCACAGCGCTGGCGCGGGCCAGGGCTCGGAATTCGTCGTGCGGCTGCCCTGCCTGATGGAAGTGGGCGCACCCGCACCGCAGGCCCAGCCCGACGAGGCCCAGGCCGCGGTGGCGGCGGTGTGCCGCGTGCTGGTGGTGGACGACAACATCGACGCGGCCGACACGGTGGCGCTGTTCCTGCGCATGGAAGGCCACAGCGTGGAGACCGCGCACAACGGCTTGGAGGCGGTGGAGCGCGCCAAGGCCTTCGCGCCCGACGTGGTGCTGCTGGACATCGGGCTGCCGGGCATGGACGGCTTCGAGGTGGCGCGGCGGCTGCGCGCGCTGCCGGCCACGCAGCGCTCGCTGGTGATTGCGCTCACCGGCTACGGGCACAAGACGGACCAGCAGCTCTCGCGCCAGGCGGGCTTCGACCACCACCTGGTCAAGCCGGCCGACATCGCGGCGCTGGCGGGCCTGATCGCGCAGTGGCTGGCCAGCCGCGCCGCGTCGGGCGAGACGGCCGGGCGGCCGGGGAGCGCGGGCGCACGGTGAAGGCACGGGCTCTGGAAAAAGGCCGGGGTTGGCCCGGCAGGAAGGGACCGAGGGAGATGCAGGCGTGAGCCCGCCACTGCCGTTGCCGGACGACCTGCGCCGCTTCATCCTGACCAGCGTGCCGTCGGTGCCCTTCCTGGAGGCGCTGCTGCTGTTTCATGCGCAGCCCGAGCGCGCGCTGACGGTGGACGAGGTGGCGCGTGCGCTGTACGTGCCGGAAGCCACGGCCGCCGGCATCGTGCAGGCGTTGCAGGATGTGCACCTGGTGGCCCCGGACCCTGCCGACGCGCAGCGCCTGCTCTACCGCCCGGAGGACGAGACGCTGGCCGCCCTGGTGGACCGGCTGGCTGCCGCCTACCGTGCCGACCTGATCGGCATCACCAAGCTGATCCACGATCGCGTGCAGAAAAACGCCACGCGCTTCGCCGACGCTTTCCGGCTGCGAAAGGGAGGTTGATTCAAGTTCTTGCTTTGCCCGAGAAACGACCCGTTCGCCCTGAGGTATCGAAGGGCGAATCCGTGAGGCTGCGATGGCAGCCGCACAGCGAGGGCCGTTCATCCTTCGATACCTCAGGACGAACGGAACTGCTTCATTCAACAACGAGAAGTGGAATGTGATGGCCCAGATCACCTACACGCTCTGCGCGCTCACCGCCCTGCTGTGCGCTGGGCTGCTGCTGCGCGCCTACGCGCGCACGCGCTTCAGGCTGCTGCTGTGGAGCGGGTTGTGCTTCGTCGGGCTCACGCTCAACAACCTGCTGCTGGTGCTGGACCGGCTGGTGTTCCCCGACGTGGACCTGGGCCTGGCGCGGCTGCTGGTTGCGCTGGCCTCGGTGCTGCTGCTGGTGGTGGGAATGATCCTGGAGCACGACGCATGAGGAGCGGCGCGCTGGAGCCGATGCTGCTGGGCGCCATCGCCTGCGCCTCCTTCATCGCGGCGCTGCTGTTCTGGCGCTACTGGCACAGCAGCCGCGACCGCTTCTTCCTGCTGCTGGGCGCCTCCTTCGGCATCGAGGGCCTCAACCGCGTGCACATGGCGCTGAGCCCGGCCACCGACGAAACCGAGCCCGTTGCGTACCTGGTGCGGCTGCTGGCCTACGGGCTGATCCTGCTGGCGATCTGGGACAAGAACCGGCACGGCGGCTGAGCCGCGTCCCGGCCCGGGGCCTTGGGCAGGCCACCCGATTGCCCCAGGAAATCCCCACCCCAGGAGGTGCCCCATGGCCGGTGCAGTGCCCACCACGACCCGCAACCCGTCCCCATCGCGCGCGCAGGGCGACTACACCATGCCGCTGGTGGTGCTGACCTCGCTGTTCTTCATGTGGGGCTTCATCACCGCGCTCAACGACATCCTCATTCCGCACCTGCGGGCGGTGTTCACGCTCAGCTACGTGCAGGCGATGCTGATCCAGTTCTGCTTCTTCGCGGCGTACCTGATCGTGTCCTTCCCGGCCGGCTACGTGGTGGAGAAGCTGGGCTACAAGCGCGGCATCATCGTCGGCCTGGTGGTGGCGGGGCTGGGCTGCCTGCTGTTCTACCCGGCGGCCGGCCGGGCCTCCTATGCGCTGTTCCTGGGCGCGCTGTTCATCCTGGCCTCGGGCATCACGCTGCTGCAGGTGGCGGCCAACCCCTACGTCACCGTGCTGGGCCGGCCCGAAACCGCCTCGGCGCGGCTGAACCTGACGCAGGCCTTCAACTCGCTGGGCACCACGCTGGCGCCCTTCTTCGGCTCGATGCTGATCCTGGCGGTGGCGGCCCGGCCGGTGGCGGACGCGGCCACCCTGAGCCCCGCGGAGCGCGCCGCCCAGGCGGCCGCGGAGGCCTCCGCCGTGCAGGGGCCGTACATCGGGCTGGCGGTAGTGCTGTTCCTGATCGCCGTGGTCATCGCGCTGTCGAGGCTGCCCGCCATCGAGGCGGCCGAGCAGCCCGCCGAGCTGCCGCCGGACACGGCGCAGGCCGTCTACCACACGCACGACAGCGTCTGGCAGTACCGGCACCTGGTGCTGGGCGCGCTGGGCATCTTCGTGTACGTGGGCGCCGAGGTGTCCATCGGCAGCTTCCTGGTGAACTTCATGGCCGATCCCGGCGTGGCCGGGCTGCCGGAGGAGACGGCGGCGAAGTACCTGTCGCTGTACTGGGGCGGCGCCATGGTGGGCCGCTTCATCGGCGCGGCGCTGCTCAAGAAGGTGCGGCCCGGCCACCTGCTGGCCTTCAACGCGCTGGTGGTGGTGGGGCTGCTGGTGCTGGCGATGCTGGTGTCCGGCAAGGCCGCGATGTGGGCGATGCTGGCCATCGGCCTGTTCAATTCCATCATGTTCCCGACCATCTTCAGCCTGGCCATCGAGGGGCTGGGCAAGCACACCGGCGAGGGCTCCGGCGTGGTGTGCATGGCCATCGTCGGCGGCGCGATCGTGCCGGTGATCATGGGCTTCTTCGCCGACCGCATCGGCCTGCTCCACGCCTTCTTCGTGCCGGCGCTGTGCTACCTGTACATCGCCTACTACGGGCTCAAGGGGCACTACGCGGACTTCGAGCCGGTGGCGGCGCGGCGCCAGGGATAGGGCCTGGCGGCCCCGCCGGCAGGCCACCGCGAGGGGAGCCGGCCTCCCGGCCGGCTTCCTCACGGCACGGGCCGGCTCAACGCACCCACACGTAGGCGTACATGCCGTCGCGGAAGTGCGGCAGCACGTTGCAGATCACGAGGTACGTGCCGCTCTTCGGGAAGCTCACCGACTCGACGCGGTTGACGGCGTTGGACGGGTTGACGCTGCCCTCGGGCGGCGCCGCCGGCGCGATGCCCAGGTAGAAGCGGCCGTTGGGGTCGTTGACGAACAGGCCGCTCGGGTCGGCCGGCACGATGTCCTCGTCCTTCTTGCCCGGGTTGTAGACCGTCACCTGGTGGAAACCGGCCACCACGAAGTTCACCACGCCCCCGCGCCGCAGCCTGATCCAGCGCGGCAGGATGTGGTGGTTGGCGCGATTGCCCGGCTGCGCCGTGTTGAGCCCGGCGCCGAAGGACACGGTCACGCTCACGGGCAGCGGCTCGCTGGCGCTGCTTTCTGCTTCTCCCTCATGGCCCTCGTGGGCCCAGGCCGATCGCGCGCCGGCACCGACGGCGGCGAGGAGCAGGAGACTGGAGAGCTCTCTGCGGTTCATGGCCTTCCTTTCAGCAGAAGTGCCCGGCAGCCCCAGGCCGGCGCCGGCGCTGGGCGCCGGCCTCGTCGCTTCTACTCCTCGGACTCGGGCCGCGAAACATGCGCCTTTCAGGCCGTCACGGCTGATGCATCTGCTGCGGGGATGTTCCTCATGCGTTTGCCAACACCGGGGGTCACGGCTCTCCTTCCGGCTGCCCGGCCCAGACCACGCTGTGGTCCACCGCGTACAGGCGGCAACCCTGGTGCGCCTTGCCGCAGGCTTCCAGCGCCATGGCCAGCGGGTCGGGGCCCAGTGCGGCGGCGCTCCAGGCGCCGTCCGGTGCAATCGCGAAGGCCTTGGGCCGGCGCATCGACAGGTACTTCAGGTAGCCCTGGCGGCCGGCCTGGTTGATGAAGGGAATGGCCGCCACGTCGTCGTGTGCCGCGAAGCCGCTGGCCGGCGGCGCCGGCGTGGGGCGCGACCACGCGACATGGTCGTCCACGGCGTAGACGAAGCAGTCGCGCGCGCGCAGCCGGCATTCCTTCAGGCCACGGCCCACGGGGTCGAAGCCGCCGTAGTAGGCGCCGGCGAAGCCGGAGCGCGAGAGGACGTACACGCGCGGCGCCGAACGGGCCAGGAACCTGCGGTAATGCTCCCGGCCCCGGTCGTCGAGGTAGGGCACGGCGTCCACGTCGTCGATGGCGGCGTAGCCCGAAGGCGGCGGAAAGTCCTGAGGCAGGTACTCGGGATGCACGATCCGGCCGGGCAGGCCGAGCTGGTGCAGAAAGGCGTCCAGCCGGGGCGCCCAGATCGGCAGCCCCTGGGGGAAGGCCAGCAGCTCGTGGGCGTCCTTCATGAAGGGGCCGAAGGCCACCAGCTCGGCCCGGCCGCCGGCAGCGGTGTAGCGCTCGTGCATGACCTGCGCGAGCGGCGGCCCAAAAAAGCTGTCGTTCTCGCCGTAGAACCAGATCGAGGGCACGCGGGTGGTGGCGCCGAAGCGCCCGGCCCCGCGCGGCAGCACGGCCGGGCTGTTCGGGCAGCTGGAGGCGTTCATGCCGCCGGCAAAGCTCACCAGCGCCTTGACGCGCGGGTCGCCCAGCGACCCGAAGGCCAGCGTGTTCCAGCCGCCGAAGCTCTGGCCGGCCATCACGGTGCGGCGGGCATCGACGGTGGGGTCCCGAGCCATGAAGTCGATGACGGCCTGGATATCGGCGGCATTGCCCAGGGCGACGCTCTCGTAGTTGCAGCCCGCCGGATGCAGCCGCCCCTCCGAGCCGGCGTAGCCGCGCAGCATGGGCAGCGCCACGGCGTAGCCGCGCGACAGGAAGTAGTAGGCGGCGAAGGTGTGGCGATGGCGCTCCATCCGCGCCGGCGGCTGCTTGCCCGAGGCGCCATGGTTGACCACGGCCAGCGGGAACGGCCCCGGCCCGTCGGGCTGCAGCACCGTCACCTGCAGCCGGATGTTGCGCTGGGCATCGACCGGCACCATTAGCACGCGCTCGTTCATCGAGGCCTCGGGCGCGGCGGTGGAGGCCTGGGCGCGGCCCGCGCCGGGGAGCAGCGCCAGCGTCCAGCACAGGGCCAGGGTGCCGAGCAGGCGATGTGTGATCTTCATGGCGCCGGATTCTTGTGCGGCGCCGGCCCGGGCTGGCGGCGCAGAGGGCGCGTGCACGGCCGCTATTTCACGGATCGGCCCGGGCCGCATGCGGGCAGGCGCCGCCTCGCGCCGCGGCTTAGGTGGGGCTTAAGCGGCCGGCATGGGGGTCAACGCCGCCGCGGCGGGTGCCGTTGCAGCCTCAAGTCCGGCGCATGAAGCCGGGCCAGCTCGATGACTCGGAGCGCATGCGAGTCGGGAAACAAGGATCGATCATGAGCACCACCACCAAGTCGCTGCTGGCAGCCACCCTGCTGTCCACCGTGGCCGCATTGAGCTTCGCCCAAACCCCGGCGACGCCCGCCACCCCGGCCACGCCCGCGGCGCCGGCCGCCGCCGCGTCGGCTGCGCCCGCAACCGGGCACAAGGCCGATGCCGGTGCGCAGAAGTCGGCCCACAAGTCCACGCACAAGACCGCCCACAAGAGCGAGCACAAGAAGACCCACGCGGCCAAGACGCATGCCTCGGCCGAGAAGGCCAGCGATACGGCTGCGAAGTCAACCGCGCAGTGAGGTAGACCCGGTCCCGGCTGCCGGCAGCCGGGACCTGGGCAAGTTGGAACGATGAGGCCGCAGCTTCCACCGCCGCGGCCGGAGCTCACACCGGCAACTCCGAGGTCTGCTTGACCTTCTGCATCGGGATGTCGGTCTTGACGCTCTGCACGCCGCGGATGCGGCTGAGGTGGTTGACCTGGAACTGGCGGTACTCGTCCAGGTCGGCCGCGACGATGCGCAGCAGGAAGTCGCAGTCCCCGGCCATCAGGTGGCACTCGACCACCTGGGGCAGCAACCGGACGGCCTCGGTGAAGTGATCGACCGTCTCGGCATCCTGGCCCTTGAGCCAGACGCGGGCGAACACCGTCAGGGGCTTGCCCACCTTGGCCGGATTGAGCACGGCCACGTAGCGCTCGATCACGCCCGCCTCCTCCAGCAGCCGCACCCGCCGCAGGCAGGGCGAGGGCGACAGGCCGACCTCCCGGGCCAGGTCCACGTTCTGCAGGCGGCCGTCGCGCTGCAGCGCCCGCAGGATGCGGCGGTCGAGGGCATCCAGCTCCATTGGCATCTCCGTTCAACGAGAACTTGTTTCGAGCAATTGTCTGCCAATATGAAAGCTTGGCCTGGCAACAACGGCACCAAATTTCACGCCGACCGGCACAAAATGCTGCAGTCTTATGAGCAGCATCACCGATTCCGCCGCCTTGGCCGCGGCTTCCTCCTCTCCTTCCTCCCCCACTTCTCCCACCGCCCGGCATGAGGCCTGGCGCGGCCTGCGCGCGTCGCTGCCGGTGATGCTGGGCTTCGTGCCCGTGGCGCTGGTGCTGGGCGCCCAGGCCGCACAGAAGGGCCTGGGCGCCGTCGAGGTGCCGCTGCTGACCGGGCTGAACTTCGCCGGCGGCTCGGAATTCACCGCCGTCCGGCTCTGGACCTCGCCACCGCATGTGCTGCTGATCGTGGCGATGTCCTTCCTGGTCAACAGCCGTCACATCCTGATGGGCGCGGCGCTGGCGCCCTACCTGCGCCACCTGCCGTGGCGGCGCGCCATGGCCGCGCTGTTCTTCATGTGCGACGAGAGCTGGGCCATGGCCCTGGCCGACGCGCAGCGCCGCGCCTCGCGGCGCATCAGCCTGGCCTACTACCTGGGCGCGTCGGCGGGGCTGTACGCCACCTGGGTGAGCTGCACGGCACTGGGCGCGGCGCTGGGCCCGGTCATCAGCGACGTGGAGCGCTACGGCTTCGACATGGCCTTCACCGCCGTGTTCCTGGTGCTGCTGCGCGGGATGTGGAAGGGGCTGCGTCCCTGCCGGCCCTGGCTGGTGAGCCTGGCGGTGGCGGCGCTGACCTACCGGCTCGTCCCCGGCGCCTGGTACGTCGCCGCCGGGGCGGTGGCGGGCCTGGTCGCCGCGGCCTGGTGGGCGCCCCGCTCATGATCGACGCCGCCACCCTCGCCACCATCGTGCTGATGGCCGCAAGTACGTACCTGACCCGGGTCGTCGGCTACCTGGCGCTGCGCAACCGGTGCCTCAGCCCGCGCATGCACTCCGTGCTGGAGAACGTGCCCGGGTGCGTGCTGGTTTCCGTGATCGCGCCGGCCTTCGTGTCGGACCGGCCCGCCGACCTGGCAGCGCTGGCCGTCACGCTGGCGGCGGCCACCCGGCTGCCGATCCTGCCGACCGTGCTCATCGGCATCGTTGCCACCGGCCTGCTGCGCCACCTGTCAAGCTTGTAAATATGAATGGCCTGACGACTTCCCACATCGACGTCCGCGACCGCTGGGTCGAGCATCCCCAGGGACGCCTCTTCACCCGCACCTGGGCTCCAGCGGACCCGCCCAACCCGGCACACCCGGCCAGCCCCATCGTCCTGTTCCACGACTCCCTGGGCTGCGTGGCGCTGTGGCGCGACTTCCCGGCGGCGCTGAGCGCGGCCACCGCGCGCCCCGTCATCGCCTACGACCGGCTGGGCTTCGGCCAATCCGACGCGCGCAGCGAGCGGCCCTCGCTGGACTTCGTGGCCGAGGAGACGGCCCGCTACTTCCCGGCGCTGCGCGAGCAGCTGGGGCTGCGCAAGTTCATCGCCCTGGGCCACAGCGTCGGCGGCGGCATGGCGATCCACGCCGCGGCCGAGTTCGCCGCGGACTGCGAGGCGCTGGTCACCATCGCGGCGCAGGTCTTCCCGGAGGACCGCACGCTCGAAGGCATCCGCGCGGCGCGGGACCAGTTCCAGGACCCGCAGCAGGTCGAGCGCCTGGCGAGGTACCACGGCGACAAGACCCGCTGGGTGCTGAACGCCTGGATCGAGAACTGGCTGCATCCGGGCTTCGCGTCCTGGTCGCTGGCCGAGGTGCTGCCGCGCGTCACTTGCCCCGTGCTGGCCATCCACGGCGAGCTCGACGAGTACGGTACGACCCGGCATCCCGAGCTGATCGGCACGCTCAACGGCGGTCCCGTGCGGGTCGAGATCCTGCCCGGCACGGGCCATGTGCCGCACCGGGAACGGCCCGAGACCGTGCTCGGGCTGGTGCGCGAGCTGGTCGCCGCCTGAGAACTGCGGCGGAGCCACCCGTCGGGCGCCCCCGCCGCGCGCGCCTCAGCGCCGCCCCGCCCCGGCCTTGGCCAGCACCTCGGCCTTCACCTCGCCGGTGGGCTGCGCGGTGTAGGCATAGCTGGCGCCGGGCACCCAGTAGCCGGCGTCCAGCAGGTTCACCGTGGCGTTGCTGCCGGTGCCCTTGAGCCTGGCCGCGGCCAGCAGCTCGCCCTCGTTGAGCACGGCACCGTTGAGCAGCGTGCCCGTCTCGAAGAAGTAGGTGGCGCAGTCCGCCGCGGAGTAGCCCACGGCCATGCACCTGGCCTGGTTGGAGACCGTGGAGGACACGCTGTCGCCGAAGGTCAGCTGCGCCGTCGTCTTCTTGTTGCCGTTCTGCGCGATTTCCAGCACGTTGTTCTCGACGTAGAGCTTGGAGGCCGTGCCGATGGTCCAGGCCACGGACCAGGCGTAGTCCGGCGCCGGCGCGCCGCTGCTGCCGGTGGGCTTGAGCGCGCCGCTGTAGTAGTTGTTGTAGACATGCACCTTGCCGAAGCGCACGCGCGGCTGGCGCTGCACGGTGTTCTCGTAGCGGTTGTGGTGCAGGGTCACGGCCAGCTTGTCGGGGCCGTAGCTCAGTTCGTTCTTGCCGTCGCTGTAGCGCCCGGCCGCGTCGGTGCCGCCGAGCAGGTGCGTCTTGTCGTGGTCCCTGAAATGGTTGTAGGAGAGCGTGACGTGGTTGCCGAACAGCGTCACGTCCACCAGGCCGTCGTGGTGCTGCACCTTCTGCTCGGCCACGTTGAAGGGCGCGGCCCAGGTCGGCACCGGCGGGTCCAGCTTGTCGTGGCGCTCGCCGTCGTCGAAGGTGTTGCCGTCGATCCAGACGTTGGTGGCATTGAGCACGGAGACCAGGTCGTACTCCGAATTCCAGCGCCCGCCCTTGCGGCTGGGGCACTGGTGCGGGCCCTGGTTGGTGGCGGCGTCAAAGGTGCGGCGGCACAGGCCGGTGCCGAACTCCGAGGCGCTGATGCTGAAGGAGTCCTTCGGGTCCCAGCCCGGGAACATGTCGTAGGCATCCGAGAAGTGGATGTTGCGGATGACGATGTTGCGCGCCTGGATGTTGTCGCTCACCAGCGTACGGCCCTGAGCGTCGGTGTCACCGCTGACCGTCACGTCGCCCAGGTGCAGGTTGCCGCCGACGAGGGCCGCGTCGCTGCCCAGGCCGATGATGGACGTGTTGGAGCCCACGCGCAGCACGATGCGCCGGGCCTGCTTCGAGGCGAAGCAGGCGCGCTGGCCTTCCAGCGTCAGCGCGCCGTCGGCCGCCTTCATCGGCAGCGCCGGCGGGCGGCCGTCGGACTCCAGCGACTGCCTGATCCACTGGTTCGGGTCGTAGGCGGCCTTGTAGGCGGCGTCGAACTCGGCATAGGTGGCGTAGGGCGTGACGGAGGCGCCGCACTGGCGCATGTAGTCCTCGGCCGTCATCGGCTCATGGTCGTCGTTGACGTTGAGATCGATGCGGCCCTGGATGTAGATGAGCTTCTTCTGGTGGTCGGGCTCCGCGGCCAGGGTGTCCTCCACCACGCGACCGTAGAGCGCGCGCACCAGCTGGGCGCGGTTCTTGACGACGTGGATGTGCGCCGTGGCGGCGCCCTCGCCGCCGGTGACCTGGAACGGGCCGCCGTCGGGCGACACGCTGGCCCAGCCGTCGGCGCCCAGCGACCCGAGCGCGCCGGACGGACGCAGCGTGGCGGCCTGCTCGCGCGCGGTGCCGTTCGCGGAGGCGGTAATTTCGTTGCCGCCCCCGCAGGCGGCCAGCAGCGCCGCGGCGCAGGACAGGGCAATGGTGGAGCGGACGGGCAGTGCGCGGCCCGCGGTCTTGAGCTTGATCATGGTGTGTAGGGCTGATGCGCTTCCCCGTTCGCCCTGAGCTTGTCGAAGGACTCAGCGCGAATGGAAAGCTTCGGGTTCGAAAGGAAATGGGATGCCGGCCCGCTCAGGGCGCCAGCACGGTGTTGCGGTGTTCGGCGAAGCGGTTGCCCTCGGCGCTCCAGGGGCGCCGGGAGGTGGAGGCGGTCCAGGGCGCCACGGGCTGGATGTGCGCGCCCAGGATGCTGTTGCGCACCAGCAGCTGGCCATTGGGCGAGACGCCGGGCACGTAGGGATTGGTAGTCGAGTTGACGCCCTCGTCCCAGGCGCGGCCGAGGTGGATGCTGCCGGGCAGCGTGCCCTCATCGGCGCTGAAGCTGCTGTGGATGAACAGCATCCCGTAGCGGTTGAGCGGCGAGGTGCTGGGCGCCAGCATGGCGGTGGACTGGCCCACCGGCAGACGGGTACTGAGGTAGCGGATCTCGCAGCGGTCGAACACGGCGGTGCCGCGCCCGAAGATGAAGTCCACGTCCCCTTCCACGTAGGACTTGCGGAAGTAGGCGCGCGACACCGTGGCGGTGTTGGCGGTCTTGACGTAGAGCGAGTCCTGGTGGCCCAGCACGCGCACGTTCTCGAACACGAGGCGGTCGCCCTGCGTCATCAGCGCCACCGCCTGCGCGCCGCTGCTGCCGTTGGCCCCGGCCGGGTAGCCCACGCCGTGCACCACGTTCTTCATGGCGTCGTTGGCGATGGTGACGTTCTTGGCGTGGAAGTCGTCGCTGTAGATCGCCACCGAGGCGCTGCCGCTGGTGCCGTAGGTGGCGGACGTCACGCTCGGGTTGCAGGGATTGGCCGGCGTGCCGACGGCCTTGGCCTCGCCGTTGTAGTGGCCGGCGACGACCACGACCTCGGCGGCGTCCCCGGCACCGTAGAGCGTGATGGGCGCCTTGCCGCTGGCGCAAACCACTTCGCGGTAGCTGCCGGGCTTGACCAGGATGTAGTGGCGCGAGCCGCTCTGCGTGGCGGCGGGCACGGCGTCGAGGGCGGCCTGCAGCGTGGTGTGCGTGCCGCTGCCGTCGGCCGCGACCACGAAGGTGGGCGTGAAGCGCTCCACCTCACCCACTTGCGGCGGCGTCCAGCCGTCCACCGTCAGGCTGCTGCCGTCAAGGCCCAGGCTGCCGGCCTGGGCCAGGTAGCGGCCCACGGTGTAGTGGGCGGCTTCCGCCAGGCTCAACTGCGGTCGCGTGGCCGTGCTGTCCACCACGCCTGCGGCAGCCGCGGTCTCGCGCACCGTCTCGGAGTTCTCGGAACCACCGCCGCAGGCGGCAAGCGCGCAGGCAGCGGCCACGGCCGCCGCCAGGGCGGGCCGGGGAAGGAAGTGCATTGGGGGGTCTCCTGTTCCAACGGGCGCGGTCCAGGCCATGCCGCCACGCTTCTTTCACTACGAGTTCAGACATCGTATGTCTTACAAGATCGTGAAGTATTGGTAAAAAACCTCAGTTTCAAAAGCTTCTCGGCTTCGCTAATGCTTCAGGCCACTGCGTCAGGGCGACGCATCACGGTTTCTCATCGCTTTCGGTATGACAACAAAACCAAGTTGTACGATCACATACCGAGCTGTCCCAGGCTCCTGACGGCTTGGAGCGCCGCGCATCTGAGAAACGACCGCGCCAGCCGGCTCGGGACCAAGGAGAGCCTTGGCACGGCCGGCTAACCTTGGCGCATCGCAACAGAAGGGCTCACTCCCATGCGCATCTGCATCTACGGCCTGGGCGCCATCGGCGGCCTGATCGCGGCGCGGCTGGCCGCCAGCGGCGCAACCGTCAGCGCGGTGGCGCGCGGCGCCACGCTGGAGGCGGTGCGCCGCGACGGGCTCGGGCTGGTCGAAGGCGAAAGCACCACGCGCGTACCGCTGGCCGCGGCCGGGCGGCCGGCCGAGCTGGGGCCTCAGGACCTGGTGGTGCTGGCGGTGAAGACCACCGGGCTGCCCACGGTGGCGCGCGAGATCGCCCCGCTGCTGGGCCCGGACACGGCGGTGCTCTCGGCCATGAACGGGGTGCCCTGGTGGTTCTGCCACGGCCTGGCGCCCAAGTTGGCCTCGCTGCGGCTGGACGCGGTGGACCCGGGCGGGGCGCTGTCGCAGGCCATCGTGCCCTCGCGCGTGATCGGCTGCGTCACGCATCTGTCGGCCGCGGTGGAGGCGCCGGCCACGGTGCGCCCGGTGGCGGGCAAGCGGCTGATCGTGGGCGAGCCCACCGGCGGCGCCGACACGCCGCGCGCCCGGGCCGCGATCCAGGCACTGAGCGACGCGGGCTTCGAGGTGCAGCCGGCCGCCTCCATCCAGCAGGAAATCTGGTTCAAGCTGTGGGGCAACATGACGGTCAACCCCATCTCCGCCCTCACCGGCGCGACGGGCGACCGCATCCTCGACGACGAGCTGGTGCGCGCCTTCATGTCGCGCTGCATGCGGGAGGCGGCGGCGCTGGGCGCGAAGCTGGGCCTGCCCATCGACGCCGACCCCGAGGCGCGCCACGCCGTCACGCGCCAGCTCGGCGCCTTCCGCACCTCGATGCTGCAGGACGTGGACGCCGGCCGCGCCGTGGAGCTGGACGCGCTGGTGGGCGCCGTGCTGCAGCTGGCGCGCCAGCTCGACGTGCCCACGCCCAACATCGACACCCTGTTCGGCCTGGCGCGGCTGCAGGCGCGGGTGCGCGGGCTGTATCCGAACTGAGGCCGGGCCCCGGCCTGCCCACACGCAGGTGACAAGCCCATGAAAGGTGCACGGCGCCACCACCGACTTCAGGGTTTCCCCCAGGATCTGTGGATAAGCCTGTGGGCAGCCTGCTGATAACGGCGCCAAGCCCCTGTCGGGCCTGGGTGTCGCTTTTTTTGCTCAAACAACGGGCAGCGCTGTCCGAAAGTGCACCAGGACAGTGCCCGGGACGCGGCGCCGGACCGGGTGCTGCGTCACTCCAGGCTGATGTTCTTGCGCTTGGCCAGTTCGCCGTAGATCTTCGACTTGGCGGCGGCCTGGCGGCCGATCTCGTCGGGCGACCAGCTCAGCGTCTCGAAGGCAAAGGTGTTGAAGCGGCCCTGCACGTCGGGCTCGGCTACGGCCTTGGCCACGTCGGCGTGGATCTTGTCGCGCACGGCGGCCGGCAGGCCCCGCGGCGCCACCAGCACGACGAAGGAGTTCACGTCCATGGCCGGGCCGCCGGCCTCCGCCATGGTCGGCACGTCGGGCAGCTGCGGGATGCGCTTGGGCGCCGCGATGGCGATGTAGCGCAGCTTGCCGGCCTTGAACGCGCCCTGGCTGGACGGCAGCGAGCCGAAGCTCCAGGACACGTCGCCCGCGCCCACCGAGGTGAAGAGCTGCGACACCTCGCGGTAGGGCACGTGCTGCATCTCGGTGCCGGTGCGCATCTGCAGCTCCTCGCCGCCCAGGTGGCCCGGGCTGCCCACGCCCCAGGAGCCGTAGCTGACCTTGCCCGGCGCCGCCTTGGCGGCGGCCACCACGTCGGCCACCGTCTTGAATTTCGAGTCCGCCGCCACGGCCAGCATGAAAGGCGTGCGGAACAGGATGGCGGCGGGCTCGAAGGTCTTGAGCGTCTCGAAGCCGCGCGACTTGTACAGGTGCGGCAGCGCGGCCAGGTGCTCGGAGTCGAGCTGCAGCAGCGTGTAGCCGTCGGCCGGCTTGGTCTTGACCGCGTCGATGGCGATGAAGCCGCCGCCGCCCGGGCGGTTCTCCACCAGCACGCGCTGGTTCCAGGTCTTGGACAGCTTCTCGCTCACCAGGCGCAGCACCGCGTCCGGGCCGCTGCCCGGAGCGAAGGCCGTGAAGATCGTCACCGGCTTGTTCGGGAAGGCGGCAGTTTGGGCCTGCGCCGTGCCGGCCAGCAGCGAGGCGGCGGCGGCAACCAGCAGCAGGTGGCGACGGCGAGCAGGGAAAGGAACTGTCATGGGGGTCTCCATCAGTGGAATGGCCGCCGGCGGGAATTCACCAATGCGGCTTTCGGTTGCACGCGGATAATCAGTGTGCTTACTTTCAGCATAGTTGATTCATTGACGTGGATCATTGCGGGTTTACGAGAAGCGATGCCATGAAGACCAACGACTTGCCCCTGCCCACGCTGGACGACCTGCCCGGCCATTTCATCCGTCGCCTGCAGCAGATCGCGGTGGCGCTGTTCATGGACGAGCTCAAGGACTGGAACCTTACGCCGGTGCAGTACGCCGCGCTCAACGCCGCGGCGCGCATGCCCGACATCGAGCAGGGCGCGCTGGCGCGGGCCATCGGTTTCGACACCTCCACCACCGGCGGCGTGGTGGATCGCCTGGAGCGCCAGGGCCTGCTGGTGCGCAATCCCTCGCCGCAGGACCGGCGCGTGCGGCTGCTCAGCACCACGGAAGCCGGCCGGGCCCTGCTGCGCGAGATCGGCCCGGGCGTGGAGCGGGTGCAGCAGCGCATCCTGGCTCCGCTGCCGCCGGAGGAGCGGCCGTTGTTCCTGCGCATGCTGCGCACGCTGGTGGAGGCCAACAACGAACTCAGCCGCGCGCCGCGCGGCACGCCCGAGGGCCGCTAGACGCGGCGCGGCTCCGCGTTGCGGGCGCACCGGCCCGCCATCGCGGGCTCCGGGTAAGTACCGATTTGATCCATCTTAATCAAACCTACACTAATCTTCAGTGTGCTGACTTTCAGCGTTCTTTGACAGGAGACAGGCATGGGCACGACGAACATGGAACTTCCGATCCTGGTGGCCGGCGGCGGCATCGGTGGCTTGGCGGCGGCGCTGGCGCTGGTGCGCCGGGGCTTCAAGGTCAAGGTGCTGGAGCAGGCTCCGGAGATCGGCGAGATCGGGGCGGGCATCCAGCTCGGCCCCAATGCGTTCCATGCCTTCGACGCGCTGGGCGTGGGCGAGAAGGCGCGCGGCCGCGCGGTCTACACCGACTACATGGTCATGCACGACGCCCTGGACGAGGTCCAGGTTGGCCAGATCCCCACCGGCGAGGCGTTCCGGCAGCGCTTCGGCAACCCCTACGCCGTGATCCACCGCGTGGACGTGCACCTGTCGCTGCTGGAAGGCGCGCAGGAAACCGGGCGGGTCGAGTTCCTGACCTCGACGCGCGTGGAGCGCATCGAGCAGGACGCCGAGGGCGTGACCGTCATCGACCAGAAGGGCAACGCGCACCGCGGCGTCGCGCTCATCGGCGCCGATGGCGTCAAGTCGGTGGCGCGCCAGCAGTACGTGGGCGACCCGGCGCGCGTCACCGGCCACGTGGTGTACCGCGCGGTGGTGGACAAGAAGGACTTCCCGAAGGATTTGCAGTGGAACGCCGCCAGCATCTGGGTCGGCCCCAACTGCCACCTGGTGCACTACCCGCTGCGCGGCGGCGAGCAGTACAACGTGGTGGTCACCTTCCACAGCCGCGAGCAGGAGGAGTGGGGCGTGCGCGAGGGCAGCAAGGAGGAGGTGCAGAGCTACTTCCAGGGCATCTGCCCCAAGGCGCGCCAGCTCATCGACCTGCCCAAGAGCTGGAAGCGCTGGGCCACCGCCGACCGCGAGCCCATCGGCCAGTGGACCCACGGCCGCGTCACGCTGCTGGGCGACGCCGCGCACCCGACCACGCAGTACATGGCGCAGGGCGCGTGCATGGCGATGGAGGACGCGGTGACGCTGGGCGAGGCGCTGCGCGTGCACGACAACGACCTCGACAAGGCCTTCGACCTGTACCAGCGCTCGCGCGTGGCGCGCACGGCCCGCATCGTGCTGTCCTCGCGCGAGATGGGGCGCATCTACCACGCCAAGGGCGTGGAGCGCCTGGTGCGCAACCAGCTGTGGAAGGGCCGCACGCCCGAGCGCTTCTACGACGCCATGGAATGGCTCTACGGCTGGAACGTGGGCAATTGCCTGGCGGACCAGCACTGAACACCGCACACAAGGAGAACGAGCGATGAACGAACTCGGCCGCCTCGAAGACCTGCCCGCCGACTACGTGCAGGCCTTGAGAGACCAGAACCTCGTGCCGCTGTGGCCGAGCCTGCGCGCGGTGCTGCCCCCGGGCAAGCCGCGCCCCAACACCCGGCCCACGCACTGGTCCTACCAGGCGCTGCGCCCGCTGCTGCTGCAGGCCGGCGAGCTCACGCCCATCGAGAAGGCCGAGCGCCGCGTGCTGGTGCTGGCCAACCCGGGCCACGGGCTGGAGAAGATGCAGGCCAGCGCCGCCATGTACCTGGGCATGCAGCTGCTGCTGCCCGGCGAGTGGGCGCCCTCGCACCGCCACACGCCCAACGCGGTGCGCATGGTGGTGGAAGGCGAAGGCGCCTGGACCACCGTGGACGGCGAGAAGTGCGTCATGCGCCGCGGCGACCTGATCCTCACGCCCACCGGGCTGTGGCACGAGCACGGCCATGACGGCAGCGAGCCCGTGGTCTGGCTCGACGTGCTGGACCTGCCGCTGGTCTATTACATGGAGGCCAGCTACCACATCGACGGCGCGCGCCAGGTGGTGAAGCAAGGCAACGGCGAGCGCGCCTGGACGCGCGGCGGCGTGGTGCCCATGCCGGTGTTCGAGCGCTCGGCCAAGGCCTACCCGATGCTGCGCTATCCCTGGACCGAGACGCGAAGCGCGCTGCAGGCGCTGGCCGCCGACCAGCCCGAGCTGGAGGCGGTGCAGGTGGGCTACGTGAACCCGGAGACCGGCGCCGCCGCCGAGAACATCCTGGGCTTCTACGCGCTGATGCTGCGCCCGGGCCAGACGCTGCGGCTGCCGGTGCGCTCGCCCGCTTGTGTGTTCCACCTCATCGAAGGCGCCGCCCAGGCGCGCATCGAGGGCGAGACCTTCAAGCTGGCCGAGGCCGACACCTGCTGCGCGCCGGGCTACAGCGAGGTCACCCTCGCCAATGCCTCGGCCACCGAGCCCGCCTTCCTCTTCATCGCCGACGAAACGCCGCTGCACCAGAAGCTGGGCGTGTTCGAGAACCGCGGCTGAAGCCGGCGCCTCACTCAAGCTCTCCACGGGCGCGCCGCGCGCCGGCCCGCTCGTTCCTCACCTTGGAAAGAACCGACATGACCCAAGCCAACTACCTCTGGACCCCGCCCGCCCTGCCCTCGCTGCCCGTGCGCGGCGAATCCGCGCGCCTGCCGGTGAACCGCCTGTTCTTCGTGGGCCGCAACTACCACGCGCATGCCGTCGAGATGGGCCGGCCGGTGGACAAGTCGGTCGAGCGCCCCTTCTACTTCACCAAGGCGCCGCAGACGCTGGTGGAGTCGGGCGCCACCATCGCCTACCCGCCCGAAACCAAGAACTTCCACTTCGAGATGGAGCTGGTGCTCGTCGTCGGCAAGCCGGGCTTCCGCGTGAAAGCCGAAGATGCGCACGAGATCATCTACGGCTACGCCTGCGGCCTGGACATGACCCGCCGCGACCTGCAGCTGGTGGCGCGCGACAAGGGCCGCCCCTGGGACCTGGGCAAGGACGTTGAGAACTCCTCGGTGTGCGGCGAGGTCGTGCCCATGCCCGGCGTGGTCATCGACAAGGGCGAGATCGCGCTGGCCGTCAACGGCCAGGTCAAGCAGGAGTCTGACGTGGACAAGCTGATCTGGAACATCCGCGAGCTCATTGCCGACCTCTCGCTCTTCTATCACCTGCAGCCCGGCGACCTGATCTACACCGGCACGCCCGAGGGCGTGGGCGCGGTGGTGCCCGGCGACCGCATCACCGGCCGCGTCGAGGGCGTGGGCGAGATCGCGCTGACCATCGGCGCGGCCGAGTGAGCCCGGGGTGGCCGAAGTCATGAAGCTCTACAGCTTCTTCCGCAGCGGCACCTCGCACCGGCTGCGCATCGCGCTCAACCTCAAGGGGCTGGACGCGGACTACGTGCCGGTGGACCTGCGCACCGAGGAGCACCTGCGGCCGGCCTTCAAGGCGCTGAACCCGCAGGGCTTGGTGCCGGCGCTGGAGCACGGCGGCCGGGTGCTGATCCAGTCGCCGGCCATCATCGAGTGGCTGGAGGAGACGCATCCCGAGCCGCCGCTGCTGCCGCGCGATCCGGACGAGTGCGCCCGCGTGCGCGCGCTGGCCGCGATCGTGGGCTGCGACATCCACCCCATCAACAACCGCCGCATCCTGGAGACGCTGCGCAGGCAGTTCGGGGCCGACGAGGCGGCGGTGAATGTCTGGTGCGCGAGCTGGATCGGCGCCGGCTTCGAGGCGATCGAAGCGCTGCTGGCGGCCGACAAGGCGCGCGGCGATTTCTGCTTCGGCCACGCGCCCACGCTGGCCGATGTGTACCTGGTGCCCCAGGTCGAGAGCGCGCGCCGCTTCAAGGTGGACCTGTCGCCCTACCCGCTGATCCGGGCCGTGGACGAGGCCTGCGCCCGGCTCGACGCCTTCCGCCGCGCCGCGCCGGCGCAACAGCCCGACGCGGGCTGATTCCTTTACCCCACCCAGCCGCCCGCGGGCGGTATGTTCCGGGCGTGGCCGGCGGTGCCGGCGCGCCCGCTTTTTCTTCTCGCGGGAGAAGTCGCATGGCCCGAGATTTCAGACAGGCGCTCGACGAGGGCGCCATGAGCCGTTTCCAGTGGGTCGCCGTGGCGATATGCGTCATGCTCAACGCACTCGACGGCTTCGACGTGCTGGTGATGGCCTTCACGGCCGCCAGCGTGTCGGCCGAGTGGCGGCTCAGCGGCGCCGAGCTCGGCGTGCTGTTCAGCGCCGGACTGCTGGGCATGGCGGCGGGCTCGCTGCTGCTGGCGCCCATGGCCGACCGCTGGGGCCGCCAGCCGGTGATCCTGCTGTGCCTGGTGCTCATCAGTGTGGGCATGCTGCTGTCGGCACTCAGCGGCAGCCATGTCGAGCTGGCCGCGATGCGCGCGCTCACCGGGCTGGGCATCGGCGGCATGCTCGCCAGCGTGACGGTCATCACCGCCGAGTACTCCTCGGCCAAGTACCGCAGCACCAACATCGCGCTGCAGTCGGCCGGCTATCCGCTGGGGGCCACCGTCGGCGGCGTGATCGCCGCGTGGCTGCTGTCGCACTACGGCTGGCGCTCGGTGTTCGTGTTCGGCGGCGTGGTCACCGCCGTCATGATTCCCGTGGTGCTGTGGCGCCTGCCGGAGTCGGTGGACTTCCTGGTGGCGCGGCGGCCGCGCAATGCGCTGCAGCGGCTCAACACCCAACTGCTCAAGATGGGGCAGCCCGCCCTGGCGGAGCTGCCGGTCGCGGCCACCGGCGCCGGCGCGGCGGCCAGCGGCAAGGTGAGCAGCCTCTTCAAGGGCGAGCTGGCGGGCGCCACGGCCGCGATCTGGGCCGCCTTCTTCCTGCTCATGTTCAGCTTCTATTTCGCGCTGAGCTGGACCCCGAAGCTGCTCGTGGCTGCGGGCCTGTCGGCGCAGCAGGGCATCACCGGCGGGGTGCTGCTCAACATCGGCGGCATGCTGGGCGGCTCGTTGCTGGGCGTGCTGGCCGTGCGCCTGCGCCTGGTTCCGCTGGTGGCGGGCAGCATGCTGCTGGCCGCGCTGAGCCTGGCCGCCTTCGCGGCCGTCACGGGTCACCTGAACCTGGCGTTCGCGGCGGCCTTTGCCATCGGGCTGTTCCTGTTCGCCTCCATGGCCGGCCTGTACGCCATCGCGCCGGTGGTCTACGGTGCCGCCGTGCGCACCACGGCCCTGGGCTGGGCCATCGCGGCGGGCCGCGTCGGCGCCATCGTTGCCCCGTTGACGGCCGGCATGCTGCTCGACGGCGGCTGGACGCCAGCGAAGCTGTACTACGTGTTCGCGCTGCCCATGGTGGGCGCGATGGTGGCCGTGCTGGCCCTGCGCCGGCGCACCGCCATGCATCCGCCGCCCCGCGTGGTGGGCGCGCATTGAGCGGCCGGGTCCTCCCGCGCCACTGGTGCCACTGGTGCCATGCTTGCGGCCGTGACGGCCGCCACCGCGGCCCAGGATGCCCAAGAGGACCCCATGCTTTTCACACCCGCCCACCACCCCCCCGGCCAGCCCAGCGCGCTGGGCTGGCACTTCGCCTTCGTCGGCAAGGAGCTGCTGCTGCCCGATGACGGCAGCGAAACGCCGGCACTGCCGCCGGGACCGGGCTTCGGTGCCCTGGCGGCCTCACGCCACTACCTGGGCCGCCTCGACGGCCTGGACTGCTGGGCCGCCAGCCTGCCGGACGTGCCCGCCGGCTGGCGCGCCGTGCCGCTGCGCGCGGCCATGATGCAGTTCCCGGCGCCGCTGATGGCGCTGGCCGGCCGCGCGGCGCAGGTGCTGGAGTGGGACCGCACGCACCGCCACTGCGGCGTGTGCGGCACGGCCACCGAGCGCAGCGCCAGCGAGCGCTCGCGCGTCTGCCCGGCCTGCGGCCACACCGCCTACCCGCGCATCAGCCCGGCCATGATGGCGCTGGTGTGGCGCCCGGGCGAGCTGCTGCTGGCGCGCGCGCCGCACTTCATGCCCGGCATGTACAGCGCGCTGGCCGGCTTCGTGGAGCCGGGCGAGACGCTGGAGGAATGCGTGGCGCGCGAAGTCGAGGAGGAGGTCGGCGTGCAGGTCAGGAACCTGCGCTACTTCGGCAGCCAGAGCTGGCCCTTCCCGCACAGCCTGATGGTGGCCTTCACCGCCGAGTGGGCCGGCGGCGAGATCGTGCCCCAGCCCGACGAGATCGAGGATGCGGGCTGGTACCCGCTGGACGCACTGCCCGGCATCCCGCCGCGCTTCAGCATCGCGGGGTTCCTCATCCGCGACACCGTCGAGCGCCTGTCCCAAGCCGGTTGAGCCGGCAACGGCGCTGCTGAGCCGCCGCTCAGCGCCCGTTCAGCAGGTTCGCCGGCGCGAACTTGTCGGTCAGCACCCGCGTGCCCTCGGGCCAGCGGGTGTCAGCGGCGAACAGCGGCAGCAGCCACTCGGGCGTCACGCCGAAGCGGCGCAGCGGGCCGTCGAGCTCGGCGGCGCGGGCCTTGACCTCGGCCAGCGGCGGCAGCCCGCCCTTGCGCGCCAGGATCACCCGGTTGTGCCGCTTGGGATTGACCAGGTTGAAGAACGGCCCGAACACGCTGAAGTGCGTGGCCGACTCGGCCGCGTACAGGCTGGACCAGGAGAAGGTATTGGTGGCGATCACGCCCCGCTCCGCCAGCACGCCGTGCAGCTCGGCGAAGTACTCCCTGGTGATCATGTGCTCGGGGATGTACGAGTGATCGAACACGTCGTGCACGATCAGGTCGTACTGCCGCCCCTGGCGCAGCGCGCGCTTGATGAAGACGCGGCCGTCCTCGGTGCTGATGCAGGTCTGCGGCCCGGGCACGAACTTGAAATGGCTGCCGGCCACGCGCACCACGGCCGGGTCGATCTCCACGGTGTCGATCTGGGCCTGCGGCAGCAGCTTCTGCAGCACCGACACCATCACGCCGCCGCCCAGGCCCATCACCAGCACGCGCCGCGGCGCCGGCCCCAGGTACAGCGCACCCAGCAGCATGCGGTAGTAGTCGAACTTGAGCTCGTCGGGGTTCGCCAGCGAGATGCAGGTCTGCGCCACGCGCGCGTCGCGGCCGAACTGCATGCAGCGCCGGTCCTCGCTGTCGTAGACCAGGATGTTGCGGTAGGCCGACTTCTCGGTGTGGATCACCTGCTCGGCCCAGGCGGCGCCGCCGCCCAGCAGTGCAAGCGCAACCAACCACGCTTCAGGCCGTCGCCACATCGCGCCCTCCTCTTGCCACCAGCAGCCCCGCGAGGCCGAACAGCGCCGAGGCCGCCAGCAGCCCGGCCATGATCTGGTCCAGATCGAAGATCAGCACCAGGTAGAAGGACGTGGCCAGCGTGCCCAGCGTGCTGCCCAGCGTCGAGACGAAGAACACCCAGCCCGCCACCTGGCCCGCCGAGCCCAGCCGGTCCACCAGCAGGCGCACGGCGTAAGGCGACACCGTGCCCGACACCGTGATGGGCAGGAAGAACAGCGCCACCGAGCCGGCCAGCGCGCCGTAGCGCGCATCCTCCACGCGTGCCGCGACGAATTCCAGGATCGCATCGGGCGCCAGCGCACAGGGCAGTGCCGCCGCCATGGCCAGCAGCACCAGCGCGCTCAGCCGTGCCAGGCTGGGATCGCGCGCCGACAGCGTGCCGCCGATGAGATAGCCCAGCGACAGCGACAGCATGAACAGCGTGATGACCGCGCCCCAGACGTAGATGCCCGAGCCGAAGAACGGGCTGAGCGCCCGCGCGCCCAGCAGCTCCAGCGCCATCACGAAGCAGCCGGACCAGAAGGCCAGCATGTAGACGCACACCCGCTCGCTCCTCAAGACACCTCTCCCTGGGCCACCGCGGGCCGCGCACCGAAACGGCACACCTTAGCAGCCGCGGCACGCTGCGCTTTTGATCAACCCCGGGTATGCCAAGGTGTGCATGGCTCCCTCCAACGTTTACCTTAGGGGGCTATGTATTTTCAGATTTCTGGAGACAACGGGATGAAGTGGACGACGGCATGCCGCGCCCTGCTGCTGGCCGCGGGCCTGGGCTGTGGGCTGGGCGCGGCGCAGGCCCAGGGCGACTGGCCCACCAAGCCGGTGACGGTGGTGGTGCCCTCCTCGCCCGGCGGCGGCACCGACACCTACGGCCGGCTGCTGGCGCAGGCGCTGACGGAGCAGCTCAAGCAGAGCTTCGTGGTGGACAACAAGCCCGGCGCGAGCGGCGCCATCGGCGCCACCTACGCGGCCAAGGCACCGCCCGACGGCTACACGTTGCTGGTGGCCTCCAACTCCTCGCTGGGCATCAACCCGGCGCTGTACAAGACGCTGAGCTACGACGTGTTCCGCGACTTCGCGCCGGTGACGCGCGGCGTGATCGCGCCCATGGTCATCGTCGCCAACCCCGGCGCCAACGTGAAGACGCTGCGCGAGCTGGTGGAGCGCGGCAAGCGCGAGCCCGGCACGCTGTTCTACGGCAGCGCCGGCGTGGGCAGCCCGCTCTACATCGGCGTGCGCATGATCGAGGCCGCCACCGGCGCGCAGTTCAACCACATTCCCTACAAGGGCGTGGCGCCGGCCTACCAGGACCTGCTCGGCGGCCGCGTGCAGTTCATGCTGACCGACCTGGCCAGCGTGCGCCAGTACATCGACGCGGGCAAGCTCACGGCGCTGGCCATCACCGACAAGAGCAAGCTGCTGCCCAACGTGCCCACGCTGGCCGAGGCCGGCGTGCCCGGCATCAAGGCCTTCACCGCCTTCTCGGTGATGGTGCCGGCCAAGACGCCGCCGGCGCTGGTCAAGCGCATCGCCGGCGAGATCCAGAAGGCGATGCAGGTGCCGGCCAACGCGCAGAAGCTGGAGCAGCAGGCGCTGGTGCCGGTGGTGGACACGCCGGAGCAGTTCGCGGCCTCGCTCAAGGAAGAGCAGCAGAGCTGGGCCGGCTTCATCCGCCAGCAAAACATCCAGCCGGAGTGAGCGCCATGCAGGACAAGGCTCCCCATCCCGAACTGATCGCCGACCTGGTCGATGCCAACCACATCCTCTTTCACCAGGGCATCGTGGACGCCTTCGGCCATGTCAGCGTGCGGCACGACCAGCGTCCCGACCGCTTCCTGCTGGCACGCAACATGGCGCCGGCGCAGGTCGCGGCCGAGGACATCGTCGAGTACGACGTCGCCACCGGCGAGGCCGTGGCGGCCGACGCGCCGCGCCCGTACCTGGAGCGCTACATCCACAGCGAGATCTACAAGGCGCGCCCGGACGTGATGGCGGTGGTGCACAACCACTCGCCGGCGGTGCTGCCCTTCGGCATCGTCCGGGGCGCGCGGCTGCGCCCGGCCTGCCACATGTGCGGCTTCCTGGGCGAGGGGCCGCCGGTGTTCGAGATCCGCGACCACGCCGGCGCCGCCACCGACCTGCTGATCCGCAACCGCGAATTGGGTACCGCGCTGGTGCGCGCGCTGGGCGAGGAGCGCGTGGTGCTCATGCGCGGCCATGGCTGCACGGTGGTGGCGCCCTCGCTGCGCCTGGCCGTCTACCGCGCGGTCTACACCGAGGTGAACGCGAAGCTGCTGCTGCAGTCGCTGCCGCTGGGCGAGGTCACGTACCTCACGCCGGAAGAGGCGGCGGCCGGGCATACCACCGAAGGCCAGGTGGACCGGCCATGGAACCTGTGGAAGCAGCTGGCGCGGGAGGCCCGCCTGCAGCAGCGTTGAGAGGCCCGGGGCGCCCCGCGCGCCCTACTCCCCGCCCGCCGCGTCCCGCGCCAGGTTGTCCAGCATGGTCAACAGCGCGCGCCGCGCCGCGGCGGCCTCGGCAGCCGGGATGCCCCGCAGCGCGATGGCGTTGACCTCCTCGGCCAGCGGCACCAGCACGCTCTTGAGCTTGCGGCCCTTGTCGGTAAGGAAGACGTAGACGTTCTTGCGGTTGTCGGGGCGCTGCTCCATCGACACGTAGCCCAGCGCCTCCATGGCCCGCAGCGCGATGAAGGTGGTGGGCTCGGCCACGCCGGCCTCGATGCTGAGCTCGCGCTTGGTCAGCCCGTCCCTCTCCCACAGGATGCGCAGGAAGGTCCAGTGCCCCATCTGCACCTCGTGCCGCGCCAGCCGCGCCTTGAGCGAGCGGTCGAAGGCGCGCATGGTGTCCTTGATGAGGTGCGCCATGCGGTCGTTGGGCACGGCTTCGTGCCAATGGCGCAGCACGCGGCGGGCAATCTCCTTTTCCCGTTCGAGATCGGCTTTGGAAGTGGACACGGCAGCAGGCGTAGTGGCGGGCCCGCGCATTTTCTCAAAGCCCGCCGCCCTCCCGGTTTCACCCGCATCGGGCCGGCCGCTGTTTTTCCGTTGCGTGCGCATGTGTCGCTCCTGCCCTCAGCGCAGGGCCAGCACCAGCGCCACCGCCGCCAGGAAGCCCAGCAGCACGCGCCGGAACCAGCGTTCGCCCAGCCGGCCGCGCAGCCGCTGCCCCAGCGCCAGCCCGGCGGCCATGGGCAGCAGCGCCAGCGCCGACAGCGCCAGGTCGGCCGCGCCCAGGCGCCCATGCGTCGCCATGGAGGCGTACAAGGGCAGCGCGCTGGCGAGATAGATCACGCTGATGCTGCCGATGAAGACCTCGCGCGGCAGCCGCAGCGACACCAGGTAGCTCACGATCACCGGCCCGGCCAGCGAGGACACGCCGCCCAGCACGCCCGACAGCGTACCCACGCCCACGCTCCACCAGCGCTCGCGCTCGGGCGGCACCTCCAGGCGCAGCGGCAGGCACAGCAGCACCAGCGCGCCCAGCACCACCGCCGCCAGCATCTGGTTCAGCGCCCGCGCCGAGAGCGCCAGCATCATCGGCACGGTCAGCAGCGTGGCCGCCATCGACGCGGCGATCAGCGGCAGGAAGCGCCGCACGCTGTGCCGCGACACGCCGCTGTCCCAGACCTGCCAAGCGTTGGACACCAGCACCGGCATGGCCATCACCGCCATGGCCTGCGTCGCCGGCATGCCCAGCGACAGCAGCGGCACCGCCACCAGCGGCATGCCGATGCCCAGCGTGCCCTTGACGAAGGCGCCCAGCAGCACGGCACCCAGTCCCGCCGCCCAGGCCCAGCCGTCGCCCGTGGCCATGGCACCCAGCTCCAGCATCGGCATCGGCGCGGGCCCGCGCGGGCTCAGACGACGTAGGACTCGCAGGTGGCCGGGTGGAACATCTCGTCCACCGCCACCAGCCGCGCCGACAGGCCCTGCGCATGGTGGTGCCGCGCGAAGGTCTCCAGCGTGGCGCGGTTGCCCGCGACGCCATAGGACCAGAAGTCCTCCCCCAGCGTCTCGCGCGCGGCCTTCAGCTGCTCCTCGACGAAGGGCAGCGTCACCTTGGTGGCCGAGGTGTCGGACAGCGCCTCCAGCGCCAGGGCCTTGGCCTGGCTGAAGGCCTTGAACACGGCCGCCGGCAGCCACGGATGCTGTGCCGCCAGCGTGTTGCGGACGCCCACCACATGCATGATCGGGAACACGCCCGTGCGCCGGTAGTAATCCTTGGCCGCCGCGGTCGGGTCGGCGAACAGCCAGCCGATGTCGGGGTTGCGCTTGAGGATGTGGGCGCTGGGCGGACGCGGCGCGATGAAGGCGTCGATCTCGCCGCTGTCGAGCAGCTCGGAGATGGTGCGCCCCTCGGGCGCGTTCTCCAGCCGCACCTGGGGCGGCAGCTGCAGCGCGATCTTCTCCGGCCGTCCGGCCATGTCGATGCCGCCGCGCACCCAGGTCACATCCTCGGGCCGCACGCCGAAGTCGTCCTGCAGGATGGACCGGGCCCACACGATGGCGGTGAGCTGGTACTCGGGCACGCCGACACGGCGGCCCTTGAGGTCCTCCGGGCGCTTGATGCGGTCCCTGCGCACGTAGATCGAGGTGTGGCGGAAGGCGCGCGACAGGAACACCGGTACCGCGATGTAGGGACACTCGCCCCGCGCCTGCTTGACCAGGTAGCTGGAAAGCGACAGCTCGGTGATGTCGAAGTCCTGGCTGCGCATGGCCCGGAAGAAGGTCTCCTCGGGGCTCAGCGTCATGTACACCGGGTCCACGCCGTCGATCAGCACGCGGCCGTCGATCAACGGGCGGGTGCGGTCGTAATCGCCCAGGGCAACCGAGAGTTGGAGCTTGGCCATGAGAAGAGCAGGTTCGAGGTTGGGCGGTCGTGCAGCCACCCGCTTCGGCAACGGTTTTACTTAGCGGGCTAAGTTGAGTGTACGGCAGCAGCCTCGCCGCCGCCAGCCGGTAGCGGTTCATTCCGATTCCACTTTGATCGTGAAATGACCCGTTCGTACTGAGGTATCGAAGCACGAATCCGACAGGCTGCGATGGCGGCGCCACGGTGAGGGCCGTTCATCCTTCGATACCTCAGGACGAACGGAATACCTCACTGGCGGGCGAGAGTGGCTCAGGCCGGGTCCACCAGCCGCGCCATCGCCTCGCTCACGCCCTCGCGGCGCAGGCCCTGCGCCACGCCCTGCCGGTCGGCGGTGGAGCGGTTCTGGCTGACCTTCCACTTGCCCTCGATGTGCCCGATCGGGATCTCCACCCCCACCAGGACCTTGAGCAGGCCGTCGATGAAGGCCCCGGGCGCGTCCGGCACCTGCCAGGGATCGGGGCGGCCCTGCTCCTGCTGCGCCGTCAGGGCCTCGATCTGCGCGCGCACCCAGGACGGGTCGTCGATGACCCGCGGCGTGCCGCGCACCTCCACCGCCGCGTAGTTCCAGGTCGGCACCACCTTGCCGTGCTCGGCCTTCGAGGGATACCAGGCCGGCGCCACGTAGGCCTGCGGCCCCTGGAACACCAGCAGCGCCGGTGCGCCCTCGCGCAGCGCCGCGACCTGATCGTTGGCCCGGGCCAGGTGGGCGCGAAGCACGCCCTTGCCGCCGTCCTCGGCCAGGCTGAAGGGCAGCAGGTTGACCCGCAGCCCGCCAGCCCCGGCCGTGACCAGCGTGGCCAATGGATGGGCACGCATCAGCGCGTGCATCACGTCCAGGCGTTCTTCCCTGAAGGCGGCGGGGCAGTACATGGCTCGTTCTCTCGGTGGTGGGTCGTTGGGTGCCGCCGGCGGGCGGACTCGGGTCCGGGTGGCGTCCGTGTTCAGCCGGCCGCCAGCACCGGCTCGCAGCGCACCCGGGTCAGCACGGAGTTGGCGATGAAGCATTCCGCGTGGGCCTCGTGGTGCATGGCCTGGAACTCCTCCAGCCCCGGCAGCCGCTCGCCGGAGAAGCTCACTTGCGGGCGCAGCGTGACCGCCGACATGTACAGCTTGCCCTGTGCGTTCTTCTCCATCACGCCCTCGGCCCGGTCGGCGTAGCGGTCGACGCGGAAGCCCCGGGCCGCGGCGATGGAGAGGAACCAGAGCATGTGGCAGCTGGACAGCGAGGCCACGAAGGTCTCCTCCGGGTCCACCGCGGACGGGTCCGACAGCGGCACCCGCACCACGTGCGGCGAGGAGGAGCCGGGCAGCACCGCGCCGCCGTCGAACTCGATCAGGTGCCGGCGGCTGTAGCGGTTGTCCAGGAAGTCCTGGTCGCCGCGGTTCCAGACGACGTGGGCGGTGTAGTGGTGCATGGCGGGCCTTTCGAATCACTGTCCTGGGCCCGCATTCTGCGAAGGCAGTGGCATAAAGTTGAGAGCCACTTTCACCTCTTCCGAGCAGGCCACTTTCATGTCCCGGACCCGCCGCAGCATCGAGATCCCGTCGCTGGGCGCCTTCGACCGCGAGGCCGGCGCCCTGGGGCGGCAGCTGGCCCAGGGCCTGCGCGCGGCCATCGCCCGCGGCGAGCTCAAGGCCGGCGAGCTGCTGCCGTCCACCCGCACGCTGGCGGCATCGCTGGGGCTGTCGCGCGGCACGGTCATGGAGGCCTTCGAGCAGCTGATCGCGGAGGGCTACCTGGAAGCCCAGGTCGGCGCCGGCACCCGGGTCGTCCTGCCCGTACAGGCCTGGGACTGCGCCGCGCCCGGTGACACGGCGGCCCGGCCGCCCGCCGCGCCCAAGCTCCCGCCCCAGGCGCTGCGCTACGCCGCCATGGCGCGCCAGCTCGCCGCGCTGCCGGCAGTGCCGTTCGCGATCGCGATCCCCGGCGGCGCCGCGGCGCCGGACGAGCAGTGGCGGCGTGTGGGCAACCGCGTGCGCGCCTCGCGCCTGGGTGCGCCCGCACCCTATGGCGACCCGCGCGGCGTGGCCGGGCTGCGCGAGGCAGTGGCCGACTACGTGCGCCGCGCCCGCGCGGTGCACTGCGAGCCGGAGCAGGTGCTCATCACCGGCGGCACCCAACAGGGCCTGTACCTGGCCGGCCGGGTGCTGCTGTCGCCGGGCGACGCGGTGTGGGTCGAGGACCCGGGCTATGCCGGGCTCACCGCGCTGGTGGAGGAGTTCGGCGTGCGCGCCCTGCGCGTGCCGGTGGACCGCCAGGGCATGGACGTCGCGCTGGCCGCGGCGGCCTGCCCGCAGGCGCGCGCCGCCTTCGTCACGCCCTCGCACCAGCACCCCCTGGGCATGCCGCTGAGCATGGCGCGGCGCCAAGCGCTGCTGGCCTGGGCCCAGCGGCAGGACGCCTGGATCGTCGAGGACGACTACGACAGCGAGCTGCGCTACGCCGGGCACCCCTTCCCCTCGCTGCAGAGCCTGGACCCGGCCCGCGTGATCTATCTGGGCACCTTCAGCAAGGTGCTGTTCCCCTCGCTGCGCCTGGGCTACGCCGTCATGCCGGAACCGCTGGTGGAAGCCTTTGCCGGATTGCGCGTGCTCATGGACCGGCATTCGCCGACGGCCGAGCAGCAGGCACTGGCGGCCTACATGCGCGAGGGCCATTTCGAGGCCCACATCCGGCGCATCCGCGGCGCCTACGCCCAGCGGCGCGCGGTGCTGATCGCGGCCATCGAGCAGTCGCTGTCCGAGTGGATCACGCTGGAGCCCTGCGACCAGGGCATGCACCTGGTGGGCTGGCTGCGCGAGGGCCTGGACGACGTGGCGGTGGCCGCGGCCGCGCTGGATGCCGGCATCGCGCTGCGCGCCGTCTCGCCCATGTACGCGACCGAGCGGCGCCGGCACGGGCTGATGTTCGGCTTCGGCGGCTTCTCGGCCGAGCAGCTGCGCGCGGCGGTGGCCGGGCTGCGCCGGGTGCTGGAGCAAGCGGAAGAAGCGACGGCCGCGGCGGCATAGCCGGCGGCCCCGGCGGCGCTACCCCGCGTCCGCCGTGCCCGTAGGGGGCCGCAGCGGGCGCAGCAGCGCCAGCAACTGCGCCGGGTCCACCGGCTTCACCAGGTGCTGGTCGAAGCCGGCCTCGCGCGTCTGCTGGCGGTCCTTGTCCTGGCCCCAGCCGGTGATGGCCACCAGCGTCACCGCCGCACCGGCCGGCCGCCGGCGGATCGTTCGCGCCACCTCCAGGCCGGAGATGTCGGGCAGCCCCAGGTCCAGCAGCAGCACCTGGGGCCGCAGCGCGTCGAAGGCCTGCAGTGCGGCGGCACCGTCGTAGACGGTGCTGGCGGTGAAGCCGTTGGCGCGCAGCAGCACGGCCAGGCTGTCGGCGGCATCGCGGTTGTCGTCCACGATCAGCGCCGCGGGGCCGCGCGGGAACAGGCTCACCACCTTGGCTGCCGGCGCCGGCTCGGCCGGCTCTTCCTGGCGCGGCGCCAGCGGCAGCCGCACCGTGAAGCAGCTGCCCCGACCGGCGCCCGCGCTGTGCAGCTCGATGCGCCCGCCATGCAGCTCCACCAGCTGCCTCACCACTGCCAGGCCGATGCCCAGCCCCGTGCCGCCGTGGCCGGGCGGGCGCACCTGGGAGAACAGCTCGAAGACCTGCGCCTGGTCGCGCGGCTCGATGCCCAGGCCGTTGTCGCTCACGCTCAGCAGCGCCTCGGCGCCCTGCAGGTCCAGGCGCACCGTGACCTCGCCGCCCGGCGGCGTGTACTTGGCGGCGTTGTCCAGCAGGTTGCCCAGCACCTGCTGCAGCCGGGTCGAGTCGCCATCCACCCACACCGGCTGCGGCGGCGACGACACCACCAGCCGGTGGCCGAGCTCGGCATAGGCCGGCCGGACGCCGTCCACCGCCTGCCCGATGACGCCGCGCAGGTCCAGCAGCTCGCGTTGCAGCTCGATGGCGTTGCGCGTGATGCGGCTCATGTCCAGCAGGTCATCCAGCAGCCGGGACATGTGCGCGGCCTGGCGGCCGATGATGGCGCGCGCCTGCTCGCGCACCGCCGCCGGCGTGTTCTCGCCCAGCATGGCCACGGCGTAGCGGATCGGTGCCATCGGGTTGCGCAACTCGTGGGCCAGCGTGGCCAGGAAGGCGTCCTTGCGCTGGCTCTCCCGGCGCAGCTGCGCCTGCGCCGCCGCCAGCTCGGTCACGTCCACCGAGGCGCCAATGACGCGCGTGACGCGGCCGGCCGCGTCCTTTTCGGCGCGCACCGAGCACAGCAGGTGGTAGGGCTGGCCCCGGAACTCGCCCTCGATCTGGAACTGCTGCGGCTCGCCGCCGGCGTAGACGCGGTCGATGGCCTGCCGGTGCGCCTCGTTCGGGATGACGTCGCCCAGGCGCCGGCCGACCACGTCCGCCGGCTTGAGACCGAGGCGCGTGTTGTGAATCCAGATGTAGCGGCGCTCGGCGTCGCACTCCCAGGCCGTGACCTTGCCGCTCTCCAGGGCCAGCTGAAGACGCGCCTCGGCCGCCTGGCTGGCCTCCAGGGCGCGCTGCCGCTCGGTCACGTCGGCCGTCACGCCCGAGACGCGCACGGCCCGGCCGTGCGCGTCGCGATGCACGTAGCCGGTGGTCTCGATCCAGCGCAGCTCCCGGGTGTCGGCCCGGATCATCCGGCTCGTGAAGCGGTAGTCCCGTCCCTCGCGCAGCGCCTGCTCGATGACGCCCCGGACCCGTTCCACGTCATCCGGATGGCCCAGCGGCCAGGCCTCGTCCACATGGCGCCACGTCATGCCGAACAGCGCCTCGGCGCCTTCGGAGAACTGCATCGCGCCCGTGCCGATGTGCCATTCCCAGGCCGCCATCCGCCCGGCCGTCAGCGCCATGTTCAGGCGCTGGCGGTTGTCGCGGTCCTGCCGCAGCAGCCGGCGCGCCCACGAGGCCACGCCGGCCACCATGCCGCCGGCGATCAGGAACAGCACGGGAATGATGAGGTCCGAGGGCTGGGCCATCGGCCACAGCACACCGGCCGGCTCGACCCAGAACACCACCACGCTCAGCACCGCGGCCACCAGCAGGGCGACGGCCGGGCCGGCGCCGGCATACAGGCCGGTGAGCACCAGCGCGGGAAAGTAAGGCAACAAGGGAATCCGGCCACCGGCCACGGGCTGCAGGACGAAATTCATGCCCGTGGCAGCGGCGTAGAGCAGCACGGCGAGCAACCACCGCTTCCATTGGCTTTTGAGAGTCACCGCGCGCTCCAGGTCAGGGACGCTCATTGTTGACGAGCTGCCGCGCTACCCTGGCCGCACCCGTGGCGTGCCCCCGCTGGCGGCGCGCTGCCACACACGAACACACCCGTTGAGGAGATCCGCCATGTCCATGCCCTGGTCCGTATCCAGCTGGCGCCAGCGCCCGGCGCGCCAGCTGCCGGCCTATTCCGACACCGCGGCGCTGCAGGAGACCGAGCGCCAGCTCGCCGGCCGGCCGCCGCTGATCTTTGCCGGCGAGATCGCCGCGCTGCGCCAGCGGCTGGCGGCGGTGGCGCGCGGCGATGCCTTCCTGCTGCAGGGCGGCGACTGCGCCGAGAGCTTCGACGAGCTCGGCGAAGCCAGCGTGCGCGACACCTTCCGCGTCATCCTGCAGATGGCCGTGGTGCTGACCTACGCCGCCAAGTGCCCGGTGGTGAAGGTCGGGCGCATCGCCGGGCAATTCGCCAAGCCGCGCTCCTCCGACACCGAGACCCAGGACGGCGTGACGCTGCCCTCCTACCGCGGCGACATCGTCAACGCCGGCGCCTTCACCGAGGCGGCGCGCCAGCCCGATCCGCAGCGGCTGCTGGCGGCCTACTCGCACTCGGCCGCGACGCTGAACCTGCTGCGCGCGCTCTCCCACGGCGGCTTCGCCGACCTGCACCAGGTGCACCGCTGGACGGCGGACTTCGTCAAGGCCAGTCCGCAAGGCGAGCGCTTCGAGGCCCTGGCCGACCGCATCACCGACTCGCTGGCCTTCATGGAGGCCTGCGGCTTCGACGCGGGCACGCCGCAGCTGCGCGAGGTGGAGTTCTACACCTCGCACGAGGCGCTGCACCTGCACTACGAGCAGGCGCTGGCGCGCCCGGCCGAAGGTGGCCGCTGGTACGGCGGCTCAGCGCACATGCTGTGGCTGGGCGAGCGCACGCGCGACCCGGCGGGCGCGCATGTGGAGTTCCTGCGCGGGCTGGACAACGCGCTGGGCGTGAAGCTGGGGCCCACGGCGCGCCCCGAGGACGTGCTGCGCCTGCTCGACGTGCTGGACCCGGGCAACGAGCCCGGCCGCATGGTGCTCATCAGCCGCATGGGCGCGGGCCAGGTGGCGCAGACGCTGCCGGCGCTGGTGCGCGCCGTGCGCCAGGCCGGCCGCAGCGTGGTGTGGTGCTGCGACCCGATGCACGGCAACACCGTCACCGCCTCCAACGGCCTCAAGACGCGCGACTTCGGCCGCATCCTGCAGGAGGTGCGCGAGTTCTTCGCCGTGCACGCCCAGGAGGGCAGCCATGCCGGCGGGGTGCATTTCGAGATGACGGGCCAGGACGTCACCGAGTGCCGCGGCGGCGCACAGGCGCTCACCGACGAGGGGCTGGCGGCGCGCTACCTGACCGCCTGCGATCCGCGGCTCAACGGCTCGCAGAGCCTGGAGCTGGCCTTCCTGATCGCGCAGATGCTGGGCCGGCGCTGAGGCCCCGGCGCCACGCCCGGACCGCGCCTGCGGCCCGACGCGAAAACGCCCGCCCTGCCGGCACGGGCAGGGCGGGCGTCATGTCAAGGGCGGTCGCGGGCCGGGCTCAGTCCGCGGCATCCCGGGCGGCCAGCAGCGCCGGCCCTTCCAGGGCGTTGAGCGTGGTGCCGGCGCTGCGGTCGAGCATGTCGGCGTAGTCGTAGCGCACCTGCAGCGCCAGCGGGCCGATCTGCGCGGCGGCCTTGTCCAGGGCCAGGGTGTAGCTGCAGCTGGCCGCGGAGGGCAGCGGCTCCGCGGTGCAGCCGTCGTGCAGCAGCTGCAGGTGCGAGGGCAGCGCCAGCGGCCGGATGTGGGTGGCGGTCTCGACGCCGTCGTTGCGCAGCGTCAGCGTGATGCGCTCGCGGCCGCCCACCTGGTCACGGGCCGAGGCCTCGGCCCGCAGCGACAGCCCCGGCCCGCGGCCCCGGGCCTCCTGGAACACGTTGCCTTCCTCGCCACCACGCAGCCCTCCGCAGGCCAGCAGCAGGGCGGTCAAACTGGCACCGGCCGTGACGTGAACCACAACGTTGCGCATGCAAGTTCCTCCCAGGTCATGTCGAGCCCGCACCGCCCCGGCTCCTGGCCCTGCGCCCGTCATCCAGGCGTTGCGGCGGGTTGCGAAGATGGTCCATGCGCCAGCGCAAGGCGACCAGGGAAACATCACGGGATCGTTCCAGGAGATTTGTACTGGCTTCACCAGGACAAAGCGCCTATGCAAGCTCGACTTGGCATCCAGGCCGCAATATTGATTCCGGGATGTTTCAAAACTTGCAGCCGGTCGTCCGCCCATTTAGGGGCGATGCTGTATCCGAATTTTGCAGAAGTAAATCGACCGCCTGTACAGGCCTGGGATGACCCATGTACGCGGCATATGTTCCGTCCCGGACGCTGCCTATGCTGCGGCTTTCCTGGGAGACAAGCCATGCCCTATCGAATTGCCGCAACGCTCGCCGCAGTCTTGGGGACGAGCCTGGGCGCGCAGGCCGCGCCCCAATATCGCGTTGAAATGCTCCCCGGCCTCGACGGCGGCGCCAGCTTCAATGCGGTAGGCATCAACAATCGCGGCGACGTCGCAGGGTATTCCGAAAACTCGGCAGGCTCCCGCTCATTCATCTACAACAAGGACGGCTTCAGCTTCCTGCCGCAAAGCGGCAATTCCAGTGTACCGGTGGCCATCAACAACCGCGGCCAGGTGCTCTACAACGCCAATACCGCCAGCGGCCAGACGCAACCCTTCTTATACGGCCCCAAGGGCGCGCTCAATATCAACCCCGACCCGGGCAACTGGGGCATGGGCCGGGCGCTGAGCAGTTCCGGGCAGGCCGTGGGCAATATCGGCGACAAGAATTTCTATTACGACGGCAAGATCAGCCGATATGTCGATTTCGATCTGGAAGGCGCGCGCGCGGCATTTGCCACCGGCGTCAACCGCAACGGCGTCATCGTGGGCCGGGCCATGGTCAGCGGCGAGGCGACGCAGGGCTTCATTTACCGCAATGGCCGCGCCTCGTTCCTGGACGGCCTGTCCGACGCCTATGCGGTCAACGACAACGGCCAGATCCTGAGCGTGGACGGAGGAGGCTACCTGCTGCGCAACAGCGACGGCAGCAAGAGCTACCTGGGCTTTTCCGCCGCCGGCTCCAACGCGCTCAACCAGCGCGGCTGGGTGGTGGGCAATACCGTGGTGGACGGCGCCCTGCATGCCTTTGTCTACCGCGACGGCCAGAGCACGGACCTCAACCGCCTCATTGCCGGCCCCGACGCCAGCCGCTGGACGCTGGTCAGCGCGGCCGATATCAACGAGCGCGGCCAGATCGTCGGCACCGGCCTGTTCGACGGCCAGCGCGTCTCGTTCGTCGCCTCGCCGGTGCCTGTGCCCGAGCCCGGCACCTGGGCGCTGATGCTGTGCGGGGTGGGCGTCATCGGCGCGGCGCTGCGGCGGCGAAACTCCATCGTGGCCGGCCGCTGAGTTTTCTTTCGGCTGGTTTTTTCAAATTCGATTCAAGGCTGAGAACACTGCCTCGATTTCCAGCCGCGTGACGGGCAAGAGCCGCACGCGGCATTTTTCTTTGTCCTGATCAAGGCCCGCCCATCCCTTCGCCATGCGTATGCAGGCGCACTGCTGTTCTGGAAAATCGGGAAAAAGCGGTTGCTTGGCTCATGGAGGCCTGCGCAAACACAGGCCCAGGAGAAACAACGCCATCCCGGCGAGAGCCAGGCCCCACGAATACCCCAATGCCTCTCTTGATGCACTGCATTGGTGTATATCGACATCGGCCAGACCACTGCCACGGTGCGTGTGAACCGCGGCCTGCGCCGGGATAACGACTTGGGGGCTGACGTCGCTGCGTAGCGCAGTCGCCAGCAAAACACCGATCTCAAATTCCCCGGACAGAATTTTGTGCTGGCGGACATTCACGCTGCCCGGGATGCCTCCCGTTATTCGTGGACACCCGCTCCCAGCCTGCGCGGGCACAGGCTTCGCGGGGGCAAAAAGCCTGCTTCACTGAAAAGGGCAGATTGGCATCAGGTCGCGGCGCCAAGCCCGTCCGCCCCCGGCAGTCGCCCATACAACGCCGCCATGCGCCGCAACCGTGCCGCGGTGTCGCCGGGGACCATGGTCCAGTCGAAGCGCCAGGCCCAGTTGCCCGTGGCCGTGCCGGGGCGGTTCATGCGGTGCGTGCCGTCCAGGCCCAGCGCGTCCTGCATCGGAAACAGCGCCAAGTCGGCCACGCTGGCGCAGGCGGCGCGGATCAGGTCCCAGTGGATGGTGCGCCCGTCGGTGGCCAGGTACTCGCGCAGGTGGTGGCGCAGCGCCTCGTCGGCGCTCGCCCACCAGCCGACCGTGGTGTCGTTGTCGTGCGTGCCGGTGTAGACCACCGCGTCACGCGCGTGCTGGTGCGGCAGGAAGCGCGGCTCGCCGCCCGCGGCCGGGTCGCCCCAGGCGAACTGCAGGACGCGCATGCCCGCAAAGCCCAGCCGCCGGCGCAGTGCCTCCACGTCCGGCGTGATCAGGCCCAGGTCCTCCGCGATCACGGGCAGTTGCCCCAGCGCGCGCGCCGCGGCCTCGAACAACGCCGCACCCGGGCCCGGGCGCCAGCGGCCGTGGATGGCCGAGGGCTCCGTGGCCGGGATCTCCCAGTAGCCGGCGAAGCCGCGGAAATGGTCGATGCGCACGATGTCCACCAGCGCCAGCGTGCGGCGCAGCCGCTCGGTCCACCAGGCGTAGCCCTCCTCGGCATGCGCGCTCCAGTGGTACAGCGGATTGCCCCAGCGCTGCCCTTCGGCGCTGAAGCAGTCCGGCGGCACGCCGGCCACCACCGTCGGACGGCCGTCGGCGCCCAGCTCGAACAGCTCCGGATGCGCCCACACATCGGCGCTCTGCAGCGCGATGAAGATGGGCATGTCGCCCACCAGCCGTACCCCGCGCTCGCCGGCGTAGCGGTGCAGGTACTCCCACTGGCGCCGGAAGCACCACTGCGCGAACTCCCAGAAGGCGATGCGCTCGCGCAGCGCCTCGCGCGCCGCGCGCAGCGCCGCCGGCTCGCGCCAGGCCAGGTCCGCCGGCCAGTCCATCCACGCGCGCCCCTCGTGCGCCTCGGCCAGCGCCATGAACAGCGCGTAGTCCGGCAGCCAGGTGGCCTCGGCGCCGCGGAAGGCCTGCAGCTCCTCGCGCTCCGCCGCCGTGGCCCGCTGCGCGAAGCGCTGCGCCGCGCGCGCCAGGCGCTCCATGCGCCAGGGGATGACGCGCTCGTAGTCCACGCGCCTGGACGGGAAGTCCGGCGGCGCCAGTTCCTCGGCCGTGAGCCAGCCACGGCGCTCCAGCTCGTACAGGTCCACCAGCAGCACGTTGCCGGCAAAGGCGGAGCTGCTCATGTAGGGCGAGTGTCCCAGCCCGATGCCGCCCAGCGGCAACATCTGCCACAGCGTCTGGCCCCCGGCCTCCAGCCAATCCACGAGGTGGTAGGCGCCGGCGCCGAAGTCGCCCGAACCGTGCGGGCCGGGCAGCGAGGTGGGATGCAGCACGAGGCCGCTGCCGCGGGACAGCGGCTGGGCAATAGGCATGGGAAGACGGTTGTTGGATCTCTTGGGTGGCCCGTCAGGCTGGGGCCGTCGCTTCCCCTCGCCCGCGCAGCGGGAGAGGGGCAGGGGTGAGGGCTGGCGGCGTTCAGGCTGCGGTTGCTGCTGCAACCGCACTCGCCCTGCTCTTCTCCCCGTTGCGCGGGGCAAAGAGATCATGCAGAGGCGTCAAGAGGGCTCAGCTCTCCGCCTTGAGCGGCAGCCGCACCGGCGTCGTGCGCCAGATCTCGCGCGCGTACTCGCCGATGGTGCGGTCCGAGGAGAACGGGCCCATGCCCGCGACGTTGAGGATGGCCTTGCGCGTCCAGGCCTCGCGGTCGCGGTAGAGCGCGTCCACGCGGTCCTGCGTCTCCACGTAGCTGTGGTAGTCGGCCAGCAGCAGGTAGTGGTCGCCCCAGTTCACCAGCGTGTCGAAGACCTGCCGGTAGCGGCCGGGTTCCTCGGGGCTGAAGGCGCCGTCGTGGATCGCATCCAGCGCGCGCTTGAGCCCGGCGTCGCGCTCGTAGAACTCGCGCGGGTGGTAGCCGTGGGCGCGCAGTGCCGCCACCTCGGCCGTGGTGTTGCCGAAGATGAAGATGTTGTCTTCGCCCACGTGCTGGCGGATCTCGATGTTGGCGCCGTCGAGCGTGCCGATGGTCAGCGCGCCGTTGAGGGCGAACTTCATGTTGCCCGTGCCCGAGGCCTCGGTGCCGGCGGTGGAGATCTGCTCGGAGAGGTCCGCGGCCGGGATCACGATCTCGGCCAGGCTCACCGAGTAGTTGGGCAGGAACACCACCTTGAGCCGCCCGCGCGTGCGCGGGTCGGCGTTGATGATGCGCGCCACGTCGTTGGCCAGGTGGATGATCTGCTTGGCCATGTGGTAGGCGCTGGCGGCCTTGCCGGCGAACACCACCACGCGCGGCACCCAGTCGCGCCCGGGCTCGTCCACCATGCGGTGGTAGCGCGTGATCACGTGCAGCAGGTTGAGCAGCTGGCGCTTGTACTCGTGGATGCGCTTGACCTGCACGTCGAACAGCGCGTCGGGGTCCAGCTCCAGCTTGTAGTGAGGCAGGTGCTCGCCGATCCAGCGCGCCAGCCGCTCCTTGTTGTGGCGCTTGGCCTGCGCGAAGGCCTGCACGAAGCCAGCGTCGTCGGCCAGCTCGCGCAGCTCCTGCAGCTGGTCGAGCTCGCGGCGCCAGCCGCGGCCGATGCGGGTATCCAGCAGCCCAGCCAGCCGCGGATTGGCCTGCGCCAGCCAGCGCCGCGGCGTGATGCCGTTGGTCTTGTTGTTGAAGCGTTGCGGCCACAACTTCGCAAACTCCGCGAAGATGCTCTGCTTCATCAGGTCCGAGTGCAGCTGCGACACGCCGTTGACGGAGTGGCTGGCCACCACCGCCAGGTAGGCCATGCGCACGCGGCGCTCGCCGTTCTCGTCGATGAGCGAGACGCGGCGCAGCAGCTCCACGTCGTGGCCGTGCGTCTCCGTCACGCGCTTGAGGAACTCGGCGTTGATGTCGAAGATGATCTGCAGGTGCCGCGGCAGCACGCGGCCGAGCATGGCCACCGGCCAGGTCTCCAGCGCCTCGTGCATCAGCGTGTGGTTGGTGTAGCTGAAGATGCGCTGCGTCAGGTCCCAGGCCGCGGCCCAGGGGATGCCGTGCTCGTCCACCAGCAGCCGCATCAGCTCCGGCACGGCCAGCACCGGGTGCGTGTCGTTGAGGTGGATGCTGACCTTGTCGGGCAGCTTGTTGAAATCCTTGTGCGTGCGCAGGAAGCGGTGGAGCAGGTCCTGCAGGCTGGCGCTGCAGAAGAAGTATTCCTGGCGCAGGCGCAGCTCGCGCCCGGAGGGCGTGCTGTCGTCGGGGTAGAGCACGCGCGAGACGTTCTCGCTGTGGTTCTTGCGCTCCACCGCGGCGAAGTAGTTGCCCTGGTTGAAGGCCGAGAGGTTCATCTCCTCGGTGGCCAGGGCGCGCCACAGCCGCAGCGTGTTGGTGGCCTGCGTGCCGTAGCCGGGGATGATGGTGTCGTAGGCCATGGCCTCGACGTCCTCGGCCGGCACCCAGCGCCGCTGGGCGCCCTGCCCTTCCACATGGCCGCCGAAGCACACCCTGAAGCGCACTTCGGGGCGCGGGAACTCCCAGGGGTTGCCGTGCGAGAGCCAGTAGTCGGGCACCTCCACTTGGCGGCCATCGACGATGGTCTGGCGGAACATGCCGTACTCGTAGCGGATGCCGTAGCCGAAGCCCGGCACGCCCAGCGTGGCCATGCTGTCCAGGAAGCATGCCGCCAGCCGGCCCAGGCCGCCGTTGCCCAGCGCCGCGTCGGGCTCCAGGTCGGCCAGCGTGTCGAAGTCCGCGCCCAGCTCGCTCAGCGCCTGCTTCACCGGCTCCATCACCTCCAGCGCCAGCAGCGCGTTGGTGAAGGTGCGGCCGATGAGGAACTCGGCCGACAGGTAGTAGGCGCGCTTGACGTCCTGCTGGTACTGCGCGCGCGTGGTGCGCATCCAGCGCTCCACGAGCTGGTCGCGCACGGCCAGGGCCACGGCGTGCAGCCAGTCCTCCTTGCGCGCCGCCACCGGGTCCTTGCCCACCGCGTAGATCAGCTTGTTGGCGATGGCCCGCTTGAAGAAGGCAACGTCGTGATCGGGGTGGTCGTAAGTGAATTCGTCAAGGCTCATCGCCTTTCTCCCGGCTATTGCGTTCTTTCCGTTCCAGATGAGGGGAACTAGGCGCCGAGAGCACGGTACAGGGCCAGATACTGCGCGGCCGCGTCGTCCCAGCCGAAGTGTTGCGCCATCGCGCGCCGCTGTACCGCTTTCCAGGCGTTCGGACGCGCAAATAGCGCGAACGCGCGGCGAAGTGCACGCTCCATATCCCCCGCATTGAAGGCATCGAAGACGAATCCGGTGGCCCGGTCCTCGGCCAGATCCTCCAGCGTGCAGTCCACCACCGTGTCGGCCAGGCCGCCCACGCGCCGCACCAGCGGCAGGCTGCCGTAGCGCAGCCCGTAGAGCTGCGTCAGGCCGCAGGGCTCGTACAGCGAGGGCACCAGGGTGACGTCGCTGCCGGCGAAGATGCGGTGCGCGAAGGCCTCGTCGTAGCCGATGCGGATCGCCACCGCCTCCGGATGCTCCGCCGCCGCCGCGCGCAGCGCCGCCTCGATGCGGCCGTCGCCCGCGCCTAGCGTGACCAGCTGCCCGCCGCGCGCCACCAGCTGTGGCAGCAGCTCGACCAGCAGCGGCAGCCCCTTTTGCTCCGCCAGCCGGCTCACCATGCCGAACAGCGGGCCCGGGCGCGGCTCCAGCCCCATCTCCTTCTGCAGCGCGGCGCGGTTGTGCGCCTTGCCGGCGAGCTTCACGGCGTCGTAGCGCCGCGCGATGTGGGCGTCGGCGGCCGGGTCCCACACCTGCTGGTCCACGCCGTTGAGGATGCCCGACAGGCGCCCCTCGGTGGCACGCCGCCGCAGCAGCCCCTGCAGCCCGCAGCCCTGCTCCGGCGTCTGGATCTCGCGCGCGTAGCTGGGACTGACCGTGGTGACGTGGTCGGCGTAGTACAGCCCCGCCTTCATGAACGAGACCTGGCCGTGGAACTCCAGCCCCTCCACCGCGAAGGCCGAGGCCGGCAGCCCCAGCTCGGCCAGGTGGTGCGGCGCGCACAGCCCCTGGTAGGCCAGGTTGTGCACGGTGTAGACCGTGCCCACCCGCCCCTGCCGCACGGGCTCGAAAGCCAGGTAGGCGTTGACCAGCGCGGCGTGCCAGTCGTGGCTGTGCACGATGCGCGGTGACCACCACGGGTCCAGCCCCAGCGCCAGCCGCGCCGCCGCCCAGCCCAGCAGGGCGAAGCGGCGGTGGTTGTCGCCATAGGGGTGGCCGTGCTCGTCCTGGTACGGGTTGCCCGGTCGCTGGTAGAGCGCCGGCGCGTCCACCACGTAGGCCGGCTGGCCACCCAGGGCGCCCAGGTGGCCGTAGAGCAGCGTGGCGCGCTCGCCCCAGGGCGCATGGAAGTCCGCCACCCGCACCGCGTCGCCCAGGCCGGCCACGATCGACGGGAAGCCCGGCAGCAGCACCCTGAGCTCGGCACCGGCGCGCGCCAGGGCGCCGGGCAGCGCGCCGGCGACATCCGCCAGCCCGCCGGTCTTGAGCAGGGGAAAAAGCTCGGCGCTGACCTGCAGGACCCGCATCACAGCCGCGCCAGCATCTCGCGCGTGACCAGCACCACGCCACCCTCGCTGCGCTCGAAGCGCGCCGCGTCCGCCTCGGCGTCCTCGCCGATCACCATGCCCTCGGGGATCACGCAGGCGCGGTCGATGACCACGCGCTTGAGCACGGCGTGCCGGTTCACGGTCACGCCGGGCAGGATCACTGCATCCTCCACATGGCAGAAGGAGTGGATGCGCACGTTGGAGAACAGCACCGAATTGCTGACATGCGAGCCGCTGACGATGCAGCCGCCCGACACCATGGTGTTCACCGCCAGGCCATGCTGGCCTTCATGGTCCGGGATGAACTTGGCCGGCGGCAGCTGGCGCTGGTAGGTCCAGATCGGCCAATCCTCGTCGTAGATGTCGAGCTCGGGCGAGATGCTGGCCAGGTCGAGGTTGGCGGCGAAGAAGGCGTCGATGGTGCCCACGTCGCGCCAGTAGGCCTGCCCGCCGGCCCGATTGCGCACGCAACTCATGGAGAACGGGTGCGCCACCGCGCGGCCTTCGCTGACCACGCGCGGAATGATGTCCTTGCCGAAGTCCAGGCTGGAGTCCGGGTTGGCCATCTCCTCCTCCAGCAGCCGGTACAGGTAGTCGGCGTTGAAGATGTAGATGCCCATGCTCGCCAGCGAGGTGTCGGTGCTGCCCGGCATGGGCGGCGGATCGGCGGGCTTTTCGAGGAAGCTGGTGACGAGCCGCTGCTCGTTGACCGCCATCACGCCGAAGGCGCTGGCCTCGCTGCGCGGCACCTCGATGCAGCCCACGGTGCAGCCCGCGCCGGTGGCCACGTGGTCCTTGAGCATGATGGAGTAGTCCATCTTGTACACATGGTCCCCGGCCAGCACCACGATGTACTCGGGCTTGCCCGAGGCGATGATGTCCAGGTTCTGGTAGACCGCGTCGGCGGTGCCGCGGTACCAGTGCTCCTCGTCGATGCGCTGCTGCGCGGGCAGCAGGTCCAGCATCTCGCTCATCTCGCCGCGCAGGAAGCTCCAGCCGCGCTGCAGGTGCCGCAGCAGCGAGTGCGACTTGTACTGCGTGATCACGCCGATGCGCCGGATGCCGGAGTTGATGCAGTTCGACAGCGCGAAATCGATGATGCGGAACTTGCCGCCGAAGTACACGGCCGGCTTGGCGCGCCGGTCGGTGAGCTGCTTCAGCCGCGAACCTCTGCCGCCGGCCAGCACCAGCGCAATGGTCTTGCGCACCAGCTGGGTGGAATGCACGGGCCGGTCCATGGAACTTGTCGCCTCGGTACTCATTGACTGCTGTGGTCTTGGTAGGACTGTGGGCCTGCCGCCGAGGCGGCAAAGGGCTGGCGCGGCTCGGGGCCCTGCGGTGCAAGCTTCGTGCCTTGGTTGCGCAGGCCAACGACAAGTCGCCGGGCCAGTATGCGTCATGTTGGGGCCCGATCCTGGTGCACCCCCGGCGGCAAGCCAACCAGCGCGCGGCGCCCTCAGCGCTCCGCCACCCACAGGCTGTGCGCCGGCAGCACCGCCTCGGTGCCCAGGTCGGGCGCCAGCAGGTCCATGTCGCTGCGCAGCACCAGGCGCCAGCCATGCGCCGCGCCCTCCCGCCCCGCCGGCAACGTGAAACGGTGCGGCTCCGCGTCCGGGTTGAACAGCAGCAGCAGCTCGCAGCCCGCGCCGCCGTCAGGCAGCCAGGCGGCGAAGGCGCGCCGGTCCACCCGCTCCCACTCGTGCCCGGCCAGCGCGTCGCCGTCCGGATGCAGCCAGCGCACCTCCTCGTCGCCCAGCCAGCGGTCGGCGCGCAGCCGCGCGTGGCGGCGGCGCAGCGCCAGGCACTGCGCCAGGTAGCCGGCCAGCCCGGCCTCGGCGCCGGCCCAGTCCAGCCAGGTGATCTCGTTGTCCTGGCAATAGGCGTTGTTGTTGCCTTGCTGGCTGTGGCCGATCTCGTCGCCGGCCAGGAGCATGGGCGTGCCCAGCGACAGCGCCAGCGTCGCCAGCAGCGCGCGGCGCAGGCGCAGGCGCAGCGCCACCACGGCCGGATCGTCGCTGGGCCCCTCCACGCCGGCGTTGGTGCTGAGGTTGTGGCCGTGGCCGTCGCGGTTGTGCTCGCCGTTGGCCTGGTTGTGGCGCTGGCGGTAGCTCACCAGGTCGCGCAAGTTGAAACCGTCGTGCGCGGTGACGAAGTTCACCCCCGCCAGCGGCCCGCGCGCCGTCGGCCGGAACGCCTCGCTGGAGCCGGCCAGCGCGTGCACGAAGCCGCCGCGCGACACGCCGCCCACCAGCCAGAAGGCGCGCAGCGTGTCGCGGTAGCGGTCGTTCCACTCCTGCCACGGCGCCGGAAAGCGGCCCAGCTGGTAGCCACCGGGGCCGATGTCCCAGGGCTCCGCAACGAGCTTTACCCGCGCCAGCACCGGGTCCTGCGCCACGGCGGCGAAGAAGGCGGCGCGCGCGGAAAAGCCCTGCGCGTCGCGCCCAAGGATGGGCGCCAGGTCGAACCTGAAACCGTCCACGCCGAGGTGCTGCACCCACCAGCGCAGCGCGTCCATCACCAGCCGCAGCGTCAGCGGCTCGGCCAGGTTGAGCACGTTGCCGCAGCCGCTCCAGTTCTCGTACTGCGCCGCGTGGCCCGGGCGCAAATGGTGGTAGTGGCGGTTGGCGATGCCGCGCAGGCTCAGCGTCGGGCCCAGCTCATCGAGCTCGGCGCTGTGGTTGAACACCACGTCCACCAGCACCTCGAAGCCCTGCGCATGCAGCGCATCAACCATGGTGCGGCACTCCATCAGCGCATTCGCGCCGGGCTCCCGGCTGGCGTAGCGCGCCTCGGGCGCGAACCAGGCGATGGGGCTGTAGCCCCAGTAGTTGGACAGGCCCAGCTTCAGCAGCCGCGCCTCGTCTGCGCGGTGCGCCAGCGGCATCAGGCTCAGCGTGGTGACGCCCAGGCGCCGCAGGTGCTCCAGGAACACCGGCTGCGCCACGCCCAGGTAGCTGCCGCGCAGCGCCTCCGCAATGCCGGGGTGCCGCATCGTCGCGCCGCGCACGTGCAGCTCGTACAGCACCGTGTCCGCCGCCGGCACATGCACATGCTCTTCGGGCGCCAACGCCGGCGGCTCCTCGGCCACGCGGGCCTTCAGCGCCACGGCAGCGTTGTCGCGCGCATCGGGCCGCTGCGGCTGCGCCGGGTCATGGCCGAGGAAGAGCTCGCTGCCGTCGTAGCGCCCCACCACCTCGCGCGCGTACGGGTCGAGCAGCACCTTGGCCGGATTGAAGCGATGCCCCTGCGCCGGCTGCCACGGCCCGTGCACGCGCCAGCCGTACACCAACCCCACGCCCGCCCCAGGCAGGAAGCCGTGCCAGATGCCGTGACTGCAGCACGGCAGCGCCAGGCGCCGCAGCTCGATGCGGCCCTCGGCGTCGAAGAGGCACAGCTCCACGCGCGTGGCGTCGGGCGCGGCCAGCGCGAAGTTCAGACCCTCGGCCTGCACGCTGGCGCCCAACGGCCAGGGCCGGCCCGGGCCGAGTGCCGCTGCTTCCGCGCTGCTCACTCCACCGGCGCCCACAGCAGCGTCGCCAGCGGCGCGATGTCGATGACGATGGACTGCGCGTGCCCGTCGCAGGGCACGGGCTCGGCGTGGCGCGGGCCGTTGGCCACGCCGCTGCCGCCGTAGACGGCCAGGTCGGTGTTGATCAGCTCGCGCCAGGCGCCGGCCCTGGGCACGCCGATGCGCCAGCCGTGGCGCACCACCGGCGTGAAGTTCGCGACCGCCACCACCACGCCGCCCTGCGCGTCGCGGCGCTGGAAGGCGAACACGGCATGCGCCTGGTCGTCGTGGCGAATCCACTCGAAGCCCGCCGGGTCCACGTCCAGCCGGTGCAGGGCGCCGAAGTGGCGGTACACGGCATTGAGGTCGCGCACCAGGCGCTGCACGCCGCGGTGCCGCTCGACGTTGGGGCCGTGCTCCAGCAGGTGCCAGTCCAGGCTGGCCTCGTGGTTCCACTCGCGCTCCTGCGCGAACTCGCCACCCATGAACAGCAGCTTCTTGCCCGGATGCGCCCACATCCAGCCGTAGCCCGCGCGCAGGTTGGCGAAGCGCTGCCAGTCGTCGCCCGGCATGCGTCCGATCAGGGAGCGCTTGCCGTGCACGACTTCGTCGTGCGAGAGCGGGAGCACGTAGTTTTCGCTCCAGGCGTACATGAAGCCGAAGCGCAGCTGGTCGTGGTGCCAGGGCCGGTATGCCGGATCACGGCTGAGGTAGCCCAGCGTGTCGTGCATCCAGCCCATGTTCCACTTGTAGTGGAAGCCCAGGCCCTGCAGCCCCTGTGGCGCCGGCGGCCGGCTCACGCCGGGCCAGGAGGTGGACTCCTCGGCAATCGTCACCGCTCCCGGCCGCTCGGTGCCCACCACGTGGTTCATGCGGCGCAGGAAGTCCACGGCCTCCAGGTTCTCGCGTCCGCCCTGCCGGTTCGGCAGCCACTGCCCTTCGGCGCGGCTGTAGTCGCGGTACAGCATGGAGGCCACGGCATCGACGCGCAGCCCGTCCACCTCGAAGCGCTCCAGCCAGTACAGCGCGTTGCCGGTGAGGAAGTTGCGCACCTCGGCGCGGCCGAAGTTGTAGACAAGCGTGTTCCAGTCGGGGTGGAAGCCTTCGCGCGGGTCGGCGTGCTCGTAGAGGTGCGTGCCGTCGAAGCGGGCCAGCGCGAAGGCGTCGGTCGGGAAGTGGCCCGGCACCCAGTCCAGGATCACGCCCAGCCCGGCCGCGTGCGCGGCGTCGATGAAGGCCTTGAAATCCTCCGGCGTGCCGAAGCGCGAGGTCGGCGCGTACAGCCCGGTGGGCTGGTAGCCCCAGGAGCCGTCGAAGGGGTGCTCGTGCACCGGCAGCAGCTCCAGGTGCGTGAAACCCAGCTCGCGCGCGTAGGGCACGAGCTGCTCAGCCAGCTCGCGGTACGTGAGCCAGCGCCAGCCGTCGTTGCGGCGCCAGGAGCCCAGGTGCACCTCGTAGATGCTCACCGGCGCATCGAAGGCGTTGGCCGCGGCGCGCTCCGCCGCCATCGGCCGCGCCGGCGGCAGCGCCGCCACGCGCGAGGCCGTGCCCGGGCGCAACTCGGCGGCGAAGGCGTAGGGGTCGGCGCGCAGCGTCACCTGCCCGTCCGCGCCCAGCAGCTCGAACTTGTAGAGCGCGCCGGGAGCAACGCCCGGAATGAACAGCTCCCACACCCCGGCCTCGCGCCGTAGCCGCATCGGATGGCGCCGGCCGTCCCACTGGTTGATCTCGCCCACCACCGACACCCGCCGCGCATTCGGCGCCCACACCGCGAAGCGCACGCCCTCGATGCCGTCCACCGTCGCGGGATGCGCGCCCAGCGCCTGGAACGGCCGCTGGTGCGTACCCTCGGCCAGCAGCCATAGGTCCAGCTCGCCCAGCAGCGGCGGGAAGCGGTACGGGTCCTCCAGCTCGCTCTCGTGCGTGCCCCAGTCCACGCGCCAGCGGTAGGCGAAGCGCTCTTGCGGGCCCGACAGCGAGGCCTCGAACACGTCGCTGTGCGGGATGCGCTGCAGCTGCGCCAGCACCGCGCCGTCGCTGTCCCGCGCCCACACCCGCCAGGCGCCGGGCAGCAGCGCGCGCAGGGTCCAGGCGCCGTCCACGGGACCGTGCAGCCCCAGCACGGCAAAGGGATCGCCATGGTCGGCGCGCATCAGGGACTGGACGGTGGCGGCATCAAGCATCGGGACGACTCGGTTTGTTCTTGGAAGGCAGCCCTGGGGCCGTCCTGACTGTAGCGGCCCGGCACAGGCCGCCCGCCGCGCCCGCTGCTCAGCGGTAGAACAGGTACGCCACCACGATGGCCCCGGCCACGCCCACCGCGTCGGCGATGAGCCCGCAGGCCAGCGCGTAGCGCGTCCGGGTGATGTTGACGCTGCCGAAGTACACGGCCAGCACGTAGAAGGTGGTCTCCGTGGAGCCCTGGATGATGGAAGCGAGCCGGCCCTGGAAGGAATCGACGCCGTAGGTCTTGAGCACGTCCACCATCAGCCCGCGCGCGCCGCTGCCCGAGAGCGTCTTCATCAGCCCGACCGGCAGCGCCGGCACGAAGTCGGTGTCCAGCCCCAGCGCCGCGACGCCGCGGGCGATCAGGCCGATGAGTGCATCCATGCCGCCGGTGCTGCGGAACACCGAGATCGCCACCAGGATGGCGATCAGGTACGGAATGATCCGCACCGCCACGTCAAACCCTTCCTTGGCGCCCTCGACGAAGGCCTCATACACGTTGATGCGCCGCCACGCGCCCACGGCCACGAACAGCGCGATCACCGACACCACCGCGAAGCTGCCCAGCAGGCCCACCAGCTCGGCCATGCGCGCCGGCGGGTAGCTGCTCAGCCACATGTAAAGCCCGCCGGTGAGCGTGATGAAGCCGGCGAAGAAGGCCAGCACCGGCCAGCAGAACAGGTTGATGCGCTGCCACAGCGCCACCGCCACCAGCCCGGCGCTGAAGGAGATGAAGGTGGCAATGAGCGTGGGCAGGAAGATGTCGGCGCCGTTGAAGCCGGTGAGCCCCTGCTCCACGGCGATGGCCTGGCGCAGCGCGATGACGGAAGTGGGAATGAGCGTGATGCCCGCGGTGTTGAGCACCAGGAACATCACCATGGCGTCGCTGGCGGTGTCCGGGCGCGGATTGAGCTCCTGCAGCTCGCGCATGGCCTTGAGGCCCAGCGGCGTGGCGGCGTTGTCCAGCCCCAGCATGTTGGCGCTGAAGTTCATGACGATGCTGCCGCCGGCCGGGTGGCCGCGCGGGATCTCCGGGAACAGCCGCGCGAAGAAAGGCCCCAGGGCGCGCGCGAACAGCTGGATCACGCCGGCCTGCTCGCCGATGCGCATCACGCCCAGCCACAGGCTCATCACGCCCACCAGGCCCAGCGAGATGTCGAAGCCGGTCTTGGCGGTGTCGAAGATGCCGCCCATGACGCGGCCGAACACGCCCAGGTCGCCCTGCAGCAGCTGCACCAGCGCCGCGCCGAAGCCCAAGAGGATGAAGGCAACCCAGACGTGGTTCAGGATCATCGAAGGCAGGCGGCAGCGGCGTGGACGGGGCGGCGCAGCATAAGCGAGCGCCCATGCCGTCCCGCCGTCCCCCATCTGCCGCCACGCGGCGGCCTGCCACGCGCCCGCGCCTGCCGGGTCCTTCGGCGCCACCCTGCCCGGGCCGCCCCCGCGCACCGCCGCCCTCGGCCGGCGCCGCCTGGCTCAGCGCCGCCGCGCCCGCCTGGCCACGCCGGCCACCACGCCCAGCCCGCACAGCATCAGCGCCGCGCTAGCCGGCTCGGGCACGGGCGCCGCCGGCGCGGAACTTCCAACGTTGAGCCGGCGGAATATCTCTCCCTCGGAGCCGACCTGGATGGAGATATAACCGCTCCCCGGCCGGCCGGAGGCATTCTCATAAACGAAGGTTTCGCGCCCGGACCAGCTTTTGTGCGTGTCCGGCTCGTACACCAACTCCAGGCCGTATTCGAGATAAGCCACCTCATTGTTGGGCGACAGGGAATGCTCCACGACCATGCGCGTGCGGGCAATCTGCAAGAATTTGTCCGTATTGGGCAGGTTGCGCCTCACATCCATATCCAGGAAGCCGGAGAAAATCACCTTGGTATAAGGCGTGACCTCGTACCAGCGATCGCTCTGGCCGGCCGGCGAGGCGCCGGCCTGGAATGAGCGGGATTCCTGGACACTGGCGTCATTGAGAATGGAGCCGCGGGTGGCGATATTGAAGGTGCTCCCGGCGCCCAATTGGCCGCTCATGCGCGCCATGGCCTGGACGGACGGCGTCTGCGCCGTGACCCCCATGGGCTTGAAGCCGACGTACCCGTCATATCGGGATTCGCCGTCCACCAGGTTGAACGGCTTTTCCTCTTCCGAAGCTACCGCGGAAACGTATGAATCACCGCCGCGGGTGAAGGTGATGCCGGGTGCGATGCCGTCGTTCGGCCGCAGATCGACCAGCCGGTAGCGCAAATTGCCCAGCCGGGCATGAGCTGAAATGTCGGCCCGGGCCGGCGTGGCGATGACCAGGACCAGCACCGCCAGCGCCGGGCCCATGAACGGGTATTGCATGGCCGCTCTCCAAAATGCCGCAACGGGTGGGCGATGAATCGGTGCGCTTATTTGATGGCGCGCCGGCGCAGGCCCGCCGTGCCGGCCAGCACCCCGACGCCGCACAGCATCAGCCAGGGTGTGCCGGGCTCGGGCACGGGGAAGAAGGATTTGCCTTCCCCGCTCATGAACGTGTAGAGAAGGATTTGCCGCGGCGCTGCGCTGAGATTGGAAAACGACATGTCGATGTCCTGAACACTGCGTCGGCTGTCCACGGCGCCCGGATTGATCCTGACCGAATTGACGGCCGCGTCCAGGTATTCGCCCTCCGGGCTCTTCAAATAGGCGCCACCCTCGATCCAGCCTTCCTCATAGCGCGCCCCATGCCGGCCCAGGGTTTGGGCGGCTTCGACCGTGATTTTCCCGCTCCAGGTCACCTGGGTATAAGGCGCCAAGGTCATCGCCAGATGAAAAGCCGGATGACTGTAGAGCAGCAGCCAGCTGGACTGTTGCGGGCTGCTGCGCACGTTACCGGCCTTGCCGCCCACGAACATATTCAGGCCGCCGTCCTGGAACGAGCCCGACAAGCCGAATGAAGCCTGATTGCGAGCCCCGCTCACCTCCCTGTAAAGGGCCATCCCGTCCTGGAATACACCGCTTTTGTCCACATACGCACTGCGTGGCGCGCCGCCGCCGGGCCGGGATGGGCCATCGGCGACTTCAGCGCGCAGCGAATAGATATTGCCGTCCAGGCTCATCGCCGCCGCGCTGCCGTCGTCCGGTCGCAGGTCGGTCAGGCGGTAATCCAGTCCCGAGAAGTTCGCGCCGAGCAGCACGTCGGCCCGGGCGGCCGCAGGGCCCAGGCCTGCCGCGGCGGCCAGGGCCAGCAACATGAATCCGCTGCGCATTGCCGTACTCCCGCAATGCCGAAAGCTTTTCGGCGCAGCAAATGCTAGGGCGCGCCGGTGTGAATATGAGAAACCCTTTTTCCGCCAAGACCCGGATCAAGGGCCGCAATCAGCGAAGGTATTTTCTGTTTCACCGGAGATACGGTTTTGCCGCCGTTTCTCCGATAGGCGCGCCGCGCGGCAGCGGGCGTTCAGCCCAGCCGCCACAGCTCGCCGTAGCCCGGCGCGGCCGGCCACTCGTGCACTCGCGGCAACGTGCCGCGGGTGGTGCTCCAGCGCCGCGCCAGCATCCAGCCGCCATGGGCCACCACCACCGCCGGCGCCACCGGCCAGGCCGCGGCGCGCTCCAGCATGCGCGCCAGGCTTTCGCCGCCGCCGGGCCGGCCGTGGCTGAAGTCGGCGCACCAGGCGTCCACCTCGGCGCGGGCGATGGCGTCCCAGCTCAAGCCGTCCCAGGCGCCGAAGTCCATTTCCAGCAGCGCCGGGTCGATGCGGTGCGTCCAGCCCAGGCGCCGCAGCCAGCGGCCCACCGCCGCGCAGCGCCGCAGCGGCGAGGTCCAGACCATGCGCGGCAGGCCCGCGCGCCGCGCCGCGCGGTCGATGCGCCGCGCCAGCCGCCGCGCGCGGCGCGGGTCCACGCGCAGGTCGGTGCGGCCGATGCAGCGGCCCTGCGCGCCTTCCGGGCGCGGATGGCGCCAGGCCCAGATCAGGGACGAAGCGCTCTCATCAGCCCTGCTGGCGCCGCGCTCAGCCATGGGCCGCCTCCATCACCGCCAGCCACGCCAGCAGCGCCGCCAGCTCGGAGAACTGCTGCGAAGCGCCCAGCGTGTCGCCGGTGAAACCGCCCAGGCGGCGGCGCAGCCAGCGCGTCATCCACAGCACCACGGCGGCGATGGCGCCCAGCGCCCAGGGCAGGCCGCGGGCCAGTTCCGGGCCGCCCAGCGCCACCGCCAGCACCCCGGCCGCCAGCACGTGTGCCAGCGCCACCGCCACGCCGCCGGGCCCGATGTGCGTGGCCAGCGGCTTGGCCTTGGCATGCTCGGGATCGCCGCCGTAGGGCAGCAGCCGCATCAGCAGCACCGGCGCGCCGCGCGAGGCGGCATGGCCCCAGGCCAGCACCAGCCCGGCCAGCAGCGGCGAATGCCCGGCCAGCGCCGCCAGCGCCGCTGCCTTGAGGCCCAGCACCAGCACCAGCCCCAGCGCGCCGTAGCTGCCCAGGCGCGAGTCCTTCATGATCTCCAGCGCCCGCTCGCGCCGCACCGCGCCGCCCAGGCCGTCGCAGGTGTCGGCCAGCCCGTCCTCGTGGAAGCCGCCGGTGAGCCAGACCGTGGCGGCCAGGCTCAGCCCCGCCGCCACCAGCGGCGGCCACACCCACAGCGCGGCCCACAGCACCGCCGCGCCGAACACCCCCACCACCAGCCCCACCAGCGGGAAATGCCGTGCGCAGGCCTGCAGCCAGGCCGGCTCGAAGCCCACCCAGCCCGGGATCGGCACCCGCGTGAAGAATTGCAGCGCGACCAGGAACAGCCGCGTCTCGTGCAGCAGCATCGCCGGCCCGCCTTCAGTCGGCGTTGCGGCTCACGCCGGCGACCTCGAAGCTGGCCATCTCGGCCAGGATGCGGCAGGCCGACTCCAGCAGCGGCCAGGCCAGTGCCGCGCCCGAGCCCTCGCCCAGGCGCAAGTCCAGCGCCAGCAGCGGCTGCACGCCCAGGTGCTCCAGCATCAGCGCGTGGCCGCTTTCCTGCGACTGGTGCGCGAACACGCAGCACTCCAGCACCGCCGGGCGCAGCGCCGCCGCCACCAGCACCGCGCTGCCGCAGATGAAACCGTCCACCACGATCACGCGCCGCTCGGCCGCGGCCTGCAGCACCGCGCCCACCATCGTTGCGATCTCGAAGCCGCCGAGGGCCGCCAGCGCCTGCAGCGGCTCCACCGCGTGGGCATGCAGCGCCAGCACGCCGGAGAGCACCCGCACCTTGTGCGCCAGCGCCGCGTCACCCAGGCCGGTGCCGCGCCCGGTGCAGCGCTCGATGGGCAGCCCCGCCAGCCGCGACAGCAGCAGCGCGGCGCTGGAGGTGTTGCCGATGCCCATCTCGCCCAGCAGCAGCGCGTTGCCCGGCAGGCCGCGCACCACGTCGCGCCCGGCCTCCAGCGCGGTGGCGCACTGGTCCGCGCTCATGGCCGGGCCCTGCGAGGCGTCGGCGGTACCGGGTGCCACCTTGCGCAGCAGCAGCCCCGGCTGGGGCTCGAAATCGCAGCGCACGCCGGCGTCCACCACCGAGAGCTGCAGCCCATGCTGGCGCGCCAGCACGCTCACCGCGGCGCCGCCGGCCAGGAAGTTCATGACCATCTGCCAGGTGACGTCGCCCGGGTAGGCCGACACGCCCTGCGCCGTGAGGCCATGGTCGCCGGCGAAGACGACCAGCTGCGGCTGCTCCAGCCGCGGCGTCTCGCTGCCCAGCACCCGGCCGAGCTGCAGCATCAGCGCCTCCAGCCGCCCCAGCGCGCCCAGCGGTTTCGTCTTGTTGTCGATGCAGTGCCGCAAGGCGGCTTCGAGTGCGGGTTGGTGCAAGGAGGGGATGTCGGGGAGGTTCATGGTGTTGCGGCCCGCCCGGCGGCCGGGGTCGGGCGTGATGGGGTCAATGGGAATTCGTCGGCTGATCGGCCGGGGCAGGCGCGGGTTGAGGACGGTGCAAGCGGAATTGCAACAGGCGGGGCTTACGCCTCCCCCCAGGCCTCCGCCAGCGCCCGCTGCGCCTGCGGCGGCTGCACGCTCACCCGCACCCAGCCCGGCAGGCCGAAGGAGGTGGCGTCGCGCAGCTTCACGCCGCGCTCGCGCAGCGCAAGAAGCTGGCGCTGCTTGTCGCTGAACCCGGGCGCCGCCAGCCAGAACGGCACCACCGAGGGCTGCTGCTTCCAGCCCAGCGCCTGCAGCGCGGCCCACTGCTGGCGTTTCCAGACTTTCAATTGCTCCCGGGCCGCCGCCAGCACCTGCTGCGTCTGCGGCAGCGTCCAGGCTTTCAAGAACTCCACGCCCTCGGCCGACAGCACCCAGCTCGGCGCCAGCGCCAGCAGCGCCGCCCCAAGCTCGCCGTCGCCGGGCGCCACGATCCAGCCCGCGCGCACCCCCGTCAGGCCCAGCGCCTTGTTGGGCGAGCCCAGCTGCCAGGCCGACTGCGCCACCGCGTCCGGCACCGGGTCCTGCCCCCACAGCCGCAGCGGCTCGTAGGCCCGGTCCAGCGCCAGCCAGGCGCCGCGCGCCTGGGCCATCTCCTGCAGCGCCGGCCAGAACGCCGCCGGCAGCGTCGCGCCGGTCGGGTTGCAGGGCTCGCACAGCCACACCAGCGCGCGCCCGGCGCCGCGCTGTAGACCGTCGAGCAGCGCCCCCGCGCTGGTATAGCCACGCACCTCCAGCCCCAGCGCCTGGGCGGCGGCGCGGTAGTCGCCATAGCCCGGCTGCGGCACCCAGACCACGCTCACCCCCTGTAGCCGCGCCGCCAGCGTCAGGCGCCGGATGCCCTCGCTGCTGCCGGCCGTGGGCAGCACGCGCCCCGGCGCCACGCCCAGGAAGGCACCCAGCCCCTGGCGCAGCGCGCCGTACTGCGGATCGGGATAGCGCCCGCGGTCGGCGTCCCGCAGCGCCCGCAGCACCGGCGCCGGCGGTGGCAGCGGGTTGGCGTTGGTGGAGAAGTCCCAGCGCACCGGTGCGCCGCCGTCCGGCCCGCCGTGTTCGACGTGGACGACGGGCACGGCCAGCGGCTCGCCCATCAGCCCCATGCCCGGCTCCCCAGCCACAGCCCGGCCGCCGCCAGCAGCGCCGCGCCGGCCGCCACGGCCTGGCCCGACCAGGCCAGCGCCGCGCGGGTGTGGTCCGCCCGCGGCACGGCGCCGCTGGCGTGCAGCGCGTACACGCCCGGCTTGGACAGGCGCACGCCCAGCAGCAGCGCCATCGCGCCCATCGGCCAGCCGCCATTGGGCGAGGGCGTGACGCGTGCCTCGCGCGCCAGCCCAGCCGGCCAGCGCCGCGCCGCCAGGCACAGCAGCAGCGCGGTGAGCCGCGCCGGCAGCCACGACAGCGCGTCATCGGCGCGCGCCGCGAATTTGCCTACCCACTCCCAGCGCCCGCGGTAGCCCCACATCGCGTCCGCCGTGTTGGCCCAGCGGTACAGCGCCGCGCCGGGCAGCCCGGCCACGGTGAACCAGAACAGGGGCGCCACCACCGAGTCGTTGAGGTTCTCGGCCAGCGTCTCGATCGCCGCCTCGCGCACCTCGTGCGGCTGCAGTTGGGAGGTGTCGCGGCTCACCAGCCGGCTCAGTTGCGCGCGCCCGGCCTCCAGCGACTGCGCCAGCGCCGCCTCCACCGCCCGCACCTCGTCGCGCAACATGCGCCAGGCCAGCAGCGGTTTCAGCAGCAACCCCAGCAGCGGCCCGGCCGCCCACCAGGGCAGCGCGCGCAGCCCCAGCTCCAAGGCCCAGGCGATGGCGGCCACGCCAGCGGCGCCCAGCAGCCAGGCCAGTGCCCCGCCGAGGAACGCCGCCACCGGCCGCCACTTCAGCAGCGCCGGCCCGACCGCGCCCAAGGCCTTGCCCATGTAAACCACCGGATGCGCGCGCGCCGGCGGTTCGCCCCAGAGGCGATCCACCGCCAGTGCGATCACGACCGCCAGTGCCGCCACCGCGTCCATCAGTCCTCGATCCCCCGCTGCGCCGGCACACCGGCCTTGAAGTGGTGTTTCAGCATGCGCATCTCGGTCACGGTGTCGGCCAGGTCCATCAATTCCTGAGGCGCCTGGCGTCCGGTCAGCACCACGTGCACCTGCGCCGGGCGCTCGCGCAGTGCCTGCAGCACCGCGTCCAGCGCGATCCAGCCGTAGCGCAGCGGGTACATGATTTCGTCGAGCACCACCATGAAATGCTCGCCGGCGCGGATCAGGGCCTCGGCCCTGGCCCAGCCTTCGCGGGCCAGTTGCGCCGAGTGCTCCAGGTCGCGGCTCTTCCAGCTGAAGCCGTCGCCCAGGCCCTCGATGGGGATGCCCAGCTGCTCGAAGACGCGGTGCTCGCCGAAGCGGGCGCTGGGCACCTTCATGAACTGGAACACGTGCACGCGCTTGCCGCGCCCGTGGGCGCGCAGCGCCAGGCCGAATGCGGCCGTGCTCTTGCCCTTGCCGTCGCCGGTATGCACCAGGATCAGCCCGCGGCGCTCGCCGTCGGGGCGCTGGTAGCGCGCTTCGGAAGGTGGGGTCTCGATGTCCATGGATGCAATCACTCCGGCCAGCGGTCGGTATGGATGAATTCGTCCAGCGGCCGGCCCTGGCGCCAGCCCTCGGCCTGCAGCATCGGCTCGTCGTAGAAGCGCGCCACCGGGCCCAGGCACAGCACCGCCATGGGCCGCGCGCCCGGCGGCAGGTGCAGCAGCGCGCCCAGTGCCTCGGGGTCGAACAGCGACACCCAGCCCAGCCCCAGGTTCTCCGCGCGCGCGGCCAGCCACAGGTTCTGGACGGCGCAGGCCAGCGAGCACAGCGCCATCTCCTGCGGCAACGTGCGGCGGCCGAACACCGTGCCGTCGTCGGGCGCCAGCACCGCGACCAGCAGCTCCGCACACTCGCGCACGCCTTCCACCTTCAAGCGCATGAAATCCGCGCCGCGCTCGCCCAAGGCCTCGGCCGTGGCGCGGCGCTCGACCTCCACCAGCGCCGCGATGCCCTCGCGCAGGGCCGGGTCGGCGATGCGGATGAAACGCCAGGGCTGCATCAGCCCCACGGACGGGCCCTGGTGCGCCGCCTGCAGCAGCCGCCGCAGCACTTGCGGGTCCACGCTCGCGCCGGGCAGGAAGTGGCGCATGTCGCGCCGCGCCGTGATAACGCGGTACAGCGCCTCGCGCTCGGCGGTGTCGAAGTGCTCACTCATTCCGTTTCTTGTTCGCCAGCAAGGTATTCCGTTCGTCCTGATGCTTCGATACCTCAGCACAGGGCACGCCCTGCGGGCGCGTCGAAGGATGAACGGCCCCAGCTGTGCGGCCGCCATCGCAGCCTTGCGGATTCGCCCTTCGATACCTCAGGGCGAACGGGTCAATTCATCAACAAAACCGAGATCAGATCCGTATGAAGTTTCTTGCTCAACCGGCCGCGCCCGGACCCTGGTGGAACACCAGGTCCTCGACCACCTCGCCCTTGCACAGGTGGCTGTCGATGATGCGGTCCATATTCTCGGGCGTGACGTTGTAGTACCAGGTGCCGTCGGGCTGCACGCACATGACCGGGCCGCCCTTGCAGGCGGCGAAGCAGCTGACGCGGCTGCGCTTGACGCGCAGGTCGCCCTGGTCCAGCCCGGCGGCCTTGAACTTGTCGCCCAGGCTGTCGAACAGCGCCTGCGACTCGCCGTCCTGCGTGCAGCGCGGGCCGGTACACACCAGCAGGTGGCGTCGGTAGGCGCCGATCTTGGGTTTGACGACGGTGGGGGTGACGGGGGTGTCGTTCGCGTCCATGTCAGCCCTCCCCTTCCGCTTCGCCCACCGCAGCCACGGCCCCCACCTCCACCGGCTCCGCCAGCGTCGCCGCGATGTACTCCACCGGCAGCCGGTGCAGGCGCGCCAGGTCGGCCACGGTGTGGCCCTCGGTGTGTTGCGCCTGCAAGGTCTCCAGCCAGCCCAGCAGGCCGGTACTCAGCGAGCGCCCGGCCTTCTCGCCGTCGCGGGTCTCGAAGCCCTGCTCCACGTCGTACTTGTTGGCGTAGCCGCGCGGCGTGACCATCAGCCCGTCGCGCACGAAAGTGCTGCTGTTGCCGATGAGCACCGTGCTGAGCATGCCGATGTCGCTGTCGGTCATCTTGTCCAGCGTGGTGAACTCGATGTGCTGCCGGCGCCGGTACGCGCTCTTGACGATGGCCACCGGCGTGTCCGGGCGGCGGTGGCGCAGGAACAAGCGCTGCGCCTCCACGATCTGGCGCGTGCGCCGGCCGCTCTTGGGGTTGTAGAGGGCGACCACGAAGTCGGCATAGGCCACGGCATCGAGCCGGCGCGCGATCACGGGCCAGGGCGTGAGCAGGTCGCTCAGCGAGATGGCACAGAAGTCGTGCGTCAGCGGCGCGCCCACCAGCGCGGCGCAGGCATTGAGCGCCGAGGCGCCGGGAACGATCTCCAGCTGCACCGGGTCGTCGGGCGTCCAGCCGGCCTGGAACAGCACCTCGTAGGTCGGGCCCGCCATGCCGTAGACGCCGGCGTCGCCCGAGGAAATCAAGGCCACTTTCTTGCCCGCGCGCGCGGCTTCCAGGGCGTGGACGGCGCGGTCCAGCTCCTCGGTCATGCCCTTGCGCACGACTTCCTTGCCGTCGAGCAGGTCGGCCACGAGCTTGATGTAGGTGACGTAGCCCACCACCACGTCGGCCTCGGCGATGGCGTCGCGCGCGCGCTGCGTCATGTGCTCCACGCTGCCCGGGCCGATGCCCACCAGCATGATCTTGCCCACGGGGCTCGCTTCGGCTTCAGCAGCGGCAACGCCGGTGTCGATCTCGCTCATTCCTTGTCCTTCACTGATGGATGCGTGCCACCGACACGGTGGCGTTGCGGCCGTCCGGGCCGCGGTACTTGTGTTTCTCGACCAGCAGCGCCGTCATGTCCGCGCCGGCCGCCAGCAGCGCCGCGGCCTCGCTCACCGAGGGCGTGCCGGTGTAGCGGCGCACGGTCTCCGAGGGGTTCGGCACCGCCACCCCCGCCAGCTCGGCCGCGGCGTAGAAGCGCAGCGGCCAGCCGTGGCGCCGGGCCAGGCCCAGCAATCCCACCTCGTCGGCCTTGAGGTCGATGCTGGCCGCCGCGGCGACCGCCTCCAGCCCCACGCCGGCCTGCGCCAGCGCCTGCGTCACGGCGTCTTCAATGGTTTCCAGCGGCGTGCCGCGGTCGCAGCCCAGCCCCAGCGCGACACGGGTCATGCCGCGGCGCCTTCCAGCGGCGGGCGGTACACCACCAGGCGCTCGTTCAGCTGCTCCCAGGTGTCGGCGCCGATGTCGCGCTGCGTCACCCACAGCACGGCGCGGAAGCGCGCCAGGTCCACGTCCTCGAAGCGGCTGAAGCGGTGGATGTTCTCGGGCAGCGGCGTCGGCCGTGTCCACCAGTGCGGGCTGCCCGCCTCCTGCACGAAGGCGATGGGCTCGCCGTTGACGACATGAGCCGACACGCGCGTCACGTTGAGCTTGGGCGCCTCCACGCGCCAGCCGAGCTCGCGGCCGAGGATGTCCACGGGAATGGTCTTGACCACGTCCGACGCGGTCGTCACCACCGGCGTGGCGCCCAGCAGCGCCGCCACTGCCTCGGCGCAGGCGTTGGCGCCGCCCACGTGACCGGACAGCACCGGGATGACGAAGCGGCCGGCGTCGTCCACCACCGTAACGCCCGGGTCCTCGTCCTTGGATTTGAGGTGCGGCGCGATCAGGCGCACCACCGCGCCCAGCGACACGAAGAACACGAGCTGGTCGAAGCCCTCGAACAGCGCGCCGATCTCGTCGCGCAGCGCGCCGCCGTAGGCCCGCACCGGGTTGGACAGCCCGGCAAAGGTGGATGCGAACTTCTCGCTGGTCACGACCTGCGCCTGCGGCAGCTTCGAGGCCAGCTCGGCCGCCTGCTGCGCGCCATGCCTGGTGATGGCGACGATCGCCAGCCGGGGGTCATTGCTGCTCATTCCTCGATCTCCGCGGGTTGGGCTTCAGGCGCCGGACTGTTCTTCTTGAGGCAGCCGCGCACGCGTTCGCCGCGGATGCGGTGCGGGTTGTGCACCAGCATCAGCGACAGGTAGCTCACCTTCTGGCCGCACAGGCTCAGGATCTGCTCGCCGCGCAGCACGCGCTCATCCGGCGCGCCGCAACGCTCGATGAAGGCCGTGCCGGCCAGCAGCCCGCGCCGCTCCAGCCAGTCCAGCAGGTCCTCCATCAGCGGCTTGACCTTCAGCAGCACCAGGGTGTCGAAGTCCTTGAGCAGCCGGTCCACGGCCGCGACGCCATAGGCGGCGGGCACCACGGCGATGGTGTCGTCCTGCTCCGACAGCGGCCGGCCCAGCGTGGCGGCCGCCGCCACGAAGGCGTTGACGCCGGCGATGGTTTCGACTTCAACCGCCGGCTCCAGCGCCCGCAGCGTGCGGGCGAGGTGGCCGAAGGTGGCGTAGGTGCTGGCGTCGCCCTCGACCAGGAACAGCACGTCGCGCCCGGCGCGCAGCACGGGCAGCACGGTGTCGGCGGCGCGCTGCCAGCTGCGCAGCAGCTTTTCCTCGTCATGCGTCATCGGGAACAGCAGCGCCTGGTGGCCTTCCGGCGGCTCCAGCCCGGCGCGCTGCACGATGTCGAAGGCGTAGCTCGGCGTCTTGGTGCTGCGCTGCGGGTAGGTCCACAGCGCGTCGCGGCGCTGCAGCTGGGCCCAGGAGGCGCGCGTGATCAGCCCCGGATCGCCCGGGCCCAGGCTTACGCCGATGAGGCGGCCCATGGGAAACGTCTTGGTCTTGTCGTTCATGCGGCTTCTCCGCGTTGGGCGCACACGATCCACACCGGGTTCTCGGCCGCCATGCGGTGCATCTGCAGGATGGGCTTGCTGCGCGAGGCCTGCAGCATCACCACGTCCCAGGCGGCGCCGGCGGCGCGCAGGGTTTCGGTGGCCAGCGCCAGGTTCTCCAGCGTCACGAAGTTCATCACCAGCGTGCCGCCGGGTTTCAACCGGCGCAGGCACAGCGCGATCAGCTCGGCCAGCTCGCCGCCGGAGCCGCCGATGAACACCGCGTCCGGGTCCAGCCAGCCGTCCAGCCCCTCGGGCGCCTTGCCGTGCACCAGCGTGTGGTTCGAAAGGCCGAAGGCGCGTTGGTTGCGCCCGGCAATGGCGAAGTCGTCGGCGTTCTTCTCGATGGCATAGACATGCCCGGCCGGACACAGCCGCGCCGCTTCCAGGCCCACCGAGCCGGAGCCGGCGCCGATGTCCCAGACGATGCTGTCCTCGCGCAACTGCAGCCGCGCCAGCGACACCGCCCGCACCTCGTGCTTGGTGATCAATCCCTTCTCGGGCTGGCGCTGCTCGAAGGAGGCATCGGGCAGCCCGAAGCGCACCGCGGCCGGCTTCGGCGCCGTGCGCCACAGCAGCAGCACGTTCGGGTCGGCAAAGCGCTGCTCGGCGGCTTGCGCCACGCTCAGCCCGGTGACGATGCGCTCCCCGGCCTGCAGCAGCCGCTCGGCCACGGCGAGCTGGAAGTCATCACCCAGGCCTTCGGCCAGCAGCAGCCGCGCGACGCGGTCGGGCGTGTTGTCCGGGCTGGTCAGCACCGCCAGGCGCTCGTGCCGGCGCAGCGCCTGCGCCAGCGCGTACAGGCCGTGGCGCGGGTCGGCGCCCACAGTCCACTCGCCCGCGTCCTTGGCGTGGATGCTGGCGATCTTGAGCTCCTGCCACACCAGGCCCACGCGCGCGCAGGCGAGCTGGATGGTGGAGAGATTGGGCAGCACCTCGATGGCCTCCAGGCACAGCCGCGTGGCCAGGTAGCCGGCAATGCCGTGGCACAGCGGGTCGCCGGTGGCCAGCACCACGCAGCGCTGGCCGGCGGCCTGCGCCGCGCGCACGTCCTCCACCACGGCCGACAGCGCGCCCAGCTCGCGCCGCTCCGCCTCCGGGTTGAGCCGCGCCTCCAGCAGCGCCAGCGTGCGCTTCGCGCCGATCACCAGGTCCGCATCCGCCAGGGCCTTCAGCGCCTGCGCGCCCAGGCTTGATGGTCCGTCGTCGAGCACGCCGACGATGCGGCAGCGCGGCGGGCGCTGGCCGTGTTCGTTCCCTTCATCCTGCATGGGACGATGCCTCCGCAATCTTCTTGCCGTCGAAATCGCAGACCAGCACGTCGAGCCTGAACTGGCCCGGGTAGCGCCCGGTCACGGTCTGCACCACCCTGCGCGCCAGGGCGGTATGAAAAGCTTCCAGCAGCCCCAGCGCCTGCATGCGCTCGGCCGCGAAGCGCGCGGTCTCGGCTGCGGCGATGGCGGCGCATTCCTCGGCCGGCGCGCCGATGCCCGCGGCCAGCTCCGCCAGCAGCGCGGTGTCCACCTCGGCGCGGTTGGCGTGGGTGATGGTTTCGCCCTGCGCGATCTTGGTGAGCTTGCCCACCATGCCGCCGATGACCACGCGCGTCAGGCCCACGGCCACGGCCGTGTCCAGCGCGTAGCGCAGGAAGTCGCCCATCTGCACGAAGCAGGCCTCGGGCAGTTCCGGCAACTCGGCGAAGGCGAATTTCTCGGTGCGCCCGCCCGTGGTCAGCACCACGGTGCCGGCGCCGGTGGTGGCGGCCACCTCCACGCCCTGCACCACGCTGGCACGGTAGGCCGCGGTGCTGTAGGGCTTGACGATGCCGGTGGTGCCCAGGATCGAGATGCCGCCCAGGATGCCGAGCCGGGCATTGAGCGTCTTCTTGGCCATCTCCTCGCCCTGCGGCACCGAGATGGCCACGGCCAGGCCGTCGCGCCGCAGCAGCTCGCCGGCAGCCTCGCGCACGTTGTCCTCGATGTTGCGGCGGGGGACGGGGTTGATGGCGGGCCCGCCCACTTCCAGGCCCAGGCCCGGCAGCGTGACGGTGCCCACGCCCACGCCGCCACGCAGCTCGAAGCGGCCGGCCGCGCCGGGCAGCCGCTGCACGTCGGCGGTGAGGTGCGCGCCGTCGGTGCAGTCCGGGTCGTCGCCGGCGAACTTCACCACCATCGCATGCGCGTGCGTGCCGTCGCAGCGCCCGTCGTGCACGGCGAAGCGCACGCGCTGGCCGTTGGGCAGCAGCGACTCCATCTCCGCCGGCACCTGGCCCGTGACCAGGCCTTCCACCGCCGCGCGCGCGGCGGCGGCGGCGCAGGCGCCTGTAGTGAAGCCGGTGCGGGTGCCGCGCTTGACGGTCTTTTCCATCATGGCTGGGCTCCTGGGAGTCGGGTCATGCGGGCACTCCGTCGGCAAACCGCCGTGCAGCGCCGTCAGCCACTCCGTCGTCATGCCCGCGTACGCGGGCATCCATGTTGGGCCGTCCGCCAGGACGGCGGCTTTCGGCTGGCGCTGCGTCAGGCTGCAGAACTTGGATGCCCGCGTGCGCGGGCATGACGACGTTTCTTCTGCGGCCTGCGTGAAGGTTCAACGGAAACGACATCACCCGCCCCTTCCCTTACCCCACCTGCCCCGCGCGCTGCCGCGCCTCGGCCAGCGACAGCAGCGCGTGGATGGCGGCCACCACCAGCGTGGAGCCGCCCTTGCGCCCGCGGATCACGATCCAGGGCACCTCGTTCACCTCGGCCATCAGGTCCTTGGACTCGGCCGCCGAGACGAAGCCCACCGGCATGCCCACCACCAGCGCCGGCCGCACGCCCTCCTCGCGGATCAGGCGCACCAGCTCGATCAGCGCCGTGGGCGCGTTGCCGATGCCCACGATGGCGCCCCGCAGCAGGCCCAGCCGCGCCGCCTTGCGCATGGCCTGCACCGCGCGGGTGGTGTCCTCGGCCTTGGCGGCCTCGATCACGTCGGGGTCGCTGATGAACTGGTGCGTGCGCACGCCGAAGTGCGCCAGCCGCGGCTGCGACAGGCCCGAGCAGATCATCTCCACGTCGGCCACCACGGCGCTGCCGCCGCGCAGCAGGGCCTGGATGCCGGCCTCCACCGCGTCGGGATGGAAGTCCGTCAGGCCGTTGAACTCGAAGTCGGCGTTGGCGTGGATCATGCGCCGCACGATCGGCCACTGCTCCGGCGCGTAGCCATGCGGGCCGACCTCGGCGTCGATGATGGCGAAACTGTCGTGCTCGATGGCCTGCCCGGCGCGGGTGAGCTGCTCGGTGACGGTGTTCACGCTGCTCATGCGCTCACCTGCTCGTGATGGTGCTCGTGGCCGTGAGCGTGGTCATGGCCGTGGTGATGGCCGTGTACGTGCACCACCTGCCCGTGCGCGTGCTCCTGCGCCGGCGCGGCATGGTGCGCATGCGTGTGCTCGTGCGAGTGGCCGTGGCCCAGCTCGTGCGCGATCTCGCGGAAGCGGCAGCCGTCACAGGGCAGCTTCGCCTCGGCCACGCCGCCGCGCAGGTCCGCCACGCGCTGCTCCAGCAATTCGAAGATTTCCTTCTCGAAGCCGAAGTGCGTGGTGCAGGTGAAGCGCATCTGCGGGTACTGCACGCGCAGGTGCTCGACCTGGCGGTGGATGCGCTGCATCAGCGTGCCGGTGTAGAGGTAGTAGGGCAGCACCACGACCTGGCGCATGCCCAGTAGCACCTGGCGCTGCACCACGCGTTCCAGGCGCGGCCAGGTGATGCCGGTGAAGGCGAGGTCCACCAGCTCGTGGTCGCCCTCCTCCATCAGCCAGCGCGCCATCTTGGCCATGTCGCCGTTGGCGGCGCGATCAGACGAGCCGCGGCCCAGCAGCACCACGCCGGTGGTGGTGGGGTCGGGCATGTCCAGCGCGGCCATGGCCTTGCGCAGGCGGCGCTTGAGGATGGCCAGGATCGGGTCGCACGCCGTCAGGTGCGGCCCGTACAGGAATTCGGTGCCGGGGCAGTGTTCGCGCGCGTGCTCGATGGCCTCGGGAATCTCCATCTTCACGTGGCCCGCGGCATTGAGGATCAGCGGCAGCACCAGCACGCGGGAGGAACCTTTGGCTGCAGTGAGCAGGCCGTCGTGCAGCGAGGGCGGCGCGAACTCGATGAAGCAGACCTCGATGCGCCAGCCCGGCTGGCGCGCGCGCCAGAGCTCGACGAACTCGCGGATCTCCTGGTTGCCGCTGTCTTCGCGCGAGCCGTGGCCCACGAGCAGGATGGTGTCGGTCATGGGGCCTCCGGGGCCGGCGTGCCGGGCACGCTGGCCCGGCGGAAACGGTGGGTGAAACTGGGGTCGTACAGCCGCGAGCGCGTGAGCTCGGGCCAGTGCCGCGAGCCCAGCGTGGGGCTGACGATGACCATGGACTGGCTGACGATGCCGGCGTCGCGGCACTGCCGCTTGATGGTGGCCAGCGTGCCGCGCAGGATGCGCTCCTCGCCCGGCCAGCTGGCCTTGTGGACCACCACGACGGGCGCGTCCTCGGGCCAGCCCGCCGCGCGCAGCTCGGTTTCCACCTTGTGCAGCAGCGTGATCGACAAAAAGATGCACAGGGTGCAGCGGTGCGCCGCCAGCTCGCGCAGCGACTCGCCTTCGGGCATGGGCGTGCGCCCTTCCACCCGGGTGAAGATCGTTGTCTGCGTGACTTCCGGCAAGGTGAAACTTTCCACCGCGGCGGCAGCGGAAGCCATGGCCGAGGACACGCCCGGCACCACCGCCACCGGGATGCCGGCGGCGTCCAGCGGCTGCACCATCTCGATGAGCGTGCCGTAGAGCGCCGGGTCGCCGGTCTGCAGCCGCACCACGGTGGCGTGGCGGGCGGCGCGCTCGATGAGCCAGGCGGCCATCTGTTCCAGCGTCATGTCCTTGCTGTCGGCGATCTCGCAGCCCGCGGGCGCCCAGCGCGTGGCCGCCTCGTTGACCAGCGATCCGGCAAACAGGATCGCCCCGGCCCGCTCGATCAGCGAGCGGCCCTTGACGGTGATGAGCTCGGGGTCGCCCGGACCGGCGCCCACGAACCAGACGGTGCCGCGCATCGTTGCTGCTCCCTGTGCGTCAGTGGAATCAGGCCGAGGCCGTCAGGCGCTCGTCCAGGCAGGCGCGGGCCCAGGCCTGGTCCCGCACGGTGGCCACCCCGCGCACCAGGGCGAAGGTGAACACCGGCTCCAGCGCGGCCACGCTCAGGTACGAGGCAGCGAACACGGCCCAGTCGGACAGCGCCGTGGCCTGCTCGCCCAGGGCCAGCCAGAAGCCCACCATCAGCGTCACGCCGGCGTAGTACACGGCGTCCAGGCGCACGATGCGGCGCAGGCTGCCGTCGGCGGCGCGGCCCAGCGTGTGGTGCACCACCATCAGCGGCACGATCAGCGACAGCGCGTTGACGGCCAGGTGCATCAGGTCCTGCGGCTCGAACACCAGCCCTTGCAGCAGCAGCCCGGCCACGAAGCCGAACATCGTGGGCAGGAAGCCCAGCAGCAGGTACATCGGCATCGCGCCGATGAGGTGCAGCTCCGAGGGGCCGACAGGCATGTGGAAGCTCTGCATCAGCACCGAGAAGAACAGTGCGGCGATGGCGGTGCGCAGCCACAGCGCGGGGCGGCGCAGCAGCGCCGGCGCGTGGGCGGCCAGCACGGCCACGGCCGCGACGTTGGCGAACATGAGCTTGCCCTGGGCCAGCAGGCCGGGTTCGATGTGCATGGAAGATCTCCTGAAGTTTGGGTTGAGGGGCCGGTGGCGGTTCAAGGACCCAGCACCCGGGCCACCGCGCCGGGGTTGGACGGGAAATAGGCGTGGAAGTAGCTGGCCGTGAGTCGGCCCACGCGGTACACGGCCTCGGCCGCGCGTCCGCCCGTGGGCGAGACGCCGCGCGCCACGGGCTGCAGCGGCGTGTCAAAGCTGGAGTAGTGAAAGCTGTGGCCGCGCAGCAGGCCTTCGGGCAGGGCCACCGACTGCATGCCCAACGCCTGCAGCCGCGGCTTCATCGTGGCGGTGCCGGGCAGCAGGCCGGCCATGGCGTGGCGCCCGCCCTGCACATCCACCAGCGCCTCGGCCAGCACCAGCATCCCGCCGCACTCGGCCCACAGTGGCTTGCCGGCGGCGTGGTGGGCGCGCAGCGCGTCCAGGAAAGCGGTGTTGGCCGACAGCGCCGCGGCATGCAGCTCCGGGTAGCCGCCGGGCAGCCAGAGCGCGTCGCAATCCGGCAGCGGCTCGCCGGCCAGGGGCGAGAAGAAGAGGACTTCCGCGCCCAGCTCGCGCAGCGTCTGCAGGTTCGCCGGGTACATGAAGGAGAAGGCGTCATCGCGCGCCACGGCAACACGTTGCCCACGCAACAGCGGCGCCGGTGGCTCCATGCCCGCTTGGGGCTCGAAACGCACCACGGGCGCCTGGTAATCGGCGCCGCCGGCCTCGGCCCAGGCCTGGGCCCAGCGGTCCAGCCGCGCTTCCAGGTCCGGCACCTCGGCGGCCTGCACCAGGCCCAGGTGCCGCTCCGGCAAGGCCAGCTCCTCATGGCGCCGCAGCGCCGCGACCAGCGGCCATTGCGACGGCAACGACTCGCGCAGCATCGCCGCGTGGCCGGGGCTGCCCACGCCGTTGGCGATGACGCCGGCGAGTTGCAGTCCGGGGCGGTAGGTGGCCAGGCCCTGCGCCACGGCGCCGAAGGTCTGCGCCATGCCGCCGGCGTCGATCACGGCCAGCACCGGCAGCCCGAAGGCCTGGGCCAGGTCGGCGCTGCTGGGGTTGCCGTCGTAGAGGCCCATCACGCCCTCGACCAGCACCAGGTCGGCCTCGGCCGCGGCGGCGTGCAGCAGCGCGCGGCAGTGCTCCAGCCCGCCCATGAACAGGTCGAGCTGCTGCACCGGCGCGCCGCTGGCGCGCGCCAGCAGCATCGGGTCGATGAAGTCCGGCCCGGTCTTGAACACGCGCACGCGCCGGCCCTGGCGCAGGGCATGGCGCGCAATGGCGGCCGTGACGCTGGTCTTGCCCTGGCCCGAGGCCGGGGCGCTGATCAGGACAGCGGGGCAGTCCACGGGGGATTTAGACAAATCCCAAGACGGTTCTGAACCCGTATTCCGTTCGTCCTGAGGTATCGAAGGATGAACGGCCCTCACCATGGTGCCGCCATCGCAGCCTGTCGGATTCGTACTTCGATACCTCAGTACGAACGGATCGGGGTTCAAAAGCTTGGTGCGAGGCGGGTGGGACTTCGTCATCGCGGGTTCTCCTGAGCCGAGCCATCGGCCCGGCCCTCATCGGGCAGGACGCCGCGCGGCAGCGCGATCCAGCGCCCGCGCAGGTTGAGGATGTCCAGCCGGTGGTTGAAAGCCTGCTGCAGCGCCCGCTGCGTGGCGGCCTCGCCCGGCGCGCCCTGGTGCAGCAGCCGCCCGCCGGCCAGCACGATCAGCTCGTCGGCCTGCAGCGCGATGGACAGCTCGTGCAGCACGCTCGCCACCGCCGTGCCCTGCGTCCGCAGCGCGCGCACCAGCTCGACCCAGTCGGCCTGGTGCGGCGGGTCCAGGTGCGCCAGCGGCTCGTCCATCAGCAGCACCACGGCCTGCACTGCCAGCGCCCGCGCCAGCAGCACGCGCTGGCGCTCGCCGCCGGAGAGCGCCGACAGGCGCCGCTCGCGCCAGGCCCAGCAGCCGGTGGCCTCCATCGCCTGGCGCACGGCGGCGTGGTCCGCCGCCGAGGCCGGCGCCAGCCAGGCGCGGTGCGGGGCGCGGCCCAGCATCACCACGTCGCCGGCGCGCAGCTCGCCGGTCGGCGCCTCGTTCTGTCCCAGCCAGGCCAGCGCGCGGGCGCGCTCGCGCGCCGGCCACTGCGCCAGGAGCCGGCCCTGCAGCCGGACTTCGCCCTCACAGGCCTGCAGCCCGGCCAGCGCGCGCAGCAGCGTGGACTTGCCCGCGCCGTTGGGGCCGACGATGGCGGTCCAGCAGCCGGGGCGCAGGCGCAGGTGGAGGTCCTCCAGCACCAGCCGCGCGCCCAGCGCGAGCTGCGCGATGTGGGCCTCCAGCGCGGCATCGGCCTGGGGCCGGTCGCGGCCGGGGTGGAAGGGAATCACTGTCATGCCACCGCTCCCCGGTGCATGCGCCACAGCAGGTAGGAGCCGCCCAGCAGCGCGGTGAGCACGCCCACGGGCAGTTCCTGCGGCGCCATCAGGCCGCGCGCCAGCAAATCGGCGCCCAGCAGCAGCGCGCCGCCGGCCAGGGCCGACAACGCCAGCAGCGCGCCATGGCCGCGGGCATTGCGGCGCACCAGGTGCGGTGCCACCAGCCCGACGAAGGCGATCAGCCCGGCCTGCGCCACGGCCGCGCCGGTGGCCAGCGCCAGCGTCAGCACCAGCGCCACGCGCAGCAGCGCCAGGCGCAGGCCCAGGCTGGCGGCGGTGGCCTCGCCCAGGGTGAGCAGGTCCAGCGCGCGGCTGCAGGCCAGGGCCAGCGGCGCGCACAGGGCCAGCACCCCGGCCAGCACCGCCACGCTGCGCCAGCCCAGGTAGCCCGTGCTGCCCAGCAGGAAGGACTGCATCGCCTGCAGGATGTCGGGCGACAGCAGCAGCACCAGCGCCGTGACGGCGCCCAGCACCACGCCCACCACCACGCCCGCCAGCAGCAGCCGCAGGGTTTCACTGACACCGCCGGAGAGCAGCAGCGTCAGCGCCACCGCGCCCGTGGCGCCGACGAAGGCGGCGCCGGTGAGGCCCAGGCGCAGGCTCCAGGCGGCGGTGGCGGGCGACAGGCCCAGGCCGGCCAGCAGCAGTGCCACGCCCAGCGCCGCGCCGGCGGAGCTGCCCAGCAGGTAGGGATCGGCCAGCGGATTGCGGAACAGCCCCTGCGCCACCGCGCCGGCCAGGCCCAGCAGCGCGCCGGTGAGCCAGGCGCCCAGCGAGCGCGGCAGGCGGATCTCCCAGGTGATCCAGGCGTCCTCGCCGCCGCTGAACCCCCAGCCGCCGCTGCCCACGGCCAGGCCGGCCAGCGCGAGCAGCGCGCCGGCGGCGAGCAGCAGCAGCACCGTCCTCACCGGGCTTTCTCCGGCGCGGCGGCGGCCTGCGCCAGGCAGCGCGCCATGATCCGCGCCGCCTCGCCCATGCGCGGGCCCGGGCGCATCAGCAGGTCGCCCTGCGCAGCGTCGAAAGCGCAGACCCGCCCATGGCGCAGCGCGTCGATGCGCGCCCAGCCCGGGCGCTCGGCCAAGGTTGGTGCGTTGCGTGCCGACACGATCACCAGCTGCGGATCGGCGCGGACGACGAACTCGGGATTGAGTTTCGGAAAAGGCCCCAGCGTGGCCGGCACCGCGTTGCGCGCGCCCAGCCGCGCCAGCGTCTGGCCGATGAAGGAGCTTTCACCCGCGGCGAAGGGCGCGCTGTCCACCTCGAAATAGACGCGCAAGCCGCGCCCGGCCGGCGGCACGGACCGCGCGGCGGCGTCCACGTCGGCCTGCATCTGCCGCCACAGGCGCTGCGCCTGGCCGGCCGAATCAGAGGCGCCCAGCAGCTGCGCCAGCGTGCGCGCCACGCGCTGCATGTCCTCCCAGTCGCGCGGCTCCAGCGCCACCACCTTCAGGCCCAGCGCCTCCAGGCGTTCGATCGCTGGCGAGGACAGTGCCACCAGCACCACGTCGGGCCGCAGCCGGGCGATGGCTTCCACGGAGGCGTCGCGCATCCCGCCCACCCTGGGCAGCGCCTGCACGGCGGGGGGGAAACTGGAATGGCGGTCGATGCCCACCAGCCGCGCGCAGCCGTCAAGCGCGCACAGCGTCTCGGTGAGCGAGGGCAGCAGGCTGACGATGCGCTGCGGCGGCGCGGTCCATTCGCGGCGCTGGCCGCGGTCGTCGGTGACGGCGGTCTGGGCTTGCAGGGCGGAGCACAGCAGCCCCGCAGTCACGGCGACCAGCGCTCGGCGGACGACCTTCAACCTCACGCCGCCCCCTCCTCCACGTCCCGCGTCCACGCCTGCCCCGCCACCATCAGCGTCAGGCGCGCGCAGCGGCGGGCGATGTCCTGGTTGAGGCGGCCCAGCTCGTCGATGAAGTGCCGCACCTCGCGCGACAGCGGGCTCACGCCCCAGCCGACCTCGTTGGAGACGAACACCACCGGGCCCGGCAAGGCGGGCAGCGCCGCCAGCAGCGCGGCGCGCTCGACGGCCCAGGCGGCGGCGTCGGGCTCGCCCTGCGCGGGCATGAGCCAGTTGGTCAGCCACAGCGTCAGGCAGTCCACCAGCAGCAGCCGCTGCGGCGTGGAGGCGGCCCGCAGCGCCTGGGTGAGGAGCAGCGGCTCCTCCAGCGTGTCGAAGCCCGCCGGGCGGTCCGCCTGGTGGCGGGCGATGCGCGCGCGCATCTCGTCGTCCCAGGCCTGGGCCGTCGCTACGACCGTGACACCATGCGCCGCGTCGCGCCGCAGCCAGGCCTGTGCCAGCGCTTCCGCATGGCGCGACTTGCCGCTGCGCTGGCCGCCGACGACGAGGTGGTGCATGGCGCGCGCCGTCCCGCTCACAGGCACGGACCACGGTGCCGAAGGCACGTGGACGGGTGCCGGCGGGCCGAGGCAGCCGCCTTCAGGACGACACGAGCGCACCGGGCGCGCTGCGCAGACTGGAACATGGGAACACGAAGACGTCGGGCGCCAGGACCGGCTTCCCCGCGGGTCCCAAGCTCACATGCCGCGTCCGACCCTGACGATCGAGCGCGGCGCCTCGTTGGCCGGTATCCGGGCTGGCGGCACGACCCGCGTTCCCTTCCCAGAAGGCAAGCCTTCCAGTGGGCGTGAAGCGGGTGGAGCTTGCGGTTGAGCAGGCTCCGGCCGGTGACCGTTGCGGGGGCAGCTCAGGCTCGGATGCCGCGGCGCGGCCTTCCTTCCTGATTCCCGTTTAACCGGGCCGGCAGAGCGCCGACCCGAGCACCAACGGCGTGGATTCTAAATGCGGCGCGCCGCGGCCCCCCTTCGGAAGCCGACCCGCAGCGTCCTGGGCTGCGCGGCATGGAGACATTCGATGTCGTTGAGGCGGTGGACCAGGACATCGAAGACGGCGTGCGGATGAGCTTGAAGAGGGGGCGCGGCCGGCAAGTCGGCTGACGGGCCTGTCCGGAAGGCAGGCTCCATCAGGCAGGAAGTGGGTAGAGGTTGCGCATGAAACTTCTTCCCGCTGACCATTGCGGGCTTGGTACCTGCCCGCGTCAGCGCGCGACGCGGAACACGTGGATGGCCTCGACCAGGCGCTGGGTGCGGTTGTTGAGCGCCGAGGCGGCCGAGGCGCTCTGCTCGACCAGGGCCGCGTTCTGCTGCGTGGTGCTGTCGAGCTCGGAGATGGCCTGGTGCACCTGCTCCACGCCGCGGCCCTGCTGGGCGGAAGCCTCGGAGATGTCGGACACCAGCGAGGCCACCTTGCGCACCTGCTCGATGATGCGCTCGATGGTGGCGCCGGCCTGCTCCACATGCCGGCTGCCCACGTCCACGCGCTGCACCGACTCCTCGATCAGCGACTTGATCTCGCGCGCCGCCGTGGCCGAGCGCTGCGCCAGCGAGCGCACCTCGCTGGCCACCACCGCGAAGCCCCGGCCCTGCTCGCCCGCGCGCGCGGCTTCCACCGCGGCGTTGAGCGCCAGGATGTTGGTCTGGAAGGCGATGCTGTCGATCACGCCGCTGATGTCGGAGATGCGCGCGCTGTGGTGCTGGATGTCGCCCATCTGGGTGCGCACCTGCTGCATCGCCGCGCCGCCGTTGGCGGCCACGTCGGAGGCCTGCTCCGCCAGCGAGCGGGCCTCGCTCGACGTGGCCGAGTTCTGCTGGATGGTCTGCGTGATCTGCTCCATCGAGGCGGCGGTCTGCTGCAGGTTGGCCGCCGTCTGCTCGGTGCGGCCGGCGAGGTCGTCGCTGCCCGAGGCGATCTGCGCGCTGGCGGTGGCCAGGCCGCCGACCTGCTCGGCCACGTCGTCCACCAGCGAGCGCAGGTTCAGCCCGGCCTGGTTGACCGCGCGCATCAGCAGGCCGATCTCGTCGGCGCGGTTGAGGCCCGGCACCGGCTCGACGTCGCCGCTGGCGACCTGGTTGGCGTGGTCGAGGATGGCGCGCACCGGCGTCACCACCTGCTGGCCCAGGAACAGGCTGCCCAGCAGCACGCCGCCCAGCCAGGCGCCAGCCACCGTCAGCATCTGCGGCAGCGTGGCCGCGGCCAGCAGCGCCGGCACGGCGGCGACCGCGCCGGCCAGGCCCAGGCCCAGCGCCAGGCGCAGGCGCAGCGACATCAGCTGGAACAGCGACAGCGGCGTGCGCCAGCCCGTGCGCACCACCAGGCCGCGGTAGAGGCGCCGGCCATTGGCGCGGCCCTCGCGCAGGTCCGCGTAGAGCTTCTCGGCCTCCTGCACCTGCCGCGGGTCGGCCGCGGTGCGCACCGACATGTAGCCCACCAGCTGGCCGTTGCGCCGCATCGGCGTGGCATTGGCCTGCACCCAGTAGTGGTCGCCGTTCTTGCGCCGGTTCTTGACCAGCGCCGTCCAGGACAAGCCCGACTTGAGCGTGGCCCACATGTCGGCGAAGGCCGCGGGCGGCATGTCCGGGTGCCGCACCATGTTGTGCGGCTGGCCCATCAGGTCGTCGTGAGCGAACCCGCTGGCGTGCGTGAAGGCAGCGTTGGCGTAGGTGATGTGACCGCTCGGGTCCGTGGTGGACATCAGCGTCATACCGGCAGGAATTTTGAATTCACGGCCGGTGACTGGCAGGTTTGTTCTCATCGAGTAATTCGTCAACAGACTGTTCAACTGCTCGTCCCGGCGGGCGCGTGTCGGATTCATCACGCCGAGCCGCTGGAGGGCCAGAACGCTTCAGACAGCGCGCTCGCAATATTCAGACCATCGGCCTGAAAGACGTCCACCCTGTGACTTTCGTGCCATCAGCCATGTTGCGGGTTGAGGCGCGACAGAAAAAGGCCGACCGGAAACGCTGTGCAGGCTGCATCAGCTCAAATTCGCTCCAGAAACCGGACGCCCGCCATTTACGTACCGCTCGAATTCCCGTTGTTCATCCGGTGTGCCGCGCATCCCGCTCCCGGCTGCTCGCCCGTGCGCCTGGCATGCGAGGGCATCAGGCAAACGATGCTTGATCTGGATAAATACGAGTGAAGCAGTTTTCTGTTATTGGCAATTCAGCTGGTTAATTGATGTAATGCACTATAGAGGGGCGTTTGGAAGCGGGCAATGGGACGACGCTTGGTGAAATCCCGGACCGACTTGCGGCTGTTTGTCGGAAATCAAACATTGGCGCCGTAAACCACGGCATGCAAACTGCCGCATCCTGTGATGTAAATTTTTTGTCTTTCGCGATAAATTTTTTGTCAGCCTGCGGTTATTGAGCACCATTCTCAGCCGGAACAAGCTGACATATTCATGACAACGTATTGAGCCCGGCGACGCTCCGGGCAGGCGCCGTCCATGGCGCCATTCCCGCTTGGTGCGCCGCCTCGCAGGACGGTCAAGCTGGCGCCCCAACGCGGGGCGGGTGGCGGCCGCCCAGGAAGCGCCGCAGCGGTGCGCGCGGGCGAAGGCACAGCGCTTGCAGCCGCAAGGGGCCAGTTTCAACGTCCCGGAGAAGCCCGATGAAGCCCCTGTTCTCCCGCATCGCCGCCACCATCCTGGGCGCATGGAGCCTGGCCGGCGCGCCGGCGCTGGCGGCCGACCCGGTCGTCAACGGCTGTCCGATCGCCGCTGCCACGCTGTGCCCCGACGCCCACTTGGCGGGCGCGCAGCTGCGCGAGGCCAAGTTGAACCACTCGAACTTCTTCAGTGCCGACCTCAGCGGCGCGGACCTTTCCGGTTCCCTGCTGCAGGAGTCCCGGTTCAACCAGGCCACGCTGCAGGATGCCAAGCTCGACGCCGCCGCCCTCGACGGGGCCAGTTTCCGCGCCGCAGCCATGACGCGGGCCCGGATGCCGGCGTCCAGGCTCACGGGCGCAAGTTTCCAGGACGCCCGGCTCGATGGCGCCAACCTGTCGCAGGCCAGCGCCCAGGGGGCCAGCTTCAACGGCGCGAACCTGCGCGGCGCCGACCTGCAGCGCGCCGACCTGCGCCGCGTGGACTTCAGCAGCGCGGAGCTGCAGCAGGCACGGCTGCAGGGCGCGGACCTGCGCGGCGCCAACTTCGAGGGTGCCAACCTCTCGGGCGCCGACCTGACCGGGGCCACGGTGGACGGCAGCACGCTGTGGCGCGGCGCCTCGCTGGACGGCTGCAAGGGCTGCCCGCGCTGAGCCGCCACCCCGGATCGCGCCCAGCGGCAGGCCTGCCGCCGGCCGGCTGCTGAGGGGGATGGCCGGCGCCGCGCCGCGCGCGTCGGCATGGTCGAATCGCCGGCATGGAGTCAACCGACACGCTGTGGAAGGTGGTGCTGGGGCTGCTGGCGCTGGTCGTGCTGCTGGGCATTGCCATCTGGTCGATCAAGCGCCACCGCGACCCCGAGCTGTCGCTGGATTGCGACCAGCCGCTGGACCGGATGCTGCCCTCGGTGAGCGGGCTCACGCATGCCTCGATGATCGAAGGCAACGCCGTCGAGCTGCTGGAAAACGGCGCCTTCTTCGACGCGCTGTTCGAGGAAATCGCCGCGGCGCGGTACTCGCTGCACTTCGAGACCTTCCTGTGGAAGGAAGGCCGCCTGGGCGCGCGGCTGGCCGCGGCGCTGGCCGAGCGCGCCCGCGCCGGCGTGCAGGTGCGCGTGCTGCTGGACGCGCGCGGCTGCAGCAAGATGGGCGAGGCCGCGACGCGCCAGATGAAGGACGCCGGCTGCCGGCTTGTTCACTACCACGCGCCGCGGCTGCGCAACCTGGGCGTGCTCAACCGGCGCGACCACCGCAAGGTGTGCGTGGCCGACGGGCGCGTGGCGCTGGTGGGCGGCCACTGCATCGTCGATCAGTGGCTGTACGAGGGCATGAAGGGCAAGGAGCCTTTCCACGACCTGGGCCTGCGCCTGCGCGGGCCTGGCGTGCACGCGGTGCAATCGGCTTTCAGCGAGAACTGGGTGGCCGAGTGCGGCGAGCTGTTCGTGGGTGAGGACGTGTTCCCGAAGCTGGAGCCCGCGGGCGAGGTCACGCTGCACATTGCCCGCGCCAAGCCCGAGCGCGCGGCGCCGGCGGTGAAGATCCTGCACCACCTGGTGCTGTGCATGGCGCGGCGGCGGCTGTGGATACAGAACCCCTACTTCCTGCCGCAGGACCGCGCCCTGCGGGCCCTGGCCGCGGCGGTGGAGCGCGGCGTGGACGTGCGGGTGATGGTGCCTTCGGCCGACGCTTCCGACATGCCCGTCGTGCAGCACGCCGCGCACCACAACTTCGAGCGGCTGCTGGCCGCGGGCGTGCGCGTGTTCGAGTACCCCAAGACCCTCACGCACCAGAAGGTGATGACCATCGACGGCATCTGGTGCGCCATCGGCTCCAGCAACTTCGACGACCGCTCCTTCGAGATCAACGACGAGATCACCCTGGGCGTGGTGGACCGCGCGCTGGCGCGGCAGCTCGAAGAAATCTTCGAGCGCGACATGCGCGACTGCCAGGAGCTGGACCTCGCCGGCTGGCGCCGCCGCAGCACCGCGCACAAGCTGCTGGACCGGGCGCTTTACCTGCTCAAAGAGCAGCTTTGAGTCGCGGCTCCATCGTCGAGGCCGGCATGGCACGCGGACCACGCCGGCACGTTCAGCACGCTTTTGCGGCTCGGATAACGGCAATAATCTGAGCCCTAAATTTTCATGCCGATTCCGGCCGCTTCCGACACGATGTCCGCCAAGTCCGACGCCACAAGCACTTACCTGCGCCGCATGGGGCCACACCATTTCGCGCACTTGCGGGCGGTGGCCGACGGGCTGTCGATCCACGCCTCGGCGCAGCGCTACCTGGGCATCGAGCACGGCAATGCCGCGCTGGCGGCCCATCGCGCGGTGGTGGAGCTGCTGCGCTCGATGGCGCGCCGAGCCGGCGACGCGCGCTGGCGGCTGGTGGGCCTGGTGATCCGCGGCGCGGACGGCGACGGCCGCCCTGCCCTGGCCGACTGGGCCGCCGCCAACGGGCTGGAGGGCTGGAGCGAGGCCGAGCTGCAGGAGCTCTACCGGCAGGCCTTTCCCCACGAGCGGCGCACGGCGCGCAACCAGCGGCTGCGCCAGCGCCAGATCGAGGCGCTGCGCGCGCTGGAGCAGCTGGCATGCGAGGCGCCACGGCCTACGGACGCGATTGCCGTCTGGTTCGACCCGCAGCTGGCGCAGCGGCTGCACGCCAACGGCTTGCTGCTGCTGCAGGACCTGCAGCGCGCGGTGGAGCGCGGCGGCCGCTGGTGGCGCTCGATCCCGGCCATCGGCCTCACCAAGGCCCGGCGCATCGAGAGCCATCTGCGCCAGCTGCTGCCGGCGCCCGGGTCGGCCCTGGCGGCGCCGATGGCGGCCAGCCTGGCCCTGGCGGCGGGGGTGGAACGCCGGCCTCGCTTCGACCTCGTGCCGCAGCCGCCGCCGGGACCGAACCGCGCCGCCGTCACCGGGGCCGCGATTTCGGCAACCAGCGACGCGCAGGCGATCGAGCAATGGGTCGCGGCCCGCGCCGGCAGCCAGACCACAGCGCGCGCCTACCAGCGCGAGGCGCACCGGCTGCACCTGTGGGCGGCGATCGAGCGCCACAAGTCCTTTTCCGCGCTGACGGCCGAGGACTGCCTGGCATACATGACCTTCCTGGAGCATGTGCCGGAACGCTGGATCTCGCGCCGCCGCGCCGCGCCGATGCAGCCGGGCTGGGCCCCGTTCGCCGGCCAGCTCACGCTGGCGAGCCGCCGCCAGGCCGTCGTCATCGTGGCCAGCCTCTTCGCCTGGCTGGTCAAGGGCGGCTACCTGGTGCACAACCCCTGGGACCTGGTGAACCGGCGCACGGGCGACGATGTGGCGACGCATGCGCTGGACTCACGCGCCTTCGAGCCGGCAGTGTGGGCCGCCATGCTGGCCTGGATCGAATCACAACCAACCTCACCTTCACGCGAGCGCGTCCTGTTCCTGCTGCGCTTCACCGAGGCCACGGGCCTGCGCGCCAGCGAGCTGGTGTCGGCGCGGCTGTCGGACCTGCGGCCGGTGGGCGGACGCTGGGCCATGCAGGTGCAGGGCAAGGGCGCGCGCAAGCGCATCGCCGCCGTGCCCACGCAAGCGTTGCGCGCGCTGCACGCCTACCTGCTGGTGCGCGGCCTGCCGCCGCTGGAGCGAGCGCCCGAGGATGCGCCGCTGGTGGCCAGTGTCACCGATGCGGCGGCTCCGATCGGCTACCAGGCGCTGTACGAGACGGTGCGCTCCTGGCTGCGGCGCGCGCTGCGCTGGGCACCCCTGACGGAGCCGCAGCGCCGCGGCGCCCAGAAATCCTCGGTGCACTGGCTGCGCCACACCTGCGGCACGCGCGCGCTGGAGCGCGGTGCACCGCTGGAAGTGGTGCAGGCGCAACTCGGCCATGCCGACCCGCGCACCACCATGCGCTACGCCAAGGCCCAACTGCAGCGCCTGCAGGACGGGATGGAAAAGGCGTTTGGGGAATAACGGCGGCTGCGAACCCGGGGCGACTGGAAACCAGATTTCCAGCAGGCTGCGGCCAGATACACGGACAGAGGCCGGCTTTGCCGTCACAGAGATCAGGCGCCTTCGCCCTGCACCGGGACGCTTGTCGGCGCTGCCAGGGGACGTGCAGGTGCACAGTGGCATCAATGCAGGTCGGGTGCCGGCTTTTCCGCGCGCAGGCCGGTTGACGCCGCCAGGCACGGTGTCACCCTCCACTCAGCTGCCTCGCAGGCGACGATCTGGGGTAAGGGTCCACCCGCCTGGGCATGAGCGCTCGTGGCCGAGCACCCGAGCCTGTCACACCTGGGCTGTGGCCTGCAGTCCATACCGATGTGCGGGCGGTGAGCAGCGCAATGGCTCTCGGCCTCATTGAAGGCTGCTCCCGACACACGCGGCGGCGCAGCCTTCTGGCGTAACTCCAGTCCTCGTCAATCCGAGACGACGCCTCATATCGCTAGCGGTGGGACCAGTACCGACCAGTCGCATGCCCCTCCCGTTGAGTGGCGCCTCTTGGGACGGCCTCGGTCGCGAACGTCCAATGGCGCGTCCCGGGCCCCCGATCCTGGCCGCCCCGAATCACAAACGCTCTCACAATAAGCGGGAATACGCGCCCGGCGGCCCGCACAACACGCCGCGCAGGCAATTCGTGCCGACGATGCGAACCCGGGCCGGCGTAAAGGAACGGTCTCGCATGGGGGGAATAGGCACCGACGGGCCCGCCTTCCATAACGGCAACACAGGTGTGGCGAGCCGGTACGAAGCCACGGCGCAGAGCGGCGTCGGCTCGAACGCGGTCACAGCCCTACTCACATCGGCGAAGAATTACTGCTGCTCGACGCTGCGGCCCACGAGCGAGGCGCCCGTCCGCTGACGAACCGGTGCAGGAGAAGGGCTGGGTAACGGCCATTTCGTCCGGGAACTGCCGCCGTGGCCAGCCGGTGCACCGCGCCCGTGGAAACTTGGTTTCCACGGCCGGGCTGGAGATTGAAAGGGGCACCCATGACGGGCCGCGGGGAAGTGGACGACCGAATGCCGCCGTCGGCCTCCGGGCTCTTGGAACCATTGGGTCAAGTCGGGCGCGTCGGTCGCCGTCGAGCCTGTCTTGTCCAGCCACGGGCCGGCCCTTCGGCGTGCACGGTGACTGCACGGGAAAGATGCCGATCGGAACCGTCCGGTCGCAGCGCAGCGTTCAGAGGCTTTCTACTTCGGGTGTGCAGCAACTGCGGGGAGCAAGCCACCGTACCGGGCAGAGCGTGGTCCCCGGGCCACTCACCGGACTGGAAACCAGGTTTCCAGTCCGGATGACGCTTCTGGGAGTGCGGGTCGGCACGGAGCCCGGTGGAGGCCCCGCACGCCCTGGAAACTAGGTTTCCAGCTTGCGCAGCAGCTTGACCAGCGCGTCTGACAACTCGGCCATGAAGGCATCGTTCGCCACATGCGCCTCCAGCGTCAGCACCGCGCGGCCGCGGTTGTCGCGCTTCCAGCCGCCGGCCAGGCGCCCACCGACGTGGAACTTCTCGGGGACGGATTTCTCGGTGGCGCGCCCCACCAGCTGCGCCACGATCTGCCCCGGGCTGGGACGGCGGCTCATGCGGCGCACGTTCTCGGCACGGCGCAGCACGGTCTTGCGGTCCTGGTCCAGCGCCTGCTGGAGTTCCTCGGCATGGCGCGGCTGGATATCCAGCGGCGTGGCAAAGGTCTCGACGATGGCGGCGGGCAGCTGCGCCACCAGCGTGGCCTTGCGCACCCAGGTGTGGCTCACGCCGATGGCTTCCGCCAGCCGGCGCTGCGACGGAAACAGTCCCGCGTCCAGCGCAGCCAGGTAGGTAATGCCCTGCTCGTAGGCCGAAGGGTCCTCACGCTCGCGGTTCTCGCGGTCCATGGACAGGAACAGGTCCAGATCCGGCATCGGCCCGTCCCACACCACCGCCAGCACCGGCAGGGCCAGCTCCAGGCAGGCGCGGTGGCGGCGGTGGCCGAACACGATCTCGTAGCGCGCGCCGTCCTCGGTGCGGCGCACCAGGATCGGCTGCGCGTTGCCGCCGGCGAGCTCGATGCTGGACTTGAGCCGCGCGAAGGCGGCGGTGGTGAAGGCCGAAGGGTGGCGGTTGGCCCAGCGCGTGGCGTCGATCAGCGCCGGATCGATCCTGACGGTGGGCAACGAGCCGTCGAAGGCCTTGAGCTTCTCGCGCAGCGCCTGCAGCTCCGTCTGCATCGCCAGCATCTCGCTGCGCGCGGCCAGCATCTGGCCCGGCGCGGTGCGCGGCAGCGGGGCCTTGCCGGCCTCGCCCTGGGCGGACCGGGCCTCGATGGATGCGGCCAAGTCCGCGGTGGTGGCAAGAAGCCGCTTGCCGATGCTGCTCATGTGGCGCTCCTGGTTCGATCAATGCTCATGGGATTCGTCATGGTCGGAGTGGAAACCTGGTTTCCACGGCTTCAGGCGGTAGCGGGCGCTGCCGCGACACCGGCGGCGGCGCGGCCGCGCCAGGCCTCGACCACCGACTGCTCCACCAGTTCCACCACGCGGTCATAGGCTTCGGAAGCGCGCTTGTAGGTCTTGGCCGAGCCCTCGTACTTCTGCACGTCGTACACGGTGCCGAACTCGGCCGCCTTGGACGAGGTCACCGTGGTCTTGGGCACCTCCACCGGGAGCAGGTACTCGCCGTAGGTGGCCTGAATCCACTGCCGCACCGCCGGCGCGGCCACGTCGGACTGGTCCACGCGCGACAGCAGCACGTGCAGGAAGTCGAAGGTCTTGCCGCGCTTGGAGGCCTGGTCGAGGTTGCTGCCCAGGTCGGCGAACAGGCTCCAGAACTGCGCCGACGACGCGAAGTCCAGCGCCGAGGGCGGCACCGGCACGAGGATGCCATCGGCGGCCATGAAGGCGTTGATGGTTACGTAGGACAGCGAGGGCGGCGTGTCGATGATGATCACGTCGTACTCCTGGCGCACGCCCTCCAGGCTGGCGTTGAGCACGTCCCAGAAGCGTGCCGTCGGGTCGTTCATCTGCATCGCCGGCAGGCTGAACTCGGCCTGGAACAGCAGCGGCGCCGCCGGCACCAGGTCGATGCCCGGCCAGTAGGTGGGCTGGATGGCGTAGCGGATGTCGTCGGCCTCGCCGCGGCAGATGGGCACGATGGTCATGTCTTCCTCCACCTCCGTCTCGGGCAGGATGCCGAACAGCGTGGAGAAGGAGCCCTGCGGATCGACGTCGATGGCCAGCACGCGGTGCCCGCGCATGCTCAGGCCCTGGGCCAGGATCATCGCGGTCGTGGTCTTGGAGACACCGCCCTTGAAGTTGCCCACCGCGATGGTGATGGCCTGCTGGCCGGCCGGGCGCATGGCCGTGCGGCGGTACTCGCGCGTCCAGCGCCGCACCTCGTCCAGGGTGAACTCGCGCCGCCCGCCGGTGGGCGTGAGCTGCCCGGCGGGCAGGTCGCCCTTGGTGATGCGGTAGGCCACATGCGCCTTGTCCACGCCGCACAGCGCTGCCAGCTGCGTGGCCGTGAAGTTGGGTGCGATCTTGCGCGCCTCGGGCGCCAGCAGCCGCCCGCGGATACCTTCCACCATCCCCGAGGCCCGCGTCGCCAGGCTCGTGATGCGCGCCATGTCGATGACGGGGCGGTTCACCGCCGTGGGCGCCGTGGAAACCAGGTTTCCAGTCCCTTCCGGAACAGTTTGTTCGTTCTTCATCTCTCTGCCGAGTCAACAAAAACAGCGGCAGTTTATGAAAAAGCGTTGAGTCCCCGGAAGAATTTCAGAAGCTGTAGCCATCCTCCCACAGCCGGGAAACGCGCAAGCTCAAATGTGAGAACGCTTGGGATACAGCCGAGCAGGACGCGCGCTGCAATGTGAGCCTGCTTGGGCTTCAGGGTCGGTGGCGGCAGCGCAGACGTGAGCTGTTATGGGATTCAAGCCTCCAAAGGCTTGGTGAAGACCCGCAGCCGGGTGGTTTCCTGCGCGACCGATCCGGCCTCGAAGCAGTTCCAAAAATCGGAAAACGCCGCTGGTTGTGGCCGAAACCCATATCCACTCACAGCGAAGACCAGCCGGGCTCACGCATGGACACCGTAGAACCCCATGTCCACTCACATTGAAGACCAGAAGAGCTCACATCGAATCCCAACTCCACTCACATGAAGCGCGCCAAGTGACTGTCACACATGGCATTTTCGGTACATCAACGTATTTCAAGCTTTTCAACGGAGTTCTTTCAATAACTTCAACGCGCGTTCGTGTGAGATGTGAATTGATCGAATCACAACCCTCGGGCATGATGGCCGGATGGACATCACCGGCGACGACAACGACCCAGCGCATCCCGACATGGCACGTGAAGCCGCGCCAGCCACCGATCGGCGGCGACCGGCGCCGCGTCGCGACGATGCGATGGTCCAGAAGGCCAACGAGTCCATCGCCATCCGGCCCAAGAAGGGGCGGCTGACGCTGCTGTCGCGCCGCATCTACAACGCGCTGCTCTACCACGCGCAACAGCAGGGTGTGGAGGAACACCAGTACAGCCTGCCGCTGGCCACGCTCATCGGCGACGCCCACTTCAACTCGCGCAACGTGGCCCTGCTCAAGGACCACATCCGCGAGATGCAGACCACGCTCATCGAATGGAACTCGGTGGGCGCGGGCGAGCAGCGCTGGACCTCCTCGCAGCTGCTGGGCGCGGTGGAGATCGCCGAGCGCGGCTCGGGCTACCCGGTGATCATCAGCTGGAGCTACCCCGACAAGGTGCGCGAGCGCCTGCTCAAACCCAGCCGCTACACGCGCATCCTGCTGGAGGTGGGCGCGCAGATGCGCTCCTACGCCACGGCGGTGCTGTTCGAGCTGGGCATGCAGTACCTGACCTCGCCCTCGCGGCTGACCATGCGCGAGGACCTGTACTGGTGGGCCTCGGTGCTCACGGGCCGCAGCGACATCGAGAAGGTGGACTACCGCTACTTCAAGCGCGACGTGCTGCGGCCGGCGCTGGCCGAGGTCGATGCGCTGCAGCAAGACTTCGTGCTGGAGCTCATCGAGCACAAGGAAGGGCGCCGGGTGGCGGAGCTGCAGTTCCGCGTGCTGCGTCGCAGTCCGGCGGCGCCGGAAGTGGCGCAGTCCGCCACCTTCGACCTGGAGCTGGTGGAGCGGCTGCGCCAGCTCGGCCTCAAGGACGAGGAGGCCGACCTGCTCTACAACCGCAGCGACGAGGCGCTGCTGCGCGCGACCGTCGAGCATGTGGAGCAGCGCCTGCGCAACACCGCGCTGCCGCCGCTGACCTCTCCTGCGGCCTACCTGCGCGACGCGCTCAAGAAGGGCTACGCCGGCGTCGCGCCGGCGCCCGCCCTGGCCCCGGCCGAGCCGCCGCCCTCGATGGTGCAGGCCTCGGTGCAGGGCATCCGCGACGAGTGGGAGCGCGCCCAGGCGCGCGACTGCGAGGCCCGCTTCGGGGCGCTGCCGGCCGAGGAGCAGCTGCTGCTGCGCCAGGCCTTCGAGGACGAGGCACTGCCTGGCCTGATGGCGCCCATCGTGCGCGCCTGGGAGCGCGACGGCCCGGCCAGCCGCGTCGCCGGGCCGTTGTTCCTGCGCTGGCTGGCTCGGCGCTGGCTCAGCGCCGAACCCACCGAGAAGGACCTGCTGGAGTTCGCCATCGCCCGCGGCATGCTGCAGCTGGGCTGAGCCCCGCCCGGTTGCCATGCCAAGCCGTGGAAGCTGCGCTGGAAACCAAGTTTCCAGCGGCGTGGCGCCGGCCGCCGCATGGCTCGCCGCCGGGTCCTCGGACCCGTGGACCGGGGCTTGGCTGACAGCGGGTTGCAACTGAAGGACGCGAAGGATGGATTTGCGCGGACCGTGTCCACACGATGCGGTCCCCTTGCTCCCAAAGGAGCCGTCCATGCGCATGTTCCTGATCGCGGCCGCAAGCGCCGCCTTGCTGTGCCCGGGCCTGACGCAAGCCGACATTGCCTGGCGCGACGACGCCGCCGGCGTGCTGAAGCTCCAAGAGCGCATCACCCGCACCGGCAACGGCCTCTATGCCTACCACTACACCTTCTCGAACCTGAGCGAGCAGCTCCCGATCTGGTGGCTGGTGCTCTACACCGATGCCACGGCCTTGTCGAGCGCGCGGCCGCTGCGCGACGCCGACCATCCCGGCTGGCAGGCCGCGGTCGTGCCCAACAATCCTGGCCTCGACGTCTACCTGCAGGGTTACCGCAGCGTGGTGTGGACCTACTCCGCGTCGGACCCCTGGCCCGGCCAGACGCCGCGCGGCGTGTACGCCGGGCAGACCGTGGCGGGCTTTTCGTTCGAGTCAGCGTTCCTGGACCGCTCGGTCAAGCACTTCGTGGCTGACCGGCAGGGCGAGTGGGCCGACCCGCGCACGCCCTCGGGCCACCAGAGCTTCAGCTACGGCGGCTTCACCGTGCCGGTGGTGCCCGAGCCCGCGAGCGTGCCGATGTGGTTGCTGGGCCTGGGCGCCCTCGGCTGGGCCGCGCGCCGCCGCCACTGAAGCTCCACCCTCACCAAGCCGGCCGCGAGCCGGCTTTTTCATCCCTTTCAAGCATCCATTCGGATGGGGGATGACGTTGGGCCGCCCTTGCGTCCTTCCGTAACAGTCAAGGGCTGAACACGGGAGCAGGGGAACTCATGTACAGGTTCGATTGGTTCGAGCAGGTCAAGCTCGGCCAGGCGTCGCGTGTCGACGCCGCCGCCGCCGTGCGCGTCAGCCCGGTGGTATGGGGACTGGGCTTCACCAGCCTGCTCACCGACATCTCGTCGGAGATGGTCAACAGCACGCTGCCGGTGTACCTGGTGCTGCACCTGCGGTTGAGCCCGGCGCAGTACGGGCTCATCGACGGCATCTACAACGGCTTCGCCATCGCGCTGCTGGCGCTGCTGGCCGGCTGGCTGGCCGACCGCCACGCGCGGCAGAAGGAGCTGGCGCTGGCGGGCTATGGGCTGTCCACGCTGTGCAAGCTGGTCCTGCTGGTGGCCAGCTCGTGGAGCGCGCTGCTGTGGGTCGTGGGGCTGGACCGCGCCGGCAAGGGACTGCGCAGCGCGCCGCGCGACGCGCTCATCTCGCTCAACACGCCCGCCGGCCAGTACGCCGGCGCCTTCGCCGTGCACCGCGCGCTGGACGCCTGCGGCTCGCTGCTCGGCCCGGTGGTGGGTTTCATCCTGCTGGCCCAGCTGCCCGGCGCCTTTGACGCGGTGTGGGTGACCAGTTTCGTCTTCGGGCTGCTGGGCGTGGCGGTGCTGTGGTTCTTCGTGCCGCGGCCCGCCCCGGCCATGACGGCCTCGCCCGTGCCGGCGCCGGCGCTGGCCCAGGACCTCGCCGGCCGCGGCTGGATCACGCGCCGCTTCCTGGTGCTGGCGGGCTGCGGCGCGCTGCTGGCGCTGGCGACCATCAGCGACGGCTTCCTGTACCTGATGCTGCAGCAGCGCCATCCGGCGGCCACCGGCTACTTCCCGCTCTTCTACGTCGCCACGGCGGCGGTCTACATGCTGATGTCGGTGCCTGCCGGCCGGGTGGCGGACCGGCTGGGCCGCGCGCGCATTTTCCTGGGCGGCTACGCCGTGCTGGGGCTGCTCTACGGCGTGCTCCTGGTTTCCGGCCCGATGAGCGTGCCGGCGCTGCTGGGCTGCCTGGCGCTGCTGGGCCTGTTCAACGCCGGCACCGAGGGCGTGCTCATGGCCATGGCCAGCGCCGAGGTGCCGGCGGCAAGGCGCACCACCGGCATCGCGCTCATCGCCACCGCCATCGGCCTGTCGAAACTGCTGTCCTCCGTGCTGTTCGGCGCGCTGTGGCAGGCCTGGGGCACGCAGGTGGCGGTGTCCGTGTTCATCGCGGCGCTGGCCCTGGCGCTGCTGGCGGCCCACTGGGGCCTGGGGAGGATCTCCAAGTGAAGAACAAGCGCGTATTCGCCTTTTCCGCCCTGTGCGTGGCCGCCGCCGCGGCACTGGGCGGCTACCTGTTCCATGCCAAGCAGCGCCTGGCCGCGCCTGCGTCGGCACCGGCGCTGGTGCAGCAGCCGGTGGCGCCGGTGGCCACGGTGGCGTCCGGCCGCGTCTTCTTCCGCCACACCGGCGTGGACGCGCATTACGGCCAGCTCGCCTGGCGCGAGGCGGCCGGCGAGGGCGGCACGCGCTTCGTCGAGCAGATGAGCTGCGAGGTGGTGCATGTTTCCGGCGGCCGGGGCATGTGCCTCACCGCCGACCGTGGCGTGGTCACCACCTACGACGCCAAGCTCTTCGATGCCGCCACCTTCGCCGTCACCGGCAGCCTCAAGCTGCAGGGCATTCCCAGCCGCACCCGCATGTCGCGCGACGGGCGCCTGGCGGCCTACACCGTGTTCACCGCCGGCCATGGCTACGCCAACCTGGACTTCTCGACGCAGACGCAGATCGTGGACGCCGCCCGCGGCAAGGTCGTCGCCGACCTGGAGAGCTTCGCCATCACCAAGGACGGCCAGCCCTTCAAGCAGCAGGATTTCAATTTCTGGGGCGTCACCTTCACGCCCGACACCAAGGGCTTCTTCGCCACGCTCTCCAGCGGCGGCCGGCATTACCTGATCCGGGGCGACATCGCCTCGCGCAGTGCGCGCGTGCTGCACGACAACGTCGAGTGCCCGTCGCTCTCGCCCGACGCCAGGCGCGTGGCCTACAAGAAGCGCTTCATCGTGGACGGGCGCATCGTCTGGCAGTTCCACGTGCTGGACCTCGCTTCCGGCGTGGAAACCCCGTTGCCCGAGAAGCGCAACGTGGACGACCAGATCGAGTGGCTGGACGACGCGCATGTGCTCTACGCCATGACCTCGCCCGACGCCGGCGCCAGCACCGACGTCTGGACCGTCGCCGCCGACGGCCGCTCCGAGCCGGTGCCGTACCTGCGCAACGCCTACTCGCCGGCGGTGGAGCGCGCCGTGGAGGGCGCCAAGGCCACGCCTTGAGCCACTGAGCAAAACGGCAATCGCGCCTGCCGTTTCGCCAGCGGATGCAGCGTCATGCTGCATTCCTGGCGCTTCCGGCTGGCGTGGGGCTTGGGGAGACTCTTGTCATTCATCAAACGGGAGACAAGAGATGTTGGACCAGCCCCCTTCTACCGCCATTCACACCGCCACCCAGACGCTGTACGTCGGCACGCGCGACATGGTGCGGCTGGTGCAGCGCAAGGGCTTGCCAGCCTGCATTGCCGGCGTGGCCGAACAGCTCCGGCGCGACTTCCTGCGCTGGAACGAGTTCGAGAAGACCGCGCGCGTGGCCAGCCACTCGCGCGATGGCGTGATCGAGCTCATGCCCGTGGCCGATGCCGCGCGCTTCGCCTTCAAGTACGTCAACGGCCATCCCAAGAACACCCGCGAGGGCCTGCCCACCGTGATGGCCTTCGGCGTGCTGGCCGACGTCGCCACCGGCGCGCCGCGGCTGCTCAGTGAGCTGACGCTGGCCACCGCCATTCGCACCGCCGCCATGTCCGCCGTCGCCGCCCAGGCGCTGGCGCGGCCCGACAGTCGCACCATGGCGCTGATCGGCAACGGCGCGCAAAGCGAGTTCCAGGCCCTGGCTTTCCGCGACCTGCTGGGCATCCGCGAGCTGCGTCTCTTCGACGTGGACCCGGCCGCCACCGCCAAGCTCGTCGCCAACCTGGACGGGCAGGGTTTCAGCCTCACCGTCTGCGCCAGCACCGCCGAGGCCGTGCGCGGCGCCGACATCGTCACCACCGTCACGGCCGACAAGACCAACGCCACGATCCTGACGTCGGAGCTGGTCGAGCCCGGCATGCACCTCAACGCCGTGGGCGGCGACTGCCCCGGCAAGACGGAGCTGCACCGCGGTGTGCTGGAGCGTGCCTCGGTGTTCGTGGAGTTCGAGGCGCAGACACGCATCGAGGGCGAGATCCAGCAGATGCCGGCTGACTTCCCGGTCACGGAGCTGTGGCAGGTGCTGGCCGGCACGCGGCCCGGGCGCTGCTCGGCCGACGCGGTCACCGTCTTCGACTCGGTGGGCTTCGCGCTGGAGGACTACTCGGCGCTGAGCTTCGTGCACGACACCGCCCTGGCCCTGGGCCTGGGCCAGCGCATCGACCTGATGCCCCTGCAGGACGACCCGAAGGATCTGTTCGGGCTGCTGCGGGAGGAGAGGGCGGCGGCGGCCGTTATGGTCTGAAACACCGCTTTGGCGGCAAGCAGTGACAGCACATTCGGTTGCGCCACACTGAAGGTTCTGCTTGAGCACGGAGCCCGTGATGCTGCTTGCCTTACCTGAAGCCATCGGCGCCGTACTGGCGCTGACGCCGTTGCCTCAATCCCTGGCGGAGCTGGAGTCGCACGTCACTATCGGGCTGCCGCGGGAAGCGCTCCAGTCCTGCATCGGACAGGTCACGCCGAGCCCTGAAGAGCAGCGACGGCTGCGGCAGCAGATCGTGCCGGATGCGGCAGAGAGGCAAGGACAGGAACGGTTGAGCGTGCGGGCCTCGCAGCGGCTGGAACGGCTGGCGCGCGTGTATGCCACCGCCTTGGCGGTCTGGAATGACGACGAAAGCGCAAGGGCGTTTCTGAAGGCGCCACATCCGATGCTGGAGGGCAGGGCGCCGCTGGATGTCGCGCTTTCGGAGTTGGGTGCCCGGAGGGTCGAGATGCTGTTGGGGCGGCTCTATTGGGGTGTTGCCGCCTGACGCTACACAAGCCGGCCTTGCCGGCTGGCAGCGGCGATGTCGTCATTCCGGCTCAAAGCCATTGCTGCCCATAAAAAATTGTTGGCCATTGGCCGCAAGCCGATGCAGTCCACTGACTACTTCGTCATCCCCGCGCAGGCGGGGACCCAGGCGGTCCCTAGGCCGGCCGCAAGCAGGCTGGCAGGCAAGCGGCCGTGAACTTCGGTCTCGTAGCGCTGCGCCTTGACTCGCGCTCTGCCGTGGGACCGCCTGGGCGCTCGCCAAAGGTGGGCGACTTCGCGGGAACGACGAGGTAGAAGGCGTCGCGTCTCAGCCTTCGAGTCATTCCAACGAAAAAGCGCGCCCCCAGAGCGCTTTTCTCATTGCGGGCCGCTCAACCCGTTGCGTCCCGAACCTTCGGGCGCAACCCGCGGCCCGCTCTCGCTCACCCGATCGCACTGGCCGACTTCAGCGCCTGGCGCAGCACGTACTTCTGGATCTTGCCGGTGGAGGTCTTGGGCAGCTCGCCGAAGACGATGCGCTTGGGCGCCTTGAAGCGCGCGAGCTGGCCGCGGCAGAACTCGATGAGCTCGTCCTCGGTCGCGCCGCTGCCGGGCTTGAGCTCGACGAAGGCGCAGGGCACCTCGCCCCACTTCGGATCGGGCTGCGCCACCACCGCGGCCAGCATCACGTCCGGATGCCGGTGCAGCACGTCCTCCACCTCCAGCGAGCTGATGTTCTCGCCGCCGGAGATGATCACGTCCTTGCTGCGGTCGGTGATCTTGACGTAGCCGTCGGGGTGCAGCACCGCCAGGTCGCCGGTGCGGAACCAGCCGCCCTCGAAGGCCTCCTGCGTGGCCGTGGGGTTCTTGAGGTAGCCCTTCATCACCACGTTGCCGCGGAAGCACACCTCGCCCAGCGTCTGGCCGTCGGCGGGCACGGGCCGCATCGTCTCGGTGTCGAGCACCGTCACGCCCTGCTGCAGCGGGTAGGCCACGCCCTGGCGCGCGTTGAGCCGCGCGCGCTCGGGCAGCGGCAGCCCGGCCCACTCGGGCTGCTGCGCGCACAGCGCCGCCGGGCCGTAGACCTCGGTCAGGCCGTACACGTGGGTGATGGCGATGCCGACGCGCTCGCAGCCCTCGATCACCGCCGCCGGCGGCGCTGCGCCCGCGATCAGGCCCTTCACTTCATGCCCGATGCCCTCGCGCAGCGCCGCCGGGGCGTTGATCAGCATGGCGTAGACGATGGGCGCGCCGCACAGGTGCGTCACGCGCTGCTCGCGGATCAGCGGCCAGACCAGCGCCGGATCGACCTTGCGCAGGCACACGCTGGTGCCGGCGACGAGCGCCATGGTCCAGGGGAAGCACCAGCCGTTGCAGTGGAACATCGGCAGCGTCCACAGGTACACCGGGTGGTGCGGCAGCGTCCAGGCGATGGCGTTGTTGGCGGCGTTGAGATAGGCGCCGCGGTGGTGCGTGACCACGCCCTTGGGGTTGCCGGTGGTGCCGGAGGTGTAGTTCAGCGCGATGGCGTCCCACTCGTCCTGGGGCAGCGTCCACGGCGCGGCCGGGTCGCCCTCGGCCAGCAGCTCTTCATAGGTGATCGCGCCCAGGCGCTGTCCGGGCGGGGCCAGCTCGTCCTCGACCTCGACCACCAGCGGGCGCCGCTCGCCCAGCAGCGCCAGCGCCTTGGCGATCACGGGCGCGAACTCGCGGTCGGTGAGCAGCACCCTGGCCTCGCCGTGCTGCAGCATGAAGGCGATGGACTCGGCGTCCAGCCGCGTGTTGAGCGTGTTGAGCACCGCGCCGGCGGCGGGCACGCCGAAGTGGGCCTCGACCATCGCCGGCACGTTGGGCAGCATCGCCGCCACCGTGTCGCCACGGCCCACGCCGCGCCGCTGCAGCGCGCTGGCCAGGCGGCGGCAGCGCTCGAAGGTCTCGCCCCAGGTCTGGCGCAGCGCGCCATGCACCAGCGCCACGCGCTGCGGATACACGTAGGCCGCGCGCTCGATGTAGCTCAGCGGTGAGAGCGCAACGAAGTTGGCCTCGTTCTTGTCCAGTCCGATCTCGTAGGGGTTGACGCGCGTCATCGGTGCTTCTCCTCTGGCAGCGGGCCCGCCGGCCCGAAAACAACCAGGAAGCATGGCGCAGCAGACTTACACAAGCTGGCAAGCGTCCACGGCCCGTGGGGTGAAGGCCGCGGCCCGCACCGGGCGCGCCGTGCAGGCCTTCGCTGCCATTGACCCAGCGCAACCCGGCGCCGATGGGCCCGCCGAGTCCCGCGAGGCTTGCGGGCCGTCAACGCGGCGCCGGAGCGGCCGTGCCTACCCTGCGCGCCGCGCGGCCCCCGGGCGGCGCGGCTCACTCATCACAAACAGGGAGACAGCGCATGTTCTGCTACCAGTGCGAACAGACTTACCGTTCCGGCGACGCCGTTGGCTGCGCCACGCAGCGCGGCAACTGCGGCAAGGACACCACCACCGCCGACCTGCAGGACCTGCTGGTCCATGCCGCCAAGGGCCTGGCGCAGTACGCCAAGCGGGCGCGCGCCCTGGGCGCGCCCGACCGCGAGGCCGATGCCTTCATCCTCCACGCGCTGTTCACGACGCTGACCAACGTGAACTTCAACGCCGCGCGCTTCGTCGGCCTGCTGCAGGAGGCGGCGCGGCTGCGCGACGCCGCCCGAGCGCGCTACGAGGCGGCGGCCCGCGCCGCCGGCCAGGAGCCGGAAACGCTCGCCAACGCCGCCGCCACCTGGCAGCCCGCGCCCGACCAGAACGGCCTGCTGCGCCAGGCCGCCGGCGTGGGCGTGGATGCCGGCATCGACAGCGTGGGCGCGGACGTCACCGGGCTGCGCTCGCTGCTGCTCTACGGCATCAAGGGCGTGTGCGCCTACGCGCACCATGCCCATGTGCTGGGGCAGGACCGCGAGGACGTGTTTGCCGGCATCGAGCGTGCGCTGGACTTCCTGGCGCAGGACCCGGCCGACGTGCCCGCGCTGCTCGACGAGGCGCTGGCCCTGGGCACGCTCAACCTGTCGGTGATGGAGATGCTCGACGCCGCCAACACCGGCGCCTTCGGTGCGCAGCAGCCCACCGCCGTGCGCGTCAGGCCCATCCAGGGCAAGGCCATCCTGGTGTCGGGCCATGACCTGGGCGACCTGGCCGCGCTGCTGGAGCAGACCAGGGACAGCGGCATCCAGGTCTACACCCATGGCGAGATGCTGCCCGCCCACGCCTACCCCAAGCTCAAGGCCTACCCGCACCTGGCGGGCAACTACGGCGGCGCCTGGCAGGACCAGCAGCTGGACTTCGCCAACTTCCCCGGCCCGATCCTGATGACCAGCAACTGCATCATCGAGCCGCTGCCCGCCTACCGTCAGCGCATCTTCACCACCGGCCCCGTGGGATGGCCCGGCGTGCGCCACCTGGAGAGCCACCAGTTCGCCCCGCTGATCCAGGCCGCCAAGGCGCTGCCCGGCTTCAAGGCCGACGAGCCCGGGAAGACCATCACCGTGGGCTTCGGCCGCCATGCCGTGCTGGGCGTGGCCGGCGCCGTGATCGAGGCCGTCAAGAGCGGCGCCATCAGGCACTTCTTCCTCGTCGGCGGCTGCGACGGCGCCGCGCCCGGGCGCGACTACTACAGCGACTTCGCCACGCAGGCGCCGCGCGACACCGTGGTGCTCACGCTGGGCTGCACCAAGTACCGCTTCAACCAGCATGACTTCGGCGACATCGGCGGCATCCCGCGCCTGCTCGACATCGGCCAGTGCAACGACGCCTACTCCGCTATCCGTATCGCCACGGCCCTGGCCGAGGCTTTCGAATGCGGCGTCAACGAGCTGCCGCTGTCGCTGGTCGTGTCCTGGTTCGAGCAGAAGGCCGCCGCGGTGCTGCTGACGCTGCTGGCGCTGGGCATCCGCAACATCCGCCTGGGCCCCACGCTGCCGGCCTTCCTCACGCCCAACCTGGTGCAGGTGCTGGTGGAGCGCTTCGGCCTGAAGCCCATCGGCGAGGCGCACGCGGACATCCGCGAGGCGCTGCGGCTCGAAGCGGCCTGAAGGGAAGGCCCGCGATGGACCAAGCCGTCAAAGCCTGGTCCGTCGAGCTGCGCACGCTCGACGGCCAGTCCCTCACCCTCGACAGCCCGCCGTGGCAGACGGTGCTCGAAGCCGCCGAGGCCGCGCGCTGGCGCCTGCCGTCGCAATGCCGCCAGGGCGGCTGCGGCGCCTGCCGGGCACAGGTGCTCAGCGGCGAGTACAGCCTGGGCCCGCACAACCCCGCGGCGCTGCCCGCCGACCCGCCCGGCAGCGTGCTGCTGTGCCGCACCACCGCCTGCAGCGATCTCAGCATCGCCCTGCCTTACGAGCGCGCCCGCATCGCCGGCGGCCCGATGCCGCGGCGCGAGGCCGAGCTCATCGAGCTGGAGCGCGACGGCGCCAGCACGGTGCGGCTGGCGCTGCGCCTGCTGCCCGATGCCGACGGCGTCGCCGTGGCCGAGTTCGAGCCGGGCCAGTTCGTGGAGCTGGAAGTGCCCGGCCACGAGCTGCGGCGCGCCTACTCCATGGCCAACACCGGCAACTGGGACGGACACCTGGAGTTCCTGATCCGGCTGCAGCCGCGGGGCCGCTTCTCGGCCTGGCTGCGCGAGGAGGCTGCGCCGGGGCAGCGGCTGGTGGTGCACGGCCCGCAGGGCGCCTTCGGGCTGCGCGAGAACGGGCTGCGCCCGCGCTGGTTCGTGGCCGGCGGCACCGGGCTGGCGCCACTGCTGTCCATGCTGCGGCGCATGGCCGAGTTCCAGGAGCCGCAGCCCACGCGGCTGTTCCTGGGCGTCACGCGCGAAGCCGACCTGTTCGCCGGCGCCGCGCTGGCCGAGCTGCCCGGGCTGCAGCTCACCGTGTGTGTGTGGCGGCCCGAGGGCGACTGGCGCGGCGAGGCCGGCACCCCGGCCGAGGCGCTGCGCCGCGCGCTGGCGGCCTGCGCGCCGCAGGCGTGGCCCGACCTGTACCTGTGCGGCCCCGCCGCGCTGGTCGAAGCGGCCGAGGCCGCGGCCCGGGACGCCGGCGTGCCGGCCACCCAGGTGTACAGCGAGCGCTTCGTCGCGGGCTGAGGGCGGGCGCGGGCACGCTTCTTCCCACAGCGTGGCACCGCGCCCCCACGGGCGCGGGCCGGCTGCCGGGCTTGGCAGGCCATTTGCAATAGAGGCGCAACGCAACAGCTTTCGCGCCGGCCTTATTCAGGCGGCGCCAAGCCCGCAAATGCCTCTGGGACAACGCTTTCAAATATCCACCCGGCCCGCGGCGAATAGCGCCGCAACTGCCCTTGCCGGGCTGGATGAATCAGTTTCTCCCGCCCGGATTTACAGGCTGGCCTGTCGAATCTACCGGGCGGCGAGGGTGGAATCCCGTTGCGCGTGAGCGAGTTGCCAATGCCCTGAACCTGCCGGCCCGCACCGTGGGCCAGGCAAACCCGCCTGAGGAGCCCTCCATGACTGACATCACCTGCAACGAAGCCTGGGACCGCTCGGAAAAGCGCTGCACCCGCATCCTGGCCTGGACCTGCGGGTCCATGCTGGCGGTGAATCTGCTGCTCGTGATTCTTTTGTGACGCGGTATTTCCAATTTTCGAATTTCAAGGCGCCGTCGTCGCCTCAATCCCACCTGCCGGTAAAAACCTGCCGCTGACGGAAACCCGTTCCGTCCATCAGGGCGGCGGTTTCAGGTACGCGTGGCCGCGCCCGCTGGGGCAGCCGGCTGGCACGACGAAGGCGACGGGCGCACCGCCGAGCCGGCCAGCCCGCGCAGCGTGTCCTCCAGGGCCAGGTCCAGCGGGGTGCCGGGCAAGTGGCCCGGCAGTGCGCGCAGCCGGGTGTCGTCCAGCCCATGCGGCAGGCGCCAGAGGTAGGACATGGACGCCAGCGCGCGCAGCGTCGGCGCCACCAGTCCCAGCACGCGGATCAGGCCCCAGGGCACTCCGCCGCGCCTGAAGCCCTGGGCCGGACGCAGGCCCAGCTGCGCCGCCGCGCGCTCGATGCCGTCCAGCAGTTGCGTCCCGGTGAGCGTGTGGCCGGCGTGGTGGTAACGCGCGAAGGCGGGCAAATCGTCCCTGGCCGCCAGCTGCACGAAGCTGCGGGCCAGGTCGGGCAGGTAGGCCCAGGCGTGGGGCACGTCCAGCGGGCCGGGATAGACCAGCTTGCCTTGCGCCATCGACTTGAGGATGGCCTGGTCGAACCAGGTGCCGTGGCCGGCGCCGAAGAAGTCGCCCGCCGTCAGCACCGTGGCCCGCAGCTGCCCGGCGCGGCAGCGGCGCTCGATCTCCGCCTCCATCGCCACGCGGATGCGGCCGTGCACCGTGTGCGGCTGCTGCGGCGCGTCCTCGGGCGTGGACAGGCTCAGCGCCGTGCCGTAGTTGTAGACGTTGCCCGGCAGCATCAGCCGCGCGTCCAGTGCCTGCGCCAGGTCCAGCCCGGCACGCAGCAGCGGCAGGGCGTCGCGCTCCCACCGGCCGTATTGCGTGGGATTGAGCGCGTGCAGCACCACGCGCGCGCCGGCGGCCTGGGCCGCCAGCGCGGCGGTGTCGGTGACGGGCGTGCGCAGCACGCGGGCGCTGGCCGGCATGCCGGGCGCGGCCTCGCGCCGCACCTGCGCCAGCACCTGCCAGCCGGCCGCGGCGAAGGCCTGCGCGGCGGCCAGGCCCAGGCGGCCGTTGGCGCCCAGGATCAGGGCGGTGGAGGGGGCGGGCGTGCTCATGCGGGGCTCCTTGCGGTCGGTATCGTGTACGGATACGGCAAGTGTGGCGACCGCCGCGTCATCCGAAAATCGCCGACCTCCGCAAGCCAGCCATACATTTGCGCATGACCCAGGACCTTTCCTCGCCCATGCCGGCCGCCGATGCGCCGGCCGGTGAGAACTTCGACTGGCGCCTGGTGCGCAGCTTCCTGGCGGTGCTGGACGCCGGCAGCCTGATGGGCGCGGCGCGGCGGTTGCGCGCGCAGCAGCCCACGCTGTCGCGCCACGTGGCGGAGCTGGAGGCGCAGTTGGGCGTGCCGCTGTTCGAGCGCACCGGGCGCGGTGTCACGCCCACCGCGGCGGCGCTGGCCATTGCCGAGGCGGCGCGGCGCATGGAGGCCGGGGCCGGCGAGCTGATGCGCGCGCTGGTGGCCGCGCGCGATGCCGAGCGCGGCACCGTGCGGCTGACGGCCAGCCGCGTGGCCGCCACCTGGCTGCTGCCGCCGGTGCTGGCGCGGCTGCAGGAGGCCGAGCCCGGCATCGAGGTGGAGCTGGTGGCCTCGGACCAGGTCAGCAACCTGCTGCGGCGCGAGGCCGACATCGCGCTGCGCATGGTGCGCCCCGAGCAGGGCTCGCTGGTGGCGCGCAGGATCGCCGAGGTGCCGCTCACCGCCGCCGCGCACGAGCGCTACCTGGCGCGCGCGGGCACACCCATGCGGGCCGAGGAGCTGGCAGCGCACCGGCTCATCGGCTACGACCGCGACGACACCATCGTGCAGGGCTTTGCCGCCATGGGCGTGCCGATGACGCGCGGGCATTTCCAGCTGCGCACCGACGACCAGGTGGCTTACGGGCAGCTCGTGGCGGCGGGCGCGGGCATCGGCTTCGTGGCGCGCTACCAGCTGCGGCAGTGGCCGGGCGTGGTGGCGTTGCTGCCGCAACTCGGCATCCCGCCCATGCCCTGCTGGCTGGCGGTGCACCGCGAGGTCCACGGCAACCGCTTGGTGCGGCGCGTGTTCGACTTCCTGGCCGAGGAGGTGCCGCGGGCGCTGGCGGCGGGCGAGGGCTGAAGCGGCGCGGGCGCTGCGTATCATCCCCGCCGCCCGCGGCGCGGCCGGGCGCCTGGGGCGTCCCGGCCCGTTCCCATTCCCATTCCCTTCCTGACTGATGCCTCGTCCCGGCCGCGGCCGCATCGAGCTGACCGAACCATGACCACGCAAGACCGCAACAGCAACGCCGGGCTGCCGCCCGAGCTTCACATCGACGGCGCCATCGCCACCATCACGCTGCGCCGCCCGGCGGTGGCCAACCGGCTGGAGCTGTCGGACCTGGAGGTGTTGCAGGCGCAACTGGCCGAGGTCGAGTCGCGCCAGGAGGTGCTGGTGCTGCGGCTGCAGGGGCAGGGCCGGCATTTCTGCAGCGGCTTCAACTTGGGCGACGCGGGCGAGAACATCGCCACGGCCGCGGAGCGTTTCGAGGCCTTGGCGGCGGTGCTGGAGCGGGCACGGCCGGTGACGGTGGCGGTGATCAACGGCGGGCTGTACGGCGGCGCCACGGACCTGGCTCTGGCCTGCGACTTCCGCATCGGCACCACGGCCGCGGAGATGTTCGTGCCCGCGGCGCAGCTGGGGCTGCTGTTCTACCGCGGCGGCATGGAGCGCTTCGTGGCGCGGCTGGGCCTGCCGGTGGCGCGGCGCATCCTGCTGGCGGCGGAGAAGCTGGATGCGCAGCAGATGCACGCGCTGGGCTACCTGGACCGCATGGTCGAGCCCGAAGCGCTGGTGCAGGCGGGCCAGGACTGGTGCGCGCGGCTGGCCGGCATGGCGCCGCTGGCGCTGCTGGGCATGAAGCGGCACCTGGACGCCATCGCGCGCGGCGCGCTGGACGCGCAAGCCCTGGCCGCCGACATCGCCCGCGTCAACGCCTCGGAAGACCTGCGCGAGGGCGTGCGGGCGTGGCAGGAGAAGCGGCCGGCGGTGTTCAGGGGGCGGTGAGGGGCGGGCGAGCCTCACCGCACGGAATCGGACTTGTCTTGCGCTGGCTCACCTGGTGAGCCACCCGGCCCCGCATGATGGCGGCGCAAGGGAGGCCCGACCACCATGGAAGACATCGCCGCCGGCGACCTGAAGACGATCCTGCATTCCAAGCGCGCCAACATCTACTACCTGGAGCACTGCCGCGTGCTCGTCAACGGCGGGCGCGTCGAGTACGTGACGGAGAAGGGCAAGCAGTCGCTCTACTGGAACATTCCCATCGCCAACACCACCACGGTGCTGCTGGGCACGGGCACCTCCATCACCCAGGCGGCGGTGCGCGAGCTGGCCAAGGCCGGCGTGATGCTGGGCTTCTGCGGCGGGGGCGGCACGCCGCTGTTCGCCGGCACGGAGTTCGAGCAGGAGGTGGCGTGGTTCCCGGGGCAGAGCGAGTACCGGCCCACCGAGTACCTGCAGCGCTGGGTGCGCTTCTGGTTCGACGAGCCCTGGCGTCTGGCCGCGGCCAAGCTGTTCCAGCTGGCGCGGCTGGAGCGGGTGTCGCAGCACTGGACGCGCAGCAGGAACCTCAAGGACCAGGGTTTCACGGTCGATCCGGCCCAGCTGCAGGCGCTGCTCGATGCCTCGCGGCCGGCCATCGAGGCCGCGCGCGACAACACCGCGCTGCTGACCGAGGAGGCGCGGCTGACCAGGCAGCTCTACCGGCTCGCCGCCCAGGCCACGAACCACGGCGAGTTCACACGCGCCAAGCGGGGAGAGGGCACCGACGCGGCCAACGGCTTCCTTGATCACGGCAACTACCTGGCCTACGGGCTGGGTGCCACGGCCACGTGGGTGCTGGGCCTGCCGCATGGGCTGGCCGTGCTGCACGGCAAGACGCGCAAGGGCGGGCTGGTGTTCGACGTGGCCGACCTGGTGAAGGACGCCGCCATCCTGCCGCAGGCCTTCGTCTCGGCCATGCGCGGGCACACCGAGCAGGAGTTCCGCCAAGCCTGCATCGAGGCCCTGACGCGCAGCGGGGCACTGGATTTCATGATCGAGGTGCTGAAGGAGACGGCGCAGCGCATCGGGCTGGCGGCCGAGAGCGCGGCGGCGCAGCGCGGGGTGGGCGCATGAACGTGCTGCTCATCTCCCAGTGCGAGAAGAAGGCGCTGACCGAGACGCGCCGCATCCTGGACCAGTTCGCCGAGCGCCGCGGCGACCGCAGCTGGCAGACCGCCATCACGCAGGAGGGGCTGGACACGCTGCGGCGCCTGCTGCGCAAGACCGCGCGCAAGAACACCGCCGTGGCCTGCCACTGGATTCGCGGCCTGGACCACAGCGAGCTGCTGTGGACCGTGGGCGACGCGCGGCGCTTCAACGCGCAGGGCGCCGTGCCCACCAACACCACCACCAGCAACGTGCTGCGCACGCAGGACGAGAACGACTGGCACAGCGGCGAGGACATCGACCTGCTCGCCGCCCTGGCCGCGCTGCTGCACGACCTGGGCAAGGCCTGCGTGGCGTTCCAGAAGCGGCTGGACGGCAAGTGGGAGGGCAAGAACGACTACCGGCACGAGTGGGTGTCGCTGCGGCTGTTCGAGGCTTTCGTCGGGCAGGACAACGATGTGGCGTGGCTGACGCGCTTGTGCGGACCCGAGGCGGGGCGGCTGGAGGCCTGGATCGGCAAGGAACGTTTTCAACGCGACCAGCCCGGCCAGCCCTTGCCGTCGCCTTTCAAGTCCATGGTCAACGCGCCACTGGCGCAGGCGGTCGGCTGGCTGGTGGTCACTCATCACCGCCTGCCGGTCATGCCGAGGAAAAGGGACGACGGCAGCGGCTACCTGCCGCTGGGTGCGCGGGTTCCAGGGGCAGGCGTGACGGACCTCAAGGACGTGCTGCTTCAAAGGCTCCAGGCCGACTGGAACGAACTGCCCGACAGCACCGACCCGAAGCGGCTCAAGCGCTACTGGGAGTTCGAGCAGGGCCTGCCCGTCACCACCGAGCACTGGCAGCGCCAGGCCCGGCGCATTGCCCAGCGGCTGCTGCAGCTGGTGCAGCGCCCGGACCGCACGGACTGCCAGTGGCTGAGCCAGCCCTACGTGATACACCTGGCGCGGCTGGCGCTGATGCTGGCCGACCACCACTACTCCAGCCTGGAAGGCAAGCATGCCGAGCGCGTGAAGGCGGATGAGCACTACCCGCTGTTCGCCAACACGGACAAGGACGGCCAACCGAACCAGAGGCTCGACGAGCACCTCATCGGCGTCGCCAAGGTCAGCCGCGAGCTGGCGCATGCGCTGCCGCGCTTCGCGCAGGCCCTGCCGCGCCTGGGCAAGTGCGCGGCGCTGCGCCGTCGCGCCGGCAACGAGCGCTTCCGCTGGCAGGACAAGGCCGCCGACCTCGCCGCCGGCCTGCGCGAGCGCAGCCGCCGGCAGGGCGCCTTCATCGTCAACATGGCTTCCACCGGTTGCGGCAAGACCGTCGCCAACGCCCGGGTGATGTACGCGCTGGCCGACCCGGAGCTGGGCCTGCGCTGCGCCTTCGCCATGGGGCTGCGCACGCTGACGCTGCAGACCGGGCGCGAGCTGCGCGCCAAGCTGGGCGTCGGCGACGACGAGCTGGCCATCCGCGTCGGCGGCACCGCCAGCCGCGAGCTGTTCGAGCTGCACGAGGCGCAGGCCGAGAAGAGCGGTTCCGCCTCGCGGCAGGCGCTGCTGGACGAGGACAGCCCCGAGGTGGACTTCCTGGAAGGCCGCGACGGCGATCCGCTGCTGCGCCGCGTCTTCCGCGACCCCAACGCGCGCAAGCTGCTGGAGGCGCCGCTGCTGGTGTGCACCATCGACCACCTCACGCCCGCGACCGAGAGCCAGCGCGGCGGGCGCCAGATCGCCCCCATGCTGCGCCTGCTCGGCGGCGACCTGGTGCTGGACGAGCCCGACGATTTCGGCCTGGAGGATCTGCCGGCGCTGACGCGCCTGGTGCACTGGGCCGGGCTGCTGGGCAGCCGCGTGCTGCTGTCCTCGGCAACGCTGCCCCCTTCGCTGGTGCAGGGGCTGTTCGAGGCCTACCGCCACGGGCGCGCGCAATTCAACCGGCATCGCAGCGACCGGCCTTCGGGTACGGACGCACCGGCCGAGGTCTGCTGCGCCTGGATCGACGAGTTCGACCGCGAGCAGGCCGACTGCGCTTCGGCCGAGGCGTTCAAGCAGGCGCACGAGAAGTTCACGCGGGGCCGTGTCCAGCAGCTGGCGAAGCTGGCGGCCGAGGCGCGGCGGCGGGTCGAGCTGGTGCCGCTGGACCTGTCCACGGCGCGTGACGACCGGGAGCGCCACGAAGGCTTCGCCCAGGCGGTGAGAAAGTCCGCCCAGGCCCTGCACCGAGCGCACTGCAACGTGGACCCGAAGAGCGGCAAGCGCGTGAGTTTTGGATTGGTGCGCATGGCCAACATCGAGCCGCTGTATGAGGTGGCGCTGGCGCTGTACCGGTTGGGCGCGCCGGAAGGCGTGCGGATTCACCTGTGCATCTACCACTCGCAGTTCCCGCTGCTGCTGCGCTCGGCCATCGAGCAGCGGCTGGACGCGGCGTTGAAGCGAGACAAGCCCGACAAGGTGTTCGGCCTGCCCGACGTGCGGGAGCACATCGACCGGCACCCGGAGGCGGACCACCTCTTCATCGTGCTGGGCTCGCCCGTGACCGAGGTGGGGCGCGACCACGATTACGACTGGGCCGTGGTCGAGCCTTCGTCGCTGCGCTCGCTCATCCAGCTGCTGGGCCGGGTGCGCCGGCACCGACCTGGGCCGGTCGGCGCGGTGAACGTGCACGTGTTCAGCCGCAACCTACGCAGCTTCAAGCCGGGCGACCATGCTGCCTTTTGCCGGCCGGGCTACGAGGAGGACAGCGGGCCGTTCCGCCTGAAGGAGCGCGATCTGCGTGAGCTGCTGGATGGGTTGGACGTCAAGTGCCTGGACGCCCGGCCGCGCATCGTGGAGCCGGCGGAGATGAAGCCTCAGGCGCGGCTGGCGGACCTGGAGCACGCGCGCACCAAGGCGCAGGTGCTGCCGCAACTGGAGACACCGGTCCCGGCCAGCGGCGGGCGGCGGGCCAGGGCCTCGGCGCTGGCGCCGCAGCGGGTGCTCAACGCCGCCAGCTGGTGGCGTGAAGCACCCCAGGACGCTCTGACCACGGCTTTCCTGCCGCAGCAGCAGCGCTTCCGGGATGACAGCGGGCAACACGAGGTTGAGCTGGTGTTGAAGCTCAATGACGACGGCGACGCGCCTGAGTTGGCCGAGGTCGCTGACGAGCGCGTCCGCCGTGCCGGCGGACCGCTTTGGAGGGTGGTCGAGAGGGCCAGGCACAAGCCCGTGCCGGACGACGCCGTGCAGGGCCCCGGCATCACGCCCTGGGGTGCCACCAACTACATGGAGGAGCTGGACCGGCTGGCGCAGGCGCTCGACAAGCCGCCGGCGTTCTGCGCCCTGCGCTACGGCGCGGTGACGGTGCGCAGGAACGACAAGGGCTGGAGATTTCATCCAGCCCTTGGGTTCACGCGGGCAAAGGAATGAACGGCCTGCGCAACGGCTGCCTATGCGGCAGTGAAACTGGCCCAGAGAGCCACAAGCCTTGTTTGCTCAGCTGCCTATGCGGCAGAGGGCGGGATCGTACCGACTCTTGATCGGCGTTCTCAACGCAGGGGTCAGCAGCCACAAGACTAGTTGTTCTGTAAAACATGTTCTGGTTAAGATGCATCGAGTTACAAGCAGGCAAGTCCTGCGGTACCACAGCCAGCACAGGCCAAGCATCAACCACTACGACCAGTGACTTGAGGAGAAAAGCCATGCCACTCCAGACCTGACCGTTGCATGTGGGCCGGACATCAATGAAGGCCCCAACCGGTGCTCCGAGAAGTTGCAGCGGAGCCCATTTCTCGCGGCCCCAGGCCGCTTCACTGACGAACTGGACTCCATGCCAACGCCACCTTCCGCGCGTCAGGCAGAGCTGGCCGCGCTCGTCTCGGGCTGGTTGACCGACCGGCTCAACGACAAGCTCGAAAAGCTCTCTCCCGACGATCCCAAGCGCGCCGAGCTGCGCCAGCAGTACGAGCCGGGAAACTGGCTTCCCGACGCGGCGCGCCGCGTCGCGCAACTGCAGGCGGTGACGCACTCGCTCAAGCCGCTGCACCCGGACGCCAAGGGCACCAGCCTCCACGCCGATCCTTCGACGCTGCCGGCGCTGGACGTCGTGGGCAGCCACTGCCTGGGCAGCCGCTTCGACAACGACGTGGTCGGCAACGCCGCCGCGCTCGACGTCAACAAGTTCCTCAATCAACGCTTCGAGGGCCGCACGCTGCTGATGCTGTCGCAGGCGCGCGATCCGGACTGGGCCGCCGTGCTCAGCGACGAACCGGAGGCTGCGGCGTCGATGATGGCCGCCTTCGCCGGCCTCACCGAGCCGCGCGACGGCCTGGCCTCCCACACCCATGCCAAGCAGGTGTACTGGCTGGTGGGTGACGACCCCTGCGACGACGCCAGCTACCACCTGCTGGCCCCGCTGCATCCCACCTCGCTGATCCACCGCTTCTACGCGCAACTGCAGGACGACCGTTTCGGCGAGGCCACCAAGGCCGCGCGCGAGGCCAAACGCCAGGGCCAGTTCAGCGAGCACCCCCTGCACGGCTACCCCAACCTGGCCGTGCGCAAGCTGGGAGGGTCTAAGCCATGGAATATCAGCGTGCTTAACAACGAGCGCCGCGGCGAGAACCTGCTGCTGGCCTCGCTGCCGCCGGTGTGGAACAGCGAGCCCGTGCGCCCGCTGCACCGGGTTGACGACCTGTTCAAGGTCTTCGGCTACCGCGAGCAGGTGCGCCGGCTGGTGCCGCGGCTGCGCGGCTTCTTGGAGACCGATTCCACCGCCAACAAGGACACGCGCGACCGCCGCGCCGAGCTGGTGGACGCGCTGGTGGACGAATTCATCCAGTTCACCGCCGAGCTGCGCGGCCTGCCCGAGGGCTGGAGCCGCGAGGCGGAATGCCGGCTCGGCGAGGCCGAGAAATGCTGGCTGGACCCGCTGGCCGCCCCGGCGGATGGCCTGACACCCGACGAAATCATGGAGCGCATCGCCGAGCAGTTCGCCAACTGGCTCAACGAGCAGCTGCGCGGCAAGTTGCTGTTTGGCGACCCCGAGTTCCTGGCCTGGCGCAAGCGCGTGCTGGAGGAAGTGAAGGCCTATGACTGGGAGGTGACCGATGAGCGCTGAGGACCTGCAAGGCGCCCCCGTCTGGCGCCGCGCCGTGCTGCTGCTGCCGCGGCTGCGCATCCAGAACGCCAACGCCGTCTCCAGCCCGATGACCTGGGGCTGGCCGGCCATGACGGCGTTCCTGGGCGCGATGACCGCCGCCGAGCGCAGGCTTGGCCGCGATGCGGGCATCAAGTTCTATGGGGTGGGCATGGTCTGCCACGGCTTCGAGCCGCAGGTCACGCGCGGCGGCTACACGCGCAGCTTCCATCTCACGCGCAATCCCGTCCTGCCCAACGGCGCCACCGCGGCCATCGTCGAGGAGGGCAGGGCGCACCTGGACCTGACGCTCGTGTTCGACGTGGAGGTGACCGAAGGGCAGGACGGCGAGGCCGAGCGTCAGGCGCTGGCGCAGCGCGTCGCGCAGCTGGTGCAGGGCATGCGCATCGCCGGCGGCAGCGTGATGCCGGCGCTGCCCGGTAACCGGCGCCCGCCCCGGCCGCTGCTGGAGCTGCTGCCGGTCGGCCATGCGGACGACGAGCGCAAGCAGTTCCGCCGCCTCATGCGCCGCTGCCTGCCCGGCTTCGCGCTGGTGTCGCGCGACGACCTGCTGCAAGCCCGCCTGGAGGCGCTGCGCCAAGCCGACGTGGACGCCAGCCCGCTCGATGCCTGGCTGGACCTGTCGCGCCTGACCTCGCGCGCCCACAAGGTGTCGCGCCAGAAGGCCGACGGCACGGTGGAGGAGTCCGCCGAGTGGCGTTACGACAGCCGTGAGGGCTGGATCGTGCCCATCCCGGTCGGCTTCGCCGGCCTGTCCGGACTGCACCCGGCCGGCAGCGTCGCGGGCGCCCGTGACGCCGCCACGCCGCTGCGCTTCGTCGAGGGCGTGTACTCCATCGGGCAGTGGATCAGCCCGCACCGGCTGCGCGGCTGGTCCGACCTGTTCTGGTGGGCCGAGCACGACGAGGCCTCGCGCCTGTACCGCTGCCGCAACGATTACGCCCCCCTGCCCACGACGGCCGAAGCCGCCGCCACCGAATCCTGAAATCCCCCGCAAGGAGCCTCAAACCATGGCCACCAAGACCGCCGACGCCGACCTCAAGACCGCTTCCGTCCTGGCCTTCGAGCGCAAGCTCGATCCGTCCGACGCCCTGTTCAGCGCCGGGCGCTGGGACGAGCGCGACGACCCGGCCCGCTGGGCCCCCGTGCCGGTGCGCGAGAAGTCCGTGCGCGGCACGATCTCCAACCGCCTCAAGGCCAAGGACCAGGACCCGGCCAAGCTCGACGCCCAGATCGACAAGCCCAACCTGCAGACCGTGGACGTGGCCGCGCTGCCGGCCGATGCCGACACGCTGAAAGTCGCCTTCACGCTGCGCGTGCTGCAGGGCGCGGGCTCGCCGTCGGCCTGCAACAACGCCGCCTACCAGGCCAAGCTGCGCCAGACCGTGGAGGGCTACGTCAAGGCCCACGGCTTCATCGAGCTGGCGCGCCGCTACGCCCACAACCTGGCCAACGGCCGCTGGCTGTGGCGCAACCGCACCGGCGCCGAGGAGGTGGAGGTGCGCGTCCAGCACCTGGTGCAGGGCGCGCCGGCCACGACCTGGCGCTTCGACGCCCTGAAACTCTCGCTGCGCCACTTCGACGCCCCGGGCGAGATGACGGAAACCCTGGACGAGGTGGCGCAGCTCATCGCCCGGGGCCTGTCGGGCGAGTCGCACGTGCTGCTGGGGGTGAGCGCCTTCGTGCGCGTGGGCGCGGGGCAGGAGGTGTTTCCGTCGCAGGAGCTGATCCTGGACCGCGACTCCACCAAGAAGAGCAAGACGCTCTACACCGTGGCCGACGTGGCGGGCATGCACTCGCAGAAGCTGGGCAACGCGCTGCGCACCATCGACACCTGGCATCCCGAGGCGGCGACGCTGGGCCCCATTGCCGTGGAGCCCTACGGCTCCGTGACCACGCTGGGCAAGGCCTGCCGCCAACCCAAGGAGAAGCAGGACTTCTACAACCTGCTCGACGGCTGGCTGCTCAAGGACCGGGTGCCGGCGCCGGAGCAGCAGCACTTCGTGATGGCCACGCTCATTCGCGGCGGCGTGTTCGGCGACGGGGAGTGAGGGCGATGTCGCACTTCCTGGACATCGCGCTGCTGCCCGACCCGGAGTTCCCGGCGCACCAGCTGATGGCGGCGCTGTACGCCAAGCTGCACCGGGCGCTGGCGCAGGGCGGGCACCGTGCCGTTGGCGTGTGCTTTCCCGGCTATGACGAGCGCGCGCGCACGCTGGGCGACCGGCTGCGGCTGGTGGGGCCCGAGGGCGAGCTGGCGCGGCTGATGGCGCAGGACTGGCTGCGGGGCATGCGCGACCACGGCGAGGTCTTCGGCATCGCCGCGGTACCGGCCGGGGCGCGGCACCGCACGCTGCGCCGGGTGCAGGCCAAGAGCAGCCCGGAGCGGCTGCGGCGGCGGCTGATGCGGCGGCTCGAGCTGAGCGCGGAGGAAGCGCTGGCGCGCATCCCGGACAGCTTGGCCGAGCGGCTGGCGCTGCCCTTCGTGGCGCTGGCCAGCCAGAGCACGGGGCAGCAGTTCCGGCTGTTCCTGCGCCAGGGCCCGCTGCTGCCCAAGCCGCAGGCGGGCGAGTTCAACGCCTACGGCCTGAGCAGCACGGCCACCGTGCCGCACTTCTGACCCTTTTTCCGGCGCCGCGCGCAAGTGCTTGATGCATCAGGCACTTGCGCGCGCCCGTTGCGGAAGGGTCCGGAGCGCACTTCGCGCGGAAAGCTCTTTAACAACGGGCACTTACAATCGCCGGGCTCTAGTTCACTGCCGAATAGGCAGCTGAGAAAACGCCGCAGGTTCGTCGCCTATTTCGCCCGGAGTTCACTGCCGAATAGGCAGCTGAGAAAAGCGTGCTGTCGGCCTTGGGCATCAGCGACTCGTTCACTGCCGAATAGGCAGCTGAGAAAAGGCGCTGCACCATTTCCCGCGCCCAGTCCGGGTTCACTGCCGAATAGGCAGCTGAGAAATAGCGGTAGTCGCTGCCCGCTTGGCCGGGCTCGTTCACTGCCGAATAGGCAGCTGAGAAACTGGCGGCGGCGTGAGCGGCGCGCTGCGTTCATGTTCACTGCCGAATAGGCAGCTGAGAAATTGGCCGCCTCGTCCAGCGGCTCGGCCCAGCCGTTCACTGCCGAATAGGCAGCTGAGAAAAGCATGACCTCAGTGGCCGGCGGGCAGTTGCCGTTCACTGCCGAATAGGCAGCTGAGAAATGCACGGAAGGCGGCCCGGTAGCGTGCGGCCCGTTCACTGCCGAATAGGCAGCTGAGAAAAATGTCCCTGATGGTTTGCGCCGGCTGGCTCGGTTCACTGCCGAATAGGCAGCTGAGAAAACCACGCCGGCCTGGGGGACCAGCTTGTTCCGCGTTCACTGCCGAATAGGCAGCTGAGAAACGGCAATTACGCGGGCCAGGGGCAAAGGAGCCGTTCACTGCCGAATAGGCAGCTGAGAAAAGGTGTGAGCACGGATATCCGAGTCGCGGCGGGTTCACTGCCGAATAGGCAGCTGAGAAATCGACGCGCCGCGCGTCCACGCGCCCGGAATTGTTCACTGCCGAATAGGCAGCTGAGAAATGCGGGGAGTGCGGTGGCGCAGCGGTTCGGGAGTTCACTGCCGAATAGGCAGCTGAGAAATTCCACGTGCCCACGGTCGACCGCAAGGCGTCGTTCACTGCCGAATAGGCAGCTGAGAAAAGCCAGCGCCACGGGTGGATCGCTCACGGTCAAGTTCACTGCCGAATAGGCAGCTGAGAAAACACCGAGCCGACGACGGTGCTGATGAGCCCCGTTCACTGCCGAATAGGCAGCTGAGAAATCGTTGTAGACCGGGATGTCGGTCAGCACGACGTTCACTGCCGAATAGGCAGCTGAGAAAACACCGGCTGCAGCAGAGCAGCACGGGGCATGGTTCACTGCCGAATAGGCAGCTGAGAAACCCCACCCCCCCTTGAGGACAACCTTGGCGGGGTTCACTGCCGAATAGGCAGCTGAGAAATGGAGCAGATCGACGCGCTGCTGGAGCGCTTCGTTCACTGCCGAATAGGCAGCTGAGAAAATCCCGGAAGACGACAAGTGGATCGCGAGGGCGTTCACTGCCGAATAGGCAGCTGAGAAACGCCCCGTGGAGGGCGGCGTCGAGCAGGGCCCGTTCACTGCCGAATAGGCAGCTGAGAAAAACAGGTGCAGCGCGTCGAGCAGATCCTGGTTCACTGCCGAATAGGCAGCTGAGAAACGCTCCCTCATTTCCCGCGTGCTCGGTGCCCCGTTCACTGCCGAATAGGCAGCTGAGAAATCATCCAAAACGAGGCCGGATTCGTAGGGCAGGTTCACTGCCGAATAGGCAGCTGAGAAACGGCATCGGGCAACGCAGAAAAGCCCCTTCGGGTTCACTGCCGAATAGGCAGCTGAGAAATACGTGGACCGCCTGGTGGAGATTCAAAGCGTGTTCACTGCCGAATAGGCAGCTGAGAAAACGCGGCCGTCGTGGGCCACGCGGCCCCACTCCGTTCACTGCCGAATAGGCAGCTGAGAAAGGTGAAGTCGGTCGCCGGGCTCTGGACGATGTGTTCACTGCCGAATAGGCAGCTGAGAAATGGCCAGCGTTCGCGTACGGGGCCAGCAGCTTGTTCACTGCCGAATAGGCAGCTGAGAAATGCGCGGCAGCGGCGACCATGGCTGCGCTCAGGTTCACTGCCGAATAGGCAGCTGAGAAAACCAACACCGCCGCCGCGCCGGCCTTCGAGCCGTTCACTGCCGAATAGGCAGCTGAGAAATGGTAGCCGTAGCGGCCAGGCGCGAGCACGGTGTTCACTGCCGAATAGGCAGCTGAGAAAAAACGAGCCCGGCAGTGGTGAGCGGCGAGCTGGTTCACTGCCGAATAGGCAGCTGAGAAAACGCCGCCCTTGCTGCCGTAGGCCGCGCCGCCGTTCACTGCCGAATAGGCAGCTGAGAAACGCATGTCGCAAGAGTGGGGGGCGGAGCAGTGGTTCACTGCCGAATAGGCAGCTGAGAAAAGCTGCGGCGATGGCTTCGCTCGTGGCCTGCTGTTCACTGCCGAATAGGCAGCTGAGAAATGCCCAGGTGCTCGGCTCGCTGAGTCGTTGAAGTTCACTGCCGAATAGGCAGCTGAGAAAAGGCCTTCAGCGTGGCGGGCCTGCGCGAGTCCCGTTCACTGCCGAATAGGCAGCTGAGAAAAACCGCCCGGTGTGCGCGAGCACCTGCATGGCGTTCACTGCCGAATAGGCAGCTGAGAAAATGCACAGGGACCACATGACGCACGATTCCAGGTTCACTGCCGAATAGGCAGCTGAGAAAATGTAGAAGATCGCGCCGCTTTCGATCTCGACGTTCACTGCCGAATAGGCAGCTGAGAAAACGGGGCTTTCCTTGTATCCGGCGGTGTTGCTGTTCACTGCCGAATAGGCAGCTGAGAAATCACCGGGCCAAGCCGGGGATCTGGAACAGATGTTCACTGCCGAATAGGCAGCTGAGAAATTGAAGCCGACCCGGTAGCGGTGGCCGCAGCCGTTCACTGCCGAATAGGCAGCTGAGAAATTGGCGGGGCCCCACGTAAAAAGGCCCCGTTGGGTTCACTGCCGAATAGGCAGCTGAGAAATTGGCGGCGCCTGCGGTGGCCTTGGTCAGGGCGTTCACTGCCGAATAGGCAGCTGAGAAATCTGGATGCGCGCCGTGCCCACGCGCCGCCCGGTTCACTGCCGAATAGGCAGCTGAGAAATGTGTCCATCTATCGGTTCCCCTCAGTATTACGTTCACTGCCGAATAGGCAGCTGAGAAAGCTCGATATAGAGGCCTTCTGAGGTCTCACCGGTTCACTGCCGAATAGGCAGCTGAGAAACTGTCGGGCGCGATGGGCAGCGACCTGTCCATGTTCACTGCCGAATAGGCAGCTGAGAAACGCCAGCAGTTCGCGTTGCGCCCCTCGCGGCGGTTCACTGCCGAATAGGCAGCTGAGAAATGTGGTTTTTGTGCGTGATTAGCAGGGGCTTAGTTCACTGCCGAATAGGCAGCTGAGAAAATGCTGTCGGCCGTGTGCAGGAGCGAAGTCACGTTCACTGCCGAATAGGCAGCTGAGAAAGTGCCCAGCGCCGCTTTCGCGGCCAGGACGCTGTTCACTGCCGAATAGGCAGCTGAGAAACGCGTAAAACCGCGTGCCCAGCTCGGTCAGGTGTTCACTGCCGAATAGGCAGCTGAGAAATTCAGGGCGCGGTCACGGATTCGCATCAGGTCGTTCACTGCCGAATAGGCAGCTGAGAAAATCGTCTGAATCGCATCGGTCGGGACGCTCCAGTTCACTGCCGAATAGGCAGCTGAGAAATGAATGGGTAGCACTGGCAGGGCTTGCCGTGGAGTTCACTGCCGAATAGGCAGCTGAGAAATCGTGGAACTGGCGGCCGAGGAATTCAATGACGTTCACTGCCGAATAGGCAGCTGAGAAAACCACCTCGGGCCGCGGGCCAAGTGCGGCGATGTTCACTGCCGAATAGGCAGCTGAGAAAACGGGAGGCGCGCATGGCTAAGCAATACCCGCGTTCACTGCCGAATAGGCAGCTGAGAAAATTCCAGGGCCGCCATCGGCGCCGCGTAGGCCGTTCACTGCCGAATAGGCAGCTGAGAAAATGTCGGTCCTCTTGCTGTTCCCGCCCCCGGTGTTCACTGCCGAATAGGCAGCTGAGAAAACCGTCAGCAGGTAGTTACTGCCGGAAATGCCGTTCACTGCCGAATAGGCAGCTGAGAAAACGGAGCGCGGGTTGGTGGAGGCCTGCGTGATGTTCACTGCCGAATAGGCAGCTGAGAAAACGCCGCCCTTCTGTCCCCCGATCACCAGAATGTTCACTGCCGAATAGGCAGCTGAGAAACGCTCACTTCCATGCGGTAGAGCTTCAGGCCCGTTCACTGCCGAATAGGCAGCTGAGAAAATGAGCCAAGACACGAAGGAAAACGGCGCCCCGTTCACTGCCGAATAGGCAGCTGAGAAAGACCTGCAGGCTATCCACCCCAGCCGCGGCGCCGTTCACTGCCGAATAGGCAGCTGAGAAAATTGACGGTACGCTGGATCAAGTTCATGACGCGTTCACTGCCGAATAGGCAGCTGAGAAAACCAGGGCGCGGCACGTCGCCTGGGCGTCACCGTTCACTGCCGAATAGGCAGCTGAGAAATGCACGGCGTCCCGGTAAGACACGCTCCAGCAGTTCACTGCCGAATAGGCAGCTGAGAAAAGTTCGCGCCGTCGTCGCTGAGCTCGATGCGCGTTCACTGCCGAATAGGCAGCTGAGAAAAAGCGGGCAGCGACTACCGCTGACCCGCTAGGGTTCACTGCCGAATAGGCAGCTGAGAAAACCGTGACTGCCAGCGCGGCATTCGGGGTTTGGTTCACTGCCGAATAGGCAGCTGAGAAACCGGTGCTGAAAACGGTGGAGTTTTACCGCGAGGTTCACTGCCGAATAGGCAGCTGAGAAAAAAGAAACCTGGTTTCACGCATTCCCAGGATTGTTCACTGCCGAATAGGCAGCTGAGAAATCCCAGGCCGCAAGGTCCAGCACGATGCAGAGGTTCACTGCCGAATAGGCAGCTGAGAAAAGGCGGGCTGGATCACCGCCACGCCCGGAAACGTTCACTGCCGAATAGGCAGCTGAGAAAACCATGGCCAACGTGCGCGCCGAGGCATGCGCCGTTCACTGCCGAATAGGCAGCTGAGAAATTCGAGCACCGCGGCCTGCATCGCCATGTAGGGTTCACTGCCGAATAGGCAGCTGAGAAAACCAGCGAACGCCGCAGGCGGCGAGGGCCAGCGTTCACTGCCGAATAGGCAGCTGAGAAATTGCGCACGCCGGCCGCGATGGCATCACCAACGTTCACTGCCGAATAGGCAGCTGAGAAAAGCAGCCCGGCGTTCATCGACCTCATCAACTGCGTTCACTGCCGAATAGGCAGCTGAGAAAACGATCGGCGAGCGCTACGCCCGCGCGACCGAAGTTCACTGCCGAATAGGCAGCTGAGAAAATCCGCACCTCGGCGCGGCGCTCTTTGGCATCGTTCACTGCCGAATAGGCAGCTGAGAAAAGCGTCACCACCAAGAACTCGCCGCTGTGGAAGTTCACTGCCGAATAGGCAGCTGAGAAAAACACCGACACGCAGCTGCGCACCAAGACATCGTTCACTGCCGAATAGGCAGCTGAGAAAACGCGCGCCGGTTTCCGCTGCCGGCTGACCGAGTTCACTGCCGAATAGGCAGCTGAGAAAAGCGCTTGATCGACGGCCGCGTCGCTGCCCTTGTTCACTGCCGAATAGGCAGCTGAGAAATCAACGCGCTCGAAATATCCGTCCTCGCCCAAGTTCACTGCCGAATAGGCAGCTGAGAAATTGAAGGCGTCGTCGCCCTCCTTCTCCTGCAGGTTCACTGCCGAATAGGCAGCTGAGAAAAGTACAGCAGCACCTGGTTGTCGATGACTTGCGTTCACTGCCGAATAGGCAGCTGAGAAACTTGCGCGCCTTGTGTGGCTTCTCCGCAGCCGGTTCACTGCCGAATAGGCAGCTGAGAAACTGAGCCGGCCCACCGTTGCCTGCCGTACCCGAGTTCACTGCCGAATAGGCAGCTGAGAAATGGTTCGTTTGCGCCGTGAGCCTGTTGTTCGGGTTCACTGCCGAATAGGCAGCTGAGAAATGGCCGAAGTCGGCCGCCATGCTGCCCAGCAGGTTCACTGCCGAATAGGCAGCTGAGAAAGACACGGGCGCGAGCACCGGGAACTGCCGGTGGTTCACTGCCGAATAGGCAGCTGAGAAAACCGAGCTGCAGACGCTGGTCGACGACCTGGCGTTCACTGCCGAATAGGCAGCTGAGAAAAGGTCGCGCCGCCGTCGTCGCTCCACTGCAGCGTTCACTGCCGAATAGGCAGCTGAGAAAACGCTGAAGGAGCTGCGAACAGCATCAGCAGCGTTCACTGCCGAATAGGCAGCTGAGAAACAGAATGGGCCTCCGGCGCGACGTACGCCGTAGTTCACTGCCGAATAGGCAGCTGAGAAATAGCTGGCATGCGCAATGACAGCGCGCCGAGGGTTCACTGCCGAATAGGCAGCTGAGAAAACCACCACACTGAATCTGCCCACGCTGCCGCAGTTCACTGCCGAATAGGCAGCTGAGAAATCGTCGCTGATGCCGTCACCGTCACGATGAGGGTTCACTGCCGAATAGGCAGCTGAGAAAAAAGTCAGATCATTGAGCCGCCGGGCCTGGAAGTTCACTGCCGAATAGGCAGCTGAGAAATTACCCATCGCCGTCCGTTCTTTGCCCGCACGGTTCACTGCCGAATAGGCAGCTGAGAAATACAAGCTCCGACTGGAGCTGTCGGGCGGTGCGACGGTTCACTGCCGAATAGGCAGCTGAGAAATTCTGCAGTAGCGTTTCGCTCACGGCTTGACCGTTCACTGCCGAATAGGCAGCTGAGAAAAAGTCGGCATAGAAGGGGTCGCGGTAGGACTTGTTCACTGCCGAATAGGCAGCTGAGAAAAGGTTCACCAGTGCATTGATTGCCCACTCGGCGTTCACTGCCGAATAGGCAGCTGAGAAATCATGGCCCGGGGCTTCGTGGTCAAAGAGGGCGTTCACTGCCGAATAGGCAGCTGAGAAAAGCTGCAGCGGAAGCCCCAGCGCCTGGCGCCCGTTCACTGCCGAATAGGCAGCTGAGAAAACATAGAAGCGAGTGCCTTTCACTTCAATTCCGTTCACTGCCGAATAGGCAGCTGAGAAACGCCGCCCCGAGTGACCCCCGCGCGCAATTGGTGTTCACTGCCGAATAGGCAGTTGAGAAATTCCCGTCAGCCCGCAGCGGCGTTGCCGTGGGGTTCACTGCCGAATAGGCAGCTGAGAAATTGGGAAAAGCTGGGCGCAGGCCTGCGCGCGCGTTCACTGCCGAATAGGCAGCTGAGAAATGCTGCGCCGGCGCAAAGCCGAGGCCGCGCTGGTTCACTGCCGAATAGGCAGCTGAGAAAATATCCCGAAACCCGCGTCGATCCGCGAGCTGGTTCACTGCCGAATAGGCAGCTGAGAAAATAGCAATCATCCTTGGCGCCCTGTCGCTGCGGTTCACTGCCGAATAGGCAGCTGAGAAAAATGCCTGCGGCACGCCGCGTCGATTGCGTCGGTTCACTGCCGAATAGGCAGCTGAGAAAAAAGCGAGCGGATCAATTCAACCTTGATCGGCGTTCACTGCCGAATAGGCAGCTGAGAAACGCGCTCACCGGCCGCGAATGCCGCAGCACTGGGTTCACTGCCGAATAGGCAGCTGAGAAATCGTGCCCATTGCTGGCGTCGCGCCGACTATGATTCACTGCCGAATAGGCAGCTGAGAAAAATCTCCGGCCGCGATCCGCTTGCGCAGCGTGGTTCACTGCCGAATAGGCAGCTGAGAAAAGCCGCAAATCGCGGGGCGTGCCGTAGAGCACGTTCACTGCCGAATAGGCAGCTGAGAAATGCCGGCGACGAATGCCGCGGGCCACGTGGAGGTTCACTGCCGAATAGGCAGCTGAGAAACACGCGCGCGGCGAGCTCGGCCAGGTCGCCGGGTTCACTGCCGAATAGGCAGCTGAGAAAAGCACCGCTGGTCGCCTGGTTGAGGCCTAGCAGTTCACTGCCGAATAGGCAGCTGAGAAAACGTCGGGGTTCCCGCGACATGAAGCGGTTTTGGTTCACTGCCGAATAGGCAGCTGAGAAACGGGGCCCTTAGGTGCCCCCTGCTTACGCCCCGTTCACTGCCGAATAGGCAGCTGAGAAAACGACCGCTTTCGTGCTGGGCCAGGCGGGCACGTTCACTGCCGAATAGGCAGCTGAGAAAATGCCAGTTGCAGCGCGGTAAAGGTCTTTCCGGTTCACTGCCGAATAGGCAGCTGAGAAAACTCCTTGACGCTCTCCGCGTGGCTCTGCGCGGTTCACTGCCGAATAGGCAGCTGAGAAAATTGACTCCGCGCCCGACAACGGCACGAACATGTTCACTGCCGGTTCACTGCCGAATAGGCAGCTGAGAAAAAGCAACGATGAAGCCGTGACGGCCGCCGCAGGTTCACTGCCGAATAGGCAGCTGAGAAACTGGAAGGCAAGCTGCGCGAGGTACTGGCCACGTTCACTGCCGAATAGGCAGCTGAGAAATTGCAGAGATCGACCGCCCAGCGGTGTTGAATGTTCACTGCCGAATAGGCAGCTGAGAAAACGCGCCAGGCGTCGCTGGGGTCTGTCTTAGCGTTCACTGCCGAATAGGCAGCTGAGAAATCGAAGGGCATGCCGTAGACGATGCCCATGGGGTTCACTGCCAAATAGGCAGCTGAGAAATCGTCCAGCAGTAACAGGCGCGTGGCGCCCTTGTTCACTGCCGAATAGGCAGCTGAGAAAATGTCGAATGGCTCGCGGCCAACCGCGACGAGGTTCACTGCCGAATAGGCAGCTGAGAAATTGCCGCCGCGCCAATAAGTCGCGCCCATAGGGTTCACTGCCGAATAGGCAGCTGAGAAATTGTTGTCAAGAGCGACGAGGGGGAAGAGTGGGTTTCACTGCCGCGCAGGCAGCTGAGAAAGGTCCGTCCCCGCTCGCGCGGGACATACCCCGCTGAACTGCCGCACAGGCAGCCCAAGGAAATTACCGGCGCCGCCCCCCGCGCCGGCGCGGCGAACTGCCGCCGCCATCACCTGCGTACGGCGTCGCGCCGCTGCCTGCATTGGCCGAGCAGACTTTCTTGCTCGCGCTGTAAGAGCCGTCGTTGCAGACGAAGCGCGCGCCGTCGCAACGCGCCACGCCGCCCTTGGCGCCGGAGCACGGCCGGTTCGCCGCCGCGGCGCCGAACGCCACCATCAGCCCGCACAGCGCGAGCGCACCCGCCCGCAGGCCCTTCGAGGTACTTCCCACTTCTCTTCTTTTTTCCACGGCGCCTCGGTGCCGCCCGCCGTGGACTGCCCTCCCTGGCCGGACGCCTGTTGCACGACGCGTGCCGCCGCCCGGTCGGCAGCGCCCGCGCTCCACGGCTGCCCGGCACGCGAAAAACCCCGCCTCACTCCGCCACCGCCTCCGGCTCGCAGCTGCGCCGCAGCAGCGCCGTCGCCTCGGCCTCCGGCAGCGCCGGGCTGAACAGCCAGCCCTGGTAGGCCTCGCAGCGCAGCGCGCGCAGCCGCTCCAGCTGCTCGCCGTGCTCCACGCCCTCGGCCACGATGCTGCAGCCCAGCGTGTGCCCCAGCCCCACCACCGCCCGCACGATCGCCTCGTCGTTGGCGTCGCGCACCATGTCGCGCACGAAGGAGCGGTCGATCTTGATCGTGGCAATCGGGAAGGCCTTCAGCCACGCCAGCGAGGAATGCCCGGTGCCGAAGTCGTCCAGGTGCACCTCCACCCCCAGCTCCACCAGCGCCCGCAACTGCTCCGCCACCGCGGGGAAGTCGTCGATCACCGCCGATTCGGTGATCTCCACCGCCAGGCACTCCCCGGGCAGCCCGTGCCGCGCCAGCTCCCGCGCAATGCGCGCCACCAGCCCCGGATGCCGGAACTCCCACGGCGAGAGGTTGACCGCCACGCGCGTGTGCAACCCCGCCTCGCGCCACGCCCGCAACTGCCGGCAGGCGCGGCGCAGCACCGCCTCGCCCAGCGCCCCGATCAGCCCGGCGTTCTCGGCAATCGGAATGAACACCGCCGGCGCCACCTCGCCCAGCTCCGGGTCGGTCCAGCGCACCAGCGCCTCGAAGCCCTGCACCCGGCCGCTGGCCACCTCCACCTGCGGCTGGTAGTGCGGCACGAGCGCGTCCTCCTGCAGCGCCGCCTGCAGCCGCGCCCGCACGCGCAGCGCCTGCTGCGCACGCCGGCCCAGCCCGGCATCGAAGGCCACCACCTGCGCGCGCCCGCGCTGCTTGGCCTCGTCCAGCGCCACGTCGGCACAGCGCAGCAGCTGCTCGGCGTCCCGCGCATCGGCCGGGTACGACGCCAGCCCCATCGCCGCCGCCCCCGGCCACTCCACCGCGCCGGCGCGCACGCCCGGCGCCAGCGCGGCGGCGAGCCGCTGCGCCAGCGCCGCCAGCGGCGCCCCCGGGCCCACGCCGCGCGCGACCACGCCGAACACGTCGCCCCCCAGCCGCGCCAGGAAGGCCGGCGGCGCGGCCGCCACCAGCGCGCGCGCCACCTCCTGCAGCAGCGCGTCGGCCACGGCATGGCCATGGCGCTCGTTGGCCTGCTTGAAGCCGGCCAGGTCCAGCACCACCACGCCCAGCACCTCGTCCGCGCCGGCGGCCTGCGCCACGGCGCGGCGCAGCTCCTCCGTGAAGCGCCAGCGGTTGGGCAGCCCGGTGAGCAGGTCGTGCGTGGCCCGGTGCTCCAGCGCGGCCTCGTGCGCGCGCCGGTGCGACACGTCGCTGACGCAGGCGGTCAGCCGCCAGCCCTCGGCACGATGGGTCTTCTCGATCGAGATTTCGACGTCGAGCAGCGTGCCGTCCTTGCGCTGGCCCTGCAGCCCGCCGCGCAGCCGCACACCGGGCAGGCCGGCGGCGATCCAGCCGCCGCGGTGGCCCTGGTGCGCCTGGCGCAGCCCTTCGGGCAGCAGCACCTCCACGGACTGGCCCACCAGCTCGCCCCGGGTGTGGCCGAACATGGCTTCCAGCGCGCGGTTGGCCAGGCAGATGCGCCCCTGCGCGTCCGTCACCACCACGCCCACGGGCGCCAGCTCCAGCAGCTCCTCGTACTCGGCGCTGCGCTGCTCCACCTCGCGCTGCGCATGCCGCAGCCGCAGGTACGGGCGCCGCACCCGGTGCAGGAACACGCTGCGGTACAGGCAGCCGTAGGCCAGCACCTTGTAGACATGGCCCAGCAGGTTGGCGCCGGTGGTGACCTGCTCGCCATAGAGCACGAAGAAGACCTCGCCCAGCAGCAGCAGCAGGATGGCGTCGCGCACCGGCTCCTCGTCGGCGCGCTCCCGGCCGCGCAGCCCGGCCATGCGCTTGAGCTGGCCCGCCAGCGCCAGGCCCAGCAGCAGCATCACCATGCCCTCGGCCGCCTGCTTCAGCGGCGTGAGCCCGAGGCCGGGCTCGAAGGTGCTGGGAAAGGCCTCGGGCCGCCACACCGCCAGCGTGCCCAGCAGCACGCTGATGGCCGCCCCGGCCATGGTCAGCAGCGCCGCGGCGCGCGCGCCCACGAAGCCCGGCGGCCACGGAAAGCACCACACCAGCAACGCCCCGGCCGCCACGCCCCGCGCCAGCAGCCACAGCACGATCGCCTTGTGCGAGGTGTTGGGCGACACCAGGTCGGGCATGCCGGCGTAGGAGACCATGTGCAGCAGGTCCACGCCGGCCACCACCATGAACGCCACCGTCATGGCCCGGCCCAGCGGTCGCTCGCGCTCGTCGAGCACGTACGCGGCGGTCAGCGCCACCATCATGCTGACCACCACCGCCGTCACTTCCAGCAGGTTGTGCAGCGCCAGGAACGCCGGCCGCGGCAGCACCAGGTCCAGCATCCCGCCGGGCCAGGCCATCACGTACAGCACCGGCGTGAGCAGCAGCACGGCCGCCACCCAGCCGCGCGGCTGCCACACCGGCAGCAGATCGGCGGCGTCGCCATCGGCACGCGGCATCGGGGCGCCGGGCCCGGGGCTCGGCAGGTCGGGGGCTTGGAGCGGCATCACGGGCGGCAGGTGTCACGGCGCTCCACGACCGCCCTCCAGGACGCGCCGCGAGCGCCGCAACCCTGAATACGTCCTCGGTCGGAAGGCGGGAATTCGAACGGGTGCTACAAGGAATTATCTAAATGTTACTGAGATCCGGCGCTGGAGGATTTCACATCCCGGGGCGGCTTGTCCGGGAAGTTGGCGTTCCCGCCCTGCGCCGGCGCCACCAGCGCGCGTACAGCAGCAGGTTGACGAGCACCACCAGCAGCGCCAGCGCACCCTGCGTCCCGCGCGTGAGCCCCGCCGGGTACAGCAGCGGCAGCAGGTAGTGCTCGACGAAGCCGCCGGCGTAGCCCTGCGCGCCGGCCAGCGCGCGCAGCCGGTTCTCCAGCGGCGTGAGCGGGCAGGCCGCGCCCGCGGCCTCCACCCAGATGCCCCACAGCAGCGCCGGCCCATGCAGCCACACCAGCCGCGGCCAGCGCGGCAGCAGCGCCGCGCCGGCGACCACGAAGGCGATGAACAGCAGGTGCAGCAGCACCACGCCATCGGCGGCCCAGGCCAGCAGGGTGGCGCTCACCGGTGTCTTCGTGCGCGCCCGCACTTGCCCTCAGCCGCAGGCCCCGGCCGCGCGCAGCCGGGCCACGTCTTCCACGCCGTAGCCCAGCTCGCGCAGCAGCGCCTCGGTGTGCTCGCCGCGGCGCGGCGCGGCCCCGGGCGCGCGCGCGGGCGTGCGCGACAGGCGCGGCGCCGGCGCGGGCTGCACCTCGCCCCCGACCCTCACGTACGTGCCGCGCGCGGCGTGGTGCGGGTGCGCGGCGGCCTCGTCCAGGTCCAGCACCGGCGCGAAGCAGGCGTCGCTGCCTTCGAGCAGCGCGCACCAGTGGGCGCGCGGCTGCGTCTTCAACACGGCCGCGATGCGCGCCTTGAGCGCCGGCCAGCGCGCGTGCTCGTGCTGGTGCGCCGGGTCCTCGTCGTGCAGCCCCAGGCGGCGCAGCAGCTCGGCGTAGAAGGGCGGCTCGATGGCGCCCAGGGTCACGAACTGCCCGTCGCCGCACTCGTAGACCTCGTAGAAGGGCGCGCTGCCCAGCAGCACGTTGTGGCGCGGCTCCTCGGGCCACCAGGGGCTGCCGCGCATGTGGCGCACCAGGGCCGCGAGCGCGGCCACGCCGTCCACCATCGCGGCGTCCACCACCTGGCCCCGGCCCGAGCGCTGCGCCTCCAGCAGCGCGCACACCACGCCGAAGGCCAGGAACATCGCGCCGCCGGCCATGTCGCCGATCAGCGTGGGCGGGATCACCGGCGCGGCCTCGTCGCGGCGTGACAGCGACAGCGCCCCGGTGAGCGCCACGTAGTTGAGGTCGTGGCCGGCCGCCTGCGCCAGCGGCCCGTCCTGGCCCCAGCCGGTGACGCGGCCGTACACCAGGCGCGGCCGGCGCCGCAGCGCCTCCTCCGGCCCCAGGCCCAGGCGCTCCATCACGCCGGGGCGGAAACCCTCGATCAGCGCGTCGGCCGACTCCACCAGCCGCCACGCCGCCGCCAGCCCCTCGGCCTGCTTGAGGTCCAGCACGACCGAGCGCTTGTTGCGGTCGGTGGCGATGCGCTCCAGGCCGGCGCCGCCGCCGGCGGCGCGCTCGACCACGATCACGTCGGCGCCCATGTCGGCCAGCAGCATGCCGGCGAAGGGGCAGGGGCCCAGGCCGGCGAATTCGACGATGCGCAGGCCGGCCAGGGGGCCGGGGGAGGAATGTGGGGACATGGGAGGTCTCCTGGGGTTGTCGTGAATGTCTGGGAAAGGGTGGCTCAGCCGCCCGCCTGCACCAGCATCGCCGCCGCCAAATCTTCCAGCGCGGTGCCGACCGACTTGAAGACGGTGCGCTCCATCGCCGTGCGGCGCCCCGGTGCCGTGCGGCGGCACAGGTCGGCCAGGGTGGCGCGCAGGTCGGCCGGCGTGATCACGCCGCGCGCCAGCGGGCCCAGCAGGTCGCCGCTCTTGCGCAGCGCCTCCTCGGTGTCCACGAACAGCTCGGTGTTCCTGAAGCAGTCGTCGTCGGCCTCGCGCATCTCGGGCGTGAAGCTGCCGATGAGGTCCAGGTGGCTGGCCGGCGCCAGCCAGGCGCCCTGCACCAGCGGCTCGCGCGCCAGGGTGGCGCAGCTCACGACATGGGCCCAGGCCACGGCGGCGGCCAGGTCGGGCGCGGCCTCGGCGGCGAAGCCCTGGGCGCGCAGCGATTCGGCCAGCGCCTGCGCCTTGTCCGGCGAGCGGGCCCACACCCGCACTTCCTCGATGGGCCGCACGGCGGCGTAGGCCGCGGGCAGCAGGCTGGCGACGCGGCCGGTGCCCAGCACCAGCAGCCACCGCGCGTCGGGCCGCGCCAGGTAGGTGGCGGCCAGGGCCGAGGCCGCGGCGGTGCGGCGCGAGGTGATCTCGTCGCCGTCCATCAGCGCCAGCGGCACGCCGGTGACGGCATCGAACAGCAGGTAGGCGCCGTGCAGCCCGGGCAGGCCGCGCGCGGCGTTGCCCGGGGCGATGTTGACGATCTTGACGCCGTAGCAGCGCCCGGGCAGCCAGGCCGGCATCAGCAGCGAGGTCAGCGGCGGGCCGCCGTCGGGCGCGGCGATCTCGTGCACATGGCGCGCGGGCACCTGGCAGGCCGGGTCGGCGAAGAGCGCACTCAGCGCGGGGATGAGCCGCTCGAAGGGCAGCTGGGCGGCGGTGGCCGCGGCGTCGAAGGTCTTCATGCCCCGATTCTGAGCGGCGCGGCCGGCGGCACGGCGGTTGCCGCGTCCGGCGGGCGGACGCGATGGTCCGCGGCACAACCCTGGAAGGACACCCCATGCCTGATGCCAAGAGCCCCGCCGGTCCCGGCAAATCCACCACCGAGCGCCGGGAGGCCGCCACCGAGGCCGAGGAAATACAGGAGTTGCTGACTCCGGACGACGACGAGAGCGTGGAAGATCCCACCCGCGCCCCGCGCACCGCCGAGCGCGACGCGCATGTCAGCGGCGGCAACCAGGGCTCGGTGCCCAAGGGCGGGCGCTAGGCCCGGGCCCGCGACATTCCCCGGACAACCGCCATGCCGGCTTCACCGGCATGGCGGCGCGCTACTCCCTGCTCTCGTACTGCGACGGCGTCACGCCCGCGCGCGCCAGGAACTGGCGCACGTGCAGCAGCCCGCTGGCATCGAGCACGTTGCTGTGGTGCGGGCGGTGCAGGATGCCCTCCATGTGCCCGATGCGCGCCCGTATGCGCGCGCCCGACAGCGGCTCCAGCGTCGCGCCCACGTGCTTGAGCAGCGACTCGACGTCGCGCCAGTGCACGTTGCCGCTGGGCGGGTCGTGGTAGATGGTGCGCAGCAGGTTGGCAACCTTGTGGCTCATGGTCTTCTCCCCGGCATCCGGCGCGCGGGCCCCGGCGCCCGCACCGCAGCCATGATGCGCGCGCCGGACGGCCCCGGCGGCGCCAGGGATCAAGCCTGAACCGGCGCCCCGGCCGCGGCTCAGCCCGAAAGCCGCCCCTCCAGCGCCAGCTGCGTCAGGTACAGCCGCAGGTCGAATTCCAGCTGGTGGTAGTCGGGCTCCATGTGGGTGCACAGCTGGTAGAAGGCCTTGTCGTGCTCCAGATGGCGCAGGTGCGCCAGCTCATGCACGGTGATCATGCGCAGGAACGGCGCCGGCGCCTCGCGGAACAGGCTGGCGATGCGGATCTCGCGCTTGGCCTTGAGCCGCCCGCCCTGCACGCGCGAGACCATGCGGTGCGTGCCCAGCGCCTGCTGCAGCAGCCGCACCTGCGGGTCGTACTGCACCTTGGACAGCGGCGCGCTGCTGCGCAGGTACTGCGCCTTGAGTTCCTGCACGTAGTCCCACAGCGCGCGGTCGGTGCGCACGGCGTGGGCTTCCGGGTAGCGCCGCGCCAGCATCGCGGCGAGCCTGTCCTGCGCGATGAGCGAGCGCACCTGCTCCAGCAGCGGCTCGGGGTAGCCGGCAAGGTACTTCAAGGGCAGGCCGGCGGGATCGGCGTCGGCCGGGCTGAAGAGGGTGGAGGAAGCAGCGGGCCGCCGCGCGGCGGCCGGGCGGCGGGAGGGCGCGTCGGACATGGGGCGCGATGCTAGCGGGCCGGCCCCGCCAGGGCGGCGGCAGGGCCGTTCGCCGCAGTGCCGCAACGCCGCTCCGGTGACCGGTATGATTGATGAGTTGACGAGCTGAACCAATATGTCGTCAATCTCATCAAAGGAAGCGCCATGGATGAATTCGCGGATGCCGGCGTCCTGTCCTTGCAGCCCTGGCCGGCCGAGCCCTCGGCGGGTGTGCCCGCGGCGGCCGGGCCGGCCCCACGGGCCTACCGGATCGAGGTCGCCGACCAGTCGCTCTCGCCGGTGCTGGAGGCGGTGGTGCCGGTGCTGGGCCGGCTGCTGCAGGAGAAGACGGCGCAGGTGCGGGCGCGCAAGCTGGAACAGCTCGTGGAACTGATGACCACGCAGATGGTCGTGCCCAGCCCGGTCGAGGTGCAGATGGCCGGGCGCATCGCGGTACGGCATGCGGAGCTGCTCAACGAGTTCGGCTTCGCCACCGCCGAGCAGCTGGCGGACATGAACCAGTCGCGCGCCGCCAACCGCCATGCGCTGGCCGACAACTGGAAGAAGCGCCGCCAGGTGTTCGCCGTGCGGCACCGCGACGAGGCCGGGCGCACGCGCGAGGTCTATCCGCTGTTCCAGTTCCGTGACGGCAGGCCGCTGAAGGCGGTGCAGCCGGTCATCGAGGCCTTCGGCGAGGGCAAGGACCCGTGGAAGCTGGCGCTGTGGTTCACCTCCAACAACGGCTGGCTGCCGCAGCAGGCCCGCCCGGTGGACCTGCTGGACACCGCGCCGGAGTCCGTGGTGGAGGCGGCGCACCGGGATGCGGGCGGGAGCGCGGCTTGAGCTGCCGCGCGCCGACGCCGCCGCTGGACGCGCTCATCGACCTCTGGCCCGCGGGACGGGTCATCCACGTCATTCACGACACCGCCTTCGCACCCGAGAGCTTCAACCCGGGCATCGACGCCGCCGGGGTCCTGCGCAAGCCCACGCGCTTTGCGCCCATCCGCGACCGCGACGAGCGCGTCGTGCCTTACCTGTACGGTGGCTCCTCGCTGGAATGCGCCATCTTCGAAACCGTCTTCCACAACGTGCCCATGGACGCGGCGCGCAAGTTCGTCGACCTCGACGACTTCGCCGACCGCGGCCACGGCCGGCTCACGCCCGCGCGCGACCTGCGCCTGGTGAACCTGACCACCGATGGGCTGCACCGGCTGAAGGTGCCCAAGACCGAGCTGATTGCCAGCGCACCCATCGACTACCCCGACACGGCGCGCTGGGCCCAGGCGCTGCATCGGCAGTACCCGGACATCGACGGGCTGTTCTGGATGTCGCGCCAGCGCGACCCGGACCAGGCGCTGGTGCTGTTCGGCGACCGCGTCGGCGCGGCGCTGTCGGGCCAGCGCGTGGGGGGGCCGCTGCGCCTCAACGACACCCTGCGCCAGGCGGTGATCGCGCTGGCGCTGCGCGCCGGGATCGAGGCCGCCTGAGCGCCGCTCACGCCACCGTCACGCTCTCCTGCGCCAGCCCCTTCTCCAGCTCGGCGATGCCCGCGGGCAGGTCCAGCGCCGCGCCGGCGTGCTGCACGCTCGATCCCAGCGCGTGCAGCGTGCGGAACAGGTTGTGCGCGCGGCTTTGCTCGCCCATCTGGCCGATGCGCACGATCTCCAGCCCGAAGGAGCCCGAGATCTCCACCCGGTGCACGCGCGACATGTGCTCGCGCACCGCGTCGGCCGACACGCCCTGCGGAATGGAGATGCCGATGACGGAGTTCAGCCGCGCCGCCTCGGGCACCAGCAGCTTCAGCCCCATGGCCTCGATGCCGCGCTGCAGCGCCTTGGAGCACACCAGGTGGCGCTCGAAGCGCCGCGGCAGCGTCTCGTCGCACACCAGGCGCAGCGCCTCGTGGATGGCCAGCACGCCCGACACCGGCGCGGTGTAGTGGTAGGACTTCTTGTTCCAGAAGTTGTCGGCCAGCAGCGCGTCCAGGCACCAGTGCGCCATCGGGTGCTTGCGGTTCTCGATCTTGCGCCAGGCCTTCTCCGACAGCGCCAGCAGCGACACGCCGGGGATCGAGGACAGCCCCTTCTGCCCGCCCGTGATCACCGCGTCCACGTTCCACGCCTCCATCTCCAGCGGCATGGTGCTGAGCGTGCACACCGCGTCCACGATCACCACGCAGCCGCGCTCATGGGCCAGCTGCGCGATGGCCTGCAGGTCGCGGTTGAACACGGTGTTGGAGGTCTCGCCCTGCACGATGGTGAGCACCTTGTAGTCGCCGGCCTTGAGCGCCGCCTCCACGCGCTCGACGCCGGCGTACTCGAAGTTGGGCACCTCCAGCACCGTCACCTGGCCGCCCACGCGCGTGGCCATCTCGGCCATGCGGCGGCTGAAGTAGCCATTGCACACCGACAGCACGCGCTCGCCCGGCGCGGTGAGGTTGGCGATGGCCATCTCCATGGCCGCCGAGCCCGGACCGGCCACGCCCAGCACCTGCGCCGAGGCGCTCTGGAACACGTAGCGGCCCATGGCCTTCACCTGCTCGATCACCTTGTTCATCGTCTCGCCCAGGTGGTTGATGACGATGGAGTTGGCGTAGGACACCTTGTGCGGGATCGGGACCGGGCCCGCGCCCATCATCAGCAGGGGTTCCTGGGGAAGGATGTCGTCCAGCGACTCGACGCTGGGAGGCGGCAGCGAATGCATGAGGGGAGTTCCTGGGAGAAGGGTGGACGGGCAGCCGGTGCCGCCCGGCCCCACATTGTGGCGCCCGCGCGCCCCTTCACCCTGTCATGCCGCAAGCCGCCTGCTCCAGGCTGCCGCGCAGGAAGGCCTCGAACTCCCGCGGCGGCAGCGGGCGGCAGAAGAAGTAGCCCTGGGCCTCGTCGCAGCCGGCGTCCTTGAGGAAGTCGAACACCTCGCGCGTCTCCACGCCCTCGGCCACCACGCGCAGGCTCAGCGTGTGAGCCAGGTGCAGAATGGCCTGCGCCAGCGTGCTGAAGCTCGCGCCCTCGGCCACCTCGGTGAGGCCGGGCAGGAAGGTGCGGTCCAGCTTGAGCACGTCCACCGGGAAGCGCCGCAGGTACGACAGCGAGGAATGGCCCGTGCCGAAGTCGTCCACCGCCAGGCGCAGCCCCAGCGCCTTGAGCCGCCCCAGCGTGCGCTCGGCGGTGTGCGGGTCCTGCGCCAGCGAGCCCTCGGTGAGCTCCAGCTCCAGCAACTGCGCGGGCAGGCCCGACTCGCGCAGCGCCTGGCGCACCTTGGCGACGAGCTGCTGATCATGCAGCTGGCGCGGCGAGAGGTTGACCGAGACGCGCAGCGGCCGCCCCAGTGCCTGCACCCACCGCCGGCTGTGGCGGCAGGCCTGCTGCAGCACCCACTCGCCGATGGTGCCGATGAGGCCCGTCTCCTCGGCCAGCGGGATGAACTGCGCCGGCGGCACGCGGCCGAGCTGGGGATGGTTCCAGCGCAGCAGCGCCTCCATGCCCACGACCTGCAGCGTGGCCACGTCCAGCCGCGGCTGGTAGTGCACCTCCAGCTCCTGGCGCTCCAGCGCCCGGCGCAGCGCGCTCTCCATCGTCAGCCGCGCGCGCGCCTTCTCGTGCATCTCGGGCGTGAAGAAGCGGTAGCTGTTGCCCTTGATGGCCTTGGCGCGGTACATCGCGCTGTCGGCGCTCTGGAACAGCACCTCCTTGGTCTCGCCGTCGCGCGGATACAGCGCGATGCCGATGGACGCGCCCACGAACACCTCCTGGCCGCTCACCAGCATGGGCTCGTCGAACTGCGCCAGCAGCTTCTGCGCCACCGCCGAGGCCGAGGCCACGCCATGCGCGCAGGGCAGCACCACCACGAACTCGTCGCCGCCCAGCCGCGCCACCAGGTCGTCCGGGCGCAGGTTGGCGCGCAGCCGCTGCGCCACCTGCTGCAGCAGCACGTCGCCGGCCTCGTGGCCCATGGAGTCGTTGACCTCCTTGAAGCGGTCCAGGTCCAGGAACATCACCGCCAGCGACTCGGGCTCGCGCCCGGCCAGCGCGATCCTGGCGTCGGTGTGCTCGTTGAGCCGCGCGCGGTTGGGCAGCAGCGTGAGCGTGTCGCAGGTGGCGAGCTGGCGCAGCCGCCGCTCGGCCTGCTTGCGCTGCGTGATGTCGCGCGCGGTGACGTAGATCACCCGCTGCTCGGCCACCCACTTGGCCGACCAGGCCAGGCACACCTCGCCGCCGCTCTTGGTGCGCCAGCGGTTCTCGAAGTCGTGCAGCTCGCCGTTGCCGTCGCCGTGGGTGAAGGTGTCGCGATAGACGGCCAGCGTGTGCTCGTAGTCCTCCGGGTGCACGAACTCGTGCCAGCGCCGGCCCACGATCTCGCCGGCCTGGTAGCCGGTGATGCGGCAGCCCGCCGGATTGATGCGCAGGAAACGGCCCTCGGTGTCGAAGGTGCACACCATGTCCAGCGAGTTCTCGATGAGGTTGCGGTTCTCGTTGCTCAGCGCCTGCAGCCGCTCCTCGATGCGGCGCTGCTCGGTGATGTTGCGCGACATGCCGCGGTAGCCGGTGAACAGCCCGTCGCGGAACATCGGCTCGCCGGCGATGGAGAGGTAATAGGGTGCCGCGCCCTGCGGCGGCCTCACGCCGTACTGCAGGTCGCGGAAGGGTTCGCGCCGCGCGAAGCTGCGCAGATAGGCCTGCAGCCCGGGCTCGGTGGGGTCCAGCGCGATGTCCTGCCGCCGCTTGCCCAGCAGCCGGCTCGCCGCCGTGCCCAGCCAGGGCGTGGCCTCGTCGCCCACCACGGTGAAGCGCCCCTCCGTGTCGGTCTCCCAGTAGCAGTCCGACAGCAGCGAGGTGAGGCTGCGGTAGCGCTCCTCGCGCTCGGCCAGCTGCTGGCGCATGAGCTTCTCGGCGCTGATGTCGCGCGACACCGCCACGGTGCCCGTCATCGCGCTGGTACCGGCATCAACCATCACGCGCGTGGCCGTGGCCACCCAGACGTACTGGCCGTCGCGCCGGCGCAACCGCAGCTCGATCTGCGCGGGCCGGCGCCCGTGGCGCTGCTGGGCCTCGACCTCGGCGCGCACGGCCGGCGCGTCCTCCGGATGGATGATCTCGTTGGGGTGGCGGCCCAGCAGCTCCTCCTGCGCGTAGCCCAGCAGGTGCTGGCACGCCGGCGAGACGTAGATGTAGCGGCCCACGGCGTCATGGCGCGTGATCAGGTCGCTGGCGTTCTCGGTGAGCAGCCGGTACTCGGCCTCGCTGCGCGCGAGCTGCTCCTGCATGTCATGGGCGGCCGTGACGTCGGTGGCGGTACCGGTGTAGCCGCAGTAGCGGCCCTGCGCGTCGAAGCAGGCCGCGCCCACGCCCGACATCCAGCGCAGGCTGCCGTCGCTGCGCACGATGCGGTAGCCGATCTGGTAATCCGCACGCAGCTCGATGGCGCGCGCCACCGTGGCGCGCACCTGCGGCAGGTCTTCCGGGTGGATGAAGCCGCGCCAGGCGCGAAAGGAGAACTCGTCCGGGCTGCGGAAATAGGCCCGCGCCTGGTGGTTGAGCTGGATGCAGCGGCCGTTCTCGTCCACGGTCCACACCAGGACCGTGATCTCGTCGGCCAGCCTGCGCAGCGCGGCGGCCGACTCCGCCGCGGTGGGGCTGCGCTGTCCTTGGTATGTGCTCGTCACGATCGGGCTCCCCGGCATGGCCTGTGGTGTCGCCCGATTTACGGCCGCGCCTGCCCGAGCTTGAGAGGCGTGTGATCCGGAATTGCGCTCGGCCCGCTCACGGGACGCCCATGGAGCGTTCACTGTAGAGCCGGGCTCCGCGGCTGCGGCTCAAGCCGGGGCCGGGCGTGAAGTCCTCACATCAGGACATTCCTGAGGCGGCCCGCGCACGTCCTTTGAGCTGGCTCAACGACGGTAGTCGTCGATGATCAGCTTGCCTTCGGGGCCGGTGCGCTGCAGCCACTCGTCGAGCAGCGGCTCGCCCACCGTCTTCAGCAGCCCGGTGCGCAGCGGCTCGGGCGGCTCGACCACGTCCATGCCCATGTCGCGCAACCCGCCCAGGAAGCGCCGGTGCCGCGCCTCGGACTGCTGCCAGCCGCGCTGCTCGGCCGCCACCGCCGCCTTGATGACGGCCTTGCGCAGCGGCATGTCCAGCTGCTCGAAGGCCTGCAGGTTCATCAGCACCCCATGGCGCGGCAGCCAGGCCTGCAGGTCCAGGAACACCTCCATGGACTCGAAGGCATCGGCGTTGAAGCCGTCGGCCGACACCAGCGCCGCGTCCACCTCGCCCTGCGTCACCGCCTGCGCCACATGCGCCTCGGGCATCGCCACCGCCTTGGCGCCCAGCAGCTTCGCCATGCGCTCGGTGGCAGGGCTGTAGGCGGCCCACTTGAGCTGGCGCAGGTCGCCGAGCTGCTTCACCGGCTTGCGCAGGAACAGCCCCGGCGGCGCCGAGGGCACCGAGTACAGCATCACCATGCTCTGGCCCGCGAAGCGCTTGCCCAGCGGCACGCGCTGCGCCTGGTAGAGCTTGCGCGCCTGGGCATAGCCGCTGGCCAGGAAGGGGATGCTGTCCAGGCCGAAGGTCTGCCACTCGGACTGCACATCGGCGAGCTGGATCTCGGCCATCTGCACCTGGCCGTTCTGCACCGCGCGCTTGGCCTCGGCCGCCTTCAGTGCGGCATCGGGCTTCACGACGATCTTGATCCGGCCTTGCGATGCGCGCTCAACCTCCTGCGCGAACTGCATCAGGTTCTCGGTGTGCAGGCTGGTCTCGGGAAAGGGCGTGGCGACCTGCCAGCGGATGGTTTCGGCCTGGGCCTTGGCCGGGGCCGAGGCGGAAGGGCTTTGCGGGGCGGCCTGGGCCGGGACGAATGCGGCGCTGCTCAGCGCCAGCGCGGCCAGCAAGGGTTTCAGCATCTAAGCTCCTTGAGAAGTATCCCGTTCGTCCTGAGGTATCGAAGGATGAACGGCCCCGGCTGTGCAGCAGGCCGCAAGAGCCTCACGGATTCGCCCTTCGATACCTCAGGGCGAACGGGTCAGCCGGCCCTCTTTTCATGGCCGGCAGACCAGCCTGGCGGATTCGTCCTTCGATACCTCAGGACGAACGGGCCGTTTCACAGCCAAAGTGAAATCCGAACTGGGGATTGTGCGAAGGTGCCGCAGCCTTCCCGGCGGGGCCGGGCCGCCCGCCTGGGGGGCCTTGGGAATGCCGCTATGCTGGCTCGGGCACCTTGAACGATGAGGAAGCACACATGGCCGAAGCACAGCGCTGGGAGTTCTGGATCGACCGCGGCGGCACCTTCACCGACATCGTGGCCCGGCGCCCCGACGGCAGCCTGGCCACCGCCAAGCTGCTCTCCGACAACCCCGAGCAGTACCGCGACGCGGCGGTCGAGGGCATCCGCCGCCTGCTGGGCCTGGCCCCCGGCGCGCTCATCCCGGCCGACCAGGTGGCCTGCGTGAAGATGGGCACCACCGTGGCGACCAACGCGCTGCTGGAACGCAAGGGCGAGCGCACGCTGCTGGTCACCACGCGCGGCTTCCGCGACGCGCTGCGCATCGCCTACCAGAACCGCCCGCGCCTCTTCGACCGCCGCATCGTGCTGCCGGAGCTGCTGTACGAGCGCGTGGCCGAGGCCCAGGAGCGGCTGGACGCGCAAGGCGCGGTGGTGCAGCCGCTGGACCTCGCGGCGCTGCGCCCGGCGCTGCAGGAGGCCTTCGACGCCGGGCTGCGTGCCTGCGCCATCGTGTTCATGCACGCCTGGCGCCATCCGGCGCACGAGGCGCAGGCCGCGGCGCTGGCGCGCGAGATCGGCTTCACGCAGGTGTCGGCCTCGCACGAGGTCAGCCCGCTCATGAAATTCGTGTCGCGCGGCGACACCACGGTGGTGGACGCCTACCTGTCGCCGATCCTGCGCCGCTACGTCGAGCAGGTCGCGGCCGAGATGCCAGGCGTGCCGCTGTACTTCATGCAGTCCTCGGGCGGGCTCACGCGCGCCGAGCGCTTCAACGGCAAGGACGCCATCCTCTCCGGCCCGGCCGGCGGCATCGTGGGCATGGCGCGCACGGCGCTCTCGGGCGGGCAGCACAAGGTCATCGGCTTCGACATGGGCGGCACCTCCACCGACGTGTCGCACTTCGCCGGCGAGTTCGAGCGCGCGTTCGAGACGCAGGTGGCCGGCGTGCGCATGCGCGCGCCGATGATGAGCATCCACACCGTGGCCGCCGGCGGCGGCTCGGTCCTGCACTTCGACGGCGCGCGGCTGCGCGTGGGCCCCGACTCCGCCGGCGCCAACCCCGGCCCGGCCTGCTACCGCCGCGGCGGCCCGCTGGCCACCACCGACGCCAACGTGATGCTGGGCCGGCTGCAGCCGCAGTGGTTTCCGCAGGTGTTCGGCCCGCGCGGCGACGAGCCGCTGGACCGCGCCGTGGTGCAGCGCCGCTTCGCCGAGCTGGCGGCGGAGGTGTCGCGCGGCGGCGGACGCAAGGTCGCGGCCGACGAGCTGGCCGCGGGCTTCCTGCAGATCGCGGTGGCCAACATGGCCAACGCCGTCAAGAAGATCTCCGTGGCGCGCGGCTACGACGTCACGCAGTACACGCTGCAGTGCTTCGGCGGCGCCGGCGGGCAGCATGCCTGCGCCGTGGCCGACGCGCTGGGCATGACGCGCGTGTTCGTGCACCCGCTCGCCGGCGTGCTCTCGGCCTACGGCATGGGCCTGGCCGACCAGCTCGCGCTGCGCGAGGCCACCGTCGAGCAGCCGCTCGATGATTCCGGCCTGGCCCGCGCCGACGCGCTGCTGCAGCGCCTGGGTGCGGAGGCGACGGCGGAGATCGCGGCCCAGGGCTTCGCGCCGCAAGACATCCGCCTGCTGCGGCGCCTGCACGTGCGCTACCAAGGCACGGACACGGCGCTGGAAGTGCCCTTCGGCCCTGTCGATGCCGTGCGCGCCGCCTTCGAGGCCGCGTACCGGCAGCGCTTCGCCTTCCTGATGCCCTCGCGCGCGCTGGTGATCGAGAGCGCCGCCGTGGAGGCCGTGGGCCCGGGCGCCCAGCCGCAACAGCAGGAGCACCCGGCGCACGAGCACCGGCCGCTGTCGCAGGCGCAGGTGCGCATGCATGCCGACGGCCACTGGCGCGACGCCAACCTGTACCGGCGCGAGCAGCTGAAACCCGGCGCGGTGATCGATGGCCCGGCCATCATCGCCGAGGCCAACGCCACCACCGTGGTCGAGCCCGGCTGGCAGGCACGGCTCACCGGGCTGGAGCACCTGCTGCTCACGCGCGTGCAGCCGCGCGCGCAGCGCCACGCGGTGGGCACCGCGGTCGATCCGGTGATGCTGGAGGTGTTCAACAACCTGTTCATGAACATCGCCGAGCAGATGGGGCTGCGGCTGCAGAACACGGCCTACTCGGTGAACATCAAGGAGCGCCTGGATTTCTCGTGCGCGCTCTTCGACGGCGAGGGCAACCTCATCGCCAACGCGCCGCACATGCCGGTGCACCTGGGCTCGATGAGCGAGTCGATCAAGACCGTCATCGCCCGCAACCCCGGCATGCGGCCGGGCGATGTGTTCGTGCTCAACGACCCGTACCACGGCGGCACGCACCTGCCCGACGTGACGGTGGTGACGCCGGTGTGGAATGAGCAGCAAACCGGCGTGCTGTTCTACGTGGCCTCGCGCGGCCACCATGCCGACATCGGCGGCATCACGCCGGGCTCGATGCCGCCGTTCTCGCGCCGCATCGAGGAGGAGGGCGTGCTCATCGACAACATGCTGCTGGTCGAGGGCGGGCGGCTGCGCGAGGCCGAGCTGATGGCGCTGCTCACCGGCGGTCCCTACCCCGCGCGCAACCCGCAGCAGAACGTGGCGGATCTGCGCGCGCAGATCGCCGCCAACGAGAAGGGCGTGCAGGAGCTGCACGCCATGGTGGCGCAGTTCGGGCTGGACACCGTGCAGGCCTACATGCGCCACGTGCAGGACAACGCCGAGGAGAGCGTGCGCATGGCCATCGCGCGGCTGGACCCGGCGCTCACGCGCGACGGCCGTTTCACCTTGCCGCTGGACAACGGCGCGAAGATCGAGGTGGCGCTGCGCATCGACCGCGAGGCGCGCTCGGCGGTGGTGGACTTCACCGGCACCTCGGCGCAGCGCCAGGACAACTTCAACGCGCCCAAGGCCGTGTCCATGGCCGCCGTGCTCTACGTGTTCCGCACGCTGGTGGACGACGACATTCCGCTCAACGCCGGCTGCCTGAAGCCCATCGAGGTGATCGTGCCCGAGGGCTCCATGCTGAATCCGGCGCCACCGGCGGCGGTGGTGGCGGGCAACGTGGAGGTGTCCACCTGCGTCACCAACGCGCTCTACGGCGCGCTGGGCGTGCTGGCCGGGGCGCAGCCGACCATGAACAACTTCACCTTCGGCAACGAGAAGCACCAGTACTACGAGACGGTGTCCGGCGGCTCCGGGGCGGGCGTGGCGCTGGGCGGCGAGGGCGAAGGCGGCTTCGACGGCACGTCGGTGGTGCAGACGCACATGACCAACTCGCGGCTGACCGACCCGGAGGTGCTGGAGTACCGCTTCCCGGTGCGGCTGGAGAGCTATGCCATCCGGGCCGGGTCGGGCGGCGCCGGGCGCTGGCGCGGCGGGGACGGCGGCACGCGCGTGCTGCGCTTCCTGGAGCCGATGACGGCGGCGATCCTTTCCAACGGCCGCATCCACCCGGCCTTCGGCCTCGCCGGCGGCAGCCCCGGCGCGCCGGGACGCAACGCGGTGCTGCGTGCCGACGGGCGCGTGGAGGAACTGGGGCACATCGGCTCGGTGCGGATGGAGGCGGGCGACTGTTTCGTGATCGAGACGCCGGGCGGCGGGGGCTACGGGGCGGCTTGAGCGGGCCCGGAACCTGCCCCGACCGAGAAACCACGCGCCGTCCGTGCGCGCTTCTTTCGGTCAGCAGGAGACTCCCGCATGAACACTGCATCGGCCCCGGGCGGCGACATGCCGCAGGGCTATGACGTCGCCCGGATCATGGGCGGCCTCTATGGCGACGGCATCATCGCCCTGCGCGGCGCCTTCGAGCGCGCCTGGGGGCAGCGGCTGCGCGAGGACATCGACACGCTCTTCGCCGAGGCCCGGCAGCGCCCGCGTGGCGCGCTGCCGCGCGGGCCGCAGCGCTGGTACGTCGAGGTGCACCCGCAACGGCTGCGCGGCTTCGTGGACATCGTCACGCACCCCTGGTTCGTCACCGTGTGCCGCGCCGTGCTGGGACCGGACTACAAGGTGGTGGAAGTCGGCTTCGACGTGCCCGGCCCCGGCGCGCAGGACCAGCCCTGGCACCGCGACTTCCCCATGCCCGAGGAGACGCGGCTGGGCCGGCGCCTGAACTCGCTGGCCTTCAACCTCAGCGCCGTGGACACCACGCCGGAGATGGGGCCCTTCGAGGTGGCGCCGGGCACGCAGTGGGACGAGTTCGGGCTCGATGCCGAGGCCACCGGCCGGCGCGAGCTGGGCATGTTTCCGCCGCGCGAGCTGTTCCCGCGCTACGAGGCACGCAAGCAGGCGCGCCTGGCGCAGATGGGCGACATCTCCGCGCGTTCGGCGCTGACCATCCACCGCGGCACCGCCAACCACTCCGACCAATGGCGCCCGGTGCTGGTGGTGGGCGTGGACGCGCCCGATGCGCGCAACGGCGAGCGCCACGACATCCAGCTCACGCCCGACTATCACGCCGCGCTGCCCGAGGAGGTGCGTCGCCACTTGGCCGGGCGCGTGGTGGACCAGCTGCAGTACATCGAGCAGGTCCACTCCATCGAGGGGCTGCTGGCCGGCGACAGCAACTACTGATCGGGTATCAGGCCTGCGCCGCCACCACGCCGGCCTGGCGCGCGTCCAGCAGCCGCTGCGCCTGCAGCTTGGCGTGGAGCGCCTCTACGCTCATGAACACGCCGCCGAGCTCGTCGCGGAACCACAGGCACAGCTCCTTGATCGCGGCGACGAAGCGGCGCAGGTCGTCCGGGCTGCGCACGTAGGGCGTGTGCCCGGGCGCCAGGGACGGGCTGTGGTAGGTCAGCGAGAACACCTGGCAGCCGGCGCGGGCCAGGGTGGCGGCCAGGCGCTTCATCTCGGCGGCGGTGCAGCCCTCGGGCGTCAGGCGGATGCGCTCCAGCAGCCGGGTGCGCGCCGCGATGCCGCCGGCATGCAGCGCCTTCAGAGGCGCCGACTGCAGCAGCGGATACAGCGCCGTGCCGAAAGCGCGCAGCGCGCCGCAATAGCCGGTGGTGACGGGCAATTCCAGCAGCGGCGCCTGCGCATGGCCGAGCCAGAAGGGCTGCTCCGAATAGCGGGAGAAATCCGGGCCGCCGTCATCCTCGAAGGAGGTGCGGGGCACGAAACTGGCGTCGATCCTGTAGCCCAGCGCGGCAATGGCCTCCAGGGTATGCGCGCCCACCCCGTAGCGCCCGGCCTTGAAGGTGATCGGCGCCCGGCCGAAATTCTCGGTGATGGCCTGCGTCAGCTGCCGGAGTTTCTCGAACTCCAATTCCCGGGGCAGATTGCATCCGTAGGAATTGAAGTTGTTGACAATTTCCGTGTAGGGTGGAGATACCCAGGGTTGCAGGTGGGTGCCAATTTCGCAACGGCCGCTGGAAAGCAATGAGCCCAGTACCGCGACGGCGGCCGGCGTGGTCGCCACCGGCCAGTCCACCGCGTAGGTCGGCACGATGCCCAGCGCGTCGAAAACCTGGTCGTGCGCCAGGTGCTGGGCCGCAATGGCCGTCGTGCCGGTGCTGTGGCGAGAGAAGGGCTGGGTCCAGTCGAATTCCTCCTCGGTGTCGACGACCACGACCAGCACGGGCGCATGGCCCTTCGGCAACCGGGCAGGGATATTCTGGCTGTTGGCGATCATGGGATCGTTGTTATTCATGTCGCACCGGGTCCGGGGCCGTTCAGTAATGGAGTGATATTCAAGGGCCCGAGAAACCGGTAATCCGTCCCAATGCCGTTTTTTCCAGAGCAAAGAGGCTAGTGTAAACAAAGGCCTTGCAGTTTCCGGGCACGCCGGACGGGCGAAGTTCACACGGGCCGCAGCAGCGTGCGCGGGCCCGGCCGCCGGGGTCCGCCGCGGCCGGGCCTGGCCCAGCCCAGGGTGCGAGCCTCAGGCCGGCACCGGCGTTTGCATGGCCGCCCGCACGCGGTCGATGTCGGCTTCCGGGTACAGCCAGGCCAGCAGCTCCAGCGCCAGCGTGGCGGCCAGGGCCTGGAGCTGGGCGCGGGCGCCGTCCGCGTCCAGGTCGCCGATGCGCAGCGCCGCGAACAGCGCGTCCAGCTCGGTGCCGGCGCCATCCACGCGCAGCCGGGCCTGCTCCACCCAGGCTGCCGGCAGCTCGTCATGCTCGAACTGGCCCCGGCCGCGCCCGAAATGCGCCACCGCCAGGTATTTCAACAGCGCGTCCTGCAGCAGGCCGCGCAGCGCGGCGTCGCTCAGGCGCAGCGTCTCCTCCTTGACGCCCCGGGCGCGGTTGAAACCCTCGGCGCCCGCGACGAAGGCCACCGCCCCCGCCAGCGCGCCCAGCAGCGCCCCGGTGCCCAGCGTCAGCCCACCGGTGGCGGCGTCGGCGGCCAGCCCGGTGGCCGCGCCCGAGGCGATGGCCCCGCCCAGGCCGGCCCGCACCGGGTCCAGCGGCGCGCGCGAGATCAGGTCGCCCTGGTCCAGCCGCTTCAGGAAGGGGTGCTCCGCCCGGCCCAGCAGCCCGTGCAGGCGCAGCAGTTCGCGCGTGGTGTTAGCGCGGCCCTGTTCCACGCGGCGCTGCAGCGCCTGCTGGCCGCGCTCGCGCCGCGTGTCGGCGCCCGTGCCGGCCAGGCGGGCCAGCAGCCCCGGCTGGGCCTGGGCGGCTTCGATGCCCTGCTCCAGCCCGGCCGCCGCCACCAGCTGCGCAGCGATGGCGTGCATCGAGGCCTCGAAGCACTGCACGTTGCGCCGCTGCCAGGCCCGCTGCAGCCGCTCATAGCCGGCCTGCTTGGGGGCCGGGACCAGCGTGCCCAGCGTGTCGAAGAAAGCCTGCTCGTGCACCCAGCAGCGGGCGAAGGCGTCCAGCGCCAGCACGCCGCCCACCGCCTCCACACCGCGCAGGTGCTGCTGCCAGCGGCGCAGCTCGTCGTCGGCCGCGCCACTGCCGGCGGGGGCCAGGCCGGTCTGGTTGAGCAGCACCAGCACCGGCCGCTCCATCCAGGCCAGCAGCTTCAGCTCCGGCTCCAGGTAGCCCGCCTCGGCCGGCGCCTCGGTGGCGTTGACCGGGTAGAGCACCACGTCGGCATGGTCGCGCGTGGCGCGCATGGCCTGCTGGCTGAGGAAGAAGGGCCGGTCCGTCCAGCGGTCCCACACCTGCGACAGGAACCAGCCGATGGGGTTGGCGGCGCGGCTCAGGCGCCGGTACAGGCGCGCGGAGTCGCCCAGGCCCGGCGTGTCCCACAGCACCAGCGCGTCGCCCTCGGGGGTGGCGAGCAGCGCGTGCGACTGCGCCTCCTGCGTCACGTGCGCCGCGTCGCGCACCTCGCCCACGTCCTGGCCCAGCAGCGTGCGCGCCAGCGTGGTCTTGCCCACGTTGGTGTGGGAGACGAGGCAAAGCTCGATGCGGGTGCCCATGCCGGCGGCGGTGTCCTGTGCCGTGTCCGCCATGTCAGCCTCCCAGCTCCACCACCTGCACCCGCGTGAACCCGTAGGGCCGCACAAATTCGTTCCACAGCGTCTCGCGCTCCTTGAGCCGCTCGCCGCGGCCCAGGCGGGCGGCGAAGGCGCCGCTGTCGAGCAGCACCAGCGCCTGCGGCGCCAGCTGCGCCACGCGCCGCAGGAAGGCGCCATGCGTCTCGGCTTCGGGCGTGGCCGACAGCGACAGCAGCGCCGCGCATTCCAGCACCTCGCCCTCGGCCGGCGCGGGGCGGCGCGCCACGGCTTCCACCGCGTCGCCGTAGGCCAGCGCCGGCTGCGCGCTCACCTCGGCCTCCACGCCCAGCACGGCCGGCGCCTGCCGCTGCAGCGCCGCCGCGCGCGCCGCGTCCAGCGTCAGCCCGTAGGGCCACACCACCAGGCGCAGGCGCTGGCCGGTGCCCTCGGCCAGCAGCCTGGCGAAGTAGGGATCGGTCAGGTCCAGCGGGAAGTGGCGCGTGTAGCGCCGCGCGCGCCGGGACTGGATCAGCCACAGCAGCAGCCGCGGCAGCACGATGGACACCAGCAGCAGCGCCGTCACCAGCTGCAGCCAGCGGTCGGCCAGCGCCGGGCTGGTCTGCCCCCAGTGGTGCATGGCCGTCACTTCCTCCAGCGTGAAGGGCGCCACGCCGGCGACGCCGGGCAGCAGCGTCACCGGCCAGAACAGGATCTGCAGCAGCCGGTGCACGCCTTCGGGCGTCTTGATGAGCTGGCTTTCCCAGCCGACGCTGAACTCGTTGGGCAGCGCGCGCGCGCCGATGTAGGCGACGAGTCCCAGCGCCACCGCCACGGCGCCCAGGTGCAGCGCGGCGCGCACGCGCGCCTGCCACAGCGGCGCCGCGGCCCGGGCCCAGGCGCGGCTGAAGCGGCTGGCGACGGCAAAGCCGCCGCGCCGCCAGCGCCCCGGCCAGGCCGCCAGGCCTGCCAGCCAGCCCGGCGCGCGCGGCGCGACGCGACGCCGGCGCAGGAACAGCCGCGACAGCAGCCACAGCAACGCCAGGCCCCAGTTCCACAGCACCACGCCCAGCAGCGGCGCCGACAGCAGGTTGATGCGCTCAGGATTGACCAGCGCGTCCGAGGCGAAGCCGGCCGCGAAGCCCGCCACCACGACCAGCGCCTGCACCAGTGGCCAGAAGCCGCCGCCGCCCTCGATGAAGCCGCGCAGCGCCGGGCGCCGCGCCGCCGCGTCCTGCAGCAGCCGCTGCGCGCGCTGCACCAGGAAGCGCTCGGACCAGTCCTGGGACTTGAGGGTGCGCCCGGGCTTGGGCAGCCCGGCGCGCACCACCTCCGAGGCCTCGCGGCTCTGCGCCGGCGTGAGCAGCCGTCCCTCGGCCTCGGCGCCGCTTTCCAGCGCCTGGATCAGCAACACAGTGCGGGCTTCGGATTCGTTCAAGGCGGCATCTCCCGGGGAGTGAGGGTGGTGTCGCGCTCACTGGTGCAGCGGACATGCCCGCGCGGGCGCGACCCGGGGAGTGTGGCGCCGAAGCGCGGGCCCGGGCGGCACGGCCCGAGCGGCGGGCAAGCTTCAGCGCAACACGGGCGCGATCAGCTCGCGCCAGAGCGCGTAGCCCCGGGCATTGAGGTGCAGCGCGTCCGGCTGGAACAGCTGCGGCCGCGGCTGGCCGTCGGGGCCGAGCATGGGCGTGAAGACGTCGATGTAGGCCAGCCGCGCATCGCCGGCGGCGTGGTGGCGGACCAGCATGTTGGCCTGGCGCACCCGGTGCAGCAGCCGCGCGCGCGAGGGGCTGGGCTTGATGGCGATGAAGGCGATGCGGGTTGCGGGCAGCGCGCGGTGCACGCCGTCCACGAAGGCGAGGTAGCTGTTGAGCACCTGCCGCGGCGTGTCGCCGGCGGCGAGGTCGTTGTCGCCGGCGTAGAGCACCACCAGGCGCGGGCGGTAGGGCAGCACCAGGCGGTCCAGGTGGCGGGCGCACTCGGCCAGCGTGGAGCCGCCGAAGCCGCGATTCAGGGGCGGCGGGCTCAGGTCGAACTGAGTTTCCAGGTTCTCCCAGCCGCGGATGCTGGAGCTGCCCACGAACACCACGCCGCCCGGCGCCACCGGCCGGGCCCGGTCCGCGGCTTCAAACGCGGCGAAGCTCGCGCGCCAACGCGGCGCCACGCTGCTGAGCGGTGCCTCATCGGCCCAGGCTGGCAGGACGGTGCCCAGGAGCGCGAAGGTGGTGAAGCGGCGGCGGGAGCGGGAGTAGGGGGATGTCACGGAAGGCGATTGTCCGTGCCGTGCCGGGCCAGGACGCCGTGACGAATTCCCGCTTCCTTGGCAAGCCCGTGGCCCAGCCCGGCCGCGCGCTGCGGGCGGTAATGCCACGCTGTGCGGCATGACAGCCATCGTGTTGCCGGCGCCGTTGCAGCGGCGCGTCGAAGTCGTGGTGCGGGCCATGCTGGAGCCGGCCGGGCTGCCGGCGGACCTGTTCGCCTCCCCTCGCGGCGAGCCTGCGCTCAGTGCGCCCGACTCCCTGGCGTGGCAGTTGTTCAAGAACCCGGCGGCGCTGTTCATCGGGGGCGTCGCGGCCGTGCTGCTGGAGCTGGCGGAGCCCCGGGTACGCACGGGCGTGTGGGAGCACACGCGCTTTCGCGAGCAGCCGGTGCAGCGGCTGCAGCGCACCGGGCTGGCCGCGATGCTGACCGTCTATGGCCCGCGCAGCCGCACCGAGGCGATGATCGCCGCGGTGTCGCGCCGGCACATGGCCATTGCCGGCAGTACGCCGACCGGCGAGGCTTACCGGGCCAGCGACCCGGAGCTGCTGGAGTGGGTGCATGCCACCGCCAGCTTCGGCATCGTCGAGGCCACCCATGCCTACGTGCGGCCGCTGTCGGTCGCCGAACGCGACCGCTACTTCTTCGAGAGCCGCACCGCGGCGCGGCTCTATGGCGCGCCGGGGGTGCCGGCGTCGCAGGCCGAGCTCGACGCGCTGCTGGCCGCGATGGCGCCCCGGCTCGAAGGCTCCGCGACCGTGTTCGAGTTCCTGCACATCCTGGCGCGGGCGCCGGCACTGCCTGCGCCCTTGCGGCCGCTGCAGGGGCTGCTGGTCCGCGCCGGGGTGGAGATCGTGCCGGGCTGGCTGCGCGAGCGGCTGGGCCTGGGCACCCGCTGGGGCTTGCGGCCCTGGGAGCGCGGCCTCGTCATCCTGCTGGCGCGTGGCGCCGACCGCGTGCTGCTGCGCTCCAGCCCGCCGGTACAGGCCTGCCGGCGGTTGGGGCTGCCCGACGATTACCTGTATTCGCGCCCGCCCCGCCCTTGAGCGCGCGGCTCGGGTTCGGCGCCATGGCGGTCAAGGCGCGAGCCCGCATTCATGGCCGCGTGGCCGGCGTGCAGTCGCCCAGGCGCGTCATGCGGATCTGGATGCGCGACCGCACGGTGCGGCTCGCGTCGCCCGCGGGCACGTCGGTGGCGAGCGTGACCGAGGAGAAAGTGGTGGGCGCGCTGGCGCTTTCGTGGCGCACTTCCCGGCGCGTGCCGTCGCTGTCCTGGCAGGCCACGGCCCAGGTGGAAGCCGTGGCGCCGCGCTGCTCGCTCAGCAGCCGGCAGCTGCTGCCTTGCTGCCGGTTGCGCTGCATGAAGGTGGCCGCATCCATGTCCGGGCCTTGCTTCAGGGACGCCTCGCTCAGGCAGTCCTGGCGCTGCTCGACGGACATGGAGCGGTAGGCGCCGCTGTCCGGGTCCAGCGTGCCGCCGTCGAAGTGCTTCTCCCACAGGCCCGGCTGCAGCACCGGCTGGGCCAGGGCCGCGCCGCACAGGCTGAGCAGCAGGGCCGGGAGCGCATGGCGGGACCGGGTGGCGCACCGGGCGGGGCTGGCGGACGAATGGGCGTGGGCGGAGGGCGGCATGGGCATCGCGAAGGGCTTGGAGGGGCTTAGGAATACACGAGCGTGATGACCGTGAAGATCAGCGCGACCAGGATGAGGAAAACCAGCTCGATCCGGTCCACATAGCGCTTGGCGTTCTGGCCGGCCCAGGCCGCACAGTCATCGACGCGCTTGCGCAGCCAGTGGCCGGGGGGATGCACGACGCGCACCACGAATAGCAGCAAGGCACCTCCCACGAGCACCAACAACAGAAAGGCCAGCGACATGAGCATCAGCGGCTGTGCGGTCATGGAAAGCAGCAGGTTTCTCGTCGAATGGGGCGCGTCAGCGTCGGACGCGAGCAGTTTCTCGAGTATCCCGGGTTCAATCGAGCCTGAACACCGATCCATTCGTCGGCGTGGCCGATTCGTGGAACAGGTCGAACAGATATTGCTCCATGTCGTCCTCGGTCACGAAATCCGGCACGATGAAATCCGCCGGCCGGCGCTTGCCGTCGGCGCCGAGCAGCCAGGCCGTCCAGTTTCCCGGCGCGCCGGTGATCTGGACGAGCTGGCCGAAGACGTTGAAGCGCAGGCTGGGCCTGTGGGTCATGGACAGTTTCCTGAAAAAGCTGTCAATACGAGGTATGGCGGCTCCAGCCAGGCAAATCACTCGACTTGTCCGTGCTTCCCGGAACCATCATGCTGGTTTGCTTTTTGCTTCGAATTCGATCCCGCCGACGTAGGGGTAAATGAAGTTGTACAGCGCGCAACCGGCAATCACGGAGAGATAAGTAAGGGCCAGATACAGCAGCGGCATGAAAACGATCATGAGCACGGGCGTTCGGGATTCGGCGGGCGCCAGGACCGAAAGCAACAGGAAGATGGGCGTGATGAAAATCAGCGAGGTGACGGCCGTGAGGACGGCGAATACCTTGGCATTCTGGTGAGGTGACAGACGGGCGACTTGCTGTTTCATGGTGGGGCGCCTCCTCGCGCCGCGCTGGCTTCGAGTTGAAGTGATCTTCCCTACCGCTTCCTGGACCACGATTCCATGATGGGCGCCAGTCCAGTCCTGACAAATCGTGAAATACGGCGGATATGACAGTGCTGATCGGGCGTCACGGAAGCTGAAGCCATGTTATTGGGCGCAGTGCGCGCCAGCAACCAAGCCAGCCGTCACGTTTCCCTGCGCCGTCGGTTCAGGCGCCAGCCCAGGATCACGCCGGACACAAACAGGCCCAAGGATAGATAAGCCTGAACGTAATACAGAGGGCCTTGCTCGGCATACAAATGCGGACCGACATCCGGTGAGTGAATCTCCACCAAGAGGCTGACGAACCAGAAAGCGGGTAAGGCGGCAAGAACAGGAGCAAGCCAGCGGCGGTAACGAACGCCAGCGAAACAGAGAAGGGCAGCCAAGAAACCCACCAGCCATATATGCGCGGTGGAAGGCTCCTTGTCGCTGACTTCGGCCCAGGTGGCCAGGGGCAAGGTAAGGAAGAGAGCGGCTGTTACTTTGAGGGATACCGCACGCTCAAGGGAATGTAGCATTCGGGTAGTCCTTCCAGTTCGGTCCTGAGTTGCTTGACGAATTTATCGATGCCCAGCGTAAGATCGATGCAGCCTGCACTTCCAGGCACGGAGCCGCCATGAATGAAAAATCCACCTCTCCCGTGAGTTTGAGTGCCGGGATAGGGATGAATGGTCAGGCGAAAATTTCCCCATGCTGAGCGAGGCGTGCGAATCAAGCTCTTAAACCAATTATTTTCCCACAGCTGCGAGGGTTGTATCCAATATTCCCCCTCAGGGATCGGTCCTTTATTGCGGACTTTCTGTCGCTCGGGGGAGTAGTCAAATTTTCCGTGATCGTTACGCTTGCCTGAAACTGCGGGAAACATCAACGGTTGCTTGGTGCCCGTAGCGCGCAAAAACGAGCCGTCGAATACCAGGGATATGCGAGATCTTGCACAGGCGGGCATTTTGGGCTCAGTGCGTTCCTCGGCATAGTGCTCCTCCGTGGGTGAACCGCAGAAAAGCCCATGCTGCGCCGAAACTTCTTCAGCTTGGCAGGTGCATAAAGTCATTTGACTTCATGCTATTTTGCCAATTCTGGCGCTGAGTGCGTCCGGGCACGCTCCATGCCAGCGCTGGTATCAATATGCCACTGCTGGCCTACAGTAAGTCAAAGCGTCGATGATTTTTCGGGTTGCAAATAGGGTCTGATCGCCGTCAAGGCCCGCTCCACATATACTTCTTTTTCCCCCACCGGTGCCACATAATGCAGCGCCTCACGCGCGGCCGTTTCGTCCTCGGTGCGCGCCAGCACCCAGGCCGCGAGATATTGAGACGCCAGGCAGCCGCCGGCCGTGGCCACGTTGCCGCGCGCGAAAAAGGGCTGGTTCAGCACCTCGACGCCCGCCTCCTGCACCCATGGCTTGGTGATCAGGTCGGTGCAGGCGGGAATATCCTGCAGCACGCCCAATTTCGCCAGGATCAGCGTGCCGGAGCATTGGGCGCCGATGAGTTGTCGGGACGGGTCGAGTTTCAATTGGCCGATCAGGGCCGGGTCGTTCACGAATTCCCGGGTTTTCATGCCGCTACCGACCAGCACCACGTCCGCCGCATTGGCCTCGGCGAGGCGGATTTGCGCCTGCACCACCACGCCGTTCATCGAGGTCAGAGTTTCATCCGGCCCGCAGATGGAAGCCCGCCAACCGGGGCGTTTCACGCGATTGAGGATGCCCAGGGCGATGAAGGAATCGAGCTCGTTGAATCCCTGGGCGGTGAGAATGGCGATGTGCATGGCAGGTCAGGTGGTTTTGCGCAGGTGCGCGTCGATGAGCGGTGCAACGTCAGCGGCGAATGTATTGGCCAAATCGTGGTCTCCACCCGAAAAGACATGCAATTCCGCTTTCGGCAGCAATGCTGACAGACGCTGGCCCACGGCCACCGGGCTGATCGGGTCGGCACCGCCCCACAGCAACAGCGTGGGAATGCGGATGTCGGGAAGCCGGGCCGACAAATCCTCGTGGTGCTCGGCAAACCAGCGCGGCAGATTGGGATTGTTCTTAAGAAAAGACGGACGCCAATCCTCGGCGCCAAGGCTGTTCACATCCAGTCCACCCGAGGTGACGCTCAGCACCAAATGCGTGACGAGGTCCGGTTTCTCCAGTGCCGTCCGCAGGGCAATGACGCCGCCCATGGATTGGGCAATCAGCGCGGTGGGCTCATCGATTTGCGCCACCACCCGGGTCACCAGATCGTCAAAACTCCGCACCGCCGAATCTGGCGGCGTGGGGCCGAAGCCGGGCCAGCCGAGATGGATTTTCCGGGCCGGATGCGTGAGCAGGCCAGAAACCGGCTGCCACAAGGCGGTATTGCCGGTGGCGCCGGGGAGGAAAAGGAGTTTGGAAGGCATGAGGGCAGGGTTTGTGACGGTTGGGGAATTAAGCCGTCCTTCTTGAATCCCGCCCTCAATTCACGCGCTGGTATCGGTATCCCTTGCCCTGCATGCACAGTTGCAGCAGGTCGGAGCGGTCCTTGGTGGGAACCTTGTTCAGGCGCATCTCATATTGGCATCGGGACAAGGCGGTCGTCCGGTCCGATTCGGTGGCGCCGTCCTTGACCCAGGCGGAGCGGGGAGGGGTGGTGCAGGCGGCGAGAATGGGGAGCAGGACAACCGCTGTCAGAAGCATTTTCATGGACCGGTGCTTTATGGGCTTTTTGTTGAACGTATGAGGCGCCGCCACTATAAAGCGACCATCAGCAGGTCCGACGCTGGAAAAGAGCAGAAAAATTCCCCTATACAGGCTCAGGCTGGGCGAGCGGCAAGGCTGCGGGCTGGCGCCTTGCAAATAAAAGGCTGCTTTTTCCAAGGCAGCCTTTTCAAGCCTGACGAGCCCGCATCACTCCTCCGGCACATTCCTCTCCAACTCCGCCAGCCAAGCATTCGCCGACGCATCACTCGGCGCCCGCCAATCCCCGCGCGGCGACAGCGAGCCGCCCGAGCCGACTTTCGGCGAATTCGGCACGCAGGTGCGCTTGAACTGGTTGGCGAAGAAGCGGCGCAGGAAGGTATTCAAGTGCTTGCGCACGTCGGCCAGGGAATATTTGGCGTGGTCGCCCGAGCACCAGGCCTGGTAGGCCAGGAACGCGACCTTCGACGGGTCGTAGCCGTAGCGCAGGATGTGGAACAGGTTGAAATCCTGCAGCTCGTAGGGGCCGATGGCGCTTTCGGTCGATTGCGCCGGCTGCTCTCCCTCGGCGCCGCCGGGCACCAGCTCCGGGCTGATCTCGGTGCCCAGGATGTCCAGCAGCACCTGGCTGCCCTGCTCGCCCACTTGGCCCGTCTCCGCCACCCAGCGCACCAGGTACTGCATCAGCGTCTTGGGCACGCTGGCGTTCACGCCGTAGTGCGACATGTGGTCGCCCACGCCGTAGGTGCACCAGCCCAGCGCCAGTTCGCTCAGGTCGCCGGTGCCGATGACGATGCCGCCGTGCAGGTTGGCCAGGCGGAACAGGTGGCTCGTCCGCTCGCCGGCCTGCACGTTCTCGAAGGTCACGTCGTACACCGCCTCGCCGCTGCCGGCCGGGTGGCCCAGGTCCTTGAGCATCTGCAGGCAGCTGGGGCGGATGTCGATCTGCTCGGCCGAGCAGCCAATGGCTGCCATCAGGCGCAGCGCCTGGTCCAGCGTGCGTCCGCTGGTGGCAAAGCCCGGCATGGTGTAGCCCAGGATGTTCGATCGCGGCAGCCCCATCAGGTCCACCGCCTTGGCGCACACCAGCAGCGCGTGCGTGGAGTCCAGCCCGCCCGACACGCCGATGACGAGCTTGGTGATGCCCGCGGCGCGCAGCCGCTGCACCAGCGCCTGCACCTGGATGTTGAACACCTCGCGGCAGCGCTCGTCGCGCTGCGCCGGGTTGGCCGGCACGTAGGGCATGCGCGGCACGTAGCGCTGCAGCGGCAGCCGCTCCTCGGCGGGCAGCTCGGCCTGGTAGAGCACGGTGCGCCAGTTCGCCAGCGCCGCCTTGTGCTGGCCCACGGTGGCGCCGAAGGTGGTCATGCGCATGCGCTCGTGCAGCAGCCGCTCCAGGTCGATGTCGGCGGTGATGAGCTGGCTGTCCTGCTTGAAGCGCTCGGTCTCGGCCAGCAGCACGCCGTTCTCGTAGGCCAGGCCGTGGCCGTCCCAGGCCATGTCGTTGGTGGACTCGCCCGGCCCCGAGGCGCTGTAGAGGTAGGCGCCCAGGCAGCGCGCCGAGTGCAGGCCCACCAGCTCATGCCGGTAGCCGGACTTGCCGATGGTGATGTTGGAGGCCGAGAGATTGAGCATCACCGTGGCGCCGGCCAGCGCGGCGTAGGTGGAGGGCGGGATCGGCACCCAGGCGTCCTCGCAGATCTCCACGTGCAGCTTGAGCAGCGGGTGGTTCTCGGCCTGGAACAGCAGCTGCGTGCCGAAGGGCACGGTCTGGCCGGCCAGCGTCACCAGGTCGGAGACGGCGTTGACGGCGCTGTTGAACTGGCGCGCCTCGTAGAACTCGCCGTAGTTGGGCAGGTACGTCTTGGGCACCACGCCCAGGATGCGCCCGCGGTGGAACACCACGGCGCAGTTGAACAGGCGCTCGTCCACGCGCAGCGGGATGCCCACCACGCCCAGCACCGGGATGCCGGCGGCGTCCTGCACCAGCCGCGCCAGTGCCAGCTCGGCCTCGTCCAGCAGCACGCGCTGGTGGAACAGGTCGTCGCAGGTGTAGCCCACCAGGCCCAGCTCCGGGAACAGCGCCACCACGGCGCGCTTGTCGTGGGCGGCGCGCAGCAGCGAGAGCGTCTCCTGCGCGTTGTGCTGCGGGTCGGCCAGCCGGATGCGCGGCACGCAGACGGCAGTGCGGATGAAACCGTGGGTGTAGAGGCTGTGGAAGCGGTCCTTGCTCATGTCGGTGTCTCGGTTTCTTGGTCGGTGCCTTGGTTGTGTGGGGGACGATTGTCCGCGCCGGCGCCGGGTGTCCCGCGCCGGGGCCGGCTGCGCCGCGACAGGGCCGCGTAGGCCTGGGCGGGCAGGATGCCGGGCGACGGCAGGGGCCTGGTCCGCAGCTCGCCAGCGAGCGGCATGCCCAGGCGCGTCGGCGCGCGGCGTGCCGCCCCCGCGGCGGGCCGTCCGGACACACGTGAGCGGCTGCTCCAGGCCGCCTTGGAGGGAGAGAAGCATGAGCAACGAACCGAGGGCGGCCCTGGCCGCGATGCCCCGCCGCGCGGGGCTGGCACTCCTGGCACTGGCCGCCCTGGCGGGCTGTGCCACCGCGCCCACCGACCCGCTGGGGCTGCCGGCGTCGCTGCAGGGCCGCGCCGAGGTGCTGCGCCTGGACGACCCGGACTACGAGCGTGCCGCCGCCTGGAGCGCGCTCAAGGCGCCGGGCCAGGGCGGCGTGCTGGGCGTGGCGGTGGTGCGCATCCGGGAAGACCTGCCGGTGTACCGGCTGTGGAACGGCCCGGCCGTCCGGGACGCGCGCGGCAACACCAACCGCCTGGGCGGCTGGTGGTCGGCCGATGCGCCCAGCGGCACGGTGGCGCAGTACCGCAGCGACTACGAGGTCTGCCAGACCTGGAACCAGCTCACCTGGCTGGCGCGCTGCACGCTGCGCCGCGGCGCGGTGGTGGCGGTGGGGCCGGGCCAGTCGGTGTCGGCCCAGACCTGCGGCGACGCCAGCGGCCAGGAGAGCTATCCGCCCAACCGCCAGGGCTGGCAGATCTACATCGACCAGCCCTGGCAGCGCCCGCAGGAGCTGTCCTGCCCGGCCGACACCCAGGACATCGAGGTGAACCCCGGCGACGTCGGCAAGCCCAAGGCGGCGGTCGCGGGGCGGTAGGCCCGCGCCGCGCAGGCCTCGCCGCGCCGTCCGTCCGGCCCGTGGGCCCGGTGCATGCTCCAGGGCGCGGCATGTCCCTGGACCAAGGAGCGCGGGCGTGGCGGAATGGGTGATCGGCGTGATCCAGCAGTACGGCTACCTCGGCATCGCGCTGCTGATGCTGGCGGAGAACCTGTTTCCGCCGCTGCCTTCCGAATTGATCATGCCTTTCGCCGGCTTCCTGGCCGCTTCGGGCCAGGGCCACGCGGCGCTGGTCGTGGCGGCCGGAGCGCTGGGGTCGCTGCTGGGGTCGCTGCCGTGGTATGCGGCGGGCCGGCTGCTGGGCTGCGCCCGGCTCAAGCGCCTGGCGGACCGGCATGGCCGCTGGCTGGCGGTGTCGCCCCAGGAGATCGAGCGCGCCGAGGGCTGGTTCCGGCGGCGTGGCCCGGTGGTGCTGGTGCTGGGCCGGCTGGTGCCCGCGCTGCGCACGGTGGTGGCGCTGCCGGCCGGCCTGGTGGCCATGCCGCTGGGCCGCTTCATGGCTTGGACGCTGCTGGGCTCGGCGCTGTGGTGCGGCCTGCTGGTGGCCGCGGGCTACCTGATGCAGCAGCAGTACGAGCGCATCGCGGCCTGGATGAACCCGGTGACCACCGGCCTGTTCCTGCTCATCGCCATGGGCTACGTGCTGCGGGTGCTGCGCTGGCGTCGGCGCTGACGGCCCGGGCGCGGCGCCACCCGTACCGTCCTGCAAGCGGCGATGTCAAATTCCTGTAACTCCCTGTCATTCCGGCGCGGGGAAATTACTGGGGTGATCCCTTATATTCAATCAATGTTGTCCCCGTAATTTCGGGGCGCCCCGAGATTTTTCAGCGCGGGCCTGTGCGGCCCGCGGCACGAACGGCTTTCATGTTTGACCGGCAGCAGCTCCATACCCTGGCCACCATTGTTGAGGAAGGCAGTTTCGAACGCGCCGCGGCGGTCATGAATCTGACGCGGGGGGCAATTTCGCAGCGCATCAAGCTGCTGGAGGAATCGGTGTCGGCCATTTTGCTGGTCCGGCAGAAACCGGTTGTTCCCACGCCCGCCGGTGAAATCCTGCTGCGCCATGTCAAGGCCTTGCGGCTGCTGGAGGAGTCCACGCTGCGGCAGCTGGAGCCGGCGCCGGGCACCAGCGGGCGCTTGCCGCTGACCATCGCCGTCAATGCCGATTCGCTGGCGACCTGGTTCGCGCGGGTGCTGTGGACGCCGCTGGTGCAGTCGCGCGTCGCGCTGGAAGTGATCGCCGAGGACCAGGCCCACACGCTGGAGCGGCTGGCGCGCGGCGACGTCATCGGCTGCGTGTCCAGCCTGGAGCGGGCGCCCGCGGGCTTCGTGGCCGATGCCCTGGGGGCCATGGAGTACCGCTGCATGGCCAGCCGGGCGCTGGCCGAGCGTTTCTTTCCGGACGGCCTCACGCTCAAGGCGGTGCTGGAGGCGCCGGCGGTGCTGTTCAACCGCCGGGACGGTCTGCACAACGAGTTCCTGGCCGGGCGTTTCGGCATGCGCATCGAGCGCTACCCCCGGCATTACCTGCCCGCGCCCGGTGCGCTGCTGGAGGCGGTGCATTCGGGTTGCGGCTACGGCCTGGTGCCGGCGCTGCAGCTGCAGGCGGACCCGGCGCGCCACGACCTGGTGGACCTGGCGCCGAAGCATCCGGTGCCCGTGGCGCTGTACTGGCACCACTGGCAGGTCGAGCCGCCGCTGTCGCAGGAGCTGAGCGCCACGGTGCGAGCCGTCGCCAAGGCCATGCTGCAGCCGCTGCCGGGCGAGCGGCCGGCCCCGTCCGCGGCCGAGGCCCGGTCCTGGCCGGTCCGTGACGAAGCCGAGTCCGGCAACGCCGACGGTTCCGGCGCCGCGCTGGTCCGGGCCGCCTGAGACGCGCAAGCCCCGCCGCACGAACCCGCCTCGTGCGGGCAGCCGGTGCAGCACCGGGGCACCGCGCCGGCCAGCAGCGGCATTTCCGATCAGCCCAGCAGCAGCACGTCCCGCACGGTGGCCGCGGCGAGGCCGATCAGCGCAATGCCGCACAGGGCATTGATGAGCCGGGTGAACAGCGGCGGCAGCGCGCGGTGCAGCACGTGGATCAACCCGGCGCAGACGAAGCACCAGATCAGCGACGAGGCCATGAAGCCCAGGAAGAACACGGTGTAGTGCTCCAAGGCCGGGTTCTCCACGCCCAGCCCGCCCAGCACGCTGCCCAGCGCTGCCCAGTAGAAGACGTTGGCCGGGTTGGTCAGCGACAGCGAGGCGCCGCTGGCCAGGGCGCCCTGGCGGGCCCGGCCATCGACCGGCGCGGCTGCGGCGGCCGGCGCAGCGTTCATGTCCCTGAAGCACTGCACGCCCAGGTAGGCCAGGTACAGCGCGCCGACGATGGCCACGGGCGCGCGCACCGCCGGCAGGGCGAAGATCACGCCGGCCCCGGCCAGCCCGAGCACGGCCCATGTCGCGTCGCCGACCAGCGATCCGAATTGAACGTACAACGCTTGGTGATAGCCCCCGGAAATGCCGCGCCGGAAGGATTCCGCGAACACGGCACCCGGTGAGGCGTTGAAAATCAATCCCAGGCCGAAAGCGGAAACGAACAACCAGGTCACGCGAAAATTTCCTCCATGGTGTCGTGCGTGGTGACGGTCTGCACCTCTTCGGGCGTGGACCACACCATATTCACGATGATGCGGCGCGAGCCGGCATTGATGGGGCTCACGCGATGCAGGCCGGTATCGGTGCGCAGGATATAGACGTCGCCCGGCTCCAGGCGGAAGGACAGGATCTGGTTGGAAAACAGCACTTCCTCGACGCTGGGGCGCTCCCGGTTCCAGGAAGTATTGGGCACCAGTTGCACGTAACCGCCCGATTCCTTGTCCGGAGTTTCCACCGCGATATTCACGCCGTACTTGTAGTCATCCCAGTGCCAGCCGTGCGTGTGGCCGGATTTGAACAGCGCGTTGACGATGTACTGCTCCGGCTCGTAGGGGCACTCGACGAAGGTCTCGCGCGTGATGACCTCGAACAGGCGCCGGAATGCCACCGACTGGTAGAGCGCCGGGATGAGCCGGCCCTGGCTCCTGATCTCCTCGCACCGCACGTTGACCATCCGGCGCGGGGTATTGGCCGTCTGGCGCATGAGAAAGTCCCGCTCCACGCCGCTGGATTCCAGCAGGTTCCAGCATTCGCCGCGCAATTCATCAAGCAATTCAGGCTTGATCATGTTGCGCAGAATGGCATAGCCGCGCTCCTGCATGGAGGCGCGCAATTCGACGAGGTCCGCGCGCCCGAGAAAGTCGACGACCATTTCAAAAAACCGACGATCCAGCGCTGACGAGTCGTTCGTATTCATTTCGTTCAAGAGTTAAACCCCGGATGGCTGATGCTGTGCCCCGCCCTGAATGGTGCGGCCGCGATGCGGGTCCGGCCTTGATAAAGCCCGTCTGCCGTGCCGGCTCCATTTGCGGGGGCTGACGCGCCTTGCGCGCGCAGCATCCATATTGTCGGAGCGCAGGGATTCACGGGGCGCGGATTCAAAATATTTGGCCCATGGCCGGTTTCATTGAACCGGGGGCAGCGGCCTGCCAGGCCCTGGCGACGGCGCCGTCGCCGAAGAAGTAGGCACGGCACTGCTGCGCCCGTGCCCGGTACATGGGCAGCTGCTGGAACAGGGCGTGGGCTTGCCGCAGGCGGTAGTAGGGCACCGCGGGCAGGAGGTGGTGGGTGAGGTGGTAGCCGTTGTTGCGCGGATGGACCACGAGGCGGGCCAGGCCGGTGCAGGACATGTCCCTGGAGAAGGAGAACACTTCGCCGGGCTGCAGGCCGTAGTGGTCGCACATCTCGCGCAGCATCGTCAGCAGGTGGAACACCGTGGCGCGGGCCAGCAGGGTCAGCCCCAGCAGCGCGCCCGCGTACGCCGCGCCTCCCCAGGCGCCCGCCAGCGCCAGCACGCCGGCCCACCAGGCCAGGATGCAGAGCCTGTTTGCCGGGCGCACACCCGCGTCGGCGAGGTGCCCGGCCAGCGACGCCAGCCAGAGCCGCCGCATCGTCACGAGGCGCAGGTAGCTCTGCAGCCAGTGCCGCACCGGTGTGGCCGGCGGCGGCAGGAAGTCGGGGTCCACGCCGGCACGGCCCAGGGCCCGGTGATGCAGGAAATGCGTGTTCCGGTAGTGCTCCAGGTCGGCGAACAGCATCGGTGCCACCAGCAGCCGCGTGACCCAGTCGTTGAGCCGTGGCTGGCGCCACAGGCTGCGGTGCCCGGCGTCGTGCAGCAGGTTGCCCAGCGCCCGCTGCCGGTGTCCGATCAGGCACAGCGCCACCGGCGTGAGCCAGGGGCTCCAGAACACGACAAAGGCCACGCTGCCCAAGATCACGGCCCAGTCGAAGGCGATGTCCCGCGCCGCCCGCGCGGGTGCAAGCCTGAGCAGCTCCTGGTATTCAGGGCAGTGCCTGCGCAACTGGGATAAGAATTCGATGACATCCTTGTGAACACCGGCCTGCAACTCCATGACTCCATTTCTTTTCATGCCGTCTGCAATAACCCGCGGGCAATTCCTGACCTGGGCAAACTACCGCCTCGCCCTTGCAAACAAACAGGCACGGTAGCAGCGCGGGTAGCGTCCGGGCGTTGATTCAGGAAATTTGTTCCAGACTCAAATTCGCTAAATTGCCAGCTCCGTATTTTCCGTGCGGCTGGAGCCGGGCCTTGGCGACGCCGCGCGGAAAATGCCGGGACGCCGCCGCAACCGACGGCAGGGCCCCGGCCATGCGGCGGGCCGTTGCGGGAATTGATCCAGCTCATGCCGGCAGCAGGGCGCCTGCCTATGCTGCGCGCACCAGCCGGCGTCCGGGAGCGCCGGGCTTGACAACGCACAGGAGGCTTCTCATGCAGCACGCCTTCGCGCCGGCCCCGCGCTTGTGGAGCCCGCCATGAGGCTCGGCTTCCACGGCGGCGCCGGCACCGTCACCGGCTCCAAGTACCTCGTCGAGCACGACGGCCGCAGGCTGCTGGTCGATTGCGGACTGTTCCAGGGCTGGAAGTCGCTGCGCGAGCTCAACTGGGAGCCGCTGCCCTTCGAGCCGCGCACGGTGGACGCGGTGCTGCTCACCCATGCGCACCTGGACCACTCCGGCGCGCTGCCGCTGCTCGTGCGCCAGGGCTTCACCGGGCCGGTTCTGGCCACGCCGGCCACCGCCGACGTGTGCCGGCTGCTGCTGCCCGACAGCGCCCGCATCCAGGAGGAGGACGCCGCCTTCGCCAACCGCCACCACACCTCCAGGCACCAGCCGGCCCAGCCGCTCTACACCGAGGAGGACGCGCAGCGCGCGCTGCGCCATTTCGAGCCGCTGCCGCTGCATGCGCGCACCGAGGTGCTGCCCGGCCTGTTCGCCACCTTCCGCCGCGCCGGCCACATCCTGGGCGCCGCCTCGCTGCTGCTGGAGGCCGACGGCCGCACGCTGCTGTTCTCGGGCGACCTGGGGCGCCCGGACGACCCGCTCATGCACGCGCCCGATCCGGCGCCGGTCGCGGACTGGGTCGTCATCGAGTCCACTTACGGCGACCGGCTGCATGGTGGCGAGGACGCGCAGGCCGCGCTGGGCGAAATCATCACGCGCACGGCAGCGCGCGGCGGCACGGTGCTGGTGCCGGCCTTCGCCGTGGGCCGCACCCAGTTGCTGCTGCTGCTGATCCACCGGCTGAAGGCGCAGGGCGCGATCCCGGACCTGCCCGTGTTCCTGGACAGCCCGATGGCGATCGACATGACCGAGCTCTACCGCCACCACCACGGCGAGCACCGCCTGAGCCCTGCGGAGAACGCCGGCATGTGTGGCGTGGCGCAGATGGCGCGCACGCCGGCCGAGTCGCGCGCGCTGAGCCAGGCGCGCTTCCCGGCGGTGGTGGTGTCGGCCAGCGGCATGGCCACCGGCGGGCGCGTGCTGCACCACCTGCAGGCCCGGCTGCCCGACCACCGCAACACCGTGGTGCTGGTGGGCTACCAGGCCGGCGGCACGCGCGGCGCGCGGCTGCAGGCCGGGGAGCGCTTCCTGCGCATCTTTGGCCAGGACGTACCGGTGAAGGCCGAGGTGCTGTCGCTGGGCGGGCTGTCGGCGCATGCCGACGCGGCGCAGCTGGTGCAGTGGCTGCGCGGCATGCCGCGGGCGCCGCGGCAGGTCTTCGTCACCCATGGCGAGCCCGGTCCGGCGGACGCGCTGCGCCAGCGCATCGGGCGCGAGCTGGGCTGGCCGGCAACGGCGCCGCTGCTGGGCCGCACGGTGGAGCTGCACGCATGAGCTGCATGCTGCAAGGCGCGCCGGCGCCCGCGCCCTTGCTGCGCGTGGCGCGCATCGGCATCGAGACGTCCCAGGAGTTCGTGGTCTACATGCACCGCGACTGCCCGGTGTGCCGCGCCGAGGGTTTCCAGGCGCAGACGCGGGTGGAGCTGCGGCTGCGCGGGCGCACGCTGATTGCCACGCTCAACGTAGTCGATCCGGGCCTGCTGTCGCTGGGCGAGGCCGGCCTGAGCAACAGCGCCTGGCGCGCGCTGGACGCGCGCCCCGGCGACCACGTCAGCATCGCGCACGCGCCGCTGCTGGAGTCGATGAGCGCCGTGCGCGCCAAGCTCTACGGCCACCGGCTGGACCCGGCGGCACTGCGCGCCATCGTGGGCGACCTGGCCGCCGGCCGCTACCCGGACACCCACATCGCCGCCTTCCTGGCCGCCTGCGCGGGCGGGCACATGGACGTGCAGGAAACCACCGATCTCACCGCCGCCATGGTGGACGCGGGCGAGCGGCTGTCCTGGGGCTTCGGCCCCATCGGCGACAAGCACTGCGTCGGCGGCCTGCCGGGCAACCGCACCACGCCGATCGTGGTGGCCATTGCCGTGGCGGCCGGGCTGGTGGTGCCCAAGACCTCCTCGCGCGCCATCACCTCGCCGGCGGGCACGGCCGACGTGATGGAGACGCTGACCACCGTGGCGCTGGACGGCACGGCCATGCGCCGCGTCGTGGCGCGCGAGGGCGGCTGCCTGGTGTGGGGCGGCGCGCTCACGCTCAGCCCGGCCGACGACGTGCTCATCCGCGTCGAGCGCCCGCTGGACCTGGACAGCGACGCGCAGCTGGTGGCCTCGGTGCTGTCCAAGAAGATCGCCGCCGGCGCCACGCACGCGCTCATCGACGTGCCGGTGGGCCCCACCGCCAAGGTGCGTAGCGAGGTGGACTACCTGCGCCTGAAGTCGCTGCTGGAGCGGGTGGCCCAGGCCCATGGCCTGCGGCTGCAGGTGTTGCGCACCGACGGCAGTCAGCCCGTGGGCCGCGGCGTGGGCCCGGCGCTGGAAGCCTGGGACGTGCTGGCCGTGCTGCAGGGCGCGCCCGATGCGCCCGCAGACCTGCGCGCCAAGGCCGTGCGGCTGGCCGCGGCGCTGCTGGAGTTCAGCGGCCGGGTGCCGGCCGGCGAGGGCGCGCTGGTGGCCGGGCAGGTGCTGGCCGGCGGCGCGGCGTGGTCGAAGTTCCAGGCCATCTGCGAGGCCCAGGGTGGGCTGCGTGAACCGCCGCGCGCGCTGCTGCGCGAGCCGGCGCTGGCGCGGCGTGCCGGGCGCGTCACCGCCATCGACAGCCGCCGCCTGGCGCGCCTGGCCCGGCTGGCCGGCGCGCCCAACGTGCCAGCGGCCGGGCTGGAGCTGCACGTGCGGCTGGGCGACGTGGTGGAACCCGGCCAGCCGCTGCTGACCCTGCACGCCCAGGCCCGCGGCGAGCTGGAGTACGCGCGGCAGTACCTGGAGCGCAACGAGGTGATTGGGGTGGAGGAGGAGGGATGAAGAGTGTCGAGGCAGTGGCAGGCACTGCTGTACGGGGAAAGTTGTGACCCTGCGTTGCTCCGGAGGCTCAGGCGCCACGTCCTCTGCCTCGTCATTCCCGCGAAGGCGAGAACCCAGGCGGTCCCCAAGCAGGCCGCGAGCTGCTTGCCAGGCATGCCAAGGTTTTTGTTCGGCCGCGTGATGCCTGCATGGACTTCAATGGCCGACGTGGGACCGCCTGGGTCCCCGCCTTCGCGGGGATGACGGAGTAGTAAACGGGGCAGCGCAGCTCATGGCGAACGCCTCAAATCCTCACTGCACCGGCGCCTGCATCCTCACCTCTCCCCGCTCGAAGAAGCTCCGCAGGTTCTCCAGCACCAGGTCGGCCATGGCCTGGCGCGTCTCGTGGGTGCCGCTGGCGACATGGGGCGTGAGCACCACGTTGTCCAGCGCCAGCAGCGCCTCGGGCACGCGCGGCTCGTCCAGGAACACGTCCAGGCCGGCACCGGCGATGCGCTTGTCCTGCAGCGCGCGCACCAGCGCGGCCTCGTCCACCAGCGTGCCGCGCGCGATGTTGACCAGGAAACCCTGCGGCCCCAGCGCCTGCAGCACCTCGGCCGAGATCAGCCCGCGGCTGCCGGGGCCGCCGGCCGCGGCCACCACCAGGAACTCCGCCCAGCGCGCCAGCGCCGGCAGGCTCGCCTCGTGGCCGTAGGGCACGTCCGAGACGACGTTGCGGTCGTGGTAGCGGATCTCCATGTCGAAGCCCGAGGCGCGCTTGGCCACCGTGCGGCCGATGCGCCCCATCCCCACGATGCCCAGCCGCTTGCCGCTCACGCGCGTGGCCAGCGGAAATTTCTCCTGCAGCCAGCCGCCGCGGCGCACGAAGCGGTCCGCCTCCGAGGCGCGGCGCGCCACGTCCAGCAGCAGGGTGAAAGCGATGTCGGCCACGCAGTCGTTGAGCACGTTGGGCGTGTAGCCCACGGCCACGCCGCGGCGCGCGGCCGCCGCCAGGTCGATCCGGTCCAGGCCGACGCCGAAGCTCGACACCACCCGCACCTCGGGCAGCGCCTCCAGCAGGGCGGCATCGATGCCCACCGGCGCGGAAGTCACCGCCTCAACGAACTCGCGGCCCCGCGCGGCCAGGAAGGCGCGCGGGTCGGCCTGCTGCGCCAGCAGGGTCACGTCATAGTCGGCGGCCAGTCGCGCTTCCAGCGCGGGCAGCAGGCGGCCCAGTTGCAGGACGCGGGGTTTCATCAGGGTCATGGTGTGAGGTTCCTGGTCAATCGGGCTGGATGCCCGCGCTCTTGGCCACCTTGGCCCAGCGCGCGATCTCGGACTGGATGAAGTCGCCGAACTGCTGCGGCGTGCCGCCCGCAGGCTCGATGCCGGCCGCCGCCAGCTTCTCGCGCAGCTCGGGCGTCGCCAGCGCCTTGTTGGCCTCGGCATTGAGCTTGGCGATCACGTCCTTGGGCGTGCCCGCCGGCGCAAGCAGCCCGCCCCAGGTGCTGGTCTCGTAGCCCTTGAGCCCGGCCTCGGCCATGGTCGGCAGCTCCGGGAACAGGCTGGAGCGCCTGGGCGTGGTCACGGCCAGCGCGCGCACCTTGTCGCCCTTGACCTGCGGCGCCACGGCGGCGACGGTGTCGAACATCAGCGCCGTGCGGCCGGCAATGAGGTCAGGGTGCGCGGCGGTGCTGCCCTTGTAGGGCACATGCGCGATGTCCACGCCGGCCACGCTCCTGAACAGCTCGGCCGACATGTGCGGCGCGCCGCCGTTGCCGCTGGAGGCGTAGCTGACCTGGCCCGGATGGCCCTTCAGGTAGCTCACCAGCTCGGTGACGTTCCTGGCCGGGATGTCCTTGTTCACCACCAGCATCAGCGGCACCACGTGCGTCTGCACCACCGGCTCGAAGCTCTTCACCGTGTCGAAGGGCAGCTTCTTGTACATGCTGGGGTTGATGGCGTGGCTGCTGGCCACCAGTGCCAGCGTGTGGCCGTCGGGCGCGGCCTTGGCCACGAAGTCCGAGCCCAGCATGCCGGCGGCGCCGCCCTTGTTCTCGATGGTCACCGGCTGGCCCCAGGCCGCGGTGAAGCGCGCGCCGATGAGCCGCGCTGCGATGTCGATGGCCCCGCCCGGCGAGGCCGGCACGACGATGGTGATGGGCTTGCTGGGAAAGTTGGCTTGTGCCTGGGCGCCGGCCGCCAGGGCGAGCGCACCCGCCGCGGCCAGGCCGCGCCCGATGGTCTTGAGCTGCATGGGAATCTCCGCGCTTGGTTGCTTACTCGACCGTGATCTTGCGGTCCTGGATGATCTGGGCGTAGCGCTTGCGGTCGTCGTCGATCAGCTTGCCGAAGGCCGCCGGCGTGCCGGCCGCAGGCACGGCGCCGAGGTCGGAGAATTTCTTCTTCACCTCGTCCTGCGCCATCACGGCGCGCACGTCGGCGGCGATCTTGTCGGTGACCTCCTGCGGCGTGCCCGCGGGCGCCAGCAGCCCGATCCAGGAAATGCTGTTGAAGCCAGGCACGCCGGCCTCGGCCAGCGTGGGCACCTCGGGCAGCGCGGGCACGCGCTTGTCGCTGGTCACGGCCAGCGCGCGCAGCTTGCCGGCCTTGATGTGGCCGCTGGCCTCGAACACCGTCATGAACGAGAGCTGCACATGGCCGGCGATGAGGTCCGACACTGCCGGCCCGCCGCCGCGGTAGGGCACGTGCACGATGAAGGCGCCGGTGCTGTCCTTGAACATCTCGGCCGCCAGGTGCGGCCCGCCGCCGGCGCCGGAGCTGCTGTAGCTGAGCTGCCCGGGCTTGGCCTTGGCGTAGGTGACGAAGTCCTTGACGGTCTTGGCCGGCACGTTGGGGTTGACCATCATCGCCAGCGGCAGCTCGGCCACCAGCGACACCGGCGCGAAGGCCTTGTTGGCGTCGTAGGGCAGCTTCTTGTAGAGCGCCGGGTTGATGGCCTGGGTGCCGATATTGCCCATCAGCAGCGTGTGGCCGTCGGGCTTGGCCTTGGCCACCATGTCCGCGCCGATCTGGCCGGCGGCGCCGCCCTTGTTCTCGACCACCACGGTCTGGCCCCAGCGGCGGCTGAGCTGCTCGGCCACGATGCGCGCGCCGGTGTCGGTGCCGCCGCCGGGCGGAAAGGGCACCACGATGGTCACCGGCCGGCTCGGCCAGCTGCCGGGCTGCGCCGCCGCGGGCGCCGTGGCGACGGCAGACACCGCCACCGCGAGCAGCGGCAGCACGAAATGGGGCTTCAACATCTTGTCTCCTGTCTGGATGCCGCGAGGGCGGGTCGCGCTCTGTGCGGGTCCGGCGGGCAGGGCGCGCCGCGGACCCCGGCGTCTGAAAACCAGTCTAGGAAGACGATCTATAAAGGTCCAAGCTTAAATTTGGATCATTCGATGCAACTCTTGGATTGATGATGGACCTGTTCCAGTTGCGCTGCTTCGTGGCCGTGTCGGAGGAGCTGCACTTCGGCAAGGCAGCCACGCGGCTGCACATGACCCAGCCGCCGCTGAGCCGCCAGATCCAGCTGCTGGAGGAGTCGGTGGGCGCGCGGCTGCTGGAGCGCACCAGCCGCAGCGTGCGCCTGACCTCGGCCGGGGCGGCGCTGTACCCCGACGCGCTGAAGATCCTGCGGCTGGCCGATGACGCTGCAACGGCCGCGCGGCTCACGGCCCGGGGCGACACCGGCCGGGTCGTGGTCGGCTACACCGCGGTGGCCGGCTACGTGCTCATCCCGACCCTGCTGAAGCTCGCGCGCGAGGCGCTGCCGGGCATCGACATCGTGCTGGAGGAGATGGTGTCGGCGGAGCAGTTCCGCGCGCTGGCCGCCGAGGCGCTGGACCTGGCTTTCGTGCGACCCATGCACTCGGAGGCCGAGCTGGACTACCACTGCGTGGTGCGCGAGCCCATGCAGCTGGCCCTGCCCGCGGACCACCCGCTGGCGCGCCGGCGCCGCATCGCGCTGGACGACCTGGCCGGGCAGCCGCTGGTGATGTACTCCGAGAAGGAGGGCAAGTACTTCCACGACAAGATCAAGTCGCTGTTCGTGGCCACGGGCGTGCAGCCGCACTACGTGCACCACATCGGGCAGACGCACACGATCATGGCCCTGGTGCAGGCCGGCATCGGCCTCGCCATCGTGCCGGCCTCGGCGAAGCACGTGCGCTTCGAGAACGTGACGTTCCGCGACCTCTGGCGCCAGGACGTCGTGGCCGAGATCTACCTGGCGTGGCGCCGTGCCGGGCGCAACCCGGCGCAGCAGCGGCTGCGCGAGTTCATCGTCGAGCACCTGACCGGCGCGGCGGCCAGCGGCTGAGCGGATGACATGCGGGCCATCAGTGCCCCAGTCATCGTACAACTTCGTTCATATTGATCCATCTCGGACCGCTGCTCTCAGCTTGACTGAGGTATGGACCGGAGGGTCGAATGCCATGCCACAGAGCTGATTCGGGCAAGCTGGATACGTATGCACCGGTGCGTCTACGTGTTTTCCGTAGCAAACCGGCATTGCATGTTGTACGATGACATACAACGCAGCTGAACAATGCGTTCTGGCACTCGAACCAAGCCCACCGGAGAACCCATGTCCCCGCAAGAACTCAAGTCCGCCCTGCAATCCGGCCTGCTGTCCTTCCCGCTGACCGACTTCGACAGCGAGCTGCGCTTTGATGCCCGCAGCTATGCCGCACGCCTGGAGTGGCTCATGCCCTATGGCGCCACGGTGCTGTTTGCCGCCGGCGGCACGGGCGAGTTCTTCTCGCTGGAGCCGGGCGAGTTCTTCGACGTGGTCAAGGTGGCTGCCGACACCTGCCGTGGCCGCGTGCCCATCATTGCCGGCGCCGGCGGCGGCACCACGCTGGCGGTGCAGTACGCGCAGGCGGCCGAGCGAGCCGGCGCGCAGGGCATCCTGTTGCTGCCGCACTACCTCACCGAGGCCACCCAGGAAGGCCTGGTCAAGCATGTCGAGGCCGTGTGCAAGAGCGTCAAGATCGGCGTGGTGGTCTACAACCGCGGCAGCTGCCGCTACAGCGCCGAGACGCTGCTCAAGCTGGCCGAGCGCTGCCCGAACCTGATCGGCTTCAAGGACGGTATCGGCGACATCGAGGCCTTCGTGACCGTGCGCCAGAAGCTGGGTGACCGCTTCGCCTACCTGGGCGGCCTGCCCACGGCCGAAGTGTTCGCCGGTGCCTACAAGGCCATGGGCTGCCCGGTGTACTCCTCGGCGGTGTTCAACTTCATCCCGCGCACGGCCATCGAGTTCTACAACGCGCATGCCGCGGGCGACACCGCCACCACCGGTCGCCTGATCAACGAGTTCTTCCTGCCCCTGGTGGAGCTGCGCAACCGCGGCAACGGCTACGCGGTGAGCCTGGTCAAGGCCGGCGCCACCATCGTCGGACACAGCGCCGGCCCCGTGCGCCCGCCGCTGTCCGAGCTCAAGCCGGCGGAATTCGATCAGCTGCAGGCGCTCATCGCCCGCCTGGGCCCGCAGTAAGGGCCCGCGGCCGCCGTGGCGCCCCCGGGGAGCCCGGCAGCCGGGCCAGCGGTCCCGATCCAGGCCCGCATGATCACGGCGGACTGACCCCCGCACTTTCTGCCTCTTCGGCCCTCTCCCTTGCGGCCGGGGAGGGTGCCAGCCCCTTCTTCGCCATGTCCATCTCCACCCCCACCGTCACTTCCCTGCGGGCCATTCCCGTCGCCGGTCGCGACAGCATGCTGCTCAACCTCAGCGGCGCGCATGCCCCGTACTTCACGCGCAACCTGCTCGTGCTCACCGACAGCGCCGGGCGCACCGGCGTGGGCGAGGTCCCCGGCGGCGAGGCCATCCGCCAGACGCTCGAAGACGCGCGCGAGCTGGTCGTGGGCCGCAAGCTCGGCGACTGGCAGGCCGTGCTCACCGAGATCCGCACCCGCTTCGCCGACCGCGACGCCGGCGGGCGGGGGCTGCAGACCTTCGATTTGCGCACCACCATCCACGCCGTCACGGCCGTGGAGTCGGCGCTGCTGGACCTGCTGGGCCAGGAGCTGGAAGTGCCGGTGTGCGCGCTGCTGGGCGAGGGCCAGCAGCGCGACGCGGTGCCGATGCTGGGCTACCTGTTCTACATCGGCGACCGCAACAAGACCGATCTGCCCTACGACAGCGCGCCCGACGCCGACGACGAGTGGCTGCGCATCCGCCACGAGGCGGCGATGACGCCCGAAGCCGTGGTGAAGCTGGCCGAGGCCGCGCAGGCGCGCTACGGCTTCCAGGACTTCAAGCTCAAGGGCGGCGTGCTGCGCGGCGAGGAGGAGGTCGAGGCCATCAAGGCGCTCAAGGCGCGCTTTCCGGATGCGCGCATCACGCTCGACCCCAACGGCGGCTGGCTGCTGAAAGACGCGATCCGCCTCATGCGCGACATGCACGGCGTGCTGGCCTATGCCGAGGACCCCTGCGGCGCCGAGGGCGGCTTCTCCGGCCGCGAGGTGATGGCCGAGTTCCGCCGCGCCACCGGGCTGCCCACGGCCACCAACATGATCGCCACCGACTGGCGCCAGTTCGTGCACTCGCTGGTGCTGCAGTCGGTGGACATCCCGCTGGCCGACCCGCACTTCTGGACCATGCAGGGCGCCGTGCGCGTGGGCCAGACCTGCCGCGATTTCGGCCTGACCTGGGGCTCGCACTCCAACAACCACTTCGACGTCTCGCTGGCGATGTTCACGCACGCCGCCGCCGCGGTGCCGGGCCGGGTGACGGCCATCGACACGCACTGGATCTGGCAGGACGGGCAGTTCCTGACCAAGCAGCCGCTGCGCATCGTCGGCGGCGAGGTGGCGGTGCCGAAGAAGCCGGGCCTGGGCGTGGAGCTGGACATGGACGCCGTGATGAAGGCCAACGCGCTGTACCAGCAGCACGGGCTGGGCGCGCGCGACGACGCCATCGCCATGCAGTACCTGATCCCGGGCTGGACCTTCGACAACAAGCGGCCCTGCCTGGTGCGCTGAGACTCCGGCCAGACAAACATCCAAGGAGAAAGCATGTTCAAGAACCTCATCGGGGGCGAGTGGGTAGACGGCGCCGCTGTCAGCCGCAACATCAACCCGTCGGACACGCGCGACGTGGTGGGCGAGTACGCGCAGGCCGACGCCGCGCAGGCGCGCCAGGCCATCGCCGCCGCACATGCCGCCGCGCCGGCCTGGGGCCTGTCCACGCCGCAGCAGCGCTTCGACATCCTCGACGCCGCCGGCAGCGAGATCCTGGCCCGCAAGGCCGAGCTGGGCGACCTGCTGGCGCGCGAAGAGGGCAAGACGCTGCCCGAGGCCATCGGTGAAGTCGTTCGCGCCGGCAACATCTTCAAGTTCTTCGCGGGCGAGGCGCTGCGGGCCTCGGGCGACGTGGTCGCTTCCGTGCGGCCCGGTGTGGGCGTGGAGGTGACGCGCGAGCCCGTCGGCGTGGTGGGTTTGATCACGCCCTGGAACTTCCCGATCGCGATTCCCGCCTGGAAGATCGCCCCGGCGCTGGCCTTCGGCAACAGCGTGGTGCTCAAGCCGGCCGACCTGGTACCGGGCTCGGCCTGGGCGCTGGCCGACATCCTGCATCGCGCCGGGCTGCCGGCGGGCGCGTTCAACCTGGTGATGGGCCGCGGCTCCGTGGTGGGCCAGGCGCTGCTGGACGACGCGCGCGTCAACGCCATCAGCTTCACCGGCTCCGTGGGCACGGGCAGGCAGGTGGCGGCCGCTTGCGTGGCGCGCATGGCGAAATTCCAGCTGGAGATGGGCGGCAAGAACCCGTTCATCGTGCTGGACGACGCCGACCTGGACGTGGCCGTGAGTTGCGCCGTCAACAGCGGCTTCTTCTCCACCGGCCAGCGCTGCACGGCGTCGAGCCGCGTCATCGTCACCGAAGGCATCCACGACCGCTTCGTGGCCGCCATGGTCGAGAAGATGAAGGGCATCAAGGTCGGCGACGCCCGCAAGCAGGGCACCGACATCGGCCCCGTGGTCGACGAGAAGCAGCTGGCGCAGGATCTGGAGTACGTGGCCATCGGCAAGGCCGAGGGCGCGCGGCTGGCCGCCGGCGGCGAGGCCCTGGGCCGCAACGCCGACGGCGCCCCGGGCTTCTACATGACGCCCGCGTTGTTCACCGACACGGCGCCGCAGATGCGCATCAACACCGAGGAGATCTTCGGCCCGGTGGTGAGCGTCAGCCGCGTCAAGGACTACGACGCGGCGCTGGCCCTGGCCAACGACACGCCCTTCGGCCTGGCCTCGGGGCTGTGCACCACCAGCCTCAAGCACGCCACGCACTTCAAGCGCCACGCGCAGGCCGGCATGACCATGGTGAACCTGCCCACCGCGGGTGTGGACTACCACGTGCCCTTCGGCGGCCGCAAGGGCTCCAGCTACGGCCCGCGTGAGCAGGGCCGCTACGCGGCGGAGTTCTTCACCACGGTGAAGACCTCGTACACGCAAGCCTGATCCGTTTGGCCGCGCCACGCCGGGGGATGCCTCCCGGTGCGGCGCGGTGTTTGTCTGCTGCCGGTTCCACGCCGGCCCAAGCGAACGACCGCCAGGCTGTCGGCATCGACGGGCCGGGCATGGAGCTGCCCGATGCAACGCCACTGCAACGCCAAGATCGTCGCCACGCTGGGCCCATCCAGCGCGGATCGCGCCACCATCGAGGCGCTGGTGCACGCCGGAGCCGATGTGTTCCGGCTCAACTTCAGCCACGGCACGCATGAGGACCACCGGCAGCGCCTGGACCTCATCCGCGCCATCGAGCGCGACGTGGGCCGGCCCATCGGCGTGCTGCTGGACCTGCAAGGGCCCAAGCTGCGCATCGGCACGCTGGCGAACGGCCCGGTCGAGCTCGTCGAGGGGGCCGCCTTCCGGCTGGACCTGGAGCGTGAGCGCCCGGGCGACGCTACCCGCGTGCCCCTGCCGCATCCCGAGATCTTTGCCGCCCTGGCCGAGGGCGCCGAGCTGCTGATCGACGACGGCCGCCTGCGCCTGAAGGTGGTGACGCTGGGCGAGGGCTTTGCCGACACCGTGGTGCTCAACGGCGGCAAGCTGTCGGACCGCAAGGGCGTCAACGTGCCCGGCGTGGTGCTGCCGCTGTCGGCCCTGACCGAGAAGGACCATGCCGACCTGGAGTTCGGCCTGACGCTGGGCGTGGACTGGATCGCGCTGTCCTTCGTGCAGCGCGCCGAGGACATCGCGGAGATCAAGGCCATCGTGCAGGGCCGCGCCGGCATCGTCGCCAAGATCGAGAAGCCCGCGGCGCTGGAGTGCTTCGATGCCATCCTGGCGCAGACCGACGCGGTGATGGTCGCGCGCGGCGACCTGGGTGTGGAGATGCCCGCCGAAGCCGTGCCCGCCATCCAGAAGCGCCTGGTGCACGCCTGCCGCCGCGCGGGCAAGCCGGTGATCGTGGCGACGCAGATGCTGGAGTCGATGGTCGGCGCCCCGGTGCCCACGCGCGCCGAGGCCTCGGACGTGGCCACCGCCATCTATGACGGCGCCGATGCGGTGATGCTCTCGGCCGAGTCCGCCTCGGGCCGCTACCCGGTGGAGTCGGTGGCGATGATGGACCGCATCATCGCCCGCACCGAGGCCGACCCGCAGTACCGCCAGCTCATCGACGCCTCGCACACGCCGCCGCGCGCCAACACGGCCGAGGCCATCGGCTGGGCCGCTCGCTCGGTGGCCGGGCTGCTCGACGTGGCGGCGGTCGTCGCCTACACCAGCTCCGGCCCCTCGGCCTTGCGCATGGCGCGCGAGCGGCCGCGCGCGCCCATCGTCGGCATGACGCCGCGGCGTGCCACCGCGCGGCGGCTGGCGCTGGTGTGGGGTGTGCACGCCGTGCTGTGCCACGACGTGATGGACGTGCCCGAGATGACCGAAACGGCCGTGGCCACCGTCAAGGAGCTGGGCCTGGCCGCGGCGGGGCAGACCATCGTCATCGCCGCCGGCATGCCCTTCGGCAAGGCCGGCACCACCAACCTGCTGCGCATCGCGCTGGTGGAGTGACGTTGAGGGCGCACTTTCGCCGCTGCCGAATGACAACCCACCGCGCGGCCGCAGCCGCATTCCACGAACGACAACAGCAGGAGACAACAACCATGTTCGAACAGCACACCGCACGCCGCCGAGGCTTCCTGAAGACCCTGGCCGGCACCGGCCTGGCGACGCTGGGCGGCGGCGCGCTGGCGCAGGCCATTCCCTTCACGCCCAACGCCCGCTACCCCGACCCGGCGGTGCAGATCCTCGACCCGAGCTTCGCCAAATACCGCATCTACAGCAGCAGCGTGGAGCAGGTGGCCACGGGCCTGCGCTGGGCGGAGGGGCCGGCGTACTTCCCGGAAGGCGGCTACCTGCTGTTCAGCGACATCCCGAACAACCGGATCATGAAGTTCGACGAGAAGACGGGCACCACCACCGTCTTCCGCAACAACGTCAACTACACCAACGGCAACGCGCGCGACCGGCAGGGGCGCCTGCTGTCCTGCGAGCATTCGGTGACACGCCGCGTGGTGCGCACCGAGAAGAACGGCAAGCTCAGCGTGCTGGCCGACAGCTTCGAGGGCAAGAAGCTCAACGCGCCCAACGACATCGTGGTCAAGTCCGACGACAGCATCTGGTTCACCGACCCGCTGTTCGGCATCAACGGCGAGTGGGAAGGCTTCAAGGCGCAGCGCGAGCAGGCCAACACCAACGTGTTCCGCATCGGCCCGGACGGCCGGCTCACGGCCGTCATCACCGACCTGGTCAACCCCAACGGCCTGGCCTTCTCGCCCGACGAGAAGAAGCTCTACGTGGTGGAGTGGAAGGGCTCGCCCAACCGCAGCATCTGGAGCTATGACGTGGGCGCGGACGGCGTGAGCCTGTCCAACAAGACCAAGCTCATCGACGCCGCCGACCAGGGCGCGCTGGACGGCTTCAAGGTGGACCGCGACGGCAACCTGTGGTGCGGCTGGGGCAGCAACGGCGCCCTCGATGCCGAGCCCACCGACGCGGGCGGGCGCAAGGTCTACCAGCTCAAGGGCCGCTCCGAGGACCTGGACGGCGTGATGGTGTTCAGCCCGCAGGGCAAGCCGCTGGCGTTCATCCGGCTGCCCGAGCGCTGCGCCAATCTCGCCTTCGGCGGGCCGAAGAACAACCGGCTCTACATGGCCAGCTGCCACTCGGTCTACGCGCTGTACGTGGAGGCGCACGGCGCCGTCTGACGCCGCAGTGACGCCGGGAACGCAAAGGCACCGGCGCTATGGGTGGTACGCATTCACCACATGCTCCGTTCCGGGCAAGGCTCTAGGCTTCGGCCCAGCATGAGCCGACGTCTGCTGCCGGAACCGCCATGGACACTGCACCCCTTGCCACCTCACTGCCGCACCTTCTCGACGTTGGAACCCATGGCGGTTCCCGGGCCCGCCATGGGGCGGTCGTGCCCTCCGCGACCGTGGCCGACGAGCGGCTGCAGGACCCGGAGGCGGGCACGCTGGCCGACCAGATCCATGCCCGCATGGTGGAGGCGATCCTGTGCGGCGACTTTCCGCGCGGCAGCCGGCTGCCCACCGAGTGGGAGCTGGCCAGCCGCTTCGGCGTGGCGCGCTCCACGGTGCGCGAGGCGCTGTCGCGCCTGCGCTCGGACGGGATCATCGAGACGCGGCGCGGCTCGGGCAGCCACGTGGTGGGGGCGCCGGCCGCCGCCGGCGTGACCACGCCGCCGATCCACAGCCTGGCTGACGTCGAGCGCTTCTACGCTTTCCGCAGCTGCGTCGAGGCCGGCGCCGCGGCGGCGGCGGCCGAGTGCTGTTGCCCCGAGGAGCTGGGTGCGATCCGCGCCGGCCTGGAGGCCCTGCGCCAGGCCATGGAGCGCGGCCGGCCCAGCGCCGAGGCGGACACGCAGTTCCACGTCGCCATCGCGCGGGCCTCGCACAACCCCTTCTTCATCACCACGCTCACCACCGTGGTGCCGGTGCGGCAGTTCGTGGACGTGTTCAGCACCGCCATCGACAAGCGCACCCCCGGCCACCTGCGCACCACCCATGCCGAGCATGAGGCGGTCTTCAACGCCATCGCGCGGCGCTCGCCCGCCGAAGCCGAGCAGGCCATGCGCGTGCACGTGCTCAATACCAAGGTCCGCCTGCTGGAGAGCATGCGCCTGCCCTGAGGCCGCATCCCCCGGCCACGGGCGCGAACCGTGCCCGGCTGGCCGACGGGAACGCGCCTTGCCCGCGCCCCGGCTCCCATCACTCTGCGGGAGACCGTCATGGCGCAGCGCTCGAACCTTCGTCGTCACTTGGGTGCCCTGGCCCTGTGCAGCCTGTGCGCCCTGGGGCTGGGCATGGCCCATGCGCAGCAGGGCACGGGCTCGGGCGGCATGGGCCCTGGCGGCGGGCCGGGTGGCATGCACGGCGGCGCCGGCGACATGCACGGCGCCATGGCACGTGGCATGGAGGAGATGCGGCAGATGCAGCCCACCGGCGACGCCGACCGGGACTTCGCCACCATGATGAAGATGCACCATCAACAGGCGGTGGACATGTCCCAGGCCTATCTGAAGGAGGCCAAGTCGCCCGAGATGAGGAAGATGGCCGAGAAGATCATCCGCGACCAGAAGCGCGAGATCGCGCAGTTCGACAAGTGGCTGCAGGCGAACAAGTGAAGTGAGGTCAGTGAACTTTTTCGGCACTGGCCTCAATGCCCCAGGTCATCCAGGATCGGGCAGTCCGGCCGGTGGTCGCCGTGGCAGCAGGCCACGAGCTGCTGCAGCGTCTGCTTCATGGCCGTCATCTCGGCGATGCGGCGCTCCAGGTCGGCCACGTGGGCCTGGGCGATGCGCTTGACCTCGGCGCTGCTGCGGCGGCGGTTCTGCCACAGCCGCAGCAGCTCGGCGATCTCGGCCATGCCGAAGCCCAGGTCGCGCGCGCGGCGGATGAAGCGCAGCGTGTGCACCTCGCTCTCGCCGTACTGCCGGTAGCCGGACTCCGTGCGCCGCACCTTGGGCAGCAGGCCCAGCGACTCGTAATGCCGCACCATCTTGGCCGACACGCCGGAGCGGGCGGCGGCTTCGCCGATGTTGAGGTTCTTCAAATCGGCGGTTGCAGTGGCAGTGTCCATGGCAGCTCTTGAGTGTGAGAAGTCGTTGAGGCCGTGACGGCGTTCAGGCCGCGCCCTTCCAGCGCCGCAGCAGCAGCGCGTTGCTCACCACGCTGACGCTGCTGAAGGCCATGGCCGCGCCGGCCACGACCGGGTTGAGCAGCCCCAGCGCCGCCAGCGGGATGCCGACCACGTTGTAGACGAAGGCCCAGAACAGGTTCTGGCGGATCTTGGCGTAGGTGCGGCGCGAGATGTCCAGCGCGTCGGCCACCAGCGCCGGGTTGCCGCGCATGAGCGTGATGCCCGCGGCATGCATGGCCACGTCGGTGCCCGTGCCCATGGCGATGCCCACGTCGGCCGCGGCCAGCGCCGGCGCGTCGTTGATGCCGTCACCGACCATCGCCACGCGCCCCCCGGCCTGCTGCAGCTCGCCCACGATCTGTGCCTTGTGCTCGGGCAGCACCTCGGCGCGCACCTCCTCGATACCCAGCGCCCGCGCCGCGGCCTGCGCGCTGCCGGCGTTGTCGCCGCTGACCAGCACGGTGCGCACGCCCAGCGCGTGCAGCGCCTGGATCGCGCCCTGCGCGGTGGCCTTGGGCCGGTCGCCGAAGGCCAGCAGCCCGATCAGGCGCGGCATGTCGGTCACGTCGGCGAGCCAGGACACGGTGCGCCCTTCGGCGGCCAGCGCCTGCGCGCGCTGCGCCAGCGCTTGGGTTTCCACCTTCAGCTCCTGCATGAAGCGCCCGCTGCCCAGGCGCAGCTCGCGTTCGTCCACGCTCGCGGCCATGCCGCGGCCGGCCACGGCGCGCACCTGCGCGGCGGCGGGTACCTCGATGCCCTCACGCTCGGCCGCGGCCGTCACGGCGTGCGCCAGCGGGTGCTCGCTGTGGGCCTGCATCGCGGCGCTGAGCGCCAGCAGGCGGCGCGCGTCGCCGTCGGCCGCCTCATGCGCCACCAGCTCGGGCTTGCCCTCGGTGAGCGTGCCAGTCTTGTCGAAGGCCACGGTGCGCACCGCGTGCGCCACCTCCAGCGCCTCGGCGTCCTTGATCAGGATGCCGTGGCGCGCGGCCACGCCGGTGCCGGCCATCAGCGCCGTGGGCGTGGCCAAGCCCAGCGCGCAGGGGCAGGCGATCACGAGCACCGCCACGGCGTTGAGGATGGCGGCCTGCCAGTCGCCCGTGCCCAGGCCCCAGGCCAGCGCCGTCACCAGCGCGATGGCGATGACGGCGGGCACGAACACGGCGCTGACGCGGTCCACCAGGCGCTGGATGGGCGCCTTGCGCGCCTGGGCGGACTCGACCAGCCGGATGATGCGCGCCAGCGTGGACTCGGCCCCCAGCGCCGTGGTGCGCACCAGCAGCAGGCCTTCGCCGTTGACGGCGCCGCCGGTGACCTTGTCGCCCTCGTGGCGCGCCACGGGCAGGCTCTCGCCGGTGATCAGCGATTCGTCCACCTGGCTGGCGCCTTCGAGCACCAGGCCGTCCACCGGGATGCGCTCGCCCGGGCGGATCACGACCACGTCGTCCAGCCGCACCTGCGCCAGCGGCAGCTCCTGGTCACGGCCGTCGCGGCGCACGCGGGCGGTGTCGGGACGCAGCGCGTTGAGGGCGCGGATGGCCTCGGTGGTCTGGCGCTTGGCGCGCGCCTCCAGCCACTTGCCCAGCAGCACCAGCGTGATCACCACTGCCGAGGCCTCGAAGTAGAGATGCGGCGCGCCATGGCCGGGATGGGCGTTGAGCAGCTGCCACACGCTCAGGCCGTAGCCGGCCGAGGTGCCCAGGGCCACGAGCAGGTCCATGTTGCCGCTGCCCGCGCGCAGCGCCTTCCAGCCGGCGCGGTAGAAGCGCGCGCCCAGCCAGAACTGCACCGGGGTGGCCAGCGCCCACTGCAGCCAGCCCGGCAGCATCCAGTGCGCGCCCACCAGCAGGCCCAGCATCGGCAGCACCAGCGGCAGGGACAGCACCGCGGCCACCGCCACCGGCCACCACTCGGGCAGCGTGCGCGCCGCGGCGCCGGCCTCGGGCGCGGCGGCGTCCGCCGGGCGTGCGGCGTAGCCGGCCTTCTCGATGGCGGCAATGAGCGCGGCGGCGTCGGCCTCGCGCGCGGCGACGCTGACGGTGGCCACCTCGGTGGCGAGGTTCACTTCAGCCTCCAGCACGCCCGGCACGCGGCGCAGCGCCCGTTCCACGCGCGCGACGCAGGAGGCGCAGGTCATGCCCTCGATGCGCAGCGACAGCGTCTGGTGCGCGACCTCGTAGCCCGCACGCTCCACGGCCTCCCGCAGCGCCTGCAGCGGCACCGAGGCCTCGGCCTGCACGCTGGCGGTCTCGGTGGCGAGGTTGACACTGGCCTGCGCCACGCCGGGCACGCGCTGCAGCGCGCGCTCGACCCGCGCCACGCAGGAGGCGCAGGTCATGCCCTCGATGGGCAGTGTCCGGGGCGCGGCGGCGGTGGCGGCCGGGGAAGGGGTGACGACGGCGTTCATGGCGGGATTCTCTTGATCGATGCCTGCAGTCTGGACCTTGCCATGATGGGAAGGTCAAGCAGGGTCTTTGGCGTGCGGCGCTGAATGTCTGGCTGCCGCGGTTGCAAGCGGAGCAGGCCCTCACCCCAGCTCCTCTCCCGCGCAAGCGGGCGAGGAGAATGTGGCGGCGTCGGAGCTCGGGAGCGTTTCCGCGCGCCGACAGCGTGAGAACTGACGTCTTGATAGCTCGGGTAGCGCGCAGCCGCGTAGCGCCAATCCCGTCAGCCTCCCCTTGCCCGCATCGCGGGAGAGGGGCAGGGGTGAGGGCTGTCGCCCAGTGCACAACGCTGCGCGCCAGCACTCCAGCCGTCTCCTCCTGGAGCCCGCCATCACGCCCTAACGAATTGCCATGCCCTTCACCGCCGCTGAAAAACCCTGATGCATCCGATACGCCGGCCTCCCCGGTAGCCCGGTACCGCCGGATGCAGCTGTCAGCAAAGTAGCTTTCGGACGACGAAAGGCCATGGCCGATGCGAACGGGAACACCGCGGCGGAACGGCCCTTGCCCATAGGAGCTTGTACCTCCCGTGCTCGTCACGGGGTCCCGCAACCTCAGCAGGAGATCAAGATGAAGCAAACCGTCGTTGGAGTGTTCCTTTCGGAAGTGGACGCGCAGCGCGCCATGCAGACGCTGGCCCAGAGCGAGGTCGATCCCTCCCATGTGCGCACCACCCATGCCGACGGCACGGTGACCCATCCCGACACCGGCGTCATGGGGCGCGTGCGCAACTTCTTTTCCGACATGTTCGAAGGGGACGATGACCGCGAGCTGGGCCATTACGCCGAGGCCGTGCGGCGCGGCGGTGCCGTGGTGCGCGTGGACATCGACGATGACGACACGGCCACGCTCGAACGGGTGCGCCATGTGCTGCAGGACGCCGGGGCCGTGGACCTGGACGAGCGCGTCGATGCCTGGCGCGCGGAAGGCGAGACCCGCTACGTGGACAGCGCTGCCGGCGCGACGACGGCGCCCGTCGGGACCGGCGTCACGGGCACGCGTCTGGGCACGGCCGACCGCACCGAGGACGTGATCCCGGTGGTGCAGGAAGAGCTGGCGGTGGGCAAGCGCGCGGTGAGCACCGGCGGCGTGCGCGTCTATGCGCGCACGGTCGAAACCCCGGTGAGCGAGAGCGTGCAACTGCGCGCCGAGCGCGCCGAGGTGGAGCGCCGGCCGGTGGACCGGCCCGCCACGGCAGCCGACCTGGCGGACCTGAAGGACCGCACCATCGAGGTCCGCGAAACCGCCGAGCAGCCCGTGGTGCAGAAGACCGCGCGGGTGGTGGAAGAGGTGCGCGTGGGCAAGACGGTGGAGCAGCGCACCGAGCAGATCCGCGACACGGTGCGCAGCACCGAGGTCGAGGTCGAGCACATTCCCGGCAGCACCACCACGGGCGCCTTCAACAGCGACGATTACCGCAACGACTACACCACGCGTTTCGGTTCGCTGGGCGGCCGCTACGAGGACTACGAGCCGGCCTACCGCTACGGCCACTCGCTGCGCAGCGACCCGCGCTACGCCGGCCGCAGCTGGGATCAGCTCGAACCCGATGTGCGCCGCGACTGGGAAGCCCGCAACCCCGGCGGCACCTGGGAGCGCATGAAGGGCGCGGTGCGCCACGCCTGGGAACGCGTGAAGCACTGAGAAGCTGTGAACGATTTGCCTGCACCGAGCATGTTGAGCGGTACTGACGCGGCCAGCCGTGACGGTGCACGGGTGGGCCGTGGACGGCTGCAAGGCGCTCGCCGGGGCCGCCATGCCCGGCAT
>NZ_JABBFW010000079.1 GCF_012927045.1 Azohydromonas caseinilytica | reverse complement strand
GCCGTGGCCGGTTTATGCCGCCTCTGGACTGGCCGGTTTATGCCGACTCCGCCGCTCAGCGCCACCACCCGCAGAGTGGCCGGATTACGCCGCCTCTGAAGTGGTCGGTATATGCCGCTCGCTGACACCTACGAACCCGTGACCGCCCGGCTGATGCAGGAGCTCGAAGAGCACTACGGCGTGGCGGTGCTGCCGGCGCGCCCCGGGCGGCCACAGGACAAGGCCAAGGTCGAAGTGGGAGTCCAGGTCGTCGAGCGCTGGATTCTGGCGCGGCTGCGCCACCGCCGCTTCTTCAGCCTGGGCGAGCTCAACGCGGCAATAGCCGGGCTGCTGGCCGAGTTGAACCAGCGCCCCTTCAAGAAGCTGCCCGGCTGCCGGGCATCAGCCTTCGAGGCGCTGGACGCGCCGGCGCTCAAGCCGCTGCCGCCGCACCCCATGGTGCTGGCGCAGTTCAAGCCGGCGCGCGTGAACATTGACTACCACGTGGCCTTCGAGGGGCACTACTACTCGGTGCCGCACCAGCACGTGGGCGCCGCGGTGGAGCTGCGCGTCACGGCCACGACGCTGGAGGTGCTGCTGCGCCGCCAGCGCATCGCCGCACACGCCCGCAGCGCCCGCGCCGGCGGCTTCACCACGGTGGCCGAGCACATGCCGGCGTCGCACCGAGCGCACCGGGAGTGGTCGCCGGCCACGCTCATCGGCTGGGGTGAGCGCATCGGCGCGGCCACCGCCGCCGTGGTGCGCTGGCAGATGGAGCACCGCCCGCACCCCGAGCAGGGCTACCGCGCCTGCCTGGGGTTGATGCGCCTGGCGCGGCAGTACGGCGAGGAGCGGCTGGAGGCGGCTTGCGCCCGCGCGCAGTCCATCCGGGCGCCGCACTACCGCAGCATCAAGTCCATCCTGGAATGCGGCCTGGACCGGCAGGGCTCGGCTGCGCTGGGCGGCGCCGCGGCGCCCATGCCCGTCCACGACAACGTGCGCGGGCCCGGCTACTACAGCCACCACTGATGCGCCGGATCGACACCCACCTTCAACGAGACCTTCCCATGCTTCACCAACACACCCTGGACCAACTGCGCGGCCTGCGCCTGGACGGCATGATCGCCGCGCTCAACGACAGCGCCACCCAAGCCGCCGCTGAAGGACTGCCCTTCGAACAACGCCTGGCGCTGCTGGTGCAGCGCGAGCTGGACTGGCGCGACAGCCGTGCGCGTGGCACGGCTGTTGAAGAGCGCCAAGCTCAAGGTCAGCAGCGCCTGCGTGGAGGACATCGACTGGCGTGCCAGCCGCGGCCTGGATCGCCACCTCATCACCGCCCTGGCCCAAGGCGACTGGATCCGCCATGGCCGCAACTTGCACATCACAGGGGCCACCGGTTGCGGCAAAACGTGGTTGGCGTGCGCCCTGGCGCAGCAGGCTGCGCGCCAAGGCTTCTCGGTGCTCTACACCCGGGCCACGAGGCTGCTGCAGGAGCTGCAGGTGGCCCACGGTGATGGCAGCTTCACCCGCCGGCTGGCGCAACTGGCGCGGCTTGACGTGCTCGTGCTCGATGACCTGGCCATCGCTCCGATCACTGCCCAGGAACGCCAGGACTTGTTGGAGCTGCTGGACGACCGGGTTGGCAGCCGTAGCACCCTCATCACCAGTCAGCTGCCTACGACCGCCTGGCACCAATGGTTGGCCGAACCGACCATCGCCGACGCCATCATGGACCGCCTGCTGCACGGCGCGCACATCATCGAGCTCAAGGGCGAGTCGCTGCGCCGACGCCGCCCGCGTGCCGCTGACATAGTGCAGCTCCCGCATTCCATGCGAAGGCGGACAGCGTTCCACGCTGATGGCGGGCAGCTGCACTACCATTGCGCCAGTCACTCAGGCACCCCTCCCGGGGTGTCCGCGATCATGCGGAACGCTGTCCGCGATCAGCCTGGAATGGGTGTCCGCGATCAGTGGAATGCGCAAGCTTCTCTCGGAAGGCGTCGTCGTACACCCGTTGTCGAGGTGCCTTCGAGGTCTCTGCCCGGGGCTTCTGCGACAGCACACGAATCGCGTGCTTACGGTGGTATCCCGCGAGCTCGACGAATTCGTCAAGGATCCTTGTCTTGTCTGTTGTCGAGGCTGCCCGGTATCTCTCCCCCACTGCCTGGATCAGTTCTTTGCGTGTAGCCATGCTTACCTGCTTCTTCACGTTGCTCCGCTCCCGCCGGACAGCCTGGCGGGTAGCAAACTACGTGAGGCAACGGGTCAGCTGAGGTGTCCTGACAAGAGTGGACAGCGACTTTTAAGCCGCCCGCGCCCCTTCGTTGTGGAAATGTTGTCGCGCAAAGACCGCTGGCGCCACGTTGCCCAGCCGGCTATGGCGGCGCTGGCGGTTG
>NZ_JABBFW010000078.1 GCF_012927045.1 Azohydromonas caseinilytica | reverse complement strand
CTGTCACGCGTCGGCGTAATCCGGCCACCCAGAGTCGGCATATACCGGCCAGCTTTGCCGGTGCCGAAGGCCGTCTCGAACGACTCCGTTTCAAGGCTTATTTTGATGCGTTGCCAGGCTTGTCTTGCGGTGCCTTCTTCGACGGCGGGGGCACCCGCGGATCACGGTACGACGGGCCTGTCAGCTCCAGGCAGTAGGCGTTGTGACGCAGCCGGTCGATCGTGGCCGAGGCCAGCAGCCGGTTGCAGGCGAAGGCCTGGTCCCACTCGTCGAAGTCGAGGTTGCTGGTGACGATGATGGGCGCCTGCTCGTAGCGCTCGGCGATGAGGTCGTGCAGGTCCTCGTCGGCCGGCGGGCGCAGCGGCTTCAGTCCGTAATCGTCGATCACCAACAGTGGGACGCGCGCGAGCGCGGCGAGCTTGCGCTCGTAGCTGCCGGTGGCGCGGGCGGCATTGAGGCTCTGCGTGAGCGCGGCGCAGGTCGTGAAGGCCACGTCCAGCCCCTGGCGCACCGCGCAGTGGCCCAAGGCCTGGGCTAAGTGCGACTTGCCGATGCCGCTGGGCCCGACGATCAGGACGGGCGCCTTCTCGTTGAGGTAGCGGCCGCTGGCGAGCTCGTGCACGAGCTGGCGGTTGAGCTTGGGGATGCGGTCGAAGTCGAACTGCTCCAGCGTCTTGGTGGTGCGGAACTGCGCGCGGCGCAGCCGCATCGCGAACTTCTTGCTCTCGCGCCTGGCGATCTCGTCGCCGATGAGCATGGCCAGGAACTCGGTGTAAGCCAGCTTGCCTTCGAGCGCCTGACGGTTGCGTGTCTCCAGCGAGTCCAGGATGCCGGAGAGCCGCAGCTGCTTGAGTTGCGGGGCCAGTTCGGGGATGGGGTTGGGAAGCATGGTTTCTTCCTCGTCGGTTGGGAGGCCGTGGACCTCAGGGAGCCCCGTGCACACGTCCACAGCCTCGGGTGCCGTGTGCGCAGAGGAACGCCCGGTCAGTGCAACGGCCCCTTGGCGTCGAACAGCTCGGCGGCCGAGCGCACGAAGCGCGCACGGCTGTATGCCGCTGGCGTGGTGGCCTCGACCAGCGGCTGCAAGTCGGCGTTGCTGGCCAGGATCGTCTTGACGGTGCGGTAGTGCACGCTGCCGTGGGCCAGCGCCCGCGCGCAGGCGGCTTCGAGTCGCTGCGCCCCGTAGCGGCTGCCCAGCGCGATGACGCCTTGCGCGGCACGCAGCCGCTCGGCGATGCGGTCACTGAGCAGCCGCTCGATGAACTCGGTGCAGCGCGCGCCGACGTGCCGGGCCTGTTGTAGGCACCAGTGCTTGTCGTGGGCGAAGAAGGCACGGGCCTCGGGCGGCAGGTGGTCGGTGACGGTGCGGCGCTCGCCCGGGCGCAGCGCGCGCACGTGGGAGCACAGGTGCCGGTAGTCCTCGTACAGCGCCACGGTGGTGTCGGTGGCGCGCAGCCACAGCGTGTGGCCCACCAGCGTGAACGGCACCGAGTACAGCGCGCGCTCGAACTGCACATGGCAGTCGCGGTGCACCACGACGCGGTGCCAGGTGCCCAGGTCCGGCGTCACCGCCGGCAGCGGTCGCAGCAGTGGCCGCTCCAGGGCGAAGAGCACCAGGGGCTTCTGGCGCGTGGTGCCGTGCACCCGCACGCCGGCCTCTTCCATCACCCAGCGGCGCACCTGGGCGTTCAAGTCGGCCAGGTCGCGGAAGGAGCGCGTGGGCAGGAAGTTGGTCTTCAGGTATTTGACTCCGTTCTCGACGACGCCCTTCTTCTGTGGATCCCGTGGGGGGCATGCCTCTATGCGGAAGCCCCAGCCCTCGGCGCACTCGGCATAGGCGCGCTGCACCAGGGGATCGTGGCGGCACGCGGTGACGATGGCGCACTTGGCGTTGTCCACCGTGACGCGCTCAGGGACCCCGTGGAACCACTCGAAGGCCCGGCGATGGCAGCCCAGCCAGGTGGCCGAGCTCTGGTCCCACACGAACTCGACGTACTGGTGGCGGCTGCTGCACAGCGTCATCACGAAGGCCCAGGTGCGCCGCAGCCGCCCGTCGGGATGGGGCAGCATCGGTCCGGCGCCGAAGTCCACCTGGGCCGCCTCGCCCGGCGCGAACGACAGGCGCACCGTGACGTCTGGTGGCGCGGCCTTGCGCATGTGCCGCAGCATCCGCAGCACCGCCGAGTAGCTGCCCATGTAGCCGTGCTCGCGGATGAGCGCGGCGTGGATGGCGCGGCCCTGCACGCCGGCGTCGAACCACTGTTGGACCACCTCGCGCAGCGGCTCGACGCTGGAGACGGTGGACTTGGCTCGCCGCGGCGGACCCAGCGCCGCCGCGATCGCCGTGTCGTCGGGCAGCTCGACGCCGGCATCGAGCCAGCCATGCTGGTCGGCCAGCGCGCGCAGCGCGGTGAGCTTGTCGCGGCCCATGAGCCCGGTGCGCGCGATCTGGCGCACCGTGTCGCCCGCGCGAAGCCGGACGAGCGCTTGTCGGAACTGGAACATCTCGATCCTCCTGCGTCCCACCGGGCGTACCTCCTGGAGCAAAAGCTCGGAAGGTAGCCAAGGGGTCAGGTTCGAGACGCCCGCGGCGCCGGCCGCGGTGGCCGGTATATGCCGACGCTC
>NZ_JABBFW010000077.1 GCF_012927045.1 Azohydromonas caseinilytica | reverse complement strand
CGTGGCCGGTTTATGCCGCCTCTGGACTGGCCGGTTTATGCCGACTCCGCCGCTCAGCGCCACCACCCGCAGAGTGGCCGGATTACGCCGCCTCTGAAGTGGTCGGTATATGCCGCTCGCTGACAGCTGCTGCCCACCTTGACCGAGGCCGACACCGCCAGCCTCGAAGCCCTCAACCGCCGGCTGTGGGCCTGGGTGGAGAGCAAGTACCACCACAGCCCGCACCGGGGCCTGGATGGGCGACGGCCGGCTCTTCGAGCTCGATGCCGCGCTCGTGGGCCAGACCGTGACGCTGCGCTACGACCGCAGCCACCGCCGCCACCTGCGGCATCGACGTCTGGCACGACGGGCGCTTCGTCGTGCGTGCCCGGGCGCTCGACGCCTGCGCCAACTGCTTGCGTAGCGCCGGCGCCGTCCCACCCAGACCCTGGAGCCCGACCAAGCCGGCCGCGGCGCCTCGCCCCACGGGCCTGGCCCTGCGCCACCTGCGAGGTCCCAACGACAAGCAGCGGTGATGTACCTGACCCAATTCGGCTTGACGCGCCACCCCTTCGAGCGCGCGCTCGAGCCTGACGAGCTGTTCGCTTCCAGCGCCGTGTGCGAGGCGCAGGTGCGGCTGACCCACCTGGTGGAGCTGCGCGGCATCGGCTTGATCACCGGCGAGGTCGGTTCGGGCAAGACCACGGCATGCCGCCGGCTCGCCGCCACGCTGCACCCGGGGCTGCACCGGCTGTTCTACGTGCCGCTGTCCACCGGGAATGTCATGGACATGTACAAGGCCATCGCCTGGCAGCTCGGGCTTGCCGGTGGAGCGCAACCGCGCCGCCGCCTACCGCGCCATCCACACCGAGGTCTGCCGCCTGGCCGTCGAGTGCCGCATTCACCCCGTGCTGGTCGTCGACGAGGCGCAGCACCTGCGCTTGCGATGTGCTCGAAGACCTGCGGCTGCTGACCAACTACGAGATGGACGCCGCGCCGCGGCTGTGCCTGCTGCTGCCCAGGATCTCCAACCAAGCCGCGGTGCAGCCGCTCGACATCCTGGAGCAGCTGCTGGAGTGCGTGCGCCACCACTACGCGGCGCAGATCGAGCGCTGGCAGCGCCGTCAACGCCACAGCAACTTGCCCTTCGATCCCACGCCGCCCCCGGACGACGGCCTGCCGTTCTAAACCGGCCCGGCTCTCTCACCAAGCAACACGGCCCGGCATCCCCGGGCCGTCTTCGTTGCCCACCCGCATTACGCCACCGTCCCACATTGCGTCACCTGGGGGCCCAGTGCGGGCAGACGCCCATCCTGGATCACAAAACTGCCTGGGAAAGACGCGGTGGAAAAGCGCGGGAGACAACATGCGAGTCGCGATGCGTCCAGGCCCAGCACCAGCCCAGCCCAGCCTTGCCGAGGCCGATCTCGGCGATCAGGCGTTGGAAGCCTTGCCGCTCGGTGCTGGAGGCGCTCGACTTCGCCAGATCGTCGCCGATGAGCGTGATCCGCTCGCGCGGCCAGCCGAAGTCTGCAGCACGGTTGACCAGCCGGTACTGCAGTTCCGTGCTCTCCTGATGCTGCCGGACTTGCGTCGGCGACAACTGGCGCACGTAGACGTAGGGGAGCTTGGCACGATGGGCTGTGGTGACGCGCTCGTTCGCCTCACTCGGCACGGTCGACAGGACCTGTCTCCGCGTCGAGGATGCGCTGCAGCAGCCGAGCGACCTCTTGAGCGAGTTGCCGCTGCGTCGGAGCTGACCGAGCGGGCCAGGCGTCGGCCAATGGCCGGCGCATCAAATGCCGGATGATCGCGGACGACTTCAGCGTGAATGCATCGACATCGCTGTAGATCACGGCATCAGTGGTGAGTACGTCACGCGGGTACTGGAACGCGTTGGGCAGTTCCGTGGCTTGCCATAGGCGGTGCGCACGCAACATCAGGCCGGAGTTCACTTCGCGGGCACTGCTGGCTTGGCTGCAGACCGTGAAATCGAGCACCGGCTTATCGACGCTGGCAGCCCAACGCAAAAGACCTACCTTGGAAGCTTCACCGGCAAGCTCAGGGACGAACGGCAGTGGTTCGAGTCGTTGCACGCGGGAGGAAATCGCCCGCTGGCGGCGCAACTACAACGACGCTCGGCCACACAACAGCATCAGCCGGATGCCGCGCCCAGGCAGGACATCAATTAACGTGCAATCGCGGAATCAACAATCACAATGTTTGTACGCCTTCGGGGCAGGTGGAAGTAGCCCAACGGCCATATAAACCTTGGAGCCCTTGCGCCGCATGTAGCCGTCATAGCCGCCACGCGCGCCGTTTTCCACGCTGCTTTGCAACGTGCGGCCGTCCAATATCACGACGCTGGAGTGCCCCTGTAGTCCCTGGCCGGCACAAATGATGAAGTGCATGCCCCGACCATCGCCTCGAAGCAGCTCGCCTCGTTCCACCGGCAAAATTGCTGGTACACGGCCACCCAGGGCAGAAAGTCGTGGGGCAGCATTCTCCACGGTGCGCCGGCCCGAGCCAGCCAGCCCAGTGCGTTGAATACCTCGGCGCGCGTCAACGTACCTGTCGCCTGGACTATGCAGCCAGAGGCCGTTTATCCGGGGTGAGCGAGTGGGCCGCGACGGCTGCCTCTCGCTCAGGGTTGAGCGTCACGGCGCCGATGGGAGTCCAG
>NZ_JABBFW010000076.1 GCF_012927045.1 Azohydromonas caseinilytica | reverse complement strand
TCACGCTGGAAGAGACCATGCGCGCCGCGGCGGCGCCCAGCGCGCCCGAGTGGCAGCGGCGCTGGGAAACGGCCGTCGAAGCGCTGGGCCTGCCGGTGTGGCGCATGCCCAGCGGCGCGGGCCACGATGCGATGAAGCTGCACGAAGCCATGCCGCAGGCCATGCTGTTCCTGCGCGGCGGCAACGCGGGCATCAGCCACAACCCGCTGGAAACCATCACCAACGACGACGCCGAGCTGTGCGTGCAGGCCTTCCATGGCCTGTTGAGCCAACTGGCCTGATCCATTACCGAGGACCGATATGAGCAACCCGTACGTTCAACTGGACGCCTGGATCGATGCGCACTTCGACGAGGAAGTGAGCTTTCTGCAGCAACTGGTGCGCGTGCCCACCGACACGCCGCCGGGCAACAACGCGCCGCATGCCGAGCGCACGGCGCAACTGCTGGCGGGCTTTGGCTTCGACGCGGAAAAGCACGTCGTGCCAGAGGACGAAGTCAGGGCCGGCGGGATGGAGAGCGTGATGAACCTGATCGTGCGCCGCCGCTATGGCGACGGCGGCCGCACCGTGGCGCTCAACGCCCATGGCGACGTGGTGCCGCCCGGCGAGGGCTGGACGCACGATCCTTATGGCGGCGAAATCGACGACGGCAAGCTCTACGGCCGCGCCGCCGCGGTCAGCAAGAGCGACTTCGCCACCTTCACCTTTGCCGTGCGTGCACTCGAAGCGCTGGGCGCGCCGCTCAAGGGCGGCGTGGAGCTGCACTTCACCTACGACGAGGAGTTCGGCGGCGAGCTGGGCCCGGGCTGGCTGCTCAGGAACGGCCTGACCAAGCCTGACCTGGCCTTGGCCGCGGGCTTCAGCTACCAGGTGGTCACCGCGCACAACGGCTGCCTGCAGATGGAAGTGACGGTGCACGGCAAGATGGCGCACGCCGCCATTCCCGACACCGGCGTGGACGCGCTGCAGGGCGCGGTGGTGATCCTCAACGCCCTGTACGCGCAGAACCAGCTCTACAAGCAGGTGAAGTCGAAGGTGCCGGGCATCAACCACCCGTACCTCAACGTCGGCCGCATCGAAGGCGGCACCAACACCAACGTGGTGCCCGGCAAGGTGGTTCTGAAACTCGACCGGCGCATGATTCCGGAAGAGGACCCGGTGCAGGTCGAGGCCGATATCCGGCGCGTGATCAACGAGGCGGCCACCGCCTTCCCGGGCATTCAGGTGGACATCAAGCGCATCCTGCTGGCGCGCGCCATGCAGCCGCTGGCGGGCAACGCCCCGCTGGTACAGGCCTTGCGCCAGCACGGCAGCGCGGTGTTCGGCGAGGACATCCCGACCTCCGGCACGCCGCTCTACACCGACGTGCGCCTGTACTGCGAGCGCGGCATCCCGGCCGTGATCTATGGCGCCGGCCCGCGCACCGTGCTGGAAAGCCACGCCAAGCGCAACGATGAGCGCGTGGAACTGGAAGACCTGCGCCGCGCCACCAAGGTGGTGGCGCGCTCGCTGTTCGACCTGCTGCGCTGAGCGAAGCGTCAGGCCCGGCCCCAGGGCCGGGCCGGCGCTTTCATCGCGCCGTGCGCACCTTGTCGATCTCGGCGTGGAACGAGCTGACGACGTCTTCGCCGATTTCCTTGACGTACTTGTCGGTCACGGGCTTGACCTTCTCGCGCATGCGCTCGCGCTCCTGCGGCGACACCTCGGTCACGAGCACGCCTTTCTTCCTGATCTCGGCCAGCGCCTTGGCCTCCATCTCGCGGGAGACGCGCCGCTGCTCGATGCGGGCCTCGTTGGCGGCGTCCATGAGCACCTTGCGCTCATCGGCCGAGAGGCTGTCCCACGCTTTCCTGCTCGCCATCACCATCAGCGGGTTGTAGACGTGGCGCGTGGTGGACAGGTGCTTCTGCACCTCGTCGAAGCGGTTGGTGGCAAACGCGACGATGGGATTGTCCTGCCCGTCCACGGCGCGGCTTTCCAGCGCGGCGTAGAGTTCGGTGAAGGCCATCGGCACGGCGTTGGCCCCCAGCGCCTTGAAGGTGTCGATCATCAGCGGCGCCTGCAGGGCACGCAGCTTCAGGCCCTCGAAGTCCTCGGCCTTGGCGATCGGGCGGCGGTTGTTGGAGACGTTGCGAAAGCCGTGGTCCCAGTACGCCAGGCCGACCAGCCCGTTGGGCAGCCGCTCCATGAACTGCTTGCCCACGGGCCCATCGAGCACCGCGTCCGCCTCGGCAAAGTCGTTGAAGAGGAAGGGCAGGTCGAAGGCCCCGAACTCCTTCTTCAGGCCGACCAGCAGGCCCGGGGGCATGGTGGTCAGGTCGATGGTGCCGCCCTGCAAGGCCGAGACGGTCTGCAGGTCGCCGCCCAGCGTGCCGTTGGGATAGAGCTTGACCTGCATCTTCTTGCCCGACTTCTGGGCCACGAGGTCGGCGAACTTCTGGGCGCCGTAGCCCATGTGGCTTTCCTTGGGCTGCACGAACGCGAAGCGCAGCGTGCGCTCCTTGATGTCGGCCGCGTGCGCCTGCACGCCGGCCCACAGCAGGGCCGGTGCCGCGATCAGGCCGCACAGCAGCCTACGGGTGAGCTTGGTCTTCATCGCTTGTCTCCTGTGTTGTATGGGTATGGGCGGCCCCCGGGGCCGCGGGCTCAGAAGGTGTGAATGAATCTCCCGGCCGCCGGGACAATGGGCGCATGAGTCAAGCGCCGTCCGCAGCAGGGAGTGAACAAGGCCAGCCCAGCCTGTTCGGTGAAGGGGAGCTGCCCGCTGGGCA
>NZ_JABBFW010000075.1 GCF_012927045.1 Azohydromonas caseinilytica | reverse complement strand
GGCGACGCAGGGCACGGGAGCGGATGCATCGACTGGCGGCTTCAGGCGCGTGTGTCCTTCGACCGCTGCGTCGCTCAAGACCGGTTATGACTAAATTCCACCCATCGTGCCGGATGACCCACTAGTTCCTGACGGCCTGTCCCGAGCAGCCGACCTCTCGCGCAAGCTCATTGGGCAGGCGCCCAGCGTGGAACAGTTCCACGATCTGTTGGCGAAACTCCCCCGGGTACGGCCGGTGGGACTTGGGCATCACAGACTGCTCTCGGCCTTGTGCCCCGGTAGTGGCGCATGGCCTTGAAAGCCAGCAGTGATCCAGCGCGTGATGGCGGCCGATAATACCTGTATGAGCATACAGACGGACGAATTCGCGAGTGCACCGGCACGCCGTGTCGTCAGCGCCGCTCCGGGCTCGCCCAATGAGGAAGCCTTCGAGAAGGCGTTGCGCCCCAAGGGCCTGCGCGAATACGTGGGCCAAGCCAAGGCGCGCGAACAGCTGGAAATTTTCATTGGCGCTGCACTCAAGCGGCGCGAGGCATTGGACCATGTGCTGCTGTTCGGGCCCCCAGGACTGGGCAAGACGACGCTGTCGCACATCATTGCCACGGAGCTTGGCGTCAACCTGCGCCAGACCTCAGGTCCGGTGTTGGAAAAGCCCAAGGATCTCGCGGCGATCTTGACCAGCCTGGAACAGCACGATGTGCTGTTCATCGACGAAATCCACCGGCTATCACCGGTGGTGGAAGAGATCCTCTATCCGGCGCTGGAGGACTATCAGATCGACATCATGATCGGCGAAGGTCCGGCGGCGCGTTCGATCAAACTGGATCTGCAGCCATTCACGCTCGTGGGCGCAACCACGCGCGCGGGCATGCTCACCAACCCGCTGCGCGACCGCTTTGGCATCGTGGCTCGGCTGGAGTTCTATACGCCCGAGGAACTGGCTCGCATCGTCACGCGTTCGGCCGGCCTGCTGGACGCGCCCATCGATGCCGGTGGCGCGCTGGAGATTGCGCGACGCTCACGCGGCACGCCACGCATCGCCAACCGGCTGCTGCGTCGGGTGCGCGACTACGCGGATGTCAAAGGCAACGGCACCATCGAACGCGACATCGCCAGCGCCGCGCTGGCTATGCTGGATGTGGACCCGCAAGGCTTCGACCTCATGGACCGCAAGCTGCTGGAAGCGGTGGTGCACCGCTTTGACGGCGGCCCCGTGGGGCTTGACAACGTGGCCGCCGCTATTGGCGAGGAGCCCGGCACGATTGAAGACGTGATCGAGCCTTACCTGATTCAACAAGGTTATTTGCAGCGCACGCCGCGCGGGCGCATTGCCACACTCGCCGCCTACCGGCACTTGGGCGTGGCGCCCAAGGCTGGCGCCAGCGGTCTGTTCGACAGCTAAGCCTTACAAGGCTAGTAGATGGCAAGCACGCTGCCAGCTCTGACACACCGGGTGCCAGTGGAGGTATGCGATGACAGTGGTAAAGACTGTCGTAGAGTGCTTTGTGCACCACAGCTCCGAAGGGGCTGTGGCTAAGTCTGGTAGACGGCTACAGCATGTCCTCCACCACCAACCGGTGGTAGCGCTCGGCCATACGCGCACCGTGGTGGCGCGCGACTTCGGCCACTCGCATAGCCTGCTCATCCTCGGGGGCGAAGACGATGAGCCAGCCGCAGCCTTCACGTGCCAGCTCGGCATAACGACGCATGAGCACAATTTCGTGACCAAATTCGGCCGTACCACTTACGCCATCGAGGAGCTCCCGCATCTCGCGGCCTTCCTCGTCGCCGGTGTAGAAGAGGATGTCCTCGGGCCCAAGACCCAGATCGCGCAGATCGCGCGCAGCCTGTTGTGCCGCTTGGTCATCAGGGAATGCCACCACCACATGTCCTACGGGCTTGAAAGCGCCAAAGGATACCGGTACCTGCGTCTTGGTCATCCGCTTCAAAGCCATTGCCGACCTCCGCTCGGTGTAAAGGCAGCGGCCCTGGAACCGCTGCCTCAGGCAGCCTGCAGGGTGCGTGACTGCATCAAAAGCTGACAGCAAAAAAAATGCCCGCCTAGCGGTACTTTTTTGAAGTAGGCACGACGATTGCTTTATGTAGTTTGGGAGGTCATTGTCATGACTTCTCCACGCCCATGCCCACCGGCGCCCGGACCTCTTGAGGACTACGCCAAGAGGTTCGACCACCTGTTCCACACCCTGGCCCAGCGGCGCAGCTTCCGGGCGTACCTCACTGGGCTGCTGCTGCCGCACGACCGCAACAAGACTCTCACGGCGCTGGCCGGGGCTGAGCCGGTGGTGCAGGCCCGCAGCGGCGGCAGTGCAGCGACTGCAGTTTTTCCTGAGCGAAGCCGATTGGGATGCGCAAGCCATCAATGCGCAGCGGCTTGCGTTGATGGCCGAGCAACCGGTGCTCGCCTCACATGCGCGCGGTGTGCTCGTGGTGGATGACTCGGGGGACCGCAAGGACGGCCATGCCACGGCGCACGTGGCACGCCAGTACATTGGCTCGCGCGGCAAGATCGACAACGGGATCGTGGCCGTGACGACCCTGTGGGCCGACGAGCGCTGCTACTGGCCATTGCACGCGCAACCCTACACGCCCAAGTCACGTTTGCCTTTGGGCGAGAAGGACCCGGCTTTTCGCACCAAGCCTCAGATTGCCATGGAGCTCATCGAGCAGGCCAGGCAATCCGGCGTCATGTTCGAAGCGGTGGTGGCGGACTGCTTCTATGGCGACAACGATGGGTTGGAGTGGGAGCTGCGCAAGGGCGAGATTCCTTACTAGCCCTAACTTTATGCGGGCACGGTAGATGCTGGCATGCCGAGTGAGACCGTCTACTGGGCGAGGTTTCACCATGGCAAGACCGTTGATCGACGACGAGCTCTGGGCTGTGATCGAGCCAT
>NZ_JABBFW010000074.1 GCF_012927045.1 Azohydromonas caseinilytica | reverse complement strand
CAGCGCGCGGCTGGCGTTCTGCTCCACCAGCAGCACCGTCATGCCCTGGCCGTGCACGTCGCTCACGACCTCGAAGATCTTGTCCACCATGATCGGCGACAGCCCCATCGAGGGCTCGTCGAGGATGAGCAGCTTCGGGCGCGCCATGAGCGCGCGGCCCATGGCCAGCATCTGCTGCTCGCCCCCGCTCATGGTGCCGGCGAGCTGGTTGCGCCGCTCCTTCAGGCGCGGAAACAGCGCGAAGACCTTGTCGATGTCGGCCTCCACCTCGCGGTCCTTGCGGATGAAGGCGCCCATCTGCAGGTTCTCGGTGATGGTCATGCGCGTGAAGGTGCCCCGGCCTTCGGGGACCATCACCAGGCCTTCTTTCACCAGGTCCCAGGCGCCGCGCCCGCGGATGGGCTTGCCCAGGAACTCGATCTCGCCCGCGGCCATAGGCTGCGTGCCCGTGACGGCCTTGAGCGTGGTGGTCTTGCCCGCGCCGTTGGCGCCGATGAGGCTGATGAGCTCGCCCTGGCGCACCTCGAAGCTGATGCCCTTGACGGCCTGGATGCCGCCGTAGGCCACCTTGAGCCCGTTGACCTTGAGCATCGGGGGATTGGTCGTGGTGGTCATGCGCGGCTCCTCAATGCTGGCCGGCGCCGAGGTAGGCCTCGATCACCTTGGGGTTCTTCTGCACCTCGGCGGGCGTGCCGTCGGCGATCTGCTTGCCGTAGTCGAGCACCGTGACGCGGTCGCACAGGCCCATCATCAGTTTCACGTCGTGCTCGATGATGAGGATGGTGCGCCCGTCCTTGCGGATGCGGTCGATGAGCTCGCGCAGCACCACCTTCTCCGTGGCGTTCATGCCCGCGGCGGGCTCGTCCAGCGCGATGAGCTTGGGGTCGGTGGCCAGGGCCCGCGCGATCTCCAGCCGGCGCTGGTCGCCGTAGGACAGCGTGCGCGCCTTGTACTCGGCATAGCGGCCGATGCCCACGTAGTCCATGAGCTCCTGGGCGCGCGCGCGGATGCGCGCCTCCTCGTCGCGGAAGCTCTTGGTGCGAAACACCGCGCCGACGAGCCCGGAGCTCGTGCGCACATGGCGGCCCACCATCACGTTCTCCAGCGCCGTCATGTCGGGAAAGAGGCGGATGTTCTGGAAGGTGCGCGCGATGCCGGCCTTGGCCACCTCGTGCACGGCGCTGGGCTTGTAGGGCGCGCCGCCGAGCTCGAATGCCCCGGAGTCGGGCGTGTACAGCCCCGTGATGACGTTGAAGAAGGTGGTCTTGCCCGCGCCGTTGGGGCCGATGAGACCGTAGACCTGGCCGGCCTTGATCTCGATGCCCACCTCGGAGAGGGCCTGCAGCCCGCCGAAGCGCTTGCTCACGCTGCTGACCTTGAGCACGGTGTTGCCGCTCATGCCGTGCGCTCCTTGGTGACGTTGGCGGTGGACTTGGTATCAGGCGGCGTGGGCGCCGCCTTGCCGTGCTCCGGCGGCGGCCAGATGCCGCGCGGGCGAGACAGCATCACGCCGATCATGGCCAGCGCGATCAGCAACTGGCGCAGGATCGCCGCGTCCAGACGGCCGCCCGTGGCCGCCTGCAGCGGCCCGGCGACATAGCGCAGGATTTCAGGCAGGGCCGACAGCGCCACCGCGCCCAGGATCACGCCCGGAATGTGGCCAATGCCGCCCAGCACGATCATCGCCACGATCATGATGGACTCCATCAGCGAGAACGACTCCGGCGAGATGAAGCCCTGGAAGGCCGCGAACATCGAGCCCGAGACGCCGCCGAAGGTGGCGCCCATGGCGAAGGCCAGCAGCTTCATGTTGCGCACGTTGATGCCCATGGCCTTGGCGGCCACGTCGTCCTCGCGGATGGCCATCCAGGCGCGGCCGATGCGCGAGTTCTCCAGCCGGTGGCAGATCACCACCGTGAACACCACCAGCGCCAGGAACAGCCAGTAGTACAGCACCACCGGCGAGATGGTGTAGTCCCCGATGGTCAGCGGCTTGCCGAAGCTGAAGCCGAAGATGTGCATCGGGTCGATCTGGCTGATGCCGCGCGGGCCGTTGGTGATGTTGAGCGGGTACTCCATGTTGTTCATGAACACCCGGATGATCTCGCCAAAGCCCAGCGTGACGATGGCCAGGTAGTCGCCGCGCAGGCGCAGCACCGGTGCGCCCAGCACGATGCCCGCCAGCGCCGCCACCGCTGCGGCCAGCGGGATGATGATCCAGATGGGCATGTGCAGCCCGTCGGGAAACGCCGCGGCGATATTGGGGAAGTTCTCCGAGAGGTGCGGCGAGGACAGCAGCGCGAACAGGTACGCCCCCACGGCGTAGAAGGCCACGTAGCCCAGGTCCAGCAGCCCGGCGTAGCCCACCACGATGTTCAGCCCCAGCGCCAGCATCACGTACAGCAGCGCCAGCGCCATGATGCGCACCCAGCCCTGGCCGAACTCCTGCGCCACCAGCGGCAACGCCAGCAGCCCGATCGCGGCGATCAGGAACAGTACAAGCTTGTTTTTCATGAGTCGTTCTCCGGCGCGATCAGGCCCGGTCGGCCGTGCGCTCGCCCAGCAGGCCCTGCGGGCGCAGCGTGAGCACCAGCACCAGCGCCATGAAGGCAAAGATGTCGGCGTAGTGGCTGCCCAGCACGCCGCCGGTGAGCTCGCCCAGGTAGCCCGCGCCGATGGCCTCGATCAGGCCCAGCAGGATCGCGCCCACCACCGCGCCGGCGAGGTTGCCGATGCCCCCCAGCACCGCGGCCGTGAAGGCCTTGAGGCCCGGCAGGAAGCCCATGGTGTGCTGCACGGTGCCGTAGTTGGCGGCCCACATGATGCCCGCCACCGCGGCCAGCGCCGCGCCGATGATGAACGTGGCCGAGATCACCCAGTCCGGGCGCACGCCCATGAGCGAGGCCACGCGCGGGTTCTCGGCCGTGGCGCGCATGGCGCGGCCGAGCTTGGTCTTGTTCACCAGGAACAGCAGCGCGGCCAGCACCATGGCCGTGATGCTCAGGATCAGGATCTGCGTGACGCTGATGACGGCGCCGCCGATCTCGATGGGGTCGGTGGGCAGCAGCTGCGGGAAGGG
>NZ_JABBFW010000073.1 GCF_012927045.1 Azohydromonas caseinilytica | reverse complement strand
CGAACAGCTCCGGATGCGGGTTGGGCGCGAGCTCCGTGCCCAGCGTGAGCTCGGTGACGTCGGTGCCGTCGCTCACGCCGTAGCTCAGCGTGAGCGCGCCGCTGTAGCCGGCCTCGGGCGTGATGCTCCAGCTGCCGTCGGCGTTCTGTGCCGCCGTGCCGTGGTCGGCGCTGAGCCCGCTCACGGCCAGCGTGTCGCCGTCGGCGTCCGTGACGCCCTGCAGCAGCTGCTCCAGGCTCACGGTGTAGGCCGCGTCCTGCGTGCCCGGCTCCAGCACGGCGGGCTCGCCGCCGAGCACGGGCGCGTCGTTGACCGCGCCCAGCTCCAGCGCCAGCGTCGCCGTGGTGGAGGCCACGCCGTCGCCCACGACGTAGCTCAGCGCCAGCGGCCCGTGGTAGTCGGCCTCGGGCGTGATGCTCCAGCTGCCGTCCCACCAGTTCTGCGCCGCCGTGCCGTGGTCCACGCTGAGCTCGCTCACGAACAGCGCGTCGCCGTCCACGTCCGTGAAGCCCTGCAGCAGCTGCTCCAGGCTCACGGTGTAGGGCAGGTCCTCGGCGCCGGGCTCCAGCACGGCCTGCTCGCCGCTGAGCACCATGGCGTCGTTGACGGGCACCAGCTCCAGCCCCAGCGTGGCCGCCACGCTCTGCACGCCGTCGCTGACCTCGTAGCTCAGCACCAGCACCCCGTGGTAGTCGGCCTCGGGCGTGATGCGCCAGCTGCCGTCGGCGTTTTGCGCCGCGCTGCCATGGTCCACCGTCAGCGCCGTGACCGACAGCCGGTCACCGTCCACGTCCGCAAAGCCCTGCAGCAGCTGCTCCAGGCTCACGGTGTAGGGCAGGTCCTCGGCGCCGGGCTCCAGCCAGGCCGGCCCGGCGCTGAGCACCGGCGCGTCGTTGGCCGCGCCCACCTGCAGCGCCAGCGTGGCCGCCGTGGTGTCGATGCCGTCGCTCACGCCGTAGCTCAGCGTCACCGGGCCGTGGTAGTCCGGCTCCAGCGTGATGCTCCAGCTGCCGTCCTCGCTTTGCGCCGCCCAGCCATGGTCGAGCGTGAGATCCACGGCCCACAGCGCGGCGCCCTCCACGTCCGTGAAGCCCTGCAGCAGCTGCGCCTGCGTCACGGTGTAGGGCGCGTCCTCGACGGCGGCGGGCAGCGCGGCGGCCGTGCCGCTGAGCTCGGGCAGGTCGTTGACGGCCACCAGCTCCAGCGCCAGCGTCGCCGGCGTGGTGACCGTGCCGTCGCTCACGCCGTAGACCAGCGTCAGCACCCCGTGGTAGTTGGCCACCGGCGTGATGGTCCAGCTGCCGTCCTCGTTTTGCACCGCCGTGCCGTGGTCGTGGTCCACCGTCAGCGCCGTCACCCAGAGCTGGTCGCCGTCCACGTCCGTGAAGCCCTGCAGCAGCTGCTCCAGGCTCACGGTGTAGGCCGTGTCCTCGCCGCCCGGGGTCGGCAGCGCCTGCTCGGCGCTGAGCACCGGCGCGTCGTTGACCGCGCCCACCTCCAGCGCCAGCGTCGCCGCCGTGGTGTCGGTGCCGTCGCTCACGCCGTAGGCGAGCGTGAGCGGCCCGTGGTAGTCGGCCACCGGCGTGATGGTCCAGCTGCCGTCGGCGTTTTGCACCGCCGTGCCGTGGTCGGCCGTCAGCTCCGTCACCGACAGCCGCTCGCCGTCCACGTCCGTGAAGCCCTGCAGCAGCTGCGCCAGGCTCACGGTGTAGGCCGTGTCCTCGGCGCCCTGCGCCAGCGTGGGCTGCTCGCCCGTGAGCTCGGGCACGTCGTTGACCGCGCCCAGCTCCAGCGCCAGCGTCGCCGCCGTGCTGGCCGTGCCGTCGCTGACCACGTAGCGCAGCGTCAGCGGCCCGTGGTAGTTGGCCTCGGGCGTGATGCTCCAGCTGCCGTCCCACCAGTTCTGCGCCGCCGTGCCGTGCTCCAGCGTGAGCTCGCTCACGAACAGCGCGTCGCCGTCGATGTCCGTGAAGCCCTGCAGCAGCTGCTCCAGGCTCACGGTGTAGGGCGCGTCCTCGGCGCCGGGCTCCAGCACGGCTTGCTCGCCGCTGAGCACCATCGCGTCGTTGACGGGTACCAGCTCCAGCCCCAGCGCGGCCGGCACGCTTTGCACGCCGTCGCTGACCTCGTAGCTCAGCACCAGCACCCCGTGGTAGTCGGCCTCGGGCGTGATGGTCCAGCTGCCGTCGGCGTTCTGTGCCGCGCTGCCATGGTCCACCGTCAGCGCCGTGACCGAGAGCCGGTCGCCGTCCACGTCCGCAAAGCCCTGCAGCAGCTGCTCCAGGCTCACGGTGTAGGCGCTGTCCTCGGCGCCGGGCTCCAGCCAGGCCGGCTCGGTGCCAAGCACCGGCGCGTCGTTGGCCGCGCCCACCTCCAGCGCCAGCGTGGCCGGCGTGGCCACCTCGCCGTCGGCCACCAGGTAGCTCAGCGTCACCGGGCCGTGGTAGTCCGGCTCCAGCGTGATGCTCCAGCTGCCGTCCTCGTTCTGCGCCGCCCAGCCATGGTCGAGCGTGAGCTCCACGGCCCACAGCTCGGCACTGTCCACGTCCGTGAAGCCCTGCAGCAGCTGCGCCTGCGTCACGGTGTAGACCGTGTCCTCGACGGCGGCGCGCAGCGTGGCGGGCTCGCCGCTGAGCTCGGGCGCGTCATCGACGGCGCCCACCTCCAGCGCCAGCGTGGCCGCCGTGCTGGTGCTGCCGTCGCTCACCGCGTAGCTCAGCGTCAGCGGCCCGTGGTAGTTGTGCTCCAGCGTGAGGGTCCAGCTGCCGTCCTCGTTCTGCGCCGCCGTGCCGTGCTCCAGCGTGAGCTGCGTCACCGACAGGATGTCGCCGTCCACGTCCGTGAAGCCCTGCAGCAGCTGCTCCAGGCTCACGGTGTAGGCCGTGTCCTCGCTGGCCCAGGGCAGCAGCGCCGGCTCGGTGCTGAGCACCGGCGCGTCGTTGACCGCACCCACCTCCAGCGCCAGCGTCGCCGGCGTGGTGTCGGTGCCGTCGCTCACGCCGTAGGCGAGCGTCAGCGGCCCGTGGTAGTTCTCCTCCAGCGTGAGGGTCCAGCTGCCGTCGGCGTTTTGCACCGCCGTGCCGTGGTCCAGCGTGAGCTCCGTCACCGCCAGCCGCTCGCCGTCCACGTCCGCAAAGCCTTGCAGCAGCTGCGCCAGGCTCACGGTGTAGGCCGTGTCCTCGGCGCCCTGCGCCAGCGTGGGCTGCTCGCCCGTGAGCTCGGGCACGTCGTTGACCGCGCCCAGCTCCAGCGCCAGCGTCGCCGCCGTGCTGGCCGTGCCGTCGCTGACCACGTAGCGCAGC
>NZ_JABBFW010000072.1 GCF_012927045.1 Azohydromonas caseinilytica | reverse complement strand
TTGCAGCTATTCGGCGCAAAATGATTGAGCCAGCAATACGCGAATTGACTGAAAAAGACGGTTGGCTAATTCAGTGGCAAGCGATAAAGGCAGGGCGAAAGGTCAAGACACTACGCTTTGACTTCGTGCGCAACCCGCAAGGGAAGCAGGCCGTGCGGTCTGGACGCCGCCAGGCGGCCTAGCGGGTGCAGGGCGCAGCGCCTGCCGAGCGGAGGAATTTGCGCAGCAAATTCCGTAGTGAGTACAGAAGCGTTGCGCTTCGCTGCGGCGCGGCTACGATGGCCCATGGCCTACGCGATCCTCCGCACTGCCAAGCTGACCTCTCTGGGCAACGTCGGCGGCAGCGCGCGCCACACGTTCCGCGAGCGTCAGACCCCCAACGCCGACCCGGAGCGCACGGGCCACAACCGGACTACCGGCGCCCAGTCGGCCCGCGAAGTCATTGCGGGTGTGAATGCCCGGCTGGCGACGGTGCCGACGGTTCGGAAAAATGCGGTCCTGGCGGTTGAGTATTTCATCGGCGCTTCTCCCGAATGGTTCAAGGAAAAATCCACCCAGGAGCGAGAAGCCTATTTCGATGCGGCAGAAAAGTGGCTGCGATTACGTCACGGTGAAGAAAACGTCATTGCTTTTAATCGGCAGTACGACGAAACCAGCCCGCATTGCACTGCCTACGTGGTTCCAATTGACCCTAGAGGCCGGCTCAATTGCTCGTACTTCCTCGATGGGCGTGAAAAGCTAAGCTTGATGCAAACCGAGTTTGCCGAGAAGGTAGGCCGACGGTTCAGCCTGGAACGGGGCATCGAAGGCAGCAAGGCTAAGCATCAGACCATCAAGCAGTATTACGCCAAGATTCAGGAGCCAGTTCAGCACATCCAAGTCACACCGGAAGGTGTGCAGCCCAAGATTTTGAGAAAGGGATTGATAACCAGCGACTACGAAACGCCAGAGTTAATAGCACAGCGGATCACTAAGCACGTTCAGGCCGCCTACGCGCCAGCGCTGGAGGCAGCCAAGCAGCACCACGCGGAGAAGGCCGCCAAGGCCGCCAGAGAGGCCCGGCTGGTCGAGTTGAGGGCCAAGGCCATCGTTCCTCACGATCTGCCCTTGGAGGCCGTTCTGGAGCGCCTGGGCTACGAGCGCGACGCCAAGGAGCGGACGACCTGGCGCACGCCGGCGGGCCGCCTCACGGTGAACGGTGCGACGTTTAACGCGCATGAGTTGGGGTGGGGCGGCAGCGGCGCGGTCAACCTGGTCAGGCTCATCGAGCAGACCGACTTCAAGGGCGCGGTGAACCTGCTGGCCAGCGAGTTCGGCACGGCGCCTGTGCTGTCCCAGGTAGTCGCGGACATGCGCGGACGTACCGAGGCCGCGGCAAGGGCTCCAAAACGCGTCTACGCGCCTCCAGAGCCCTCCCAGGACCATTGGCCGAGGGTGAGGCACTACCTCACCGAAATTCGCAGCCTGGGCGCGCAGCTGGTGGACAAGCTCTGTGAGCTTGGAAAGCTCTACGCGGATCGCTTCGCGAACGCGGTGTTCGTGCTGGGCAACGGTGAAGGCGTCGAGCTGCACGGCACGGGCGAGATGCCGTTTCACGGCGTCCGGGGAGCGAGACAGCCCTTTACCCTGCTCACGGCACGCGGAGCGCCGCAGAAGGTCGCTTTCGTGGGCTCAGCCATCGAGGCCTTGAGCCTCTACGAGCTGGGCTTTGAAGGTCGCGTTATGTCGCTGGCCGGAAGCACTGCGACCGAAGCAAAGAAGCAAGCCGACCGGGTGCGTCAGGAGGGCTTGACCGTCGTGGCGGCCTTCAGCAACGACAGAGCCGGTGAGCAGTTGAGCGCGCATCTAGGACAGGCTAGGCAGCGGATCTATCCGGGCCACGGCAAGGACTGGAACGAGGCCCTGCGCTACGAGCGTGCAACACCTGGGCAGCGACTCGTGCTGGAGCAGCAGAAGCTCATCCAGCAGCAGCGCACGCACAGCCGGGGCGGACCCAGGATCGGCTAGCCACCAGCCCTTAGCGCCTTGATTCGTCACGGTGACGAATTGCGGCCAGTTCGACGTTCACCAACTCCAGCGAGGTGAACAGGCTCTCGATGTGCAGGCTCAGGCGGCTTGTCGCATCACTGCGTTCTTGCAGTGCCTGCAGCCACTCCCGCTCAAGCGCTAAGAGCTCCACCTCCAAGCTGTTGCGCTCTGCTTCCAACTGAATCCGTGCATCCATGCCTGCGGCTGCGGCAAGGCGGGGACCATTCAAGCCCCGGGAAAAGCCGCCTTTTCCCTCCGGGCGCATGGCTGTTTCTCCCCCTGCGTGTAGCAGGGGGCTGGGGGGTGTAGCGGGGGGCGTGCGCGCGTCAGCGCGCAATGGTCAGGCCCCCTTGGGGGCCCTGGAGTGAAAGCGCCGCCATAGATGCGCTAGAGCGCCCCCGGCAACTCTCCCTTCTTCCGGGTCCTATCCACAGCCTCCAAGTTGTCCGCTGAGCGTTGGACAGCAGGCAGGCGCGTTTTTCAGGTTTATAGAGTTTTTGTATCGGGCGCGCGCGCGTTAATTAGAGGGTGAGCACCTGAACTCTGCCTTTTTCCGGGTTTCATCTGCCTTTTTCCGGGTTTCATCTGCCTTTTTCCGGGTGCTATCCACACTCTGCCATTGACCAACAACGGCAGGTAAGTGTTACTCTGCCATTGTTCGTTGACGGCAGAAAAACCCGGAGTTCGGCAGAAATGGCTAAGTCAAAGAGCCCGAAAGAAGTTGCTGTCGCCGCCCGCAAACTTGCGGGATACGACGTCGCCAATCTGGAACGCCCTGCGGGCGACCGCTACGTGAACATGAGCACTGCGCTAACGCGAGCGGGGCACGGTCTTACGCTCGCTGAAAAGCGCCTTGTAGCTATGGCAGCGTCAAAGCTTGATAGTCGGCAGCCACTCTCAGCTGGTGAAGTACCACGCACTCGGATCACGGCTTTGGAATATGCCAAGGCCTTCCAAGTTGATCCCAATACAGCATACGAACAGCTACAAGACGGCGCCAAACACCTTTTTGATAGATACATTACTTTTTATGAGCCTGCACATAAGCGTGGTGGCAAGCCAATAGAACCAACAAAGAAACAAATGCGCTGGGTTGGGCAAGCAGATTATCAAAAAGGAGAAGGCTGGGTAGAGCTTCACTGGTGGCCGAGTTTATTGCCCCACTTGGTTGGATTGAACGAGCAATTCACCAGCTACCAGCTACGACATGCCAGCGCCTTGCGATCTAACTACTCATGGAAGCTGCTTGAATTGCTGTCGTGTTTTGAATCTACTGGATGGGCAGAATATAGCATTGAAGATTTTGCTGTTTCAATGGATGCTACAGAAAAACAGATCAATGACTTTGCAGCTATTCGGCGCAAAATGATTGAGCCAGCAATACGCGAATTGACTGAAAAAGACGGTTGGCTAATTCAGTGGCAAGCGATAAAGGCAGGGCGAAAGGTCAAGACACTACGCTTTGACTTCGT
>NZ_JABBFW010000071.1 GCF_012927045.1 Azohydromonas caseinilytica | reverse complement strand
CAGGCGGCAGCAACCTCGCTACCGCCCTGTCCTTGAATGCCTGTCCGAAACGAGCCACTGATCACTTCTTCCTACGCCCCCTGGTTTCCTGGTTCTATGGGGACGACAGGTATTCTGACGCGGGGGGACCTTGCGCAACCTGTGCTCGCTCTGCGGCGCGTTCTCCTTCATCAGCGTGAGGTATGGCGCCACAAACTCCTATTGCTCCTGGCTCCGATCCCTCGGGTACGGGTTCCTGCTCATCCAGTAAAGATAGAGCATGCTCCCGCTCGAGAAAAACTAAGGTGCACAACACGCCTCAGGAAAATCAAAACACATCCTTAAAACAAAAATCTATAGACATTCAATCTTGACCTTGATTGGACCATATTCGATAGAAAGCCGGAACCCCAAAAATCCTCCGCCCCATTCCGACACATAGCAAGCCATATCGAGAAACCAAACAGACCACAGCATTACCACAGAATGCTGGCATCTTGCATCACCGCTGCATTCAAATACAAATGGAATGTGTTTTTAAAGCATTTCACTGACAACAATGGATCTCTTGAGCAATGCCAGGAGACGTTTGACATCAAAATCCAGCATCTCCTTTTAGACCAAATCGCCGCTTTAACTCTAGGACGGAAATTACATCAGAAATTCTGAACAGCAAGCAGCGACCTCATGCTTGAAGTGCTGACAGCACTTAGACCAAACCCCGCTCGTTGGCTCATGTCTCCCTTAGGCCAGCATGGACTTTGGTTGCCAGTCTTCATAACACCCGTACAAGAAGCAGTTGTTGCCCTGCTACGAATGAGAAAAAATTGTGGTCTAGCGCACCTCATGTCGCGGAGTACGGTGTTTCTGTGGTCAACTACCCATGTTGTCTTTACCAAAGAAACTATGCCATGAAACAAATCACCGCCATCATCAAGCCTTTTAAGCTCGAGGAAGTTCGTGAAGCTTTGGCCGAGGTCGGAATATCTGGACTAACCGTTACGGAAGTTAAAGGCTTTGGACGCCAAAAGGGTCATACTGAGTTGTACCGCGGCGCAGAATATGTTGTCGATTTTCTCCCAAAAGTTAAAATCGAAGTCGTGGTGCGAGAAAATGATGTAGAGCGCTGTATCGACTCCATAGTTAAAGCAGCCAAGACAGGAAAGATAGGCGACGGAAAAATATTTGTAACCTCAGTAGACCAAGTTGTGCGCATTCGAACTGGAGAAATTGACGAATCCGCAGTTTGATGAGTCAAATTCAACCAGAAAGCAACTTTAGGCACAATGCACGCCGGCATGCTAGCGCTCATTTGAGCAAAATATTATTGCGCACGATATAAAGTTAATCCTTCCAGCGCATAAGTGCGAAGTAACTGCCAGCCTGTCGAGGCCGACACAATTCTGAGCCACCGTGCCGACTGAACGTTGAACCAGAAGCGGAAGCCGGTTTCTAAAGGCCGGCCGCGGATAAACGCAGGTCCTGACTCTGGTGTTTGATCTCCCGGATGCTTTGGTGAGGGCGCGGGACCAGACGCTGCAGGCAATGCCTTCACGTCTGGCCCCGCGCGGCGGCTCATCAAGCAATCTCGCCTAATACTGAGGTCCTGGCAGTCCGACGAGCCTGTTCGCGAGCCGTGATACGCTGCTTGGTCTGCTCTGTACTAAGCATGAAGCGGACCGACTCGTTGCCGATTTCGACGACGTAGCAATGGTGCTTGAGGCGGTCCAGCAGCGCTGGTTGTCGTTTTTGCGTCCATGAATACCGTTGACCAATCACCGAAGTCGAGATTGGTAGTGATTAGCACGTTGGTGTACTCGTGAAGCTTGGAAAGCAGGTTGAACAGCAAGGCTCCGCCGACCTGGCTGAAGGTCAGGTACCCCAGCCCATTCAATATGACCAAGGTCGTGCGCAGCAGTGCTGGGGCAACGCTGGGCCTTGCCCTGGGGCGTTTCCCGCTCCAGCGCGTTGACCAAGTCCACGGGCGAGCAGAACCGCACGCACTTGCCGTGGCGCGTGATGCTGGCCACACCGTGCGATGGCGGTCGAAAGATGCGTTTGGCCAGTTCCAGGGTCGCCTACGAGAACGGCGTTGTGCGCGGCCTCGGTGAACTCGCAGCTTGCCAGTTGCGTCACGGGCTTGCGGTCTAACAGTGACGCGATGTTGAAGTCAAAGCCAGCGAAGTCTCCGTGCAGTGGGAACTCGCCATGCGCAATTGTCAGCTCACCGAACGCATGGCGCGGTCGGTACCCTCGGCTGCAGCAGCTGTTCCAGTAGTCAGCGCGAGGTCTCACGACACCGACGTTCTGCCCCGGTTAGGCCAATCGTAGCGGGCCGGGTCGGCCAGCGGCGGCGTCCTGACCTGCAACGGGTGGATACGGCCTGCGGTACCGGGGCGGCAATGAAACGTCGCAGCGCGTTGAACACATGCCCGATGCTCACGCGCCCGGAAGGCAACGCGCTCTCCAAGGCGCCACTGCCACCTTTACAGGTCTACTCGTGCGTGTCACTTTCCGCCGTATAGGCGCCACGGCGTTTTCGGCGTCATGGAGCCACGGGGTTTCCGCCGTAATGGAGCCACTTCGTTTTCGGCATATAGGAGCCATCCAGGGCTGACGGACACCTCGATCTGAGCCCGGCCGCGCCGGTGCTGAAGTGCGTGCCATCCAGGCAAGCACGGAGGCAGCGATGGGCCGAAGGAGGTTCGAGATGTTCCAGTACCAATCCGAGCTGGCGCAGATCCGGCGGGGCTCATCCGACCGGGAACTCGCACGCAGCCACACCATGGGGCGCGCAAGCTGGCCCAATTCAGGACACTGGCCGCCGTGCAGGGCTGGCTCGACGCCGAGGCGCCGCTGCCCGACGAAGCCCAGATCGCCGCGGCGCTGGAGCCGGCGAAGCAGGCCGCCAGCACCGTCTCCAACTGCGGAGTCGCACCGCCAGCGCATGTCACCAGCAACCTTGACTTCCAGGAGTGGGGAGTGGGACTAGGCGTTCCCGGCCAACAAGCTGCTGGCCAGCGCCACGCTGGACCGCATGCGCCACAACGCCTACTGCTTGGTGCTCGACGGCACGAGCTACCGCGCACCGCGGCAACTCCCTACCGTCATCCACAACCGGCGGCCGTCACCGGTGTCCTGAGAGCCCTGCGACGTGGCTCCTATATGCTGAAAAAGGCCGGCTCCTATATGCCGGAAAGTGACACATGCAGGCAGGTTTTGCGACGCAGCCCTCGAAGCGTGTCGGCATGGGCATGGGGTGCAGCCGCTCGTGCTCCAGCATCTCGGCTACGCTCAAGCGCTCGTGCTGCGGGTGGCACATCATCGCTTGCCACAGCGCTCTCCCAGCCAGAGCCTTGAGCTCGGCGCAGGAGCGCCGCTTGGCCGGCTCGATCCAGGTAAGCCAGCGGCTGTCGCAGCACGTTCTTCTCGACGGCGCGCTTCTCTAAGCCCCAAGCGATTTGCAGAAGTTGGTGTCGAACAAGTCTGCAACAACTTCCGTGATAAATGCATCGCTGTTGTTCCATAGAACCGCCAAAGCGAAACGCCCCGACCATATTCTGGTCGGGGCGTTTGGCTGGGATATTAGCCTGACGATGTCCTACTTTCACACGGGAATCCGCACTATCATCGGCGCTGAGGTGTTTCACGGTCCTGTTCGGGATGGGAAGGGGTGGGACCACCTCGCTATGGTCATCAGGCTTG
>NZ_JABBFW010000070.1:1485-3958 GCF_012927045.1 Azohydromonas caseinilytica | reverse complement strand
ATAGAGTCGACTTCAGCTCATTGATTGCGTCGCCTTCTTTCGGGCAACAACCTTGAATTCTCTACCTTGACCGCTGGGTCAAAGTTATAGGGTCAAGCCGCACGGGCAATTAGTACTGGTCAGCTTAACGCGTTACCGCGCTTCCACACCCAGCCTATCAACGTCCTGGTCTCGAACGACCCTTCAGGGGGCTCAAGGCCCCGGCAAGACTCATCTTGAGACGAGTTTCCCGCTTAGATGCTTTCAGCGGTTATCTCTTCCGCACTTAGCTACCCGGCAATGCCACTGGCGTGACAACCGGTACACCAGAGGTGCGTCCACTCCGGTCCTCTCGTACTAGGAGCAGGCTCTCTCAATCTTGCAGCGCCCACGGAAGATAGGGACCAAACTGTCTCACGACGTTTTAAACCCAGCTCACGTACCTCTTTAAATGGCGAACAGCCATACCCTTGGGACCGGCTACAGCCCCAGGATGAGATGAGCCGACATCGAGGTGCCAAACACCGCCGTCGATATGAACTCTTGGGCGGTATCAGCCTGTTATCCCCAGAGTACCTTTTATCCGTTGAGCGATGGCCCTTCCATACAGAACCACCGGATCACTTTGTCCTGCTTTCGCACCTGCTCGACTTGTCAGTCTCGCAGTCAAGCACGCTTATGCCAATGCACTATCAGCACGATTTCCGACCGTGCCTAGCGTACCTTCGAACTCCTCCGTTACGCTTTGGGAGGAGACCGCCCCAGTCAAACTGCCCACCATACACTGTCCCCAAGCCCGCTTCAGGGCCCAAGGTTAGAACCTCAAACACACCAGGGTGGTATTTCAAGGACGGCTCCATACGATCTAGCGACCGTACTTCAAAGCCTCCCACCTATCCTACACAGATCTGTTCAAAGTCCAATGTAAAGCTACAGTAAAGGTTCATGGGGTCTTTCCGTCTTTCCGCGGGGAGATTGCATCATCACAAACATTTCAACTTCGCTGAGTCTCTGGAGGAGACAGTGTGGCCATCGTTACGCCATTCGTGCAGGTCGGAACTTACCCGACAAGGAATTTCGCTACCTTAGGACCGTTATAGTTACGGCCGCCGTTTACTGGGACTTCAATCAAGAGCTTGCACCCCATCATTTAATCTTCCAGCACCGGGCAGGCGTCACACCCTATACGTCGACTTTCGTCTTTGCAGAGTGCTGTGTTTTTAATAAACAGTCGCAGCCACCGATTCTCTGCGGCCCATTTCAGCTCCATGCGCGAGGCACTTCACCTACCGGGGGCACACCTTCTTCCGAAGTTACGGTGTCAATTTGCCGAGTTCCTTCTCCAGAGTTCTCTCAAGCGCCTGAGAATACTCATCACGCGCACCAGTGTCGGTTTGCGGTACGGTCGACTCGTAGCTGAAGCTTAGTGGCTTTTCCTGGAAGCAGGGTATCACTCACTTCGGCCGCAAGCGGCCTCGTTATCACCTCTCACCTCAGATCTCCGGATTTGCCTAGAGACCACGGCTACGGGCTTGAACCAACTATTCCAACAGTTGGCTGAGCTAACCTTCTCCGTCCCCACATCGCACTACGAACCGGTACAGGAATATTGACCTGTTTCCCATCAGCTACGCATCTCTGCCTCGCCTTAGGGGCCGACTCACCCTACGCCGATGAACGTTGCGTAGGAAACCTTGCGCTTACGGCGAGGGGGCTTTTCACCCCCTTTAACGCTACTCATGTCAGCATTCGCACTTCCGATACCTCCAGCCCCCCTCACGAGGAACCTTCACAGGCCTACGGAACGCTCTCCTACCACGCGCCATTGCTGGCGCATCCGCAGCTTCGGTAACTGGCTTAGCCCCGTTACATCTTCCGCGCAGGACGACTCGATCAGTGAGCTATTACGCTTTCTTTAAATGATGGCTGCTTCTAAGCCAACATCCTGACTGTTTTAGCCTTCCCACTTCGTTTCCCACTTAGCCAATTTTGGGGACCTTAGCTGGCGGTCTGGGTTGTTTCCCTCTTGAGTCCGGACGTTAGCACCCGGTGCTCTGTCTCCCAAGCTGTACTCATCGGTATTCGGAGTTTGCAATGGTTTGGTAAGTCGCCATGACCCCCTAGCCATAACAGTGCTCTACCCCCGACGGTAATACTTGAGGCACTACCTAAATAGTTTTCGGAGAGAACCAGCTATCTCCAGGTTTGTTTAGCCTTTCACCCCTATCCACAGCTCATCCGCTAGTTTTGCAACACTAGTCGGTTCGGACCTCCAGTAAGTGTTACCTCACCTTCATCCTGGCCATGGATAGATCACCTGGTTTCGGGTCTACACCCAGCGACTAAAAATCGCCCTGTTCGGACTCGGTTTCCCTGCGCCTGCCCTATTCGGTTAAGCTCGCCACTGAATGTAAGTCGCTGACCCATTATACAAAAGGTACGCCGTCACCCCGAAGGGCTCCGACTTTTTGTATGCATGCGGTTTCAGGATCTG
>NZ_JABBFW010000007.1 GCF_012927045.1 Azohydromonas caseinilytica | reverse complement strand
CTGCTCCAGCGTCATCTCGCCGGCCTCGATCTTGGAGAGGTCCAGCACGTCGTTGACCAGCGCCAGCAGCTGTTCCCCGGCCGCGCCGATGTGGCCGACGAATTCGCGCTGGCGCCCCTCCAGCGGCATCTGCTGCAGCAGGTGGCTCAGCCCGATGACGGCATTGAGCGGGGTGCGGATCTCGTGGCTCATGTTGGCCAGGAAGGCGCTCTTGGCGCGGCTGGCGGCCTCGGCCTGCTCGGTGCGCTGCTTGAGCTGCTGCTCCAGGCGCTGGCGCTCGGAGAGGTCCACGGCCACGTAGATCAGCCCGCCGCCGTGCGAGCGGCCGTCGCGCAGCGTGCGCACCTCCAGCAGCACCGGCACGCGGGTGCCGTCGGCGCGCAGCAGCTGCCACACGCCGCCCTCGGCGCCGCGCGTGCGCGCCATGAACACCTCGCCCGGCTCCAGCGCGCGGCCGAAGGCGTCCTGCAGCGCGCGGTGGCGCTCGCGCAGCTCCTCGGGATCGAACAGCAGCGCCGTGGCGGGCTGCCCCAGCGCCTGGGCCTGGCCGCGGCCGGTCAGGCGCTCGGCGGCGGCGTTGAACAGCGTGATGCGGTCGGCGGCGTCGGTCACGACGATGGCGCTGCCCGCGCCGGCGAGGATGGCGCGCTCGCGCGCGGCCAGCGCCTCCAGCTCCGCGGTGCGCCGGCGCAGCGCCTCCTCCATCGCCTTGCGCTCGGTGAGGTCGGCGATCAGGGTGAGGAAGCCCACGGCGCGCTCGCGCGCGTCGCGCAGCAGGCTCACGTTGAGCAGCCCCGGAAAGCGCGTGCCGTCGGCGCGCACGTAGGTCCACTCGCTGCGCAGCCCCGGCACCGGCGCCGGGCGGTCGCGCCGGCGCAGCGCGGCCTGGAACCACGCGGGCAGCTGGTGCGCGTTGTCGTGCACCACTTGCGGAAACTGCCAGGCGTTCTCGCGCAGCTCCTCGCGGTCGTAGAAGTCCAGGATCGAGCGCCCCAGCGCCAGCGCCGCGCTCACGCCCAGCATCAGCTCGGCGGCGGGATTGAAGGTGGTGATGCGCCCGGCCAGGTCGGTGCCGATGATGGCGCTGCCGGCGCTGGCCAGGATGGCGCGCAGCTCGTCCGTGCGCTGCTGCACCTGCGCCTCCAGCGTCACGTTGAGCTCCACGATGCGGGCCTGCGCCGCGCGCTGCGCGCGCAGGTCGCGCAGCGTGGTGGCCGCGCCGCCGACCTGGCCCTGCGTGTCGCGCACGGGCGCCACCGACAGCGACACGTCCACGAGGTGGCCGTCGCGGTCCAGGCGCAGCGTCTCGAACGGCGGCACGTCCTCGCCGCGCCGGATGCGCTCGTTGACCTGCTGCGCCTGCTCGCGCAGCCACGGCGGCACCGTCAGCTCCATCAGCGCGCGGCCCAGCACCTCGCCCTCGTGCCAGCCCAGCAGCCGCTCCGCGGCCGGGTTCCAGCTGGAGATGGTGTCGTCGAGCCGGTGGCCGACGATGGCGTCGTGCGAGCTTTCCACCACCGCCGCCATGCGCGCGCGCTCTTCCAGGATGACGCGCTCGCGCTGCGCGGCGCGCTGCGCGCCGGCCAGCAGCCGCGCCAGCAGCGCCGCCACGGCCGTCACCGCGGCGGCCAGCGCCAGCGGCTCGCGCAGGTGCAGCCGGGCCACGAAGGGCGGTTGCGGCTGCACCTCCACCAGCCAGCGCCGGCCGTAGAGCTCCAGCGGCACGCGCGCCACCAGCGCCCCGGCGGGCGGCTCGGTCCAGCCCGGCGCGGTGTGGAAGCGCCTGGGCGCCTGCGGCGGCGTGGCGTCGCTCAGTGCCAGCGTCAGGCTCCCGTCGGCCATGTCGAAGTCCTGCAGCACCTCGTCGGCCACCAGCGTCACGGCGGCCCAGCCGATGGTCTGCGCATCGCGCAGCGCCGGCTCCGGCGGCAGCACGCCGCGGTACAGCGGCGCCAGCAGCGCGAAGGAGCGGCCGGCATGGTCGGGCGCCTGCGGCAGCGTGATGGGCGGCGTCAGGCGCGGCTCGCCGCTGCGCAGGGCCGCCAGCGCCGTGTCGCGGCGCGGCGGGTCGGAGGCGATGTCCAGGCCCAGCGCCGGGGCGTTGCCCTTGAGCGGCTCGACGTACTGCACCACGAAGCGCTCGCCCGCGTGCGGCTGGAGCTGGCGCAACTGGAAGTAGGGCAGGCCCTCGTCGCGCATCTGCTGCACGAAGGCGTCCTCCTGGTCCGCGGGCACGCGGCGGATGAAGATGAAGCCGCGCGCGCCCGGGAACTGGCGCGGCATGTCCAGCGACAGGCCGTAGCGCTGGAACTGGTGGCGCGTGACGGCGCCCATCGTGTCGTTGGCGGTGGTGATGGCGCTGCGCGTGGCCAGCAGCCCGTACTCGTAGGTCTGCATGCGCCGGCGCAGCGCGTCGGCCATCTGCCCGGCCGCGGTCTGCAGCCGCTCCTGCACGAAGGCGGTGTTGTCGTGGTGCTGCCAGACGCCCAGCGCGCCCGCTGCCGCCAGCCCGGCCGCGAACAGCACCAGCGGCGCGCGCCGCGGCAGCGTGGTCCAGCCGGGATGGTGCTTCTCCATGCAGGGGTGCCCGTTTTTTGCCCACCCGGGGCAAGGCGCGCACCCAGGCCGGCGCTGGAACGGGCCAGGGGCCGTGGCGCCGCGTCCGGCTCAGCGCCCGTGGCTGACGCGGTAGAGGGCGCCGTTGCTGTCGTCGGACACCAGCATCGAGCCGTCGGGCAGCCAGGCCAGGCCGACCGGGCGGCCGTAGTGCACGCTGCCGTCGGCATTGAGGAAGCCGGTCAGGAAGTCCTCGAAGGCCAGCGGCCGGCCGCCGGCGTCGAAGCGCAGCCGCACCACCTTGTAGCCCTTGGGGTCGCGGCGGTTCCAGGAGCCGCGCAACGCGACGAAGGCGTCGCCGCGCATCTCGGCCGGGAACTGCGTGCCGCGGTAGAACAGCATGGCCAGCGGCGCGGCATGTGCCGGCAGGGTCAGCACCGGCGGCTCGGTCTGGGCGCAGAAGGCCTCGCGCGTGATCTCGTCGCCCGAGGGCTTGCTCATGCCCGGGCGCAGCGCCACCTGGCTGGGCCGCGCCTCGGCCAGCGTGTCCACCTGGCGCGCGCCCCAGCAGATCGGCCAGCCGTAGTGCTTGCCCGGCTGGATCAGGTTGAGCTCCTCGGGCGGCGTCCAGTCGCCGCGGAAGTCGCTGCCGTGGTCCATGCCCCACAGCGCGCCGGTGCGCGGGTGCCAGTCGTAGCCGATGGTGTTACGCAGCCCGTTGGCGATCACCTCCAGCCGCTCGCCCGAGGCCGAGTAGCGGATGAGCGTGGCGCGTTCGAGCTGGTTGCCCTCGGCGCAGTTGTTGCAGCTGCTGCCCACGGACACGACCAGCGTGCCGTCCGGGGCCACGCGCACCATGCGGTTGGCATGCTGGCCGGCGTCGGGCAGGCCGCGGATGATCGGCCGCGGTGCGCCGCCGGCCAGCGGCAGGCGCCACACCGTGGTCGAGGCCGCCAGCAGCAGCTCGCCGCCCTGCAGCGCGATGCCGTTGACGTCCTTCAGCCCGGTGGCGAAGGTGCGGAGCTGGTCGGCGCGCCCGTCGCCGTTGGTGTCGCGCAGCGCCAGCACGTCGCCCTTGTCGCGGCGCGTGACGTAGACGGTGCCGTCGGGGCCCACTTCCAGCATGCGCGGCTTGCCCAGGCCCGAGGCGAAGAGCTGGACGCGAAAGCCCGGCGGCACCTTCAGGCGGTTGACGATGGCGGGGCTGAACTCGGCCTGCGCGGGCGCCAGGCGGCGCACGACGGCGTAGCCATGCTCCAGCGGCTGCTGCGCCGCCACCGGGGCGGCGCAGGCGGCGGCCAGGGCCGCGGCGGCCCACCGGGCCAGGGAAGGGGAGGGCATGCGGGTCTCCTCGGTGAGGCTGCCGCCCGGGTGGCGGCGCCGTGGCCCGGGGGCAACCGCCATGCCGTGGCCGCCCCACGGGCTGGGCGCTCTTCATGTGCGGTCGCAGCATAAGGAGATGCGGCTCATACACGGCCTTACAGCGCCGTGGTCGGGGCGCGTCGCAAGCTCGGTCCGCCTCGGGTTCCGGCCGGAGCCCGTGAACGCCATGGAGCGCTGCCATGCATTACATCGATGGGTTCGTCGTCCCCGTGCCGACCGAGCAGAAGGAGGCGTACCGCGCGCTGTGCGTGCAGGCGGCCGAGGTGTTCAAGGACTACGGGGCCCTGCGCGTCGTGGAGTGCTGGGGCCAGGATGTGCCCGCCGCGCCGGTCACCGACTTCCGGCGCGCGGTGCTGGCCCGGGCGGACGAGACGGTGGTGTTCTCCTGGATCGTGTGGCCGTCGAAGGCGGTGCGCGACGAGGGCCGGGCGCGCGCCCTGAAGGACCCGCGTCTGCAGCCCGGCCAGGAGCTGCCTTTCGACGCGCGGCGCATGCTCCAGGGCGGCTTCCAGGTGCTGGCCGATGTGTGAGGCGGCCCGGCCCCGCGCCGGACCTCAGCGCCGCCGGCCCCGCGCCCACAGCCCCGCGGCGCCCAGCGCGGCCAGGCCCAGCAGCGCTGCCGCGCCCAGCCGGCCGCGCTGCTGGTCGAGCCGCCACTGCAGGCTGTGCGGATGCGCCTCCATGCCGAAGCGGCCATGCGCGCCGTGGTCGCCGCGCACCGGGGCCCACAGGTTGTCGGGCCGGTAGGCCGGCAGCGGCTCGCCGGTGCTCTGCCCCTTGACGGCGCTGCGGGCCAGCAGCCGGTCCAGCAGGCCGGGGACGAGCTTGTTGGCCACGATGGCCTGCACCGCGGGCCAGCCCACCCACACCTCGCGGCGCCGGTGCGTGGCGGCCCAGACGATGGCGCGCGCCGCCACCTCGGGCTGGAACACCTTGCCCATGGGCCGCGGCTGCTGCGCCAGCGTGGTGCGGCCCCAGTCGAACTGCGGCGTGTTGAAGGCGCTGAGCTGCACCATCGTCAGGTGCACGCGGCTGTGCTCGTGGTGCAGCTCGCAGCGCAGCGAGTCGGTGAAGCCGCGCAGCGCCGCCTTGGCGCCGCAGTAGGGCGCCTGCAGCGGGATAGAGCGGTAGGCCAGCGCCGAGCCCACCTGCACGATGCAGCCGCGGTTGCGCGCTCGCATGCGCCGCAGCGCCGCCAGCGTGCCCCACACCGCGCCCAGGTACGTGACCTCGGTGGCGCGGCGGAAGTCCTCGGGGTCGATCTCGAGCGCGGGCGCGTAGATGGTGGCCATGGCGTCGTTGACCCAGACGTCGATGGGCCCGAGCTCGGCCTCCACCTGCGCCGCCGCGGCCTCGACGGCGTCGGCGTCGGCCACGTCCACCTTGAGCGCCAGCGCCCGCACGCCCAGCGACTCGGCTTCGGCGCGCGCGGCGTCGAGCCCGTCGCGCCCGCGCGCCAGCAGCGCCACGTTCCAGCCCTGGCTGGCGAACTCGCGCGCCGTGGCGCGCCCGATGCCGGCCGAGGCGCCGGTGATGACGGCGGTGCGGGGAAGGTCCATCGCAGGCTCCGGAGGAAGGTGCCCCGGCAACGGCCAGGGCGCCGCACGGGCGGCAAGCGGTGTGCCGCCGCCGGCCCCCGCGCGGGCGCCGATGCCATTCAGGGAGCGTTAATCCGGCTGCGCTTCAATCGCTCTTACCGGAAGGGCATGTCGCCCCTCCAGGACACCCAAGGAGCCTTCCATGAGCACCAAGCATTCGATCCTCTTCGCCGCCCTGCTGGCCCTGGCCGGCACCGCCATGGCCGCCCCGACCTGCAACGTGCCCAAGGAGCAGTGGATGAAGGAATCCGACTTCAAGGCCAATCTGGAAAAGCAGGGCTACCAGATCAAGACCTTCAAGGTCACCAAGGGCAACTGCTACGAGATCTACGGCCACGACAAGAGCGGCAAGAAGGTCGAGATCTACTTCGACCCGGCCACGGGCGCGGTGCTGGAGCAGAAGTGAGGCCATGAGCCCGAGGAGGCCTGCCATGGACAACACCGCTGTGCAGGGGAGCCCCGGCGCCGTGGCGGTATGGGACCCGTTCGTGCGGGTCTTCCACTGGAGCCTGGTGGGCTGCGTGCTGCTCGACCAGTTCGTGCTGGAGGAGGGCGAGGCGCCGCACCGCTGGGTCGGCTATGCCGCCGCCGCGCTGGTGCTGGCGCGGGTGGTGTGGGGCTTCGTCGGCAGCCGCCACGCCCGCTTCGCCGACTTCTTTCCCACGCCGGCGCGCGTGCACGAGCATGCGCGCGCGCTGCTGCAGGGCCGGCATCCGACCTACCTGGGGCACAGCCCGCTGGGCGCGCTGATGATGCTGACGTTGATGGCGCTGGTGCTGGCGCTGGGCGTCACCGGCTGGCTGCAGGGCACGGACGCGTTCTGGGGCGAGGAGTGGCTGCAGGAGCTGCACGAGGGCCTGGCCGAGGTGCTGATCTGGGCCGCGGGCGTGCATGCCCTGGCCGCCATCGTGCTGGGCCGGCTGGAGCGCGTCGGCCTGGTGCGGGCCATGCTCACCGGCACCAAGCGCAGCTACTGAAGCTCCGGCCCGGGGCTGCGGCCCGGGGGCCGGGCCGCGCGCAACGGTGCGCCGCCTCGGCACGGTTGGAGCGTTAAGAAGGCGATAAGTCCTGCTGCCCACCATGGCGTCCAGGAGGAATGCCCAGTGAATGCATCAACCTGGAAGCCCGCCGCAGCCGCCGCGCTGCTGGCGCTGACCGCATCGGTGGCGCAGGCCACCACGGCCGCCGAGCTGCTGGCCGGCTACGGCCGGCAGTCCGGCCAGGCACCACAGGCCGCGCGCGGCCAGCAGCTTTTCTCCCAGCGCCATGGCGGCGAGTGGAGCTGCGCCTCTTGCCACGGCATGCCGCCCTCGCGTGAGGGCGAGCATGCCGCCACCGGCCGGCGCATCGCCCCGCTGGCCCCGGCCTTCAACCCGCGCCGCTTCACCGACGAGGCCAAGGTCGAGAAATGGTTCAGGCGCAACTGCCGCGACGTGCTCGCGCGCGAATGCACCAGTGCCGAGAAGGCCGACGTGCTGGCCTGGCTGATGAGCGTGCAACCATGAGCGCCACCACCACGATCCGGCTGCGCATCGCGGCGCTGTCGGGCCTGCTGCTGCCCGCGGCCGTGCTGGCCGACGACCACCGCGGCGTGCCGCTGCTGCCCGCCTACCGCCAGGAATGCGGCAGCTGCCACGTGGCCTACCCGCCGGGGATGCTGCCCGCGGCCTCGTGGCAGCGCGCCGCCGTGAAAAGCCGCTCCAACTGCGCGGCCTGCCACCAGCGGGCCGAGGAAGGAAACTTCAGTGAACGCTTCATCCGTATCCCGCGCTGAAGGCGCGGCCGCCAAGCCGGGCGCGGACCGGACCTGGTGCGCAACCATGGGCCGCTGGCGGCGCTGCTGCTGGCCGCGGTGCTGGCCTTCTGGACCTGGCAGTGGCAGCAGGCGCCGCAAGGGGCCGCCCTGGAGCAGGGCCGCGCGCACGCGACGCGCTCTCACCATGGCGGCGATGACGACTGAAGCCGCCGCGCCGCTCAGGCGGGGTACCTTCGGGCCGAATTCCTGTTTCTTGGGCAACGACGGAGACTGACACCGCATGCGCATCCTGTTGGCGGAAGACGACCCCCTGCTGGGCGATGGGCTGCAGGCCGGGCTGGGCCAGCTCGGCTTCCAGGTGGACTGGGTGCGCGACGGCGTGGCCGCCGAGCGCGAGCTGCGCGCCGGCGTGCATGCCGCGGCGGTGCTGGACCTGGGGCTGCCGCGCCTGGACGGGCTGGACGTGCTGGCCGCGGTGCGCCGCGCCGGCGTGCACCTGCCGGTGCTGGTGCTCACCGCGCGCGACGCCGTGCCCGAGCGCGTGCGCGGCCTGGATGCCGGCGCCGACGACTACGTGGTCAAGCCGGTGGACCTGCAGGAGCTCGCGGCGCGGCTGCGCGCGCTGGTGCGCCGCGCCGCCGGCCAGCCCCAGGAGCGGCTGCAGGCGCAGGGCGTGGTGCTCGATGCCGCCACGCGCACGGTGACGCTGGACGGCGCGCCGGTGACGCTGTCCACGCGCGAGTTCGACCTGCTGCACGCGCTGATGCTGGGCAACGGCCGGGTGCTGTCGCGCGAGCAGCTGGAGCAGCAGCTCTACCGCTGGGGCCAGGAGGTCGAGAGCAACACGGTGGAGGTGCACATCCACCACCTGCGCCGCAAGCTCGGCGCCGGGCTGATCCAGACCGTGCGCGGCGTGGGCTACCGCCTGGCGCCGCAGCCCGCGCCCTGACATGCGGCCGCTGGCTTCGCTGCAGGCGCGGTTGCTGGCGCTGGTGCTGGGACTGGCCGCGGCGGTGTGGCTGGCCACGGCCGCACTGACCTGGAGCGACGTGCACCACGAGCTCGACGAGATGTTCGACGCCCACCTGGCGCAGACCGCGGCGCTGCTGCTGTCGCAGGCGCATGACGCCGACGAGGACGACGAGGTGGACCTGCCCGCGTTGCACCGCTACGCGCCGCGGGTGGCCATCCAGGTCTGGCTCGACGACACGCTGTGGGTGCGCTCGGCCCAGGCGCCGCGCGAGCCGCTGGGCGGTCCGCGCTTCACCCCCGGCTTCAGCGACCAAGCCTTCGACGGCACGCATTGGCGCGTGTTCTCCACCGAGGGCGAGGTGCCGGGCCTGCGGGTCTACGTGGCCGAGCAGGACGACTCGCGCCGGGACATCCTCTGGGCCCTGCTGCGCGGCATGCTATGGCCGGTGCTGCTGGCGCTGCCGCTGATGGCGGCCGGCCTGTGGTGGGCGGTGCGCCGCGGCCTGACGCCGCTGCGCGACATGCGCGCGGCCATCGCCGCGCGCGACCCGCGCGCGCTGCAGCCGCTGGTGCTGCCCGGCACGGCGCTGCCCAGCGAGATGGCGCCCATGCTGCTGGCGCTGAACCGGCTGTTCGAGCGCATCGCGCAGCTCATGGACGCCGAGCGTCGCTTCACGGCCGATGCCGCGCACGAGCTGCGCACGCCCATCGCGGCCATCCGCACCCAGGCGCAGGTGGCGCTGGGCGCGCAGGAGGAAGGCCCGCGCCGCCACGCGCTGCAGGCGGTGCTGCAGGGCTGCGAGCGCGCCACGCGGCTGGTGGAGCAGCTGCTCACGCTGTCGCGCCTGGAGGCCGAAGGCGCGCCGGCGCTGCAGCCCGTGGCGCTGGACGAGCTGGCGCGCGAGGTGCTGGCCGACCTGGCGCCCGCGGCGCTGGACCAAGGCCAGGAGCTGGAGCTCGACGCCGCGCCGGGCTGCCGCGTGCGCGCCGAGCCCACGCTGGCGGCCGTGCTGCTGCGCAACCTGGTGGACAACGCCATCCGCTACAGCCCGCCGGGCGCACGGGTGCAGGTCACGCTGGCGCGTGGCAAAGGGGGCGGCGCGCGGCTGTGCGTGGAGGACAGCGGCCCGGGCCTGGACGAGGCGCAGCGCGCGCGGCTGGGCGAGCGCTTCTTCCGCGTGCTGGGCAGCGGCGCCAGCGGCAGCGGGCTGGGCTGGTCCATCGTGCGCCGCATCGCCGCGGCGCATGGCGCGCAGGTCGAAGTGGCACGTTCGGAAACGCTGGGCGGGCTGCGGGTACGGGTGGACTGGCCGGCGTGAAGGCGGGGACCGGGCCGCCGACGCCGGGCGTGCGCCCTCCGGCCTGTCGCAGTCCCTCACCGCACGGCGCTGCGCCGGCGCAGCACCGTGCCCACGATGGCCAGCCCGGCCAGCATCAGCGCCGGCGTGGCGGGCTCGGGCACCGGCGTGGCGAGGTAGTGGCCGCGGTTACCCGTGCCGAGGATCTGGCCGCGGTCATTGAGGGCCAACGCGGAACGCAACTCCCCGTTGCGGGCACCGGCCGGCACGAGCAGGTCGTTGAGGTCCAGCAGGCGGCCGTCCCGATACAGCGCCGGCCGGTGGCCGCTCCAGTCCGGGGCCGTGAGGGTGCCGGTCACCCAGCCCTTGCGGTTGATGTCCACGGCCTCGAAGCTGCCGGCCGGGCCGATGCGCGTGTAGGCGCCGTCGCTGTAGAGATAGGACGACACGTTGCGGCCGGTGAGGTCCGCCCTGTCGGTCAGCCGGACCAGCACCTGGCCGGCATTGTTGAAGTCGATGCCCCGCAGGACGGCGCGCTCCTGCGGCATCGGCGCGTCCTGGAGCAGCGGCAGCAGCGTGATCCGCCCGTCCTCGTAGAGGAAGGGCCGCGTGATGCCGGTGCGCGCATCGAAGGCCGTGCCCAGCATCTGGCCGCGGTCATTGAGCCGCTCCAGGCTGTAGCCCTCGGGAAGGTCCAGGAAGCGGGTTCGGGTGCCGTCGTAAATGAACGGCCGGGAGAAGGCCTCCTGGAGGCTCGGGCCGGCCACGCCCAGCACCTGGCCGGCGCTGTTGATGTCGAGCCCCTGGGCATAGCGGCCGCCCGGCGGCGTCGGTATCTCGACCATCTCTGCGCGGCGATACAGGAAGGGGCGCCAGGCGCCGCTGCCCTGCGACGCCGCGATGCCGGTGAGCTCGCCCCGGTCGTTGATGGCGCGAGCGATGGCCCAGGGCCCGTCCAGCGCGCCCAGCAGCTTCGTGGTGCCATGGTGGACCAGGAAGGGCTGGCCCGGCCGGCCCGCGTCCTCCTGCAGCGAACCGAACACGGTGCCCTCGTTGTTGAGGCCGACCGAGCCCCACATCCTTCCGCTGGGCCATTGGCTGGAGAGGTTCTGGACCCGGTACTGCGGCTGCGCGGCCTGGGCCGCCAGCCCCGCGGACATCGCCAGGGCCAGGGCCGCCAGACGAACGTGGAGGTTTTTCATGCAAGACCTTTGGGAAGGAAAGGCGCGGCCGGTGCCGACCTGGTTGCCGAGCCGCAGGGAAAAACCGGGAAAGACGGTGCCCGCGCCAGTGCAAATCAGGCCGCGCGCCGCCGCAGCGCGACGCCGATCAGGCCGATCCCGGCACCCAGCAGCAACGCCGTGGCAGGCTCGGGCACCGGCGTGGCGATGAAGCTGCCCAGGCTGCCCCGGCCCAATATCCGGCCGCGCGCGTCGATGGCATAGGAATTCCAGAAGGTCCATTTGCCGGCATCGGCGGGCCGCACCAACCGGTCGAGATATTCAAATTCGCCGTCCCTGAATACCGCGATGCGGTCGGGCGGAGGCTCGATTTCTTCCGAACTCAGGCTGCCCACCGCCCAGCCTTTTTCATTCATGTCCACGCCGAAGAACAGGTTGGGGCCAAACTGCGTGTATTGGCCCTGGCCGTAGACGAAAGTGAGATCCACGGAGTCGCGGCCAGCCCGGCTGAGAATGGTGAACAGGGCCTGCCCGGCGTTGTTCAGCGCCAGGGGAAAATAACGGATGCTGTCCCTGTCCGAGGGGACATCGGGCAGCGGCGGCAGCAGCGTGAAATCACCGTTCCGGTAAATGGCGAGCCGGCTCTCGCCACTGGCGCCATCTTCGACCACGCTGAATATCTCACCCTTGTCATTGAGAACGGCGAGGCGCGCGGAGGGCAAGGTGCCGGTGTCCAGGAAACGGCTGCCGCGGCTGTCGTGGACGAAATAGGCTCCCGCCGTGCCGGAAGTCCGGGCCCAGCCCAGAATCTGGCCCGCATCGTTGATGTCCTGCACCGTGGCGCTGCCGGCGATGGCGCCCGCGGGCAATGGAATTGGGTTCACCCGCCCGTCGCGGTAAATGAAGGGCGCGGAGCCGTCGCCGCCATTCATGCCGTAGGCATTGATGATCAATTGGCCCCGGTTGTTGAGATCGACGGGCACGCTGAATCGGCCGCCCAGGGTGCCCAGCGAGCGGTATTGGTCTTTTTCGCGAATAAAAGTTCCTGAAAAGCCGGAGGGCTGGTCGTAGACGCTGCCGTAAATAGTGCCGAGGTCATTCATGCCGCCAAGGATATGGGGAATGCCTACGACCGGCGCAATGGCATCGATCCGGTATTTCGGCAGCGCAGCCTCGACGGCCAAGGGCTGAAAACCTTGAATCACAAGAGCGGCCAAGCTCCACGACAAGAATCTCATGCGGCACTCCTCGGCCCGCTCGCTGGGCGGGGTGGCCAGCTCTCTATGATTCGAAGGCGCCGCAAGTTACTCCCGTGCTTGGCCTCGTCGGCGTATTCAGACGTAAGCGGCGGCTCGATTCGCTAAACCAGGCGCAGCCCCTGCCCTAATCCCGGCATGCCCGCCCCGGGAAACTCCCCATTTGGGGCTTGGTGGGCACGCGAACTGCTGTATTGCACCGCAGTAATTCGAGTGCCTTGATGTCGTTGCACCCGCTGGAAACACCCTTGCCGCCGCACGAGCAGTCGCGTGCGGACCTGTACGCCCTGCTGGCGCGGCTGCTGCTGGCGCCGCCCGATGACGAGTTGCTGCACAACCTCGCGCAGGCTCCGGCGCTGGACGGCGCCGCGCTGCCGGATGAGGAGCGCACGCCGCTGGCACGGGCCTGGGATGCGCTGCGCCAGGCCGCGCGCGGCGAGGGCGACGCGATCCGCGAGCGCTTCGACGCGCTGTTCACCAGCGCCGGCCAGCCCCTGCTCAATCCCTATGCCAGCCTGTACCTGGCCGGCTTCCTGATGGAGACGCCGCTGGCCGAACTGCGCCGCACGCTGGCCGTGCTGGGCCTGCGCCGCCGCGCCGGCGTGGGCGAGCCCGAGGACCACCTGGGCGCGCTGTGCGAGGTGATGCGCGTGCTGATCACCGGCGCACCGGGCCTGCCGCGGCGCACACCGGCCGAGCAGCACGCCTTTTTCGCTGCCCACATCGCGCCCTGGGCCGGGCGTTGCCTGGACGACATCGCCGTGGCCGATGCCGGCGGCTTCTACGCCGCACTGGCCGATTTCATGCGCGCCTTCCTGGAGCTGGAAGCGCAGGCCTTCGAGCTGGAGGGCAGCGAAGCCGCCCCGGCCTGAGCGCCGGCGCTTGTCTTGCCCCCCGATCCACCGCCTTCAACCCGATACGGAGCCGTCATGCCCTTGCGTCTTCCCCGCCGAAACCTGCTGGCCGCCGCGGCCTGCACGCCGGTGGCCGCCGTGGCCGCGCTGCGCGGCCGCGAGGCGCCGCCCGCGCCGGCCGCGCCCGTGGCCGAGGCCCAGCCGCCGCGGCCCGCCACCTACCACGAGACCGAGCACACGCGCCGCTACTACCGCAGCGCCGCCCGGCTGTAGGCCGCCCCGCGGCCGTCATCACAAACAGGGAAGTACCGATGTCCAGCCTGCTCATGCGCAAGACCGCCGCCGTCGCCAAGACCCGGCTGACGCGGCGCAGCCTGCTGGTGCGCGCGGGCCTGACGGCCGGCGCCACCGGGTTGCTGGCGCGACCGATCGCCAACCGGTTCATCGAGCCTGCCGTTGCCGCCGAGCCCAAGCCGCCGGCGAATTCGCCCGTCGAGATCAAGCACACCGTGTGCAGCCACTGCTCGGTGGGTTGCTCGGTGGAGGCGGTGGTGCAGAACGGTGTGTGGATTCGCCAGGACGCCGCCTTCGACTCGCCCATCAACATGGGCGCGCACTGCGCCAAGGGCGCCTCGGTGCGCGAGCACGGCCACGGCGAGCACCGGCTGCGCTACCCGATGAAGCTCGTGGACGGCAAGTACCAGCGCATCTCCTGGGACCAGGCCATCACCGAGGTCGGCGACCGGCTGCTGAAGGTGCGCGAGCAGGCCGGGCCCGACGCCGTGTTCTGGATCGGCAGCTCCAAGCACAACAACGAGCAGTCCTACCTGCTGCGCAAGTTCGTGTCGATGTGGGGCACCAACAACTGCGACCACCAGGCGCGCATCTGCCACTCCACCACCGTGGCCGGCGTGGCCCAGACCTTCGGCTACGGGGCCATGACCAACAGCTTCAACGACCTGCACCACAGCAAGGCCGTGCTGTTCATCGGCTCCAACCCCTCCGAGGCGCACCCGATCTCCATGCTGCACTTCCTGCATGCCAAGGAACTGGGCGCCAAGATGATCGTGGTCGATCCGCGCTTCACGCGCACCGCGCGCTTCGCCCACCACTACGTGCGCATCCGCCCCGGCACCGACATCGCCTTCGTGTGGGGCCTGCTGTGGCACATCTTCGCCAACGGCTGGGAGGACCGGGCCTACATCGAGGCGCGCACCTACGGCATGGATGCCGTGCGCAAGGAGGTGCAGAAGTGGACGCCGGACCGCGTCAGCGAGGTCACCGGCGTGCCCGAGGCCTCGGTGCGCGAGGCGGCGGAAATGCTCGCGCGCAACAAGCCCTCTTCGGTGGTGTGGTGCATGGGCATCACGCAGCACCACGTGGGCACGGCCAACGTGCGCGCCCTGTCGATCCTGCAACTGGTGCTGGGCAACATCGGCGTGCCCGGCGGCGGGGCCAACATCTACCGCGGCCACGACAACGTGCAGGGCGCCACCGACGTCGGCCCCAACCCCGACTCGCTGCCGGGCTACTACGGCCTGGCCGAGCCCGCGTGGAAGCACTTCTGCACCGTCTGGGGCGTGGACTACGAATGGCTCAAGGGCCGCTACGCCTCCAAGGCGCTGATGGAAAAGCCCGGCATGACGGTGTCGCGCTGGTTCGACGGCGTGCTGGAGAAGGCCGAGTACATGGACCAGCCCAGCCCGCTGCGCGCCGTCGTGTACTGGGGCCACGCGCCCAACAGCCAGACGCGGCTGCCCGACATGCGCGCGGCCATGCAGAAGCTCGACCTGCTGGTGGTGATCGACCCGTACCCGACCATGACCGCCGCCATGCACGGGCGCCGCGACGGCGTGTACCTGCTGCCCGCGTGCACGCAGTTCGAGACGCAGGGCTCGTGCACCGCGTCCAACCGCAGCGTGCAGTGGCGCGAGCGCGTGATCATGCCGATCTTCGAGAGCAAGACCGACCACGAGATCATGTACCTCTTCGCCCGGAAGTTCGGCTTCGCCGAGCAGCTGGTGAAGAACATCAAGGTGGTCAACAACGAGCCGGTGATCGAGGACATCCTGCGCGAGATCAACCGCAGCGTCTGGACCATCGGCTACACGGGCTGCTCGCCGGAGCGGCTGAAGTTGCACATGCAACACAAGGCCGACTTCGACCCGACCACGCTGCGCGCCGATTCCGGCCCGTGCAAGGGCGACTACTACGGCCTGCCCTGGCCCTGCTGGGGCACGCCGGAGATGAAGCACCCGGGCACGCCCATCCTCTACGACCTCAGCAAGTCCGTGGCCGAGGGCGGCATGCCCTTCCGCGCCAACTGGGGCGTGGAGCACCAGGGCCAGAGCCTGCTGGCGGCCGACGGCTCCTCCAACCGCGACAGCCAACTCGACACCGGCTACCCCGAGTTCGACCACGTGTTCCTGAAGAAGCTGGGCTGGTGGAGCGAGCTCACGCCCGTCGAGCAGGCCGCGGCCGAGGGCAAGAACTGGAAGACCGACCTCTCGGGCGGGATCATCCGCGTGGCCATCGCGCATGGTTGCGCGCCCTACGGCAACGCCCGCGCGCGGGCGCAGGTGTGGAACTTCCCCGACCCGGTGCCGGTGCACCGCGAGCCGCTGATGACGCCGCGCCCGGACCTGCTGGCCAAGTACCCGACCTTCGAGGACCGGGCCACGTTCTGGCGGCTGCCCACGCTCTACAAGTCGGTGCAGTCCGCGCGCGACTACAGCAAGGATTTTCCATTGATCATGACTTCCGGCCGCCTGGTCGAGTACGAAGGGGGCGGCGACGAGACGCGCTCCAACCCCTGGCTGGCCGAGCTGCAGCAGGCGATGTTCGTGGAGATCAGCCCCTTCGATGCCGGGCGCATCGGCGTCAAGACCGGCGAGTTCGTCTGGGTCGAGACGCCCACCGGCGCGCGGCTGAAGGTGCACGCGATGGTCACGCCGCGCGTGGGGCAGGGCGTGGTGTGGATGCCCTACCACTTCGGCGGCTGGTGGATGGGCGAGGACCTGGGCAAGCACTACCCCGAAGGCGCCGCGCCCATCGTGCGCGGCGAGGCCGCCAACACCGGCTGGACCTACGGTTACGACGCCGTGACCATGATGCAGGAGACCAAGGTGTCGCTGTGCCGGTTGCGCCGCTACGCATGAGCCAGAGATGAGGGCTCAACAACTCTGCGTTCGGGCTGAGCCCGTCGAAGTCCTGGGGCCGGGCTGGTCCGCAGGCCCTTCGACAAGCCCGGGGCGAACGGCAAACGGACCGAAAGGAGCGCCGCCATGGCCGCGCGCATGAAATTCATCTGCGACACGGAGCGCTGCATCGACTGCAACGGCTGCGTGACCGCCTGCAAGAACGAGCACGAGACGCCCTGGGGCGTGAACCGGCGCCGCGTGGTGACCATCGGCGACGGCGCGCCGGGCGAGCACTACATGTCGGTGGCGTGCATGCACTGCACCAACGCGCCGTGCATGGCGGTGTGCCCGGTGGACTGCTTCTATCACACGGCCGACGGCGTGGTGCTGCACGACAAGGACCTGTGCATCGGCTGCGGCTACTGCTCGCTGGCCTGCCCCTTCGGGGCGCCGCAGTTCCCGTCCACCGGCGCCTTCAACCACCGCGGCAAGATGGACAAGTGCACCTTCTGCAACGGCGGCCCGCAGCCCGACGCCAGCGAGGCCGAGTTCCAGCAGTACGGGCGCAACCGCATCGCCGAAGGCAAGCTGCCGCTGTGCGCCGAGATGTGCGGCACCAAGGCGCTGCTGGGCGGCGACGCCAACATCATTGCCCTGATCTACAAGCAGCGCGTGGACACGCGCGGCTACGGGCCGGAGCTCTGGGGCTGGGACATCGCCTACGACCGCGGCGCGCGGCAGGCGCCGGCCAAGGCCGCGCCGCCGGCCGGGAGCGGCAACGCCGGGACGGATGCCAACGGCAACGGCCATGACAACGGCGCCCCGGCCGCCGGCCAGCCGGCGACCAAGGGGCCCGACGGCGTCATCCACGACAACAGCGCCACCGGCCAGGGCCCGCGCACGAACCAGCTGCCCGGCAGTTTCCAGAACAACCCGCGGCGGCTGCCGACGTGAGGACGGTTTTACGTGGCTGCAGGAGCAACTTTCGTCATATCGGTGGCGGGGCACCGGTGTCCGGGACTCTGGCTGGACGTTGGCCGTGAGCCGCAACGCTCCGCTCACTACTCCGTCATCCCCGCGCAGGCGGGGACCCAGGCGGTCCCCCTGCCAGCCGTGAGCAGAGTGGGAAGGCGCCCATCGACCTTCTTGTGGCGCTGCGCCGTCGCTCGCGCTCTGACGTGGGGCCGCCTGGGTTCCCGCCTGCGCGGGAATGACGAAGTGGTAGGCGAAGCCCACCAGCTTGCGGCCGACGTACTGCGGGTCTTTGGCCAAACGGCATTGAAGGACGGCAGGCACGGCATTGGCTGCTTGCCGGCGAACCCCGCCTGAGGACCCGCCCATGAAGAAAGCCTTGCTGCTCGTGCTTGCCCCGCTGCTGCTGGCGGGCTGCCTGGAGGTCGAGCAGAACCCGCCCTACCGCGAGGGCCGCTACGACGGCAAGACCGACGACCTGCCGCAGCAGCTGCGCTTCAGCGGCGACCGGCTGGCCTGGAACGCGGCCATCGACAACCGCAACCGGCACCAGAACGAGTACGCGCGCATGCGCCCCTGAGCCGAAGTCCCCGATCCCTCCCTAGGAACCGCCATGTCCTTGCGCCGACTCCTCCTGTGGTTCTCCCCGTTCCTGCTGGCCGTGGCGCTGGCGCTGCTGACGCTGGTGCCCGCGCTGGCGGCGGTGCCGCACGAGAAGGCCGAGCCGGCCTACGCGGAGGAGCAGACCATCCTGCAGTCCGAACAGGGCCTGCCCGAGCCCGGGCGGGGCGACGCGGCTTCGGGGCGGCGGCACTTCGACCGCCACTTCATCAAGCCGCCGGGGCTCATGCCCGAGCAGGACGTGATCCTGCAGCGCGGCGGCAACACCTGGCGCGTGTGGCGCAACGGGCCGCTGGCCACGCTGGCCGGCACGGTGCTGCTGCTGGTGCCGCTGGGCATCTTCGGGCTGTACCGCGTGTTCGGGCCGCAGAAGATCGAAGGCGCCGAGACCGGGCGCGACATCCAGCGCTTCACGCGGCTGGACCGCTGGACGCACTGGGCCACCGCCATCACCTTCATCGTGCTGGCGCTCACCGGGCTGGTGGTCCTGTTCGGCAAGCAACTGCTGCTGCCGTGGATGGGGCACGCGCTGTTTTCCTGGCTCGCGATCATCAGCAAGTACGTGCACAACGTCGCCGGCCCGCTGTTCATCCTGTGCACGCTGGCGATGTTCTTCACCTACGTGCGGCGCAACCGCTTCGAGCGTGCCGACTGGCAGTGGCTCAAGGCCGGCGGCGGGCTGGTGTCGCATGCGCATGTGCCCGCGCCCTACTTCAACCTCGGCGAGAAGGTGTGGTTCTGGTTCGGCGTGACGCTCATGGGCCTGCTCATGGGCATCACCGGGCTGATGCTCAACTTCCCGTACTTTGCCGGCGACACGCCGGGGCCGGGCTTCACGCGTTACCTGCTGCAGGTGGCCAACATGCTGCACCTGCTGGGCGCGGCCTTCTACATCGCCTTCGCGATGGGCCACATCTACCTCGGCACGCTGGGCAGCCCCGGCGCCTACCGCGGCATGCGCCACGGCACGGTGGACGAGGCCTGGGTGCGCACGCACCACGAGCTGTGGTGGCGGCAGATCGTGGCGCGCGAGCGCGGCACGGGAGGCCGGCGATGAGCGCGTTGCCCGCTCAACCGCGCCGCGGCATCAGCCTGGCCGGCGCCGCGTTGCTGGCGGCGCTGCTGGCCGCGGGCTGCGACCGCGGCCCGAAGGTCGAGGACGGCGTGGTCCAGACCAAGTTCCCCGGGCAGGTCAGCGCCGGCGGCGGCACCAGCGGCGAGGTCATTGCGCAGAGCGGCGGCAAGCAGACGGCGCCGCCCGCGGGCACGCCCGGCATTCCACAGGGCGCGGAGGGCAACGTCGGCGGGGCGCGCATGGGCGGCACCGGGGGCGAGCGGGTTTCCGGCGGCCTGCCGGCGGGCGAGGGCCCGCAGAAGGCGGCCTCCGCCACGGCCGACCCCGGCGCCTCGGGTGTCGTGCCGCCGGGCGTGTCGGCCTCGGCGGCGACGTCCTCGGGCGGCGCCGTGGGCGGCATGTCCAACGTGCCGGGCGCGGTGGCCGGGGCCTCGTCGGGCGCGGCGGCGGGCGGCTCGAACCCGGCGAGCTCGCCGGGCTCGCAATGAAGGAGTCGGTGATGCATCGCAGCGAGTTCCGCACCCGGGCCGCGTCGCTGGCGCTGGGCCTGGCGGCGCTGACGGCGCAGGCCGCGCTGCCCGCGCCCACGCCGGAGCAGCAGGCCGCGGCGGCGGCCAAGGCGGCGCAGGCGGCCTCGGCCGCGGCGCTGGAGAAGCAGCAGCTGGAGGCCTCGATGGACCGCCTGTCGCAGCGCTGGCGCCAGCGCGCCGCGGCGCAGGGCTGGCCCGTGAACGCGCCCACGCCGGTGGCCGCGGCCCAGGTGGGCACCTCCGGCGGCTCGGGCTCGGCGCAGGTGCCGGGGCAGGGCAATCCGCACAGCGCGCCCGGCACCCCGGCGGCGGGCGCCGCCTCGGCACCGCCGGTGCCCATCCGCAGCGAGAAGCTGGGCACCGCGCCGCCCAGCGAGGACGTCAAGAAACCGAAGACGCCGCTGGCGCGGTGAGGCCTGCCTTTTCCCTCACCCCGCCTTCCTCAGCTGAAACTCCACCTCGAAGGCCGTGCCGCGCCCGGGCTCGCTGCGCACGCGGATGGAGCCGCCCATCAGCGCCACGGTTTCGCGCGCGATGGCCAGGCCCAGGCCGCTGCCGCCGTGGCGGCGCGTGCTGGAGGAGTCGGCCTGCTCGAAGGGCGCGAACAGCCGCTCCACCTGCGCCGCGGACATGCCGCAGCCGGTGTCGCTGACGACCAGGCGCACCAGCGCGCTGAGCTCGTCCTCGCGCAGGCAGCGCAGGTGCAGCCGCACCTCGCCGTGGTCGGTGAACTTCAGCGCGTTGTGCAGCAGGTGGAACAGCATCTGGCGCAGCCGCCGCGCATCGGCGTGGAAGAGGCGGTCCAGCGCCGGATCGCCCTCGACCTCCAGCAGCAGCGGCTTGCCCTGCGCCAGCGGCCGCATCTCCTGCAGCAGCGCCGCCACCAGCTGCGCGAAGTTGAAGGGTTGCGGATGCAGCGCCAGGGCGCCGGCCTGCATGCTGGCCACGTCCAGCAGCTCCTCGATCAGCGTCACCAGCCGCGCGGAGGACTCCAGCGCCGTGCCGGTGTAGTGCTGCTGCGGCGGCGTGAGCTCGGTGCCCTGCAGCAGCTGCAGCATGCCCATCACGCCGTTGAGCGGCGTGCGCAGCTCATGGCTGATGCTGGAGAGGAAGCGCGACTTGGCTTCGCTGGCCTCCTCGGCCGCGACGCGGGCCAGCTGCAGCTCCTCGGCCTGCTGCTGCAGGTGGCGCGTCTGACGTTCGAGCTGCTGCACGAGGTCGCGCGCCGCATGCACGCCACGGCGCACCCGCTCGCGCAGGCGCTGCGTCACCAGCCCGGTGAGCGACAGGTACAGCCCCGCGAGGTACATCACCACCGCCATGCCGATCCGGTCGCCCCACGGCACCGCCGACCCCCGCGCGCCGGCCCAGGCCGCGTAGGCCAGGTAGGCCAGCGCCACGACGTGGTTGAAGTAGAGCGCGCGCCGGAAGCCGTAACCAACCTGGTCGGCCACGCGCACCAGCAGCACCGCGGCGAACAGGGTGTGGTCGGTCTCGACATGGTGCAGGTTGACCAGCCACACCAGCAGGTCCAGGTGCAGGAACAGCAGCCCCAGGTCAAGGCGGCCGGTGCGGCCATGCCAGCGCCACAGCACGCCCCAGCTCGCCAGGCAGTAGCCCACGTTGAGCAGCACCACGCGCCACAGTGCCGGGTCCTCCAGCGGCCGGCCCAGGCGCAGCTCGTTGAGCCCCAGGATCAGGCTCAGGATGAAGAAGCCCGCAGCCCGCATGGCCGGGATCTGGCGCACGTGCAGCCGCCGCTGCGAGGCCTGGCGCAGGCGGCGCAGCTGCGCCTCGTCCACCGTGAACGTCGCGCTGTCGAGCAGCCCGAGGCCCTCCTTGGAACCCATCCCTCTCCCCTGTTTCCGTATTGGCAGGAAGGCTGGCCCAGGCACCGCGCCTTCGGCACGGCCCGCCAAGCCCGTCCTGAAAACCGGCTTCTCCCGGCTCCGAAGGAACGGTGACACAGGACACTGCGCCCACACGTGACGAAATGCCCCGAAGGCCGCATCCCGCGCGCATAAAGCGTGTTCGGCTGATACGGCACAAACACAAAGCGGCTTTAGTGTTGCAAGCGTAACTCTGAGTATCAAAAGGAGGTCGGATCATGAATCACCGTCGTGCCATCACCGCCGCGCTGCTGGGGGGCGCCTTGCCGCTGGCGCAGGCAGCGCGCGCCGGGAGCGCGGCGCCGTCGCGGCGCGGCCCGGCACTGCTCACGCTCAGCGGGCCGGCGCTCACCCGCGCCAACCGCGGCGCGCTGGACCCGGCGCTGGAGCGGCTTTTCGTCAAGCACCAGGTGAGCTTTGCGCGTGCCTTCGAATTCGACGCGGCGGCGCTGCAGGCGCTGCCGGCGGTGGAGATCCGTCCCACGCTGGAGTACGACGAGCAGCCGCACCGCCTGGCCGGCCCGCTGCTGGAGCAGGTGCTGGCCGCCGCGGGCGTGGCGCCGGACGCGCCCGTGCAGCTCACGCTGCGTGCGCTCGACGGCTACGCGGTGCAGGTGGCGCTGGCCGACGCGCGGCGCTGGCGCATGGTGCTGGCGACGCAGCTCGACGGCCGGCCGCTGGCGCTGGGCGGCCTGGGTCCGCAATGGGCGGTGCTCGACGCCGACCGCCTGCCCGCCTTCCGCGACAAGCCGGTCAAGGAGCGTTTCAGCCTCTGTCCCTGGGGGCTGTACCACGTGGAGGCGAGGGCGGGCTGAGCGAAGACAGGGTGAGGCACGCGCGTTGCCGCACCCCGGCACACGCGCCTTCCGATTCCCATGGAATTCCGCTTCTACGCCGAGCTGGGCGACTTCCTGCCGCCGGGGCGGCGCGGCCGGGCCTTCGAGCACGCGGTGGCGCCGCACGAGAACGCCAAGCACGCCATCGAGGCCCTGGGCGTGCCGCACACCGAGGTGGCGCTGCTGCTGGTCAACGGCCGGCCCGCGCCGCTGGAGAGCTTTTTGCAGCCGGGCGACCGCGTCGCCGTGCTGCCGGCGCTGCGGCGGCTCGCGCCCGAAGTGCCTGCCGGCGGCAGGCGCTTCATCGCCGACGCGCACCTGGGCCGCCTGGCGCGCTACCTGCGCTTCGCCGGGCTGGACACGCTCTGGCACAACGCCTGGGACGACGCCGAGCTGGTGGCGCTGGCCGCGGACGAGGACCGCATCGTGCTGACCCGCGACCGCGCGCTGCTGATGCACCGCCACGTGCACGCCGGCGGCTGGCTGCGCGACGACGACCCGCTGGCGCAGCTGGCCGACGTGGCGCGGCGCTGGTCGCTGCCGCTGCACGAGCCTGGCCCCAGCCGCTGCCTGGAGTGCAACGCCGTGCCTGTGCCGGTGCCCAAGGCCGAGGTGGCCGAGCGCCTGCTGCCCAACACCCGCGCCAGCTTCGAGCAGTTCTGGCGCTGCCCGGGTTGCCAGCGCATCTTCTGGCGCGGTTCGCATTGGCGGCGCATGCACGAGGCGGTGCGCGGGGTGGCAGCGACGCTGGCGTCGTTGCGTCCCGTCAGCGTCCGGTAGGACTGCGCACCCAGCCGCCCGTGGGCCCGGCCGCTGCCGCGGCCCCCCATGTACGATCCCCGCCAGCGCGTGCCCTGCACGCGCCGCGATGTCAATACGCGCCCGCTCATGCAAGCGGCGCCGGAATGCAGAGGGGACAGGGGATGAACGAGGCGGCGTGGCGGCGGCTGCTGAGCCAGATCCGCGACGGCATGGTGGTGCCGGTGGTGGGGCCGCAGCTCCTGGTGGGCCGGGACGGCGAACCCTCGCTGCAGGCGCGCGTGGCCCGGCGACTGCTGCAGATGCACGAGGGCGAGCCGGGCGCGGAAGACCCCGACGCGCCGCTGCCGCCGCTGCGCGAGCTGCACGAGGCCGTCTCGCGCCTGAAGCCTCACGCCAGCCTGCAGGACCTCTACGGCGACGTGCATGCCGCGCTGCAGGAGCTCACCGCCGGCGACGACGAGGCGGTGGTGCCGCCGCCGCTGCGGCAGCTGGCGCAGATCAGCGACTTCCGGCTGCTGGTCACGCTCACGCCCGACGACCTGCTCGCGCGCAGCCTGCGCCGCCGCTGCGCCGTCAACGAGATCGTGCACTCGCCGCGGCTGCCCACCAGCGAGGGCCGCGACCTGCTTCCCGACTGGCTCAACCGTCCCGGCGAGGTGCACCTGCTCTACCTGTTCGGCAAGTCGCGCCCGGCGCCGATGTTCGCGCTGCACGACGAGGACGTGCTGGAGTACGCGCACAACCTCATCGCCCGCGGCGGCCACGTGCCCGGCGCCTTCCTGGGCGAGCTGCAGGAGCGCAGCCTGTTGCTGCTGGGCTGCAGCTTCCCCGACTGGCTGGGCCGCTTCTTCCTGCGCGTGACCAACAAGAGCCGGCTGTCCGAGAAGGCCAAGCGCGAGTGGCTGATCGAGGAGCCGCAGCCCGAGGCGGCGCTCACCGGCTTCCTGCGCAGCTACAGCCGCGACACCGAGGTGCTGTCGCAGGTGCCGCCGGCGCAGTTCGTGGCCGAGCTGCACCGGCGCTGGAGCGCCGAGCAGGCGGCGCGTCCCGCCGCCGCTGCTGCGGGCACGCCGGCTGGGGCCGCGCCGCCGCCGCGGCCGCTGTTCTTCATCAGCTACTCGCGCGCTACCGACCTGCCGCGCGCGCAGGCGCTGTTCGAGGCGCTGCTCAAGGTCGGCGTGGCCGAGGGCGAAATCTGGTTCGACCGCCGGAACATCGAGCCGGGCCACGACTTCGCGCAGCGCATCGAGGACGGCATCCGCGGCTGCCGCTACTTCCTGCCGCTGCTCTCGGAGGCCGCGCTGGCGCGCGAGGAGGCCTTCGTGTTCCGCGAGTGGCGCGCCGCCGACGACCGCCGCCAGGGCATGAACCGGCCCTTCCTGTTCCCGGTGATCGTGGACGAGGACTACGAGCCCGAGCGCTACGGCGTCGATCCGGTGCGCGCCTGGGCGCCGCTGGACTTCGGCCACGCGCCGGACGGCGTGCCCGACGGGCGGCTGATGTCGCGTCTCAAGGCCCTGGTGCGCGAGGCGCGCCGTCCGGAGGTCGCGCATGGGTCCGCTTGAGGCCATGCCGGACGCGGCCGCGCCCACGGCCGGCGCCCAGGGCGGCACTTCCACGGCGGTCGCCCTGGACCGCGAGCATCCCTGGCCGGGCCTGGCCGCCTACGACGAGGCTTCGCGCGACTTCTTCCACGGCCGCGACGAGGAGGCGGCCGAGCTGCTGCGCCTGATCCGCCTGGCGCCGCTGACGGTGCTCTACGGCAAGTCCGGGCTGGGCAAGAGCTCGCTGCTGCAGGCCGGCGTGTTCCCGGCGCTGCGCGCCGAGCACCACCTGCCCGTCTACGTGCGCGTGGACTTCTCGCCCCAGGCGCCGTGTCCGCCGCTGGAGCAGGTGGCGCGGCGGCTGGAGGAGGAGATTGCGCGGGTCGGCGCCGAGGCGCCGCCGCGCGCGCCGGGCGAGGAGCTGTGGACCTGGCTGCACCGGCGCGACCTGGAGATCTGGAGCAGCGACAACTTCCTGCTCACGCCGGTGCTGGTGTTCGACCAGTTCGAGGAGCTGTTCTCGCGCGGCGGCGCCGGGCGCGAGCGCATCGGCCGCGTGTTCGATGCGCTGGCCGACCTGATCGAGAACCGCATTCCGGCCGAGGTGTGTGAGGGCGAGGGCGCGCGCGAGGCGCTGCGCGCGCTGGACCTGGGCTCGCAGCGCTACCGCGTGGTGCTGTCCTTCCGCGAGGATTTCCTGCCCGAGATCGAGTCCTGGAAGGACCGCGTGCCCTCGCTGCTGCGCAACCGGCTGCGGCTGCTGCCGATGTCGCGGCGCCAGGCCGTGGCCGCCACCGAGCGCGCCGGCGCGGCGGTGCTGGCACCGGGCGTGGCGGCGCGCATCGTGGACTTCGTGGCCCAGAGCGAGGACGGCGTGGCGAACGCGCCGGGCGCCGCGCCGGAGCAGGCCGAGGTGGAGCCGGTGCTGCTGAGCCTGTGCTGCACCCAGCTCAACCAGCGCCGCGCGCCGGGGGCGCGGGTGGACGCGGCGCTGCTGGCCAGCGCCGGGCAGGACATCCTGCAGAGCTTTCACGACGAGGCGCTGGCCGGGCTGGCCGAGCGCGTGCCGCGCTTCATCGAGACGCACCTGATCCAGGGCGACCGCTACCGCGGCAGCTTTCCGCGCGACGAGGCGCTGCAGCGCGGCCACCTCACGATCGAGGAGCTGGCGGCGCTGACCGAGCGGCACCGGCTGCTGCGCATCGAGCAGCAGCAGGGCGTGGCGCGCATCGAGCTGATCCACGACCGGCTGGTGGGCATCGTGGCGCGCTCGCGCGACGCACGGCTGGCGCGCGACCGCGAGCTGCAGCGCGAGCACGAGCGCCAGCACGAGGAGGCGCAGCGCCTGGCGCAGCTGGAGCGCCGGCGCCGCGAGCAGGCCGAGCGCAGCCGCGCGCACGTGGCGCGCATGCGCAACGGCCTGGTGGTGCTCACCGCGCTGCTGTGCGTGCTGCTGGGCTTCGCGCTGTGGGCCTTCGAGGAGGCGCAGAAGCAGCAGCACGCGGCGCAGGACAGCAGCCGCCACGCCACCACGCTGCGCCTGGCCGCCGAGGCGCAGGCCATGCTCGGCGGCTCGCGCGTCGAGGGCGACGAGCGCGCGCTGCTGCAGCTGCTGGCGGCCCAGCGCCTGGTGCCCGGCGCGGTGGACGGCGCGCTGCTGCATGCGCTGCTGCACGAGCCCGGGCTGCTCAAGATCACCCATGTCGCGGCGCCGCTGCGCGCGCTGGCGGTGAGCCCCGACGGCACGCGCATCGCCACCGCCTGCGACGACCACACCGTGCAGCTGTGGGACGCCGCCAGCGGCCGCCCGGCGGGCGCGCCGCTGATCGGGCACCTGGGCCGCGTCAGCAGCGTGGCCTTCAGCCCGGACGGGCGCCGCCTGGTGTCGGGCAGCGACGACCACACGCTGCGGCTGTGGGACCTGGCCAGCGGCCGGCCGCTGGGCGGCGCGCTGCAGGCGCACCAGGGCCCGGTGCTGGGCGTGGCTTTCAGCCCGGATGGGCGCCAAGTCGTCTCCGCCAGCGCCGACCGCAGCCTGCGGCGCTGGGATGCCGCCGGCGGCCAGCCGCTGGGCGAGCCGCTGCTGGGCCACGCCGGCGCCGTGACCGCCGTGGCCTTCAGCCCGGACGGCAGGCAGCTGGTCTCGGCCGGGGCCGACCGCACGCTGCGGCGCTGGGACGCCACCACCGGCGCCGCCGTGGGCGCGCCGCTGGAGGGGCACGCCGACGTGGTCAACGCCCTGGCCTTCAGCCCGGACGGCGCGCGGCTGGCCTCGGCCAGCGAGGACGCGAGTGTGCGGCTGTGGGACGGCCGCACCGGCCGGGCGCTGGGCGAGCCGCTGCACGGCCACCTGGGCGGCGTGTCGGCGCTGGCCTTCAGCCCGGACGGCACCCGGCTGATCTCCGCCGGTGCGGATGACGCGCTGCGGCTGTGGGACGTGCGCGAGGCCCGGCCGCTGGGCCAGGCGCTGGAGGGGCACAAGGAGCGCATCACGGCCGTGGCCTACAGCGCGGATGGCCGGCAGCTGTTCTCCACCGGCCTGGACGCCAGCCTGCGCTGGTGGCGGGCCGACGCGCCGGTGGCGCCGGACGTGCTGATGCAGGCGCGGCTGGGCGAGGTCCGCGGCATCGACCCGGCCCGGCGCCGCGACGCCAGCATTGCCGGCGTGCAGGCCTACAGCCTGCAGCCCTGGATCGACTCGGGCGACCTCCCGCCCGGCGCCAAGCTGCCGCCCGGCGGCCTGGTGCTGGCCCTGGCCTGGAGCCCGGACGGCACGCGCCTGGTCACCGGCCATGGCGACCACGCGCTGCGGCTGTGGGACGCCGCCACCGGCCAGCCGCTGGGTGGGCCGCTGCACGGGCACGAGGAGCGCGTCACCAGCGTCGCCTTCAGCCCGGACGGCCGCCTCATCGTCTCGGGCAGCGCCGACCGCACGCTGCGGCGCTGGGACGCCGCCACCGGGCAGCCGCTGGGCGCACCGCTGGCCCGGCACCGCGACCGCATCGCCGGCGTGGCCTTCAGCCCGGACGGCCGGCGCATCGCCTCGGCGGGCCATGACGGCCTGGTGCGGCTGTGGGATGCCGCCACCGGGCAGGCCGTGGGCGCGCCGCTGGAGAGCGGCACCCCCGAGCTCTGGAGCGTGGCCTGGAGCCCCGACGGGCGGCAGCTGGTGGCCGGCGACGGCGAGGGCCGCGTGCACTGGTGGGACGCCGCCACGGGCCGGGGGCTGCGCGCGGCGCCGCACGGCCACAAGGATCGCGTGATGGCGCTGGCTTTCAGCCGTGACGGCACGCGGCTGGCCTCCGCGGGCTGGGACCGCACGCTGCGCCTGTGGGACAGCGCCACCGGCCAGCCGCTGGGCGAGCCGCTGCAGGGCCACAAGGGCCCGGTGCTGCGGGTGGTGTTCCGGCCTGACGGGCAGCGGCTGGTGTCGGGCAGCTGGGACGGCAAGCTGCGGCTGTGGGAAACCGCCACGGGGCGCCCGGTGGGCGTGCCGCTGGAGGGCCAGCAGGGCCCGGTGGCGGGGCTGGCCTTCAGCCCGGACGGGGAGCGCATCGCTGCCATGGGTGGCCTGGACGCCACGCCGCGCCTGTGGCCCGCGCCCAGCGTCTGGCCCCGGCAGCTGTGCTCGCGGCTCACGCGCAACATGAGCGCACGGGAGTGGCGCGAGTGGGTGTCGCCGGAAATGCCCTATGTGTGCCAGTGCCCGGGGCTGCCGGTGACGGTGGAGGAGGCGGGCGGGCACGAGTCGCCGCCGGCCTGCGCACCGGTGCAGGCGGCGGCCGTGTCGGCGCGCCCGTAACGGCGCTGGCCGCCAGCCCCGGAACGGCGTGATCGGATGCCCAGAATGCAGGCTTGCATCACCCAGTCTCACCCTTCATTGCCCTGCACGCCCATGCTCGATGACCTCGACCACCGCCTCCTGGCCCTCCTTCGCGCCGACGCCCGCCTGAGCGTCGCGACGCTGGCGCACCGGCTGGGCGTGTCGCGCGGCACGGTCAGCAACCGCATCCGCAAGCTGGAGCAGGAGCAGGTGATCGTGGGCTACACGGTGCTGCTGCGCCCGGACGCGCAGCCGCCGGGCATCACGGCCTGGATGGGCATCCTGGTGGAGGGCAACCGCACGCGCGAGGTGGTGTCGCGGCTGCTGGGCGAGCCCGGCGTGAGCGCGCTGCACGACACCAACGGCCGCTGGGACCTGCTGGCCGAGCTGCGCGCGGGCAGCGTGCAGGAGCTGTCGCAGGTGCTGGAGCGCATCCGGCTGCTGCAGGGCATCCGCGGCACCGAGACCAGCATCCACCTCGCCACCTACCGCGCCGGTGCCCCGGCGCCGGCGCTCCAGCCTGCGGCAGCAACTGGGCACGACTGAAGCCGGGGCGCTCCGGCTTCAAGGCACGGTGCCTGCTGCGCGGCGGGCATGGAAGACCTCGCCACTGCCGCTGCTGCGGCCGCCGAAGCGGACGCCGCCGGCCCTGTCCGTACCGTCCACCTCTACGTGTTCGACGGCTTCGCCGACTGGGAGGCCGCCTTCGCGGTGGCCGGCATCCACAACCCGCAGTTCCAGCGCGAGCCCGGGCGCTGGCAGGTCAAGACCGTCGGCGCGGGCCGGCACGCGGTGCCGCGCTCCATGGGCGGCGTTTCCGTCATGCCCGACCTGGGCCTGGACGACCTGCAGCCCGAGCACAGCGCCATGCTGATCCTGCCCGGCGGCGTGGGCTGGGCCGATGACGTGTCGCACCACGGCGCCATCGCCAAGGCCGGGCAGTTCCTGCGCCGCGGCGTGCCGGTGGCGGCCATCTGCGGCGCCACGGCCGCGCTGGCGCGCGCGGGCTGGCTGGAGTCGCGGCCCCACACCAGCAACGCGTTGGCTTACCTCAAGGGCACCGGCTACGGCGGCGCGGACTTCTACCAGGACGAGCCCGCGGTGCGCGACCACGGCTTGATCACCGCCGGCGGCATGGCGCCCATCGAGTTCGCGCGCGAGATCTTCGCGGAGCTGGGCCTCTACGAGGACGAGGCGCTGCAGGCCTGGGTGCAGCTCTACAAGACGGGCAAGTCGGAGTACTTCGCGCGGCTGGCGCGGGCGGCGGCGCCCAGGGCGCCCGCCGAAGCGGGCGCGGCGGGCGCGAGCTGCTGAGCCGTCCGCCGCCGGCCGGCGCTCACTGGATGTACTTCTCCACCGTGTCCTTGTCGCGCACCTGGGCGTCGTCAGGGTTCTGGCCGAACTCGCGCTTGGCGCGGCGCTGGCGCAGCAGGTCCCAGCACTGGTCGAGCTGCACTTCCAACTCCTGGATGCGCGCGCGGTGCTGGTCGGGCGCCTGGGTGTCGGCGCGCAGGCGGTTTTCCTCGTCGACCAGGTCGGTGATGTGCTGCAGGAGGGTCTTGTCGTCCACGGTAGGGCTCCTCAATGGGTTTGCCTCCAGGGCGGCAACCCCTGTGCCCGTTGCGGCGGCACCGTTCAACCCGATCACCCGCTCAAGCCTTGGAGCCGTGCCATGAGCCTGAACACGACCGCGCTTGGCAGCCTGGACCTGCGGGGCTACCGCACCGGCCAGAGCCTGATGAGCCATGCCCGCGCGCTGTCGCGTGCCGACGCTGCCGCCTTCGCCGCGCTGGACGGCGCCGGCGTGCCCGCAGCGCTGGCCCGGGACCTGGGCCGGGCGCTGGACATCCCGCCGCGCCATTTCTTCCGCGACGTCCTGGGCACCAACCGCTCCGCGGCCGAGAAGAAGGCGACCACGAACGAGGCCCTGCCGGCCGCCGGCGGGCGGGTGGCGCTGGCGCTGCTGCGGCTGCTGGGTCGCGCCGAGGAAGCTGCGGGGCGCGGCAACGGGACCTCGCCCACCGGCTTCGACACCGCCCGCTGGCTGGGCCGCTGGATCGAGCAGCCGCAGCCGACCCTCGGCGGGCGCCCACCGGCAGAACTGCTGGGCGGGCCCGATGGCCTTGAAAGCGTGCTCAGGGTGCTGGAAGCCCTGGACGGCAGCGATTTCCGGTGAGGCCTTGACGGGTTGCCTGGCCGCACTGCGCTGCATTGGTCAGCTTGGCTGACCCATGGTGTCAGCCGATGGGGCCGTTGTTCAGACTTCCTGGACGATCCGTCCCGCCACTTCCGACACCCGCCGCCCGCCCCAGTAAGTGCCGGCGTAGCCGCGGTAGGGGTTGCCGTACACCTGCCGGCCAGCAGCCTCGTGGGCGGCCATGAAGGCCTCCACCGCCTCGGGCGTGCCGCCCTTGAACATCTCCTTGAGCACGCCTTCGGGCAGCAGCTCGCGGTAGCGCACCGGCAGCCCGGCGTAGGCGGCGCCCTCGGCCAGGTCCAGCGGGATCTCGGTGGGGTCCAGGAAGCGGCTTTCGTTGAACTCGCTGTCGAAGTGCCGCTTGACGCGCTTGGACGCGTCGAGGATGCCTTCCACCACGTCGGACAGCGTGCGGCCCATCACCTTGGCCTTCCACGAGGCGCGCAGGAACAGCAGCTCGTGCGGATCGACGCCGGGGCAGCGGCCCTGGTAGGCGGCGGTGAGGCAGTGGTCGCTGGCAGCGAGCAGGCGCTGCGTCTCGGTGGGCTCGCGCTCCAGCAGCCGCAGCACCTGGCCCAGCGAGGCGCCGTCCATGAACTGCTCGGGCTCGACCTCGTAGCCGGGGTCGCCGGGGTGGTGGTGGTCCACCCGCACCACCGGCTCCACGCCCAGCACGGTGCATTCCACGAACACCGCCGGCGCCTTGGGCGGCAGCACGGCCGGGCGCGGGATCTGGTCCGCCCCGACGCGCACCACGCCGTCCGCGGCGTAGGCGGTGCGCGGGTTGCAGCGGCGCTTGTGACGCGCGGCGTGGGACCAGGCGAGGTGTTCGCTGTCCACCACGCGCTGGATCTCGCGCATCTCCGGGTCCTGGGCGCCCAGGACGAAATGCCAGTCCCTGTCGATCACGGATCAATGCTCATCGTGCGTCCTTGCCGCTGGGCGCCGCGCCGGTGCCCGTGCCCACGCCCGGGTCCTGCTGCATGCCGCGCTCGGCGCCGCCGCCGCTGCCCTGCGCGCCGGCGAGGCCCTGGGAGGTGGGGCCGTCGGTACCGGGGCGGCCCTCGCGGCCGCCCGGCTCCTGGCCCGGCTGCCCGTCGGCCAGGCTGGTGTGCTCGGCCTGGGTCGGGCTGATGCTGCCGCCGCGCGAGCCGGCACTGCCGGTCGGGGCGGTGGAGGAGGGGGTGTTGCGGACTCCGGTCATGGTGTTCTCCTTGGATGCTACCGGTCGGCAAGACGGGTGCCCGGGAGGGCGGGTCGCACGGTGTGCTCGAAAGCCTGGCTTGGCGCCGAAGCTCATATCCGAACGGATATAGTGACCGACCATGAAGCTGATCACCTTCCTGGGCGACTCGCTGAAGGCGCTGCGCGACTTCCCAAGCGAGGCACGCCAGGACGCGGGCTATCAGCTCGACTTGGTGCAGCGCGGCGAGCAGCCGGACGATTTCAAGCCCATGCCCGCCGTTGGTGCCGGGGTCGAGGAGTTGCGTATCTGGTGCGGGCAGGGCACGTACCGGGTGATTTACCTTGCCCGGCTGCCTGAAGCGGTTTACGTGCTGCATGCCTTCCAGAAGAAGACGCAGGCCACGCCCAAGGCCGAGATCGAGCTGGCGGCACACCGCTACCGTGAACTGATGAGGAGCCGATGATGACTGCACAGAGCTTCAACAACGTCTTCGACGCCCTGGCCGACACGCCCGAGGAGGCCGCGAACCTGAAGGCACGCGCCGAGCTGATGCGCGCGCTCTCGGCGCTGGTGGCGCGCCAGGGGTGGACCCAGGCCGAGGCGGCGCGCCGTTGCGGCGTCACCCAGCCGCGCATGAACGACCTGCTGCGCGGGCGCATCAGCCGCTTTTCGCTGGACGCCCTGGTCAACATGGCGGCGGCCTGCGGACAGCAGGTGCACATCGAACTGCAGCCCAGCTGAGCGGCTGCACCCCGGATTGCTTTCTTGCGCCGCCATGAAGGCGGCGCGCTGTTTCATGACCGACTTCGTCCTCCTCATCTTCTCCCTCGTCTACCTCGGCATGATCCTGGGCGGCTTGCCCTTCCTGCAGCTGGATCGCAGCGGCGTGGCGCTGCTGGGCGCCATCGCGCTCATCGGTGCGGAGGCCGTCAGCGTGGAAGAGGCGGCGCAGGCCATCCACCTGCCCACGCTGCTGCTGCTGTTCGCCTTCATGGTGATCTCGGCGCAGATGCGCCTGGGCGGCTTCTACGACGCCGTGGCCCGCTGGCTGGCCGCGCTGCGCGTGACGCCGATGGCGCTGCTGGGCGCGCTGATCGCCGTGTCGGCCGTGCTCTCGGCCGTGTTCAGCAACGACGTGGTGTGCCTGGCCATGGCGCCGGTGCTGGTGGACGTCTGCCGGCGCCGCGGGCGCGACGCGCTGCCCTACCTGCTGGCGCTGGCCTGCAGCGCCAACATCGGTTCGGCCGCGACGCTGATCGGCAACCCGCAGAACATGCTCATCGGCGCGCAGCTGAAGCTGCCTTTCGGCGGCTACGTGCTGCAGGTGCTGCCGGCGGTGCTGCTGTCCCTCGCCGCCACCTGGGTGCTGATCGGCGCCCTGATGCGTGCTCGGCTGCAGCACGCGCCCAGGGCCGTTGCGGGCGCGAGCATTCCGGCGCCAGCGCCGGACGAGGACATTCCGTTCTCCCGCTGGCAGGCCGCCAAGGGCCTGTCGGTGGCGCTGGGCGTGCTGCTGTGCTTCCTGTTCGCGCCCTGGCCGCGCGAGGTGGTGGCGCTGGCCGGCGCGGGGCTGCTGCTGCTGAGCCGGCGGCTGCACTCGCGCGACATGCTGGGCCTGGTGGACTGGCAGCTGCTGGTGCTGTTCATGGGCCTGTTCGTGGTCAACCACGCGCTGCAGGCCACGGAGCTGCCCGAGGCGCTGGTCCGTCGGCTGGCCGAGACCGGCTGGCGGCTGGACCATCCCGCCTCGCTCTTCGGCGCCACCTTCGTGCTGAGCAACCTGGTGTCGAACGTGCCGGCGGTGATGCTGCTGCTGCCGCTGTCGGGCCCGGATGCCGGGCCGCTGCTGGCGCTGGTGAGCACGCTGGCCGGCAACCTGTTCGTCGTGGGCAGCATCGCCAACATCATCGTGGTCGATGCCGCCGCGCGGCACGGCGTGGCCATCGACTGGCGCACGCACGCGCGCATCGGCGTGCCGGTGACGGTGGCGTCGCTGGCGGTGTGCGCGGGGTGGCTGGCATGGCGCTGAAAGCGGCGTGCCTGGCTGGCGTGGCCCGCGAGGCCGGCGTTTGCGCCATGACAAGGACCGGCCGGCGGCGCGCCGGACACTCGCGGTAGAGGACGGGCGCGGTCCCGCCGTGGCGCTGCGCCCGCCTCAACCCGCCCCGGGAGCCCGCCATGCTCGATGCCGTCGTCAAGCCCACCGTCACCGTGGACCCGCGCGACCTGTACGGCCCCACGGGCATCGAGATCGTGCCGGGCGCGCGCTACCGCTTCGAGGCGAAAGGCCGGTGGCGGGATGCCTGGATCACCTGCGGGCCCGAGGGCTGGCCGGGGCTGCTGCTGGAGGCCTGGAACTGCATGCCGCGGCGGCCTCGATGACCCTCAGCGGCCCTTCAACGGCCCCGGGTTGTTTTGCAGGTAGGTCGCCATTTCTTCCGGCGAGATCGAGCCGTCGCGGTTGGTGTCCACCTGCGCCCAGTCGCGCGTGGCCGGTGAGGCCGCGCCGCTGCCGCTGGACTGCGGCGAGACGCCGGTGGCCGAGCTGGTCGAGCTGGTGGTGGCCGTCTGCTGCACCGGCTTGTCGGCCTGTGCGGTCGTGGAACCGGCCTTGGAGGCGCAGCCCGCCAGCGTGGCGAACAGGCCGGCGGCGGACAAGATGCAGGCAAGGCGCAGAGCCATCAAGCGGTTCATGGCAAGTCTCCTCTTCGTTTGAAAAGCAAAGGCCACAGCGGCCGGCCAGCCCACGCGGCGCATCGCGGCGCGCGACCGGCCGGCATGGAGCAATTTAGGCGCCGCCGCCCGCTACCCAGGTGAGTGAGCCACCCGCGCGCCGCCACGGCAGCCCACGGCCAACTTAAGCGGCCGATCCCCGGGCAGGAAGCAAGGCGCGGGAGAGGAACGTTCAGCAATAACCGAAGCGAGCCGCCGCCATCCCGCGGCAGGGCACGAGGCTCAGGGCGCGGGCGGCTGCTCCGGCGCCGGGCGCTTCAGGTCCCGCGCCAGCCGCCATGCCAGCGCGCCCAGCACCGCCACGGCCAGCGCCAGCAGCCCCCACAGCAGCCACCGCCGGCGCTGCTCGGCCGTGGCGTCCTGGAGCAGCTGCACCGCGCCGCGCGGCGCCACGTGGCGCGCCACCAGGGCGCCGGCCGTGGCCCCGGGCAGCCGGTGCTCCGCGCCGGGCACCCAGCCGGGCAGCAGCGTGGGCAGCGGCAGCGTGGCGGCGGGCGCGGGGTCGCGGCCCACGGCCAGCGTGAAGGGCCCGCTGCCGCGCGCCGCGAACACCAGCTGCGGCGTGCGCCACCACAGCGTGGCCTCCGGGGCGGACGTCGGCAGCGGCGCGCGCGGGTCCAGCACCAGGCGCCATTCGCGCGCCGGCCCGCCATCCAGCGACACCGGCGGCGCCTCCTGCAGCCGGCCCTCGCGCTGCAGCCGGTAGGCCGTCAGCGACGCGACGGGCCACCAGTCCACCGTGCCGCGCGGGGTCGGCCGCAACGGCGCGCGGCGCAGCAGCTGGAAAGGCGCCACGGCGTTGTCCTCGGCCAGGTGCAGCTGCAGCCGCTGCACCGGCAGCACGGCGCCGGCGTCCAGCCGCCAGGTGCGCTCGCCATCGGGCCGCAAGGGGAAACGCGCGCTCGCCAGCGGCGCCTCGGCCTGCGCGCCGGCCAGCTCGGCCTGCACCGACTCCAGCCCGAAGTCGCCGCCCCGCACGACCAGGCGCAGGTAGCGCTGCTCCCGCGTCACGCCCTGCAGCTCGATGCGCGGCTGGCGCACGGCGCTGCCGGCGCCGGACGGGCCGGGCACGTCCACCAGCGTGGCCGCGCCCACGTCCTCCCAGCGCTGCGTGTCGCGGCTGGCCTGCACCGTGGCGCGGCGCTCCAGGCCCTGCGCGGTGGCCGGCCATTGCAGGCGCAGCGCGGCCGGGCGCTCGGCGCCCAGGGGCTGCAGGTCCAGCAGCCAGGCCTGTACGCCGGAAGCCGCGGGCGCCGAAGCCGCACCGCTGCTGCGCACGTCCAGCACCGCGCCGTCGGCGCGCAGGCGCAGCGTCAAGGGCGCCGGGGCGGAGGCGCCGCCATCGACGGAACCAGGCCAGTCGAAACGCGGCAGCGCCACCTCGCGCACCGGCGCGGGCTCGACGGCGGGCGCGCCGGCCCAGGCCAGCGGCACCGGCTCGCCGGCGGCGTTGAAGATGCGCACATCCGCCCAGCCCGGGCTGCGCGAGGCCTGCAGCACCGCCAGCGGCAAGGGCAGGCGCTGCAGGCCGGCGCTGCCGGACAGCGTCACGGGTGCCGTGGCGGCGTAGCGCCCGGGGTGGTCCTCCGCGCCTTGTGCCGCCGCCAGGCTCGCGGCGCAGGCCAGGGTGGCGGGCAGCAGCCCCGGCCGGGTGACGTGAAAGCGCTTCATGGCGACACCTCCCGCCGCACCGCGGGTGCGGCCGGCGGCAGCGGCGAGACGTAGCCGATGACCAGCATCAGCAGGCCCACGCCCAGGAAGGACACGATGCGCTGCAGCGCGCTGGTCTGGCCCAGGTCCACCAGCATCAGCTTCAGCACGGTCAGGCCCAGCAGCACCGCACCGGCGAGCCATACCGGCCGCGCCAGCGCCGGCGGCACGCGCCGAGTGGCCAGGAACATCGCCGCCAGCGCGCACAGCGTCCAGGCGATGGTCAGCGTGGTCTGCACCAGGCCGCTGTCCAGCGCGCCCTCGAACCAGCCCGGTGTGCCGGCCCAGTGGTGCAGCGTGCGCACCAGGAAGCTGTCGAGCCACCAGAAGGCCACGCCCGCGGCGATGAGCAGCGCCCAGCGCGGCGGCGGCGCCTTCGCCGCCGCGCCGGCCCCGGGCCGCAGGGCGCGCTGCAGGCGCAGCGCGTACAGCAGCATCAGCAAGTGCCCCAGGTCGATGGGATTGAGCAGCGGCACATAGGGCAGCGGCGCCATGCCGCCCTCGGCGAAGGCATTGACCCCCACGCTCCACAGCGCCATGAGCCCCAGCCAGGGCGCGGCCCAGGCGCGCAGCCAGGCGCGGGCATGCGCGGCCTGCGGCCAGCGCCGCCGCTGCAGCGCCTCCAGCCCGGCCCAGGCCAGCGCCGTCGGGCCGGCCAGCACGACGGCGGCGGTCCAGGCCCCGTGGCGCGGGACGAGGGTGCCCAGCGCGGCGTGCGCCCACAGCGCCGTGGCGGCCAGCGCCACCCAGCCCGCCGCCACATGCTCGGCAGCCAGGCTGCGGCGCCAGCGGCCCGGCGCCGGGTCGCGGTCCAGCCCGTGCAGCACCCAGGCAGTGACGCCCAGCCATAGCAGCACCGCGATCGTGCCGCCGGCCCACCACCAGTCCCAGGCCCGGTAGGGCGCAAAGCCGGCATCGGCCAGGCTCCACAGCCACAGCGGGATGCCGAGGGCCAGCGTCGGGCGGGCCGCGACGGACAGCTCCGGCCAGCGCAGCGGGCGGTGCAGCGCCTCGAACAGCAGCGCCAGCACCGCCAGTGCCATCAGGGCGGACTGCAGCTCGTGCGGCCAGGTCCAGGGCCGGTCCACCGCCTCGCGCAGCACGCCGGCCACCAAGTGCAGCGCGCCCAGCGCCAGCAGGCCGGCATGCAGCCGATACAGCCCGCCGGGCGTGGCCCGCAGCGCGAGGCGGCCGCCGGCGGCCGGCCAGCCGGTGGCCAAGGGCGCCTCGCGCCTCGACTGCCAGGCGCTGAAGAGCAGGGCCAGGGCGATCACCGCCACGCCGAGGAAGGTGAGGTTGGCGAAGGCCCAGGTCGAGCGCAGCGGCGGCTGGCCCCAGAAGGACAGCGCGCCCAGCAGTTGCAGCGCCACGCCCAGGGCCAGGGCCCAGCCGCGGCGCTGGCGCAGCGCGACCCAGGCCACGCCCGCGCCCTGCAGCGCCCAGGCCATGCTGGTCCAGCGCGCGTCGTCCAGCGCCAGCGGCGGCACCAGGGCCAGGAACACCACGCCCAGCGCCAGCAGCCCCTCGGTGAGCAGGCGCAAGCGCTCGCCCAGCCGCTGCCACAGCCAGCGCCCCAGCAGCAGGTACACGCCGGCCATCACCGCCGCGGACAGGGCGAGCGCGTCGGGAATGTGGCGCACCATGCCCGCCTGCAGCCCGAAGGCGGCCAGCGGCATGCCGAACAGCAGGCCGGCGTCCACATAGGCCGCGCGCTGCGATACGGCTCCGGCCGGCGCCTCGGTCAGCCGGCGGCCGTACTGCACCGCGATCCACAGGTACAGCGCCACGTGGGCGACGAGGAAGGGCTCGGTGCTGGCCAGCAGCTCCGGGCGCCAGGAGCGCAGGCCCCAGCCCAGGCCGATGCCGAAGGTGAACAGCAGCCCGACGAGGTTGAGCAGCTTCCAGGCCTTGTGCAGCGCGATGAAGGCGATGCCCAGGTTGAGCAGCAGGTAGTAGCTGAACAGCACCACGTGGCTGCCCTGGCCGGTGCTGGTCAGCACCGGGGCCAGGAAGCCCCCGACGAAGCCCAGCACCGCCAGCGCCAGCGCGTCCTGCCACAGCGCCAGCAGCGCGGCGAACAGGCCCAGTGCCACCAGCAGCGCGAAGGCCAGTACCGGCGGCAGCAGCTCATACAGGCGCAGCGCGGCGAACAGCGTCAGGTACAGCACGCCGATGCCCGCGCCCTGCAGCGACAGCCCGTAGCCGCGCCGGCGCTCGCGCAGCCGCCAGCCCAGCAGCACCAGCGCCACGGCGGCGGCCGCCACGCCGGCCAGGCGCAGCTCGACGGAGATCAGCGAGCGCTCCGCGGCATAGCGCAGCAGGAAGGCCACGCCCAGGAACAGGATCAGCACGGCCAGCCGCACGATGGTGTTGCCGCCGGCGAGCCAGGCTTTCAACGTGCTGCCCAGCGAGCTGGTGACGGCCAGCGCGCGCTCGTCGGCCTCGGTGCTGGCCGCGGCGGCCGGGGAGGGCGGCACTTCCAGGGCCGGCGAGGACAAGGCCACTTCAGCGGCCAGCACCGGTGCGGCGGCAACCGGCTCGGGAACAACGTCCTCGGGACTGGCCAGGGGCCCCGGCAGGGGCTGCGCCGGCGCTTGCGGAGCGGCTGCCGGCACGGTGTCCGGCGCGGCCTGAGGTTGCGCTGGCACCGGTGCGGTCGCCGTGGCCGTACCGCGCTGGGCCTCCAGCGCCGCGCGCAGGCGCTGGACTTCCGCTTCCAGCCTCTCCTGCCGGCGCATCAGCCAGATGCCGAAGGCGGCCAGCAGCCCCACCGCCAGCGGCCCGAAAGACTCCGCCGCCGCCACTCCCACCATCACCGCCAGCAGCAGCGGCAGCCAGGTCTTCATGGGTTGCCCTTCCCTTTATCGTCGGCGTGGAAGGCAGTCTGCCCGAGGCCGCGGGCGGCGTGTGCGCTTCAGGTCACCGCCGTCCGCACCTGGAACCGCTCCTGCTTCCACTCCTCGCCATCGAGCACTGCGCGCAGCGCCTCCACGGCGTCCCACACGTCGATGAAGCGCGTGTACAGCGGCGTGAAGCCGAAGCGCAGAATGCCGGGCTCGCGGTAGTCGCCGATGACGCCGCGCCCGATCAGCGCCTGCATCACCGCGTAGCCCTGCGGATGTTGCCAGCTCACCTGGCTGCCGCGGCGCTCATGCTGGCGCGGCGTGATCAGCGTCAAGGGATGCGCGCCGCAGCGCTGCTCCACCAGCGCGATGAACAGGTCCGTCAACGCCAGCGATTTATGGCGCACCGCCGCCATGTCGGTGCGCTCGAACACTTCCAGCCCGCACTCCACCAGCGCCTGCGACACGATGCCCTGCGTACCGCACAGGAAGCGGCCGATGCCCGCGTCGGGCCGGTACTGCGGCTCCATGGCGAAGGGCTCGGCGTGGCCCCACCAGCCCGACAGCGGCGTCTCCAGCACGCCCTGCCAGCGCGGCGCGATCCACAGGAAGGCCGGCGCGCCCGGGCCACCGTTGAGGTACTTGTAGGTGCAACCGACGGCGGCGTCGGCATCGGCGCCGCGCAGGTCCACCGGCAGCGCGCCGGCGGAGTGCGCCAGGTCCCACAGCGCCAGCGCGCCGCGCTCGTGGGCCAGCCGCGTCAGCGCCGCCATGTCGTGCAGCGCACCGGTGCGGTAGTCCACCTGCGTGAGCATCAGCACGGCCACGTCGTCGCCGAGCGCGGCGGGAATGTCCTCGGCCCGGTCCACCAGGCGCAGCTCGTGGCCCTGGCGCAGCATGCGCGCCAGGCCCTGGGCGATGTGCAGGTCGGTGGGGAAGTTGCCGCGCTCGGACACGATCACGCGCCGGCGCGCGTCACGCTCATGCTGCAGCCGCAGCAATGCTCCCAGCAGCTTGAACAGGTTCACCGAGGTGGTGTCGGTGACCAGCACCTCGCCCGCGCCGGCGCCGATGAGCGGCGCCAGCCGGTCGCCCAGGCGCCGCGGCAGCGCGAACCAGCCGGCGCTGTTCCAGCTGCGGATGAGCCCTTCGCCCCACTCCTGCTGCACCACCTGCGCCGCGCGCGCGGCGGCGGCGCGCGGGCGCGCGCCCAGCGAGTTGCCGTCGAGGTAGACCACGCTCGGGGGCAGCTCGAAGGCCGCGCGCAGCGGGGCCAGCGGGTCGTGGGCATCGAGTTGCAGGCAATCGTCGCGGTTGGGCATGGCGGTGGCTCCTGGGGACTACGGCGGCCACTGTAGCGGCCGCCGCAGGCCGCGCCGCGCACCGGGGAGGACGCACGGCGCGGGCGGGATCACCCTCGGGCGGCGGCCCGAGGGGGCCCCTCTAAGATGACCCAGGGACTTGCGCTTTCTCAATGACGACGACCACCGAACGACAACCCGGCTTCAACGCCCGACTGCTGCACCGCTTCAAGGACATCGCGGCCCCTTACTGGACTTCCGATGAGCGCTGGCGTGCCGCCGGGCTGCTGGCGGTGCTGGTGGCGCTGCTGCTGGCGCAGACCGGCTTCGCGGTGGTGTTCAACCAGGAGACGGGCGAGTTCACCTCCGCCCTGGCCGCGCGCGATGCCGACCGCTTCTGGGCCGCCATCCGCCGCTTCATGCTGGCGCTGACCTTCGCGGTGCCGGTGTACGCGCTGTACTACTTCGTGCGCGACACGCTGGGGTTGCGCTGGCGGCGCTGGATGACCTTCCACTTCCTGGGCCACTACCTCGACCACCGCGCCTACTACAAGCTCAACGCCATGCCGGGGCTGGACAACCCGGATCAGCGCATCGCCGAGGACATCAACAGCCTCACGCAGCAGTCGCTGTACTTCTCGATGATCGTGCTGGGCTCGGTGATCCAGCTGGTGGCCTTCGCCGGCGTGCTGTGGTCGATCTCGCGGCTGCTGGTGGTGGTGCTCATCGGCTACGCCATCGTCGCCACGCTGTTCACGGCCACGGTGTTCGGCAAGCGGCTGATCCCGCTGAACTTTCTGCAACTGCAGCGCGAGGCCGACTTCCGCTTCAACCTCGTGCGCGTGCGCGAGAACGCCGAGCCCATCGCCTTCTACGACGGCGAGCCGCGCGAGATGACGGCGCTGCAGCGCGTCTTCGACGTGGCCTACCGCAACTACCGGCGCGTGCTGCGCTGGCAGTTGAAGCTCAACCTGTTCCAGTACGCGCACAGCTTCCTGACCCTGGCGCTGCCCAGCGTGGTGGTGGCCAAGGACGTGCTCGACGGTACGCTGGAAGTGGGCGCCGCGGTGCAGGCCGCGGGCGCCTTCGCCGCCATCCTGAGCGCGCTCACGGTGGTGGTGGAGCATTTCGAGGGGCTGAGCCGCTTCGGCGCGGGCATCGAGCGGTTGCACGGCTTCTCGCAGGTGCTGGCGCAGCAGGCCGGGCGCGACGAGCACGAGCGTGAGGAGGGCAGCGACCACGTGCGGCTGGTGCGCGGCACGACGCTGGCGGTGGAGAGCCTGAGCGTGCTCACGCCGCAGCGCGAGCAGGTGCTCATCAGCAACCTGAGCTTCCAGGTGCCGCCGCGCGAGGGCTTGCTGATCGTCGGGCCCAGCGGCTCGGGCAAGAGCTCGCTGCTGCGCGTGATGGCCGGGCTGTGGAGCACGGGCCATGGCCGTGTGATGCGCCCCTCCGGCGCGGACATGCTGTTCCTGCCGCAACGTCCGTACCTGCCGCCGGGCGACCTGCGCACGCAGCTGCTGTACCCGCAGACCGACCGCCAGATCTCCGACGAGGAGCTGCTGCAGTGGTTGCAGCGCGTGAACCTGCCGACGCTGGCCGACCGCGTCGGCGGCCTGGACGCCGAGCGCGACTGGGGGAAGCTGCTGTCGGTGGGCGAGCAGCAGCGGCTGTCCTTCGCGCGGCTGCTGGTGGCCAAGCCCCGCTATGCGCTGCTGGACGAGTCCACCAGCGCGCTGGACGCGGGCAATGAGGAGCTGCTGTACGCGCAACTGGCCGAGCTCTCTGTCACCCCGGTGAGCATCAGCCACCGCCCGGCGCTGCAGAAGTACCACCACCACGTGCTGGAGCTGCAAGGAGAGGGGCACTGGAAGCTGGTGCCGGCGCACGGGTACCGGTGGGAGTGAGCCGCGGCGGCAAGTGCCGTGTCAGCGACCGGGCTTACAAGGGCTGCTGAGCACCGATGAGCGCCTCCCCCTGTTTCGCCCTGCTGCGCGGCATCAACCTCGGCCGCCGGCAGTGCGTGCCGATGGCGGAGCTGCGCCGGCTGCTGGAGTCCTTGGGCTGCATCAGGGTGCGGACGCTGCTCAACAGCGGCAACGCGGTGTTCGAGGCGCAGGCGCACGAGTTGCAGGCGTTGGGCCCGGCGCTGGAGGCGGGCCTGCGCGAGCGCTTCGGATTTCAGGTGCCCGTCGTGGTCGGCCGCACGCAGGCCCTGGAGCGCGTCATCGTGGGCAATCCGCTGCCAGGCGCCGTGCGGAATCCGGGTCAATTCCTGGTCGCTTTCCCGACCTCTGAAAAGCTCCTGGACCGCGCCGAGCCCTTGCGGGGTGAAAACTGGAGACCTGAAGAATTGGCCCTGGCGGAAGGCGTGGCTTATTTGCATTGCGCCGTGGGTATCCGGGCGTCGCGGCTGCTGCGGGCTTTCAATCGGGTGCTGGGGAATTCGGTCACCACGCGCAATTGGGCCACGATTCTCAAAATATGGGCATTGCATGAATCGCAACGAACCATACCAGGCTGAACGAAGCGGCCGGTCAATGGGCTCCCCGGATGCCAGATCCCTCCGGATTTCCGCCGTGGCGCTGCTGGTATTGTTGGCGATGTCCGGCCTTCACCCTTACGACCGCACCACCTGGATACTCGAAGTGCTTCCAGTGCTGGTGGCCTTGCCGCTTTTGGCCCTCACGCACCGGCGTTTCCCGCTGACCACGCTGCTGTACGTGTGCATCTTTTTGCACGCCATCGTGCTGATGGTGGGAGGCGCCTATACCTATGCCCGGGTACCGCTGGGATTCCAGATGGCTGAATGGTTCGATCTGCAGCGCAACCCGTACGACAAGATAGGGCATTTCTTTCAGGGTTTCGTGCCGGCGCTGGCGGCGCGTGAAATTCTGATTCGCGGCAAGCATGTGAGAAGCCGACGCATGCTGGGATTTCTGGTGCTGTGCATCGTGCTGGCCATCAGTGCGGCTTATGAATTGATCGAGTGGGCTGCGGCGCTGTCGTTGGGGCAGGGGGCCGACGAATTTCTGGGCACGCAGGGCGATCCCTGGGATACCCAATCGGACATGTTCATGGCGCTGGTGGGCGCGGCCATGGCATTGGGCCTGTTTTCACGCGGGCAGGATCGGCAAATTGCGCAATTGCACCGCACCTGAAATCAGGGCCGGAGTTTCAAGCATGCGCGCCACCAGGCGTGGCCCGGATTTCGCTGATGCCGGGGCGGCGGGCCGTGACAAAGAGCACGCGCCGGCCGCCCTGGAAGCGTTGACGGGATGGTGCCCCGATCGTCGGGTACAAGCTGCCAGCACGCCGGCAACGTGGGGCCCCGCGCGGTGCATTCGTGCTTTCGTGCCCTCAACAATCCCGCCTGATTTAACTGAGGCCCCGGTCAACCGATAAGCAGTCGGTAGACTCGCCCCCCCATGCTCCACCCCCGCCGCCCGAGATGACCTCCATGCCGCCTCAATCCATGACCGTGGCTGTTGCCATGACGGCGCAGTAAGGGCCGGCCATGTTCAGCGTCTCAACGGCCAATGCGGCCCAGAAGATGTTCGATTTCATGGAGCAGATCGCGCCGCGGTTCGAAGCTCATGGTTTCGAGGTGGAGGGGGTTTTCCATAAGCGCTGGGCCGACGGCGATTACGGCATGTACATCCGGCACAAGGGCCGCCCGGTGCTTTACCTGGGCTTGTGGTCCGAATTGTGGCGGGATCGCGGATATTCGCTGTGCATCGGCGTGCACCAGGGTAAATGGGCGGCGGCCGATGTCGCCCGCTTCCAGCGCCGCTTTCCCGATTGCGAGCCTTATCCTCCCAACGATGCCCACCCTTTCCTGGTCAAGGGTGTGAACCCGATGCTGCTGGCCGGTGATGCGGTGCACGATGTATCGACCTGGCTGCTGCGCGGTTATCTGGCGGGTCTGCGGGAGCGCTGAAATGCAGCCGTGAATCAGTGATATTCCGGGGCGTATCAACCCGCTGTCGCTGAAAACAGGTTGAATCCGATATCGCGTGTACATTGAGCCCTCCTTGAACAGCTTCAGGAGGGAATACATGCAAACGCAGGCTCAACGTCCCACGGGTGCCTTCATTGGCGCATCCTGGGCCGCGCTGTTATCGGGCGTTATGGCTTATCTGGCCGGCTTGTGGAATGCCGACATGCCTTTGAACGAAAAAGGCTATTACTTCACCATTTTGATGTATGGCCTGTTTGCCGCGGTATCGCTGCAGAAATGCGTGCGTGACCGGCTGGAGGGCACGCCGGTGACGGGCATTTATTACAGCCTGTGCTGGGTGTCGCTGGCCTTGTCGCTGACGCTGCTGGGGGTGGGTTTGTGGAACGCCCAGCTGGCGCTGAGCGAGAAGGGTTTCTACGCCATGTCCTTTGCGTTGAGCCTGTTTGCGGCGGTGGCCGTGCAGAAGAACGTCCGTGACCTGTCGCTGCTGCCCGCGCCGCAGCCGGAGCCGGAACAAGGCGCCTGAGGCCGGCATGTCGGGGCGCTGCTCCTGCCGCGCACGCACCGGCGGCCACGGGCAGCGCCGTCCGCCGCGGGCCCGGATGCCGCCCGGGCCTTGTGGTCGCCTCGCCGATGCACGGCGGCGACGGTTACGGCGTCTGCAGCGGCAGGCTCAGGCGCAGTTGGACGAAGTCAACGGCCGGGTTGGGCTCGGCCAAGCCGGCGTTGGAGAAATGTTGGAAGCGCAATGACAGCTCCGTCCCGCCGCTGCTGCGCCAGCCCACTCCCAGGTGGTCACCGAAGGTGAAGTTGCTGCCCACGTGCTTGCTCAGCGTGCGAAAGCGCGGCGTCACCACGTTCAGGCCGATGCCGCCTTCCAGGAACCAGCCGCGCGGCTCCCCGGCGCCCCACCAGCGCAGCACCGGCGTGTAGCCCAGCTGCGTGAAGTTCTCGTGCCCTTCGGGCACGTCGGCGCGCCAGCGGCCCAGCGCCAGCTCGTGGTAGCCGCCGAGCAGGCCGCCCCCCAGCGGACGCGACCATGACCAGTCCCAGTTCAGGCCCAGCGTGACGGAGCGGGTGTCTTCCTGATGGCCGTACTGGACGAACGCCGCGTCGGGCTGCCACGGCGACGAGGCGGAGGCCGCGAACGCCACGGCCGGACACACGGCCAGCGCGGCCAAGAGATAACGCATCAACTTCTCCCTGTGCGATTCGGTTGCGGCAGCAACGCTGGGCCGCCGTTGGAGCGACGATAGCTCAGTCTGCCGGGTACCGCGCCGGCCTTGGCCCATGGCTTGGGCACTTCCGCGCAGGCGCTTGCCGCCGGGGCCTGGATACCCGGCGGCGCAGGGCTCGCCAGGGCCCCGACGGAGCCCTGGCCGGCTGGCCCTCAATCAAGCAGCTCGATGTCGCGGCTGCTGAGGAAACGCTGCCACTCGCTGCGCGGCATGGCGGCGGAGCCGCGGTAGTCGCCGTCCTCCCAGCTCACCGTGACGTCCTCGTCGCTTTCCTCGTACTCCACCAGGCCGGGCCGGATGGGCAGTCCCGGGCCGTCGCCTTCCCGGTACTCGACTTGGCCGGTGATGCGTGCTGTCTTGCTCATGGCGGGTTCTCCTTGCCGAAGGGAAGCCTCAAGAGCAGCAACCGGCATGCCGTGTTTCCCGGGTACCGGCTCCGGGAAGGTGCCGGGTGGCCCGGGTTGGGCCCCTGTCAGTCGAAATCCGCGTCCAGCACCACGCGGTAGCGTGCCTTGCCGGCGCGCAGGTGCGCCAGCGCCTCGTTGACGCCGCTCATGGGAAAGCGCTCCACCAGCGCTTCGACGCGGTGGCGGGCGGTGAAGTCGAGCATGGCCTCGATGTCGCCGCGCGAGCCGGTGGGCGAGCCCGAGACGCTCTTGAAGCCGCCGATGAGCGTGAAGGCCGACACCGCGATGGGCTGCAGCACCGCGCCCACCACATGCAGCCGCCCGCGCGGCGCCAACGTGGCCATCAGCGCCTCCCAGTCCAGCGCGGCATTGGCGGTGTAGATGATGAGGTCCAGGGTGCCGGCGATCGCGGCCATGGCCGCGGGGTCGGTGCTGTCCACCACGCGGTGGGCGCCCAGGCGCAGCGCCTCGGCATGCTTAGACGCGCTGGAGGAGAAGGCCGTCACCTCGCAGCCCCAGGCCGAGGCGAACTGCAGCGCCAGGTGGCCCAGCCCGCCGATGCCGACCACGCCCACGTGCGCGGTGGGCGGCAGCGCCAGATCGTGCAGGGGAGTGAACACGGTGATGCCGCCACACAGCAGCGGCCCGGCGCTGGCCGGGTCCAGCGCCTCGGGCAGCGGCACCACCCAGGCCCAGTGCGCGCGCACCCGCTCGGCGAAGGCACCGTGGCGACCGACGATGGTGCCTTGCGCTTTCGGGCACAGCTGCTGGTCGCCGCCCAGGCACCAGCGGCAGTGCATGCAGCTCGATGCCGTCCAGCCCAGCCCCACGCGCTGGCCCAGCGTCAGCCCCAGCGCCTCCTCGCCCAGCGCGACCACGCGGCCCACGGCCTCATGGCCGGGCACCAGGGGGTACCGGCTCTGGCCCCACTCGTCATCGAGCATCGACAGATCGGAGTGGCACAGCCCGCAGTGCTCGACGGCGATCTCCACCTCCTGCGCCCCCAGCGGGCCGGGGTCGAAGCTGTAGCGTTGCAGCGGCTGTCCGGCCGCTGGCGCGGCCCAGGCGGAAATCGAGGTCATGACGGCGTCGAAGCGGTGGCCAAGACGCCGGCTGCGGCAAGAGACGTTCCTTCACGCTTGCCGGAATCCCGCCAGCGGTACCGGTCAATGGGTGGGGCGGCGACACGCCCGGGCCTGCCGGTTGTCCGGCTGTTGGCGGTGTCCCAGGTGGACGACCGAGCCGGCTTGCAGGCTTTGCACCGCAGCCCGTCCGGTGCGACATCGCGCCACGTACATGGAACTCGTGCGACGCGGAGGCTTCAAGCATTGATCCGAACTAACGACCGAGCGTTGCCTGGTGCAGCGTTTTTTCCGGGCCCGTTCCTGTTTTGAACGTGCGAACTGCGTGTTTTGAGGAAGAAATAGGAAAAAGCGTAAGAACTGCGTGAGGACGTGATATTCCTTGCGTTCAGTACACCTTGGCTTTCAACACTTGTGTTGTGTCAAACCGCAGGTTGTTAGTTCAAAGCCATAGTGCAGTTGCAGCATGGGCTGCAAGTCGATGTGGTGGAGCCGCCAGCGCCGTGTGCAGATGCCGGATTCGACCTGTCGCGCGCAGCCCAGGCGCTGCGTCACCTTGACAATGGACTCGCACTCCATGCCGCGCTCATGACGACCAAGGACACGACCACACGCATCAAGGACGACGGCCTGCGCTATGCCAGCAAGGTTTCGGGCTCGCCTTTCAGCGGGCGGGGCCAGACGCGCTCGTGCTTCAAGTGCGGCCAGCACCGCTCGGCCGACCAGTTGCAGAGCCAACGGCTGCTGGGCCGCGTGCACATGGTGTGCAAGCCCTCCTGCAAGGCTCTGGCGCTGGGCACGGTGCTGCCTGCGGCCGTGCTGGCGCCCGAGGTGACGGCCGCACCTGCGACGCCCGACCCGGCTGCCTGAGCGCGGGCCGGCTTCGGCCGCAGGCGCGCGTCTGAACCCCGCCGCTCCGGTGCGCTGCCAGCCGCGCCGGACCCCGGTGCGCCTTCAGTCCAGCGGTAAGGCCGCCTGGGCGGCTGCGCCCTCGTCCGGGCCGGGGCCGGCGACGCAGCGCACCGCGTCGCCCACCCGGATGCGGCCACCGCGCAGCACGCGTGCCGTGACGCCGCCATGGCCGCGCAGCGCGGCATAGCCGCCCGCGCCCAGCGCCTCTTCCATGCGCGAGCAGGGCTCGCACGGCCCCGTCACTTCCAGCTCGACCTCGTCGCCCAGCCACAACCGCAACGGCACGGCCGGCAGCGGGCTGCGTGCCGCCAGCAGGTTCAGGCCGGACACCACCAGATTGCGCCGCAGCAGCGATGCCTCCAGCGCCGGACGGCCCAGCAGCGCGGCCACCACCGGCAGATGCTCCTGCTGCAGCAGCGTCACCTGCCGCCGCCCGCCGCCACGTCCCGCGGCGCTGCGGTCACCCTGCAGGCCGTGCCCAGCCAGCACCAGCGCTTCCGGCACACCGACTGCGGCGGCTCCGCGCGCCGGGCGCAGCCAGATCGCCTCCAGCCGCCCCGGGCCCGGCACGCGAGCCAGTAGCTCGCGCAGCAGCATCTCAGGCCTGCGGCGCCTCGCCGCCCGGTGCCGGCTGGGACACGGCCGGTTCGGCCCCGGCTTCCACCGGGGCCGGCGCATCGGGCGCCGCGTTGGCCGGCGCCTTGGCCTCGGGTGCGGGGCGCGGATCACCGCCCTGTTGCGGCGGGCTGCCTTGGGCGCCGCCGCGGTCGGGGCGGCGCTCTCCGGCCTGAGCCGCGCCGCCCTCACGGCGGCCACCCTCGGGCCGGCCGCTAGGTGCGCCGCCTTCACGGCGCCCGCGCTCCTCGCGCGGCTGCGACGGCGCGCCGTCGCGGCGCGAGCCCGCCTCGGCACGCGGCGGCAGTGCGGGACGCTCGCGGGCCTCCTGGCGCGCCAGCGTCAGCTGAGCCTCCAGCGCCTCGGGCTTGATGCCCTTGAGCACGCAGAAGTTGGTCATCGACAGCGTGGTGCGCTCGAAGTCGCGCAGCAGCAGCGCGCGCTCGCGGCGCTGCGGGTCGGTCTCGCGCACCGGCGCGTCCATGTCGCGGCGCAGCATGTCACCCCGCTCGGCGCGGTGCTCCGGCCGGCGCTGCTCGCCGCCCGGCCGGCCGCCCTCGCGCTCGCGGCGCGGACGCTCGTCACGGCCGCGCGGCGCCTGGCCGGCGGGCGCGCCGTCCTGACGACGCGGCTGGCCCTGGCCTTGTTGCGGCGGACGCCGCTCGCCCCGCTCCTGCGCCCCCGGCCGGCCGCCGTCCTGGCGGCGCGGGCGGTCGCCCTCGCGGCGCGGACGCTGGCCTTCGCCCTGGGCACGCTCGCCGTCGCGCGGCGGGCGCTGGCCGGTCTGCTGGGCGCCTTCGCCCTGGCGGCCCGGCGCACCGGGACGACCCTCGCGCCGCGGACGCTCCGGACGCAGGGCGCCCGGCTGGCCAGCCTCGCCCGGCGTCGGTTGCGGACGTGCCGCCGCCTCGGCCTGCATGCGGGCCTGGCGCAGCTCGCGGCGGCGCGCGACTTCCTGCTGCGCGGCAACGCGGTGCTCCTCGCTCACCTCGCCGGCGGGCTGGCCGTCGAGGTCGAAGCGCTCCTTGGAGCGCGTGAGCGCGATCAGGTAGGGCGTGCTGCCGGTGTGGCGGCGCAGGAAGGCCGACAGCAGCCCCTTGGTGAAGCGGCCCGGTGCGCGCTGCTGGATGTCGGCCTGGATGCGCAGCTTCAGCGGCTTGAGCGGGCCCTTGCCGCCGAACAGCGCCGGGAACAGCTCGGCCAGCTCCTTGGCTGCGGCGGCCACGTCCAGGCGCGGCGCGGCCGGGGCGGCGGCTTCCTGGGCAGCATCCGGGGCCGTGCCCGCCTGCTCGGGGGCGGTGGGCGTCTGGGCCTGGCCCTCGGCGGGCGCCGCGGCAGCGTCGGCATCGGCCTCCGGCGCGGCGGCTGCGTCCGCCGGCGCCGGTGCGGCAGCCTCCTGGGCTTCAGGCGTCTCACCTTGCGCCGGCGCCTCGGCCGGCGTCGGGGTGTCCTGCGCGCCGGGGCTGTCCGCCGCCGCGGCCTCGGCCCCGCCCGTGGCGGCGGTTTCGGGCGCAGCGGCGGGTGTGGTCGGCGTCACCGGCGTCTCGGGCACGGCGGCAGCCGCGGCGGGCGCGACGGCATCGGGTCGGTCGGTCGGTTGCCCTGCGGCGGCGGCAGGCGGCGTTGCAGGCGTCTCGGGATTCGTCATGGGCAGGCTCAGGAAACGAGCAAGCAAAACCCCGGATTGTGCCGCTGCCGGGGAGGCCTTTTTCCCGGACCACAATCAGCCGCATGAATGAAGTCCAAGAACAGCCCCTGAAACTGCCGCAGCCGCACCACGCGGCCCGCATTCCGCCCCACATCGCCCCGGCCGACGTCGAGCGCATCCGCCGCGCCGCCTACCTGCTGCCGCAGGTGGTGAAGCCAGCGGATTTCCAGGCCGATGACGAGCCGGAGCCGCCAGACCTGGAGCGCCGCGGCTTCATCCAGCTCGCGCGCGCCGCCGCTGGCGCCCGGCCCAGCCGCTGGGTCCACCCCTCGCAGCTCGACGCCGCGCTGCGCCACCTCGACGCCGTGGGCGCCGGCCCCGAGGTGCGCGGCCTGATGCTGGAGCGCATGGCGGCGCTGGAGCAGCTGGGCATCACGCGCCACGGCCTGGGCTGGGAGCGGCTGCTGCAGCACCCACTGGTGCTGGACGAGCCGGCCTGGACGCTGCAGCTCGCGCACCGCGCGCCGGTGGACGAGGCCCCCGTCTGGGATTTCCTGCGCACCGGCGACCGCCGCGTGCTGCTGGCCGCGCTGGGCCTGCCCGCGCCATATCCGCAGGCCGACGCGGTGCTGGCCCAGCTGCGCCAGCTCGTGGCCCGCAGCGCCAGCGGCCACCCGCGCCAGCTCGACTCGCTGCTGCCGCGGCTGCAGGCCGAGTGCGGCGTGCCCCAGCCGCTGCCGGCGCTGCAGGCCGCGCTCACCCGCGCGCAGGACCGCTGGGAGCACCGCGCCGCCGAGATGGACACCCTGGCCAGCCTGACCTCGGAGCTGGCCTTCCACGGCTACCCCGACAGCTTCCCGCTGGCGCGCCAGATGCAGCGCAGCGTCACGCTGTTCGTGGGCCCGCCCAACAGCGGCAAGACCCACGCCGCCTTCGAGCGGCTGGCCCAGGCGCTGGACGGCGCCTACCTCGCGCCGCTGCGGCTGCTGGCCCTGGAAGGGCGCGACCGCCTCATGGCGCGCGACGTGCCGTGCTCGCTGCTCACCGGCGAGGAGAACGTGCCCGCGCCCGAGGCGCGCGTGGTCTCCAGCACCATCGAGATGGTGAGCACGCAGCAGCCCATCGACGTGGCGGTGATCGACGAGGCGCAGATGATCTTCGACAGCGCGCGCGGCTGGGCCTGGACCCAGGCCATCGTGGGCGTGCCGGCCAACGAGGTCATCATCATCTGCTCGGCCTACGCCGTGCCGGCCATCGAGCGGCTGCTGCGGCTGTGCGGCGAGCAGTGCCAGGTGCGCCACTTCGAGCGCAAGCAGCATGTGCAGCTGCTGGGGGCGCCGGTGCCCATCGGCGCGCTCAAGCGCGGCGACGCGGTGGTGGCCTTCAGCCGCCGCGACGTGCTGATGCTGCGCGACCAGATCGCCGACAACGGCCATCCGGTGTCGGTGATCTACGGCGCGCTGCCGCCGGAAGTGCGCCGCCGCGAGGCCGAGCGCTTCGCGCATGGCGCCTCGCACGTGCTGGTGGCCACCGACGCCATCGGCATGGGCCTGAACCTGCCCATCCGCCGCGTGCTGTTCTCGACCATGACCAAGTTCGACGGCCAGACCGAGCGCCCGTTGGACGTCTCCGAGGTGCACCAGATCGCCGGGCGCGCCGGCCGCTACGGCATGCACGACGAGGGCTTCGCCGGTGTGCTGCGCGAGGCCGAGCCCACCGCGCTGCGCGCGCTCAAGGACCTGCTGCCGCGCCAGCCGCGCGCGCCGCGCGACTTCAAGGCGCCGGTGGCCCCGGGCTGGTGGCACGTCAACACCATCGCCGCGCGGCTGGGCCTGAACAAGCTGCGCACCGTGCTGGGCATCTTCATCGAGCAGCTGCGCCTGGACGACGCGCATTTCGCCGTGGCCGAGCTGGACCAGATGCTGGAGCTCGCCGGGCTGCTGGACGAGGCCGGCGGCAACCTGTCGCTGCGCGACCGCTTCGTCTACGCCCAGGCGCCGGTGGACACGCGCACGCCCATGCTGGTCGAGGAGTTCCTGGACTGGGTGCACCACCACGCCATGACCGGCGAGGCCGGCAGCCCGGGCTTCCTGAGCGAGGTGGACGAGCACAGCCGCCTGGACCGCATGGAGCAGGCGCTGCGCGCGTGCAGCCTGTGGCTGTGGGTGGACCTGCGCTTCCCCGGCGTCTACGGCGAAGTCGATGCGGTGCAGGACCTGCGCTCGCGCCTGAACGACGGCATCGAGCGACACCTCAAGGGCAAGAAGCCGCTGTGGCAGCGGCGGGGCCGGGGGCACTGACGGGCAGCCGCCAGGGCGCCGGAGGCCGGCCTCAGCGCCCGCGCGCCGGCCGGCGCCGCGCCACGGCGCCGACCAGGCCCAGCCCGGCCAGCAGCAGGGCCCAGCTCCGCGGCTCGGGCACGGGGGTCAGCAGGTACGCGCTGAAGGAGCCGCCGTGCCAGCCACTGCCCACGATCTGGCCCCGCTCGTTGATGTCCGTCGCGCGGCTGAGGTGCCACTGCTCGTCCGGGGACACGAGCACGAGATCGTTGAGGCTCACCATCCGCCCGTTGCGCCACAGGAACGCCTGGTTGCAGCTGAAGTCGAAGCAGGTGTCGCCCCTGGAGTGGCCGACGGCCCAGCCCCGGTCATTCAGGCTCTCCACGACGGTCTCCTCCCAGCGTGCCGAGAAGTTGCCCAGGTCGGTGAACCGGCCATCCGCCTCGTAAATCAAGGAGCGGCGCGCCCGTCGCTCGCCATTGACCACGTTGGCGACCATCTGCCCGGCATTGTTAATGTCGACCATCTCCGGGGTCCCGAAATCCCGCAGCGGGTTTGGCAGGAATTTCACGTTCTGCCCGTCGTGCACGAAGGCGCGAAAGTCATAACCGCCACCGGGTGCATTAAAGTAGGCATTGCCCACCACCGCACCATGGTCGTTGAGCGCCTCGGCGTTGGACCCGAGGGCGCCGGGAATATCCATATACCGGGAGCGCGTGCCGTCGAAGAAAAACGCCCGGCCGTTGGCGTCACCCACGACCTGCCCCGAGGCGTTGATGCCGGTCGTTCGATTCTCGATTTCCGTACCCTCGACACGCAAATCCAGGTAGTGGCCATTGGCGTAGAGAAACGGCGTTTGCCCCGGGGTATGCCGCATGCGAAACCCGCCGATGATCTGGCCGCGGTCGTTGATGCCGGCCGCATGGGATTCGTGGAAGGCGTCGCTGCCGGGCAGCGGCTCCAGCCGGGTGCCGCCGTAAATGTAGGCGGTTTCTATGTAATCCTTTATCTCGTCGTAGACCTCCTGCTGCCGCAGGCCAACGACCAAGCCGTGGTTGTTGATGGCACTGGGAACGAAATAGTCCACCGGCCCGGGAGGGCCGGCGTTGGCGACGGCGCCGTAGTTCGCCAGTTCCTGGAGCCGGTAGCGCAATTCGGCCCGGGCCGTGGCAGTGGTAAAAGCGAGCGTGGCCGCCACGGCCAAGCCCGTCAGGCAGCAGCGTTGCAACATCGGTACTTCCTTTCAGACGCGCCAGCACACTGGAATTAATAAGGCGCGTGATAACGCGCAAGGTATTAGGCTAGTTTTTCAAACCCTTTCCTGCCAGCCCGCAATTGCATTGGCCCTTTATCAAGGCTTTGGAACCACTGTTTCACCCGCCTCTCAACATATTGAAATTGAGGTTTTGGCAGGCGTATTGGACGTCCGGCTTCGATAACCCGGCTCAAGCGGTTTCTTCCTGCGCCACCGCCAGCGGCAGCGTCACCGTGAAGGTGCTGCCCTGGCCCGGGGCGCTGTCCAGCGCCAACTGGCCGTCCATCATCGACACCAGGCGCCGCACGATGGACAGGCCCAGTCCCGTGCCGCCGAAGCGCCGCGTGGTGGAGCTGTCGGCCTGGGTGAAGGCCTCGAAGATGCGCGCCTGCAGCTCCGGCGCGATGCCGATGCCGGTGTCGATCACCTCCAGCCGCAGCACCACCTGGCTGGGCCGGCCCGGCAGCGCGCGCACCCGCAGCGTCACGCCACCGGCCTCGGTGAACTTCAGCGCGTTGCTCAGCAGGTTGAGCAGCACCTGCTTCAGGCGCAGCGGGTCGCCGCGCAGCCGCAGCGGCTGCGCCGGCGCCTCCAGCCGCAGCGCCAGCCCCTTCTGCCCGGCCTGCACCTGCGCCTGCGCCATCACCTCGTCGAGCAGCTGGCGCAGCGCGAAAGGCACCTGCTCCAGCGTCATCTCGCCGGCCTCGATCTTGGAGAGGTCCAGCACGTCGTTGACCAGCGCCAGCAGCTGTTCCCCGGCCGCGCCGATGTGGCCGACGAATTCGCGCTGGCGCCCCTCCAGCGGCATCTGCTGCAGCAGGTGGCTCAGCCCGATGACGGCATTGAGCGGGGTGCGGATCTCGTGGCTCATGTTGGCCAGGAAGGCGCTCTTGGCGCGGCTGGCGGCCTCGGCCTGCGCCGTGCGCTGCTGCAGCGTCTGCTCCAGCTCCTTGCGCTCGGACAAGTCCACCGCCACGTAGATCAGGCCCACGGTGCGCGCGCGCTCGTCGCGCAGCGTGCGCACGTCCAGCAGCACCGGCACGCGCGTGCCGTCGGCGCGCAGCAGTTGCCACTCGCCTCCTTCGGCACCGCCCGCACGCCACAGGAACACCTCGCCCGGCGCCGTCGCCCGCCCAAGCTCCGCCCGCAACGCCTCCTCGCGCTCGCGCAATTCCTGCTGGTCGAGCAGCAGCGGCATGGCCGGCCGGCCCATCACCTGGGCCGCGGCATGGCCGGTGAGGCGCTCGGCGGCCGGGTTGAACAGCGTGATGCGGTCCTGCGCGTCGGTGGCGACGATGGCGCTGCCGGCCCCGTCCAGGATCGCGCGCTCGCGTGCCGACACCACGCGCAGCTCCGTCGTGCGCTGCTGCACCTGGCGCTCCAGCGCGGCATTGAGCTCCAGGATGCGCGCCTGCGCCGCGCGCTGCGCGCGGATGTCGCGCAGCGTGCTGGCCAGCCCGCTGGCACGGCCGTCCTCGTCGCGGATCGCCACCACCGAGTGCGACACCGCCACCGTGTGTCCCTCGCGGTGCAGCAGCTCGGTGTCGAAGGGGGGCGTGGGCTCGCCGCGCAGCGCCTGCGCGCCGGCCTGGCGCACCCGCTCGCGCTGCGCCTGCGGCACCAGCAGCTCGTACAAATTGCGGCCCAGCAGCTGTGCCGCGCTCCAGCCCAGCAACCGCTCGGCGGCCGGGTTCCATTCCGTGATCGTGCCGTCGCTGCCGTGGCCGATGATGGCGTCCTGCGCCCCGGCCACGATGGCGGCCATGCGCGCGCGCTGGTGCTGGATCAGCCGCTCGCGCCGCGCCGCGCGCTGCGTGCCGCCCAGCAGCAGCGACAGCAGCGCCGCCACGCCCGCCACCGTCAGCGCCAGCGCCACCGGATCGGTCAGGTTGAGCCCCTGGCGGAAAGCGGGCCGCGCCTGCAGGTCCAGCGCCCAGGTGCGGCCGAACACCGGCAGCTCCAGCCGGTGGCGCACCGCCTCGCCGGCCTGCCGCTGCCAGTGGGCCGAGGCAAAGAAGTTGTCGCGCTCCTCGCCCGGCGTCACGTCATCCAGCGCCAGCGCGTACTCGTCGTGACCGAAGTCGAAGTCGCGCAGCACCTCGTCCATGACCAACGGGGCGTAGGCCCAGCCCAGGGTGCGGGCATCGCGCTCGGACGGCGGCGGGACCGCCACGCCGTCGTAGACCGGCAGCATCAGCAGGAAGGAGCGCTGCGGGTTGTCCTGCGCCTGCACGATCGTGATCGGCGCCGTGAGCCATGCCCGGCCGCTGCGCATGGCGGCTTCGGCCGCGGCGCGTCGCTTGGGCTCGGAAGCCACGTCCAGCCCCACGGCGAGCTCGTTGTGGCGCAGCGGCTCGATGTACTGGATGACGTAGCGGTCGCCGTCGTGGGGCTGGATGGCGTGGACGCGGAAGTCCGGCGCGCCGTCGCGCCGCGCCGCGGCCACGAAGGCCTCCTCCTGAGCGGCAGGCACGCGGCGGATGAAGCCGAAGCCGCGTGCGCCCGGGAACTCCTGCTCCAGCTCGCGCGAGAGCGTGTACTGGTGGAAACGCTCGCGGGTCAGCTTGTCGGCCCCGGCGGCGATCACGGCGCCGCGCGCGCCGCGCAATCCGTACTCGTAGGTGCGCAAGCGCAGCTGCAGCTGCTCGGCGGCGGCGTGGGCCAACGCCTCGAAGCGCGTGTGCTCCAGCGTCCGGTTGGCGTGGTGCTGCCACACGCCCAGGCCCGCCGCCAGCACCCAGCCGCCCACCAGCACCAGCAAGGGAGCGCGCAGGGTGTCGCGCAGGCCGGTCTTGTACAGGGCAGGCATGAGGAACGGCGGCATGGAGGCGTGGCGGGTCCGGTCTTGGACAAAGGGCCCCTGCATGTGGCGCGCCCGGGGCCGGCAGGGCCTGGTCGGCACGGTATCGCGCCGGGGTATGCCGCTTGCCGCACTGTCGGGCAGGACCGAACCCTGGAGAACCCCCATGAGCACCGCACCCAAAGTCCCCGACGTCAATCCCGACGACAAGGAGGCCGTCCAGGCCGCCGAACGCGCGCAGGCCACGCTGGACAACACTTGGGAAGGCTATGAGGACAGCAGCGATCCCGCCCACAACAACCCCTCGGGTCCCTCGGACCAGGAGGGCCCCGCGCACCGCCAGAACCCGCCGGCCTGAAGCGTGCCGGCGGGCCGCTGCCCCGACCTTTGCCGCAGCGCGTGGTGTTTTTGACTGCCGTTGACGGCAGTACGTCCCAAATCGTGAATTAAGCGCGGTCCGGGCCACCGGGCCGCACCGCTTTTCCCCTTAGCATCTTGGGCAGGTGCCGGGCGGCCTGTCCGGCTGGTCCATGCGGCACCGGCGGTGCCGCCGCAGCGGGGGAAAGCGATGTTCAGGGGAGGGCGGGCGCTGTGCGCCCTGGCGAGCGGCCTGATGCTGGCGTGGCCGGCGATGTCCAGGGTGATGCCGACGCAGGAGGGCGTGCTGCACGCCGCGCCGCGCCCGGCCGATGCACCGGCCCAGGACGAGGCCCAGCGCTTCGCGCGCGGTGTGCTGGAAAGCAATGACCACCGTCAACGCCCTTTTGCTGTCGTGGACAAGAAGCAGGCGCGCCTGGTGCTGTATGCGCCCGACGGCCGCGTGCTGGGCGCTGCCCCGGTGCTGCTGGGCCTGCAGCCGGGCGACCACGCGGTGCCCGGCGTGGGCCGCAAGCCGCTGTCAGCCATCCGCCCCGACGAGCGCACCACCCCCGCCGGCCGCTTCGAGACCGAGCCCGGACGCAACCTGGCCGGCGAGCTGCTGGTGTGGTTCGACTACGCCGAGGGGCTGGCGCTGCACCGCCTGCGCCCGGCGCCGGCCCGTGAGCGCCGCGCCGGGCGCCTGGCCTCGGCCACGCCGGCGGACAACCGCATCTCGCTGGGCTGCGTGGTGGTCGATCCGGCCTTCTACACCTCGGTGGTGCAGCCGGTGCTGGGCCGCCGGCGCGGCGTGATCTACGTGCTGCCGGAGCACCAGCCGCTGGCGGCGGTGTTCGAGCGCCAGCTGCTGGCGGGGCTGGACAGCGACTGAGGCGGCCGCGGCGCCGGGCAAGGCGGCGCGTGCCTGAAGGTTTCCGCCGTTTCCCGGCGGCAACGGGTCCAGCCCGGGCGGATTTGGCGCCTGCAGCGGAATACCGCTTGCCCCAGCGGCGCCATGCGACCGATTCCCCGCGTCGGCGGCTGGGACAGCAGCCTGGAGTTTTTGGGCGACCCTTACCGCTTCATCCACAGGCATTGCCTGGACCGCCGCAGCGATGTGGTGGAGGCGCGGCTGATGCTGCGCGCCACGCTGTGCTTCACCGGCCCGCGCGCGGCCGAGCTGTTCTACAACGAGGCGCTGTTCCTGCGCGCCGGCGCCGCGCCCGAGCCGGTGCGCGCCACGCTGTTCGGCAAGGGCGGGGTGCAGACCCTCGACGGCGCCAGGCATCGCCGGCGCAAGGCGCTGTTCATGCGCGCGCTGGCGCCGGAGCAGCTCGCGGCACTGGCGCGGCAGGTGTCGCACGAGTGGGAGCACGAGCTCGGCCGCTGGGCGCAGCAGCCGCCTTTCTCTCTGTATTGCGCACTGCACCCGCTGCTCACGCGCGCGGTCTGCCACTGGGCTGGCGTGCCGCTGGCGCCGGAGCAGGTGGAACTGCGCAGCGGCGAGCTGGTGGCGCTGTTCGACCGCGCCATCGGTCCGCCGCTGCAGCACCTGCACGCGCGCGTGGCGCGCATGGCACTGGAGTCCTGGCTGGCGCACCTGCTGAGCGAGGCGCGCGCCGGGCGCGTGGAACTGCCCGAGGGCTGCGCCGCCGAGACGGTGGCGCTGCACCGCGACGAGGACGGCAACGTGCTGCGCCCGCATGTCGCCGCCGTGGAGCTGATCAACCTGCTGCGCCCGACCGTGGCGGTGTCGGTGTTCATCACGCAGGCCGCGCACGCGCTGCACGTGCATCCCGAGTGCCGCGAGCCGCTGAGCGAGAGCCTGCTGGGCGGCGACATGCGCTACGCCCAGGCTTTCGTGCAGGAGGTGCGGCGCTGGTATCCCTTCTTCCCGGCCGTGGCCGCGCGCGTGCGCCATGACTTCGAATGGCAGGGCTACCACTTCCCGCGCGGCCAGCTCGCGCTGCTGGACCTCTACGGCACCGACCACGACGCGCGCAGCTGGGACAAGCCCGAGGCCTTCCGCCCGCAGCGCTTCCTCACGCGCCGGCCCGGCGCCTATGACCTCATTCCGCAGGGCGGCGCCGAGCCGCATGCGCACCACCGCTGCCCGGGCGAGGGCGTGGCCATCGCGCTGATGCTGCTGTCGCTGGACTGGCTGCTGCACCGCATGCGCTGGGAGGTGCCGCCGCAGGACCTGGAGCTGGACATGAGCCGGCTGCCCGCGCTGCCGCGCGGCGGCTTCGTCATCGGCGACGTGCAGGCGCTGCCTTGAACACCGCCGCGCTCAAGGCCGCGCACGAGCGCGAGCAGCTGATCCTGTTCGTGGGCGCGGGCGTGTCGCAGTCGCTGGGCCTGCCGCCATGGAGCGAGCTCATCGACCACATGGCGCGCCAGCTCGGCTTCGAGCCCGAGGAGTACCGCCAGTACGGCAGCGCGCTGGCGCTGGCGGAGTACTTCCGGCTGCAGCACGGCAACATCGGCCCGCTGCGCAGCTGGATGGACCGGCAGTGGCACGCGCCGGACATGTCGGTGGCCAGCTCCCGGGTGCACGAGCTGATCGTGCGCGGCAACTTCAAGATCATCTACACCACCAACTACGACCGCTGGCTGGAGAACGCCTTCGAGCACCACCGGCGCGAGTTCATCAAGGTGGTGAGCGTGGCCGACCTGGCGCGCATCCGGCGCGACGTGACGCAGATCGTCAAGTTCCACGGCGACTTCGAGAACGACGATTCCATCGTGCTCGACGAGACGAGCTACTTCCGGCGCCTGGACTTCGAGTCGCCGCTGGACATCAAGCTGCGCGCCGACGTGCTGGGCCGCTCGGTGCTGTTCATCGGCTACAGCCTGGCCGACATCAACATCCGCTACCTGTTCTACAAGCTCGCGCGGCTGTGGCACACCTCGGTGCCGGGCGTGCCGCAGCCGCCCTCGTACATCTTCCTGCCGGTGCGCAACCCGGTGCAGCAGGCGGTGCTGGCCCAATGGGGCATCCAGGCCATCTCGCCCGACGGCGACGAGGACGACCCTTCCGCGGCGCTGGTCGCGTTCATGGAAGAGGTGGTGGGCGCGGAAGTGCGAGCGCCGGACGCGCGCAACGGCGCCTCACGCCGCAAGAACCGCTCCTGAAACAGCGCCAATCAGGCGCCCACGGTGGGCCGAAACCGGCCCTGGCAACCATGGGCCGGGCCGAACGGCTTCGAGCGCGCGTCAGTTCTCGGCAAGCTTTGCGTGCTGGACTCCGCGGGCCGTGAACCGCCGGAAAAAGGTCACGAATCAGGTGCCATGCCATGGCAGTAGGCAGCGGGCTGTCGCGGCCTCAAAAGCAGTCATCCTGGAATGACAAGATATTGAAAGGCGCACCATGCTGAGGGAAACAAATAAATTGCGCCCGCTGCGGCGGGTATTGGGATGGGTTTCGGTGGCCGCGCTGCTGGCCGCCACGCCAGCCCAGGCGCAGGATTCGGTTCTGCCCGGCTTGCCGCGGCTGGGGTTGCAGAAGGATTCGGTGACGGTATCCGGTATTTCCTCCGGTGCTTATATGGCCTCGCAGTTCGGGGTGGCCTATTCGGCGTCGGTGGCGGGCGTGGGCATGGTGGCCGGTGGCCCTTACGGCTGCTCGCGGGGCTCGGTGTCCACGGCCATGCTCAACTGCTCCTGCCCGGCGGACAAGCCGCAGCTGTTCGAGGTCACCAGGTACTTCGGCCTGGACTGCCGCGCCCTGGGCCCCGACCAGTACCTGGCCTTTGCCGACGGCGCCGTGGCGCGCAACAAGGGCCAGATCGACGATGTCGCCAACCTGCGCAGGCAGCGGATCTGGATCTACCGCGGCGACAAGGACGGCGTGGTGAACGGCCATCTCACCGAGGCCGCCAGGGATCTGTACCTGGGCCTGGGCGTGCCCAAGGAGCAGATCGACTACGTGGACATGAGGAATGCCGGCCACGCTTTTCCTTCGCCGCAATCTTCGGACCAGTGCGATCTGACCCGTTTCCCGTTCATGGTGAAGTGCCCGACCGATGCGGGCGCCTACGACGCGGCCGGCAGCCTGCTCAAATGGCTGTATACCGACCTGGGCGACAAGCAGGCGCTGGCCCCGCAACCGGCACAGCTGCGGCAATTCAAGCAGGCAGGCTATGCCGGCAAGGTGGAATTCAGCGGCCTGGACGACACGGCCTGGGTTTATATCCCGCAAGCCTGTGAAAAGGACGGTTCGAAATGCCGGCTGCACGTGGCTTTCCACGGTTGCGAGCAAGGCCAGAGTTTCAGGAACGGCAACGAGGTTTTCGGCAAGCGCTTCGTGCAGGGCGCGGGGTACAACGAATGGGCTGAAGCCGCCAACGTGGTGGTGCTTTATCCGCAGGCCAAGTCCAGCACGCTGGGCAATCTGGCCAACCCGTACCGCTACAACCCGAAGGGCTGCTGGGATTTCTGGGGTTACACCGAGAAATACGCGCCGATGGACCGGAATTTCTCCAAGCAGTCCGCGCCGCAGATGAAGGCCGTCAAGGCCATGATCGACACGCTGCTCTCGCCTGCCGCGCAGTGAGCGTGTCCGCCGGGCGGTGGGCCGGGGCCCGGACCGTGGGCACACCGGCGCCGGCGGCCTGACCAGCCGGCGCTTCGGCGCTCTTCAGCCCCCGGCCGGTGCTCCGGCCTGCACCAGCGGGCTCAGGTCGGCCGCGAGCCGCTGCAGCAGTTCGCCCAGCAGCTCGGCATGCGCCTGCGGCGTGTCGGCGCGGGCCGGCAGCGTGTAGCGGCGCTCGATGCGCTGCAGCAGCGTGCCGTCGGGCGCCTCCAAGCTGCCGCGCACCACGGTGAACAGCTCATGGCGGTCGCGCCGGAAATCCAGCGGCGAGAACTCCAGCCGCAGCGTCTGCGCCCGCGGCTCCGCCTCGCCGGCAGCAGCGCCGCAGCTGGCGTTGCACAGCGTCCAACCCGGCAGCCGCTGGCGCAGCGCGGCGGTGAGCTCGCGCGTCATGGCCACCTCGATGCGCTCGGCCCAGAAGGTGCGGGGCCAGTCGTCCACCGTGGTGGTGTCGGCGCGGTAGCGCACGCGCCGCGCCAGCAGGTACTCCGGCAGCCCCAGGCGCCGCACCACCAGCACCGGCGCGGTGGCCACGCCGGTGGCGCCGATGGCGGGGCTGGCCGCCGGGGCGGCCACGCCGCCGCGGCCATCCGCGCCGGTGGCCTCCGGCGCGCCGAGGCTGGGCAGCGCCAGGAAGGTGGAAGAGGGCGGCGCGCTGGCGCAGCCCCAGAGCAGGGCGGACAGCGACAGTGCCGCGGCGGCACGGCAGGCGGTGTGCAGGGGTGTCATTCGCGGCGGCGGCCGAAGATGACCGCGTTGGGTTGTTCCTCGATCAGCTCGCTGAAGTCGCGCAGGCTGCGCGCGGCCTGCGACAGGTCGCGCACCGCGCCGTCGAGGTCGGCACGCAGCGGCGCGCCCGGCTCGGCCAGCTCGTTGACCCGGCGCATCGCCTGCTCGGCGGTGTCGGCCGCGGCGCGCGCGCTGCGCAGCGTGGCCTGCAGCTCGGGCTGGGCGGCGGTGACGGTCTCGCGGCTGGCCTCCAGCAGGCGGTTGGCGCTGGCCAGGCTGGCGGCGGCGCCCTGGCGCAGCTCGTCCATGGCGGCGGTGGTGGCGCGCAGGGTGCGCTGGCCCTCGCTGGCCAGGCCGCTGGCCTGCTTGGCCACGTCGTCCAGCGCCTGGCGCGCGCTCTGCACCGTGTCCCGGCTTTCGGCCAGGGTGGCGTTGAGCACCTGCAGCGTGGCGCGCAGGTCCTGCACCGTCTCGCGCAGCGGCAACTGCGCCACCTGGTCGAACAGCGCCTCGAAGCGGTCACGCACGGCCGGGATCTCCGGGTAGCGGCTGCCGCGCGCCTGGGGCGGCGGTGGCGCCTCCTCGATGAAGTCCAGGTCGATGAGCTTCTGCCCGGTGACGAAGCTCTGCGCCACCAGCCTGGCGCGCAGCCCGCGCTTGACCAGCGTCTCCAGCGACGGCGGCGCCTGGCCGTCGGCCGATCCAAAGCGCACGCTGTCGGGATTGAGGCGGATGCGCACCGGGATGCGCGCGTCCAGCGAGCGCTGGTCCACCTCGATGCCGATGTCCTCCACCTGGCCCACGGGCACGCCGCGGAAGGTGACGGGCGCGCCCACGTACAGGCCGGCCACGCCGCCCTGGAAGTAGATGTTCGCCAGCGTCTGCTTGCGGAACAGGCTGTTGCCGCTGAGCCAGAGCACGGTGGCCACGACCAGGGCCAGCGCGCCCAGCGCGAAGGAGCCGACGAGCAGGGCGTGTTTTTTCATGATGCGGGAGGTTCCTCGCGGCGCAGGAAGGCGCGCACGGTGGGATGGGTGTCGGGCGCGTCGCGCAGCTGGCGCGGGCTGCCGCGGCCGATGGGGTGCCGGCTCTCATCGTCCAGATAGATGCCGTCGTCGGCGATGGCCATGAGGCTGGGCAGCTCGTGGCTGACCATCACCACCGCGGCGCCGGTGCGCTGGCGGATGTCGAGCACCAGGTCGTCCAGGCGCTTGGCGCTGATCGGGTCCAGGCCGGCCGAGGGTTCGTCCAGGAACAGCAGCGGCGGCTCCGCGGCGATGGCGCGCGCCAGGCCGGCGCGCTTCTTCATGCCGCCCGACAGCCGCTCGGGCAGGTAGCCGGCGAAGCTCTCCAGCCCGACCCAGCCCAGCACCTGCAGGGCGCGCTCGCGGCGCTGGGCGCGATTCAGCTTGGTGAGCTGCTCCAGCGGCAGCATCACGTTCTCCAGCACCGTCATGGCGCTCCACAGCGCGGCGCTCTGGAACAGCATCCCGCAGCGCGCGCGCAGCCTGGCGCGGGTGGCGAGGTCGCTGGCCCAGTAGTCGGTGCCCTGGTGCAGCACCTGGCCGGCCGCCGGGGGCAGCAGGCCGATCATGTGGCGCAGCAGCGTGCTCTTGCCCACGCCCGAGCCGCCCATGACGGCGAAGATCGTCCCCGGCGCCACCGCGAAGCTGACGCCGCGCTGGATCAGCCGGGTGCCGAAGCGCATTTCCAGGTCTTTCACTTCCACCACCGGCTGCGTCATGGCGCTCACACCCCCAGCGCGTTGGCCAGGATGGCGAACAGCGAGTCCAGCACGATCACGCCGACGATGCTGGCGACCACGGCCTGCGTGGTGGCCTGGCCCACGCCGGCGGCGTTGCGCTTGGCGTGCAGCCCGCAGTAGCAGCCGACGATGCCGATGAGGGCGCCGAAGGCGATGCACTTCACCAGGCCCAGGCCCAGGTGGTTCCAGCTCAGGACGATGGCGGTGCGGTCCAGGTAGGCCTGGGGTGCGAGCTGCAGCATGCCGCCGCCCACCACCATGCCGCCCAGCAGCCCGGCCAGGCAGGCGTAGATGTAGAGCAGCGGCAGCAGCAGCAGCAGCGACATCACGCGCGGCAGCACCAAGTAGGGCACCGGGTCGATGCCCAGCACCTCGTAGGCGTCGATCTCCTCGTTGGCCTGCATGGTGGCGAGCTCGGCGGCGAAGGCCGCGCCGGTGCGCCCGCACATCACCACGGCGGTGATGACGGCGGCCATCTCGCGCGCCACGGCGATGCCCACCAGGTCCGCCACGTAGATGCCCGCGCCGAAGCGCACCAGCTGCACCGCGCCGACGAAGGCGAGGATGGAGCCCACCAGCACGTTGACCACGGTGATGATCGGCAGCGCGCGCGCGCTGGTGTCGGTGGAGACGCGGGCGAGGTCGCGGGCGCTGAGCCGGACCTTGCCGCGCACCAGCCCCACGCCGGCCAGCAGCACCTGGCCGAGGAAGGCCACGGGCTGGGAGAAAGTGGAGAGGGTGGGCAAGGGCATCGGGCGGCAATAGCAGGAGTCGTGCCGGTGCCGGATGTTACAGAACCGCAACACCCCCTCCAGATACGCCAAAGCCAGCGTGAGCAGTCCAAAGCTCCACGCCGTGGTTCGCGGAGCGCCTACGCGCAGTCTTCCGCGTCCGGCACCCCGCCCAGCCACCCCTGCCGCTCGTCGTCCTCCCGCCCCAGCGGCGTGGCCCGCGCCAGCGCCATCCACAGGTCGAAGCGCATGCGCTTGGCGCGCGGCGGGGCCGGGCGGGCGCATTCCAGGCCGGAGGCGGTGGCGATCAGCACGCCGCACTCCGGCGGCACGTCCTCCGGGCCGCCGATGCCCTCGGCCAGCACGTACCAGCACTCCGCCGCCATGCCCAGGTAGGCGGCGCGCTTCTCGGGCTTGCGCAGGTCCGACAGCAGGTCCGAGCGCCGCACCTTGATCTCGTGGACCAGCGGCTGCAGGTAGGCCTCCACGCTCGTGTAGCGGATGGAGAACACGTCCGGCCGCGCCTGCACCCAGCGCAGTTTTCCCGGTGCCGCGCTGGGGAGCGGCATCTCGTCCTCGAAGCCCAGGCCGGGCGGCAGCGGCTCGGTCGAGGGCAGGGATGGCAGCGCGGCTGGCGCGCCCTCCGCCACCGCCACGGCCTGCGTCGGCGAGCTCACCGCCACCTGCGCCCGCAGCTTCAGCTCGGTGTAGACCACGCGCCCGCTGCGCTGCAGGTGCCGCGCCACGCGCTCCACCAAGGCCTCGTGCGCATCGAAGGCGCGCCGGTTGCGCTGCCGGCCGGCGGCCAGGGCGGCGATGCCGGTTTCCGTCAGGCGCAGCCGCTCGCGCCCGTCCTCGACCAGCCGCTCCAGCAGCCCGGCAGCCAGCAGCTCCACCTCCAGCAGGTCCTGGCAGGGCCAGCCCGCGGAGCGCCACAGCTCGTGCAGGCGGCGCAGGTGGAAGCGCGTCAGGGGCAGCGCCGGCGTGTCCATGGCAGCGACCCCGTCAGGCCGGGACTTCCTCGTCCCGCTCCCGTGCCTCGGCCCAGGCGCGGCGTCGCGGCGCCGGAATGTCGATGCGCGCCGCCGCCTCGCCGAACACCGCCGCCGCCACCTGGCGCGGGTCGTTGAGCGTGCGCACGGCGTCGTAGGCGGCCTGCGCCTCGGGGTAGGTGCGGCGCAGGTAGTTCAGCCATTGCTTGAGGCGCCCGGCGCGGTGCCGCGGCTCGACGCGGCGGGAGACATGCGCCCAGAAGTCCAGCATCAGCGGCAGCAGCGCGCTCCAGGCGATGCCCGCGCCGCCACGGATCGCCAGCGCCAGCCCCGGGTCGCTGACCATGCCGCGGCCCAGCATCAGCGACTGGCAGCCCGACACCTCGCGGCAGCGGCGGGCGTCCTCGACGGTCCAGATCTCGCCATTGGCGACCATGGGCAGGCGCACCACGGCGCGGATGTCGGCCACGCGCTCCCAGTACGCGGGCGGCTTGTAGCCGTGGACCTTGGTGCGGGCATGCACGACCAGCTCATCGGCGCCGGCGGCCTCGATGGCCTGGGCGCAGTCCTCGGCCCGCGTGTCGTCGTTGAAGCCCAGCCGCATCTTGGCCGACACCGGCATGTGCGCCGGCACGGCGCGGCGCACGGCGGCCACGATGCGGTGCACCAGCTCCGGGTCCTGCAGCAGCATGGCGCCGCCGCCATGGCGGTTCACGACCTTGGCCGGGCAGCCGAAGTTCAGGTCGATGCCCGCCGGCCCCAGCGAGGCCAGCCGCGCCGCGTTGTCGGCCAGGCAGGCCTCGTCCGAGCCGAGCAGCTGCGCCCGCACCGGCGTGCCCGCGCGCGTGCGCCCGCCCTGCAGCAGCTCGGGCACCACGCGCGTGAAGGCGCGCTCGGGCAGCAGGGTGCCGGTGACGCGGATGAACTCGGAGACGCAGCGGTCGATGCCGCCCACGCGCGTGAGCGTCTCGCGCAGGGGGTGGTCCAGGAGCCCCTCCATGGGGGCAAGCAGCAGCTCTCTCATGAGGGGGCGCATGGTAGCCGCCTGCCGTCCCACCCTTTGGCAGGACGGGCGTTTGCCACGCACCCATCACGCCACGTCGGCACGGCGTCCGCGCCATCCTTCACGCCCCATGCAGTCCCCCACTTCCACCGCGCCGCCCTCCACGGCGGCCGACGCCGCGCCATCGGTTTCCACCCTCTCCATCGCCGCCCTGGCCCTGGGCGCCTTCGGCAGCGGCATGTCGCTGCGCGTCAACGACGCGCTGCTGCCGCGCCTGGCCGGGGAGTTCGCCATCCCGCTGGCGCAGGCGGCGCAGGTGGTGAGCGTGTTCGCCATCGCCTACGGCCTGGCGCAGCTCTTTTTCGGCCCGCTGGGCGACCGCTACGGCAAATACCGCGTGGTGGCCTGGGGCTGCGCCGCCTGCGCGCTGGCCGCGATGCTGTGCGGGCTGGCGCCCGGCTTCACGGCGCTGCGCGCGCTGCGGGCGCTGGCCGGGGTGACGGCGGCGGCGATCATCCCGCTGTCCATGGCCTGGATCGGCGACGTGGTGCCCTATGAGAACCGCCAGCCGGTGCTGGCGCGCTTCCTGATCGGCCAGATCCTGGGCCTGTCCGCCGGGGTGTGGCTGGGCGGCATCGCCGCGGATCACCTGGGCTGGCGCGTGCCGTACTTCATCCTGGCCTTGCTGTTCAGCGCCGTGGCGGTGGTGCTGTTCATGGTGGAGCGTGGCCTGCCCGCGCATGCGCGCACCCGGCGGCCGGGCAGCGGCTCGGCGCTGGCGCGCATCGCCGGGGATTTCCGCCACGTGCTGGCCCAGCGCTGGGCGCGGGTGGTGCTGGTGAGCGTGTTCCTGGAGGCGGTGGCGCTGTACGGGCCCTTCGCCTTCATCGCCGCGCACCTGCACGAGCGCTTCGGGCTGACGCTGTCGGCCGCCGGCTCGGTGCTGATGCTGTTCGGAATGGGCGGCTTCGTGTTCGCGCTGGGCGCGGGCCGCCTGGTGGCGCGGCTGGGCGAGGTCGGGCTGGCGCGCTGGGGCGGGGCGACCATGGCGGCATCGATGGCGCTGGTGGCCTTCGCGCCGCACTGGCTTTGGGCCCTGCCGGGCTGCCTGGGCATGGGGCTGGGCTTCTACATGCTGCACAACACGCTGCAGGTGAATGCCACGCAGATGGCGCCGCAGCGCCGCGGCCCGGCGGTGTCGGCCTTCGCGTCCCTGTTCTTCCTGGGCCAGTCGGCCGGCGTGGTGCTGGCGGGCTGGCTGATGGCGCGCTGGGGCTCGACCGCCACCATCGCGCTCGGTGCGGCAGGGGTGCTGGCGGTAGCCTGGGGATTCGGGGCGCTGCGGGCGGGGCGCGAAGGGTAGGAAGCTGCAGCCTGCGGCATCCCGCCAGCTCAAGTCCTCAGGAAAACACCCCGTGCTCGATCCGGCCCAGCACTTCCAACACTGAGGCTGTTCCTCGCACCGTACCCAGCAACGAGGCAGGCGTGGCCCCGCTCAAGGCGCCGTTGGGCAACTGCAGCCAAGCCCACGCAGCCTGCTCGCTCTCGAACACCGAAACGGCTCTCAGCATCACCTGCACCAGCCGCGCCGAGCCGTCTGAAGAAATGGTTTCCATAGGCACCGGATTCTCCTCACCCCACCCCCATCAACCCCGCATTCCCCCCGGCCGCCGCCGTGTTGACGCTCAGGCTGCGCTCCACCATCAGCCGCTCCGGCGGCAGCAGGTGAACGTCGCGGGCGCCGGGCGGACCCGCCAGCAGCGGCACGATCGCGCCCGGGCGCCCGGCCAGCGCCAGGGACAGCTCCAGCACCCGCCCCGGCATGTCCTGCGCCACGGCCAGGTCGATGTCCTCCTGCAGCGGTGCGTTTGAGAACTCCATGCGCTCGCGCACCGGCATCGGCAGCGCGGCGCGCAACTCGCGCGCCGGTCCCGAGTCGGCCCACAGCGAGCGGCCGTCGGTGCTCAGCACCAGCGCCAGCAGGAACAGCGCGTCACCCCGCGCCGCCGCCTGGCACAGCACGCGCCGCCGCGGCCGCAGCGCATAGACGTTGCGCTCGCCGGTTGGCCCCGGCAGCACGGCGCTGACATCCGCGGGGCTGCACGCGAGCAGGGTGTCGCAGGCCGTGATCAGCGCCTGCTCTTCGTTCATTTCCTCCAGCCAGCTTCGCAATGCCTGCAACGCCGGCAGGTGCAGGGCCGCGTCGAGTGCTGCCGTCTCCGGCGCCGCCCCGTTGCCCGGGGTTGCCGCCGTCATGGTCATCGGCCCGGCCGCCGCGGGCCCGAGGGCCGGCAGCGCCAGGCCATGCCGCCGGCACAAGCGCCGCACCAGCAGCGGCCCGCCCGCCTTCGGCCCCGTGCCCGACAACCCCTCGCCGCCGAAAGGCTGCACGCCCACCACCGCGCCGATCATCGACCGGTTGACGTACTGGTTGCCGGCGCGGGAGCGGCTGGTGACGAGATCGATGGTCTCGTCGATGCGCGTGTGCAGGCCCAGCGTCAGCGCATACCCGGTGGCATTGAGCTGCCCAAGCAGCTCCTCCAGCTCCTCGCGCCGGTAGCGCAGCACATGCAGCACCGGGCCGAAGATTTCGCCGGGCAGCAGCGCCGGCGACTCCAGCTCGACGAGCGTCGGCGCCACGAAGCTGCCGTGCTCGTTCAGGCCCTCGCGCAGCGGCAGCCGCGTCACGCGCAGCCCCTGCGCCTGCAGGCGCTGCACATGCTTGTCGATGGCGGTGCGCGCCGCCTCGCCGATCACCGGCCCCACGTCGGTCGCCAGCACGTCCGGCCGCCCCACGCTCAGCTCCGCCATCGCCCCGCGCAGCAACTGGAGCACGCGCTCGGCCACCTCCTGCTGCAGGCACAGCACGCGCAGCGCCGAGCAGCGCTGGCCGGCGCTGTCGAAGGCGCTGAGCAGCGCATCGGCAACGACCTGCTCGGCCAGCGCCGAGGAGTCCACCACCATGGCATTGACCCCGCCCGTCTCGGCCACCAGCAACGGCGGCTGGCCCTGCGCGTCCAGCCGCCCGGCCAGCAGCTCCCGCAGCCGCCGCGCCACGGCGGTGGAGCCGGTGAAGAGTACGCCGCGCACGCGCTCGTCGCCCGCGAGCTGCATCCCGACCGACTCGCCATGCCCCGGCAGCAGCTGCAGCGCCGCGCCGGGCACGCCCGCGCCGTGCAGCAGCTTCACCATCTCCGTCGCCACCAGCGGCGTCTGCCGCGCCGGCTTCGCAAGCACCGCGTTGCCTGCCGCCAGCGCCGCCGCCACCTGGCCGGTGAAGATCGCCAGCGGGAAATTCCAGGGGCTGATGCACACCACCGGGCCCAGCGGCAGGGCGTCCGGGCCCAGCGCGCGCGCCTGCAGCGCCGCGTAGCGCAGCGCGTCCACGGCCTCGCGCACCTCGCCCACGGCGGCCGGCACGGTCTTGCCGGCCTCGCGCACGATCAGGCCGATCACTCCCTGCATGCGCTCCTCCAGCGCATCGGCGGCGCGCTCCAGCAGCGCGGCGCGCTGCGCGGGCGGCGTCCCGCCCCAGGCGCCCTGCACGGCCGCGGCGGCGGCCAGCGCCTCGCGCACCTCGTCGGGCCGCGCCTCGTGCACGGTGCCGACGCGGTCGCGCCGGTCGGCCGGATTGAGCACCGGCACCGGCAGGTCGCCGGGCCGGGGCTGGCCCGCCACCAGCGGCGACGCGAACCCGTCCTGCCGCGCGCTGTGCAGCAGCGCCGCCGACAGCGAGGCCAGCCGGTGCTCGCTGCCGAGGTCGATGCCCGCCGAGTTGGGCCGCTGCGCGCCGTACAGCGCGCGCGGCAGCGGGATGGCCGGATGCGGCAGCCCGGTGCCGCCTTCCTCCAGCACGCGCTGCTCCACCAGCGTCACCGGGTCGGTCACCAGCGCCGCCACCGGGACCTGCTCGTCGGCCAGGCGGTTGACGAAGCTGGTGTTGGCGCCGTTCTCCAGCAGCCGCCGCACCAGGTAGGGCAGCAGCGTCTCGTGCGTGCCGACCGGCGCGTAGATGCGACAGGGCCGCCCCAGGCCGCCCTCGGCTTCCGGCGCGAGCACCATCTCGTACAGCGGCTCGCCCATGCCGTGCAGGCACTGGAACTCGTAGCGCCCGGGCTGCCAGGCGCCGGCCATGTGGAAGATCGCCGCCACCGTGTGCGTGTTGTGCGTGGCGAACTGGGGGTAGACGGCATCCGGCGCGGCCAGCAGCCGCCGCGCGCAGGCCAGGTACGAGACATCGGTATGCGCCTTGCGGGTGTAGACCGCGTAGCCCTCCAGCCCGTCCACCTGGGCGCGCTTGATCTCGCTGTCCCAGTAAGCGCCCTTGACCAGCCGCAGCATCAGGCGCCGGCGGCTGCGGCGGGCGAGGTCGATGCAGAAGTCGATCACCTGCGGGCAGCGCTTCTGGTAAGCCTGCACCGCCAGCCCGATGCCGCTCCAGCCCGCCAGCGCGCTCTCGCCGCACAGCTGCTGCAGCAGGTCCAGCGACAGCTCCAGCCGCTCCGCCTCCTCGGCGTCGATGCTCAGGCCCACGCCGTGATGCCGCGCCAGCAGCGCCAGGTGCAGCAGCCGCGGGTACAGCTCGCCCATCACCCGTTCGTGCTGGGCCCTCCCGTAGCGCGGGTGCAGTGCCGACAGCTTCACCGAGATGCCCGGGCCCTCGTGCAGGTCGCGTCCCGCGATGGCGATGCCCAGGGCGTTGATGGCGTGCTCGTAGGCGCTGCAATAGCGCTGCGCGTCCTCCGCGGTAAGGGCGGCCTCGCCCAGCATGTCGAAGGAAAAGGTGAAACCCTGGGCCTCGCGGCGGCGGGCGCGGGTCAGCGCCTCGCCGATGCTCTGGCCGCTGACGAACTGCTCGCCCAGCAGCCGCATGGCCAGGTCCACGCCCTTGCGCAGCAGCGGCTCGCCGCTGCGGGTGAGCACGCGCGACAGGGCGCTGCGCAGCCCGGCTTCGGAATTGGTCGCCACCAGCCGGCCGCCCAGCAGCAGGCCCCAGGCGGCGGCGTTGACGAACAGCGAGCCGCTGCGGCCCAGGTGCGCGCCCCAGTCGCCGTCGCCGAGCTTGTCGCGGATGAGCGCGTCGCGCGTGGCGGCGTCGGGGATGCGCAGCAGCGCCTCGGCCAGGCACATCAGCGCCACGCCCTCCTGCGAGGACAGCGAGAACTCGCGCAGCAGCCCCTGCACCAGGCCTTCGCGCCCGGCGCCCACGCTGCGCTCGCGCAGGCGCTGCGCCAGCGAGGCCGCCAGCGTGTGCGTCGCCAGCGCCTGCGAGGGCGGCAGCCGCGCCGCCTCCAGCAGCGTCGCCACCGCCTCGGCCTCGGGCCGGCGGCTGGCGGCGGTGATGGCCGAGCGCAGCACCGACTGCGGCTGCAGCTGTCCGGCGAAGTCCAGGAAAGGCACGTTCATGGGCGGCTCCTTGACGGGCGGGGCCTCTCCTGGCCGCGCCGCCGCGGCATCGTAGGATGCGCGCCCCCGCCGCCGTGCCCAGGTGGCCGAAGCCCTCGGGGCTATGACCTCTTCGGGCCGCCCGCGTTCTCAACCTTCTGTCCGGATCGGCCCTTGGATCACACCTTTCTTTCCGCCCTCGTGCTGTTGCTGCTGGTGCTGGACCCGCTGGGCAGCCTGCCGGTGTTCATCTCGGTGTTGCGCAACGTGGACCCGGCGCGGCGCACGCGCGTGGCGCTGCGCGAGACCGCCATCGCCTTCCTCGTGCTGCTGGCCTTCATGTTCAGCGGCCAGGGCTTCCTGCGGCTGATGCACCTGTCGGAGCGCTCGCTGGAGGTCGCCGGCGGCGTGATCCTGCTGGTGATCGCCATGCGCATGATCTTCGCGTCGGCCCACTCGCTGTACGCGGGCGAGACGCGCGAGCCCTTCATCTTCCCGCTGGCGGTGCCGCTGCTGGCCGGCCCCTCGGCCATGGCCACGGTGCTGCTGCTGGCCTCGCGCGCGCCCGACCGCATGCCCGACTGGGTGGGCGCGCTGACGGCGGCCATGATCGTGTGCGGCGTGGTCATGCTCGCGGCCGAGCGGCTGCGCCGGCTGCTGGGCGACTCGGTGGTGACGGCGCTGGAAAAGCTCATGGGGCTGGTGCTCACCGCCATCGCCGTGGAGATGATCCTGGCGGGACTGAAGCGGTACTTCTTCGAAACCTGAGCCGGATATCGGCACCCCCCTTGCCATGCCGCGCGCATGGCCGACTTCATCCGCCTGGCGGTACTGCTGCTGATCCTGCTGGCGCTGCCTCGCCCGCCCGACCACGGCGGCATTCCGCCGCGCTGGAATCCCTGGGCGCCGTTGCGCATCGCCGACCCGCCCAACGTGCTCACGCCATGGAAGCTCGCCCGCCTGGGGCGCGACGGCGCGCTGTGCCGCGAGGTGCTGTCCGAAGCGCCGCTGCGGGCCACGCCGGTGCCGGACCGCGAGCTCGGCCCCGGCTGCCGCCTCGCCGACGCCGTGCGCATCACCCGCACCCGCTTCGCGCTGGACACGCCCTTCCTGCTGAGCTGCCGCGCCGCGGTGTCGCTGGCGCTGTGGGAGGCGCATGTGGTGCAGCCCGCGGCCGTGCGGATCCTGGGGGCGCCGGTGCAGCGGCTGCAGCACCTGGGCAGCCTGGCCTGCCGCGACATCGCCGCGCGGCCCGGGCGGCGCAGCCGCCATGCCCAGGCCGATGCGCTGGACGTGGCCGGCTTCACCCTGGAGGACGGGCGCCGCGTCAGCGTGCGGCGCGACTGGAGCGACGCCGACGCCCCGGCCGGGCGCTTCCTGCGCACGCTGCACCGCGGCGCCTGCCGCAGCTTCGACGGCGTGCTGGGCCCGGACTACAACGCCGCGCACCGCGACCACCTGCACCTGGAGGTCGGCGGCGGGCGCTATTGCCGCTGAGCCAGCGCGCTCAGGTCGTGCCATGAAAAAGGGCGGCGCCTTGCGGCGCCGCCCAGAGCAGGACTCTTCGAACTGGAAGGCGGGATCAGAAGTCGTGCTTCACGCCCACGCCGAACACGGCCGTCTTCTCGTTCTGGACCAGGCCGCGCAGCCCCGGCGTGGCGATGATGTTGGTCAGGTTGGTGGCACCGGCCTCGGCATCGGCATACGCGATCTGCGCGTACAGCGTCGTGCGCTTGGACAGGGCGTAGTCGTTGCTCAGCACCAGGGTCTTGGTCTTGTCGGCCGAGAAGTTGCGGTCCTTGGCCAAGTAGTAAGCCAGGGTGGTGGTGTTGGCACCCCAGGCGTAGTCCGCGCCCACGCCCCAGGCATCGACCTCGGTTTCCGTGGCGCGGCCGGAGAACGCCGTCAGGACGCCGGCGTCACCCTTGTTGCGCATGAACAGCGCCTTGATCTTCACCGGCCCCACCGGGACGGCCGCACCGAGACCGAACTGCTTGGTGTCGCCGGCACCGTTGTTGAGCTTGATCTGCTGGTAGGAGGCCGACACGGTCACCGGGCCCGTGTAGGAACCGCCAATCGACACCGTGCTGCCGTTGCTGGTGCTGCCGGTCTGCTCGCCAAAGGCATAGGCCACGCCCACGTTCACCGGGCCGAAGCTGCCGGTGTAGGAGATGGCGTTGCCCAGGAACACGGCCAGGTCGTTGGCGCCACCGGCCTGGAACTGGTTGAACGCGTAGGGGTAGAGCATCGAGAACTGCTCCTTGAACCCGCGCGGGTCCGTGCCCAGGTGCGCCAGCAAGGCCGGGGAGTACTGGCGGCCCAGGGCCACCGCGCCCCACCCGCCCTTCAGGCCGACGTTGGCCTGGCGACGGAAGAGGCCATTGACGCTCGTGCCCGTGTCGGCATTGAAGTGGCTCTCCAGATTGAAGAAGGCGCTCAGGCCGCTGCCCAGGTCTTCCGTGCCGCGCAGGCCCCAGATGCTGGGCAGGATGCCGCCGTTGTAGAGCTCGGTGAGCTTGCCGGCGTCCACCGGGGACAGAAGGTCAGCGGCGGTCTTGGTGCTGTGCTGCACGCCCAGGTCCACGCGGCCGTACAGCGTCACGTTCGATTGGGCCTGCACCAGCGGCGCGGCGCCCAGGATGGCCGCCGCGATCAGGCTGGGCTTCAGGATGGACTGCTTCATGGAGACGTCTCCTCTTGGTGGAATGCGTTGGCTCGGCCGGTCCTCGCGCTGACGGACCGCGCCGCCGCCGGCGCCCGCTTCACGGGCCGGCCCGGCATTTCGGCGAAGCGAGTGTCTGTTGCGCCAAAAGCGGCCACCCGCCCGGGTTTCCACGGGCTAGCCGTGCGCGGCCTTGCTTCGGCTTGCAGCGTTGTGGCGGGCGGTAGCACCGGCAGCGGCACATGCGTGCGCAACCACGGCGCCAATGGCCGGCGCATTCGGGTTTGCACGTAAGCCGGCTGTCGCAGCCGCGCCGGCGCGGTGGCGCGGGAGGCGGACACCCGAGCCCCCAGCAGGGTCTTTCTGTTGCGAACCGCCAACGCCCGCCGCGGTGCCGGGTGGCGCGCGCTGGGCCTTCAGCGTGGCGCGCCAGGGTCCGGCACGCCGCCCAGCCAGCGCAGCTCGGCCGCCAGGTACTGGCGCTGCACGTTGCGCTTGTGGAAGGCCTCGTAGCGCGCCCAGCCGCGCCAGGCCGGCAGCTCCACGCGGCGCTGCGCTTCGAGCAGGTCCACGCCCGCGTCCAGCAGCGCCTGCACCTGCGACTCCAGCGCCGCGAGGTAGGCCTCGACCGCGTCGACCAGCCCCGCCGCCGGCCCCGGCGCCCCGTAGCCGGGCACCAGCGTGCGCAGCCCTTCCTGCCGGCCCAGGCGCCGCAGCGCCGCGCGCCAGGGCGTGGCCTCGCGCCCGGGGTCGATCTCCGGGATGCGCCCGGCCGGCACCAGCGCGCCGGCGAAGGCCACGCCGCGGTCGGCCGCCAGCACCACCAGGTCGCCCGAGGTGTGGCCGTTGAGGTGCAGCAGCTCGATGCGCCGCCCGCCCAGCTCCAGGGACAGGCCGGCCTCGATGCGCCGCCCCGGCAGCACCAGCCGCGTGCCGCGCATCGCCGCCTCGCCCAGGTCGGCGCGCAGCCGGCGCAGGCACTCATGGCAGCGCAGCGCCATCAGCTCGGCCGTGTCCGCATGCGCCAGCACCGGGATGCCGGCCTCCTCGAAGGCCGCGCCGCCCATCAGGAACTCCGGCCGCGCCTGGGTGATGACGGCCAGCACCGGCCGGCGCCCGGTGAGCCGCCGCGCCTCGCTGATGGCCCAGCGCGCCAGCCGGTACGAGCCGCCGGTCTCGACCAGCACCGGCCCGGCCAGCGTGTCGATCAGGCCCAGGTTGCCGACGGCGCCCTGGTTGTCGGGTTCGGCGCCTTCCAGGCCGCCCGGCAGCGCGAACACGCCCGGCGCCAGCGCCAGCGGCTGGCCGTAGCGGGCCGGCGGCAGCGCCGCCACGGCCGCCGTGGACGCCTGCGCCCAGCTGCCCAGCGCCAGCGCCGCCATCCCGCGCAGGCAGCGGCGGCGGGACGGGAGCGAGGGCGATGCGGCGGCACCCAGGATCGGCTCCTTGCGCCCGGATCAGGCCGCGAGCTGGAGCCGCTGCTCGAAGTGGCGGCCCTCGGTGTCGTCCACCCGGGCGACGAGCTCGCCGCCGCGCGGCTCGGGCTTGAGCCAGAAGCGCAGGTGCGGGTTCTCGCTCAGCGAGAAATCGACCTCCGCCTTGAGCACCGGCTGCCCGGCATAGGCCAGCTCGATGCGGCGCACGTACTGCGCCTTGGTGTAGAGCCGCGTGGCCTGGTCCATCACCAGCCCGGAGTCGTTGGGATGGCTGACCATCAGTTGCGCGCGCAAGGGCTGCCCGGCCGGCGCGTCCTCCTGCACCGCCAGCCGCATGCGCCCCAGCGTGGCGCGCGCGGCCTCGGCGTCCTTGCCCGGCGGCGCGGAGCAGCCGCCCGAGGCCTTCACGAAGCGCTTGCTCATCGCCAGGCGGCCGTCGGAAAACTCGGCGATGGCGCGCACGAAGCCGTACTCGTCGATGCGCACGCGCGTCTCCAGGTCGGCGCGTCCGCTGGCCGGGCCGAACTCGATCTGCGCGGCCAGCGGCGAGGGGTTGTTGTCGATGATCAGCACCAGGCGGCGGATGAACCGGCCCTGCTGGCCTTGCACCAGGCCCGCGCGCACGGCGATGGGCACCACCGCCGCGTCTTCGGCGCGCGCCGGGGCCTGCAGCGAGATCAGGGCCTCGTCCTCGACGATGGCGCGAGCGCCGAACAGCGCCTCGCGCTGCTGCAGCCAGCGCGGGTTGTTCTCCAGCTCCTCGGCCGTGCGCAGCTGCGCGCGGGTGACGGCGGGCGCGGCCAGCAGCAGGCCGAGCACCTGGCGGCGGCGGGTAAAGACGGTTGTCATGGTGACCTCCTGGGAGGTGGTGGTCCTCGTCAGCGCGCCCACTCCAGCTCGGCGTAGGCGGTGGTGAGGTTGCGGCGGTGGAAGTCCTCCGCCAGCTGCCATTGTCCGGGCAAGCGGGTGGCTTCCAGAGTTTCGGTCAGGCTCAGGCCTTTGCCCAGCGCGGCTTCCACTTCGCGCCGCAGACCGGCGAGGTAGTCCACCGTGGGCTGCAGGTCTGCCGGCCAGGCGGCCATGACGCGGCCATGGCCGGGCACGGCGCGGCGGGCGCTCTCGCGGCCCAGCGCGTCGAGCACCTGCAGCCAGCCCTGCAGCTTGCCGTCCAGCACCGGCAGGTGGCCGTCGAAGGCCAGGTCGCCCAGCCACAGCGTGCCCGAGGTGGTGTCCAGCACCGTGAGGTCGGCGTCGGTGTGGGCCGTGGGCCAGGCGCGCAGCTCCAGGCTGCGCCCGCCCAGGTCCAGCTCCATGCGGTCGGCCACGGCCAGCGTCGGCGGCGCGATGCGCTCGGGAATTTCAGTGGCGCCCTCGCGCTGCAGCGCGCGCAGGTAGTAGGGCGTGCGCGCCGCCAGCGCCGCGGCCAGCTTGAGGTGGCCGACGACCTGGGGCGCCTTGCCGCCGTTGGCGGTGGCGAAAGCGCCGTTGCCCATCACGTGGTCCGGATGGACGTGGGTGTTGATGAGGTAGCACACCGGCAGCGGCGTGACCCGGCGCAGCGCCGCCAGCAGCTCGCGCCCATGCTGCGGGCTGCCGCCGCTGTCGATCACCGCCGCGCAGCGGCTGCCGACGATGAAGCCGGTGTTGGCCACGCGCGTGTGCGCGGCGTCCCAGACGGCATGGCGGCCGGGGAGGAGGTAGGCGCCGGGGGCGAGGGTTTCGACGGCCGGGACAGCCGCCGCGCCGCCAGCGCCCGGTGCCGCGGCCTCCGGCCCGGGTCGTGCTGCGCACGCCGCCAGCAGCGCGGCCGTGCAACCGGCCGCCAGGGCTGCGAGCAGGCGCGCGCGCATGGCTTCAGCGCCCTTCCGCCACCTTCTTCAGGTTCGCCAGCCCGGCCTGGTAAACCTCGGTGACGGCCTTGAGCGCCGTCTCGTCGTTCTTGTCGGCCGGGGGATCGTTGCCGGGGAAGGCGCGGTAGAAGGCGCCGCGCCACTCCACCACCGACTTGTTGTCGCCCTCGGGCGAGACCTGCAGCGTGGAGGTGTAGTTGCTCACCGGCAGCGCGCCGCCGTCCTTGGCGCGGTAGGTGTAGCGGCGCTGCTCCTCGCTGTAGCCCTCCAGCGTCTCGACGATCTCGCCGCCGTCCTTGAGCTTGATGGTGCGCACCGAGCCCACCGTGTTGCCCTGCGTGGCGGTGGTGGAGGCGGCGGCCGGATGCCACTGGTGCAGCCCGTCGAAGGCTTTCACCTTGTCCCACACCGCCGCGGCCGGGGCGTCGATGGTCACTTTCTCGACCACCTTCTGGCGGGTCGGGCCATGGGCCTGGGCGCCGGCGACGGCGACGGCCAGGCCCATGGCGAGCAGGGTTCTTCTCAACAACAGGGGCGAATGCATGCGACGGGTCTCCTTGAGTGGTCGCGTGGGGGTCAGGGCACGGTCGCCACGAAGGCGCCGAAACCGCGGGGATTGGAACCGGTGGGGATGCGCACGCGCAGCCGCCCGCTGTCGGCATCCAGCACCGAGAGGTCGTCGTCCATCCAGTTGACGACGAGAAGATCATCGCCCTGCACCGCCACGCCCTCCGGATGGCCGAAGCCGGTGAGGCGCTGCAGGGACTCGTAGCTCTGGGCGTCCAGCACGCTCACCGTGTCCTCGTGCTGGTTGGTGACGTAGAGGCGCCGCCCGTCGCCGGAGAGCGCCGCGCCGTAGGGCGCGCGGCCCAGCGGCACGCGCCGCACCTCGCGCAGCGTGCGCAGGTCCACCACGCTCATGTCGTCGCCCTGGACGTTGAGCGCCAGCAGCCGCTCGCGCGCCGCGTCCAGCAGCAGGGCGTAGGGATGGCTCCCGACGGCGATGCGCGCCTTCACGCGCCGCGCGCCCAGGTCCACCACCGCCACCACGTCGTCGTCGCGCTCGGCGACATAGGCGGTCCGGCCGTCGGCGGACACGGCCACGCCCGACGGAGTGCGGCCCAGCGGGATGTCGGCCACCCGCTCCAGGCTGCGCGCGTCGAAGCCCAGGAGGCGCTGGCCTTGCCAGTCCGCCACCCAGACCTGGCGGCCGTCCGGCGCCGCGGCGATGCCCAGCGGCTGCTCGCCCGCGGGCCGCGTGCCCAGCAGCCGCGAGCTGCCCAGCTCGATCACCGCCAGCTCGTGGCTGTCGGGGTTGGTGACGAAGACGCGGTCGCCCGCCACCGCCACGCCCGCGGGCGAGCGCCCCACCGCCACCGTCGCCACCACGCGGCGCTGGGCCAGGTCCACCACGCTCACGTCGTGGCTGCCCTGGTTGGTGATGAAGGCCAGCGCACCGCTGGCCTCGGCGGCGCCGGCGGCCAGGAGCAGCGCCGCGGCCACGGTGCGGCGGGCCAGGGCGGCGCGCCGCTCAGAACGCCACATCCGCCGTCCCCAGCACCGGCCAGCCGCGCTCCTGTGCCACGGCGCGCAGCCGGTCGTCGGGGCGCACCGCCACCGGGTCCGTCACCGCCTGCAGCAGCGGCAGATCGCCCGCGGCGTCGGAGTAGAACCAGCTGCGCTCGAAGTCCTTGAGCATCAGCCCTTCCGCGGCCAGCCAGCGCTGCACGTGCGTCACCTTGTGCTCGCGGTGGCAGGCGTGGCCCTCGATGTCGCCGGTGAGCCAGCCGCCCACGCGCCGCGGCTCGGTGGCCAGCAGGTGCGGCACGCCGAAGATCCGCGCGAAGGGCTCGGCCACCAGCCGCGTGGTGGTGGTGACGATGGCGCAGCGGTCGCCGGCGTCGCGGTGGCTGGCCACCAGCGCCAGCGTGGAGCGCGGCACGCGGCGCGCCATCTCGGCCTCGAACTCGCGGCTCCAGCGCGCGATCTGGGCCTCGGCCGTGTGGCCCACCGGCGTGACCACGGCGCGGTGCAGCACCTCGATGCCGCAGCGCCCGCTGACGTAGCTGCGGCAGGACTCCAGGTAGCGCCGCTCCACCGCGGCATCGACGGCGCCGCGCTCCACCAGGAACAGCAGCCACTCGCGCCCGCTGTCGAAGGGAATGAGCGTGTGATCGAGATCGAACAGCGCCAGGCGTTGGGATCGGGCCATGGGCTCAGTCGTACTTGAGGTGCTTGAAGCGCGGGTCATCGGGCGTGCCCTCCAGCGGCGAGCTCTCGTCCTTGCCCGGCTGCCACATCAGCACCTCCTCGAACTTGTGGGCCAGGGCGAAGTCCTTGTCGGTCACCCCCTTGGCGGCATGGTTCATGAGCTTCACGATCACGAAGGCATAGGACACCGTGAGGTCCGGGTGGTGCCAGGCGGCCTCCGCGAGCTGGCCGACGGTGTTGACCACCATCAGCGTGGACTTCCAGCCGCTGGTCCTGTACTTGCGCCTGATCCAGCCGTCCTCGTAGTACCAGTGCGGCAGCTCCTGCTTGAGCCGCGCCTCGATCTCCTCGGGGCTGTAGACCGTGTCGGCCGTGGACTTGCGCCATTGCGTCATGACATCCCTCCTGAGGGCCGCGGACCGCGCGGGGATCGCGCGGCAGCCGCCGCCGCAGGCTGCATCTTGCGCCGACGCACCGCCGCTGCCAGACCCCCCGGCATGAAGCCCGTACCGGCTCAGCTCCAGTCGTCCATGTCGTGCTTGATGGTGTGGCGGTTGGCGATGAGCTCCTCCACGCTGGGCTCGTTGGCGAGCGCGCGGCGGATGGCCAGCTTGGTGGCCTCGTAGTTGGTGCGGTACATGTCCTTCTTGTCGAGCTGCGCGTGCGTGGCGCAGCGCGGGTCGATCCACACCAGGGAGATGATGCACAGCTCGTTGGCCTGCTCCTTGGGAATGATGCCCTCGATGAGGCAGTCCACCACCGCGTCGGCCGTGGCCGACTGCACCACGCCGCCGAAGAGGTCGATGTTGGCCATGTCCTTGAGCGTGACCTTGGGGACCAGCATGGTCGCCGGGCGCACCAGCTGGTTGCAGGCGCGGATGGCGAACATGGCGGTGTGGCCCTTGCTCTGGGCCATCATGTTGGCGAAGGCCTGGCCCACCGGGCCGTCGGTGCGGCCGATCAGGATCTCGGGCATCGCGTCGGTGTACTGGCCTTCGGCGGCCAGCACCGTGGCTTCGCCGGCGTGGAAGATGAGGTCCTTGGTCATGGTGATGTTCCTGTCTGTGTGAAACCGCGGACGCTGGAACGTGCCGCGAAGGTTGCTGTCTCTTCCCGTTCGCCCTGAGCTTGTCGAAGGGCTCAGCCCGAACGGGACACTTTCATTGCGGCAGCAGGATCTCCCCCCGCCCGCCGGTCGCCAGGTCCCCCGCCAGCCGCTGCATGCGCCGCGCCGGCAGCCCGGCGAAGGCGCCGCCATGGCGCACCAGCGAGCGCGACAGCAGCTGCCAGATCACGCCGGTGTCGTGGCGCGTGGGAACGAAGGTGGGCGAGTGCAGCGGCGCCGGCCCCGCGCACAGCAGCGTGCCGCGGCGCATCTGGAAGCCGGCGTGCGCGCCCGCCGCGCCGCCGATGGCCACCGTGCCGGCCACCAGCCGCGAGGCGGCGAAGTCGCCCACGCTGCCGTGCACCAGCACCAGGCCGCGGCGCATGCGGTCCGCCAGCCGCGCCCCGGCATTGCCGTGCACGACCAGCGTGCCGCCGCGCACGCCCTCCATGTTCCCGGGCAGCGGCGCGGCGGCGAAGTCGCCGACGTTGCCGCGCACCGTCAGCAGCCCGCCCTGCATCTCGCAGCCCGCCAGCAGCCCGGCGCTGCCGGCCACGCTGATCTCGCCGGCCGCCATGCCCGCGCCGACCAGATCGCCCGCGTTGCCGCGCACTTCGATGCGCCCGCCGGCCAGCTGCCAGCCGATGCGGTCGCAACGGGACAGGTCGCCCTCGAAAACGAGCGTGTCGTCCGCGCCCTCGGTGCGGGACACCTGGAAGAACTCGGCCAGCGGCAGCGCCTGCCGGCCTTGCCACAGCGACAGTGTCTCGACGGCCGCCGGCGCCAGGCCGGCCAGCGCCTGCGGCACGAGGTTGCGCAGGTCCAGGCGCAGCGGCGGCGGCTGCATCAGGCTCAACACCCAGCTCATACTTTCACCTCCAGCAGCGGGTGCAGGTGGAAGAGGAAGGGGCCCAGCTTGCCGCCGTAGTTGCCGGCGGAGATGCGCAGCAGGCCGCTGTCGGCTCCGCGCTCCAGCGCCGCGTGCAGGCCCGCGCGCATGGCGGCGGCCACGTCGGCCTCGCTCAATCCGTCGATGACGATCTCCATCACGCAGTCCTGGCCCGGCTGCAGCTCGCTGCGCGGCGACACGCCGGCCAGCGAGGGGCAGAAGGCGTCGTTGGTGGAAGCGGACAGTGCCGGGTACTTGCTGCCCACCTTGGAGCCCGAGCGCACCACGCCGCCGGGGAAGGGCATGATGACGTTGGGCACCCGCCGCATCGCCGCCACCGCGGCCTCGGCCGCGCCCAGCGCGGCGGGCACGTCGCGCGCGATCAGCAGCAGGTTGCCGCCGCCCACGCCCTTGACGACGAAGGTCGTTTCCTGCGCGACGAACTCGCCGTCCATCACCGGCACGCGCCAGTAGCGCCGGCCGTCGATGACCTTGCTCACCTGCCAGCCGTCGCCGAAGAAGCGCAGGTTCTTGCCCAGCGCGATGGCCTCGCCCTGGTCCAGCCCGGCATAGACCGCCGTGGTGGGGCAGGTCAGCACGCACTGGCCCACGCGCCGCTCCACCTGCTTGGCCAGCTCCTTGCCGGACATGGAGAAGATCAGCACCGACACGCCCGGGCGCCCGTCGGGCGTCTCCTCGGCCGAGAGCTCGCGCTCGATGGCCGCCTCGCAGCCGCAGGCGATCACGGAGGTGGCGAAGCCGGTGGCGGCCACGGCGGCATGGTGCGCCCACTCGGCGTTGTGCGCCGTGATCAGCAGCCGCGTGCCCTTCATCGGAAAGGCCTCGGCGAAGCCGTCATCGACGAGCACGCCGTTGAGGTTCACAGCGCCCGTCATGCCTCGAACTCCTCCGTGCCGAAGCACGCCGCCGGCAGCAGCCGTCCGCCGTTGCAGCAGGCACACAGCTCGTCGCGCCCGATGGCGACATGGTCGGGGTGGATGCTGCCGTGCTTGTTCGCCCAGCTGCGCAGCAGCTTGGTGATGGAGCGGTCGTACTCCGGCGTCACGAAGTGCGTGCCGCCGGTGGGCACGGCCAGGATGCGCCCGGCCTGCGCCACCAGCCGGCCGTCCTTGAACACCAGCTCCGGCGTGGTGAACATGGCCTGCGCGTCGTCCTGGCGCCGGTACACGGCGATGTCCGCCGCCGCGCCCGCGCCCAGCCGGCCGCGGTCGCGCAGCCCCAGCAGCCGCGCCGGGCCGGCGCGCGTGACGATGGCGATCTCGTTGAGCGTGTACTCGCGGTCCATCGACTTCAGCGCCGAGTTGGCCGCCACCTCCGGGTGCAGCTTGGAGAGCTGCTCGTCGCGGAAGGATTTGTCCATCAGCAGCCGGATCAGATGCGGGTAGCTGGTGAACGGCCCGCCGTTGGGATGGTCGGTGGTCAGCACCACGCGCCACGGGTCTTTGATCAGCAGAAACAGCTCCAGGCCGATGCTCCACTGCAGCGCGTTGACGTAGCTCTGCTCGCGGTACTTGAAGGGCACCACCCCGCAGCCGCCCACGCACTCGATGTCGGCGCCGGTCCACTTGCGCGGATGTGCCAGCGCCGCGGTGGCGAGCTGGCTCATGGTGTCGCCCGAGGCCGTGACGGTCTGGCCGAAGATCACCTGGCCCACGTCGATGGAGACGTTCGGGTGGGCGTTGACCGCCTCCGCCAGCTCCCGCGCCGCCGAGGAGAATTTGAACGGCCCTTCCTTGCCGTAGCTGTGGAACTGCACGTGCGTGAGGTGGCCGGGCAGTCCTTCCAGCGCGTCGATGGTCGCCAGCGTGGAGGCGATGTTGCCGGCCGCGCCCAGGTTGCTGGCATGGATGTGCAGCGGGTGCGCCAGGCCCAGCTCGTGCACCGCGCGCGACAGGGTGGCCAGCACCTGGCGCGGCGTGATGTCCCAGTGCGTGTGCTTGCCGTCCACGTCCAGGCGGCGCTGGTTGAACTTGAAGGCCGAGATGCCGCCCGGGTTCACCACCTTCACGCCCATGGCCTTGGTGGCGTCGATGGCCCAGCCCACGTAGTCGCGGATGCGCTCGAAGGGCTGGCCCTCCGCGAGCATCTGCAGGAACAGCTCCTCGTTGCCCAGCATCACGTAGGCGCCGTGGTCGAGGATGGGCACGTCGCCCATTTCCATGTGGGCGTGGCGCGCGTTGCTCGCCACCATGGCCGGCTCGAAGGCGGCCGTGTAGCCCATCTCGACGTAGCGGTAGCCGGTGGAGAGCGTGCCCGGCGCGCAGGTGCCGCAGGCGTCGAGCTCCAGCGGGTTGGTCGGGCGCGGCACCGGGTCACGGCCACGGCGGTGGTCCTCGGGCAGCAGCATGCGCGCCAGATTGACCTTGCCGCCGCCGATATGCGTGTGCATGTCGATGCCGCCGGCCATCACCACGCAGCCGGAAACATCGAACACCTCGGCAGGCGGCGTGGCCGGGTCGGGCGCCACGATGTGGCCGTCGCGCACGTGCACGTCTTGCACCGCGTCCAGGCCGGAGGCCGGATCGACGACGTGGCCGCCCCTGAGCAGGAATGTGGTCATGCTTTTTCGAACTCCGCGCTGATCGCCGCCACGACCTGGGCCACGCCGGGCAGCGGGTCCGGGCGCAGCGCGCGCAGCGGCATCAGCACCGTGCCGTCGGTGCGGAACAGGTGGCCGGCCTGCCCGATGCCGGGCGTGGCCACCGGGATGAACACGCTGTCCACGCCGGCCGGGGGCGGCGGCGTGCCGGGATGCCCCAGCAGCACCAGCGGCAAACCCGTCGGCGGCGGGGGCTCGGCATGGAAGGCGTTGACCCAGAACAGCGCGTCCACGTCCTGCTGCGCCACCAGCCGCCGCGCGTCGTGGCGCAGCGGATCGTGCTCCAGGCCCAGGGGCGAGCAGTGCGTGCGCGTGGACAGCCCGGACAGCCAGGCGAAGACCTGCTGCACCGTGCCGGCGCCCTCGTTGCCGCCCAGCGCCAGCGAGGCGGCGCGGGCCACGTGGTTGATGGCGTTGACGATCTGGTGGATCACTTCCGCCGCCAGCGCGCCGTGCTCGCCCAGCCGGCCGGGCTCCCACACCAGCACCGTGTACTGGGCCGCGACCAGCGCCTCGGCCAGGTCCACGAGGTCCTGGCCCGCGCCCGGCACGACGCGGTCAGCGCACAGCGCCTGCAGCGTCGAGAGGGTGGTGAACAGGTCACCGTTCTGCAGCGGCAGCTGGTCCACCGTCACGCCGGGCAGGCCCTGCAGCGCGGCCTCGGGTTCCAGGCCCAGGTAGACGATGCGGCGATTCGGCACGAGCGAGGTGTCGCCCACGCTGCAGCGGCGGAAGAACTCGGGGAAGTTCTCGGTGGGCCGCGTCAGACAGACGATGAGGTCGGCACGGTTGCGCACCTCGGCCAGCGTGGTGGTGTAGCCGCCGCGGTCCTGCAGCGCGCGCGCGGCGGTGAACAGCGCCGGGCCGTTCATGTGGTCGCTGACACCGCCGCTGCGCTCCACCAGCCGGTACAGCGCACGGGCACCGGCCACGTCGGTGCCCAGGCCGCCGAACAGCGGCAGCCGGCTGCGGCGCAGCAGCTGCGCAGCGGCGGCCACGGCCGCTTCCGGCGTGGCGGGGGTGCCGTTGACCAGGGGCGGTGCGGCGTTGCCCGGCTGGGCCGCGAACTGCGCCAGCCCCCGCTGCGCGCGCGGGCAGTCGCTGCCCTGCAACTGCAGCCGGCCGTCGGGCCCGGCGGCCACGCCGAAGCCGTCGCACAGCAGCGTGCAGAAGGGGCAGGTCCAGGGGCCGGCGGCCGGGTCGGCAACCACGTCAGGGGCGTCATCCATGGCGGCGGATTCCGCAAGGCCCATGCCACGAGCTGCGATGGGGAACCTCGGGGCTGTCGCGGGCGGAGGCTGCGCCGGGGGAGATTCACAGTGCCACGGGGGTGGGACAGTGTGTGGCGGGCGCCTTCGCGGGAATGACGAAGTGGATGGCGGCACCTTTCAGTGTCCGGGCTACCGTGAAAGCGCACGCCCCCCATGGCACGGAACGTGTTTCACCCCCGCCATGGAGCACCGGCCACCCTCTTTCAGCCGGCCCGCCCGACCCGCCGGGCGGCCAGGGGTGTCAGCGCGCGCGCAGTTTCAGGTCGTGCAGCGCGCTGGCCACCAGCCAGCCGCGGGCGCCGGCGGCCTGGGCGGCCTCCAGGTCGGCCTTGCTGCGGATGCCGCCCGCACCGATGAGCCCGGCCTGCGGCGAGCGCGCCTGCACCGCGGCCAGCGTGTCCAGGTCCGGCCCGGCGTCGGCGCCGACGCGGTCCAGCGTCATCACGATCAGCTCGCGCGGCCAGCGCGCGGGCTGCGTCCAGGCGCCGGCCGGGTCCATCGGCGTCTCCTGGCGGCGGTCCAGGGACAGCAGCGCCTCCGGCAAGGGCGTGCCCGCAGCGGCGCCCTCCGGGAAGCACTCGTCGAAAGCCTCGGCCGAACTGAAAGACTCGGTGCCGAACACCGGCCGCACCCGCACCGCGTGCTCGCCCAGGCCGGCCAGCGTGGCCCGGGCCGAGGCCAGATCGTTGAACCCACCGTCCAGCCACACCCTCAGGCCGGGCCGGGCAGCGAGCAGGCGCGCCAGCAGGGGCGTCTGCGCATCACGGCCCGTCAGGGCGTCGAGGTCGGCGACGTAGAGGGTGTCCGACGCCGCGCGCTCGCACAGCGCGCTCGCCACGGCCAGCGGCTCGCTGCCGCGGCACAGGGGCGATTCGATGGGTCGGTAGAGGTGGCGCTGGCCGCGCACGGCGCGCACCACCTGGCCGCCCAGCAGGTCGATGACAGGAACAAGAAGGAATGAAGTCATGCAAGCCCAACGCGTGTTCGTCTACGAGTATCTCAGCGGGGGTGGCCTGGTCGGCGGCGAGGACGGCGATGACGAGGAGCTGCTGGAACAGGGCGTCGCCATGCGCGACGCGCTGGTGGCCGACCTCGCCGGCGTGCCGGGGCTGCAGGTGAGCGCCGCCGCCACCGTGCCGCATTGCCCGGCGCCGCCGGGGGTGCAGTGGGTCAGTCCGCGCCCCGACGAATCGCCGCACGACTTCGTGCTGCGCCAGGCCGCGGCGCATGACCTGTGCTGGATCGTCGCGCCCGAAACCGGCGGCCTGCTCGGTTGCCTGCGCAAGCTGGTCGGGCCGCTGCGCTGGATCGGCTGCGACAGCGCCGCCATCCGCGTGGCCAGCAGCAAGCTCGCCACCCTGGAGCACCTGGCGCGCCACGGGCTGCCCACGCCGCTGGACGGCGCCAGCGCGGACGCCGCCGCGCGCTGGGTGGTGAAACCCGACGACGGCGCCGGCGCGCTGCACACCCGCGTGCACGAGGACCTGGCGCAGGCCAAGGCCGACCTGCGCCAGCGCCAGCGCATGAACGCCAGCGCCACGCTGGAGCCCTGGGTGGACGGCGAGCCGCTGAGCCTGTCGCTGCTGTGCGGCAGCGCCCGCACCGAGCTGCTGAGCATCAACCGCCAGCGGGTGGCGGTGGGCGCGGATGGAGCGCTGCACTTCGGCGGCGTGGAGCAGGGGGTGATCCCCTTGGACGACGCGCGCGCGCCGGTGCTGCAGCGCCTGGCGCGCGACGTGGTGCTGGCGCTGCCGGGCCTGCGCGGCTGCATCGGCATCGACCTGGTGTGGCACGCGACGCGCGGGCCGGTGCTGATCGAGGTGAACCCGCGCCTAACCACCGCCTTCGTCGGCCTGTCGCAGCGGCTGGGCCGGCGGCTGGGGCTGGAGGTGCTGAGCCAGTTCGCGCGCGCGGAGGTGCGGCATGCAGCCTGAACGCCACGTCGTCGGCTGGGACATCGGCGGCGCGCATGTCAAGGCCGCCTGGGTACGCAACGGCCGGCTGCAGGACGCGGTGCAGTGGGCCTGCCCGCTGTGGGAAAGCCTGGACCGGCTCGATGCCGTGCTGGCGCAGGCGCGCGCGCGCTGGCCGCAGATGCGCCGGGCGCAGCACGTGGTGACGATGACGGGCGAGATGGCCGACCTGTTCGCCAGCCGCGCCGAGGGCGTGCGCCGCATCGCCGACCACATGGCGCGGCAGCCGGGCATCGGGCTGCGCTTCTACGCGGGCGAGCAGGGCTTCGTCGCGCCCGAGGACGTGGCGGCGCAATGGGAAGCCATCGCCTCGGCCAACTGGCTGGCCACGGCACAGCTGGCGGCGCGGCGCGTGGGCGACGGCGTGCTGGTGGACATCGGCAGCACCACCTGCGACCTGATCCCGCTGCGCCAGGAACAGGCTGCCGCGCGGGGGCGCACCGACGCGCAGCGATTGATGAGCGGCGAGCTGGTCTACCAGGGCGTGGTGCGCACCCCGCTGTGCGCGCTGGCGCAGCGCATCGACTTCGAGGGCCGGCCGCACAACGTGATGAACGAGTTCTTCGCCACCACGGCGGACGTGTACCGGCTGCTGGGCGAGCTGGACCCGGCGCACGACCAGCATCCCGCTGCCGACCATGGCGCCAAGGACGCCGAGGGCACCCGCCGCCGCCTGGCGCGCATGGTCGGGCGCGACGCCGAGGAGGCCGGCGCCGAGGCCTGGCTGGACTTCGCCCGCGCCTGGCGCGCCGAGCAGCTCAACCTCATCGGCCACAACCTCGACCGCGTGCTGGCCGCTGCCGGCGTGCCGGCGCGGGCACCGTTGGTGGCGGCGGGCTGCGGCTCCTTCCTGGTGGAGAAGCTGGCGGCGGCGCGCGGCCGGCCCTGCGTGCATTTCGCTTCGCAGGCGGTGCCGCTGGACCCCGGTGCCGGGCCGGGAGCGCTGCGCCAGGCGCAGCTGTGCGCGCCCGCGGTGGCCGTGGCGCTGCTGCTGGAGCGGGAGCGGCACTGACATGTGGGTCGTCAAGCTGGGCGGCAGCCTGCAGGAGGACGCGCCGCAACTGCGGCGCTGGCTGGAGCTGCTGGGCTCGCTCGGCCGCGGCCGGGTCGTGATCGTCCCCGGTGGCGGGCCCTTCGTGGAGCAGGTGCGTCAGGCCCAGGCGGCCTGGGGCTTCGACGACCTGGCGGCGCACAACATGGCGATCCTGGGCATGGGGCAGAGCGCGCTGCTGCTGCGCGCGCTGCAGCCCTCGCTGCAGCTGGCCGGGCGCGACGCCGACATCCGGCGCGCGCTGCGCGCGGGCAAGACGGCGCTGTGGATGCCGCTGGAGCTGCTGCGCGAGCACGCCGACGAGCTCACCAGCTGGGACGTCACCTCCGACAGCCTGGCGCTGTGGCTGGCGCTGCGGCTCAATGCCGAGCGGGTGGTGGTGGTCAAGAGCTGCGCGCTGGACCCCTCGGCCGGTGTGCAGGCGCTGGCCGATGCCGGCGTGCTCGATGCCCGCTTTGCCGCCATGGCGGCCGGCGCGGGTTGCGGCGTGGACGTGGTGGAGAAGGGCGCGCTGGAAGAGATGCGGGCGCTGCTGGTGGGCGGCTGCCGCCACGCGCCGGCCTGAGCCCGGCTTGAGCAAGATCACCGGCTCCGGCAAAAAATTGCACACCGGCGATACGAATTGTCACTGCGACTCCATAGACTGCGGGACCTGCCGATAGCCTGTTCAGACACCCCGCGTGTCCGACCCGGCTGGGCACGACCGCACCGGCCATCACACCAAACGAACGAAGCGCTCGTCGGAGCCATCACGCCTGCTTATGGACATTGCCGCCCTGTTGACCCTGCTCGCTGCCACGATCGGCGTGGGCGTCGTTGTCGTGCGCAATAACCGCAAGACAGACCAGATCCTGGAGCAGCTGGCCGAGCTGAAGCTGCTGATGACCACGGGGCACACGGTGGCGCCCGTGACGCGCGACGGCGCGGAGCCCGGCCATGAGCCGAGCCGGCAGGACGTGCCGTCCAGGCAGGTGGAAGACCTGTCGGCCGAGGAGCTGCAGCCCACCCACCTGTACTTCTGCACCGGCGAGGGCAAGGTGATCCTGGGCATCCGCAAGATCGAGCGCCAGCGGCTGGCCAGGTACCACAAGAGCGACCTGGGCCTGGCCGAGAGCCGGCTCGGCGACATCAGCGGCCTGCTGCAGGCGGTGCCCGCGGTGCTGACCCATGCGAACCTGGTGCAGGGCAGCCACATGGAGGTGCTGATCAACGGCGCGCTGGCGGCGTCGCGGCCCGGCGAGGCGCTGATCTCCATGGTCAAGGGCGCCAACGGCCGCTACTTCGAGCAGGCGCGGCTGCGCAACTCGCCCAGCCTGGGCCGGCTGTCCTCGGACCTGGCGGCCTCCATCGCGTCGGCCATCGCCGCGCAGCGCTACCTCGAAGGCGTGGACAGCCGCCTGGAGAGCTTCAAGCTGACGCTGTCGGAGCTGCGCGACCCGGCCAGCACCGAGCGCAAGCCCGACATCGCCGAGGCCATGACCTACCTGAAGGAGAAGGCCCTGCCGGCGGTCATGCGCGGCGAGTACTCCACGGCGCTGACCGAGGAGCTCGACGGCATCGAGTCCAAGCTCATCGGCGTGATGCGCCACCTGGTGCGCCAGCACAACGCCCTCATCAGCCAGACCAAGCACGTGAAGTACGCGCAGGGCGTGGACACCGAGGACACCTTCAAGCTGCTGTCCGAGCACATCAAGAAGATCGATGCGACGCGCAAGCAGTACGTGATCAGCGTGCGGCTGCGCGCGATGTGCTGCCAGTTCCTGTTCATGTTCGCGCAGGACACGAGCCGGCTGGAGCCGCGCAAGGGGGCGATCGCCGAGGCCACCGAGGCGCCGGAGATCGCCGGAGATTTCGACGCCACGCTGCAGACCATCCTGCACCAGCTCGACAACCTGGACACCACGCTCACCGACGACAAGACGCTGGCCCATCGCCGCGCCGCCATGCGGACCTTCGCGCAGAACACCTTCGAGAACGCGCGCACGGAGCTGGTGGTGATCAAGGAGGAGCTGGATCGGCTGCCGGAGCTGCGCGCCTCGCTGCAGAAGCCCGTGCGCTTGGCGGTGCGGCTGGACAAGGGGCAGCTCCAGGCTTTCGACCTCAGCGAAGCGCCGCCGCCGTCCCCCGCGCTGGTGCGGCAGCTGGCGGCCGTGCCCGAAGGAGAGGCGGACGACGCCCCCGCCACGCAGCCGCCGCACACGCACACCCGCGCGCCGGCCGAAGCGGTGGAAGCTTCCTGAGGCGACTCACATCCCACACGGGCCCGCCGGCCGGCAGGCCCGCATCCGACGCCCGCGGTATTCCCCGCACCCGGCCGGCAGGCGGCGCCAGGCCTGCCTTTTCCCGAACGCCTGAACGCTGCTGGCCGGCGCCGTCACCACGGCAGGCTCATCAGGTCCGAAAAAAATGCCTCGCCAAGGGCGAGGCATATAAACCGGCTTCAGGCCGGAGGGGTTCGGTGGAACGAACTTATTGGCATCGGGACACCGGAGTTACCAGCGCCCGGAACGGAAAACGCGGCTATTTTCCCGGCCCCGGTGCCCGCCACATTGCTGTGGCTCAACATCGCGCTCGATGCTCAACGCTCCAGCATCCGTCCTGATTTCCGCCTCGGCGACCAGCGCTGCGCAGATGCGCACCGACACCACGGGCTGCGGCCGATGGCGGCCAAAGAAAAGGCATGAAAAATGGCTGAGTGCGGCGGCTATGCCACAATTCCCATATCCTGAATATAGTATTTAAATACTTGCAGCATGGCGCCAATATCAAAATATCCGGCTCTCGAAGAAAGCAGCGCGATAAAACGCCTGAACGCCATGCTGATGCGCAATTTCGGTGGCTTCAAAGGTTTGCTGCGTCTACTGCTGACCCAGGCTGATTATGTGCTGGGCCCGGCCGTGAAATTCACCCGGCCCGATCTTTCAAAGGTGGATCGCCTGGTGTTCGTCTGCCTGGCCAATCTCAAGCGCAGCGCCTTCGCCCAGGCCGTCGGCGTCCAGGCCGGCCTGAATGCCGCCTCGTTCGGGCTACAGGCCCAGACCGGGCGCAGCCCCTCCGCGCGCAGCGTGGATATTGCCGGGGAACTGGGCTGCCCGATCGGCAGCCACCAAGCCACGAACCTGCCGGATTTCGAGCCCGCCGCCGGTGACCTGTATCTGGTGATGGAATCGCGCCACGCCTATCACCTGGTGCGCCAGGGTTTTCCGCCCGAGCGCGTGGCCTTGCTGGGCCACTGGGCGCGGCCGCAGCGGCTGCATATCCAGGACCCTTACCGGATGGACGACGATTACATGCGCAGCTGCTTCGCGCTCATCCGGTCGGCAGTGCTCAATCTCGGCCGCGAATTGCGGCAATTGGGCCGGGTGCCCTACCGGGCTCCGGCCACGCCGTAGTCGTGGCCAGCGCAACACTATTTGGCAGCGAAATCCCGCACCAGGGCCTGTACCCGCTGCGGCACCAGTTCTCCACCGCGGCCCTGCTCACAGGCGGCGCTGCGGAAACCCGCGAAATCCGGCGCCAGCTCGCGCAGCAGCGGCACATGCGGGAGCCGCAGCGCCCCGGCCACGCCGGCGAGCTTGCCGGCGCCGCGCACGCGTGCAATGAAATGCGCCACGGTGGCGGGGTCCAGGCAGTCGAACAGGCTGCCGGCCAGCTTGTCGGCCGTGTCCAGCATCAGCGCCGGGAAGGGCAGCCAGCACGCCAGCGCCAGCAGCGCCTCGTCCAGCCCCTCGTCGGCCAGGAACACCGGCACCACCGTGGCCGGGCTGCCGGCCAGCGCGGCCAGCAGCGCGGCGGCGCCATCGGCGCGCGGGATGCCGACCTTCACGATGTCCACGCCGCAGGCCGCAGTGGCGCGCACCCGCTCCAGCACCTCATCGCGCGCGTCCACCGGCCAGTCGCCCACCGTGGCGCTGACCACCTGCCCATGCCCCGCACCGCGCAGCGCCTGCACCACCTCGTGCACCACGTGCAAGGGCAGCGCGCCCAGCGCGCCGCTGCCGGGCTCCTTGAGGTCGATGAGATCCACACCGCAGGCCACCGCGGCCAGCGCCTCGTTCACGTCGCGCACGCTCACCAGCACCTGCACGCGGCCGTCCACGGCCTGCAGGCGGGACGGCCGGGCCGCCGGAGCTGCATCGGGTACGCCCGCAGCGTCGTCATTGAACTCCCGTGCCGCCATCACGCCGCCTCCCGTGCGCGGTGGCGCGCCACCGCCTCGCACAGCCAGCCCCAGGCCTCGTGCTCCTCGGAGCCGGCGGTCTTGTCGATGGCGATCTGCAGGTAGCGCATCTCGCTCTCGATCTTGTCGCGCGGCAGTAGGTGCAGCCGGCTCACCAGCACCGCGCCTTCCACCACCGCGGCCTGCGCGCGGTTGAAGCCGCGGAAGTCGCCATGGCGCGCCTCGTGCACGCGCGCCATGCGCAGCACCGGGCGCTGCGCGTCGTCCTGCTCGTCCACCAGTTGCAGCTCCAGGTGCGACAGCGCAGCTTTCAGCCGCACGCCGGCGATGCGTTCGGCCGGCACGGTGGGCCACTCGCGCCGGCCGGTGACGCAGCCGGCGAACACCCGCGTGTCCACCACCACGTTGAGCACGGCATGGCCAGTGCTCAGGATGTTCTGCAGCGTGGTCGAGGGTTTGAAGGGCATCAGCACCACCTCGTCGCCGCGGTAACGCACGCCCAGCGGCGCCAGGTGCGGCTGCCCTTCGGGAGAGACGGTGCTCACCACCGTCTCGAAGATCTGGTCGTTCATGTCTTGTCGTCCTTGCGCAGCGTGGGGCCCGGCGCGCACCAGGCGTCCAGGTCCTGCGCGGGCCGCTCCACCGCGCAGCCCCAGTCCAGCGACTGGTCCTGCACATAGCGCTTGCCCAGCTGCCACGCGATCTCGGCACGCGCCAGCTCCACGCCCATGTAGAAGGCGTGCGCGGCGTCGTGCTCCAGTTTCAGTTGCGGCCACAGGCTGAAGGCGTCCTGCGCCAGGTGGTGGCCGTCGCGGTTGTAGACGTGGATGCCGTCGCCGGCGACCTGCACGCGGAAGTTCGGGTCGCGCACGCCGGCCGCGGTCTGGCGGATCTCTTCCGGCGAGTCGGGGAAGGGCCGCTTGGCGTGCACCGTCATGAGCTGGTCGGTGAGACCCTTGGGCAGGCTCTGGATAGCCACCGCCGCGTGCATCAGGCGCCGCGCCGCGTCGGCCTCGCGCACGGCGCGGCGCGCGTGGCCGCTGACCTGCGTGGTCAGGATGCCGCTGGCCCGCAGCTCCTCGCACATGCCCAGCAGCAGCGCGTTCATGCCCGAGGTGTCGGCCTCGGTCAGCTCGGTGACGTTGCCCACGCCGACCAGGATGTCGATGTCCGGAAAGCGGTCGCGCAGGCGCTGGTAACGGCAGACGGATTTGGTGAAGCCGAAGGGCAAGGGATCGAGGATGGAATCGGCCAGGAAGGCGCGGCCCTTGGCCCGCATCGCCTCGATGGCTTGCGCCAGCGACTCCTCGTCCTCCGGCGTGCGCGGGATCAGGACCGGCGTGCTCGCCACCTCGTCGGCGATCCACAGCGTGTCCAGGTTCAGGCTCAGCAGATAGTCGGCGCCGGCCCGCCCGCCGCGCAGCAGCTCGGCGCTGTCCTGCGAATCGACGCTGACCCGGTAGCCCGCGGCCTTGAGCGCCTGCACGCTCTCTTCCAGGTGCGGGAAGGGCGTGGCGGGCAGGCCGCCGAGGTCGATCACGTCGGCGCCGTCGGCGGCATAGGCGCGGGCGCGCTCCAGGATCTCTTCCACGCCCAGGCGCGGCGCGTCCACGATCTCCGCGAAGATCGCCACCCGGTAGCTGGAGAGGTCCACCGGCTTGGCCTGACGGTTGAAAAAAGCGGGCAGGTCCTTCAGCTCCTCGGGGCCGCGCTGCACGGGGATGCCAAAGTGGGCTTCGAGCGCGTGCACGTCGCCGCGGCAGCGGCCGGGCAGCAGCAGGCGGTCGGCGGCGCGCGGCGCCTCGCCCTCGCGCTCGGTACGCACGGGCGCAGTGACGCGGCGGCGCACCATGTCGGCGGTCATGAGCCCGGCCACCTGCAAGCCGATCTCGCGCACTTCCCAGGTGAAGGGCGGGTCCATGCCGGCGATGACGCGCTCCAGCGCGGGCTGCGCCAGGCGCCCCGTCAGGAAGACGATGTGTTCCATTCCAGGGACAGTTCCCGCAGGCGACGTGACAGTGCCGCTTCCAGCTCGGCGGGCGAGCACACCACGCGGCAGTGGTCGATGCCGCGCAGCCGCTCCACGTTGTCGAGCTCGATGCGGCGCGGGTGCAGCGTCACCCACTCGTGCGGCGCCTTGGTGATGACGGTGGGCTCGGTGTCGCAGGCGAAGACGATGCCCGGGATGCCCAGCTTGCCGGCCTGGGCAAACATGTTCGTCGGCAGGGTGTCGGAGATGCCGAAGGCGCACTTGGCCACCGTGTTGCTCGTGGCCGGGGCCACGATCACCGTGTGGTAGACGTCCGAATACAGCATGCCCACCGGCACCGAGCTGGCGCTCTTGTCGCGGAACAGCTTGTGCCGCTTGCGCAGCGCGTCCAGCGTGAAACCGTACTGCGCCAGCACTTCCTCGGCCGCGGCGGAGAGGAACAGGTCCACCGCCGGCAGCCGCGCCGCCAGCGCCATGCTTTCTTCGAGGTAGTGGCCCGAGCCGGTGACAGCGAAGGCGAAGCGCGAGCGCGGCGGGCCGTCCGGCGCGACCAGCGCTTCGTCAGGGCTCAGGCTGGGGTCATCCGACGCGCTGGGAGACGGCGATCTGGAGCTTGTGGAGCTTGCGGTAGAGGGTGTTTCGGCTGACATCGAGCGCCTTGGCCACGTTGCTGACGTTCCAGCGGTGCTGTTCCAGCAACTGCAGCAGCACCTGCCGCTCGTGGGACTGGATCAGGTTGAGTCCTTGCGGGACGGGATTCTCGGGCGGGGCCACCCCCGCCACGGCCGCAGGCGCCGCGGCCGCCGCCATCTCAAGCAAGGGCGAGGCCAGGGCCGGCGCCGGCGTGGCCGCGGGCTGCCCGCGCAGCGAGGGCAGGTGCTCCAGCCCGACCGGGGCGCCGTCGGCCAGGGCCACGGCGGCGCGCAGCACATGGCGCAGCTGGCGCACGTTGCCCGGCCAGCGGTGCGTCATCAGCAGCTGCTCGGCCTCGGGGCGCAGCGTCACCGGCCCGCCGTTCTCCTCCTGCAGGATGCGCTGGATCAGCTCGCGCTTGTCGCTGCGCTCGCGCAGCGCCGGCAGGTGCAGCTCGATGCCGGCCAGCCGGTAGTACAGGTCCTCGCGGAAGCGGCCCTGCGCCACGAGATCGAGCAGGTTGCGGTGGCTGGCGCTCAGCAGCTGGAAGTCCACCGGCAGCGTCTCCTCGGTGCCCAGCGGCGTGACGCGGCGCTCGTCGAGCACGCGCAGCAGCCGCGCCTGCAGGTCCAGCGGCATGTCGCCGATCTCGTCCAGGAACAGCGTGCCGCCGTCGGCCTGCAGGATCTTTCCGCGGCGCCCGTTGCGCTGCGCGCCGGTGAAGGCGCCGGCGCGGTAGCCGAACAGCTCGGACTCGATCAGGCTCTCCGGGAGGCTGGCGCAGTTCACGGCCACGAAGGCGCCCGGGGCGCGCGGGCTGCGCTCGTGCAGCGCGCGGGCGAATACCTCCTTTCCCGCGCCGGTCTCGCCGCGCAGCAGCAGCGGCGTGCCGCGCGCCAGCACGCGGCTGCCGGTGTGCAGCTGCTGCACCAGCTGCGCGTCGGACAGCGCAACGCTGGGCGCGGAGGGCGCCTTGGCGGGCGGCCGGGCCTGCAGCGCGGGCGTGCCCGTGCGCGGCGGCTGGGCCTCGGTGGCCGGGCAGCGCGCCACGGCGAAGAAGCGGTGCGCGCCGTTGACGCGGTACACCGGCACCGGGTGGAAGGAGGCGCCGCGGCTGCGCTCCAGCAGGTCGTCCAGCGTGGTCTGGAACACCTCCTCCACGCGCCGCCCGCACAGCGCCTGCGGCGACTCGGCGCCGAGCTGGAACAGCGCGCTGCGGTTGGCGGCGCGGATGATGCCCTCACCGTCCAGCGCCAGCCGGCCCTCGTGCAGCGTGTGCACCAGCTCCGGCCGGGTGTGGAAATGCACGGGGTGGCTGTCGCGGTAGCGCAGCTCGAGCAGGCGGTTCTCGATCATGCGCGCCGTCATCCCCAGCAGCACCAGCACATGCTGCTGCTGCAGCGCCGAGCGGCTGGTCACGTCCAGCACCGCCACCATGCGGCCTTCGGGATCGTGCACCGGCACGGCCGAGCAGGTGAGCGAGGTGAGGCGGGTGAAGAAGTGGTCTTCCTGGCGCACCGACACCGGCTCGGCCAGCGCCGCGCAGGTGCCCATGCCGTTGGTGCCGGCGGCGTCCTCGCTCCATTGCGCGCCCACGGTGAAGCCCATGGGCTCCAGCTCCTGCGCGAACTCGTGCGAGGACACCAGGTGCAGGATCACGCCGTCGCCGTCGGTGAGCACCACCGCCGTCTCGGTGTCGGCCAGTTGCTGGTAGAGCGTGCTCATCTCCAGCCGCGCGGCCTCGATCACGTCGCCCAGGCGGCGGCAGCGCAGCGCCAGCGCGCTGCGGTCCAGCAGGGGCGGATGCGGCTCAGCGTCGGGATCGAGCCGGTAATCGTTGAGGCAGCGCGTCCAGGATTGCGCCACCTGCTCCTGCAGCCCGGTGCGCATGCCCTGCAGCACGGCGCCCAGCACGCGCTGCCCATGTCCCGCGGCTGCCAGCAGGCCTTGTGTCATGTAGTGCTCCTTCTTCTCGGGCTCCCCCTTCGGAGGGCCCCGGTCGGGGGGCATTGTGCGGTGCCGCAGCAGCAAGGCCCGCGTCAGGAATTGCCCGTGGTAACCCGGGGAAGTGCGCCAGAACGTGACAGTGCGCGGGCGTCCCAATTGCCGGGACTGAAAGGCCTCCTGCCGGTGACTGGCGCGCAACTTGCGGAGGCGCGCCCTCTCACTGCCAAGAAGTCTGGAGACCGCACCGATGTCCGCCCTCATGCCCTTGTCGCCCCTGCCTCGCCACGACACCACCGGCGCCGCGCTGGACTTGGTGTTCATCGAAGGCCTGACCATCCCGACCGTGATCGGCATCCACCACACCGAGCTGCACGACCCGCAGCCCGTGCGCGTGGACGTGGCGGCCGGGCTGCCGCGCGCGGCAGCCTGCGACAGCGACCGCATTGGCGACACCATCGATTACGCCGTGCTGCGCGAGCGGCTGCACCGGCTCTTCGCCGAGCACGAGGTGCAGCTGCTGGAGGCGCTGGCCGAGGAGATCGCGCGCATCACCGTCTGCGAGTTCGGCGCGCACTGGGTGCGCGTGGCGCTGGCCAAACCCCGCAAGTTCGAGGACCTGCGGGGCGTGGGCGTCGTGATCGAGCGCCGCGCCGAGGATTTCAAGGCCGCCGCCGCGCCCAGCCGCACCGGCGCGCGGGTGCTGTCGCTGATCGGCGAGGGCATGGTGCCGGGGCGCGGGCAGGCGGACTGAAACGCCAGGACACAAAAGGCCCGTGGCGCTTGTGGCGCCACGGGCCTTTTTCACATCCCCGCCGGGTGGCGGGGAGGATGGTTGGCGGCCTGCTTCAGCCGGCCGCGAAGGGGTGGGCCGAAGAAGACTTCTTGGAGACGACTTCCTGGGCGCTGGGCTCGTTGCGCACGGCGCGGGCGATGGACTCGCGCGTGGCCCGGTAGTTGAACTCCTGGATCTTCTTGTCGTCCTCGGCCTGCCAGTGGATGAACACGCCGACGCAGATGAACAGGTTGTCGGCCTCGTCGGCCGGGATGGTGCCGTCCTCGACGCTGTCGGCCACCGCCATGGCGACGCCGCGCTGGGCCGGACCGAACATCTGCACCGCCTGCTTGGCGCCCTTGATCGTGACCTTGTTGAACATCACGGTGGCCGGCTTGGCCATCAGGTTGGGCGCGACCACCGCCAGCAGCGACGTGAAGCCTTCCTTGTTGTTCACCAGCGCGTTGGCGAAAGCGGTCTCCGCCGGGGAGCCGCGCGGGCCGATGATCAGGTCGATGTGGGCGACCTCGTTGCCATCCCCCACCAGTGATTCGCCGACGAGCATGCGGTCGATTTTTGCCATGGGTCAGTCTCCATGAGAGTTTCGCGAGCAACGCCGCGGACGCGGCGCTTCATGACATCAATCACGATCCGTGCCACCGCCCGCGAGCCCGGCCAGCAGCGCGGTGGCCACGGCCAGATCGGCGCTGGTGCCGGGGTTGATGCCCCGGGATTTCAGTGCCTCGTCCCAGGCGGCGAGCGTTTCCGCCAGCGCCGCCGGGCCCTCCTGCCGCAGCCGCGCCTCGATCTCGGCCGCGCGGCGCAGGACAGTCTGTGCCACCGCTGCACCGTGCTTTCGAACAATGTGTGAATCGGGCCAGCGCGCCAGGAAGGCCAGCCAGGCGCGCAGCATCCCGTCCCGCGCATTCGCGCCGGCCCGGAACGCGGGCAGGCCGGTGTGGAACAGGTCGTCGAAGCCCTGCGCGTACTGGCGCGCGATGCTGTCGCGCTCCGCCGCCAGCGCCATGGCGGCGCGCAGGTCCAGCGTGGGCGCCTCCTTCACGTCCTGCGCCTCGGCGCGGCCCAGCCCGCCGGGGTTGGCGGCGGCGATGCCGCGGAACGCATGCGCCGCGTCCTCGATGTCCAGCCCCCGGAGCACGTCCCGGACGGCGGCGTGCAGTTCCTCGGCGTCTCGGTAATGGGGCGCACGCTCCACCGCCGCGGCGATGGGCGCGCACAGCAGCACGATGCCCAGGTTGGTGTTGCAGCCGGCCACGGCCAGCGTGGCGCGCACCGCGCCCTCTATGCGCCGCCCCACCGACAGCCCCGGCGCGAACAGCGCCTCCTGCGCCGCGGCGGCGCTGTCCAGGAACTGCCGCGCCTGCATGCCGTGGCCGGCCGAGAACACGCTGACATTGCCGGGCTTGCGCACCTCGACGTCGAGGCGGCAGGCGGCGAGGAAGGCGGCGCGGGCGCGGGTGAGGGCGACGGGAGGAGAACTCGGTTCGGTCATGGGTGTAGGGGTGTCACGGGCGGGGTGACAGGTTGTGGCGTTGGCGGAAAAGCAGCGCGACAACCCCCTCACGCACTCCGTCTCCCCACCGCCGCCGCCACCTTCCGGTCGATGAGGTCGTCCACGATGGCCTGGGCGATGTCGAAGCCCGTCACCCGCTGCAGCCCCTGCCAGGCCGCCACGCCGTTGACCTCCAGCACCTGCGGCCCGTCGGGCGTGGGGATGAGGTCCACGCCGGCGTAGTCCAGCCCCAGCGCCTGCGCCGCGCGCACCGCGGGTTGCGCCAGCGCCGGCGTCACCTCGGCCGCCTCGCAACGCGCGCCCTGCGCGAAGTTGTGCACCCAGTGCGCGCTCACGCGCCGCATGGCGGCCACGGCCCGGCCGCCGATGACCAGCACGCGCCAGTCGAAGCCCGGCGCGCTCATCGGCGGCACGAAGCGCTGCAGGTAGGCCAGGCCGCCATAGGGCGCCAGGTCCGGCAGCGGCACGAACGTGCCGTCCACCTGGCCGACCAGCTGCAACCCCTTGCCCTGCGAGCCGAACAGCGGCTTGAGCACCAGCGCATGCCCGGCCGCCGCCTCGCGCAGCACGATGCGCTGTGCCTGCGCCGGGCACTCCGTGCTCCAGGCCGGCGGCGAGGCAATGCCCGCAGCGCGCAGCAGCAGGCTCGTCATGGCCTTGTCCACGCTGCGCTCGATGGCGCGCGCCTCGTTGTAGACCGGCACGCCCAGCGCGGCGAGGGCGTGCAGCAGCGTCAGCCGCTGGGTGACCTGCTCGAAGCTGCCGGTGGCGATGCCGCGCACGATCACGGCATCGGGCAGCTCGCGGCCGAAGCCCGGCAGCACCAGCCCGTGGCGCGAGGCGTGCGTCGCCACGCCGCACTGCGCCAGGTCCAGGCAGCGCACCAGCGCGGCCCCGCGCGCCAACAGCGCCCGGCGCAGCCGCCGCACGTGCCAGCCGGACTCGTCGCTCATGAGCGCGACGCGCAGGCCGGTGGTGGTGGGCCTCAGGACCGGTCCACCTGACACCGTTCGCCCTGAGCTTGTCGAAGGGCCTGCAGCCTGGCCGGGCAACAGGGCTTCGACAGGCCTGTCCTGAACCTGGTCGAAGGGCTCAGCCCGAACGGGGATTTCGTCCCGCCCGGTGCTCACGCCTCCTCCAGCCACAGCTTGCGCAGCAGCGCCATGTCGCAGCCGCCGGCGCGCCAGGTGCGCCCGGAGCCGAGGTGGCTGACCCAGACCTCGGCCGGCGCGAACAGGGCGCCGTCGATCTTGTAGAAGTCGTATTCCGCGGCCTTGAAGATCTCCGCGAAGCTGCGCCCGTACTCCTTGGCGTTGCGCGCGGGCAGCTGCTGCGCCAGGCGCTGCGCCGCGGCCTCGTCGCCGCGCACCTGCAGGTGCACGCGCCCGCCGTAGAGGATGGCGTCGTTGGTGCGGCCCATGGCCTCCAGCCCATCGGCGCCGGGCGAGGGCAGCGGCGCGGTGGCGCTGCCGCCGACGATGTCGTCGAGGTGGAAGCCCAGCTCGTGCGCCTTGTGCATCGCCACCTCCAGCACCCGCGCCACCACCTGCGTGGTGCCCGCCAGGCTGGCCGTGGGCGTGACGATGAGCGTGAGCCCCTGTGGCGGCAGGGCGCAGTCGCGCAGCACCTTCTCCACCACCACGTTGGGCGGCAGGCGGTCCACCTCCAACACCAGGCAGCCGGCGTCGGCACGGTCGCGGTAGCCCAGCTCCTGGAACAGGTCCTCGCGCCCGGCCAGCGCCCGCGCCGGCCCGGAGCCCAGGGCGAAGAATTTCTTGCCGCCGGTTTCCTCCTTGGTCGCCGACAGGCTCCAGCCCGCGTACTGGCTGCCCAGGCAGGCCAGCACCGGCTGCGCGCTGTGCACCTGCACCCAGGTCGGCCAGCCCTCCTCGGGCGCGCTGCGCAGGCTCACTTCGCCCAGGCCGCCCATGCAGATGCGCGCCACGGCCAGGCCGGCCTCCACGCTGCCGGGTGCTTCCAGCCCGGCATCGATGATCTGCACGCCGAATTCGTCGCGCTGCACGCGGATGCGCAGCGCCGCCTCCTCGTCCAGCAGGCGCTGCAGCAGCGGTTGCGCCAGGTGGTTGACGCTCAAGGGTTCAGCAAGGGAGCTCATGCGGGCAGTCCTCCAGAAGTTCAGTCAATTCGTCGTGGCGCCGGCGCAGCAGCGCCCGCACCGTGTCGGCATCCGGTCCGCCCGCGCTGAGCGAGCACACCGGCTCCAGTGCGGCCAGCTCCACCGGCGCGGCCGGCAGGTCATGCACCCAGTCGCGGCGGGCCAGCCGCTGCAGCGCCGGGCTTTCCAGGCGCAGCCGCCGCGGCGCGTACAGCACTTCCAGGGCGTGGACCGGTTGCGGTACAGGTTGTGCCGGCAACGGCGCACCCAGGCAGGCGCGCAGGTGCAGTCGCAGCGGCGCCTGCGGCGCGTAGAGCTGCAGCGTGCCCCCGGGACGGGGGTTCAGCTCCAGCAGCGACACGCCGCCGTCGCCGAGCATGAAGTCCAGGCTGCCCAGCCCGCGCAGGCCGCAAGCCGGGACAAGCTGTTGCAAGGCCGTGTCGATCTGCGCCGCCACGTCCCGCGGCAGGGGCAGCGGGCCGATGGCGCCGCGCCAGGCGAAAGGCGCATCGGCCACGCCCACGAGCTGCTCGTTGCAACCCAGCAGCACGGCACGGCAGCCGTCGGCGACAAAGGCCGCGGACATCGGCATGCCCCCGACGCGACGTTGCCAGCAGCCCGGCCCGGCCGCCGAGGCGGCCGGCCGCACATGCCAGCCGCCGCAGGCCGTGCCGTCCTTGATGAGCCAGCCGGCCGGGTCGGCGGGCGCGCTGTCCCAGCGCGTGTCGGGATGCGGGAGGCCCAGCGCCTTGAGCAGCGGGAAGAAGCGCCGCGGGTCGCGCACCAGGCGCCAGCCCTCGGCCGGCGTGCCCAGCAGCGGCAGGCGCAGCGCGCCGGCGGCGAGCAGGTCGAGGTGGGCCTCGAAGCCGCTGCCGGCGATCCAGCCCAGCGCGCCGGCGTCCGCGGCCTGCTGCAGCGCGTCCAGCAGGTCGCCGGCGTCGAAACCGCGCCAGGCCTGCCAGCGCCGCGCGGCATGGCGCGTGTCGCGGTCGCCGAAGGCATCCAGCGCGATGGTCATGAAACCCTCGCGCGCGGCGGCCTGCGCCAGCTGCCGCACCGACAGCCCGGCCACCAGCAGCGTGGGCCGGGTCATGGCTTCAGGCGCGCAGCTCGCAGGCCAGCGCGAAGGCGTCGTCGAAGCTCAGCGTCACAGGCTTCTCCGCCTCGCGCATGCGCTTGAGCAGCTGGTTCTGCACCTGGTACTTGACGTTGCCCACGGCCAGCGCGCCGATGCCCACGGCCTGCGTGCCGGCCACGGGCTTGCCGTCGTCCATCACGCCCACGCCGGCGATGCCCTCGGGCGGCACGGCATTGACGTCGGCCGCCACCAGCAGCTTCTGTCCGGCCGCGGCGAGGTCGTCGGCGCTGAGCACCTGCACGCCGGCCGCGGCGGTGGCCAGCACCACGTCGGTCGAGGCCAGTGCCTCGCGCAGCGCGGCCTTGTCGGCGCTGGAGGCCGGCAGCAGCGCGGTGCCGAAGCGCTTGTTGACGGCATCCACCGTCTCCTGCGCCGCCTGCAGGCCCTTGTGGCTGGCGATGCGCACCTGCGCGCCGGCGCGCGCGGCCAGCACGCCCACCACGCGGCCCACCGGCCCGGTGCCGCCCAGCACCAGCACCTGGCGCCCGGCCAGCTCGGCGCCATGCGCCTTCTTCAACTGCTGGCGCACGCAGGCCAGCATCGCCGCGGCGGTGGTGAAGGCGCCGCTGGGGTCGGCCATCACCGACACCACGAAGGGCGGCACCATGGCCTTGCGCGCGGCGTCGAGCATGTCCACGGCCTGCGCCACATCGCGCCCGCCAATGAACAGGCCTGTGCGCGCCACGCCCTTGGGGCCGCGCGAGAAGATCGCGTCCTGCGTCAGGCCGGGCGTGGCGGCCACGTCCACGCCGCAGTACGGGACGATCACCTGGTAGCCGGCGTCGGCGGCCATGTTGACGTCGAAGGGGCTCATCCAGGGCCCGGGCGTGAGCATGTGCAGGATGTAGGGTCGTTCCATGTGGTGATGCCGGAGAAAGGCGCGCCGTCAGGCGCAGGCAGCGGCCGCGGAGGCCGCCAGGATCTGGAGGTCGGCGCCGACGTTGCGGCCCTGCACGACTTGCAATCGCAGCCCCGGCGCCACCATGCCGGCGGCGCGCGCACCCTGCAGCAACGCGGCGGCGGCCTCGGCCGAGGGCAGGACGGCGAAGCCCGTGGGGCCCCAGGAGCTCTGGCCGACGGCGGCCTCGCCGTGGCGGCCGATCCAGCGCATCAGCGTATCGACCGGCGGGCTGGTGTAGGAGAGCCCGCCCTGCGCCGGCGCAAAGTAGCCGCCCAGCAGCGCCTGCATGCGGTTGAGCCCCTCGGCGAAGCAGCCGAAGTCGGCCGCCGCCACGCCGGGCAGCACCTGCATCACGACGCGGTGGCACAGCTCGGCGGCGTACTCGCGCGGGAAGGGCGGCAGCGTGGCCAGGGCCTGCTTCTCCTGCGCGCCGGAGAGGCCGCGCCGGGACGGGTCCAGCACCAGCAGCACGCGCCACTCGGCGGGAAAGTCCAGCCGCGCCGTCACGGCCGCGGGCCGGCCGTCGGACTGCGGACCGCCGTCGAGCAGCAGCCCGCCGCGCTCGAAGCCGGCGATGCCTACGCCCGAGCGCAAGCCGCGTCCCAGCATGCGGGCCACGTCGGCCGCGCCCAGCTCCAGCCCGTGCAGCCGTGCGAAGGCCATGCCCACCGCCAGCGCCAGTTGCGTGCCCGAGCCCAGGCCGGCATGCGGCGGCAGATGCCTGAACAGGTGCAGGTGCACGGGCCGCAGCAGCCCGGTGTGGACCTGCATCGCCGCCAGGTGCGCGGCGGCGCGCTCGACCTCGGCCGCATCGGCATCGGGAGCGGCCTCCACGCTGTTGCGCCCGGCAAAGCACAGCTCCAGCTCGGTGGCGTGCCCGTCCACCACCAGGCCCAGGCTGCCGAAGCGCCGTCCCAGCGAGGCGCCCGGGTCGAGGAAGCCCAGGTGCAGGCGGCCGGGCGCGCTCACGCGCACACGGTCGGAAAAGGCCAGGGGGGCAGCGGACACGGCGACGGCAGGGGTCATGGCGGGAGACGCGTCTCAGGGAGTGGAACCGGTTGGTTGCAAGCCCCGTTCCACGGCGACGTCATGGCGTACTTGTTGCAATCCCAGATGTCGGACAACCCTGCTGCTGCCCTGGAATCAGGACACAGTGTCACGGAGCGCCGCAGGCGTATGCTGCGCCGCCTGTAAGAAAACCCAGAGGAGACGTTCGCCTTGGGCGGACTGAAAGGACAGTGATGCTCACGACCCGTCCTACCGATGGCACGGCGTCCGGCCGCAAGCGCGAGCTGGGCTTCGGGCATTCGGCCACGAGCGTGCTGGTGCCCAGCGACCCGGCGCACGTGGAAGCGATCCGCAAATCGCACGAGCGCTGCGCGGCCCTGGGGCTGACGCGCATCGGCCATGGCGACTACACCCCGCTGCCGCGTGCCGACCTGGCGCTGGCGCATGAGCGCAACCGTCGCCTCTTCGTCCATGCCGCGCCGGTGATGGAGCTGCTGCTGGAGCAGATCCTGGTGAGCAAGAGCATGGTGGTGCTGGCCGACACGCAGGGCACGGTGCTGCACTCGGTGGGCCACTCCGACCTGATGGAGCGCACGGCCAAGGTGGCCCTGGCGCCGGGCGTGAACTGGTCCGAGAGCAGCAAGGGCACCAACGGCATGGGCACGGCGCTGGTGACGGAAGAGCCGGTGTTCGTGCATGCCGACGAGCATTTCATGTACGCCAACGACTTCTTGACCTGCTCGGCAGCGCCCATCTTCGACCCGCGCGGCAACCTGCTGGGCGTGCTCGACGTCACCGGCGACCACCGCACCTTCCACGCCCACACGCTGGGGCTGGTGAAGATGTCGGCGCGCATGATCGAGAACCACTGGCTCACCGACGACTGCCGCCACGCGCTGCGGCTGCACTTCCACAGCCGCGTGGAGTTCATCGACACGCTCATGGGCGGCATCCTGGCCGTGGGCGAGGACGGCCGCCTCATGGGCGCCAATCGCAGCGCGCTGGACCTGCTCGGCCTGAGCCCCGCCGGGCTGCGCATGAACAGCCTGGAAAGCCTCTTCGGCATGGACCTGGCGCGGCTGCTGGGCCAGGCGCGCAGCGCCTCGACCGGCCCGCTGGCGCTCACGCTGGCCAACGGGCTGCAGCTGCACGCGCGCTTGCAGATGAACTGGCCGCTGGTGCGCCCGGCCATGGAGCTGGGCGGCCCCGAGGCGCCCGTCGCCGAGGTCAGGGAGGTCACCGAGGTCGCGGCCGAGCCGGCGCCGCCCGCGCCGCAAGCCCGCGAGCGCGCCCGCGCCGCGCCGGAGGCCGAGGCCGCGCCCGACCTGTCCTGGCTGCAGACCGGCGACGCGCAAGTCGAGACGGTGGTGGCCAAGCTGCGCCGCGTCATCGACCGCGACATCGCGGTACTGATCCTGGGCGAGACCGGCACCGGCAAGGAGGTGCTGGCGCGCGCCATCCACCAGGAATCCTCGCGCGCGCGCCAGCCCTTCGTCGCCGTCAACTGCGCCAGCATCCCGGAGTCGCTGATCGAGGCCGAGCTGTTCGGCTACGAGGAAGGCGCCTTCACCGGCGCGCGCCGGCGCGGCGCGGTGGGGCGCATCCTGCAGGCCCACGGCGGCACGCTGTTCCTGGACGAGGTGGGCGACATGCCGCTGGCGCTGCAGGCGCGGCTGCTGCGCGTGCTGCAGGAGCGCGAGGTCACGCCGCTGGGCGGCACGCGCGCGCTGGCGGCCGACGTGGCCGTGATCGCGGCCACGCACTGCAACCTGCGCGACATGATCGAGCAGCAGACCTTCCGCGAAGACCTGTACTACCGGCTCAACGGGCTGTCGGTGCGGGTGCCGCCGCTGCGCGAACGCAGCGACCTGATGGCGCTGGCGCACAAGATCCTGCGCAGCCGCTGCCCGCTGCGCACGCCGGCGCTGGATGCGGAGGTGGTGCAGCTGCTGCAGGGCTACCACTGGCCGGGCAACGTGCGCCAGCTCGTCAACGTGCTGCGCGCCGCGGCGGCGATGGCGGGCGACGATCCGGCCATCACCCGCGCGCACCTGCCCGATGACTTCATCGAGGACCTGCAGCGCGCGGCACAGCGGCGCGCGGCACCGCCCGGCAGCCCGGGCGCGGCCAACGACGCCGCCCGGACCCCGGCGCCGCAGCCCGATGCGGCGAAGTCCACCGCCACGCTGGAGGAGCTGGAGATGCAGACCATCCTGCGCGTGGTGCAGGAGCTCGACGGCAACATCTCGCTGGCCTCGAAGCGGCTGGGCATCAGCCGCAACACCATCTACCGCAAGCTGCGCCGGCGCTGAAGATGAGGCCGCTCCACCCGATGCGGCGCCGCCGCCTGCTCGCCGTCCTGGCCGCCGCGCTGGCGGCCCCGGCCTGGGCCCAGCAGACGCCGCCGCCCAGCGCCGTGGTCATCGACTTCGACCTGCTCGACGACCATCCCAACCCGGAAGGGCAGCCCGCGCTGCAGCGGCGGCTGCGCCAGGCGCGCGAGAGCCTGGAGCAGCAGCTGCAGGCGCAGGGCCTCTACCGCATCGTGCCGCTGCAGGGCGCACGGGCGCTGCTGGACAAGCTGCAGGCCGAGCAGGAGTACATGCACCGCTGCGAGGACTGCGCGCGGCAGGTGGGGCGGCAGCTCGACACCGACTACGCCATCACCGGCTGGGTGCAGAAGGTCAGCGAGCTGATCCTCAACCTCAACATCGAGGTGCACGACGTGCGCCGCGGCCGCGTGGTGCTGTCCAAGTCGGTGGACATGCGCGGCAACAACGACGAGTCCTGGGAGCGGGCCGTGCGCTTCATGGTGCGCGACATGGCACAGAAGCGGCAGACGAATCCGAAGTACGGGATGTAGGAAACCCCTCCCTCCCGCTTCGTTCATCGCGTACGTTTCTCACCGCCGGCGGCAAACAGCAAGTGACTTCAGAGACGTAGCGTCCCGGCCTGGCCACGCACACAATTTCTGCCGTGGCTGTGGACCGGAGAAAACGATGAATAAAGCAATCGTGGTTTGCGCGATGGCACTTGTCACGGGCTGCTCCTCCATGCCTGCGTCCGTGAATATCGCCCTGGAAAAAGAAGCAGCGGCCATCAACGCCGTCGAAGCCGATTACAAAAACTCGGTGAACATGTATCACGCCGAACTTGTCAAAATGATTGACGGGCGGCTGGCTGATATCTTCAGGTATGAGATAGAAAAGCTGGAACTGTCAGGCAAGAAAATGACCGCCGCAGACATCAACCGCCTGGAAACACAAAGAACCCAGCAACGCGCCACACTGGTGGCGCAAGCCAACTTGGCAAGAGACCGATACCTGAACAGCCGAAACCTGGAAATTCTCAAGGCGCTCCATGCCAAGGTGATGCAGTATTCCGCGTCGGACAAATTTACCGCCGGCGATTTTTCCACGTTGCTGACGCAGATCGACGCGGACCTCAGCAAAATAGACGAAGAAAAAAGCAAGAAAGGAAATTGATCACCACCATCCCGAAGGAGCGCAAAATGGATGAACATGATCTGAAGAAAAAGATCGCAGTCAGTTTCCAGAACCTGATAGCCGACGTGGCGGCCGCTGAAACCTTGCAGAGCCCGGACAACCCGTTCACTCACGTCGTGATCAGCAGAGAATTCCTGGAGGCACAGACATCCGCTCCGGTCCTGTCGGACGAAGAACTGAGAAAGATCCTGGGTGACATCGACGAGGCCATCAAGCAGGACCGAAGCCTCCAAGAACTCATGGGGCTTGTAAAAACCGGGCTGGGCTTGCTGGCCAAATACGGGGTGGTGTGATACGGATCGGACTTGGTTTTCGAACCCGTATTCGCCGTGGAGAACCTACCGCAGCTCAAATATCCGGTGGAATTTGGAATATCGCAGCAAGTCGATATCGAAGCTCACGGCGGCAGCGCCGTGCCGCAACACATCCTGAGCTGATTTGCAACGCTTGGGGCTCGCCCTGGAGCAGGGCGCCCCGTATTCCATCTATCGCGCGGCCTGGCTCCTGATGAAGCAGCCCTCCCGCGCCGCCGCCTGCAGCTTGCGGAACTCGCGGATCTGCTTCTGCAACGGCTCGGTGTCGCGGATGGTGTTGCCACGCTCGCCGCCGATGCTGTTGGCGTTGGTGGCGGTGCTCATGGTGACGAAGTCGTCAAAGGGAATATCGCTGGCCAGGCGGTCGAGCACGCACGAGCACTTGTTGAGCATCTCGTAGTAGCTGCCGGGGTGGTCGCGCATGCAGGCCTGCACGTATTCCACGCGCGCCGCAGTCGGGTAGTCGTGCGCGGCAGCCCAGGGACTGGCGAGGGCCAGCAGCGCGGGCGGGGCGGCACGGCGCAGGAAGCGGGTCAGGCGGACGAAGGAAAGGGTCATGGTTTCGCAGTCGCGGCGCTCACTTCGGCGCCTTCGAGGGTCAGGGTTTCTTCGAGCAGCGGCTGGGCGCCGGGCTGGCCGGCGGGCAGCTGCGTGCGCAGCTGCACCACGCCGCCGGGCACGTCGGCCAGCACGAACTCGTAGCGCTTGGCGGCGTACTGCTCGAAGCGGGAGCGCATCGGGTCGTCGAGGTAGGGGCTGACCTGCAGCCGCTGCGCGCTCAGCTCGCGGCCCTGGTAGCGCACGCGGACGTCGTCGCTGCGTGCATCCTCGGCCAGGGCCAGGCGGATGCGGCGGCGGAAATGGTTCATCTGCCCGCGCGTGAGGCGCTGCATCTCGCGCAGGTCGTGCTCCAGGAAATAGAGGATCACGGGGTTCGAGCTGGCGCCTTCGACCGTCGGCAGCGGGCGCGGCCCCTGCGCTTCGGGAAAGGATGTGGCACCGGCGTCGCAGCAGCGGCCATCGGCGCCGGCGCGCAGCTGCAGCTCCAGCGGCCCCTGGTAGCCGGTCTCCATGGAGCCGCCATGCACGAAGGCATAGCGCAGCACGGTGCCGGAACGCAGGCCACGCAGGTGCGGCGCCATGAAGATCTGCTGTTCGGCGGCCGAGATGGCGCCGCTGCCGGCCACGCGCGGGGCCTCCTCGGCGGCCTGGACCGGCAGCCCGCCCAGCAGGGCGGCGGCCAGCGCAGCGGCACCGGTGCAGCGGCGTGCGGTTGAAAAGCTCATTGGCGTGTGGATTCCTGCGGTTCGGAAGGTTCGGCGCGCAAGCGGTCCGACACTTCCAGTGCCAGCCCGGGATTGAGCGCGGTGAGGGATTCGATGGCCTGCTGTGCCCGGGTCGCCTGCCCGTTGCGGTGGTAGAGCTGGGCCAGGGCCGCCCAGCTGCGGCTGTAGTTCGGGTCCACGTCCAGGCTGCGCTGCCAGCTCTGCACCGCGGCGGCGTCGCGGCCGAGCTGGGCGTAGGCCAGGGCGCGCAGGTACAGCGGCTCGGCGTCGGTGGCATCGTCGCGGGCCCAGCGCTCGGCCAGCTGCAGCAGCTCCTGCCACTGGCCGGCGCGCTCCAGCGTGGCCGCCTGCAGGAACAGCGGCTGCGCAGGCGTCGGCCGCTGCCAGAAGCTCTCGCCGTTGTGCGGGCGCACCTCGGCAAAGCGCATGCGCTGCTCCAGCGCCTCGTCGAGCAGCCATTCGGCGGGCACGGCGTAGTAGTGGGTACGGCCGCCGGGCAGGCGGAAGGTGAGGATGCCCACCAGGCGGCCGTCGCGATCGAACAGCCCGCCGCCGCTGGCGCCGGAGGTGAAGCCGTTGCTGCACTGGATCACGACGTTGCCGCTCCAGTGGTGCAGCGCCACGACGCTGCCGCCGCTGATCTGCAGGGCCGGGCCGCCGGTGTAGCCCAGCGCGGCCAGCTCGTGGCCCTCGCGCAGCGAGGCGGCGCGCCCCAGCGGCACCGGCGCGTTGGGCAAGCCCGGCACCTGCAGCACGCACAGGTCGCGCTCGGCATCCAGCGACTGCGCCTGCACCGACCAGCGCGTGCCGGCCTGCACCACCGAGATGTTGCGGGCGTTGCGCGTGACATGGCAGTTGGTGACCACGCGCTCCCGGGCGATGACCACGCCCGAGCCCAGCTGCAGCCGGCCGTTCTCGCCCTCGGCCTCGACGCGCATCACGCTGCGGCCCAGCAGGATCAGCGAGCGGCGGTCGAACTCCGCATGCGCGCTGTTACTGCTGACCAGGCAGGCCGCCAGCAGGGCCGAGCCCATGAGGCTGCGATGCCGCGGCGAAAGCCGGTGCGCCACGATGTCAGTCCTTGGGCGCGGGACGGCCGCCGGCGCCCGCCGGCTGCTGCTCCACCAGCGGCACGCCGTACTCGCGCAGGATGGCCTGGATGGCGGGGCGGTGGCGCTCGATCAGGCCCTCGATCTGGCCCTTCCACTGCGGCTCGCCGTAGCGCACGCCCATGGCCATGGCGTAGTCGAAGCGCACGCCCGGCTCGGAGGCCAGCGGCACCACCACGAGGTTGGCCGCGCCCTGGCGCTTGGCGGCGAAGCCGGCCATCGGTCCCCACAGGATCGCCGCGTCGATGCGCCCGGCCGCGAGGTCCTGCTCCACGGCCTGGCCGGGATCGTGCTCGGTGTCGGGGCTCATCATCGGGTAGACCACGGCGCGGTCCACCAGCTGGTGCTTGGCCAGCCACTGCGAGCCCGGCGAGCGGTCGTGCACGCCGATGCGCAGCTTGCTCAGCACGGCCGGATTGAGCTGGAGGAAGTCCTGGCCCGTGCGCACCGCGTCCAGCGCCTTGCCGCGCGGGAACACCAGCGCGTAGGTCGAGCGGTAGTAGGGCTTGGTCACCGACACCTGGTCGAAGCCCTCGGGCACCCCCAGCACCACGTCGCAGCGCCAATCCTCGCCGGGGAGCTTGTAGCGCAGCGTGTTGCGGATGAAGGCCAGGCGATTCGGGAAGTTGTAGTACTCCAGCTTCAGGCCGAGGTCGCGGGCGAAGAGCTCGGCGATGCGGTTCTCGATGCCGTTGCCCTGGGCGCTGGAGAAGGGCAGGTTGTGCGGGTCCTGGCAGACCTTGAAGGCCTGGCGTGGCGGCTCCTCCTGCGCGGCGGCGGGCGCTGCCGCCACCAGGGCGCCGAGGAACAGCGCCGCGCTCCAGCCGCGCCGGCGCGAGCGCGGAAAGGCGGCGTTCATCACGGCATCTCCTGCACCCGGGCAGAAGTGATGGCCCCGTCCGAGCGGCCCTTGAGGTAGGCGTAGAGGTGGTCGATGTTCTCGGCCACGGCGGGATTGCTGCCGAAGGAGGGCATGCCCTTTTCGAGGCGGCCTTCCAGCACGGTCTTGGTGAACTCGTCCTTGCTGAGCTTCTTGAGGCTCTCGATGAGCGAGGGGCCGACCATGCCTTCCTGGTTCGGGCCATGGCAGCGGTCGCAGGCGGCGGAGCGCCAGGTGCGGAAGCCCTTCATGGTCTGGGGATCGACCTTGTTGCCATCCACCACCGTGTAGAGCTGGTTGCCCTGCGCATTGCTGTAGACCGCGACGCCGAACAGGGCAAGGCACGACAGGGCCGTCAGGGCGGTTTTGCGGAACTTCATGAAAGGTTCACTCCAACGATCGTCGGTGAGGAAACGCGGGCAACGGGCGCGCCCATCGGGGGATGGGACGCGCCTGCCGCCGCGCGCTCAGCGCCCTGCTTCAGGCGCTGATCTGCTTGTGCTTGGTATGGAAGGCGAGCCGGCTCAGTTGGGCAGCGCGAACACGGTCAGCGAGCCGCCGAGCTCGGTGTACTGGCTCAGTTCGCGGTAGCCGCCGACGGCGCCCAGGCCGTCGTTGGCCTTCTCCAGGCCCGCGGCCATGCCGATGCCGGCCCAGCCGCCAATGCCCGAGAACACGCCCATGTACTGCTTGCCCTTGTGCTCGTAGGTGAACACGTTGCCGATGATCCCGGAGGGCGTCTTGAACCTGAACAGCTCCTTGGAGATGTCGTTGGCATCGACGCACTTCAGGTAGCCCTCAAGCGTGCCGTAGCAGCTCAAGCCGCCGGCGGTGTTGAGCGCGCCGCTCCACACCGAGAACTTCTCGGGCTTGCTCTGCACGATCTTGCCGGTGCCGGCGTCCCAGGTGATGTAGTTGCCCATGCCGCCGTGGCTGTTGGGCGTGGGGTACATCGACAGCGTGGCGCCCACATAGGGCTGGCCGGCCGTGTACTCGACCTTGAACGGCTCGTAGTCCATGCACACGTGGTTGGTGGGCACGTAGAAGAGCTTGGTGTTGGGGTCGAAGGAGGCGGGCTGCTGGTCCTTGGTGCCCAGCGCCGCGGGGCAGATGCCCTTGGTGTTGACGTCAGGCCCGTTCTGCGCCGTGGAGTACTGCTTGACCACCTGCGGGCGCCCGGTGCGCATGTCCACGTGCGTGGCCCAGTTCACCGTGGGGTCGTATTTCTCGGCCACCAGCAGCGCGCCGGTGACGCGGTCCATGGTGTAGGCAAAGCCGTTGCGGTCGAAGTGCACCAGCGCCTTGGTCTGCTTGCCCTTGACCGGGATGTCGGCCAGGATCATCTCGTTGATGCCGTCGAAGTCCCACTCGTCGTAAGGCGTCATCTGGTAGGCCCACTTGGCCACGCCGGTGTCGAGGTCGCGCGCGAAGATGGTCATGGACCACTTGTTGTCGCCGGGGCGCTGCGCCGGGTTCCAGGTGGAGGGGTTGCCGGTCCCGTAATAGACCATGTTGGTGGCCTTGTCGTAGCTGTACCAGCCCCAGGTGGTGCCGCCGCCGGTCTTCCACTGGTCGCCCTGCCAGGTCTTGAGCGAGGAATCCTTGCCCACGGGCTTCAGGCCGCCGTCGGCCCAGGTCATGGTCTTCTCGGGGTCCATCAGCATCTCGGCATCGGGGCCGACGCTGTAGGCCTTCCAGACCTGGCGGCCGGTGTTGATGTCGTAGGCGGCCAGGAAGCCGCGCACGCCCCACTCGCCGCCGGAGATGCCGGTGATGACCTTGTCCTTGAAGACGTGCGGCGCGTTGGTGTTGACCGCGCCGACCTTCGGGTCACCGTTCTTGACGCTCCAGATCACCTTGCCGGTATTGGCGTCCAGCGCCACCAGCGTGGAGTCGGCCTGCTGCAGGAAGACCTTGCCCTCGGCATAGGCCAGGCCGCGGTTGACGGTGTCGCAGCACATCTGCGCGATCACGGCGGTGTCCTGCTTGGGCTCGTACTTCCACTTGATCTTCTGCGTCTCGAGGTCGAGGGCGAAGACCTTGTTGGGGAAGGGCGAGTGCAGGTACATCGTGCCGTCGATCACCAGCGGCGAGCCCTCGTGGCCGCGCAGCACGCCGGTGGAGAAGGTCCACGCCACCTGCATCTTGCCGACGTTGCCCTTGTTGATCTGCTTGAGCTGGCTGTAGCGCTGGTTGAACATGTCGCCCGCCTGCACGGCCCAGTTGCGCGGGTTGGCGATGTTCTTTTCCACGTCGGCGTTGGCCGAGGCCACGGTGGGGGCAGCGAGCATCAGCCCACCGAAGGCATGGGCCAGCACAGCAAGGGAGGGCTTCAGTCTCATGGTCATTGTCGTCTCCTGGTGAATGTCAGCGGGCACACCGTGGCGTCCTCGACGGGTTCCCAGGCAGGCGTTGTAGTGAGCGGGCGCGCACCCAACCACTAGGTGCAGACCCTGCGGTGAGGGTCAAAATTGAACAGTCGCGCTCCGCGCGCGCGTCAGCGCGTTACAGCGGGCGCGGCCGGGCGGCGCTCCAGCTGGGCGCGCACGAGGTCCTGGCCCTGCTCGCACAGGAAGCGCTCGAAGGCCGCCGCCACCTGCGGCAGCTGGCGTGCCGCCAGGTGCATGACGTACCAGTCGCGCTCGATCGGGTTGCCCGGCAGCGGCAGCAGCGCCAGCAGCCCGGCCTGCATCTCCAGCGTGCAGGTGTGCAGCGACAGGAAGGCCACGCCCAGCCCGGCCGCGGCGAGCTGCTTGATGGCCTCGTTGCTCGACATCTCCGAGCCGATGCGCAGCGGCAGCCCGGCCTCCTTGAACAGCGTTTCCACCGTCGCGCGCGTGCCCGAGCCGCGCTCGCGCACCAGCAGCTCGGCGTCGAGCAACTGTGCCAAGTTGAGACCGCGCTGCTGCATCAGCGCATGCCCCGGCGCCGCCAGGAAGGCCATGGGGTGGCGCGCAAACGACGCCGACACCGTCTTCAGCTCCGCCGGCGGGCGGCCCATGATGGCCAGGTCCACCTCCTGGCCGGCGAGCATGCGCACGATCTGGTCGCGGTTGCCCACCTGCAGCTTCACCTTCACCTTCGGATGCGCGTTGGCGAACGCCACCAGCAGCGGCGGCAGCAGGTACTCGGCCGTGGTGACCGCACCCACGCGCAGCGTTCCCGAAAAGTCTCCGTGCTGCGCCGCCATCTCGTCGCCGGCCTCGCGCCACAGCTCCAGGATGCGCCCGGCATAGCCCGCCAGCAGCGTGCCGGCCTCGGTGAGCCGGATGCCGCGCCCGGTGCGCTGCAGCAGCGGCGTGCCCGCCGCCGCCTCCAGCGCGCCGATCTGGATCGACACCGCCGGCTGCGTCAGGTGCAGCTCCGCCGCGGCGGCCGAGACGCTGCCCAGCCGCGCCACGGCATGCAGGGCGGCGAGCTGCTTGAAGGTGGCATGGCGCAGGGCTGACATGCACTGATATTAGTCCGGACTGATAGCACCTTAAAAATAATTAACTTTTCCTGATGCCAGCTCGTCCCTAGATTTGCTCCCAAGCCGATGCCGACGCATCGAACCAACCACCACCGAGGAGCAGCTGATGGGCGAGATGAATGAACTCAAGCAGATCGTGGACGCCAGCAAGCGCTACGCGGCCGGCGTCCTGAAGTACGCCCAGATGGGCTACTGGAACCCGGACTACGAGCCCAAGGACACCGACATCCTGGCGCTGTTCCGCATCACGCCGCAGGACGGCGTGGACCCGGTGGAAGCCGCCGCGGCGGTGGCGGGCGAGTCCTCCACCGCGACCTGGACCGTGGTCTGGACCGACCGGCTCACCGCCTGCGACATGTACCGCGCCAAGGCCTACCGCGTGGAGCCCGTGCCGGGCCAGCCGGGCCAGTGGTTCTGCTACGTGGCCTACGACCTGAGCCTGTTCGAGGAAGGCTCCATCACCAACGTGGCCGCCTCCATCATCGGCAACGTCTTCAGCTTCAAGCCGCTGAAGGCGGCGCGGCTGGAGGACATGCGCTTCCCCGTGGCCTACGTCAAGACCTTCAGCGGCCCGCCCACCGGGATCATCGTGGAGCGCGAGCGGCTGGACAAATTCGGCCGCCCGCTGCTGGGCGCCACCACCAAGCCCAAGCTCGGCCTGTCGGGCCGCAACTACGGCCGCGTGGTCTACGAAGGCCTCAAGGGCGGCCTGGACTTCATGAAGGACGACGAGAACATCAACTCGCAGCCCTTCATGCACTGGCGCGACCGCTTCCTGTTCGTGATGGACGCGGTCAACAAGGCCAGCGCCGCCACCGGCGAGGTCAAGGGCAGCTACCTCAACGTCACCGCCGGCTCGATGGAGGAGATGTACCGCCGCGCCGAGTTCGCCAAGGAGCTGGGCTCGGTGATCATCATGGTGGACTTGGTGGTGGGCTACACGGCCATCCAGAGCCTGTCGCACTGGTGCCGGCAGCACGACATGATCCTGCACCTGCACCGCGCGGGCCACGGCACCTACACCCGGCAGAAGAGCCATGGCGTGTCCTTCCGCGTCATCGCCAAGTGGATGCGCCTGACGGGCGTGGACCACATCCACGCCGGCACGGCGGTGGGCAAGCTCGAAGGTGACCCGCTGACGGTACAGGGCTATTACAACGTGTGCCGCGACGCGCACACGGTGCCCGACCTGCCGCGCGGCATCTTCTTCGAGCAGGACTGGGGCGCGCTGCGCAAGGTCATGCCCGTGGCCTCGGGCGGCATCCACGCCGGCCAGATGCACCAGCTCATCGACCTGTTCGGCGACGACGTGGTGCTGCAGTTCGGCGGCGGCACCATCGGCCACCCGCAGGGCATCCAGGCCGGCGCCACCGCCAACCGCGTCGCGCTCGAAGCCATGGTGCTGGCCCGCAACGAGGGCCGCGACATCAAGGAAGAAGGCCCCGACATCCTGCGCGCCGCCGCCAAGTGGTGCACGCCGCTGCAGGCCGCCCTCGATACCTGGGGCGAGATCAGCTTCAACTACACGCCCACCGACACCTCGGACTTCGTGCCCACGCCGTCCGTGGCCTGAACGTTGCAAACGGAGCCCCCACCATGCGTCTGACCCAAGGCACCTTCTCCTTCCTGCCCGACCTCAGCGACGAGCAGATCCTCAAGCAGGTCGAATACGCCCTCGACAAAGGCTGGGCCGTCGGCATCGAGTACACCGACGACCCCCATCCCCGCAACACCTTCTGGGAGATGCACGGCAACCCGATGTTCGACCTGCAGGACCCGGCCGGCGTGCTCATGGAGATCAAGGACTGCCGCAAGGCCTTTCCCAACCACTACATCCGCGTCACGGCCTTCGATTCCACGCACGGGGTCGAATCGGTGGTGCTGTCCTTCATCGTGAACCGCCCGCAGGACGAGCCCGGCTTCCGCCTGGTGCGCTCCGAAGGGCCGGGCCGGCAGATCCACTACCGCATCGAGGGCTACGCCGCGCAGGCCAAGCCCGAGGGCGCACGCTACTGAGCGCGGGAGGCTGCCATGGAAGCCGAAGTGCTCGAAGCGGCCGCCTCCCCGGAGGCTGGTGCGGCCCTCAGCCCGCGCCAGCTCTTCGAGAGCAGCGGCGTGAAATCGGTGCTCACGCAGCTCGATGCCGAGCTGGTGGGCCTGGCGCCGGTGAAGGGCCGCATCCGCGACATCGCCGCGCTGCTGCTGGTGGACAAGCTGCGCGCGCAACAAGGCCTCAACTCGCAGCCACCCTCGCTGCACATGTGCTTCACCGGCAACCCCGGCACCGGCAAGACCACCGTGGCGCTGCGCATGGCCGAGGTGCTGAAACAGCTGGGCTACGTGCGCAAGGGCCACCTCGTGGCCGTGACCCGCGACGACCTGGTGGGCCAGTTCATCGGCCACACCGCGCCCAAGACGCGCGAGGTACTGAAGAAGGCCATGGGCGGCGTGCTGTTCATCGACGAGGCCTACTACCTCTACCGCCCGGAGAACGAGCGCGACTACGGCCAGGAGGCCATCGAGATCCTGCTGCAGGTGATGGAGAACCAGCGCGAGGACATCGTGGTGATCCTGGCCGGCTACAAGGACCGCATGCAGACCTTCTTCGGCTCCAACCCGGGGATGGCCTCGCGCATCGCGCACCACATCGACTTTCCCGACTACGACGAGGCCGAGCTGCTGCGCATCGCCCAGCTGATGCTGCAGAAGCTGCACTACCGCCTCGACGACGAGGCGGAAGAAGCCTTCGCGCGCTACATCGCGCTGCGCCGGCTGCAGCCGCACTTTGCCAACGCGCGCTCCATCCGCAACGCGCTGGACCGCATCCGGCTGCGCCACGCCACGCGGCTGTTCGACAGCGACACGCCGCTGCAGCCCGACGACCTCGTCACCCTGGAGGCCGCCGACGTGCTGGCCAGCCGGGTGTTTTCCACCTCGGCCACTGCCGACACCTGACTCGTTTGATGAACACAAGCATCCCGTTCGGGCTGAGCCTGTTGAAGCCCTGTAGCCCCAGCAAGCCGCAGGCCCTTCGACAAGCTCAGGGCGAACGGGGCGTGGAGTGACCCCCAAGGAGCCGCACTTGACTCTCAATGCCCTGATCTTCGACGTGGACGGCACCCTGGCCGACACGGAGGAACTGCACCGCCAGGCCTTCAACGCCGCCTTCGCCGACGCCGGCCTGCGCTGGGACTGGGGCCGCGCGCGCTACCGCGAGCTGCTGCGCGTCACCGGCGGCAAGGAGCGCATCGCGCACCACATCGACAGCCTCGGCCTTGGCGACAACGACCGCCGCGCCGCGCTGGCGCGCGTCCCGGCGCTGCACGCGGCCAAGACGCGGCACTACGCGGCGCTGGTCGAAAGCGGCGCGCTGCGGCTGCGCCCGGGCGTGGCACGGCTGCTGCGCGAGGCGCGCGAAGCCGGGCTGCGCCTGGCCATCGCCAGCACCACCAGCCCCTCCAACGTCGAGGCGCTGCTGGTGTCCACGCTGGGGCCGGAGGGCCCGGGGCTGTTCGACGTCATCGCCTGCGGCGACCTGGTGCGCCGGAAGAAGCCCGCGCCCGACGTGTTCGAGCTGGCGCTGCGCACGCTGGGCCTGGAGCCCGAGGAGGCGGTGGCCTTCGAGGACTCGGCCAACGGCCTGCGCGCGGCGCGCGCGGCCGGGCTGTGGACCGTGGTCACGCCCACGCTGTGGACCGTGGACGAGGAGCTGGGCGAGGCCTCGCTGCTGCTGCCGCACCTGGGCGACCCTGAGCAGCCGCTGTCCGGCGAGCCCGGCGGCCGGTTGCCCGATGCGCCCTGGCTCACGCTGCAGGGGCTGGAGCAGCTGCGCCGGCCGCTCTCGACCTGCGCCGTGCAGCAGCTGTACCGGGTGGCCTGATGCGCGCCGACGCCCTGGCCTTCGACCTCGACGGCACGCTGGTGGACAGCGCGCCCGACATCGCCGCCGCCCTGGCCGCCGCGCTGCGAGCCGAGGGTTTCGGCAGCTTCGAGCTGCGCGTGGTGCGGGCCTGGATCGGCGACGGGCCCGACGTGCTGATCCGGCGCGCGCTGGCCGCGCACGGCCTGGACAACCCGGCGCCCGAGCTGCTGCGGCGGCTGCGCGCGCATTTCGACACCACCACGCTGGCCGCGCCGCTGGCGCATGGGCGCGTGTTCGAGGGCATCGAAGCCGTGCTGGACGGACTGTCCGAGGTGCTGCCCATTGCGGTGGTGACCAACAAGCCCACGAAGCTGGCCTGTGCCGTGGTCCAGGCCGCCGGGCTGATGCCTTACGTCACCGAGGTGCTGGGCGCGGACACGCCCGCGCTGCGCAAGCCCGAGCCGGCGCTGCTGCACACGGCGGCGCGGCAGCTCGGCGTGGCGGCGTCGCGGCTGCTGATGGTGGGCGACGGCCCGGCGGACCTGCAGGCCGCCGCCGCCGCCGGCTGCCCGGCCGCGCTGGTGGACTGGGGCTACGGCGGCGTGGCCGACCCCGGCCCGGCCGTGTGGCGCCTGCGCGCGCCGCAGCAACTGCTGGCCCTGCTGCCGCGCCAGGCGGCCCAGGCCGGCCTTTGACAGAAACACACACCACCAAGGACGGAGACCTCCCATGCTCATCGAAGGCCGCAGCAACCTCACGCAGTTCCTCATCGAGGAGCGGCGCCGCCACCCGCGCGCCACCGGCGAGCTCAATGCGCTGGTGACCGACGTGTCGCTGGCCTGCAAGGCCATCGCCGCGCGCGTGGCGCGCGGCGCGCTGGGCCAGGAGGCGGCGTGCGAGCCGACGCTGCAGTTCGCGCGCGAGGCCTTCACGCGCGGCTGCGAGTGGGGCGGCAACCTGGCGGGCTACTCGGCCTGCGGCGAGGCCGAGGCCACGCCCATCCCCGAGCCCTACACGCGAGGGAAATACCTGCTGCTGTTCCAGGCCCTGGACGGCGCCGGCAACCTGGACATCAACCACGGCGTGGGCAGCCTGTTCTCGGTGCTGCGCGCGCCCACCGCCGGCGCGGCGCCGACCGCCGAAGACTGGCTGCAGGCCGGCGCGAAGCAGGTCTGTGCCGGCTATGCGCTGTACGGCGCCGCCACCATGCTGGTGTTGAGCTTGGGCAACGGCACGCACGGCTTCACGCTGGACCCGCAGCTGGGCGAGTGGATGCTGAGCCACCCGAACCTGCAGGTGCCGCGGCGCACGCGCGAGTTCGCCATCAACGCCTCGCACAGCCGCTTCTGGGAGCCGGCCGTGAAGCGCTATGTCGATGAATGCCTGGCCGGCAGCGCCGGGGTGCGCGGCGCGGACTTCAGCATGCGCTGGATCGCCTCGCTGGTGGCGGAGACGCACCGCATCCTGCTGCGCGGCGGGGTGTTCCTGTGCCCGCGCGACGGCACCGACCCCAAGCGCCCGGGCCGCCTGCAGCTGCTGCACGAGGCCAACCCGGTGGGGATGCTCATCGAGCAGGCCGGCGGTTGCGCCAGCACCGGCCGGCATCGCGTACTGGGCCTGCAGCCCGAAGCGCTGCAGCAGCGCGTGGGCTTCATCTTCGGCTCGGCCGAGGAGGTCGAACGCATCGAGCGCTACCACGAAGAGCAACTGCTGGACGGCGGCTACCGCTCGCCGCTGTTCGGGCAGCGCGGGCTGTTCGCCCCGGTTTGAGAGAAAGGTTCCGTTCGGGCTGAGCCCGTCGAAGCCCTGCCGCACGACCCGCCTGCAGGCCCAACGACCAAGCTCAGGGCGAACGGAGAAATCGAAGCCATCTACGGGAGCAGCCCATGTCCGTGAAACACCCCATCGTTGCCATCACCGGCTCCTCGGGCGCCGGCACCACCTCGGTGACGCGCACCTTCGAGACCATCTTCCGCCGCGAGGGCGTGCGCGCCGCCATCGTCGAGGGCGACAGCTTCCATCGCTTCGACCGCGCCGAGATGAAGAAGGCCATGGCCGAGGCCGAGGCCAACGGCAAGCCGCACTTCAGCCATTTCGGCACCGACGCCAACCTCTTCGCCGAGCTGGAGAACCTGTTCCGCCACTACGCCGAGACCGGCACCGGGCAGGCGCGCAAGTATCTGCACGACGAGCGCGAGGCCGCGCCCTACCAGCAGCCGCCGGGCACCTTCACGCCCTGGGAGCCGCTGCCGGAGTCGGAGCTGCTGTTCTACGAGGGCCTGCACGGCGGCGTGAAGACCGATGAGCATGACGTGGCGCGCTACCCGGACCTGCTCATCGGCGTGGTGCCGGTGATCAACCTGGAATGGATTCAGAAGATCCACCGCGACAAGGCCACGCGCGGCTACTCCACCGAGGCGGTGACGGACGTGATCTTGCGCCGCATGCACGAGTACGTGCACTACATCTGTCCGCAGTTCACGCGCACGCACATCAACTTCCAGCGCGTGCCGGTGGTGGACACCTCGGACCCCTTCATCGCCCGCACCATCCCCACGCCCGACGAGAGCCTGGTGGTGATCCGCTTCGCCGACCCCAAGGGCATCGACTTCCCCTACCTGCTGAGCATGCTGCACGACTCGTGGATGTCGCGCGCCAACACGCTGGTGGTGCCGGGCGGCAAGATGGACCTGGCCATGCAGCTCATCTTCACGCCCATGATCCTGCGGCTGATGGAGCGCAGGAGGCAGGCGATGGTGGCGTGAGCAACCGTCGCGGACGCTGACCGTAAGCGTGCCTGCTTCGCCTGCCACTTCGTCATCCCCGCGCAGAGCCTGCCCCCGCGTAGGCGGGGGCGGGGACCTAGGCGGTCCCACGCCAGAGCGCAAGAGCACTTGCGGGAAACCCGGGATTTGAAATGCCCGGCACGCCGCCGCATGGGCTGACGGTCGGCGTGGGGACCACCTGGGTTCCCGCCTTCGCGGGAATGACGAAGTAGGGCGCGCGGCGCGCGAACTCACGGGATGCCGGTCTCGGTCTGTGGTGCCGAACCGTGCCTATTGATTTCCCGGTACGTCAATTTCACTGGAAGGAGAACCCATGCCCCATGCTCCGGACCCCATCCGCCGCCGCTGCGCCAATGCCCTGCGCATGCTCGCCATCGACGCCGTGCAGGCCGCCAACTCGGGCCATCCCGGCATGCCCATGGGCATGGCCGACATCGCCGAGGCGCTGTGGCGCCATCACCTCAAGCACGACCCGGCCGACCCGCAGTGGCCCGACCGCGACCGCTTCGTGCTCTCCAACGGCCATGGCTCGATGCTGCTGTACGCGCTGCTGCACCTCAGCGGCTATGACCTGCCCATGGACGAGCTCAAGCGCTTCCGCCAGCTCGGCTCGCGCACGCCGGGGCATCCGGAAGTCCACATGACGCCCGGCGTGGAAACCACCACCGGCCCGCTGGGCCAGGGCCTGGCCAATGCGGTCGGCATGGCGCTGGCTGAAAAACTGCTGGCGCAGGAGTTCAACCGCCCGGGGCATGACATCGTCGATCACCGCACCTGGGTGTTCCTGGGCGACGGCTGCCTGATGGAGGGCATCAGCCACGAGGCCTGCTCGCTGGCCGGCACCTGGGGCTTGAACAAGCTCGTGGCCTTCTACGACGACAACGGCATCTCCATCGACGGCGACGTGAAAGGCTGGTTCGGCGACGACACGCCGGCGCGCTTCGAGGCCTACGGCTGGACCGTGATCCGCAACGTGGACGGCCATGATTTCGCCGCGCTGGACGCCGCCATCGCCCAGGCGCGCAAGTCCGGGCGCCCGGTGCTGGTGTGCTGCCGCACGCAGATCGGCCATGGCTCGCCCAACCGCGCCGGCACGGCCGACGTGCACGGCGCGCCGCTGGGCGAGGCGGAGATCGCGCTGGTGCGCCAGGCGCTGGACTGGGACGCGCCGCCCTTCGAGGTGCCGGCCGAGCTGCGCCAGGCCTGGGACGCGGTGGAGCGCGGCGGCGCGCAGCGGCGGCAGTGGCAGCAGCGCTTCGACGCCTACGCGCGGGCCTTCCCGGAGCTGGCGGCCGAGTTCCTGCGCCGCCGCGCCGGCGGCACGCTGCGCGAGGACACGGCCGCCGCGCTGGCCCGCGCCGTGCTCGATGCCGAGCGCCGCGCCGCCAAGGTCGCCACGCGCAAGGCCTCGCAGGAGTTTCTTGATGCCGTGGCCCCGGCGATGCCGGAGCTGCTGGGCGGCTCGGCCGACCTGACGGGATCGAACCTCACCGACTGGAAGGGCAGCCGCCCGCTCACGGGGCAGGGCAGCGGCAACCACGTGCACTACGGCGTGCGCGAGTTCGGCATGGCGGCGGTGATGAACGGCGTGGCGCTGCACGGCGGCTACAAGCCCTTCGGCGGCACCTTTCTCACCTTCTCGGACTACAGCCGCAACGCGCTGCGCATGTCGGCGCTGATGCGGCTGCCGGTGGTGCACGTGTTCACGCACGACTCCATCGGCCTGGGCGAGGACGGGCCCACGCACCAGCCGGTGGAGCACGCCCACAGCCTGCGCCTGATCCCGGACCTGGACGTGTGGCGCCCGGCCGATGCCACCGAAACCGCCGTGGCCTGGCAGCAGGCGCTGCAGCGCGGCGACGGGCCGAGCTGCCTGCTGCTGAGCCGACAGGCGCTGCCGCATGCCGACGGCGGGCAGGAACGCGCCGACTTGATCGCCCGCGGCGCCTACGTGCTGCGCGGCGCGCGCGACGAGCGCGTGGTGCTGATCGCCACCGGCTCCGAGCTGCAGCTGGCGCTGGCGGCGGCGCAGCGGCTGGCCGATGAGGGCATCGCCGCGCGCGTGGTGTCCGCGCCCTGCCTGGAGGTGTTCGAGCGGCAGGACGAGGCCTACCGGCGCAGCGTGATCCCGCGCCATCTGCCGCGCCTGGCCATCGAGGCCGGCCGCAGCGGGCTGTGGTGGAAGTACGTGGGCGAGGACGGCGACGTGGTGGCGCTGGAGCGCTTCGGCGAGTCCGCGCCGGCGCCGGCGCTGCTGGAGCACTTCGGGTTCACGCCGCAGGCGGTGGCGGAGAGGGCGAGGAGGCTGCTTGCATAAGCCAAGCCACGGTTGAGGGCTGCGGGCCGAAGCCCACCGTCCACATCCACTACTTCGTCATCCCCGCGCAGGCGGGGACCCAGGCAGTCCCCCAGTCGGCCGTGAGTGGATCGGTCGGCACACCGAGGGCTTCTGGCTCGGCTCACTGCACCGCTGCTTCGCTCCGACGCGGGGCCGCCTGGGTTCCCGCCTTCGCGGGAATGACGACGTAGAGAGCGGTCCAGATCAGCCCACGGCCGCCCTCAAACACGCTTTCCGTTTTTCGTCGCCCCCTCAACCTCCCACCTCTCAGGAGCCCACCATGCCCATGATCTCCCTGCGCCAGCTGCTCGACCATGCCGCCGAGAACGGCTACGGCGTGCCGGCCTTCAACGTCAACAACCTGGAGCAGATCCAGGCCATCATGCAGGCCGCCGCCGCCACCGACAGCCCGGTCATCCTGCAGGCCTCGGCCGGCGCGAGGAAGTACGCCGGCGAGCCCTTCCTGCGCAAGATGGTCGAAGCCGCGACCGAGATGTACCCGCAACTGCCCATCGTGCTGCACCAGGACCATGGCGCCAGCCCGGCGGTGTGCGTGCAGGCCATCCGCTCCGGCTTCACCAGCGTGATGATGGACGGCTCGCTCATGCCCGACGCCAGGACGCCCGCCAGCTACGACTACAACGTGGATGTGACGCGCCAGGTGGTGCGCATGGCGCACGCGGTGGGCGTGTCGGTGGAGGGCGAGCTGGGCTGCCTGGGCTCGCTGGAATCCGGCCAGGCCGGCGAGGAGGACGGCGTGGGCGCGCAGGGCACGCTCTCGCACGAGCAGATGCTCACCGACCCGGCGCAGGCCGCGGACTTCGTGGCCCAGACCGGCGTGGACGCGCTGGCCATCGCCATCGGCACCTCGCATGGCGCCTACAAGTTCAGCCGCAAGCCCACGGGCGACATCCTGGCCATCGACCGCATCAGGCAGATCCACGCCCGGCTGCCCGACACGCACCTGGTGATGCACGGCTCCTCCTCGGTGCCGCAGGAGTGGCTGGCCGTCATCCGCGAGCACGGCGGCAAGATCCGCGAGACCTACGGCGTGCCGGTGGAGGAGATCCAGGAAGGCATCCGCCACGGCGTGCGCAAGATCAACATCGACACCGACATCCGCCTGGCCATGACCGGCGCGATGCGCCGTGCCATGGCGCGCAACCCGGGCGACTTCGACCCGCGCAGCGTGCTCAAGCAGGCCACCGCCGCGGCGCGCGAGCTGTGCGCCCAGCGCTTCGAGGCTTTCGGCTGCGCGGGCCAGGCCTCGCGCCTGCGGCCGATGCGGCTGGCGGCCTGAGCCCGGCAGGCGCAAAAAGGCCGGGGAGCACCAGCGGCGCAACCCCGGCAAAACCGGACCGCGGCGCCCTGAGCCGCGGTCCCACACACACAAAGGCAGGGCCGTTTACTTCACGCGGCGCAGCGGGCCGGCGTGGTCGGGGAAGTTGCTGGTGTTGAGCACCTGGATGCCCGCGTCGTGCTCGCCGCTGAAGGGCGTGACGTTGCCGGGGCAACCGGCCTTCTGGGCATCGGCGGCCTTGTTGAACCACATGCCCAGGTGGAACTGGTGCAGCGGCGGGGTCAGCGGATTCGTCGTCGCATCCGGGAACGGGCTGTGCGGATGCACGCTCGGCGCCGGCGCCGGGTTGCCGATGGCCAGCGAGAAGGTCTCCTGGTTGAAGCGGCCCACGAACTTCTGCTGGCCCTTGCCCTGCCAGTCGGTGCGGATCTCGCCCTGGTACCAGCCCATGCCGAAGGGGAAGTTGGGCACCTGCAGCACGAAGAAGGCGAAGTCGGTGTTGGGCGGCAGGCCCTGCACCTTGACGGTCATTTCCTCGACGCCACCCATCTTCTGGATGGAGACCCGGCCCTTGGCCCAGCGCGCGCAGTTGGGCGCGTCCTTCAGGCCCGGAGAACGCACCATGTTGAACACGACCGGGTCGTCCCAGCCGGCCGCGGCGGCTTCCTGTTCGTTGGCCAGCGCGGAGGTGGAGACGGCCGCGGCGGCGAGCAGACCGGCAGCCAGGGCGGTACGGCGCGGGGAGAAGGCAAAACGGTTCATCGGTGAAGTCCTTGAAGGAAAACCCAGGCGCAACGGGGAAGTGACGGGGCCGGCGCGCTGCCTGGTACGGCGGCAGCCCCTGGGGCCGGGACGCGATCGATGCGTCCCATGCGCTGGCTCAGTTGCGGGGCTCTCGGCGGCGGTTCAGGCCCGGCAGGGGCGAAAGCGCGTTTTCCCTCCACGGAGGGAAAGGGCGCGGGGCAGGGCGGCGCCATGTCCCCCCTTGGGGGGAGCCGGCGGCTCGGCCGGACGCGGTCCGGGCCTCAGCGGCCGGTCCAGGCCTGCAGTGCCTCGGTGCGCAGCTCCTCGCCGCGGCCCTCGTAGCGTGGGGAGAAATGGAAGGGAACCAGCTCGCGCGCGCCCAGGAGCCGCGCGATCTCGCCGGCGCGCCGGGCGGTGAGGTGGTGCTTGTGCTGCGCGTGGGCGCGGTCCGCGTCCAGGAACACGCACTCGATGTGCAGCTGGTCCACGCCGCGCAGCAGCCCGCTCAGGGTGCGCGCGTCGGCCTCGCTGCCGCACAGGTCGGTGACGTAGCCGATGCAACGGCCCGGGCGCTGGTCCAGCACCACGGGCCGCAGCTCATCGACCGTGCGCAGCGCCACATGCTCGCCGGCACGGTCCTTCCAGCGCACCTCGATCGGCGTGGCGCCCGGGGCGCCGGACATCACGGCGGCTTTCAGCTCGCGCAGCCACGCGCCGCTGGTGAAGCCTCGGGCCGCCATGCGCTCGACGTTGACGGCCACGCGCGCCTTCTCCTCCAGCGCGAAGGCCAGCACCGGGATGCCGTGGTCCACGAAGCGGCCACGCACGCGGAACTGGTCCTCGTCGTGCAGCACGTCGTCGTCCCAGGCCGACTCCTCGTCCCGCGCGCGGCTGAAACCGTCGCGGCTGGAGAACAGCGCGCTGCGCCGGCGCCCGTCGGGACGGAACTCGTGCACCTCGATCTCCAGCGCCACCTCGTAGCGGTGCACCAGGTTCCAGGTGTAGGCGTGCAGCTTGTGCTCCACCTGCGCCACGAAGCCGGGACCACCGTGCAGCACCAGCCGCGGCTGGCGCCCCAGGATCACGCGCAGCAGGTGGTCCAGCCCCGCGAAATGGTCCATGTGCGTGTGGCTGACGAAGGCGTGCGAGACGCGCAACAGCTCGCGCGGCATCAGCGCCGTCACGTCGCCCAGGTCGAACAGCAGGCCGCGGCGCTGGCCCGCGAGCTGGCAGTGCAGGCCCGGGTCGCCGGTGGCGCCGTTGACCAGGCGCGCGGTGAAAAGACAGGACATGGCTCGGTGCGGGCAGACCCTGAAGAGCATCGCCCCGGCTCCCGGCAATCGCAGGGCCGGGCCCGCGCCGGAAGCCTTCAGCCGGCCCTCACTCGGTGACGTACTGCCGGACCACGTCCAGGACCGCGGCCGGCGGGTCCAGGAATTCCAGGCCGATCATGAAGCCGTCCGCCTTGCCGCTGAGGATGCTGTGCGCCACCCGGCAGCGCAGCACCAGGAAATCCATGCCGGCGCTCATCACCGGGGCGCGCAGGCGGATGTCACAACACAAGTCCCGCTGCAGGTTCCAGGGCGCCACGACGCCCATGCCGCCCACGCTGATGTCCACGGTACGCACTTCAAGCACCTGCCGGCTGGGCAGCCTGAGCAGGCCCAGGGACCGAAACGCCTTGCGATCGACTTGGCGGCGGTCCAACCCCAGGTTGACCCATGTTGCGATGTCGCCCGACTCCATCATGATCGCTGTGTCCTATTCCGCCCGGCCCTTGCCGGCGGCTTGCATGAATTCCCGAACCGAACGGCTTGTCAAAACGCTCGGCGCAGTACCGTCAAATCAACTTTCATCTAGTTACATCGTGGCCCGACCGCGGGTAAAACCATGGCGTAATTGTGGAAAGGTTCCAGCTTGGCCCGGCAGTCGTGAACAAATACCGGACACCGCTATTGCGGTTTCACATTGCAGAGAAGCCAGCCTGCGGAACCGGACGGGCCTTGATATTCCCGGCCAATTTCTTCATGCCGCCGCGCGGCATCACGCCGGCCAGGCGCTCTGGCTCACATACTCGCGAATGAGCGCCAGCGCGGACACCGCGATGTCGGTGAACTGCAGGCCGATGATGAAACCGCCTTCCGGACCGCTGAGGACGCTGTACGCCACCTGTCCCCGGGCCACGAACATTTCAACGTGCTGGCCGATGATGGGCGCGCGAAACCTGATTTCGCAAGCCAGGTCCAGCGGCAGGTTCAGCGGCGAAACGAATCCCACCCCGCCCGGGCTGATATCGACCGTGGGCACCGCCATCAATTCTCGCGTCGGCAGAAGCAATACCTGCGCCAGTGACCTGAATCTGCGGCGCTCGACATGGCGATGCTGCAGCCCCAGGTATACCCAGGTCGCCTGCTCTTGGATTTCCACCGTGATGGCCGAATTTCCGCTGTGGTCGGACGGTTTCACCGGCACGCGCGGGTGCAAGCTACGATTTCCGGCGCCGGCTCATGCGGCAGCGTTTCGGCTTCAAGCCACCGCCTGGAGGTACAACCTATTGGATTCATTCATCGGCCAACCGCGGCGCCATTGCGGGCCCCGGTCCGCTCCCCTGTGATATTTATTATGAGATCCGACCGGCCACCTCAGGCGGGAGGCCGTCCGCGGCCCGGCCGCTTTCGCCGCTCAAGGCGTCACATAGCGCTTGATCTTGTCGCGCAAGGCCGGCGCAAGATTGGAAAACTCCAGGCCGATCATGAATCCGCCTTCCTTGCCGCTGAGAATGCTGCGCGCGATGCGGCCGCGAACCACTAAAGCCTCGGTGCCATTGCCGAACAGGGCGGAGCGGAATTTGACCTCGCACACCGTCCCGACCGGCAGGTTCACGGGCGCCACCAGGCCAAGCCCGCCCTGGCTGATATCGACCAGCCTGGTTTCCACCAGGTTGCCGCTGGGCAGCAGCAACTGCGCGGAGCCACGCAGCACCTTGCGCTCGGTCCTGCGGCGCTCGGCACCCGAATAGACCCAGCTCGCGATATCTCGTGTTTCCATCATGGTCGCTGACTCCTGTGGCCGATGGCGGCGGTCATCACGGCAAAACACCGTCCCGATCCGGGCGCGAGGCTGTGCCGGCGCCCCGGATATTCCGGCCTGGTCCGGCGCCCCGCCCAGGGAGCCGGCGGCCCCTTATCGGCCGCCCGAAGGGTTTGTGATCAGCTCCACGCCAGGCCGCGGCTTTTCTCGTGAACTATTGCCGCTTTTCAGGTCACGAACCGTGGCGTCGCAGGTATTCCGGCACGCTGCGTTACCGTTGCCAGTCCGAAAACGGTCCGCTTTCGGGCAACCCGCCCATCGAGGTTCCCATGCTGAAACTCCGCCCCAATTGCGAATGCTGCGACAAGGATTTGCCGCCCGATTCCATCGAGGCGCGCATCTGCTCGTTCGAATGCACGTTCTGCAGCAGCTGCGCGGACGAGAAGCTGCACGGCCGCTGCCCCAATTGCGGCGGCGAGCTGGTGGCGCGGCCGCGCCGGCCGGCGGGCAAGCTGGAGAAATATCCGGCCTCCACCGAGCGTGTCCTCAAGCCCGCCGGCTGCGGCCAGCCGGGCTGAGGCCCGCGCGCGCCGCGGCCCGGCCCGTTCTCAGCCCAGCCTGGGCCGCACCTTGCCCGCCGCCTCCTTGGCGCGCACGCGGGCGGTGTCCACATCGTCCGCATGCGCCAGCGCCACGCCCATGCGGCGCTTGCTGAAACTCTCGGGCTTGCCGAAGAGCCGGATGTCGGTGCCCGGCACGCGCAGCGCCTCGGCCACGCCCTCGAACACCACGCCGGTGCCTTCCACGCCGCCGTAGATCACGGCGCTGGCGCCGGGGCTCTTCAGGGACGTATCCACCGGCAGGCCCAGGATGGCCCGGGCGTGCAGCTCGAACTCGCTCTGCCACTGCGTGGCCATCGTCACCATGCCGGTGTCGTGCGGGCGCGGGCTGACCTCGCTGAACCAGACCTGGTCGCCCTTGACGAACAGCTCCACGCCGAACAGGCCCTGGCCGCCCAGGTCCTGCGTCACGGCGCGCGCGATGTGCTGAGCCTTTTCCAGCGCGGCCGGAGACATCGGGTGCGGCTGCCAGCTCTCCACGTAGTCCCCGCTGACCTGCACATGGCCGATGGGGGCGCAGAAACTGGTCTCGGCCTGGCCGTCGGCGCCGACGCTGCGCACCGTCAGCAGCGTGATCTCGTAGTCGAAATCAATGAAACCTTCGACGATGACGCGGCCGTGGCTGACGCGGCCGCCGGCCATGGCGTAGTCCCAGGCCTTGCGCACGTCCTGCGGGCCGTCGAGCTTGCTCTGGCCCTTGCCGGAACTGCTCATCACCGGTTTCACCACGCAGGGGTAGCCGATGCCGCCGTCGATAGCCTGCTGCAGTTCCTCCAGCGAGTCGCAGAAGGCATAGGGGCTGGTGGGCAGGCCCAGCGTTTCGGCGGCGAGGCGGCGGATGCCCTCGCGGTCCATGGTCAGCCGCGCGGCGCGCGCGGTGGGGATGACGCGCACCAGGCCCTGGGCTTCGAGCTCCTGCAGCACCGGCGTGGCGATGGCCTCGATCTCGGGCACCACCAGCGCCGGGCGCTCGGCCTCGATCAGTGCGCGCAGCGCCTCGGGGTCGCTCATGGCAATGGTGCGCGCGTGGTGCGCCACCTGCTGCCCCGGCGCGTGCTCGTAGCGGTCCACGGCGATGGTTTCCACGCCCAGGCGCTGCAGCGCGATCAGCACCTCCTTGCCCAGCTCGCCGGAGCCCAGCAGCATCACGCGCGTGGCGGTGGGGGACAGGGGCGTACCAAGGGAAAGAGGCTGGCTCATGACGGGGACTCCAGAGGTGAAAGCCGCCGATGCTAGAGGCTGGCGCCAGCCCATCGCCGACACGGGCCCGTGGCGCGAGCGGATTTCACGCTGGCGCCACGGCGAGGCGGGCCGGGCTACCCGCCCGCGGCCCCGCGCAGCTTCATCAGGTTGGGCAGCGGCGCCGAGCGGCGCAGCACTTCTTCGGACAGCCATTCCGCGGCGCGGCGCGCGCGCCGCGCCACCGTGGCCGGGGGCAGCTGCTGGCTCTCGTCGTTGCACACGCTCAGGGCGTAGCTGCCGCGGTAGCCCATGCGGTCCAGGCGCAGCGTCAGCGCCGCCAGCGGCGCCGCCAGCACGCCTTCACCGGGGAACACGTTCACCGCCGCGCCGTCCGCGCAGGGCGCGTCGCTGAGCGCGTCGGCCAGCCGCACCAGGAACAGCTTTTCCGGGTCGATGTCTTCCAGCAGCTCCAGCGAGGTCCCGGCGCCCAGCGCATGGCAGGCGTCCAGCGCTAGGCCGAGGTTGGGGCAGTCGGCGCGGCTGACCAGCTCCCAGGCGATGTTGAAGTCGTTGACATGCCGCCCCGCCGCCACCGCCTGGTAGGCGATGCGGATGCCCGGCGGCACCGCCAGCATCGCCAGCTTGCGCAGGTCGCGCGCCAGCGCCTCGGGGTCGCCGCCGGGCTGCGCCGCGGCGCAGGCGGAGGTGGCCACCAGCAGCGGGCTGCCCACGGCGCGGCAGGTCTCCAGCATGGCCTTGGCGACTTCCACCTTGTAGTCGTGCCGCGGACCCTGCAGGCCTTCGAAGTCGCGCAGCGCCTGCAGCGCGGCCACTTGCAGGCCGCTGGCCTTCACCGCCGCCACCGCGGCCTCGAAGCCGCCGGGATGGCTCATCAGGTCGCGCGCCTGCAGCACCACGCGCGAGAAGCCCGCCTCGCGCAGGGCGCGCAGCCGCGCCTCCAGCGGCCCGGCGAGTGAGGCCGTGTCCAGGCCGAAATCGTCGATGGGGGTCATGGCCCGCTCCATGTCCGGGCTCATCGCGGCAACTCGTGCTGCACCAGCTCGAAGCTGAGGCCGCCCAGCACGGGCCGGGTCAGCGCGCCGCGCGCCTCGGTGTGCACGCCGCTGCTCTCGATGAACTCCACGCCGCGCGCGCGCAGCTCGCGCACCGCGGCCAGCACGTCGGGCGTGCCGAAGGCGACGCGGTGCAGCGTCTCCTCGGTGTCGATCTCCAGCGCATCGAACTGCGGCTCGATGAGCTGCAGGTAGAAGCTCGCGTCCGGGCTGCGCAGCACGCGGCCGGTGGGCAGGATGCCGAAGCGCTCCGCGTCGGGCAGGGCGCTGAAGCCCAGCAGCTCGGCGTAGAACTCGGTCCAGTCCTCGGTGCGGCCCAGGCCGATGTACTGGACGATGCCGAAGCCGTGCAGCCCGGCCAGCGCCGGCGGCTGCGGGTCCGCGCCCGGGATGGGCGTGAAGTCCACGTCGTAGATCGAGAACTCCTTGTAGCGGTCCACGAAGTACAGCCGGCTCGCGCCCACGCCGTGGACGGCCGGGATGTACAGCTCCATCACCTCCACCCGCGGCGGCACGCCCCAGGCGCCGCGCTCCAGCGCGCGGCGGTAGGCGGCGGCGGCGTCGCGCACGCGCAGCGCCACCGCGGAGATCACCGGCGTCTCGCCCAGCGGCGCCGCCGCGCTGCCATGGGCGTTGACGATCAGGTTCATGCCGCCCTGGCGGTACAGCAGCACCTCGCGCGAGCGGTGCCGCGCCACGGGCCGGAAGCCCATCATCTCCAGCACCTGCCCGAAGGCCTGCGGCCGGGAGGTGGCGAACTCGATGAACTCGACGCCGTCGAGCCCCAGCGGGTTCGGAGCGGCGCCGATGGCTTCGCGGTCGGTGGGGCTTGCGAGCATGGGAGGACTTCCGGGAAGGATGAACAGGTCAGGGGCGGGATTCTGCCCCCGGCGCCGGCCTCACTTGGCCGCCGTGCGCACCTTCTGCACCTCGGCCAGCACCTCCTTCACCAGCGGCTCGCCCACCTGCGCCGTGAGCTTGTCGATGGCCGGCTTGGCGCGCTCGCGCAGCTTGGCCACCTCCGCGGGCGGCAGCTCGTGCACCTGCATGCCGCGCTTCTTCAGGTCCTCCAAGGCCTTGGCGGCCTCGTCGCGCGCCACCTTGCGCTGGTATTGGGCGGTCTCGGTGGCGGCGTCCTGCAGGATCTTCTTCTCGTCGGCGGAGAGCTTGTCCCAGAACTTCTTGCTCACGATCACCGCCTGCGGCGTGTACATGTGGTTCGTTAGCGTGAGGTGCTTGGTGACCTCGTAGAACTTCTCGTTGACGATGTTGAGCAGCGGATTGGTCATGCCGTCGATGGCCCCCTGCTCCAGCGCGGTGTAGGTCTCGGTGTAGGGCATGGGCGTGGCGACGGCGCCGATGGCGTTCATGAAGTCCACGTACTGCGCGGTGGGGATCACGCGCATCTTCATGCCCTTGAGGTCGTCGGCCGTGCGGATGGGCTTCTTGACGGTGTGCATCTGGCGGAAGCCCAGGTCCCAGTAGGCCAGGCCCACCAGCCCGCGCTCCTGCAGCTTGTCCAGCAGCCTGCGGCCCACCGGGCCGTCGGCCACCGCGTCGGCCTCGCGGGTGTTGTTGAACATGAAGGGGTAGTCGAAGACCGCCATCTCCTTGACGTTGCCCGCGAGCAGGCTGGCGTTCATGACGTTCATCTCGACGGTGCCGCCCTGCATCGCCGACACCACCTGCGCGTCCGGGCCCAGCGCGCCGCCGGGGAAAGGTTTCACCGTCAACTTGCCGCCGCTCTTCTGCGCCACCAGCTCGGCGAACTTCTCCACGCCCATCACCTGCGGATGGCCCTTGTTGCTGGCCGCGGTGAACTTGATGGTGCGGGCCTGGATGTCGGCGGCCAGCGCCGGCAGGCTCGACAGGGCGGCGGTGGCCAGGGCGGCGGCCAGCAGGGTGCGTCGCGGGGTCATGGTGGTCTCCTTGTGTTGTATGGAACGGGGAAGAAAGGGTTCGATTGTTCGTCAGCGCATGGCGGCGGACTGCAGGCGCAGCCGCTCGTACTCGGCCCGGTCCATCGGCACGGCGTCGCGGTTGCCCAGGTCGTGCATGGCGACGCGGTGCGTCTCGCGGGCGCTCCAGGCCGCCAGCGCCGCCAGCACGGTGATGCCGAAGGTGATGGCGCCCACGGTGGTCGGGATGTTGGCCGCTCCCGGCGGGGCCATGGCGGTGAACACGGCCGGCAGCATCGCCGTCACCAGCGTGCCCAGGTTCTGCGAGATGGCCATGGCCGAGACCCGGGTGCGCGTGGGGAACAGCTCGGGATAGAAGCTGGGGAACACGGCGTTGTAGCCCTGGTAGACGATGCCCCACATCAGGATCGACATGGCGATGGCCAGCGGCACGTTGTGGATGCTGATGGCATACAGATAGACGAAGGACAGCGCCCCCGAGGCCAGCGCGCCCACGATGATGGGCGGGCGGCGGCCGATGCGGTCGGAGAGCCGGCCCACGAAGGGGATCACCAGCACGGCCACGATGTTGCCCAGCACCGGAATCCACAGGTACACATCCTTCTCGAAGCCGATGCCGTAGCCCGGCTGCACGGCGTAGGCCGCGCCGAAGATGGTGGTCACCACGGGAATGACGTTCATCAGCGCCATGCACACCACGCGCAGCATGTCGCGCCAGCTCTCGGTGATGGCCTGCACGAAGGGCGCCTTGGGTACCTCGCCCTCGCGCAGTTCCTCGGCGAAGGCGGGCGTCTCCTCCACCTCGCGGCGGATGACGTAGCCCACGATGATGACGATGAAGCTCAGCAGGAACGGGATGCGCCAGCCCCAGCTGTTGAAGTCGTCCTTGGGCATGTAGTGCGCCAGCGGCAGGAACACCGCCGCCGCCAGGATCTGTCCGGCCTGCACGCCCTGCAGCGTGAAGCTGGCGTAGAAGCCGCGGCGGCCGAAGGGCGCGTGCTCCAGGATCATCGAGCTCGCGCCCGAGATCTCGCCGGCCACGGCGAAGCCCTGGATCAGGCGCATCACCACCAGCAGCGCCGGCGCCAGCAGCCCGACCTGCTCGTAGGTAGGCAGCAGGCCCACGCCGATGGTCGAGAAGCCCATCAGGAACATGCACGCCACCAGCACGCGCTTGCGGCCCAGCGTGTCGCCCCAGTGGCCCAGCACGAAGGCGCCGATGGGGCGCGCCACGTAGCCCACGCCGTAGGTGGCCAGCGAGGCGATGATGGCCGTGGTGGGGTCGGCGCTCGGGAAGAAGAGCTGCGGGAAGATCAGCGACGCCGCGGTGGCGTAGATGAAAAAGTCGTAGTACTCCAGCGTCGAGCCGATCCAGCCGCTGGCCGTGGCTTTCTTGGTCTGCTGGGTGTCATGGGATGCCGAATGGGCCATCTCGCTCTCCAGTGAAGAATCAGAGCGCGCCTACCAGGGCGCGCACGGAGGACAGGTCGGCCCGCACCGCATGGGCGGCGTCGCTCAGGCCGAAGAAATCGAGGTAGTCGGGCACCTGCTGCACCAGCATCTCGAAGCCCGGGTGGGCCTTGATGCCGCGCTCGGCGCAGGCGCGCAGCAGCGGCGTGCCCTGCGGCTTCATCAGGATGTCCACCACGGTGGCGTCGGCCTTCAGCCGCGCCGGGTCGAAGGGCAGGGGATCGTCGGCGCGCAGGCCCAGCGGCGTGGCGTTGACGACCAGGTCGAAGCCGGCCGGGTCGTTGTCCGCCGCCACCACCCGCGTGCCGCCGTCCTGCGCCGCGAGCAGCCGGGTCAGCTGCGCCGCGCGGTCGCCGAGGTCGTTGAGCGCCAGCAGCTCCAGGCCCTCGTCGAGCAGCGCCGTGGCGATGGCGGCCCCGGCGCCGCCGGTGCCCACCAGCAGCGCGCGCCGGCCGCGCGGCTCGAAGCCGAAGTGGCGCAGCGCCTTGCAGAAGCCACGGCCGTCGAAGAGCGCGCCTTCCAGGCCGCCGTCGGCGTTGCGGCGCACGGCGTTGACGGCCTGCGCCGTCTCGGCGTGGCGGTCCCAGCGCTCCAGCAGCGGCAGCACCAGCGGCTTGTGCGGGATGGTCAGCCACAGCCCGTCGATGTTGCCCGCCGCCAGCACCGCGCGGCAGAAGGCCGGCAGCTCGGCGCGCGCCACCTGCGCCGGCACCAGCACGGCGTCGATGCCGTGGCGCTCGAACAGCGGGTTGAACAGCTGCGGCGCCTGCACCTGCGACACCGGGTCGCCCAGCACCATGAACACGCGCGTCGTGCCCGAAATCCTCATGACCGCCCCACCTCCGTACCGCCTGCGCCACCCGGCGCGATGGGGCGCAAATGTAGGCAGCGCACCCGCCTTGCGGCGCATGCCACACTCACAGAATGTCCGGCAATCGGACACCATTGTCCGATTAACGGACGGACTTCTCGTTATCCCTATGCCTCATTCCCCACCTGCCGCGCCCGCCGACATCGGGACATCGGCCTTCCCCATCGACCCGGCGGACCTGATCGCCGGCCTGGGCCGCGGGCTGGCCGTCATCGAGAGCTTCGACGACGCGCACCCGCGCATGACGGCGGCCGAGGTGTCGGCGCGCACCGGCATCCCGCGCACGGCAGCGCGCCGCTACCTGCTGAGCCTGTGCCACTTCGGCTATGCGGAGACCGACGGGAAACGCTTCTGGCTGGCGCCGCGCGTGCTGCGGCTGGGGCAGAGCTACCTGGACGCGGCGCGGCTGCCGCGGCTGGTGCAGCCCTTCATCCAGCGCCTGTCCATGGCCACCGGCGAGACGGTGAACGTGAGCGTGCTCGACGGCCACGAGGTGGTGTACGTGGCGCGCAGCAACAGCCCGCGCGTGGTGTCCATCGGCTTCCATGCCGGCGCGCGCGTGCCGGCGCACGTGGTGGCGCCGGGCGCGGTGCTGCTGGCGGCGCTGCCCGAGGAGGCACTGCAGGGCTGGGTGGCGGACTACGCCTTCCCGGGCTTCAGTGCCAGCACCGTGACCGAGGCCAATGCCTGGCTGGCGCAGGTGCGCGCCGCGCGCGGGCAGGACGCCTGGATCTCGCGCGGCGCGCTCGACCCCGGCCTGGTGGGCGTGGCCGTGCCGCTCAAGGATCGCCGCGGCGAGACCAAGGCTGCCATCGGCCTGACGCTGCAGGCCGCCTTCTGGAGCGACGAGCAGATCCACGCCCGGCTGCTGCCGGCGCTGCTGGAGACGGCGCAGACGCTGCGGGGGCTGATCTAGTCAGTCCACCGTCGCCCCGGTCGCCTTGGCCACCTTGCCCCACTTGTCGGCTTCCGTCTTCACGAAGGCCGCGAAGTTCTCCGGCGTGTCGCCGACGAACTCGGAGCCGGTTTCCTTGAGCACGCGCTGGTACTCGTCGCCCTTCATGACCTTGAGCGCCTCGGCGTTGATGCGCGCCACCAGCGCCTTGGGCGTCTTGCCGGGTGCGAACAGGCCGTACCAGGCATAGGACTCCACGCCGGGCAGGCCCGCCTCGGCGAAGGTGGGCACCTCGGGCAGCTGCGGCGAGCGCTGCGCGCCGGTGACGGCGATGGCCTTGAGCTTGCCGGCCTTGATGTGCGGCAGGATCGCCACTGTGCTGTCGAACATCATGGGCGCGTGGCCGGCGAGCACGTCGTTGATCGCGGTGGCCGAGCCCTTGTAGGGCACATGCGCCATGTCGAGCTTGGCGGTCATCTTGAACAGCTCGCCGGTCATGTGCTGCGGCGTGCCGTTGCCCGACGACGCGTACTGGAACTTGCCCTTCTGCGACTGGATGTGCGCGATCAGTTCCTTCAGGTTCTTGGCCGGCACCGAGGGGTGCACGGCCAGCACCAGCGGCACGCGCAGCAGGTTCGTCACCGGCGCCAGGTCCTTCTGCGCCTCGTAGGGCATCTTCTTGTAGATGTGGGGGTTGATCACGATCGGCGCGCTGGAGGTGATCAGCAGCATCGAGCCGTCCGGCGCGGCCTTGGCGACGGCGGCCGAGCCGATGTTGCCGCCGGCGCCGCCGCGGTTGTCCACGACGAAGGACTTGCCCAGCGCCTCGGTCAGGCCCTTGGCCATCGGGCGGGCCACGGTGTCGGACGGACCGCCCGGCGGCCAGGGCACGACGATGGTGACCGGCTTGGCCGGCCAGTCCTGGGCCTGCAGTGGCAGGCAGACCACCCATGCCAGGGCCAAGAGTGCGGTGCCGCGACGCCATGCCGTCATTGCCTTCTCCTTCGCGTGCTGTGCCGGGCCAGCCCCGCAGTGGGGCTGGCCGCGTCCGTGCGGCGCACGGCTGATGCAACCCCTCGGACGCTTCCGTGCCGCGCAGCAATCGCGATGCCGGCGGTCGTCCCCGCACGGCTCCCGGGCGAGACGCAGGCGCCGCGTCCAGCCCTTACAGCGGCGACGCCGCCGTCGCCGCCCCGGCCTGCGCCGCCCCGTACACCAACACCCGGTCCCGCCCCGCGGCCTTGGCGGCATACAGCGCCTCGTCGGCGCGTCCCAGCGCCGGCTCCAGGCTGTCTTCATGCGGCTGCCAGGCGCTGATGCCGAAGCTGGCGGTCACGCGGATCTCGCGACCCTTGTGCGGCACGCTCTCGCGGTGCAGCGCCTCGCGCAGCCGCTGCGCCACGCCCACCGCCTCTGCCTCGTCCGAGCCCACCAGCAGCGCCACGAACTCCTCGCCGCCGAAGCGGGCCGCCAGGTCGCTGCCGCGCAGCACGCCGCGCACGATCTCGGCCACGCGCACCAGCACCGCGTCGCCGCCCTGGTGGCCATGGGTGTCGTTGACGCGCTTGAAGTGGTCGATGTCGATCATCAGCGCCGTCAGCGGCTGGAGCGAGCGGCGGCAGCGCCGCAGCTCCTGCTCGGCCTGCAGGTTGAACTGGCGCCGCGTCAGCAGCGAGGTCAGCGAGTCGATGCTGGCCTGGCGCTTGAGCTCGGCCTCCAGGCGCTGCTGCTCGGTCACGTCCATGATCGTCAGCTGCAGCGCGGCGTCGCCGCGCCAGTCGATGCGCCGCCCCAGCATCTCCATCCAGAACGGCGTGCCGTCGCGGCGCAGCGCGGCGAAGCGCTGGTGCACCGACTCGACCGTGCCCTCGCACAGCTGCTGCCAGCCCTGCCGCAGCTCGGCCTGCACGCCCTCGGGCAGCAGGTGGCGCAGGTCGGGCTGCTCCAGCAGCTGCGCCGCGTTGGCGTAGCCGAACATGCGCGCGGCGACCTCGTTGGCGAACAGGGCCTTGAACCCGTCGTGCACCTTCTGCACCAGGATGCCCTGCAGCGAGCCCTCGATGAGCGTCTGGTAGCGCCGCTCGTTGTCGGACAGCGCCTCCTGCGCGCGCCGCTCCTCGGTGACGTCGATGACGAAGCCGGTGTAGACGATCTCCCGGGCCGTGCAGCGCACGGGCCGCGACATGGCGCGCACCCAGCGCACCTGGCCGCTGGCATGGGCGATGCGGTACTCGTGCTGCCAGGGCGCCTGCGCGGCCACCGCGCGCGCGACGGACTCCCGCACCTCCGGCCGGTCCCGCGCATCGACCATGGCGGTCCAGTCGCGCTCGTAGGCCTGCGGCCCCTGCCCGAACAGTTCCTGCACGCGGGGGCTGAGGTAGTAGAAGCCGCTGCCGCCGTCGCGGCGCGCGTACCACTGGTAGAGCATGCCCGGCACGGTGGCGGCGATCTCGCGGATGTGCTGCTCGCGCTCCTGCAGCGCGCGCTGCTGCGCGTGGTCGCGGGCCACGGCGCGCAGCTGCTGCGCCGTGCCGTTGGCCAGCACCACCACCGCCAGCGTCAGCAGCATGGCCGAGGCGAAGAACTCCCCGGCGAACTCCGCGGCCAGCGGCGCCGCGCCCACCGAGGCGGTCACGACCACCGGCAGCGAGCCCGACACCCGGTAGGCGATGAAGCGCTCGCCCTGGTCGAAGGGCGAGAGGCCGACGAAGGTGCCGTTGTCGCGGGCCGGCACATGCTTGCTGAACAGCGCGTAGCGGCTCATGTCCACCATCTCCAGCGGCTCCGGCATGGGCTCGCGTACCAGCGTGCGCTGGTCGGTGCGGAACAGGCCCACGGCGCCGTCGGGGCCGAGGTCCAGCGCGCGGTAGAAGGCGCGGAAGTAGGCCGGGGCCAGCGTGGCGACGACCACGCCGGCGAAGGCACCGTCCCGGTCCTCGATGCGCCGGCTGTAGGTGAAGGCGGGCCCGCCCATGGCGGTGCGGATCAGCGGGCCCAGGTACACCGTCTCGCCGCGCCGGTGCGCCAGGAAGTAGTCGCGGTACGCGTAGTTGCCCGGCAGCACCGCCGGGAAGCGGCCGGAGAAGCTGGCCACCCGGCCCTCGCGGTCGAGCACGAGGATGGCGTCCACCTGCTCCAGCGCCGCCGCGGTGGCGGCCAGCTCGGCCCATTCCAGGCGCGACCGGGCGAAGCGCTCGACGCCCACGTCGCGGATGCGCAGCGCCACCTGGCGCAGGATCAGGTCGGCGGGGTCCAGCGAGCGGTGCAGGTGCTCCACCAGGGTCTGGACCACGCTCTGCGTGCGCTGGGCCACCTCGCGCGACATGCTGGCGCTGGTGGTGGCCATGACCAGGCCCCAGGCGCCCACCAGCGCGGCGGTCATGGTGCCGGCCACGGACAGCAGCGCCGCGTGGCGCCTGAAGAAGCCCGGCGGCGTGGCGGCCAGGCACAGCGCGCTCACCGCCAGCGCCAGCAGCGCCTGCAGCACGGCCGATTGCGGCGCCAGCGTCACCAGCAGCAGCCGCTCGCCCGCGTGCCACCACCACGCGGCGTAGAACGCCAGCACGCCGGCGGACAGGGCCGATGCCGTCACGCAGGCCACCACCGCGCTGCGCAGGCCCCGGCCGGCCGCGGGGTCGAAGCGCAGCGCCGCCACGGACACCAGCACGAAGGTGAGCGCCAGCGAGGCGGGGGCGGCCCTGGCGGCCAGCGACTGCCCGGGCCAGCCCAGCCCGATGGCCAGGCTCAGCAGCGCCAGCAATGCCAGCGCGGCGGCCGCGGCGCGCGCCAGCCGCCGGGCGCGCGAGCGCAGCCCCATGCCGGCCACGGCCAGCCCGGCGAAGGTGAAGCCCAGCGCCGAGCCGAGCTTCATCAGCGGCGAGCCCGGCAGGCCCAGCGCCAGCGCGCGCTCGTGGCCCGACAGCAGCAGAGCCAGCGCCAGCGCACCGCACACGCCGACCAGTAGGGCGCAGACACGGGCACCGCGTTCAATGGCTCGACAGACGCTCATCGGTGCTCAAGCAGGACGGTGATCCCAGGGAGTTCGGCGCGGCGCGCGCACTCTGTAGGCACGCGCGGCGCCGGGGTCCAGGCCAGGGCGGCGGGCGTGAACAAATACCGGATCGGGGCCGCGGGCGGGGATGGGCGTCAAGTTGGGGTCAGGCGCAGCACGAACGGGCTCGCGAGGCCTGCCGCCTGCGTTGCCGGTCCCTCTTCAAGCCAGCCTGAAAAAATCCATCTCCGCACTCACCCGCTCGGGTTGTGGCTGAGCGAGGCCGCCGCGGCGGCCTCTGCGCGGACCTTCGGCGCTGCCACCCGCAACGCCGGCGCGCGCTCAGCCGGCCGTTGCCACGCTCGCCGCAGCCGCTGCGCCCGCAACCGCCTTGGGCTCGATGGCGGGATAGTCACCGTAGCCGTCCGGCCAGGGCGTGAGGATCTCGAAGCCCGTCTCGGTCACCGCCACCATGTGCTCCCACTGGGCGGAGAGCGAGTGATCCTTGGTGACCACGGTCCAGCCGTCGGGCAGCTGCCGGATGGCGGGCTTGCCGGCGTTGATCATGGGCTCGATGGTGAAGATCATCCCCGGCTCCAGGCGCAGCCCCTCGCCGCGGCGGCCGTAGTGCAGCACCTGCGGCTCGTCGTGGTAGACCTGCCCGATGCCATGCCCGCAGTACTCGCGCACCACGCTGAAGTGCTCGCGGTGCGCCACCGTCTGGATGGCGTGGCCGATGTCGCCCAGCGTGGCGCCGGGGCGCACCTGCAGGATGCCCGCGCGCAGCGCCTCGTAGGTGGTGCGCACCAGGCGCCGCGCCAGCGGGCCGGGCTGGCCCACGAAGTACATGCGGCTGCTGTCGCCGTACCAGCCGTCCTTGATCACGGCCACGTCGATGTTGACGATGTCGCCGGCCTTGAGCGGCTTGGGCGAGGGGATGCCGTGGCACACCACGTGGTTGACCGAGGTGCACAAGGTCTTGGGGTAGCCGTGGTAGCCGATGTTGGCCGGCACCGCGCCCAGGACATCGACGATGTACTCGCGGCAGATGCGGTCGAGCTCGTCGGTGCTCACGCCGGGCCGGACATGGGCGCCGATCATGCGCAGCACGTCGGCGGCCAGGCGGCCGGCGCGGCGCGCCATCTCGATGCCTTCGGCCGAGTGGATGGAAATGCGGGCGGACTTCATGCGCGGGCCTGCCTTTCCAATGCCGCGACCTGCGCCTCGGCCCGGATCTCGTCCTCGATCAGCAGCCGGCACAGGTCGCCGTAGCGCAGCTCCGGATGCAGCTCGCACAGCATGCCGATGCGCATCCAGTGCTCGGCCTGCGCGTTGATGGAGCGGTTCAGCGCCCCGCTGGCCACGCGCACGTTCTCGTGCATGGGCTCGGAGATCTTCACAAGACCCATGGGTCCTCCCGATATACGAAACGTATATGGTACGTTTATTGGGAAGCCTTGCTGCGGTCGCGAGTCAAAAAGCCGCCTCGGCCTGCATGGCCACGCTGCCGTCGGGCAGCGCGGTCCAGAGCGTGAGCCCGTCGCCCTGCGGGGCGGCCTGCAGCGTGAGCGGCATGCCCAGCAGCGCCGGCTGCAGGCCGCGGTAGCGCAAGCGCCGCAGCGGCCCCGGGCCCAGCCGCTTGGCCAAGCCGGCCAGCAGCGTGGCCTGCAGCGGGCCGTGCACCACCAGGTCGGCGTAGCCCTCCACCGCGCGGCAGTAGTCGGCGTCGTAGTGGATGCGGTGGCCGTTGAAGGTGAGCGCCGAGTAGCGGAACAGCAGCGTGGACGTCACCTCCACCGGCTCGCTGTAGCGCGCCGCCAACGGGGCCGGCACCGCGGCGGGCCGGGCGCCGGGCGGGGTGGGGTGCTTGTAGACGATGTCGTGCGTCTCGCTCAGCGCCAGGGTGTTGCCGTGGAACAGCTCGTGCCGCACGGCGACGAACACCAGCTCGCCGCTGCGTCCGCGCTTGTGCTCGATGGAGCGCACGCGCGAGCGCTTGCGCACCGTGGCGCCCAGCGGCAGCGGCGCGTGGAATTCCAGCTCGCCACCGGCCCACATGCGGTTGGGCAACGGCACCGGCGGCAGGAAGCCACCGCGCGCCGGGTGCCCGTCGCGCCCCAGCTCGGCCGGCGGCAGCCCCTCCAGGAAGTAGAGCCAGTGCCACAGCGGCGGCAGCGGCGTGCCGATGTTGAAAGCGTCCTGCGGCAGGCCCAGCGTCGCCGCCATGAGGCGGGCGTGGCGCACGGACAGCAAGTCCTCGTCCAGCGCCTCGCGGCCGATCCAGGGGCGCAGGGCGTCGAGGTCCACGGGGGAGCAGGCGGACGGGTGGTTCATGACGGGCTCACTGCGGGGTAGAGAAGAAGGCCTGCGCCGCCAGGCGGGGCAGGGCGGAAGGGCAAGGGCCGCGGACGGCCCTCGCTGAACGGTAGCGGCTGGCGCGGCGGCGGCATCGCCCATGCACCGCTGAACACGTGAATCCGCCCGCCATTGAATACGACAAGGCAGTTGGGCTCTGCCCATATGACTTGACATATGCAACTTGCAAGACCATGACACGCCGACGCCGGCGTTACAGGCACACAACACGCGAGGAGCAATTCACACCAAAAACTCCGTCATATTAAAAATCCACATGTCAATAACTCTTCAAATTAGAGTCGGCTCATGAATCATGAAATCAGCAATAACCATACGGCAGGCACCGCGCAAATCATCGAAGGGGTCATCGAGGCGGTACAGCGGGCATTCTTCGATCTCGATACTTGGAGTGACGAAGAGATGCACAGCAGCGGGCGCTTTTCTGCGCGCGTCTTTCCTCAGTTCAGGCATCTGGCGGAAAAACTCCAATGCGATGTCAGGTTCACGGCATCGGAACCGCGGAATTACGAATTCCTTTATGACATCTGCCTTTTGAAAACTTCCGGAGCCTTCAACGAACGAAATGGATACTTTTACACCCACTCACCATTGCGCCGAGCTCTTCTTGTCCTCGAATGTGAATGGAGTCCCAGAGAAGAAGAAATTGTTTACGACTTTTCAAAGCTACTCCTGGCCCGCGCCGATTTGCGCTGCATGATTTTCTACAGAAGTTCGCGGCCTTTGGTAGACGCATGCATCGAGCGCGCCAGGTTTGCCATCAAGTCTTTCGAGCAAAGCACTACCTCAGACAGGTACCTGCTGTGTGGCCTGCATGGACGCAGCACCACATTCACCATGCTCGACGGCTTAGGAAACGATCTTGAAATTGGCGATTTTCAGCGCTCCATTCAGAAGCAAGCCAGACCTCATATTCAAAACCTCTGATTCACCAATTGAATCATGACTCATTCCCTCACTGGCCAATGCCAATGCGGCGCCGTCCGCTACCGCGTCACCGGCACGCCCTTGACTTTATTCGCCTGTCACTGCACCGAATGCCAGCGCCAATCCTCCAGCGCCTTCGGCCTGTCGTTGTGGGTGAAGAATGCGGAGGTGGTGCTGGAAAAAGGCGCCATGAAGGAATGGGTGCGGGATTTGCCCTCCGGCAAGAAGATGGCCTGCCGCTTCTGCCCCGATTGCGGCACGCGGCTGTTTCACCAGGGGCTGGGCCAGAATGAAATCATCAGCCTCAAGCCCGGCACGCTGGACGACACCCAAGGGCTGCAATTGGCCGGCCATATTTGGACGGGCAGCAAGCAGGCCTGGGTGCAACTGGATGACCAGTTGCCTCAATATCCCGGCAATCCCGAGGTTTTCGAGACATTGATCGCGGCCTGGCAGGCCGCCTCACCCGACCTGGCACAGCGCCGACGGCCACCGGCCCCGCCGGCTTCAGTCGGCCACCGCCATGCCGAAATCAACGGGAACCTCAACAACCAGAAATAAGCCATGCGCTCGGTCAAACTCCTGGCCTGCCTGCTCGCCATTGCGGCCGCCCAGGCCCATGCCTATCCGGGCATGCTGCGGGATCTCGAAAATGCCAGCCGCACCTGCCCCAAGCAGGCGACGCCCGACACGCTGGCGAGCTGCGGACAGAAGAGCAGGGAGCACGACGCGGCCCTGGAGCGGCAGCAGCGCCTGGACCGGGAAAAGGCCGAGGCCCTGGAGCCGAATTTCAAGGCCAAAGCCCAACCGGAAAAACCCAGCGGCCTGTGCTTCAAGCGGCAGGCCACGGGCGAGGTGGTTTGCCCGAATTGAGGCGGGGCCGGCTCAATCCGCCAGCCCGTGCTCGCGCCCATAGCGCAGCAATTCCACCGCGTTGCCGACCCCGAGTTTCTGTCGCACCAGCGTCTGGTAATTGGCCACGGTTTTAGGGCTGAGCCGCAATTGCCGGGAAATCTCCTCCACCCCCGCGCCGCGCAGCAGCGCCTGCAGCACGTCGAATTCCCGGGTCGAGAGCTGCAGATGCGGCGCCGGCTCCGCGGCCTGCGCGGCGGCCTGGGCCACGTCCGCGGACAAGGGCCGCTCGCCGCGCCAGGCGCGGTGCACGGCCTCGATCAGTTCCTCCGGCGCGCTGTTCTTGGTCACGAAGCCCGCCGCGCCGGCGCGCAGGCACTGCACCACCACCGCGGCGCTGTCGTGCATGGTGAACACCAGCACCTTCAAATCCGGCCGCCGCACCGAGAGCCGCCGCAGCAGCTCCAGCCCGCTGCGCCCGGGCAGCGACAGGTCCAGGATCAGCAGGTCCACCGGGCATGCGTCTCCCACCGACAGCGCGGCGTAGGCGCTGTCCGCGTCCGCGAATTCGGCCGCCACGGCCATGCCCTCCAGTTCCAGCAGCCGGCGGTAGCCGGCCCGCACCACGGCGTGGTCGTCCACCAGGCCGATGCGCAAGGCACTCCCGCTCATCGCGCGTCCTCCTGTTCACCCCTCTCCAGGGCAAAGCTCGCCCGCAAGCTCAAGCCGCCAGCCTCGGTGCCGCCACCGTGCCAGTCGAAATCACCGCCCAGCGCCCACACCCGTTCCTTGATGCCGGCCAGGCCGCTGCCGCGCTGCAGCGCCGCCTCCAGGCCGTCCAGTCCGCGCCCGTCGTCCTGCACCGACCAGTCCACCCGCAACCCGCCACCGTCCCCGTCGCCGGCCACCCGCAGCGCCAGCCGCGCCCGCGTCGCGCCGGCATGGCGTGCCACGTTGGTCAGCGCCTCCTGGCTGATGCGGTAGAGCCCCAGCAGCAGCTCCTGCGGCAGCGCCAGGGCATCGTCGCCGGCGACCTCCAGCTCGAAGCCCAGGCCATGGCCGTGCGCGGCGCTTCGCCAGCCGGCCATCAGCTCCTCCAGCATCGCGCGCAGCCGTCCCAGTGTCGGCGTGGCGCCGCCGGAGGTGTCGAAGGGGCGCAGGCGGGCCAGCAGCCCGCGCACGTCCTGCTGCACGCGCGCCACCTGCTCGCCCATGCCGGCGGCCACCGGCTGCAGCTCGGGCTGGCCTTGCAGCCGCCGCGTCAGCCAGGCCGCGTCCACGCGCAGGGCGGTGAGGCGCTGGCCGAACTCGTCGTGCAGGTCGCGCGCCAGGCGCTGGCGCTCATCCTCGCGCAGGCTCAGCAGCCGCAGCGCCAGCACGCGGCGCGCGGCTTCGGCCTTCTCCTGCGCCGCCACCAGGCGCTTGAGCGCCCGCGCGATGGCCTCCAGCTCGCGGATGGGCATGGCGCCCAGCGCGCGCAGCGCACCCGCGTCCTGGCGCTCCACGCGGGCGATGGCGCCCAGCAGCGACTGCAGCGGCCCGAAGGCGCGCCGCACGTTCCACTGCATCACCGCCAGCATCAGCAGGCTGCACAGCGCCAGCAGCCCGAAGCTGCCCGCGATGTTGCCCAGCGCCTCCTGCAGCTCGCTGTCGGGCGAGGCGGTGAGCGTCACGGTCCAGGCCGTGCCGTCAGGCCGCGGCACGCGCCAGCTCACCGCCGGCTCGGGCCCGTCCAGCCCCAGCAGCCGCGCCACCGGCGAGGCCGCGCCCGCGGCTTCGGCCGCCGCTGCCGCGGGCAGCCCCGGCAGCGGCCGACCCTCGGCGTCGCGCAGCGCCAGCGACAGGTGGCGCAGCCCGTGCAGCGAGCGCAGCGCGGCCAGCGCCGCGGCGTCGTCCTGGCTGCCGATGCCCGACAGCACCGCGCCGGCGCGCGCCAGCGCCAGGGAGCTCGCCATCTCGCGCCGCGTGTCCTCGCGCGCGCGCAGCAGCCCCAGCACCAGCGACAGCAGCAGCGCGCCCAGGGCCACGGCCAGCGCGCGGCGCATCACCAGCCGGGGCAGCTCCATGGGAAGGCGCTCGGAACGCAGGTCGGGAATTTCTCCCGCCGGGGACGCGGCGGGGCGTGCATAGAGTGAGGACATAACTTCTGACAACACCGGGAGACAACCGAAGTGGGAAGGCGAGTGCACCTTCGCCAGCCGCGACTATCGCCGCTGGCCCGCCTGTTTCAACGCGCCGTGCTGCCGGCGCTGGCCCTCGCGGCCGCCGCGCCGGGCGTTCGCGCCCAGGCCTTGGAAGCGCCCGCGGCCACCGTGGAGGTCATCGGGACCTCGCCGCTGCCGGGGCAGGGCGTGGACCGCAACCTGCTGCCCTACGCCACCCAGAGCGTGCGCCGCGAGCGGCTGGACGAGGCCCAGGCCGACAACCTGCTCGACTTCATGAACCGGCACCTGCCCGGCGTGCAGGTCAACGACGTGCAGGGCAGCCCCTTCCAGGGCGATCTCACCTACCGGGGCTTCCGCGCCTCGCCGCTGCTGGGCGCGGCGCAGGGCCTGTCGGTTTACCTGGACGGCGTGCGCATCAACGAGCCCTTCGGCGACGTCGTGAACTGGGACCTGGTGCCCGAGTTCGCGCTCAACAGCGTGACGCTGGTGCCCGGCGCCAACCCGGCCTTCGGCCTCAACAGCCTGGGCGGCGCGCTGTCGCTGACCACGCACACCGGCCGCACCGCGCCGGGCTGGCGCGCGGAAGTATCGGCGGGCAGTTTCAATCGCAAGCGCCTGGACCTGAGCCACGGCACCAGCAGCGAGGACGGCTGGCACAGCTTCGTGGCCGGCACGCTGTTCGATGAGAACGGCTGGCGCGATCACTCCGAGGGCCGCCTGGGCAACCTGCTGGCCAAGGTGGGCCACGGCGCCGGCCCCACCGAGTGGGACCTGTCGCTGCAGCTCGGCCGCAGCCGCCTGGTGGGCAACGGCCTGGTGCCGGCTTACACGCTGGAGGAGGGCGATGGCGGCGTCTCCCGCGTGCCCGACCTCTACGCCGGCCGTCGCGAAGCCGTCTACACCCACCCGGACCGCAGCACCAACCGGCTGGCGCAGCTCGGCCTGAACGTGCGGCACCAGATCGACGACCGGACCGAGCTGGCGGCGCTGGCCTACGTGCGGCACTCACGCCGCGACACCGTCAACGGCGACCAGGCGGACGAGCCCGAGGACGAGGCCAACGCCTCCTTCAACACCACGCAGACGCGCCAGCGCGGCGTGGGCGCGGCACTGAACCTCTCCGGCACGCGCGGCGCGCACCAGTGGCAAGTCGGCGCCACGGTGGATGCCAGCCGCACGCGCTTCCGCGAGACGGAGCAGGAAGCGCTGTTCACCGCCGACCGCGGCGTGACGCCCGGCGACGAGGAAGCGGAGCTGGGCGCGCGCGTGACGGGCCGCTCCATCGCCTTCGGCCTCTACGGCACCGACACCTGGCGCGTGGCACCGCGCACGCATGTGACGGGCACGCTGCGCTACAACCACGCCCGCGTGAGCAACCAGCTCACCAGCGTGGACGACGACACCGGCGAGGTGCGCGAGCGGCCCAACGAGAAGTTCCGCTACAACAGCCTCAACCCCGCGCTGGGCATCGCGCACCGGCTCGAAGCCGGCCCCACGCTGTTCGCCAACCTGGCGCGCAACAACCGCGTGCCCACCGTCATCGAGCTGGGCTGCGCCGACCCGCAGGAGCCCTGCCGGCTGCCCGCCGGGCTGCAGGCCGACCCGTACCTGAAGCAGGTGATCTCGCGCACGGCCGAAGTCGGCGTGCGCTGGCCGCTGTCCCGCTCGCTGCAGCTGGGCGTGGCGGCCTATCGCACCGTGAACCGGGACGACATCCTGTTCCGCAGCGTCAGCGCCACCAGCCAGCAGGGCTACTTCCAGAACTTCCCGCGCACGCGCAACCAGGGCGTGGACCTGGACCTCCAGGGGCGCATGGGCGCCGTGTCGTGGACCGTGGGCTACAGCTTCCTGCAGGCCACCTACGAGGCCACCGGGCTGCTGCGCCAGGGCGAGCGCAACATCGAGGTGACGCCCGGCACGCGCATCGCAGGGCTGCCCCGGCACAGCCTGAAGCTCAGCGCCGACTGGCGCTTCTCGCCAGGCTGGAGCCTGGGCGGCGACCTGCAGGCCGTGTCGCGCCGCGTCACCGCGGGCAACGAGGACGGGCGCATCGAGGACGGCGAGGACGAGCGCGCGGACCTGAGCCTGCCCGGCCATGCCGTGCTGAACCTGCGCGCGAGCTGGCGCCCCCAGGCGCTGCCGCAGCAGCAGGGCTGGGAGCTGTTTGCCAAGGTCAACAACGTGTTCGACCGCCGCTACGAGAACTTCGCGGCGCTGGCGAGCACGGTGTTCGATGCCGCCGGCAACTACAGCGGCGAGGAGCGCGACGCGGTGTTCGTCGCGCCCGGCGCGCCGCGCAGCGTCTTCATCGGCGCGCGCTACCGCTTCTGACGGCGTTGGGAACACTTGCACGAAAACGAACCAGGAGACCGCAAGCCATGAAACCCACCCTCATTGCCGCCGCGCTGGCCCTGGCCTGCGGCGCCGCCGCGGCGCAGACCGCCTGGGTGTCGAGCGAGAAGGACCATGCCCTGACGCTGGTGGACCTGAAGACGCAGGCCGTGGCCGGCGTGGTCCCCACCTGCAAGCGCCCGCGCCACATGCAGCTCGCGCCCGACGGCAAGCGGCTGTTCGTGGCCTGCACCGAGTCCGGCCAGGCCGACATCATCGACGTGGCGAGCCGCAAGTCGGTGGGGCGCGTGTCGCTGGGCGACGAGCCCGAGGCCTTCGACTTCTCCAGCGACGGCAAGGCGCTGTACGTCTCGGCCGAGGACGAGGGCGCGCTGGTCACCATCGACGCCGCCAGCGGCAAGACGCTGGCCTCGGTGCCGGTGGGCAAGGAGCCCGAGGGCGTGAAGACCTCGCCTGACGGCAAGCTGGTGTTCGTGACCTCCGAGGTGGCGAACATGGTCCACGTCGTGGATGCCGCCACCGGCAAGCTGCGCAAGAACATCGCCGCCGGCAAGCGCCCGCGCCGCATGGTGTTCACGCCCGACGGCGCGCAGCTGTGGGTGAGCAACGAGCTGGGCGCGAGCATCAGCGTCATCTCGGTCAAGGACCTCGCGGTCGCCGACACCATCAAGCTGGAACTCAAGGGCGCGCGCGCCGAGGACATCACGCCCGTGGGCCTGGCCATGACGCGCGACGGCAAGACGGCGTTCGTGTCCATGGGTCGCGCCAACCACGTGGGCTACATCGACGTGGCCAGCCGCAAGCTGACCAAGACCGTGCTGGTGGGCAAGCGCGCCTGGCACGTGGCGCTGAGCCCGGACGAGAGCCGCCTGGTGGTGAGCAACGGGATGAGCGACGACGTGACCATCGTCGAAACCGCCAGCGGCAAGGCGCTCAAGAGCGTGCCGGTGGGACGGGTGCCGTACATGGCGGTGGTGCTGCCCTGACGGGGGGCCGGGCGTGGCGGTGCACCCCGGCACCTATCATCGGGCATGCTCACGCTGTCCCAGGCTCTCGCCTTCCTGCTCGCCGCCGTGCTCATCACGGCCTCCCCCGGTCCGGACAACCTGATGGTGCTCAGTGTGGGCATCTCCAAGGGACGCCGGCAGGGCATCGCCTTCGGGCTCGGCTGCGCCCTGGGTTGCCTGAGCCATACGCTGCTGGCCGCCATTGGCGTGAGCGCGATCGTGGCGGCCTCGCCGCTGGCCTTCACGCTGCTGAAGTGGGCCGGTGGCCTCTACCTGGTGTGGCTGGGCGCCCAGGCGCTGCGCAGCCGGGGCTCGACCCGCATCGGCCATGCGCAGTCCGCGGATTCGAGCTTGCGGGCGCTGTTCTTCAAGGGAGTGGTTGCCAACGCGATCAATCCGAAGGTGGTGCTGTTCTTCCTGTCCTTCCTGCCGCAGTTCGTGGTGCCGGCGCAGGGCCCGGTCGGGACGCAGCTCGCCGCCCTGGGCGTCATCTTCACGGCCCAGGCCGCCCTGCTGTTCGGCCTGCTCGGGTTCTTTGCCGGAGGCATCGGGCAATGGCTCAACCGCCGGCCGCGCTCCGCGCTGTGGCTCGATCGCCTCGCCGGCATGATCTTCATCGGGCTGGGCACGCGCCTGATCGTGGCGCGGTGAGTGCCTGTGGGGCCAGGGTGAAGGCGTCCCCTGTGCAGGCCGCAAAGGCCGGGCCGAGAACGCGGACGCCGTGGCGTAGTCCGTGCCCGGGGCCATGGCGCTGTAGGCTGGCGCACGAACCGCAAAGCAGTAGAAGGATCTGACCGGTGCACGCAGCCACCCGCCTGTTCGGACACGCAGCCGATGTCCGCGGCGCCGTGTTGATCGATGCCCCCACGGGAGCCATGGAGGTCTTCGTGGACCCTCCGCCGGACGCTCCGCGCGGTGTGGCCATCGTCGCGCATCCGCAGCCCCTGCTGGGCGGCAGCGCGCAGCACAAGATCCCGCAGCTGCTGGGGCGTGCGCTGCGCGACGACGGCTGGTTGAGCCTGCGGCCGAACTTCCGCGGCGTGGGCGCCAGCCAGGGCGCGCATGACCATGGCTTCGGCGAAGCCGAGGACCTGCTGGCGCTGGCCGGGCGGCTGCGCGCCGAGCACGAAGGCCTGCCGCTGGCGCTGGTGGGCTTCTCCTTCGGTGCCTTCGTGCAGGCGCGCGTGGCGCGGCGGCTGGCGGACGCGGGCCGGCCGGCGGCGCGGGTGGTGCTGGCCGGCATGCCGGCCGGCGAGGTCCGCAGCGGGCGCCGCTTCGAGACGCCGGCCGCCGTGGACGAGGCGCTCGTCATTCATGGCGAGCTGGACGAGACCGTGCCCCTGGCCAACGTGCTGGACTGGGCCCGTCCCCAGGTCAAGCCCGTTCTGGTGGTCCCGGGCGCGGACCATTTCTTCACCGGCAAGCTGCCGCTGCTGCGCTCGCTGACGGTGAGTCACCTGGCAGGCGGGCTGTGACGCTCACCACGCCGGCGTCTCCAGGTGCCCGAAGTGATGCGCCGCCCGCCCCAGGTGGGCGATGAACTGGCGCACCGCCGGCACCAGCGCGCTTTCCGGGCGCGTCATGGCCGCCATGTGGGCCTGCAACGCGCCTTCCTGGACCGGCACGATCTTCATGTAGGCCCCAGCCATCGGGTGCATGGCGATCTGCCGCGGCATCAGGCCCACAAAATCCCCGCCGCAGATCAGCGCCAGCAGGCCCAGCGTGGAGTTCACCACCGCGCTGGCCTTGGGCACGGGCAGGCCATGCTCGGTAAACAGGTGCCGGGCATAGCCCGCGTCGGCCGAGGTGCCCGTGAACACCCAGCGCGCCTCCGCCAACTCGGCCAGCGACTTCGCCCGGGCATGCAGTGAGGACTTCTGCGCCACCACCACCATCTGGATCGGCATCAGCGGCTCGATGACCAGCTCGCCCGCGGGCAGCCCCGAGGGCACCGGGCCGACCGCCACCTCCACCTCGCCGGCGCGCAAGCGGGTGAGCTGCGCCATGTACAGCTCCTCGTCGATGCGCAGCCGGATGCCGGGGTAGGCGGCGCTGAAGGTGCGCAGCGCCTCGGGCACCAGCAGCGTCAGCGCCAGCGGCACGGCCGCGACATGCAGGCTGCCGACCATCTCGCCGCTGAGCTGCCGGATCTGGTCCACCGCCGCCGCGAGCTCGCGCTCCACCGTCCTGGCCCGGTCCGCCAGCACGCGCCCCTGCGCGGTGGTGGACACCCCGGTGTTGGAGCGCATCAGCAGCGGCGCCCCCAGCTCCTGCTCCAGCTCGCGGATCGCCTTGGTCAGCGCCGGCTGGGACACGCCCAGCTGGCGCGCCGCGTTGCGCAGGCTGCCGGTTTCCACGGCCGCCACCAGCGCGCGCAGTGACTGCAACTTCATTGTTTTCCCTGATATCGGCCGGTTATCGCGGCCCGCTTCGCGTCATCTTATGGCCGCACGATTCCGTCCCTAGAGTCGCGGCCTTCGTCACGCAGATCAACAGGCCCGCACCTGCCCGGGCGCGGCGGCGCCGCCTCGTTCGAGGCCCGCGCCTCGGCGGACGAGCGGCATCTCCAGGAAAACGTTCCCATGGCAACCATCATCGGCGGTATCGCCGCTTCGCACACACCCACCATCGGCTTCGCCTTCGACCGCGACAAGCGCCACGACCCGGCCTGGCAGCCGGTGTTCGAGGCTTTCGACCCGGTGCGGCAGTGGATCAAGGACCAGCGCCCCGACGTGCTGCTGCTGACCTACAACGACCACGTCACCTCCTTCTTCTTCGACCACTACTCGGCCTTCGCGCTGGGCGTGGGCGAGGAGTGGCGCGTGGCCGACGAGGGCGGCGGCGCGCGCGACCTGCCGCCGATCGCCGGGCACCCGCGCTTCGCGGCGCACATCGCGCAGTCGCTGGTGTCCGAGGAGTTCGACCTCTCCTGCTTCCAGAACAAGCCGCTGGACCATGGCTGCTTCTCGCCGCTGTCCATGCTGTGCGAGCACAAGCCCGACTGGCCCGCCAGGCTGGTGCCGCTGCAAATGGGCGTGCTGCAGTTCCCCATCCCGACGGCCCGGCGCTTCTACAAGCTCGGCCAGGCGCTGCGCCGCGCCATCGAGAGCTACCCCGAAGACCTGCGCGTGGCGGTGGTGGCCACCGGCGGCCTGTCGCACCAGGTGCACGGCGAGCGCGCGGGCTTCAACAACGTGGCGTGGGACCACAAGTTTCTGGACCTGTTCGAGCACGATCCCGAACAGCTCGCCGACATGACGCACGCCGAGTACGCCGAGCTCGGCGGCATGGAGGGTGCCGAGGTCATCATGTGGCTGACCATGCGCGGCGCGCTGGGCGCCAAGGTCGAGTGCAGGCACCGCAGCTACTACCTGCCGTCGATGACGGGCATCGCCACCGCCATCTTCGAGTGCGCCACCGGGCCGCTGCCCGAATCGGTGCTGGCGCGCCACCGCGACGCCATGGGCCTGCAACTCCAGGGCGCGGAGAAGCTGCAGGGCACCTACGCGTTCACGCTGGAGCGCAGCGTCAAGGCCTACCGCCTCAACCGCTTCCTGCACGACCTCATCATCCCCGAGCAGCGCGCGCGCTTCCTGGAGGCGCCCGAGGCGGCCTATGAAGCAGCCGGCCTGAGCGAACACGAGCGCGACATGGTGCGACGGCGCGACTGGCGCGCGCTCATCCAGTACGGCGCCTCCTTCTTCGTGCTGGAGAAGCTGGGCGCGGTGGTGGGCGTGTCCAACCTGCACATCTACGCCGCCATGCGCGGCGAGACGCTGGAGCAGTTCCAGGCCACGCGCAACGCGCCGGGCGCGCTGTACTCCGTGGCCGGCAAGGACGCCGCCACGCTGGCCTGGGACAGCAAGAAGGGCTGACCTGAAGCGCCAAGCACCCGGGCCGTCATCCGGCGGCCCGGGAACATTCGAGGGCGCACCGGCGTCGCCGGACTGAGTGCCCCACGCCGGCCCGCACCGGCCGCACCGCCGCATCCCGGCCAAGCCCGCCCCCGCAGGCGTCGCGCGAACATCGCGCGACGCCTGCACGCGCTTGTGCCGGGACCGCGCGAGCCCGTCGCCCTGGGCCCGCCATATGCTGCGCGGTGAATTGCCTCGGAGACTTTCCCCATGACTTCCTCGCACCGGCCTCGGTTCCAGCCCACCCGCCGCCGCCTGCTCACCGCAGCGCTCGCGCTGCCGGCCGCCCGCTGGGTGCAGGCGCAACCGGCCTGGCCCGCCAAGACCATCACGCTGATCGTGCCCTTCGCGCCGGGCGGCATCGCCGACATCACGGCCCGCACCGTGACGCAGGCCGTGGCCAAGTCGCTGGGCCAGACCATCGTGATCGACAACCGGCCCAGCGCCGGCAGCATCGTCGCCTCCCAGGCGGTGGCCAAGGCCGCGCCCGACGGCTACACCGTGCTGCTGATGAGCAATTCCAACGCCGTCAGCGAGGGACTGTTCAAGAAGCTGCCCTTCAGCTCGATCCGCGACTTCGCGCCCGTGGCCACGCTGGGCTTCTTCGACCTGGCGGCCTTCGTGGACAACGGCTCGCGCTTCAAGAGCCTGGCCGAAGTGATCGGCTACGCCAAGGCCAACCCGGGCAAGCTCACCATCGGCACCATTTCCATAGGCTCCACCCAGCACCTGGCGGCCGAGCTGTTCAAGACCACAGCCGGCATCGACGCGGTGATCGTGCCCTACAAGGCCTCCGCGGCGGTGCTGACCGCCTTGCGCGGCGGTGAGATCGACATCGGCTTCGAGATCCTGGGCCCCTTCCTGTCGCAGGTCACGGGCAAGACGCTGCGCGCCCTGGCCGTGACCTCGGACAAGCGCTTCCCGACGCTGCCCGACGTGCCGACCGTGCAGGAGTCGGGCGTGCGCAACTACAACGTCGCCTCCTGGAACGCGCTGGCCGTGCCGGCCAAGACGCCGCAGGCCGTCATCGAGCGCCTGAACCGGGCCGCCAACGACGCGCTGAAGCAGCCCGAAGTGCAGCAGCAGCTGCAGAAGCTGGGCGTGCGCCCCAAGGGCGGCACGCCGCAGGAGTTGCAGACGCTGCTGGCCTCGGAGATCAAGCGCTGGTCCGCCGTGATCGCGGAGGCCAAGATCGAGCGGCAGTGAGGCGCCCTTCGAACTCAGGTTAACCCTGATATTCCTCGGTTATCGCGCCCGCCTTCGCGTCATCTTATGGCCGAGGGCCCTCGTCCCTAGAGTCGCGACTTTCTCGTGACACAGATCAAACGGCCGGCGCAGCTCCCTGGAGCTGGCGCAAGGAGCCGTTGATCGCAGCCATGGAGACAAGCCCGTGTCAACGACATCCGCCGCCCCCGGAGGCGGCCCGCACACCGCGGCTGTTCAAGGCGACAGCCGGCCCGGTTATCACGACTCTCAGGAGACAAGCTTGAATTCCTTTTCCGCAGCGTCCACGGTGGACGTGCGCACCTTCATCAACGCGCGGCCGATGTCCGGCTACCAGTGGCTGGTGCTCGGCCTGTGCTTCCTCATCGTCGCGGCCGACGGCATGGACGTCGCGATCATGGGCTTCGTGGCGCCCACCATCCTGCAGGAGTGGGGCATCTCGCGCGCCGCCTTCGGCATGGTGATGAGCGCCGCGCCCATCGGCCTGGTGGTCGGCGCGCTGTTAGCCGGTCCGGCCTCCGACAAGGTGGGGCGCAAGAAGGTGCTGGTGGGCTCGGTGCTGGCCTTCGCGCTGTTCACGCTGGCGGCGTCCTACGCCCACAACGTGACGGAGTTGATGGGGCTGCGCTTTCTCACCGGCATCGGCCTGGGCGCGGCGATGCCCAACACCACGACGCTGCTGTCGGAGTACGTGCCCGAGAAGTCGCGCTCGCTGATGGTGACCATGATGTTCACCGGCTTCAACCTGGGCTCGGCGCTGGTGGGCTTCGTGGCGGCCTCGCTCATTCCCGTGTACGGCTGGCGCGCCGTGCTGGTGGCCGGCGGCCTGGTGCCGCTGGCACTGGTGCCGCTGCTGATGCTGCTGCTGCCCGAGTCCTCGCGCTTCCTGGCCGTGCGCGGCGCGCCGGCGCAGCGCATCGCCCGCACGCTGGGCCGCGTCTGCGGCGCCACCTTCCCGGCGGGCACGGCCTTCGTGTCGCAGGAGCCGGAGACGCCGGCCAAGACGCCGGTGCGGCTGCTGTTTTCCAAGGGCTTCGGCCTGATGTCGGGCGCGCTGTGGCTGACCTACTTCATGGGTCTCATGGTCATCTACCTGCTCACCGGCTGGCTGCCCACGCTGTTCAAGGACGCCGGCCTCACCGTGTCGCAGGCCGCGAACATGACGGCCCTGTTCCAGATCGGCGGCACCGTCGGCGGCGTGTTCGTCGGCTGGCTGATGGACAAGCGCGCCCCGACGCGCGTGATCAGCCTGGGCTACCTGGCCGGCGCGGCCAGCGTGCTGCTGCTGGCCTACAGCGGCACGATGTCGGCGGCGCTGGGGCTGCTGGTGGCGCTGGTGGGCTTCTGCATGAGCGGCGCGCAGACCGGCCTCAATGCCTACGCGCCCTCGTGCTACCCGACCATGGCGCGCGCCACCGGCGTGAGCTGGATGCTGGGCATGGGCCGCTTCGGCAGCATCTTCGGCTCGGCCATCGGCGGCCTGCTGCTGGGCCTGGGCTGGAGCTTCGAGACGATCCTGTCGCTGCTGGCCATCCCCGCGGCGCTGGCCGCCGGCGCGGTGCTGCTGAGCCGGCGCGCCCAGGCCTGACCACGGCCCATCGCTTGCCGGCCCGCCGGGCAAGGACTCACACAAGGAGACGAGGATGGAGCACAACCACCACGCACCCCGGCGCCGAGCGATCCTGCTGGGCGCCCTGGCCTCGGCCGCCTGGCCCGCGGTTCGCGCCCAGTCCGGCAAGACGCTGCGGCTGATCGTGCCGTTCCCGCCGGGCGGCTCCACCGACATCCTGGCGCGCGCCATCGGCGCCAAGCTGGGCCCTGCGCTCGGCCAGACCGTGGTGATCGACAACAAGCCCGGCGCCGGCGGTTCGCTGGGCGCCACCGAGGCGGCACGCGCCGAGGCCGACGGCCACACGCTGCTGATGGGCCACATCGGCACGCTGGCGGTCAACCCGGCGCTCTATCCCAGGCTGCCCTACGACCCGCTCAAGAGCTTCGTGCCGGTGGCCTGGGTGGCGCGCGTGCCCAACGTGCTGGTGGTCAACGCCAATTCGCCCATCAGGACACTGGACGACCTGATCCGGACGGCGCGCGCCCAGCCGGGCAAGCTCACCTATTCCTCCGGCGGCAACGGCAGCGCCGCCAACATCGCCTTCGAGTATCTGAAGCTCATGGCGAAGTTCCCCATGCTGCACATTCCCTACAAGGGCACGGCGCCCTCGGTGACCGACCTGCTGGGCGGGCAGGTGGATGCCACCTTCACCGGCGCGCCCGGGGTGCTGCCGCATGTGCGCAACGGCCGCCTGCGCGCGCTGGCCGTCTCCAGCCCGCAGCGCCTGGCCTCGCTGCCCGAGGTGCCCACCGTGGCGGAGAGCGGCTTTCCCGGCTTCGAGGCCGACCAGTGGTACGGCATCGTCGCGCCGGCCGGCACGCCGGCGGCCGTGGTGGAACGGCTCAATGCCGAAATCAACAAGGCGCTGCAGATGCCCGCGGTGGCCCAGCAACTGGCCGGTGAGGGCGCCATCCCCACGCCCACCACGCCCAAGGCCCTCGGCGAGCTGATCGCGCGCGAGATCCCGCGCTGGACCGAGGTGGTGAAGGCCGGCCACGTCAAGCCTGACTGACGTCCGTTAATCAAGCAGCAATTACCCGGGGCTATAACCGTCGCGTTCTCAACTCTGCTGCGACTTCCTCGACGCCGGCCATGTGAGTGAGCCCGTACCCGAGGAAGCTAGCAACGCGAGTCGGCCTCGGCCGGTTCAGGGCTTCGGTCTCGTTCCGGCTGAGGAACCGGCCCGCACTGTCCAAGGCCTCGGGAGGTGCCTGATGAAACGGATCAAAGTCGCCCTGGTCGCCACGCTGGCGCTGCTGGGGGTGTCATGGCTGCTGGCCGACACGCTGTGGCCGCAGCCCTTCGGCTACTTCCCGTTCCGCACCGTGTTCATGCAGCTCAGCGGCGTCATCGCCATCGGCGCGATGAGCGTCGCGATGCTGCTGGCGCTGCGCCCCAAGTGGCTGGAGCCGCACCTGGACGGCCTGGACAAGCTCTATCGGCTGCACAAGTGGCTGGGCATCACGGCGCTGGTGGTCTCGGTGCTGCACTGGTGGGTGGGACGCGGCACGAAGTGGATGGTGGGTTGGGGCTGGCTCGTGCGCCCGCCGCGCGGGCCGCGCCCGGACCCCTCGCAGCTCGGCGCCATCGAGGGCTGGTTGCGCGGCCAGCGCGGCCTGGCCGAGTCGGTGGGCGAATGGGCCTTCTACGCCGCGGCGCTGCTGATGGTGCTGGCGCTGGTCAAGCGCTTCCCCTATCACCTCTTCAGGAAGACGCACAAATGGCTGGCCGTGGCCTACCTGGCGCTCGTCTACCACGCGGCGGTGCTGGTGAAGTTCAGCTACTGGCGCCAGCCGGTGGGCTGGCTGGTGGCGGCGCTGCTGCTGGGCGGCAGCGTGGCCGCGCTGCGGGTGCTGGCCGGACGCGTGGGCGCCGGGCGCAAGGTGGCCGGCGTCATCGACGCGCTGGAGTACCACCCCGCGCTGCGCGTGCTGGAGTCGCGCGTCGCGCTGCAGCCCGGCTGGCCGGGCCATGCGGCCGGGCAGTTCGCCTTCGCCACCTCGGACCCGCGCGAGGGCGCGCATCCCTACACCATCGCCTCGGCCTGGAACCCGCAGGAGCGGCGCATCACCTTCATCACCAAGGCGCTGGGCGACCACACCGGCCGGCTCCACGAGCGCTTGAAGGTCGGCATGCCGGTGACGGTGGAAGGGCCCTACGGCTGCTTCGACTTCGAGGACGGCTCACGGCGCCAGATCTGGATCGGCGCGGGCATCGGCATCACGCCCTTCGTCGCGCGCATGAAGCAGCTGGCGGCGCAGCCGCAGGCCCTGCCGATCGACCTGTTCCACCCGACCGCGGTCCACGAGGCCTCCGCCATCGACAAGCTCCAGGCCGACGCCCGCGCTGCCGGCGTGCGGCTGCACCTCCTGGTGGACGCGCAGGACGGCCGGCTCGACGGCCCACGGCTGCGCGCCACGGTGCCCGACTGGCGCGAAGCCAGCATCTGGTTCTGCGGCCCAGCCCGATTCGGCCAGGCCTTGCGCAAGGACCTGATCGCCCACGGCCTGCCGCCGCGGCAGTTCCACCAGGAGCTGTTCCAGATGCGTTGAGTCGGCGCCGACGCCGCAGCCGCAACGCGCCCCAGGCCAGCAGGACGCAGGCGGCCATGGCCACGCCCATGGACCGCTGGCGCCGCGCCGCCAGCAGGTGCAGGCGCGGAGCTGGGCCCCTGGGCCAAGCCGGAGTCCGCCCGCACCTCGCACACGGCCTGCACGCTGCGGCTCTCAGGGCGAACGGGCCATTTCATGGCCGAAGCGAAGCCGGGATCAGCGCCGCGGGAACGGCCCTTGCCTTGGGCGTCGCCATGGCCCATCGCAAGCCCGAGCCGGCCCTGCCGTCCGCCTCGGCCTACCAGTTCAAGCCGCATGAGCGTCCGTTCATGCCCGGCTCGCCCGCCACGCCCGAGCATCCGAAGCTGCGGCGGCTGGCCTACCTGTGCATCGGCGTGCTGCTGGGGCTCACGGGCGGGTTCGGCAACGGGCTGCTGCTCGCCAACCTGCCGCAGATCCAGGGCGCGCTGGGCCTGACCAGCGTGCAGGGCGCCTGGCTCACGGCGGCCTACTCGATGACCAACGTGTGCATGAGCCTGCTGCTGATCAAGTTCCGGCAGCAGTTCGGCACGGGCTGGTTCACGCGCATCTTCCTGCCGGCCTTCGCCGTGGTGAGCCTGCTGCAGCTGTATGTGCAAGGCTATGCGACGGAGATGGTGGTGCGCGCGGCCAGCGGCATCGTCGGCAGCGGGCTGTCCACGCTGGCGCTGTTCTACGTGATCCAGTCCATGTCGGCGCAGGCTCGCCTGGGCGGGATGGTGCTGGGCGTGGGCATCTCGCAGATCGCGCTGCCGCTGGCGCGCGTGATCTCGCCGGCGCTGCTGCAAGGCGGCGAGGTGCAGAACCTGTACCTGCTGGAGTGGGGCCTGTCGCTGCTGTGCCTGGGTTGCGTGGCGCTGCTGCCGCTGCCGCCCAGCGAGCACGTCAAGACCTTCGAGCCGCTGGACTTCCTGACCTTCGCGCTGTTCGCGCCGGGCATGGCGCTGCTGTGCGGCGTGTTCGCGGTGGGCCGCGTGGTCTGGTGGAGCACGCCCTGGATCGGCGCGGCGCTGGCGGCGGCCATGGTGCTGCTGGGCACGGCCATGCTGGTGGAGCACAACCGCGCCAATCCGCTGCTCAACACCCGCTGGATGGCCAGCGGCCAGATCCTGAAGTTCGCCACGCTGGGCATGACCATGCGGGTGCTGCTGTCGGAGCAGGGCTTCGGCTCCACCGGGCTGCTGACCGTCCTTGGCATGGGACCGGACCAGCTGGTGACGCTCTACGCCATCGTGACCCTGGCCACGGTGGCCGGCCTAGCCGCCAGCCTGGCCACGCTCAATCCCCAGGACCTGCTGCGGCCGGTGGTGATCTCGCTGGCGCTCATCGCCGTGGGCGCCTTCATGGACGCCGACGCCAGCAACCTCACGCGGCCGGCCAATTTCCATGTCAGCCAGGCGCTCATCGCCTTCGCCGCGACCTACTTCATGGGCCCGCTGATGATGAGCGGCATCCTGCGCGCGCTGGCCCGGGGGCCGAGCCACCTCATCAGCTTCTCCGCGGTGTTCGGCATCTCGCAGACCCTGGGCGGCCTGGCCGGCGCGTCGCTGCTGGGCAGCATCCAGATCGCGCGCGAGCGGCTGCACTCCAACGAGCTGGTGCAGGCGCTGGTGGGCACCGACCCGCTGGTGGCCGGCCGGCTGGACCTGCTGGCGCTGAGCTACGGCCGCGTCCTGGCCGATCCGGCCGCGCGCCGCACCGTGGGCAGCACGCTGCTGAGCCAGCAGGTCAGCCGCGAGGCCAACGTGCTGGCCTTCAACGACGTGTTTCTCGTGATCGGCACGCTGGCCACGCTGGCCTTCCTGCTCGTCGGCGCGCGCTGGCTGCTCTACCGCGTCAAGGGCATCAACCCGCTGGCCGAGGACCTGGCGACGCTGGCCCGCCTGCGCGCCAGCCGTGCCGCCGAAGGCTCCACCCCCTCACCAGCTCCAGAGAAAGGCGGCCCTTGAAACAGCCCCCGCGTGAAACGGCCAACGCCGGTGCCCGTCCCCCGGCCGGCGACGATCACACCCGGCTCGACGACCCGGTGGAAGTCGCCGAGACGCAGGCCGAGGCGCCGGCCGCGCCACCGCCGCCGGCGCCCAAGGGCTGGGCGCCGCCGCGCAGCGGGCTGCGCATGACGCTGGTGTTCGTGGCCTTCGTGCTCGCGGGGGCGCTGGTCGTGCTCTACGCCTGGGGGCTGCCGCCCTTCAGGCTCCATGTGCAGTCCACCGACAACGCCTACGTGCGCGGCCAGACCACCGTGATCAGCCCGCAGGTCAACGGCTACGTCACGGAGGTGCTGGTCCAGGACTTCCAGGAGGTGCGCCGGGGCCAGCCGATCGTGCGCATCGACGCGCGCATCTACCGCCAGCGCGTCGAGCAGGCGCGCGCAGCCATCGCGGTGCAGCAGGCGACCCTGGCCAACTCGGCGCAGAGCCGGCGCTCCGCGGCCGCCGGCCTGCAGGGGCAGGGCGCGGCGGTGGCCAGCGCCCGCGCCCAGCTGGAGCGCGCGCAGGCCGACATGCGCCGCGTCGAGGAGCTGGCGGCGGACCGCTCCGTGTCGCTGCGCGAGCGCGACCAGACGCTGGCCGCGCTGCGCCAGGCCGAGGCCGCGCTGCAGCAGGCCCAGGCGCAGCGCAGCGTCGCCCAAGAGCAGCTGCGCACGGTGACGGTGGGCCGCGCCGGGTTGGAGGCGGGCGTGCAAAGCGCGCAGGCGGCGCTGCGGCTGGCCGAGATCGACTTGGCCAACACCGAGATCGCCGCGCCGCGCGACGGCCGCGTCAGCGAGGTGGGCGTGCGCATCGGCCAGTACGTGACGGCGGGCTCGCAGCTGCTGTTCCTGGTGCCGCCCACGGTGTGGATCGTGGCCAACTTCAAGGAGGCGCAGACGGCGCGGATGCGCCCCGGCCAGCCGGCCTGGGTGACGGTCGATGCGCTGGGCGGGGCGCGGCTCGACGGCCACGTCGAGCGCATCGCGCCGGCCACGGGCAACGAGTTCGCGGTCATCAAGCCCGACAACGCCACCGGCAACTTCGTGAAGGTGCCGCAGCGCCTGAGCGTGCGCATCACGCTCGACCCCGGCCAGCCGCTGCTGCCGCGCCTGCGGCCGGGCATGTCGGTGCAGGCGCATGTGGACACGGCCGCGGTCGAGGCGGCGGCCTCCGGGACGGCGCCATGACGCGCTGGACCGTGGTGGCGGGCGCCGCGCTGCTGGCCGGCTGCGCCGGCACGGCCCCGCCCCTGTCAACGCCGCCGCCGCTGGCACTGCCGCAGCAGTGGCAGACCCGGCTCGACGCCACGGCGCCGCAGCGCCCCGACTGGTGGCGCGACTTCGGCGACCCGGTGCTGGCGCAATGGGTGGAGGCGGCGCTGGCGAACAACACCGACATCGCCACCGCCGTCGCGCGGGTGCGCGAGGCCCGCGCGCAGGAGCAGGTGGCGCGCTCGCAGCGCTGGCCCACGCTGGACCTGGCCGTCGGCGCGACGCGCTCGCGCAGCCTGGACCCGTTGGGCCGTCCCACCGAGTCCACCGGCGCCCAGCCGCTGTTCCAGGCCGCCTACGAGGTGGACCTGTTCGGCCGCATCGCCGACCAGGTTCGGGCGGCCGAGGCGGGCAGCGTCGCCACCGAGCAGGCCCGCGATGCCGTGGCCCTGGGCGTCGCGGCCGCCGCCGCCAGCGGCTACGTCACGCTGCGCGTGCTGGATGCGCGGCTGGAGATCCTGCACGAGACGCTGCGCTCGCGCGAGGACTCGCTGCGCCTGGCGGCGCGGCGCGCGGCGGTGGGCTACACCTCGGACCTGGAGTGGCGCCAGGCCCAGGCCGAGTACGAGGCCACGGCGCAGCAGCTGCCCCAGGCCGAGGCCGCCATCGCGCGCCAGGAGCATGCGCTGTCGGTGCTGGCCGGCCAGGTGCCCGGGCCGGTGCGCCGCGGCGCGGCCTTGCAGGCGCTCGCGCTGCCGCCCGTGCCGCCGGCGCTGCCCAGCGAGCTGCTGCGGCGCCGGCCCGACATCGCGCAGGCCGAGTCCACGCTGGCGGCCTCGGACGCGACGCTGGCCGCCGCGCGCGCGCAGTTCCTGCCGCAGCTGCGGCTGACGGCCACGGCCGGACAGGTGTTCGCGTCGAGCCTGAATGACCCGGTGACGATCTGGACCCTCGGCGCCAGCGTGCTGGCGCCCATCTTCTCGGCCGGGCGCCTGCGGGCCCAGGCGGATGTGGCGGCGGCGCGGCGCGATCAGGCCGCGTGGGCCTACCAGCGCACCGTGCTGGTGGCGCTGCGCGAGGTGGAGGACAACCTCAGTGCCGTCGCCCGGCTGCGCGAGCAGCGCGCTCACCTGCAGGCACAGCGCGAGGCCGTGAGCGAGGCCTGGCGGCACGCGGCCAACCGCTACCAGGCCGGCTACTCCTCCTACCTGGAACAGCTGGACGCGCAACGCAGCCTGCTGGCGGCCGAGCTGGCCCTGGTGCAGTCCGTAGGCGACGAGCTCAACGCCATGGTGGCGCTGCACCAGGCGATGGGCGGGGGGTGGGAGAGCGGGGGCGCTGAGAACGAACGGTCAACGCGCTGGCCGCGCAGCCGATGACGTCACCGTCGCCGCCTCCTGCGTGACCATCCAGATGCCCCAGCACACCAGCAGCAGCGCCAGCGCGTTCTTCCACTCCAGGATGCTCTCGTTGAGGAACAGCGCCGACAGCAGCGCGCCGAAGATCGGCACCAGGAAATTGAAGGCCGTCACCAGGCTGACGCGGTTGTGCTTGAGCAGCATGCTCCACAGCGCGAAAGCCGCCGAGGACAGCAGCGCCAGGTACAGCAACAGCGCGGTGGAGGCGGGCGTGAAGCCCGTGAGCGTGCCGCCCGCACCGTAGCCCAGCGCCAGCAGCAGCACGCCGCCGATGGCCAGCTGCCAGCCCGTCATCACCATCGCATCCATGCGCTGCGACACGCGCTTGCCGTAGATGGACGCGGCCGACAGCACGAAGGCGGCGATGACGATGAAACCTTCGCCCAGCAGCGTGAACTCGAAGTCCAGCAGCGCGGGCTGGAAATTCACCACCATCACGCCGGCGAAGCCGACCAGGCAGCCCAGCAGCTTGCGCGCGCTGAGCCGGTCGTTGTGATAGAGGAAGTGCGCCAGCAGCACGCTGAAGAAGGTGCCGGTCGCATTCATGATCGAGCCCTTCACGCCGGTCGTGTAGGCCAGGCCGACGTAGAAGAAGATGTACTGCAGCGTGGTCTGCGCGAAGCCCAGCGCCGTCAGCATCCCCCACTGGCGGCGCAGCGGGCCCAGCACGTCCTTGCGCAGCAGCGCCGCCAGCGCCAGCAGCGCCGCGCCGGCCAGCACGAAGCGGTAGCCCGCGAACACGAGCTTGGACGGCACGTCGCCCGCGCCGATGGCAAACAGCTCGTAGCCGTTCTTGATCGCCGGATAGGCGCTGCCCCACAGCAGGCAGCACAGCGTCGCGAGCAGGAACACGTTCCGCGGCAACGTGAAGAAGTCAGCAGCCGTGGCTGCAGGGCGGGTGGAAGCGGCGCAAGTCATCGCTACACGGAAGTCCAAAGAGGCGGGGATCGTTGAGCGGGCACCGGACATGCGATCTGTCTGACAGCATGCGGCCGGCGAGAACGGGGCATTGTGATCGGCCTCGCTGAATCGGTCTTAGAGCCACAGCAATGTCCTCATCCCGGCGCCAACGCAGGCCCCTTGGCTTGACCAAGTTGTCTGACATGAGGTAGCAGGCGCAATGGGCATGCGCTTGCCTGCGAAAAGATCCTGCGCCTAAGCTCCGCGCCCATGGATGCCTCTGTTCTGCCCCGCGTTGCCGCGACCTGGTTGGTCGGCGGTCGCGCCGGTGCGTGGCGGCGCAGTCCGGGCCGCCGCCAGCCGGCCGCACCCTGTTGAGCCCGGCGATCCCGATTCCAGTTCCATCTTGCGCGCAACTTCCGATCGCCGGGCCTTCAGCACAGCGCCCTGGCGCAGCCATGCCTGCGCCGCACATCGAATCGAGGAGACGAGGATGCACATCCTGAGCGCCGAAGAACGCACGCTGACCGAGCTGGACTACAGCCGCATCGGCCGGTTGATCAAGCACCGCCCCGAAGGCGGCCATCCCCTGGCCTCCGTGCTGCACCAGGCCGACCTGCTGTCCCCGCGCGAGGTGCCGCCCGACGTGGTGACCATGCACTCGCGCATCCGGCTCAGCGACCTGGAGACCGGCACGCCGCTGACCCTCACGCTGTGCTACCCGCCCGACGCCGAGCCCGGGCGCGGCTTCGTGTCGGTGCTCTCGCCCGTGGGCATGGCGGTGCTGGGGCTGCGCGTGGGCGAGGTGGCGCGCTGGCGCCTGCCCAGCGGCTGGGAAGGCGCGGCCCGGGTGGAAGCCATCGAGTTCCAGCCCGAGGCCAGCGGCATCTACACGCTGTAGCGCCGCCAGGCCGCCAGGCTATGCCGGGGCCGTGCCGGCCACCGGCTCCACGGCCTCGTGCGCCGTCGAGATCAGCAGGTCCGCGCTGCCCTCGGCCAGCACATGCTTGGTCACGCTGCCCAGCAGCATGTCCTCGGTCAGCGAGCGGCCGTGCTTGCCCAGCACGACCAGGTCGCAGTCCTGCTCCTGCTCCTGCTCGACGACGCGCAGCGAGGCCTCGCCTTCGAGCACGCACGGCTCCCATTGCCCGGCCTTGAGCCCCGTGCGCAGCACCAGCGCGTCCAGGCGCTGGGTGGCCTGCTCGCGGCTGCGCTGGCGGTACTGCGCCACCGTGGCCTCCTCGACGCCGGCAAAGCGCAGCTTGTCCTCGAAGGGCACCTCGTAGACGGTCATGAGCACGAGGCGGGCGTGAGGCGCCACGCGGTGCGCCAGCGCCACGGCATGGGCAGACCAGGGTGAGAAGTCAACCGGCACCAGCACGCGGCGGTAGGGCTCGTGCGGCGTCTGGCGCACCACCAGCAGCGGCCGCACGGTGCGGCGCATGAGCCGGTCGGCAGTGGTGCCCACCAGCAGGCGGCGCAGGAAGCCCGCGCCCCGGGCGCCCAGCACCAGCAGCCCGGCCTGCCGCTCCTCGGCTTCGCACAGGATCTCGTGCAGGACCTGGCCGGCCCGGGCGCTGCTGTCGATGCGCGGCACCTGGTGCGCCGTCTGCAGCTCCTGCGCCAGCCGCAGCAGTTGCCTGCGCCCCTGCTCCAGCAACTGGGGCTCCGCGGCGTTGTCGTTGCCGAGCCACTCGCGCAGCAGCTCCAGCGCGTCGCCGGGCAGCACGTGCAGCAGCGACAGCGGCGAGCCGGTCTCACGGGCAATGCGGGCCCCACGCTGCGCGGCATGCCGGGCGGGCGCTGAGAAGTCGGTGGCGACGAGGATGGGGCCCAGGGTGCTCATGGCGTCCTTTCTGTGAACAGGCTGATCCGGTGCCGGCCCGTCGCGACGGACCGGCGGCTACAGCTTGGTACGGCACTGCCGCGCTTCGTTCCATGGCACGCGCTCCGCGCCTCGCGCGCAATTGGCCGGACCCGGAAAAGTTTGGGCTTTCACGCGTCGGCAACGGAACCTGCGGGCTCGCTCCCTGCTCCTTCAAATTTGATCGTCCACCCAGGCACGCGCTCCCGTAGCCCTAGACTCCGCCTCGATGTCCCTGCTGCTGCTTCTTCTCCTCCCCTTCGTAGGCAGCGCCGCCGCGGCGCTGCTGCCGACCAATGCGCGCAACATCGAGTCGCTGTGGGCGGCGGTGGTGGCGCTGGGCGTGGCCGTGCCGCTGGCGCTGCTCTATCCGGAGGTGGCCGGCGGCGGCGTGGTGAGCGAGCGGCTGCCCTGGCTGCCGGGGCTGGGCGTGGACATCATCGTGCGGCTCGACGGCTTCGCCTGGATGTTCGCGATGCTGGTCAGCGGCATGGGGCTGCTGGTGATCGTCTACGCGCGCTACTACCTCTCGCCCGAGGACCCGACGGCGCGCTTCTACTCGCTGCTGCTGGGCTTCATGGGCGCGATGCTGGGCGTGGTGACGGCGGGCAACCTGATCCAGCTGGTCGTGTTCTGGGAGCTCACCAGCGTCTTCTCGTTCCTGCTCATCGGCTACTGGTACCACCGCAAGGACGCGCGGCGCGGCGCGCGCATGGCCTTCACCGTCACGGCCACGGGCGGGCTGGCGCTGCTGGCGGGGCTGCTGATCCTGGGCCACATCGCCGGCAGCCATGAGCTCGACGCCGTGCTGGCGTCCGGGGACACGGTGCGCGCGCACCCGCTGTACCCGCTGGCGCTGGGCCTGATCCTGCTGGGCGCGCTGACCAAGAGCGCGCAGTTCCCCTTCCACTTCTGGCTGCCGCACGCCATGGCCGCGCCCACGCCCGTGTCGGCCTACCTGCACTCGGCCACCATGGTCAAGGCCGGCGTGTTCCTGCTGGCGCGGCTGTGGCCGGTGCTCGCGGGCACCGACGCGTGGTTCTGGACGGTGGGCGGCGCCGGGCTGGCCACGCTGCTGCTGGGCGCCTACGCCGCCATGTTCCAGAACGACCTCAAGGGGCTGCTGGCGTACTCGACCATCAGCCACCTGGGGCTGGTGACGCTGCTGCTGGGGCTCAACAGCCCGCTGGCCGCGGTGGCGGCGGTGTTCCACATGATGAACCACGCCACCTTCAAGGCCTCGCTGTTCATGTCGGTGGGCATCATCGACCACGAGACCGGCACGCGCGACATGCGCCGCCTGGATGGCCTGTACCGCAACATGCCCGTCACCGGCACGCTGGCCATCGTGGCCTGCGCGGCCATGGCCGGCGTGCCGCTGCTCAACGGCTTCCTGTCCAAGGAGATGTTCTTCGCCGAGACGGTGTTCGTCACGGCGCACCCGGGCGTGGAGATCGTGCTGCCGCTGGCCGCGACGCTGGCGGGGGTGTTCGCGGTGGTGTACTCGCTGCGCTTCGGGCATGACGTGTTCTTCGGCCCGCCCGCGCGCAACCTGCCGCGCCGGCCGCACGAGCCCGTGCACTGGATGCGCGTGCCGGTGGAGCTGCTGGTGCTGGGCTGCGTGGTGGTGGGCACGCTGCCGGCGTGGTCCATCGGGCCGATGCTGGCGACCGCGGCGCGGCCGGTGGTGGGCGGCACGCTGCCGGACTACAGCCTGGCGGTGTGGCACGGCTTCAACCTGCCGCTGCTGATGAGCGTGATCGCGCTGGCGCTCGGGCTCGTGATCTACCTGCGCTTCGCCGGGCACTTCAAGCAGCGCCGCAGCAAGACCGCGCCGCTGATGCCCTTCGACGGCAAGCGGATGTTCGAGCGCGGCCTGGCCTGGGTCACCGCGCTGGCTTGGCGCGTGCGGCGCTGGGCGGGCACGCGGCGGTTGCAGCCGCAACTCTTCTGGATGCTTGCCATCGCCGGCGCGGCGGCGCTGGGCTCGGCGCTGATCGTGCCGCTGGAGTGGGGCAGCCGGGCGCGCGTGCCGGCCACGCTGGAGTTCGTGCTGCTGTGGATCATCGCCGGTGCCTGCGCCATCGGCGCGGCGTGGCAGGCCAAGTTCCACCGCCTGGCGGCGCTGATCATGCTGGGCATGGTGGGGCTGGCGCTGTGCATCACCTTCGCCTGGTTCTCCGCGCCCGACCTGGCGCTGACGCAGCTGGCCGTCGAGGTGGTCACGCTGGTGCTGTTCCTGCTGGGTCTGCGCTGGCTGCCGCGGCGGGTGGAGCGGGACGACCCGCGCATCGCGGGCCGCGCGCGCTGGCGGCGGCGGCGCGATTTCGTGCTGGCGCTGCTGCTGGGCGCGGGGCTGGCCGCGCTGTCCTACGCGCTGCTCACGCGCCATGCGCCGCTGAGCATCTCGCCCTACTTCCTCGAAAACGCGCTGCCGCGCGGCGGCGGCAGCAACGTCGTCAACGTGATGCTGGTGGACTTCCGCGCCTTCGACACGCTGGGCGAGATCTCGGTGCTGGGCATCGTGGGCCTGACGGTGTTTGCGCTGCTGCGCCGCTTCAGGCCGCCGCAAGAGGTGATCCACCGGCCGGCGCAGCAGCGCGTGGTCGGCGGCAACGTGCACAGCGACCTGACCGAGCGGCCCAGCGCAGCCGAGGGCGAGCAGCGCTACCTGGAGGTGCCCGCGGTGCTGGTGCGGCTGCTGCTGCCGGTGGCGATGATGTACGCCGTGCACCTGTTCCTGCGCGGGCACAACGAGCCCGGCGGGGGCTTCGTCGCCGGGCTGGTGGTGGCCATCGCCTTCATCGCCCAGTACATGGTCAGCGGCACGCGCTGGGTCGAGGCGCGCATGACCCTGCGCCCGCCGCGCTGGATCGCCGTGGGCCTGCTGCTGGCCATCGCCACCGGGCTGGGCTCGCTGGGCGTGGGCCATCCCTTCCTGACCACGCACACCGCGCACTTCACGCTGCCGCTCATCGGCGAGGTGCATCTGCCCAGCGCCACCTTCTTCGACCTGGGCGTGTTCGCCGTGGTGGTGGGCTCGACGCTGCTGCTGCTCACGGCCATCGCCCACCAGTCGCTGCGCGTGCGCCGCCGCACTGAAGACGACCACCCCAGCGAGGAGAGCGCCTGATGGAGATCGTGGTGTCCCTGGCCATCGGCGTGATGGCGGGTGCGGGCGTGTGGCTGGTGCTGCGCCCGCGTACTTTCCAGGTCCTCATCGGGCTGTCGCTGCTGTCGTACGCGGTCAACCTCTTCATCTTCAGCGTCGGCAGCCTGTCCATCGACAAGGAGCCCATCGTCAAGCCCGGGCTCGCCGCCAACCTGGAGAACTACACCGACCCGCTGCCGCAGTCGCTGGTGCTCACGGCCATCGTGATCGGCTTTGCCACCACGGCGCTGTTCCTGGTGGTGCTGCTGGCGCTGCGGGGCCTGAGCGGCGGCGACCATGTGGACGGGCAGGAGGAGAAACCGTGAACGAGCTCGCCTCCCTCACGGCCGCGCCGCTGCAGCACCTGGTGGTCGCGCCGGTGCTGCTGCCGCTGGCCACGGCCGCGCTCATGCTGCTGCTGGGCACCAAGCGCCGCGGCATCAAGGCGGCGCTCAACCTGGCCTCCACGGTGGCCGGGCTGCTGCTGGCGGTGCTGCTGCTGCGCCGAGTCGGCGTGGGCGACGCGGCGCAGGCCTTCGCGCTGTACCTGCCGGGCAACTGGCCGGTGCCCTTCGGCATCGTGCTGGTGGCCGACCGGCTCTCGGCATTGATGGCGGTGCTTGCCGGCGGCGTGGCGCTGGCCTCGCTGCTCTACGCGCTGGCGCGCTGGCACCAGGCCGGCGTCTATTTCCACGCCCTGTTCCAGCTGCAGCTCGTGGGGCTGTACGGCGCCTTCCTCACCGGCGACCTGTTCAACCTGTTCGTCTTCTTCGAGGTGCTGCTGGCCGCCAGCTACGGGCTGCTGCTGCATGGCGACGGGCCGGCGCGGGTGCGCGCCGGGCTGCACTACATCGCCATCAACCTGGTGGCCTCGCTGCTGTTCCTCATCGGCGTGGCGCTGCTCTACGGCGTGGCCGGCACGCTCAACATGGCCGACCTGTCGATGAAGCTGCGCGTGGTGCCCGAGAGTGACCGCGGCCTGCTGCACGCCGGCGCCTCGATCCTGGCCATCGCCTTCCTGGCCAAGGCCGCGCTGTGGCCACTGAACTTCTGGCTGCCGCCCGCGTACGCCGCGGCCAGCGCGCCGGTGGCCGGGCTGTTCGTCATCCTCACCAAGGTGGGCGTGTACGCGGTGCTGCGGCTGTGGACGCTGTGCTTCCCCACCGGCGCGGGCGCGTCCGCCATGTTCGGCAGCGAGGTGCTGGTGTGGGGCGGGCTGGCGACGCTGGCCTTCGGCACGGTGGGCATGCTGGCCTCGCAGCAGCTCGCCCGCCTGGCGGGCTACAGCATCATCGCCTCCTCGGGCACGCTCATCGCCGCGCTGGGCTTCAACCAGCCCGCGCTCAGCAGCGGGGCGCTGTACTACCTGGCCAGTTCCACGCTGGCGGGCTGCGCGCTGTTCTTGCTGGTGGAGCTGCTGGAGCGGGCGCGGCAGGTGCAGGCCGATCCGCTGGTGGTGGACGACACGCGCGAGGCGCTGCCGTTCTTCCTGGACGCCGAGCCGATCACCGACGCCAACCTCGACGACGAGGAGGAGGCGCTCATCGGCCGCGCCATTCCGGCGGCGCTGGCCTTCCTGGGCGTGGCCTTCACGCTGTGTGCGCTGGTGGTGGCGGGGCTGCCGCCGCTGTCGGGCTTCGTCGCCAAGCTGGCCATGCTCACGACGCTGCTGTACATGCACGGCGCGGCGGCCTGGGTGCTGTTCGCGCTGCTGATCCTCTCCGGCCTGGCGGCGGCCACCGGGTTGCTGCGCGTGGGTATGCGCCACTTCTGGACGCTGCAGGCCCGGCCGGCGCCGCGGCTGCGCATCGTCGAAACCCTGCCCATCGGGCTGCTGCTGCTGGGCTGCGCGCTGCTGGTGGTGCACGGCGACGCGGCGCTGCGCTACACGCGCGCCACCGCCGACACGCTGCACCTGCCCGGGCGCTACATCGACGCCGTGATGGCGGCGCAGCCCGTGGCGGCGCCGTCGCCGGTGTCGCCGGCCGTCGTGCCGGAGCAGACGCCATGAGGCGCTGGCTGCCCGCGCCGCTGCTGTCGGCGGCGCTGTTCGTGCTGTGGCTGATGCTGCAGGAGAGCCTGAGCCCGGGGCACCTGCTGCTGGGCGCCGTGCTGGCGCTGGTCATTCCGGTGCTGACCGCGCCGCTGCGCCCGGCTGCCGGGCCGATGCGCCGGCCGCTGGTGCTGGGACGGCTCATCCTGATGGTGGGCGTCGAGGTGGTGGTGTCGGCGCTGCAGGTCGGGCGCGGCGTGCTGCGCTCGCGGCGGCGCCCGCCGCGCGGCCGTTTCGTCGTGATCCCGCTGGAGCTGCGCGACGAGCACGCGCTGGCGGCGCTGGCGGTGATCACCGCCGTCATCCCCGGCACCGTCTGGTGCGAACTCGCCCCCGACCGCAGCGCGCTGCTGCTGCACGTGTTCGACGTCGAGGACGAGGCCGCCTTCATCGACAGCTACAAGCGCCGCTACGAGCGTCCGCTGCAGGAGATTTTCGAATGAGCGTGGTACTGACCGTGGCCATCACGCTGACGCTGCTGTGCTACGCGCTGGCGCTGGGCATCGGGCTGCTGCGCCTGATGCAGGGCCCCAGCGCGCAGGACCGCGTGCTGGCGCTGGACTTCATGTACGTGGTGGGCATGCTCACCATGCTGGTGCTGGCCATCCGCTACGACAGCAGCATGTACTTCGAGGGCGCGCTGCTGATGGTGCTGTTCGGCTTCGTCAGCTCGGTGGCGCTGGCCAAGTTCCTGCTGCGCGGGGAGGTGATCGAATGAACGCGCCGCTGAGCGAGATCGTCGTGGCCGCGCTGCTGCTCTTCAGCGGCGTGGTGGTGCTGGCCGCGGCGCTGGGACTGCGCCGGCTGCCCGACTTCTTCCTGCGCATGCACGCGCCGGCGCTGGCCTCGACGCTGGCGGCCTGGATCGTGACGCTGGCCTCCATCGTCCACTTCTCGGCGCAGGAGGGCGGGCTGTCGCTGCACGTGTGGCTGATCATCATCGTGCTGTCCATCACCGCGCCGGTGACGACCATGGTGCTGGCCCGGGCCGCGCTGTTCCGCCACCGCCAAGCTGGCCACCAGGAGGTGCCACCGGCGCTCAGGCCGCGGCGCTAGCGCCGGGTTGCGCCGCGGCGCCGCCGGGCCGACGACGTGGCCGGGCAGACAGTGAAAAAGTGCCCGGCCCGCGCCACCAGGGCCGTGCGCTTCCAGCCGGCTCGCCGCTTCAGGACGGGACAATCGCGGCCGGGCGCGGCCCTGCAAGCAGCGCGCACCACTTCAGGGGCAGCCTGACGCTGCCCATCGATCGACATCGAGGCTGACCGGGAGTACCGCCGCATGCCTGCAAGGGTGGACACGCCGCACGCCAAGGGCTCGACCAGCGCGCCGGGCTCACAGCGTCGAGCCGGGGGGCCGCGGCAGCTCCTGCTTCAGCGCCGGCGCGCATTTCCCGCGCGTGAAACCACATCGAGGTGGTCTTGAATACAACCGCCACGGGTGACGGCAATTCATCGGCAAACCAGATTTCCCGAAGCGCCGTGCAGGTCGCGGCATTTTTCGCAATCTACCTTCTCGGGGGTTGGGGCGGGCAGATCCTGACCATCGCGCCGGACCTGGGGTCGGCCTTGTGGCCACCGAGCGGAATATTCGTTGCGACGCTTGTGCTTACGGCCAAGCGGAAATGGCCCTGGTTCATCATGGCCGGAATATGCGCCGACCTGATTTGCAGCATACAAATGTTCGGCTTCCCAACCGGTTTTTCCGTCGGGATCGCCGTGGGCAATGCGCTCGAAGCGAGCACCGGCGCTTTGCTGTTGGGTCGCTGGGCCGGTGGCCGTTTCCGGCTCGATGGCGCCGCGTCCGTATTCGCTTTCACCTGCTTTGCGGCATTGTTCAGCCCGCTGCTGAGCACCGCCATCGGCGGTACGCTGATCAGCTTCCATACCTCACAACCGCTGTTGGACTCCTGGCAACTCTGGTGGACCGGCGACGCGGCCGGCGTGTTGATTTTTGCGCCCTTGACGCTTGTCCTTCTTGGCAGGCAGGAGCATGAGCACGCCAAACCCGAGGCCCACGGGGGCGAAATTCTCGCCATGCTGGCCACGCTGCTGCTGGGCGGCCACATGCTGTTGTTTCAACCTTATCCCACCATATTCATCCTGCTGCCCATATTGATCTGGGCAGCCATACGCGGCGAATATCTGGCAATCGCGCTGGCCAATCTGGCCGTGACGGTGCAGGTCGTTCTCTATACGAAGTCCGGCCTGGGGCCCTTTGCCGCCGACTACCCGCTCGAAACACGTCAGCTCCTGGTGCAGTCCTTCATCATGGCCGCGGCGCTGACGGGTTTGGTGCTGGCGGGCCAGGCCTGCGTGCGCCGGAAGTCGATTCTCGAGCTGGATGCGGCACGGGCCGTCGCGGAAGCCGCTCTGGTCACGGCCGAAACCGCGCGCGCGTCGGCCGAGCATGCCAGCCAGGTGAAGTCGCAGTTCCTGGCCAACATGAGCCATGAGTTCCGCACGCCCTTGAACGCCGTCATCGGGCTGGGCCACCTGCTGGCGCTCGCGCCCCTGGCCGAGAAGGAGGCCGGCTACGTCAGGCACATCACGCAGGCCGGGGAGCACCTGCTGGGCCTGACCAACGACGTGCTGGACCTGGCGCGCATCGAGGCCGGCGCAGCGGCGGTCGAGCAAGTGCGCCTGGAGCTGCTGCCGCTGCTCGACACCGTGCAGGCGCTCATCCAGCCGCAGGCCGTGGCCAAGCAGCTGGCGCTGCAGCTCGACGTGCCGGCCGGGCTGCCGACGGCCTTGGTGGGCGACCCGCTGCGCTTGCGGCAGGTGCTCGTCAACTTGCTGGACAACGCCGTCAAGTTCACGCCGGCCGGCCGCGTGACGCTGCGCGTGCGCGTGCGCGTGCGCGAGCGCGGCCGCGAGGCCGCCCGTGTCACGCTGCGCTTCGAAGTGGCCGACACCGGCATCGGCATCGCCCCCGAAGCACAGGCGCGCATCTTCGATCCCTTCACCCAGGCCGACAGCTCCACCACGCGGCGCTTCGGCGGCACGGGCCTGGGCCTGTCCATCGTGCGGCGGCTGGTGGACATGATGGGCGGGAACCTGGGCCTGGACAGCCTGCCGGGCCGCGGCAGCACCTTCCGCGTCGATCTGCCCTTCGGGCTGCCGCCAGCCTCCGCGCCGGCGCAACCCTGACGGGGCCGCCCCGGCCTGCGCTGCCTACTGCCGTTCCTCCTGCGCCTGCGAGGCCATGCGTGCCGGGGCGTTGACGGCGCCGTAGCCGTCGTAATCGTCCAGGCGCTGCACCAGCTCGAAGAAGAAGCCCGCGCCGGCATAGGGCTCGGTGTAGGCATGCAGGTAGTCGCCCTGCGCACTGCGGTCGAACAGGATGCCGGCCGCGCGCAGCCGCTCCACGAAGGCCGCGTCCAGCTCGAAGCGCGTGGGCAGGTCGTCGTAGTAGTTGTCGGAAATCGGCACGAAGCGCAGGCCCGTGGCCTTGAGCCGCTCCACCGAGGCCAGCAGGTCGCCGCTGGCGAAGGCGATGTGCTGCACGCCCACGCCGCCGCTGGCCTGGGCGGCCTGCGCCATGCGCGTGCGCTCGCTCATGCTCATGTTGAGCACCAGCCGCAGCCGCCGCGCGGCGTCGCTCATGCCGGTGCTGCGGATCAGGCCGAAGGGATCGGCGAACTTCACCGCGTCGGCGGCGTCCAGCCCCAGCACGGCGCGGCAGAACAGCACCCAGGTGTCGAGCCGGTCCGGCGTCAGGCCGATGGCCAGGTGGTCGATGGCCTGCAGCCCGGCACCCGCGGCGCCGTCTTCGGCCTCCAGGATGAAATCCTTCTCGAACAGGCCGTTCTCGCCCAGCGCCTCGTCCACGAAGTGCACGATCACGCCGCCGGGCGAGACGATGGAAGGCAGCCGCTGCTCGCCCGCGCCGGTGGGCGCCTCGTAACGCGCCGACTGCAGCGCCGTGGCCCGGTTGAGGGCCCCGACCGGGTCACCGGTGCGCAAGCCCAGGGCACACACCGAGGGCCCCTGCACGCTGAAACGCTCGCGCGCGGCCGAGGTGGCCTGCTGGTTGAGCACGATGCGGATGCCGCCCTGGCGGAACAGCGTCACGGCCTTGGAGCGGTGCCGGCCGGCGAACTGAAAACCCAGTTGCCGCAGCAGCTCGCCCAGGCTTTCGGCATGCGCGCCGTCCACCGCGAACTCGATGAAGCTCACACCGTTGAAGGCCGGCACCGGCGGCGGGTCGAACAGCTCCTGGCGCTGCAGCAGCTGCGCCGCGGCGGCGTCCTGCGCGCCGGCCTGCTCCAGGCGGTGCCGCACCTCGCCTTCCAGCCACAGCAGCGAGCGCATGGCGTCCACCGCGATGCGGCGGTTCGGCGTGGCGCGGAACACGTCGTTGAAGATCTCCAGCGACAGCGGCCCGCTGTAGCCCGCGCGCACGCACTGCTCGAAGAAGCCCACCACGTCGAACTGCCCCTGGCCGGGGAAGTTGCGGTGGTGACGGGCCCAGTCGATCACGTCCAGGCCCATCAGCGGCGCGTCGGCCATCTGCACGAAGAACAGCTTCTCGCCCACGTCGGCGATGCCCTGCGGGCTGTCCTTGAGCGAGAAGGTGTGGAAGCTGTCCACGATCAGGCCCAGGTGCGGGTGGTCCACGCGCTGCACGATGTCCCAGGCCTGGCGCCACAGCTTCACATGGCGGCCCCAGGCCAGCGCCTCGAAGCCGATGCGCAGGTTGCGTCGCGCGGCACGCTCGGCCAGCGCTCGCAGCTGCTCGGCCGCGAGCGCCGGATCGGGCAGGGCCAGCGGCGAGGTGTTGGAGCACACCAGCATCAGCGGGCAGCCCAGCGCCTCCATCAGGTCGAATTTCTTCTCCGCACGCTCCAGGCTGCGCTCGAAGGCCGCCTGCGGCATGCCTTCGAAATCCCGGAAGGGCTGGAACAGCTCGATGCGCAAGCCCAGGTCCTCGCACTGCGTGCGCAGCTCGGCGGCGGACATCCGCGCGTTGGTGAAATCGGGCTCGAACAGCTCGATGCCGTCAAAGCGCGCGGCGGCGATGGCCTGCAGCTTGTCGCGCAGCGTGCCCGACAGCGAAACGGTGGCGATGGAGCGGCGCATGGGCATGGACCTCCTCGGCTTGCGGAATCAGGACGCGCGCTCGGCCAGCAGGCGGCGGAAATGGGCGTCGATGCGCCCGGCATCGGGTTCGCGGCCGGTGAAGAGCCTGAAGGCGCCCACGGCCTGGCCCACGGCCATGCCGCCGCCGTCCACGGTGCGGCAGCCCTTGGCGCGCGCGGCCTTGAGCAGCGCGGTGTCGATGGGGAAGTACACCACCTCGGACACCCACAGTTCCGGGCGCAACAGCTCCTCGGCCAGCGGCAGCCCTGGCATCTTGTCCATGCCCATCGGGGTGGCGTGGATCAGGCCGGTGGCGTCGGCGATGCCGGCGGCGATGTCGCTCGCGGCCACGGCGCGGCCCGCACCGTAGAGGCGGTTGAGCTCGGCGGCCAGCCCTTTCGCGCGGGCCGGGTCCACGTCGTAGAGGCGCAGCTCCTTCACGCCCATGCGCAGCGCGGCATGGGCGATGGCCGAGCCGGCGCCGCCGGTGCCCAGCAGCAGCACGCGCGAGAGGTCGGCATCGGGGAGCTGGCGTTTGAAATTCCAGGACCAGCCCGAGCCGTCGGTGTTGTGGCCGATGAGCTTGCCGTCGCGGTGCACCACGGTGTTGACCGCGCCCATGGCGCGCGCCTCGTCGGAAAGATCGTCCAGCAGCGGGATGACGGCCTGCTTGCACGGGAAGGTGATGTTCAGGCCCGCGAAGCCCATGGTGCGCACGGCGGTGAGCAGCGTGGGCAGCAGCTCGGGGCCGGACTTCGTGGTGTCCAGGTCGATGAGCTGGTAGTGCAGGCGCAGGCCGTGGTGGCGGGCCTCCTCCTCCTGCATCGCCGGCGTGAGCGAGCGCTGGATGCCCGCGCCGATCAGGCCCACGAGCAGCTTGTGGTGAGGGAAATCGATGGGGGTGGGGGCGTCCATGGCGGGCTCTCGAAGTCGTGAAGGCAAAGAAAAGGGGCGGCCGCGGCCGCCCCTCGCAGCGCGGTGCTTACTTGCGGACCTTGGCGATCTCGGCGGTGAGCGCCTTGACGGTGTCGGCACCGACCACGGCGGTCTGCTTGTCGATCACGGGCTTGACCTTGGCGCGCAGCTTCTCGACCTCGGCCGGCGGCAGCTCGGTGACCTGCATGCCGGCCTTCTTCAGGTCGTCCAGCGCCTGGTCGGCCTGGGTGCGCGAGATGCCGCGCTGGTAGGTGGTGGCGGCGGCGGCGGCCTCGGTGACGACCTTCTTCTCTTCGGCGTTGAGCTTGTCCCAGAACTTCTTGCTCACGACCAGCGCCTGCGGGTTGTAGATGTGGCGCGTGAGCGCAAGGTGCTTCTGCACCTCGTTGAACTTGTTGGCGCGGATGACGGTGGTCGGGTTCTCCTGGCCGTCGATGGCCTTCTGCTCCAGCGCCGGGTAGACCTCGGGGAAGGGCATGGGGGTGGCGTTGGCGCCCAGCGCGTTGAAGAGGTCGATGTAGATCGGCGATTGGATGACGCGGATCTTCAGGCCGGCGATGTCCTCGGCCTTGTTGATGGGTCGCTTGCTGTTGGTGAGGTGGCGGAAGCCCAGGTCCCAGTAGCTCAGGCCCACCAGGTTCTTGGCTTCGAGCTTGGTGAACAGGTTCTTGCCGAAGGCGCCGTCGGTCACGGCGTCGGCTTCCTGGGCGTTGTTGAACAGGAAGGGAAAGTCGTAGACCGCGAATTCCTTGACCTGCGACTGCAGGATGCCGGCGTTGAGCACCGTCATCTCCACCGTGCCGCCCTGCAGCGCGGAGACGGTCTGCACGTCACCGCCCAGCGTGCCACCGGGGAAGAGCTTCACCTGCATCTTGCCGCCGGACTTCTGCGCCACCAGGTCGGCGAACTTCTGCGCGCCCATGCCCTGCGGATGTTCCTTGGGGTTCTGGAACGCGAACTTGATGTTGTGCTCCCGCACCTGGGCCTGGGCGGCTACGGGCAGCAGGACGGCGGCGGCAAGGGCCACGAGGGAACGACGGACGAGCTTCATGGAAAGGGTCTCCGGGGAATCGTGTAGGGAAGTTCGGATAACGCGGGCCCACAGGGCCGGGATGACTGGCCGATGCGCCCGCGGGCACACCGGCCGTTGCCGCGTCAACCGGCGAACCAGCGCGCCGGCACGGTGACGATGGCGGGGAAGAGCACCATCAGGAACATGACGATGAACTGCGCGGTCATGAACGGGATCACGCCACGGGTGACCTCGTCCATCTTCATGCGGCCCACGCCGGCCACGACGTTGAGCACCGTGCCCACCGGCGGCGTGATCAGGCCGATGGCGTTGTTGATGATGAACAGCACGCCGAAGTACACCGGATCGATCCCTGCGGCCTTGATCACGGGCATGAGCACCGGGGTCATGATCAGGATGGTGGGCGTCATGTCCATGGCGGTGCCCACGGCCATCACCAGGAACATGATGGCGATGAGCAGCAGCGTCTGGTTGCCCATGAAGGGCTCCAGCAGGCTGATCATCTGGCTGGGGATGTCGGCCACCGTGATGAGCCAGGCCGACACCATCGCCGCGGCGACCAGGAACATGATCACGGCGGTGGTCTTGGCCGCGGAGACGAACACCTCGTAGAGCTGGTGCAGCTTCATCTCGCGGTACACCAGCATCGACACCAGCAGCGCGTAGACAGCGGCCACCACGGCGGCCTCGGTCGGGGTGAAGACGCCCATCTTCAGGCCCACGATCACGATCACCGGCAGCCCCAGCGCCCACAGCGACTCGCGCAGCGCCGCGAGCTGCTCCCTGAAGCTGGCCTTGGGCGGGGGCTGGATGTTCTCGCGCTTGGCCACGATGTACCAGGCGATGGCGATGGCGCCGCCCATGAGGATGCCCGGCACGATGCCCGCGAGGAACAGCTTGGAGATGGAGACGTTGGCCGCGACGCCGAAGATCACGAAGCCGATGGACGGCGGGATGACCGGCGCGATGATGCCCGCCGAGGCGATGAGGCCGCCGCTCTTGGCCTTGTCATGTCCGGCCTTGACCATCATGGGCAGCAGCAGCGCGGCCAGCGCCGCGGTGTCGGCCACCGCCGAGCCCGACAGCGCCGCGAGCATGCACGCGGCCAGGATGGCCACGAACCCCAGGCCGCCGCGCTTGTGGCCCACGAGCGTGAGCGCGAGCTTGACGATGCGCGCCGAGAGGCCGCCGACGTTCATGATCTCGCCGGCGAGCATGAAGAACGGGACCGCGAGCAGCGGGAAGGAGTCGGCGCCGTTGATGACGTTCTGCGCCAGGATCTGCGCATCGAACATGTCCAGGTGCCACATCAGCGCCACGCCCGAGACCAGCAGCGAGTAGGCGATGGGAATGCCCAGCGCCATGGCGCCCAGCAGCGAGCCCAGGAAGATGAAGACGGTCATGGTGGAGTCCTTGTGCGGTGGTCGGCGGGCTCAGCGCTGGGGCGTGGTGCGGGGCGGCTGGCCGTCGAGCTTCATGGGCTCGTCTAGGTGCAGGTCGTGCAGCGCGGCCAGGTCCTCGGACTCCTGCACCATCACCAGTTCCTCGTCGCGGACCTTGCCGGTGAGCGTGCGCAGCAGCTCGCGCAGCAGCAGCAGCGCGGCCGAGACGGCAAAGAACACGCCCGAGGCGTAGAAGATCGCCACCGAGGCGCCCGTGACCGGCGCCTGCACGTCGACGTTGATCTGGGCCTGCGCCAGGCTGCCCTGGAACAGCAGCCAGGTGACGTAGAGCATGGCGAGCTGGCTGATGACCAGGCACACCTTCTTGCCGGTCTTGCCCAGCCGCGACACGAGCATGTCGGTGCCCAGGTGGCCGTGCTCCTTGATGGCGACGATGGCGCCCAGGAAGGTCAGCCACACGAACAGCCAGCGCGACACCTCCTCGCTGACGGTGATGCCGGAGTTGAAGGCGTAGCGCAGCACCACGTTGCCAAACACCAGCACCACCATGATCGCCAGCGCGAGGGCAATGAGCGCATCCAGCACGCGGCAGTAGGCGTCGAGGAATCGGTTCATGAGCATGTCTCCGTTCTTTGCACCGCGCGCGCGGCGCCGGCTCGGCATCAAAAAAGCGGCTGGGAGCGCCGCGAGGCGTTAATGTACGAACTGGTTCGTTTTCTTGACCCCGGACAAACCCCTAGCCGCACCGCAACAAGGACGGGTGGGGCATGTCGTTGACCATGCAGTCGCACCCGGTCCGCCGCGGGAAGCGGCAATCAAGTTTCCTGCAGAAGGGCGCGGGTGGGCATCAGCCCCGGACCGGGAGGCCGGCGGGGCGGTCAATGTAGAGGCTGCCGGCGCTGCGGCTCAGGCCAGCGCCGCCTCGGCGGCTTGCAGTTCTTGCTCGATACGCTGCAAGGTCTGCGGCAGTTTCAGGTCGATGATGTCGGCATCGACCACCGCCAGCAGCTGCTGCTTGGTGGCGCGGCTGAGCTGGCGCATGAGCTCGCTCAGGAACGGGCAGGCGGCAAACAGCAGCGCACGGTCGAAATGCCGCTGCGCCAGCAGCTCCTCGAAGCGACGGGCCACCACGCCGGCGAACTCGCGCCACTGCCTGCGCCGCGGGTCCAGCGGCACGGAGGACACCCCGCGGCCCGGCGGCAGCGCCATGGGCCGCGCCATGCCGGCGCCCAGGTGCGAGCCCGTCCAGCGCAGCGTCTCCAGCACGACCAGCTCCGCCTCGGAATCGGCGCGGGTCAGCAGCCGCGCTTCTTGGGCACTCGCGATCAGGATCAGGTCGGCGCTCATCGGCGTTCTCGAAGTGAGCACATGCCCATGCAAGAGACTTGCCAAGCTCAGGGGCATGGCGCACCGCCGGGCCGGCCGCCTGGGCCGGCCGGGTTCGGCGTCACACTGCACGCCGCCGGGCCCGCCTGCTGCCGATGCGCAGAAGCAGGGCTTGGCCCTGAACAGGAGATGAGCGCCACGATGTTGTCCCCCAATCCCGAGTCCCACGCCGCGGAGCGGCAACGCTTCCTGCTGATGCTGACCGACGTGTTGCGCGGCCATGGCGACACCCGTTCGATCCTGGAGCAGGTCAGCGCGCAGCTGGGCAGCCACTTTGGCGTGAACCGGGTCGGCTACGGCCATGTGGACGAGCAGCTCGACCTGATCGACTACGACGTGTGCTGGACTGACGGCAGCGTGCCGCCGCTGATGGGGTGCTTCCCGGCCAGCGCTTTCGGGCAGCAGGTCATCGACCGCCTGCGCGCGGGCCAGACCATCGTGATCGCCAACGTGCGCGAGCATCCGCTGACCAGCGACTTGGCCGCCCTGCGGACCTCGCACGAGGTGGATACGCGCGCCATCCTGGTGGTGCCGCTGTTCAAGGCCGGGCGGCTGCGCACGATCGTCTACTTGAACCAGCGCGCCGCGCGGCCCTGGACGGCGCACGAGGTCGAGCTGATGAACGAGGTCGCCGAGCGCACGCGCGAGCTCATCGAGCGCGGCCGCACCGAGCAGGCGCTGCGCGAGAGCGAGGCCAAGTGGCGCGGCCTGTTCGAGCGCATGGGCGAGGGCTTCTTCATCGGCGAGGCCCTGCGCGACGCGGCCGGGCACATGGTCGATTTCAACTTCGTGGAGGTGAACCCGGCCTTCGAGCGCCTGACCGGCATCCCGGCCAGGACGGCGCTGGGCCGCCCGGTGCGCGAGGTGATCCCCGGCGTGCCCGATGAGCTCGTCGCCACCTACGCCCGGGTCGTGGACAGCGGCGAGCCGCTGGAGTTCGAGGTCCACATCCCCGCGCTCAACGACCGCTGGTACGAGGCGCGGGCCCGGGCCATCGGTCCCGGGCAGTTCTCGGTGCTGTTCCTGGAGATCACGCAGCGCAAGGCGGCGGAGCAGGCCTTCGTGCTCAGCGAGCAGCGCTACCGCACGCTGTTCGAGTCCATCGACGAGGGCTTCTGCATCGTGCAGATGCTGTTCGACGCCGAGGGCCGGCCCCATGACTACCGCTTCCTGGAGCTGAACCCGGCCTTCGAGCGCCACACCGGCATGGCCGGCGCGCGGGGCCGCACCATCCGCGAGTTGGTGCCGGGCATCGAGCCGACCTGGGTGGAGACCTATGGCCGCGTGGCCCGCACCGGCGAGTCCCTGCGCTTCGAGGAACATGCCGCGTCGATGGGCCGCTGGTTCGACGCCTTCGCCTTCCGCGTCGGGCAGCCGCAGGAGCACAAGGTGGCCTTGCTGTTCACCGACATCACGCAGCGCAAGCGGGCCGAGCAGGCGCTGCGCGAGCGCGAAGCCGAGCTGCGCGAGGCGCAGAGCCTGGCGCGCCTGGGCGGGTGGACCTGGGACGCGCGCACCGACCTCACCGAGCCGTCGCCCGAGCTGCTGCGCATCTTCGGCCTGGACTCGCCGGACCAGATCCCGCCCTTCAGCCGCCAGGCCGGTGTGCTCTATCCCCCGCAGGACTGGGAGCGCCTGAACGCCGCGGTGCAGCAGACCCTGGCGCACGGCAGCAGCCACTCCATCGACGTGCGCGCCTTCCGCGGCGGCGAGCCGATCTGGGTCATCGCACGCGGCACCGCGATCCGCAACGCGGACGGCACGGTCATCGGCATGCGCGGCACGGTGCAGGACATCACCGAGCGCAAGCTGGCCGAGGAGGCGCTGCGCGAGGCCGACGTGCGCAAGGACGAGTTCCTGGCCACGCTGGCGCACGAGCTGCGCAACCCGCTGGCGCCCATCGCCAACGGCCTGGCCATCCTGCGCCATGCCGACGCCGGCAGCCCGGTGGGAGTGCGGGCGCGCGAGCTCATGGAGCGCCAGCTCGCCCAGCTCGTGCGCCTGGTCGATGACCTGCTCGACGTGTCGCGCGTCAGCCAGGGCAAGGTCGAGCTGAAGAAAGCCGTGGTCTCGCTCAACGCGGTGCTGGAGCTCGCGCTGGAGACCAGCCGACCGCTGATCGAGGCCGCCGGCCACCAACTGGCGGTGCAGCTGCCGCAGGACACCGTGCTGCTGTGGGCCGACGCGACGCGGCTGGCCCAGGTGCTGAGCAACCTGCTCAACAACGCCGCCAAGTACACGCGCCAGGGCGGGCACATCACGCTCAGCGCCCAATGCCGCCCGGGCCAGCGGCTGGCCATCGCGGTCAGCGACGACGGCATCGGCATCCCGCGCGACATGCTGGGCAAGGTGTTCGACCTGTTCACGCAGGTCGGCAGCGCGCTGGACCGCTCCCAGGGCGGGCTGGGCATCGGCCTGTCGCTGGCCAAGCGCCTCGTCGAGCTGCACGAGGGGCACATCAGCGCGCACAGCGCCGGGCCGGACCAGGGCAGCACGTTCACCGTGGAGCTGCCGCTGTGCGGTGCACCGGTCGCGGCCCGGACCGAGGACGAAGCCCGCCGTGCCCAACCTCGGGCCGCGCGGCAGCGCCGGGTGCTGGTGGTCGACGACAACGTGGACGCCGCGGAGACGCTGGCGCTGCTGCTGCAGATGGAAGGCCACGCCGTGCAGGTCGAACACGACGGCCGGCAGGCCCTCGCGGCGGCGCGGGCGCAGCGGCCTGACCTGGTGTTCCTCGACATCGGCATGCCCGGCCTGAACGGCTACGAGGTGGCAGATCGGCTGCGCGGCATGGCCGAGCTGTCGGGCACGGTGCTGGTGGCCGTGACCGGCTGGGGCAGCGAGCGCGACCAGCAGCGGGCCCGGGAAGCGGGCTTCGACGGCCACCTGACCAAGCCCGTCACCGAGGAGGGCCTGGCCGGCGCATTGCGGCTGCGGCGGCAGCCCGGGGCCTGAGGCGCCACGGCGGCCAACGCCCCAGCCCGGGCAGGGCGTCGCGCGGTGGTCCCGGCGCGATGCCGCCGCGGCGGGCACCATCGGCCCATGGTTCCTCTTTCCGTACTCGATCTCGCCCCGATCGTCGAAGGCGGCGACGCCGCCCAATCCTTCCGCAACAGCGTGGACCTGGCCCGGCATGCCGAGCGCTGGGGCTTCAACCGCTACTGGCTGGCGGAGCACCACGGCATGCCCGGCATCGCCAGCGCCGCCACCGCGGTGCTCATCGGCCATGTGGCCGGGGCCACGAGCGCCATCCGCGTCGGCGCCGGCGGCGTGATGCTGCCCAACCACTCGCCCCTGGTGATTGCCGAGCAGTTCGGCACGCTGGAGACGCTGTACCCCGGGCGCATCGACCTGGGCCTGGGCCGCGCCCCGGGCTCCGACCCGGCCACGGCCCGCGCGCTGCGGCGCCAGCGCGGCCCGGAGGCGGCGGACGAGTTCCCGCAGGACGTGGCCGAGCTGCTGGCCTACTTCGGCCCGGCGCGTCCAGGCCAGAAGCTGCGCGCCATCCCGGGCGAAGGGCTGCGCGTGCCGGTGTGGGTCCTGGGCTCCAGCCTGTTCGGGGCGCAGCTCGCGGCGCACCTGGGCCTGCCCTACGCCTTTGCCTCGCACTTCGCGCCCACCATGCTGGACGCCGCCGTCGAGCTCTACCGGCGCGAGTTCCGCCCCTCGGCGCACCTGCAGCGGCCCTACGTGATGCTGGGCTACAACGTCTTCGCGGCGGACAGCGACGAGGAAGCCCGGACGCTGGCGAGCTCGATGCAGCAGGCCTTCGTGAACCTCTATGCCGGGCGCGCCACGCCGCTGCCGCCGCCGGTGCCCGATTACCTAGAGCGGCTGCCGATGGCCGAGCGCGTGATGGTGGAGCGCACGCTGGCCTGCTCGGCCATCGGCGCGCCGCAGACGGTGCGCCGGCAGATGGAGGACTTCATCGAGCGCACGGGTGCGGACGAGCTGATGGTCACTGCACAGGTGTTCGACCACGCGGCGCGGGTGCACGCCTATGAAATCCTGGCCAGGCTGTTCCCGCCGTCCCGGCCGGCGATCTGAAACGAGGCTGATCCCACGCGGCAGCTGCGAAGCCCCGATGCGGGCCTCGCAGCGCCTGGACAGCGGCGCCAGGCGCACGAGCGGTTTCTGCCTGGCAATGTCTCAAATACTCTTGCAAACCTCGGCAGTGAACTGACCCACGGAATTCATGGGTTTAGTTACTGCTCCCACGGACATTTGCCTGACGCCGCCATCCCCGGTATTGGACTGGCAGTTGTATTTAGTTTGCTCACCAGAAACCAGGTTTTTGCGAACGCCGACGCTATTGGATTTTGAGCCGCCGGTCGCATTGGCAATATCAAGAATCACAGGAAATGCCGCCGGAAAGCTCCAGGCACTCCACGTATTGCTGGCTGGATCGTAGATATTTCCGCCTTGACTCAGGCATTTGCTCATGTCCAGCAGAGCGCTGAAATGAGCCGACTCGACCTGCACGCTCACCGTTGCGCCGCCCACGAAGCAATCGCTCGCATAACGCGCTCCATAAGCTCCTGTGCTGTCATTGCGGTAGGTTTCCCAGACATCGACCAACGTACCGCTCCTGGGCGGACCCGACAAATCAGTTTCGGTACGCGCCGCAGCCGACAGCCGAAACACGGTCCCCACGGACTCCTCCTCCCAAACCCCCCATATGCTTTCGATTTTCACATGAGAAACGTTGGGGTTGAACGGCAGAAAAGACTGGGAGCATGCGGAATCGACCCTGCAAAGCACGGCAACGACCAAACCCAGTCCAATGAACGATTTGCGTTCCATGACCTACTCCTTCGGAGAGTATCCCGGCATATTGAAGACGTCGCCTCAAATCCGCAAGAACCCTCTGACACAGGCAAACAATACGGATTTGACGACAGCGATGGAGCAGCCTCAAATATTCTTGCAGAGACTGCGGATGAACTGCCCTCCTTGGTTGATCGGTTTTACAACCGCATCAACCAATATGGTGCCCACGCCGCCTTCCTTGGAGGCGGTCTGGCAGTTACTTTTGGATTGCGCGCCAGAAATCTGATCCCTGGCGACGCTTACGACCATTGACTGGAACGAGATCGTCGGCTCGACAACCTTGAGTTCAACCGAAAACGACGCAGGAAATGACCAAGGAGTCGAGGTATTGGTGACGGGATCATATTGCTCGCCGCCAAATATTCCACACTTATTGAAATCCACCGTCGCACTGAAATTTGCCGAGTCCGTCTTCATGGCAAGGAACGCCCCTTCCACAATGCAGTTCCATGCGGATCGGCTCCCATAGGCTCCGGAGCTTTCATTGCTGTAGAACTCTTGGAGCTTGATGGACGTAGTATTTTGGGTCGGGTCATGCAGGAAAATATCGCTGCGCACCCGCAGCACCAGGTGGTATACCGTACCCGCTCTTTCTTCCTGCCACGAACCTGAAAAGACATGCGTCGTGACCTGAGAGACATTGGGGTCTGGAAGAAGCATTTTTTGCGAATGGGCAGAAGCGCTCGCACAGAGCACGACCGATACCGCCGCCAGCTTGGAAAATGTCTTGCATCCCATGGCCTGCTCCTTTGCAAATACGTCGTTCGACCCCATGCCGGGCCCAGGGCAGCACCGGAGGAGAACAGCCAGGCATGGAACCATGCTCCGGCGGCACGCGCCGGCACCCACTGACTTTCAGAACGAGAAAGTCAGGCGCGTAAAACCCAGGCTGAGCGCCAGCGTTACATCTCCCTGCTGCTGCGCCTCATCGTGAAAGCTTTGCGGCCCCGGCTGTTGACGGGCATCAAAAATGAGCCACCCCAAAGGGCAGGATGCAATTTGTTATATCTTGGGCGAAACGTGCGCGCCCCAGATCAGCGCGGACTGGCCACCGTTTCGTTGTGGCGGGCCAGGGCCCGGGTGACGGCCGCCTCGATTCTCTGGTCCAGCTCGGCATTTTCATCGACAGGAATGATGGAAATGCCGCCGCTGGCTTCGAGCACGGCATATTTGATCTGGTCCAGGCGCGCGATACCCTGATGGAGCCGGGCAGACTGCAGGATATCTTCGAGGGTGACGTTGGATTTCTTCATCCGCTCCTCCAGCACCCGGCCATGGTCCACCAGCATCAGCGGCGTGCCTTCCAGAATCTGCTCCACGCGCTGGGAGCGGCGTTTCACCACCGCCGCCAGCCGGTCCAGCGCCACCAGCGTGAGAATCACCGCCAGGCCATTGGTCAGCGAACGGTCATCGTCAACCAGCGCATTCTGGGTCGCCTCGCTGATGATCAGCACCAGAATGAAATCGAAGGTGGACATTTCCGACAGCGTGCGCTTGCCCGCGAGCCGCAAAATGATCAGCAGGAAAATATAGACGGCGACGGTGCGTAAAAACAGATCCATGCGCCTGCTCCTGGGTCAAGGGTAGATGAACTGGCTGAAATGGCGCTTTTCCCCGCCGTTCAGGGCCAGCCAGCCCTTGAGCTGGCCCACTGTCCGGGGCTCCACGCTGAAGCGCACTTCGACCGGGGCGGCGGACGCGGTGTTGAAGACGTAGACCAGGCCCTCGGCGTCCGCGACCATCTTGTCGGGCTCGGGACTGACCTTCTGTATTTCCACCTTGCTCAGATATTCACGGCTGAGCAGGACACGCCCCTGGCCGGCGGCCCCCTGGATTTTCACGACCAGCGACGTCGATGATTTTGCCGTGGCGAAGCGCTTGTATTCCAATATCAAGGCACCGTTTTCCCCTTCGACTTTCGCCCTGGCGAGCGGCCCTTGGCCCAGCAGCCCGAAGGCAATGGCGATCAGCAGCGCATAAAGCAGGGGCCAGAGCACGCGCGTGACGGCCCATTCGGTGCGCTGCTGGCCCAGGTTTTCACACAGCTGTAGGTCTCGGGCTTCGGTTTTCATCACGGCAGCGCCAGGTACGGACCCAGCAGCAGGCAACTTTCAGGCCCAGGTTGCAGGCGCATCCGCGCACGCCCCGGATGCGGAATAACTCAAACAAAGGTCCACGCTTAATGCCAATACTCAGGCCGATGGCCTTCCGATTCACGGGCTGATTTAGGAAAACGCCCGGAAATGTCCCACGCCGTGGTCCAAGCCGCCGCTGGGGGAAGGCCCCGGCGGGCGCAAGGCGACGCTGCTGACAAAATGGCCGTCCCTCATTGCCGTGACTGGCCGGATCGTTTCATGTCGGTTGCGACCCCTGCCCTGACTGCCCGGAACGCATGGCGCGAATGGACGCTGTCGGCGGCCTGGCCGTGGAGCGTGCTGGGCGCGGCGCTGGCCCTGACGCTGGTGGCGAGCTTCATGGCCCAGCGCGCGGTGGAGGCGCGCCAGGGCATGGCGCTGCGGGCCGCCATCGAGGCCGACATGGGCGCCCTGCATTCGCGCATGGCCACCTACGTGGCGCTGCTGCGCGGCACCCGCGCCTTCGTCAGCGTCGAGGGCCCGGCGCTGGACCATGGCCGCTTCCACGACTACGTCAGCCGCCTCAACGTGCGGCGCGACTATCCCAGCGTCCAGGGCATCGGCTACAGCCCGCGCGTGGACCCGGCGCGGGTGGCCGAGTTCGAGGCGGCCGCGCGCCGCGAGGGCCTCGACGGCTTCAGCGTCATGCCCCCGGGCTGGCGCGAATGGACCTTCAGCATCCTCTACCTGGAGCCGCTGGACGAGCGCAACCGCGCCGCGCTGGGCTACGACATGTTCTCCGAGCCCCGGCGCGCCGAGGCCATGGCCCGTGCGCGCGACAGCGGCAACGTCGCCATGACCGGCCGCGTGACGCTGCGCCAGGAGATCGAGCCCGAGAAGAAGGCCGGCTTCCTGATCTTCAAGCCGATCTACGGCGCCGGGCCCGAGCCGGGCTCGGTGCAGGAGCGGCGCCAGCGCCTGCTGGGCTTCGTGTACGCGCCGCTGCGCGCGCCGGACTTCTTCCGCGGCCTGTTCTCGGCCAGCGCGCCGCTGGCCCATGTGCGCGTGTATGCCGCGGCCAAGCCCGATGTGGCGCAGCTGCTGCACGACGCGCAGCCGCAGCAGCCCGGCGCGCCAGGAGCCGGGCTGCTGCGCGGCTTCAGCTTCGGCGGCCAGCCTTGGACGGTGGAGTTCGTGCCGCTGCACCAGGCCTCGTCCGAGGCGCTACTGCCCCCGGCCACGGCGCTGGCGGGTACGGGCATCGCGCTGCTGCTGTTCTTTCTCACCCGCTCGCAGCTGCGCGCGCGCCGGCGCACCGAGGCCATCGCCCAGGCCCGCTCGCGTGCCCTGGAGGGCGAACGCGCGCAACGCCACCTGGCCGAGTCGCTGTCGGAGATCGCGCTGGCGCTGGGCTCCGAGCCCGACGTCGACGAGCTGCTGCAGCGCCTGACCGACGAGGCCACGCGGCTCACCGGCGCGGCCTTCGGCGCCTACTTCCACAACCAGCCCGACGCGGGCGGGCACTTCGGCCTCTACACGCTGTCGGGTTCCGACATCGAGGCCTTCCGGCGCTTCCCGCCGGTGCGCGCCACCGCGCTGTTCGGCGCCACCTTCGAGGGCCGCACCGTGCGGCTCGACGACGTGCGCCAGAGCCCGCTGTTCGGCCGCAACCCGCCCTACCACGGCATGCCCGAGGGCCATCCGCCGGTGGTGAGCTACCTGGGCGCGGGCGTGCGCACGCGCGCGGGCCGCGTGCTGGGCGCGCTGCTGCTGGGCCACCCCGAGCCGGGGCGCTTCCAGGCCGGGCACGAGCGGCTGGTGGAAGGCCTGGCGGCACAGGCCGGCGTGGTGCTGGAGAACCTGCAGCTGCTGCAGCGCGAGCGCGAGGCGCGCGAGCGGGCCGAGGCCCAGAAGGCGCGGCTCGACGCGGTCAACAAGGAGCTCGACCAGTTCGCCTACGTCACCAGCCACGACCTGAAGGCGCCGCTGCGCGGCATCGCCAACCTGGCGCAGTGGATACAGGAAGACCTGGGCGAGCAGGGGGAGCAGATCGCCCAGTACACCCGGCTGCTGCAGGGCCGCGTGCACCGCATGGAGGCGCTGATCGACGGCATCCTGCAGTACAGCCGCGCCGGGCGCGTGCTGGCCGACCCGGTGCAGGTGGACGTGGGCGAGCTGCTGCGCGAGGTGGTGGAGCTGCTGGCGCCGCCGCCGGGCATGCGCATCGAGATCGTGCCGCCCATGCCCGTGGTGCTGGCCGACCGCACGGCGCTGCAGCAGGTGTTCATGAACCTGGTGGGCAACGCGCTCAAGCATGCCGCCGGGGAGCGGGGCGAGGTGCGCGTGGCCGCGCGCGACGACGGGCGCTGCTGGGAGTTCTCGGTGGCGGACAACGGGCCCGGCATCCCGGCGCAGTACCAGGAGCGCATCTGGGCCATATTCCAGACCCTGGAGGCCCGCGACAAGGTCGAGGGCACCGGCATCGGGCTGTCCATCGTGCGCAAGACGGTGGAGGCCCGCGGCGGCCGGGCCTGGGTGGTGTCCGCTGAAGGTGCGGGCGCGACCTTTTTCTTCACCTGGCCCAAGCAACTGCAACAAGGAATGGCATGACCGATCCGCGTGTGCTCAACATCCTGCTCGTCGACGATGACGAGGTGGACGTGATGAACGTCCGGCGCGCCTTCACCAAGGCCAATCTCGCCAACCCGGTCTACACCGCCGGCAACGGGCTGGAGGCGCTGCAGATGCTGCGCGACGGCCGGGTGCCGCAGGGCCGGCTGCTGGTGCTGCTGGACCTCAACATGCCGCGCATGAACGGCATCGAGTTCTTGCGCGAGCTGCGCGCCGATGCCCGGCTGCGCGCCACCTCGGTCGTGGTGCTGACCACCTCCAACGAGGACCAGGACAAGGTCGAGGCCTACAACCTGAACGTGGCCGGCTATTTGCTCAAGCCCGTGACCTTCACGACCTTCGTGGACCTCATGGCGACGCTGCAGAAGTACTGGACCCTGGTGGAGATGCCATGACGGCGCGCGCCCGTGGCACCGACCGCCGCAGGAGCCGGGCATGAAGCCGCTGCGCCTGCTGCTCGTCGATGACGACGAGCTCGACCGCATGGCGGTGCAGCGCATGCTGCGCGGCAGCGAGCTGCACGCCAGCATCGTCGAGGCCGGCGACGCCGCCGCGGCCATCGAGGCGCTGCTGGCCGGCAGCTTCGACTGCGTGCTGCTGGACTTCCACCTGCCGCGGCTCGATGGCCTGGACGTGCTGCGGCGCGTGCGCGCCATGGGCATTGACACGCCGGTGATCATGCTCACGGGCCAAGGCGACGAGGCGCTGGCCGTGGAGCTGATGAAGGCCGGCGCCTCCGACTACGTCGCCAAGGCCAACCTCAGCGCGCAGCGGCTGGGCACCGGCATCCTGGCCGCGCTGAAGCTGTACGAGGCCCAGCAGGCGGCCAGCAAGGCGCAGGAGCTGCTGCGCCAACAGGTGCAGTTCGCCGAGATGTTCGTGGGCATCGCCTCGCACGACCTGCGCAACCCGCTGAGCGTGATCATGCTCAACGTGGCGATCCTGGAGCGCTCGGCCAAGCTGCCGCCGGAGCTGCAGCAGTGCGTGGCGCGCATCAAGACCAGCGGCAAGAAGTCGCTGCGCCTCATCCACGACCTGCTCGACTTCACTCAGGCCCGGCTGGGCAGCGGCATCCCCATCAACCGCGCCTCGACCGACCTGCATGCGCTGGTTTCGGAAGCCGTCGAGGAGCTGCGCTCCACGCACCCGGGCCGCGAGCTCGTGCTGCGGCTCTCGGGCGACGGCGCCGGCATCTGGGACGCGGACCGGCTGGCCCAGGTCGTGACCAACCTGGTGACCAACGCGCTGGCCTACGGCGCGCCCGACCGGCCGGTGACGGTTGACGTGGGCGGCAACGAGGACGGCGTCGGCCTGAGCGTGCACAACGAGGGCGAGCCGATTCCCGGGGAGCTGCGCGACACGCTGTTCGAGCCGCTGCGCCGGGGCGCCCTGCGCCAGGGAGCGCCGGTGGGCAACATCGGCCTGGGCCTGTTCATCGTCGACCAGATCGCGCGGGCGCATGGGGGCGGCGTGGACGTGGAATCGTCCGCATCCGCCGGTACGCGCTTCACGGTGCGGCTGCCGCGCACGCCCGCCGACACCTGAACGCGCACAGCCAGGGCCGGCCTGGCTGGCGGGCAGTGGTTGCCGAGCTCACCGACCGGAACAACCGGTTCCGGCCGCCAAGGTGCCGCACCGCAGACTGACCAACCGCCGGGTGCGGGACAGCATGCAAGCAGGCCACGAGGGGCAAAAGCGTGAACTTCGTCACAGGCCATCCGGGAACAATGTTGCAAACAATCAAACAAAGTCACAGGTAGCCGAACATGCAGAACCTTCGCTGAAAAAGTATTCGTTCGCACCCGGCTGTATTCAGTGCGATGCCAGCCGGGCCAGGTTCTAAAAGAATCCAGCTGCCGCCGGAAACAGACAGCGTTCAATCAAGCAGCACACTGCCAAATCACACTGCCAAATGGACAAGAACATGGGCATGTCAATCGAAGCCGGAATTCTTGGGCATTGGGATTCAGCAGACCGCGAAGTCGAGAAGCGGACGCTCAGGACCCGCGCCATGCTGGTGCTGTCGAACCGCGAACAGCTCGAAGGCCGCACTTATTTCATCGCCTCGTCTGGCATGGGGGTCGTGGCGCCGTTGAATTTGCCCCAGGGCTGCAAGTGCGAGGTGCATTTCCGCCTGCCGCTCATGGAGCACGGCAGCGTGCCCATCAGGCTCCACGCCAGGGTCCATCACAGCATTCTCAGCGCCCAGCAGGGCGGCTTTCTGATCGGCCTGGATTTCACCGAGGCACATGCCGACGTGCTGCACGCCATCAAGCGGTACATGACGGGCTGAGCCCGAGGCATTTGGGCGCGCATTCGCCGTCCGGCACGGTCGCGGCTCCGGGCCGCGACGCCCACTCCTCGCGAGCGGTCGCCACGGCGTCCCAGTGAGGCGGCCGAGCCAAGGCTTCGGGGCCAAGGGCCGGCGCGGCGGCCGCGGGTCCCCGCTGCGGTAGCCTTGGGGCTGTTGCATTGAGCTCCGTCAAGCCCGCCGACTCCCGGCGGGCGCGACCCCACCCCGCGGCGATGAGCAGAACACACAGTTCCGGGCACCTGTTGGCGTTGCAGCGCTGCGCGGCGCTGGTGTGCTCCTCGGCCAGCTTCGAGCAACTGGCCGCCAACGTCCTGCAGTCCTGCCTGCCGCTGCTGGGCGATTTCGGCTTCTTCGACGTGGACCTGGGCACCGAGGTGGTCCGCACCGCGCGCGCCCACGAGGACCCGGCGACCGAGGCGTTGCTGCGGCCCACGCGCTGGGCGCACCAGGAGCGCGACGACGGCATGAACCTGTGCGCGCTGTCCAGCGGTGTGCCGGCGGTGCACCCCGACATCGACGACGCCTGGTACCGGCGCGTGGCGCGTGGCGACGAGGCCCACCTGGCCGCGCTGCGCGGGCTGGCCTTCGGCTCGATGGTCAGCGTGCCCCTGCGCTTCAGCGGCGAGCTCGTGGGCGCGCTGACACTGTTCATGGGCCGCTCCGGGCGCCGGCACGGCGCGCAGGACGTGGCCCTGGCCCAGGACATCGCCGACCTGGTCGCGCCGGCGCTGGCCAACGTGCGCCTGCTGGCGGCGGAGCGCCGCGCCCGGCTGGCGGCCGAGTCCGCGCAGCGCCGCATGCAACTGCTGGCCGCGGCCAGCAGCGAGCTGTCGCAGACGCTGGACACGCCCGCGACGCTGCGCACCATCGCCCGGCTGCTCGTGCCCGCGGTCGTGGACTGGTGCCGCATCGACCTGGTCGATGCCCAAGGCCAGCCGTCGGTGGCGCTGGTGCATCACCAGGATGCCGGGCTGGCGGCGCGGGCCGAGGCCCATTCGCGGCGTTGGCGCGCCTCCGCCACGGTGCCAGGGTCGGTCGACTGGACCATCCGCCACGCCAAGCCCCAGCGCGGCAGCGTGACGCCGGAGAACATCCGCCTCATCACCGACCCCGACTTCGCCGAGCTGGTGCGCATCCTGGGCGTGCACGACTCGCTGATGGTGCCGCTGGTGGCGCGCGGGCGCACCCTGGGCGCGCTGGTGGTGCTGCAGGCCGAATCGGGCCGGCGCTTCGACGACGCCGACATGACGATGCTCACACAACTGGGCGACCGCGCGGCGCTGGCGCTGGACAACGCGCGGCTGTTCGCGCAGGCCGAGGAGGCACGCCGCCAGGCCGAGCGCGCCAGCCGCGCCAAGGACGAGTTCCTGGCCATGCTCGGCCACGAGCTGCGCAACCCGCTGCACCCCATCGTCACGGCACTGACCCTGCTGGACAAGCCCGAGCCGCGCGCGCACGAGCTCGCGCGCCAGGTCATCGGGCGCCAGGTGCGCCACCTCACGCGGCTGGTCGATGACCTGCTCGACGTGGCGCGCATCGCCGAAGGGCGCGTCACGCTGGCGCTGGAGCCCGTGGACCTCGCGGCGCTGCTGGCCGATGCGATGGAAACCGTGCAGCCCGCCGTGCGCGACAAGCGCCTGAGCTGCAGGCTGGAGCTGCCCGCGGCGCCGGTGCACGTGCGCGGCGACCGCACGCGGCTGCTGCAGGTGCTCACCAACCTGCTGGTCAACGCCTGCAAGTTCACCGACGCCGGCGGCACGGTCACGGCCTCGCTGGCGTCCGACGGCGGCGAGGTGCAGCTGTGCGTGGCCGACACCGGCATGGGCATCGCCCCGGCGCTGCTGCCGCAGGTGTTCGAGCCCTTCGTGCAGGGCGCCCAGGCCGCGGCGCGCACGCAGGGCGGGCTCGGGCTGGGGCTGGCCATCGCCAGGTCGCTGGTCACGCTGCACGGCGGGCGCATCAGCGCGCACAGCGAGGGTGAGGGGCGTGGCAGCCGCTTCTGCATCACGCTGCCGCAGCTGGCCGCGGCAGCGCCGCCGGCCGCGGCGGCGCCGGGCCCCTCAGCCCGAAGCGCCGGTGCCGCGCGCGTGCTGGTCATCGACGACAGCGAGGACGTGCGCGAGACCATGGGCGAGATCCTGCGCGGCCAGGGCTACGAGGTGCGCTGCGCCGCCGACGGCGTGGAGGGGCTGGACATCGCCAGGGACTTCGCGCCGGACCTGGCGCTGTGCGACATCGGCATGCCGCGCCTGGACGGCTACCAGGTGGCCCGGCGCTGGCGCAGCGACCCGGTGCTGGGCGCGGCCGGCCTGATCGCCGTCACCGGCTACGGCCGGGCGCCGGACCAGGCCCTGGCCCGCGAGGCCGGCTTCGACCACCACCTCACCAAGCCCGTGGACAGCCAGGCGCTGCTGGAGCTGGTGGCCTCGCTCATCGAGGCGGTGCGGCGGCGCAGGAGCGGGGCGCCAACAGCCGCAGCTTGAAGCGGCGGGCCGCCTCAGACAGGCTCACTGCCGCACGAAGCGCACGATCATCTCCACGATGCTGTCGCGCCGCGCGGCGATGGCCTCGGGGGTTTCCAGGTCGCGCTTGAAGATCAGCGAGAAGGTGTGGCGGTTGGCGACGTTGAACACGCTCAGCGCGCTGATGGACATGTGGATGTCCACCGGGTCCAGGCCGGGGCGAAACACGCCGTCCCGTACACCGCGCTCGTAGATGCGGCGCACCCCGTCGATGGCGGGCACGTTGAGCTGCTGGATCACCTTGCTCTGCGCCATGAACTCGCCGCGGTGCATGTTCTCGTTCATCACCAGGCGGATGAAATCGGGGTGCTCGCGCTGGTAGTCCACGGTGTGGGACACCAGCTTGCGCAGCGCCGCCTCGGGCTCCAGGTCCTCCAGGTGCAGCTCGGCCTCGATGGCGCGCATGGCGCTGTAGGCGTTCTCCAGCACCGCGACGTACAGCCCCTCCTTGTTGCCGAAGTAGTAATAGAGCATGCGCTTGCTGGTGCGCGTGGCCTCGGCGATGGCGTCCACGCGTGCCCCGGCCAGCCCCTTGTCGGCGAACTCGCGCGTGGCCACGGCCAGGATGTCGGCCATGGTGCGCTCCGGGTCGTGCGTCCGCGTGGTCTCCGCCTTGGCGGCCGCGGTGCGCGGCGCGGAATGTACTGACTGGTTCATGCCGCGCAGTGTAGGAGCGGCACCCCCTGCACCGGCTGACAACCCCAGGCGCCGCATCCTGGTGGAAACCCTAGGCATCGGCCTCGATTCGCCCGCAGCCCGGCGGGCCGGCGGGCCGGCGCTGCAAGCACCGCTTCCACTTTGGCCGCGCCGCCGCAAGGCGCATGACCACGGGGCGCTGCACCCGGTCACGAGCCCTTCACGAACCCGGTCCTGAAACTTGATGCGCCGCAAGGCTTTAGCACGTGCCCTCAGGGATCTCCCGCAGAGCCCGTGCCGCCGGCATGGAACTTGTGATTCCTCGCGCAACGCCCGGCCAGGGGAAGGGCGGCAGTTCCACAGACCGGAGAAGACGGATGGAGACCTTCTACGAGGTGATGCGGCGGCAGGGCATCTCGCGGCGCAGCTTTCTCAAGTACTGCTCGTTGACCGCCACCTCGCTGGGGCTGGGCCCGGCCTTCGTGCCGCAGATCGCGCACGCGATGGAGACCAAGCCGCGCACGCCGGTGCTGTGGCTGCACGGGCTGGAGTGCACCTGCTGCTCCGAGTCCTTCATCCGCAGCGCGCACCCGCTGGCCAAGGACGTGGTGCTGTCCATGATCTCGTTGGACTACGACGACACGCTCATGGCGTCGGCGGGCCACCAGGCCGAGGCCATCCTCGAAGAGGTCATGAGCAAGTACAAGGGCAACTACATCCTGGCCGTGGAGGGCAACCCGCCGCTGAACCAGGACGGCATGAGCTGCATCATCGGCGGCCGGCCCTTCGTGGAGCAGCTCAGGCACGTGGCCAAGGACGCCAAGGCCGTGATCTCCTGGGGCTCCTGCGCCTCCTGGGGCTGCGTGCAGGCCGCCAAGCCCAATCCGACGCAGGCGGTGCCGGTGCACAAGGTCATCACCGACAAGCCCATCATCAAGGTGCCCGGCTGCCCGCCCATCGCCGAAGTGATGACCGGCGTCATCACCTACATGCTGACCTTCGACCGCATCCCCGAGCTGGACCGCCAGGGCCGGCCCAAGATGTTCTACAGCCAGCGCATCCACGACAAGTGCTACCGCCGGCCGCACTTCGACGCCGGCCAGTTCGTGGAGGCCTGGGACGACGAGTCCGCGCGCAAGGGCTACTGCCTCTACAAGGTCGGCTGCAAGGGCCCCACCACCTACAACGCCTGTTCCACGGTGCAGTGGAACGGCGGCACGAGCTTCCCGATCAAGGCCGGCCACGGCTGCATCGGCTGCTCCGAGGACGGCTTCTGGGACAAGGGCTCGTTCTACGAGCGTCTGAGCGGCATCCATCAGTTCGGCATCGAGGCCAATGCCGACCAGGTCGGCATCGCTGCCGCCGGCACGGTGGGCGCGGCCGTGGCCGCGCACGCGGCGGTGTCGGCCATCAAGCGCGCCACGCACAAGCACGACGCCGCGGCCAACGCGCAGCCCTGACGCTGAATTTCCGTTCGCCCTGAGCTTGTCGAAGGGCCTGCCTGCCATCTGGGCCACAGGGCTTCGACAGGCTCAGCCCGAACGGGATTTGGAACTCAACGAAAGCAAGCCATGACCGCCTACGCCACCCAAGGCTTCAACCTCGACGACAGCGGCCGCCGCATCGTCGTCGATCCCGTCACCCGCATCGAGGGCCACATGCGATGCGAGGTCAACGTGGACAGCAACAACGTCATCCGCAACGCCGTCTCCACCGGCACCATGTGGCGCGGCCTGGAGGTCATCCTCAAGGGCCGCGACCCGCGTGACGCCTGGGCCTTCGTCGAGCGCATCTGCGGCGTGTGCACCGGCTGCCACGCGCTGGCCTCGGTGCGCGCGGTGGAGGATGCGCTGGGCATCAAGATCCCCAAGAACGCGCACCTCATCCGCGAGATGATGGCCAAGACGCTGCAGGTGCAGGACCACGCCGTCCACTTCTACCACCTGCACGCGCTGGACTGGGTGGACGTGGTGTCGGCGCTCAAGGCCGACCCCAAGAAGACCAGCGAGCTGCAGCAGCTGGTGTCGCCCTCGCACCCGCTGTCCTCGCCGGGCTACTTCCGCGACATCCAGAACCGGCTGAAGAAGTTCGTGGAGAGCGGCCAGCTCGGCCCCTTCATGAACGGTTACTGGGGCAACAAGGCCTACGTGCTGCCGCCCGAGGCCAACCTGATGGCGGTGACGCACTACCTGGAGGCGCTGGACCTGCAGAAGGAGTGGGTCAAGGTCCACACCATCTTCGGCGGCAAGAACCCGCACCCGAACTACCTCGTGGGCGGCGTGCCCTGCGCCATCAACCTCGACGGCAACGGCGCCGTGGGCGCGCCCATCACGATGGAGCGGCTGAACTTCGTCAAGGCGCGCATCGACGAGATGGTGGAGTTCAACAAGAACGTCTACCTGCCCGACGTGCTGGCCATCGGCACGCTGTACAAGCAGGCCGGGTGGCTGCACGGCGGCGGCCTGGCCGCGCTCAACGTCAGCGACTACGGCGAGTACCCGAAGCTCAACTACGACAAGTCGACGGATCAACTGCCCGGCGGGGCGATCCTCAACGGCAACTGGGACGAGATCCACGAGGTGGACGCGCGCGATCCCGAGCAGATCCAGGAGTTCGTCACCCACAGCTGGTACAAGTACGCCGACGAGAGCAAGGGCCTGCACCCCTGGGACGGCGTCACCGAGCCCAACTTCGAGCTCGGCGCCAAGACCAAGGGCAGCCGCACGAACATCGAGCAGATCGACGAGAGCGCCAAGTACTCGTGGATCAAGGCCCCGCGCTGGCGCGGCCATGCCATGGAGGTGGGCCCGCTGCCGCGCTACATCCTGGCCTACGCGCACGCCAAGAAGGGCAACAAGTACGCCCAGCGCCCCAAGGAGCAGCTGGAGTACGCGGCCGCGATGATCAACAGCGGGTTCCCCAAGGCGCTGGGCCTGCCCACCACCGAGCTCACGCTCAAGCAGATGCTGCCCTCGACCATCGGCCGCACGCTGGCGCGCTGCCTGGAGAGCCAATACTGCGCCGAGATGATGGTGGAGGACTACAAGGAGCTCGTCGCCAACATCAAGGCCGGCGACACCGCCACCGCCAACGTCGAGAAGTGGGACCCGGCCACCTGGCCCAAGGAGGCCAAGGGCGTGGGCCAGGTGGCCGCGCCGCGCGGCCAGCTCGGCCACTGGGTCCGCATCAAGGACGGCAGGATCGAGAATTACCAGTGCGTGGTGCCCACCACCTGGAACGGCAGCCCGCGCGACGCCAAGGGCCAGATCGGCGCCTTCGAGGCCGCGCTCATCGGCACGCCCATGGTCGATCCCGAGCAGCCGGTGGAGCTGCTGCGCACGCTGCATTCCTTCGACCCCTGCCTGGCCTGCTCCACGCACGTGATGAGCGAGGACGGCCGCGAGCTGACCACGGTGAAGGTGCGCTGAAGCCGCGCGACCCAAGGAGACCCGCATGAAAAACCTGAAGACGTCCCGCGTCCTGTCGCGCGCTGCCGCTGCGCTGACCTTGGCTACTGTGGCCGGCACCGCCGCCGCGCACCCCGGCCATGCCACGAGCCTGGCCGACGGCCTGGCGCATCCCTTCCTGGGCCTGGACCACCTGCTGGCCATGGTGGCCGTGGGCCTGTGGTCGGCGCGCGCGCTGCCCGCGGCGCGGCGCTGGCAGGCCCCGGCCGTGTTCGTGGCCGCGATGCTGGCCGCGGCGCTGGCTGCCCTGGGCGGCGTGGCGCTGCCGGGCGTGGAAGTCGCCATCGCCGCCAGCGTCATGCTGTGCGGCGTGCTGGTGGCGCTGGGCCGGCGCATGAGCCCGAACGCGGGCCTGGCGCTGGTGGCGCTGGCCGCGCTGGCCCATGGCCTGGCGCATGGCGCCGAGGCCCCGGCCGGCGGCTTCGCGGCCTTTGCCGCCGGCTTCGTTGCCGCCACGGCCGCGCTGCACGGCGCCGGCCTGGCGCTGGCGGTGCGCGCGCAACGGCTGCCCGCCCTGGCCTGGACCGTCACCGGCGCGGCGCTGGGCGCCGGCGGCCTGGCGATGCTGGCCGCCCGCCTTTGACCCGCACGCCCCAGGAGAGCGCCATGTCCGCCGTCCCCAAGGAGCTCAACCACCTGCCCGGCGCGGATGCGCGCGAGCTGGTGCGCGCACATCCCATCCGCTCGGTGTACGTCTACGAGGCGCCGGTGCGGGTGTGGCACTGGATCAACGCGCTGGCCATCACGGTGCTGGGCGTCACGGGCTACCTCATCGGCTCGCCGCTGCCCACGCTGCCCGGCGAGGCCAGCGACCACTTCCTGATGGGCTATATCCGCTTCGCGCACTTCGCCGCGGGCTACGTGTTCGCCATCGGGCTGCTGGGCCGCCTGTACTGGGCCTTCGTGGGCAACCACCATGCGCGCGAGCTGTTCACGGTGCCTGTCTTCAGCAAGGCCTACTGGGCCGACATCTTGTCGATGCTCAAGTGGTACGCCTTCCTCATTCCGCAGCCCAACCGTTACGTGGGCCACAACCCGCTGGCGCGCTTCGCGATGTTCTTCGTGTTCCTGCTGCTGTCGGTGTTCATGGCCGTCAGCGGCTTCGCGCTCTACGGCGAGGGGCTGGGCATGGGCTCGTGGGCCGACCGCGCCTTCGGCTGGCTCATCCCGCTCATGGGCCAGTCGCAGGACGTGCACACCTGGCACCACCTGGGGCTGTGGATCATGCTGATCTTCGTGATCCTGCATGTCTACGCCGCCATCCGCGAGGACATCATGGGCCGCCAGAGCGTGGTCAGCACCATGATCTCCGGCTACCGCACCTTCAAGGATTGAGCGGCGATGGACACCCGAGCAGTACCGTCCGTCGCCGCCGACCCTTGCGCCGAGGGCTACGCGCCCATCGTGGTGCTGGGCATCGGCAACCTGCTGTGGGCCGACGAGGGTTTTGGTATTCGCTGCGTCGAGGCGCTGGGGCAGCGCTACGGCTTCGCCGAGCACGTGCAGCTTGTCGATGGCGGCACCCAGGGCCTGTACCTGCTGCACTACGTGCAGGCCGCCAGGCAGCTGCTGATCTTCGACGCCATCGACTACGGCCTGCCGCCGGGCACGCTCAAGGTGGTCGAGGACGATGAGGTGCCGCGCTTCCTCGGCGCCAAGAAGATGAGCCTGCACCAGACCGGCTTCCAGGAGGTGCTGTCGCTGGCGCAACTCACCGGCCACTATCCCGAGCGCGTGCTGCTCATCGGCTGCCAGCCCGAGGAGCTGGAGGACTACGGCGGCAGCCTGCGCCCCAGCGTGCGTGCCGCGCTGGAAGACGCGCTGGCGCTGGGCGTGCAGGCGCTGCGCGAGTGGGGCGGCCAGCCCCGGGCGCGCGTCGAGGCAGGGGAAAGTGTGACGCTGCCCTCGCTGGCGCTGGAGCGCTACGAGGGCGAGCGCCCCAGCGCCGAGGCCGCCTGCCGCATCGGCGACGCGCGCTTCCTGCCTTTGGCCGCGCCGGCCGAGGAGTGAGGCCATGTGCATCGGCATTCCCATGCAGGTCGTGTCGGCCTCGGCGCGGCGCGCCCTGGTGCGGGGCCGCGGCGAGCAGCGTGAGGTGGACACGGCCCTGGTGGGCGAAGTGGCCGCCGGCGAGTGGCTGCTCGTGTTCCTGGACGCCGCGCGCGAGCGCATCGATGCGCAGCGCGCCGCCGAGGTCAATGCCGCGCTGGACCTGCTTGCCGGCGCGCTGGGCGGGCAACCGCTCCTTGCCGACGACCCGGGCTTCGCGCTGCCCTCGGCGATGAGCGCCCGGGAAGTGGCGGCGCTGGCCGGCCTCCCTTCTCCCAACGACTGACTCTTTCGCACAGCCATGAACCAAGCCGTATCTCCGATGGCTGAACCTGCTTCCCTGATGAAAGCGCCTGCCGCCGACACGCCCGCCGTGCTGGTGAACATGGTCGAGCGCCATGGCGCCGCCTGGGTGGACGAGGCCACGCTGGATGACTGGATTGCCGGCGCCGGCGACCGCGTGCTGCTGCTGGCCGGCGACCCGGTGCGCTTCCCGGAAGGGCTGGACGTGGCCGTGGTGCTGCCGGAGATCCTGCGCGCCATGCCCGGGCGCTTCGCCATGGGCCTGGTGCGCCGCTCGGCCGAGGACGCCGTGGCGCGGCGCTTGGGCTCGCAGCGCTGGCCCTCGCTGGTGTTCACGCGCGACGGCCGGTACGTCACCACGCTGCCCGGCATGCACGACTGGCCCGAGTTCGTGGCCCGCGTGCGGGAAGCGCTGGCGCTGCCGCCCTCGCGCATCCCGGGCGTCGGCATCCCGGTGGTCGGCAGCGCCGGCGGCCCGTCCTGCGGCTGAAGGAGGTTGCCGATGAAAGCTTTTCCCATTCCCGTCGTGCCTTTCGGTCCCGGCAGCCAGGCCGAGGACGAGACGCTGGAGTACATGACCATGCCCCAGGGCATGGACACCTTCCGCACGCCGGCGCTGCCCGAACCCGAGGAGCTGGCCGGGCATGCCGCGGCGCACCAGGTGCTGCGCCGCGCGCTGCAGGCGCTGGAGCTGGTCTGCCGTGAGGGCGGCACGCGTTGCGTCACGCTCTCCGGGCTGGGCGCCGCGGACCTGGCGCTGGTCAACCAGGTGCTGGGCGAGGGCGAGGTCAGCGCCCGGGTGCTGCCGGCCGAGGAGGGCGGGCGCGAGGTGCAGGTGCAGGAGTCGGTGTTCGCCGGCGTCTGGCGAGTCACGGTACTGGGCGACGGTGCCGTCGTGCGCGACCACCTGGAAGTGGGCGCCGTGCCGCAGGTGCTGCGCGACATGGCCGCGGCCGACACGGCGCACTTCATCGTGCCGGCGCTGCCGGAGCCGCTGCCGCCGGAGGTGATGAACGCGCCGCAGCTCATTGCCGAGATCGAGGACGCGGCCTGGCGCTGGCGGCCCGGGAGCGCGCCGCACGTGCTCAACCTCACGCTGCTGCCGGTGTCGCCGCTGGACATCGCGCTCATCGACCACCGCCTGGGCACCGGGCGCGTGCTGGTGCTCTCGCGCGGCTACGGCAACTGCCGCATCACCAACACCGGGCTGCGCCACGGCTGGCGCGTCGTCTACTACAACTCGCAGGACGCGGTGATCCTCAACACCGTCGAGATCACCGACATGCCGCAGGCCGCCTGCGCCGCGGCCGAGGACCTGCAGGACTCGCACGAGCGGCTGCAGGACGTGCTGCGCTGGGTCGAGGGCGCGCCGGCTGAAGCCGAGGCACTGTCATGAGCGGGGCGCGCTTCGAAGGCAGCTACCTGGGCGACCGCAGCCGCCTGGCGGCCGACACCCGGCTCGAATGCAAGATCTGCTGGTGGGTGTACGACCCCGCGCAGGGCGACGACACCTGGCAGATCCCGCCCGGTACGCCCTTCGCCGCGCTGCCGCCGCACTGGCGCTGCCCGCAGTGCGACGGGGATGCGGAGCAGTTCATGGTCGTCACCTGATTTTTCGGTTGACCATGCAGCGCATCCAAGGGCTTGTACATGCCTTCGAGCAAATCGCGCGCACCCGCATGGCGGGCGTGCCGATCCTCAATGTGGCCCTGCGCGCCGAGGCCGTGGATTTCCAGCGCCACGCCGACGACGAAGGCGGGCCCGGCCTGCTGGGCATCCTCATCACGCCCTGGTTCATGAACCTGCTGTGGCTGCCCGATGCGCACGCACCCGCATCGACCCCGGGCACCTCGCGGCTGCGGCGCCTGGGCGGCGAGGCGCTGTCCTTCATCGCCGCCGAGGAGGCCGGCTGCCGCTTCGAGGCCTGCTCGCTGTTCTCGCCCGTGTTCGAGTTCGCGGACCAGGCCGCCGCGCGCGCCGTGGCGCAGGCCGCGCTGGCGCACTTGCGGCAACCTATCCAGTCGTCCCGGCACGGCTCTGCGATGGCGGTGAAGGATTCCGTTCGGGCTGAGCCTGTCGAAGCCCCGCAGCCCGACCAAGCAGTGAGCCCTTCGACCAGCGCGGTACGAACGAACACCTCCCCGCAGCTCTCCCGCCGCGGCCTGCTCTTCGGCCGCCGCCCGGCGGAGACCACGCGATGAGCTCACTGGACGCCCTCAGCGGCCGGCTGGTGCTGCACCCGGGCCGGGCGCGGCCCAACATCGAGCGCCAGGGCCTGCGCCGGGCCGAGCGCCTGGTGCTGGGCCGGCCGGCCGCCTCGGCGCCGGCGCTGCTGGGCACGCTGTTCACGCTGTGCGGGCATGCGCACACGCTCACGGCGCGGCGCGCCATCGAGGCGGCCCGCGGTGCGCCCGGCACGGTGCTGCCGCCGCCGGCCCCGGCCGAGGCGCGCGCGCTGCAGTGGCGCACCGCGCAGGAGCAGCTGCGCCGCCTGCTGGTCGATGCCCCGCCGGCCGTGGGACTGCCCGCCGCCACGCCGGCCCTGCTGCAAAGCTGCCCGTTGTGGCAGCCGGCGCTGGATGCTGAGCTTGCGACGGCGGCGCTGGGCGAGTGGGTGGCGGAGGAACTGCTGGCCCAGCCGCTGGCGGCCTGGCTGGCAGCCTGGGAATGCGACGGCGCCGCGTGGCTGGCGGACTGGAGCGCACGCGAGCACACGCCCGTGGCCCGGCTGCTGCAGCGGCTCCGCTTCCAAGGCGTCAACTTGATGACGCCACACCGGCCGGTGCACCTGGACGCGGCCGACGGTTCGATGCAGGCGCTGTGCGCGCGGCTGGCCGCCGAGGCGCCGCTGCAGGACGGCGCCGGTGTGCCATATGCCACAGGCCCCTGGTGCCGCCGCCACGGGCGCAATCCGGCGCACGCGGACAATGCCTGGATGTTGTCCGCGAGCCGACTCAGTGACCTGGTCCGCCTCGCCAGCCCCGACGGCCCGGCCACGGGCGCGCAGGCCCTGGCCTGCGGCGCGGCCCGCACCGGCGAGCGCACCGGCCTGGCCTGGACCGAGACCGCCCGCGGCCTGCTGGTGCACCGCATCGCGCTGAGCGATGACGAGTGCGTCACCGCCTGCCGCGTGGTCTCGCCCACCGACTGGAATTTCGACGCGCGGGGCCCCGCCGCGCTGGCGCTGCAGTCGGTGCGCGAGCCGGCGGCCGTGCAGGCGCTGGTGCTGGGCTTCGACCCGTGCATGGCCTGGCGCGCGGCAACGCAAGAGGAGGCGCTGCATGCATGAAGTGAGCCTGGCCGGGGGCATCCTGCGCATCGTCGAAGATGCCGCCCGGCGCGAGCGTTTCCGCCGCGTCACCATGCTGCGCCTGGAAGCGGGCCGCTTCGCCGGCGTGGAGGTGCGCGCGCTGCGCTTCGCGCTGCAGACGCTGGCCCCGGGCACCTGCCTGGAAGGCGCGCGCATCGACATCGCCGAGCCGCCGGGGCGCTGCTGGTGCATGCGCTGCGGCGGCGAGGTGGAGCTGGCGCAGCGCACCGACCCCTGCCCGGGCTGCGGCGGCCATCAACTGCAACCCACGGGCGGCACCGAGCTGCGCGTGGTGGACATGAGCGTCCAGGACTGATCAAGGAGAACCAGAACATGTGTGTCGTTTGCGGATGCGCCGATCACCCGACGCCGGACAGCCGCCCCGCCAGCGCGGCCGTGGTCGATGCCCAGGGCGACCTGCATTACGGCGCCGGCGCGGCGCGGGTGTCGGTGCCCGGCATGAGCCCCGAACGGGCCATCAGGATCGAGGCCGACGTGCTGGGCGAGAACAACCGCCTGGCCGCGCTCAACCGCGCCCACTTCCAGGGCCACGGCGTCACGGCGCTGAACCTGGTGTCCAGCCCCGGCTCGGGCAAGACCTCGCTGCTGTGCGCCACCATCGAGGCGCTGCGCAAGCGCCACCCGGCCGTGCAGGTGGCCGTGATCGAGGGCGACCAGCAGACCAGCTTCGACGCCGACCGCATCCGCGCCACCGGCGCGCCGGCCATCCAGGTCAACACCGGCAAGGGCTGCCACCTCGACGCCCAGATGGTCGCCGACGCATTCAACCGGCTGCCCTTCCATGCCCACGCGCACGGCCATGGCCACCATCACCACGGGCATGCGCACGGGCACGACCATCACCAGGGCCATGAGCATGGGCACGCGCACGAGCACGGCCACGGCCATGTGGAGCGGCTGCTGTTCATCGAGAACGTGGGCAACCTCGTGTGCCCCGCCATGTGGGACCTCGGCGAGACGGCCAAGGTGGCGGTGCTGTCGGTGACCGAGGGCGAGGACAAGCCGCTCAAGTACCCCGACATGTTCGCGGCGTCCAAGCTGATGCTGCTCAACAAGGTGGACCTGCTGCCCTACGTGCGCTTCGACGTGGAGCGCTGCATCGAGTACGCGCGCCGCGTGAATCCGGACATCGCCGTGCTGCAGGTCTCGGCCACGCGCGGCGACGGCATGGATGCCTGGCTGCACTGGCTGCTGCATGCCGGCCAGATGCCGCAGCTGAGCGGGCGCGAGGTGGCGCTGCAGCAGCGCATCGCCGACCTGGAGCGCGAGCTGGAAAAGTGGCGCTCCGCGGCTCAGAACATGTGACCGCGGCCTGATGGACACCTGCATTTCCTTGCCGCGCGCCGCGCCGGCGCGCGTGCTGGCCGTCGGCGCCTGGCTCAAGAACGCGGCCTGCCGCCTCGACGGCACGCGCGCGCTGATGAGCCCGCTGCACGGCGACCTGGACGACCCGGCCGCCTGCACCGCGCTGGAAGACTCCGTGCAGCGCCTGCTGGCACTGGGCCCGGTGGACGCCATCGCGCACGACCTGCATCCCGACTTCCACAGCACCCGGCTGGCGCTGGCGCTGGCCGAGCGGCTGGGGGTGCCGGCCATCGGTGTGCAGCACCACCACGCGCACATCGCCGTGGTGCAGGCGGAGCAGGGCATCCACACCCCGCTGGTGGGCCTGGCGCTGGACGGCGTGGGCCTGGGCACCGACGACTCGCCCTGGGGCGGCGAGCTGCTGCTGGTGCACGGCGCGCGCTGGCGCCGCCTGGGCCACCTGCAGCCGCTGGCGCTGCCCGGCGGCGACGCCGCGGCGCGCGAGCCCTGGCGCCTGGCCGCCGCGGTGCTGCACGCGCTGGGGCGCGGGGCGGAAATCCGTACCCGGCTCGGCCCGGCCGTGGGCGAGAACGCCGCCGCCCTGGTGGCGACCCTGCTGTCGCGCGGCCTGAACTGCCCGGCCTCCAGCAGCGCCGGGCGCTGGTTCGATGCCGCCGCCGGGCTGCTGGGCCTGTCGGTGCGCCAGGCGGCCGAGGCCGAGGCCGCCATCGCGCTGGAGCGGCTGGCGACCGACACCATCGTCGCGCTGCCCACGCTGATGGAGGCGCTGGCGCAGCCTCCACTGCCCGCCATCCAGCCCGACGGCACGCTGGCGCTGCTGCCGCTGCTCGAAGGCGTGGCCGCCATGGGCGACGCCGGCCAGCGTGGCGAGGCGGCGGCGCTGTTCCACGTCCAGCTTGCCGACGCGCTGGCGCACTGGGCGCTGCAGGCGGCTCATGCCCACGGCGCCCTGCAGCTGGCCCTGGGGGGAGGCTGCTTCTTCAACCGGCTGCTGGGCGCACGGCTGCTGGACACGCTGCAGGCCCTGGGCCTGCCGCCGCTGCGCCCGCAGGCCGTGAGCTGCGGCGACGCCGGCCTGGCGCTGGGGCAAGCCTGGGCTGCCGCGCTGCAGCTTGCCGAGGAGCGCCGCGCGGGCCGGGGCGCTGCATCCACCGCATCACCCTCGCCGACGCCTGCCGCCGCTCCGGCGGCCCTTCCTGAAACCACCCCGGCACCCACCACCCCGACGGAGACCGTCTCATGTGCCTAGCTTTACCGGCCCGCGTGGTCAGCCTCGCCGAGGGCGGCATGGATGCCGTGGTCGATCTCGGCGGCGTGCGCAAGAGCGTCTGCGTCGCGCTCGTGCCCGAGGCGCGCGCGGGCGACTACGTCATCGTCCACGTCGGCCATGCCATCGGGATGATCGACCCCGAGGAGGCCGCGCGCACGCTGGCGCTGTTCGGCGAGCTGGCGGCGCTGGAGGCCGGAGATTCCGTTTGGGCTGAGCCCTTCGACAAGCTCAGGACAGGCTCTGTCGAAGCCCTGCCGCCCGGCCAGCCCGCAAGCCCTTCGACAAGCTCAGGGCGAACGGAGGTGATGGCGCCATGAAATACATCGACGAGTTCCGCGACGGCGCCATCGCCCAGAAGATCGCCGCGCGCCTGGCGGCCGAGGCGGACCCGGCACGCGCCTACGCCTTCATGGAGTTCTGCGGCGGCCACACGCACGCCATCTCGCGCTACGGCGTGACGGAGCTGCTGCCGCCCAACGTGCGCATGGTCCACGGCCCGGGCTGCCCGGTGTGCGTGCTGCCCATCGGCCGCATCGACCTGGCGATCCACCTGGCGCTGGAGCGCGGCGCCATCGTCTGCACCTACGGCGACACGCTGCGCGTGCCGGCCTCGCCGGGCGCGGGCGGCGGCGAGGCGCTGTCGCTGATGCGCGCCAAGGCGCGCGGCGGCGACATCCGCATGGTCTATTCGGCGGCCGACGCGCTGCAGGCGGCGCGCACGAATCCCGGGCGCGAGGTCGTGTTCCTGGCCATCGGCTTCGAAACCACCACGCCGCCGACGGCGCTGGTGATCCGCCAGGCCGCGGCGGAAGACCTGAAGAACTTCAGCGTGCTGTGCTGCCACGTGCTCACGCCGGCAGCCATCACGCACATCCTGCATTCGCCCGAGGTGCGCGACTGGCGCACGGTGCCGCTGGACGGCTTCATCGGCCCGGCGCACGTGAGCATCGTCATCGGCTCGGCGCCCTATGAAGGTTTCGCGCGCGACTACCGCAAGCCCGTGGTCATCGCCGGCTTCGAGCCGCTGGACGTGATGCAGGCGGTGCTGATGCTGGTGCGCCAGGTCAACGAGGGGCGCGCCGAGGTCGAAAACGAATTCACCCGCGCCGTCACGCGCCAGGGCAATGCGGCAGCGCAAGCCGTGGTGGCCGAGGTGTTCGAGCCGCGCGAGAGCTTCGAGTGGCGCGGGCTGGGCGAGGTGCCGAACAGCGCCTTGCAGATCCGGCCGGAATTCGAACGCTTCGACGCCGAGAAGCGTTTCGGCCTGACTTACCGCCCGGTGCCGGACCACAAGCAGTGCGCCTGCGGGGAGATCCTGCGCGGCGTCAAGCGGCCCACCGACTGCAAGCTCTTCGGCACCGTGTGCACGCCCGAGAGCCCGATGGGCTCGTGCATGGTGTCCTCCGAGGGCGCCTGCGCGGCGCATTACGCCTACGGGCGGTTTCGGGACATTCCCGTCGTCGCTGCTTGAAAGACGCCATGAGCACGATCAAGAAGGACTACGTCCGCCCGCTGAACGTGAAGACCGGGCGCGTGGACATGAACCATGGCGCGGGCGGCCGGGCCGCGACGCAGCTCATCGAGGAGCTGTTCCTGCCGGCCTTCGACAACCCCTTCCTGCGCCAGGGCCACGACGGCGCGGCGCTGCCGCTGCCCGCGGCCGGGCGCCTGGTGGTGGCCACCGACGCGCACGTGATCTCGCCGCTGTTCTTCCCCGGCGGCGACATCGGCTGCCTGAGCGTGCACGGCACCGTCAACGACGTGGCCATGAACGGCGCCACGCCGCTGTACCTCAGCGCCAGCTTCATCCTCGAAGAAGGTTTCCCTCTCGCCGACCTCAAGCGCATCGTGGACTCGATGGGCGCCGCCGCGCGCGAAGCCGGCGTGAGCATCGTGACCGGCGACACCAAGGTCGTGGAAAAAGGCAAGGGCGACGGCGTGTTCATCTCCACCACCGGCGTGGGCGTGGCCGCCCCGGGCGTGGACACCTCGGGCGCCAACGCCCGCCCCGGGGACGTGATCCTGGTCTCCGGCACCCTGGGCGAGCATGGCGTGGCGGTGCTGTCGCAGCGCGAATCGCTGGCCTTCGAGACGGCCATCGTCTCCGACACCGCCGCGCTGCACGCCCTGGTGGCCGACATGCTGGCGGCGCTGCCGGGCCGGGAGGGTGATCTGCACGTGCTGCGCGACCCCACGCGCGGCGGCTTGGCGACCACGCTCAACGAGATCGCGCGCCAGTCGGGCGTGGGCATGCTGCTGTGGGAGGCCGACATCCCGGTGCTGCCGCAGGTGGACGCCGCCTGCGAGCTGCTGGGGCTGGACCCGCTGTACGTCGCCAACGAGGGCAAGCTCGTCGCGATCTGCGCGCCGGAAGCCGCGGATGCGGTGCTGGCCGCCATGCGCGCGCATCCGCTGGGCGCCCACGCGGCGCGCATCGGCGCCGTCACCGAGGACCCGCACCGCTTCGTGCAGATGGCGACGAAGCTGGGCGGCCGGCGCGTGGTGGACTGGCTCAGCGGGGAGCAGCTGCCGCGGATCTGTTGAGCCGTGGGGGCGGCCGACAATCGCGGTTTCGCCCCGTCCCCGCTGCGCCTGAAGTTCCATGAACCTGCCGCCTCCCGACCTGCTGCCCGTCGTCCTCGTCGTCGATGACGAGGCGCGCTCGCGCGAGGCGATGCGGCGCACGCTGGACGAGGAGTTCCACATCCTCGAAGCCAGCCAGGCCGAGGAGGCGCGCGCGCTCATGGAGCGGCACGAGGTGGCGGTGATCCTGTGCGACCAGCGCATGCCGGGCGTGAGCGGCGTGGAGTTCCTGAAGGAGGCGCGCCAGCGCTGGCCCGAGGCGGTGCGCATCATCGTCAGCGGCTACACCGACAGCGAGGACATCATCACCGGCCTCAACGAGGCGGGCATCCACCAGTACGTGCTGAAGCCCTGGGTGCCCGACGCGCTGCTGGCCACCGTGCGCGCCGCCGCCGAGACCCGCACGCTGCAGCGCAGCCTGCAGCGCCTGGACGTGGACCTGCGCACCGCCACGCCCGTGCTGCGCCAGCGCCGCAGCGAGGCGCTGGCGCGGGCGCGCGCGGTGTTCGATTTCGAGCGCATCGAGCGCGCCCCAGGCAGCCCGCTGGACGGCGTGTGCGCCATGGCCGAGCGCCTTGCGCGCTACGACCTGCCGGTGCTGGTGCTGGGCGAGTCGGGCACCGGCAAGGAGCTGCTGGCGCGCGCCATGCACTACGCCAGCCCGCGCGCGGCGCAGCCCTTCGTCACCGAGAACTGCGCGGCCATTGCCGACACGCTGCTGGAGTCGGAGCTGTTCGGCCACAAGCGCGGCGCCTTCACCGGCGCCTACGACGACCACCCCGGCCTGTTCCAGCGCGCGCACGGCGGCACGATCTTCCTGGACGAGATCGGCGAGACCTCACCGGCCTTCCAGGTGAAGCTGCTGCGCGTGCTGCAGGAGGGCGAGGTGCGGCCGGTGGGCTCGGCCACGCCGGTGCCGGTGGACGTGCGCGTGATCGCGGCCACGCACCGCGACCTGGAGGCCGAGGTGCGCGCCGGACGCTTCCGCCAGGACCTGTACTACCGCGTCGCCGGCGTGACGCTGTCGGTGCCGCCGCTGCGCGAACGCCTGGGCGACATCGCGCCCATCGCGCAGCGGCTGCTGCACGACGTGGGGCTGGAGCTGGGCCGCACGGCGCTGCGCTTTGCGGACGACGTGGCACCGGTGCTGCTGGGCTATCCCTGGCCGGGCAACATCCGCGAGCTGCGCAACGAGATCCGGCGCGCCGCCGCGCTCAGCGACGAGGACATCGTTCCGGCACGGCTGTTCTCGCTGAAGGTGCTGCATGGTCAGGCCGGCGTGAGCGCCGCGTCGGGCAACGGCCACGCCAACGGTGTCGCGCTGCCCGCCAGCGGCACGCTGGCGCAGCGGCTGGAGGCCATGGAAGCGATGCTGCTGCGCGAGGTGATGCTGCGCCTGCGCTGGAACAAGACCCACGCCGCGCGCGAGCTGGGGCTGTCGCGCGTGGGGCTGCGCGCCAAGCTGCTGCGGTTTGGGCTGGAGGAGAAGTGATGAGCGCCCATGAGCCCTTCAACGTCCTGTGGCTGCAGTCCGGCGGCTGTGGCGGCTGCAGCATGTCGCTGCTGTGCGCCGACACCACCGACTTCCACGCGCTGCTGCGCAACGCCGGCATCAACCTGCTCTGGCATCCCTCGCTGTCGCTGGAGAGCGGGCACGAGGTGAAGCAGCTGCTGGAGGACTGCATCGCGGGCCGGGTGCGGCTGGATGCGCTGTGCATCGAAGGGGCGCTGCTGCGCGGGCCGGGCGGCAGCGGGCGCTTCCACCACCTGGCCGGCACCAGCGTGCCCATGATCGCCTGGGTGCGGCGCCTGGCGGGCGTGGCGCGCCACGTGGTGGCCATCGGCAGCTGCGCGGCCTGGGGCGGCGTCACTGCCGGCGGGCCCAATCCCACCGAGGCCTGTGGGCTGCAGTACGAGGACGAGCACCCGGGCGGGCTGCTGGGCACGGAGTTCCGCGCCGCGGGCGGGCTGCCGGTCGTCAACGTCGCGGGCTGCCCCACGCACCCGGGCTGGGTCACCGACACGCTGATGGCGCTGGCCGAGGGCCTGCTGGGCGCGCCGGAGCTGGACCCGCTCAACCGCCCGCGCTTCTATGCCGACCAGCTCGTGCACCATGGCTGCACGCGCAACGAGTACTACGAGTTCAAGGCCAGCGCCGAGAAGCCCGGCGACCTGGGCTGCATGATGGAACACCGGGGCTGCAAGGGCACGCAGGCGCATGCCGACTGCAACACGCGGCTGTGGAACGGCGAGGGCTCGTGCACGCGCGGCGGCTACGCCTGCGTGAGCTGCACCGAGCCGGGCTTCCAGGAGCCCGGCCACGCCTTCCACGTCACGCCCAAGGTCGCCGGCATCCCCATCGGGCTGCCCACCGACATGCCCAAGGCCTGGTTCGTGGCGCTGGCGTCCCTGTCGAAGAGCGCGACCCCGAAACGCGTCAAGCTCAACGCCGTGGCGGACCACGTGGTGGTGCCGCCGGCGGTCAAGCGCACGCGGCTGAAGTGATTTCGACTCGTGCTCGCCAATGAAGTATTCACCGTTCGTCCTGACTCTTCGATACCTCAGGGCAGGGCGCGCCTACGGCGCATCGAAGGATGAACGGCCCCCGCCGGGGTGCAGCCATCGCAGCCTGTCGGATTCGTACTTCGATACCTCAGTACGAACGGGTCATTTCATGATCCAAGTGAATTTGGAATGAGAACCTAGAGATGAGCAGGCTGATCGTCGGTCCCTTCAACCGCGTCGAGGGCGACCTGGAAGTGCAGCTGGAGCTGGCCCAGGGCCGCGTGGCCTCGGCGCGCGTGAATTCGCCCATGTACCGCGGCTTCGAGCAGATCCTGCCGGGCAAGGAGCCGCTGGACGCGCTGGTGATCGTGCCGCGGCTGTGCGGCATCTGCTCGGTGTCGCAGTCGGTGGCGGCGGCGCGCGCGCTGGCCGACCTGGCCGGCGAGCCGGTCCCGCCCAACGGGCTGCTGGCGCAGAACCTGATGCTGGCCACCGAGAACCTGGCCGACCACCTCACGCACTTCTACCTGTTCTTCATGCCCGACTTCACGCGGCCGGTGTACGCGGCCGAGCCCTGGCATGCCGAGGCGCTGCGGCGCTTCGAGGCGCAGGCCGGTGAACAGCAGCGCCGCGCCATCGCCGCGCGCCAGCGCTGGTTCCGGCTGCTGGGCACGCTGGGCGGCAAGTGGCCGCACACGCATGCCATCCACCCCGGCGGCTGCACGCGGGCGGTGGAGCCCTCGGAGCGCATCCGGCTGCTGGCGCAGATGCGCGAGTTCCGCGACTTCCTGCAGCAGCAGCTCTTTGGCGCGCCGCTGGAGGAGGTGGCGGCGCTGCAGAATGAAACCGCGCTGCGCGCCTGGCTGGCCGGGGGCGAGCGCGGCGATTTCGGCTTCTTCCTGCGCATCGCGCAGGCGCTGCGCCTGGACCTGCTGGGCCCCGGGCCGGGGCGCTTCCTGAGCTACGGCGCCTGGCTGCGGTCCGACGGCACGCACGAGGTGCCGCGCGGGGTCTGGGATGCCGACCTGCGCACGCTGCAGCCGCTGGACCTGGCCGCCATCACCGAGGACGCCACCCATGCCTGGCTGGCCGACGCCGGCGGCCCGCTGCACCCTCGCCAGGGCCTGACGCAGCCCGACGCGGACAAGCCCGAGGCCTACACCTGGAACAAGGCACCGCGCCTGGGCGGCCGGGTGGTGGAGTGCGGCGCGGTGGCGCGGCAACTCGCCGCCGGGCACCCGCTGGTGGTGGACGCGGTGCGGCGCTGCGGCGGCACCGTCTACACCCGGGCGCTGGCGCGGCTACTGGAGCTCGCGCGCGTGGTGCCGCTGATGGAGCAGTGGCTGCGCGCGCTGCGCCCGGGCGAGCCCTGGTGCGCCGAGGTGACGCTGCCGGAGGAGGGACACGGCGTCGGCCTGGTCGAGGCGGCGCGCGGCAGCCTGGGGCACTGGATCGAGGTGCGGCGCGGACGCCTGGCGAGCTACCAGATCGTCGCGCCCACCTCCTGGAACTTCTCGCCGCGCGACGCCGCGGGCACGCCCGGCGCGCTGGAGGCCGCGCTCGAAGGCGTGCCCGTGCGCGCGGGCGAGGCCACGCCGGTGGCGGTGCAGCACGTGGTGCGTTCCTTCGACCCGTGCATGGTGTGCACGGTGCATTGAGCGGCGGCATGAGCGACAGCAACGGCGACCGTCCCCCGCGTCCCTCGCCCCTGGACGACCCGCAGCGCCGCCGCCTGCTGGGCGAGGAGGCGCGTTTGGAGGGCGTGGAGGAAGAAACCTGGATCGACGTGATCCAGAAGATGGACGAGGTCTATTCGCAGCTGCTGCGCGACGAGGTGGCGCTGGAGGAGAAGAACGCGCAGCTGGAGCAGTCGCAGCAGTTCATCTTCAGCCTGCTCTCGGCCATGAGCGACGTGCTGGTGGCCTGCGACCACCGGGGCGCCATCGAGGAGACCAACGCCGCGCTGCGCGAGCTGGTCGGCCGCGGCGAGGCCGAGCTGCGCGGCACCAGCGTCTACGCGCTGCTGGCCGATGAGGCAGCCGCCGGGCGGTTGCGCGCCATCGTCGAGCAGCGCGGCGCCTCGCGCGCGGGCGAGGCGGTGGAGATCGAGCTGCTGGACGCGCAGGGCCGCGCCGTGCCGGTGGACCTCAATTGCACGCCGCGCGTGGACGGCAACGGCCGGCGCGTGGGCACGGTGTTCGTGGGCCGGCCCATGGCCGAGATCAAGCGTGCCTACCGCGAGCTGCGCGAGGCGCATGAGGCGCTCAAGCGCACGCAGCAGCAGCTGCTGCATTCCGAAAAGCTGGCCTCGCTGGGCCGGTTGGTGGCGGGCGTGGCGCACGAGCTCAACAACCCGATCAGCTTCGTTCTGGGCAACGTGCACGCGCTGCAGCGCTACGGGCAGCGGCTGGGGCAGTACCTGGAAGCGGTGCACGCGCACGAGGACGAGGCGACGCTCGCGGCGCTGCGCCGTTCCCTGCGCATCGACCATGTGCTGGCCGATCTGCCCTCGCTGATCGACGGCATGCTCGAAGGCGCGCAGCGCACCGCCGACATCGTGCAGGGCCTGAAACGCTTCTCGGCGGTGGACCGCGAGGAGCATGCCGAGGTAGAGCTGAACGCCGTGATCGAGCGCGCCATCCACTGGGTGTGCAAGGGCACGGCCCAGGGTTTCAGAGTGCACTGGACGCCGGGCGCGCCCTGCACCGTTTCGGGCAGCGCGGGGCAGCTGATGCAGGTGGTGATGAACCTGGTGCAGAACGCCCACGACGCCGCGGTGCGGCCGCAGGGCGCCGAGGAGCCTGCGCTGTGCATCGAGAGCGAGGCGGACGCCGGGCGTGTGCGCGTGCGCTTTCGCGACAACGGCCCGGGTATTCCGGAGGGCCTGCTGTCGCGCGTGTTCGATCCCTTCTTCACGACGAAGCCGGTGGGCAAGGGCACCGGGCTGGGCCTGTCGATCAGCTACGGCATCGTCGAGCGCCACGGCGGCCGGCTGACGGCGGGCAATGCGCCGCAGGGTGGGGCGCTGTTCACGCTGGAGCTGCCGCTGGCGCGCCAAGCCGGGCCCGTGGGCTGAGCCGGCGGGCCGCACCTCGCTTTCGGTCAGGGCACCAGCGAATACACCCGGGCCGCCACCGGGGCGCCGTGCAGGAACAGCCGGTTGCGGGCGATGCCTTCGAACAGCGCGCCGGACTTGCGGGCCACGGCCGCGCTGGGCTCGTTGCCCACGGCCACGACGATCTCGATGCGGTGCAGGCCGAGGTTGCGAAAGCCGAATTCGCTCAAGGCCGCCACGCAGGCCGTGGCGATGCCCTGCCGCTGCCGCGACTGGCGCACCCAGTAGCCCAGGTTGGCACAGCGGTTGGGCCAGTCGATGTAATTGAGCCCGGCGCTGCCGAGAAAATGCTCGCCGTTGGTCGCGAAAACACCGAACTCAAAGGTATTGCGAGCCCGCGCGTTCACGTGGCAGTTGCGAAACCAGGTGCGGGCCTCGTCCTCGTTATAACCCGCGTGGCACCAGGGCAGCCAGGCCCCGGCAGTTTCAAGCGATTCCCGCGCCGCCTGCACGAAATCGGCGGCATCGCGCTCCTCGAACGGGCGCAGCAGGCAGCCCGGGACATGGATGCGCTGCAGGTGGTGGGCTTGCATGCTTTCTTTAGATAATGAATGAGAAATTTACTGAACTTTTGAACACCTGAAACAGGCTCACAAAAATTAATTTGTGGTTTCGATCCGCACCCAAAGCGCCAGTGATTTTGAATATTTTTTCATGCAACCCCAAGGGCAAAAGGAATTTTGATTCGAGTCGCGGATATTCTGATTACGGACACGTGATAGAGAGTGCAGAACCTGCGCAGCCAGTTCAATGACACGCTGCGCCTGGCCTTGCTTGATGGCCTGGCGCGGCGTCCGGCTGTCCAGGCCGCCCAGCGGCGACTCCAGGAAGGCCACTCACAGCAACCATATCAACCCCACCACGATGGCCGTCCCGATCAGCGAGACCACGATGGAGCCCAGGCAGCCGAGCTTGTTGGAGAAGAAGATGAACATGGTTTCGTGCTCCCAGTGGGCGGGACCGCTCGCCCGCGCGGGCTTGCGTTGCCGCAAGGGCTGAGCACGTCGGTTGCCTGCCCGGCGGCAGGTGCAGAGCGTTCCGCTAAGCTGCGCCGATCCCCCGAAACCAGAAACAAGGAGACTGCCATGCCCGGCCTGCTGCCTGACGTGGATGCCGACGGCCTGCTCGAATACTCGGTGGTCTACACCGACCGCGCCCTGAACCACATGTCCGCCAAGTTCCAGGGCGTGATGCGTGACATCTCCAGCATCCTGCGCGACGCCTACGGCGCCGCCGGGGTGGCCGTCGTGCCCGGCAGCGGCAGCTTCGGCATGGAGGCCGTGGCGCGGCAGTTCGCCACCGGGCGGCGCGTGCTCGTGATCCGCAACGGCTGGTTCAGCTTCCGCTGGAGCCAGCTCTTCGAGATGGGCGGCATCCCCGCCGAGACCACCGTGCTGCAGGCGCGGCGCCAGGGTAACGATGCGCAGTCGCCCTACGCGCCGCCGCCGATCGACGAGGTCGTGGCCACCATCGAGCGCGTCAAGCCCGAGCTGGTGTTCGCGCCGCATGTGGAAACCGCCTCCGGCATGGTGCTGCCGCACGACTACCTGCGCGCCGTGGGCGAGGCGGTGCACCGCGTGGGCGGGATGTTCGTGCTGGACTGCATCGCCAGCGGCGCGGTGTGGGTGGACATGCGCGAGTGCGCGGTGGACGTGCTCATCAGCGCGCCGCAGAAGGGCTGGAGCGGCTCGCCCTGCGCCGGCTTCGTGATGCTGGGCGAGACGGCGCTGGAGCGCATCGCCGCCACCACCAGCACCAGCTTTGCCTGCGACCTCAAGAAGTGGCTGCAGATCATGCAGACCTACGAGGGCGGCGGCCACGCCTACCACGCCACGCTGCCCACCGACGCGCTGCTGCACACGCGCGACGCCATGCGCGAGACCCAGCGCCGCGGCTTCCAGCGGCTGTGCGAGGCGCAGTGGGCGCTGGGGCGCGGGGTGCGCGCGATGCTGGAGCGCCGCGGCTTCCCCAGCGTGGCGGCCGAGGGCTTCCAGGCGCCGGGCGTGGTGGTGAGCTACACCACCGACCCCGAGCTGCACACCGGGCGCAAGCTGCTGGCGCAAGGTGTGCAGATCGCCGGCGGCGTGCCGCTGCAGTGCGGCGAGGGCCCGGAGTTCAAGACCTTCCGCATCGGGCTGTTCGGCCTGGACAAATGGCACGACGTCGAGGGCGCCGTGCGCCGCCTGGAGCAGGCTTTCGACGCCGCACTGGCGTAAAACACCGCCGGGTGCCGCCACGGGGCGGCCCGATGTCTGGCTCCGTCTTGCTGAAGTACCTGAAGTTGTCCCCCCACGCCACGGAAGCCGCTGACGGCCAGGCCCTCCTTTCGCCGGGTTCGAGTGAGGTCCTGGCCGGCGCCGGGACGGCTTGCCCATGATCGGCCTGGTCGAGGCCGTGATTCCGGACATCGCGGCCCACCGCCGGCGCGGCCTGCCGCTGGCGCAATACCTCGCGCGGCTGGTGTGGTGGTGCGTGCTGCCGCTGTCGCTGCTGGCGGGCTGGCTGGCATGGAACCGGGTGGACGAGGCGCGGCACGCCAGCGAGCGCGAGGCCATCAACCAAGCGCGCCAGGTCGCCGCCGCCGTGGACCAGTTCCTGGCCGCGCGCATCGCCGCGCTGCACGTGCTCGCGCGCTGGCCGCAGCCGCGCGAAGGCCTGCGCTGGCAGGCGCTGTACCAGGCGGCGCAGGACTTCCGGCAGCAGTTCGGCCACCACGTCGTGCTGGCCGACGCGCGGCGCCAGGTGCTGTTCAGCACCCGCGTGCCGCTGGGCACGCCGCTGCCGCCGCTGGTGCACCCGCCAGGCCGCGCGGCGACGCCGCTGGCCCTGACCACCGGGCGCGCGGCGGTGGGCGACCTGGTCGTCGGCGCGTTCTCGCCCGAGCCGGTGGTGGGCATCGCCGTGCCGGCCGAGCACCAGAGCGACGCTCCGCTGGTGCTGATGGCGGTGGTGGAGGCGCGCCAGCTGCAGCAGCAGCTCGACACGGTGCGGCTGCCCGCGGGCTGGGCACTGTCGCTGCTCGACGGCAGCGGCGCGGCCGTCGCCCGGCTCGCGCCGCCGTCGGGCACCTCGCTGCGCGAGGCCGCCCGCTTCACCGCCCCGCAGATGACCGCGCCCTGGACCGTGGCGGTGGAAATTCCGCGCAGCGTGTACCGCGCCCAATGGGTGGAGGCCGCCGGCGGGCTGGCGGTGGCGGTGCTGGTGGCCACGCTGCTGGCCCTGCTGGGCGGGCTGCTGGCCGGGCGGCGCCTGGGCCGCGCGGTGGCGGCACTGGCGCAGCCCGCCGGGGCGTCGACGGGCCGCACCGAGATCGCCGAGATCGCGGCCGTGCGCGGGCTGCTCGACGCCGCCCAGCGCGGCCGGCGCGAGGCCGAGGCCAGCCTCGACGCCAGCGAGGAGCGCTTTCGCGCCACCTTCGAGCAGGCGGCGGTGGGCATCGCGCTGCTGACGCCCGAGGGGCGCTGGCTGCGCGTCAACCGCAAGCTGTGCGACATCGTCGGCTACACGCCGCAGGAGCTGATGGCGCTGCGCTTCCAGGACATCACGCACCCGGACGACGTGGCGCCCGACTGGCAGGCCTCGCGCCGCCTGCTGGCGCGCGAGATCACGCAGTACGCGCTGGAGAAGCGCTACATCCGCAAGGACGGCAGCCTCGTCTGGGCCAACCTGACGGTGTCCATGACCTGGCGGGCCGACGGCGGCCCGGACTGCTTCATCTCCGTGGTCGAGGACATCCAGGCCCGCAAGCAGGCCGAGCAGGCGCTGCGCGAAAGCGAGCAGCGGCTGCAGCTCTTCATCGAGCACGTGCCGGTGGCGCTGGCGATGTTCGACCGCGACATGCGCTACCTGGCCGTGAGCCGGCACTGGATCAGCACCTTCGGCCTGGACGGACGGCCGCTGGTCGGACGGCTGCACTACGAGGTATTCCCGGACGTGCCCCAGCGCTGGAGGGAGGTGCACCGGCGCGGCCTGGCCGGCGAGGTGGTGCAGGCCGAGGCCGACAGCTTCGAGCGGCGCGACGGCCGCCGCCAGTGGATGCGCTGGATGGTGCGGCCCTGGCACCAGGGCGACGGCGGCGTGGGCGGCATCGTCATCTTCACCGAGGACATCACGCAGCGCGTCGAGGCCGAGGCGGCGCTGCGCGAGCAGGAAGCCGCGGCGTTGCAGGCGCAGCGCGAGGCGCGGCAGGCCGCGCTCGACCTGATGGAGGAGGCGGTGGTGGAGCGCGCCCGCGCCGAGGCCGCCAACGCCGCGCTGCGCGCCAGCCAGGCCCAGCTGCGCAAGCTGGCGCAGGCGGTGGAGCAGGGCACGGAAACCATCATGATCACGGACGTCGAGGGCCGCATCGAGTACGTCAACGAGGCCTTCGTGCGCCAGACCGGCTACGCGCGCGAGGAGGTGCTCGGCCGCAACCCGCGCCTGCTGCAGTCGGGCCGCACGCCGCGCGAGACCTACGCGTCGATGTGGCGCGCGCTGCTGGCGGGCCAGACCTGGAAGGGCAGCTTCGTCAACCGCCGCCGCGACGGCGGCGAGTACGTCGATGCCGCCATCGTCACGCCGCTGCGCGGCGACGGCGGCGCCGTGACGCACTACGTCTCGGTGCAGGAGGACGTGACCGAGAAGATGCGCATGGCCAAGGAGCTGGAGGCGCACCGCCACCACCTGGAGGAGCTGGTGCAGCAGCGCACCGCAGAGCTGGACCAGGCGCGCGCCGTGGCCGAAACCGCCAGCCGGGCCAAGAGCGCCTTCCTGGCCAACATGAGCCACGAGATCCGCACGCCCATGAACGCGATCCTGGGCCTGACGCACCTGCTCACGCGCGAAGGCCCGACGCCGCAGCAGGCCACGCGGCTGTCCAAGATCGAGGGCGCGGCGCGGCACCTGCTGTCGATCATCAACGACATCCTGGACCTGTCGAAGATCGAGGCCGGCAAGCTGCAGCTGGAAGAGCGCGACTTCGCGCTGCAGGCGCTGCTGGACCATGTGCGCTCGATCATCGGCGACGCCGCCGCGGCCAAGGGCCTGCGCATCGACATCGAGGCCGATGCCCGGCCGCTGTGGCTGCGCGGCGACGACACGCGCGTGCGCCAGGCGCTGCTCAACTACGCCGGCAACGCGGTGAAGTTCACGGCGCGCGGCCACATCACGCTGCGGGCGCGGGTGCTGGAGGAGCGCCGGGAGCGGCTGCTGCTGCGCTTCGAGGTCGAGGACAGCGGCGCGGGCATTCCCGAGGCGCAGCTGCCGCGGCTGTTCGAGGCCTTCGAGCAGGCCGACCTGTCCACCACGCGGCGGCATGGCGGCACGGGCCTGGGGCTGGCCATCACGCGGCGGCTGGCCGCGCTCATGGGCGGCGAGGCCGGCGCCCGCAGCACGCCGGGGCAGGGCAGCACCTTCTGGTTCACGGCCTGGCTGGGGCGCGGCGCGCCGCTGCGTGCCGGCGCGCCGGAGCTGGCGCAGGCCGAGGCCGAGCTGCGGCTGCGCCATGCCGGCGCGCGCGTGCTGCTGGCCGAGGACAACGCCGTCAACCGCGAGGTGGCGCTGGAGCTGCTGCGCGGCGCCGGGCTGCAGGTGGACGTGGCCGAGAACGGGAAAGTCGCCGTGGAGCTGCTGCGGCGGCAGGCCTACGACCTGGTGCTGATGGACGTGCAGATGCCGGTGATGGACGGGCTGGAGGCCACGCGCGCGCTGCGCTCGCGCCCCGAACTGGCGACCCTGCCGGTGCTGGCCATGACCGCCAACGCCTTCGACGAGGACCGCGCGGCCTGCCTGGCCGCGGGCATGAACGACTTCGTGGCCAAGCCGGTGGACCCGGAAGCGATGTACGCCACGCTGCTGAAGTGGCTGCCCGAGGCCCGGGTGCCGGCCCGGGCGCCGCAGCCCGTGGACGCCGGCGTGCCGGCGCAGGGCGACCTGGTGGCGCGGCTGGCGCTGCACCCGGGCGTGGACGTGGCCGAGGCGCTGTCGAACCTGCCGGGCATGGAGGACCGCTACGAGTCGCTGCTGCAGCTGTTCGCCCAGCACCACGGCGAGGATGCGGCCAGGCTCGCCGGGCTCCTGGCGCGCGGGGACCGGCGCGGCGCGCTGCTGCTGGCCCATTCACTCAAGGGCGTGGCGGCCACGCTGGGCGCCACCGAGCTGACCGCGGCGGCCCGCGCGCTGGAGAGCCGCCTGCGCGAGAACGAAGGCGCGGCCGACACGGCCGAGCTGCAGCGCCTGGCGGGCGATCTCGCCCGTGCGCTGGACCCGCTGGTGCGGCTCATCCGGGGCGAGAGCGGGAGCTGAGCCGAAGCAGCGGGTTGAAAGTGAAGCTCCGGCGCCGCAACGGCGCGTTCGCACCACGCGGCGGCAGCATCACGGCGCGCCAGCAGCCCTCACCCCTCAGCGCCCCGCCCTGTGCCCCGCCAGCCAGGTGCCGCCCACGCCGCAGGCGGCGATGACGGCGATGCCCAGCAGCGTCCAGGCGTCGGGCGCGTGGCCGAACACCAGCCAGCCCGCCAGCGTGGCGAAGCCGACCTGGGCGTAGAGGAAAGGCGTGAGCGTGGGCGCGCGAGCGTGGCCGTAGGCCATGGTCAGCATGGTGTGGCCGGCGGTGCTGAACACCGCCATCAGCGCCAGCAGCGCCCACAGTTGCGGCTGCACCGGCCAGGGGCCGGCCCAGGGCAGCGCCAGCGTCGTCACGCCCACCGCCACGCTGCCCGTCCACAGCTGCAGCGTGGCGGCGTCGTTCTCGCGCATGAGGCGGCTGGTGAGCAGCTGGTACACCGCGTTGACCACTACCAGCGCCAGGGGCAGCAGCATCGCCCACTTGAAGTCCCGCGCGTCGGGCTGGATCACCAGCAGCGCGCCGCCGAAGCTGCCCGCCACCAGCGCCCACTGCGGCAGCGTCACGCGCTCGCCCAGCCGGGTGGCCGCCAGCAGCGTGATCAGCAGCGGCGTGAGCATCATCAGCGCCGTGAACTCGCCGATGGGCAGGTGTCGCAGGCTTAGGAAGGCCAGCACGCCCGAGCCCGAGAACAGCAGCCCGCGCAGCGCATGCAGCAGCGGCCGGCGCGTGGCGAAGGCGCCGCGGCCCTTGCGCGCCACCACCAGCGCGCCGGTGGCCGCGGCCTGCAGCAGGTAGCGGAACCACATCGCCACCAGCACCGGCACCGCGGCGCCCACGGCCTTGGCGGTGCTGTCCAGCGCCGCGAAGCTGGCCGTGGCCAGCACCAGCAGCGCGATGCCCAGGCGCTCGCCCTTCATCGGCTGCCCATCGGCGGCTCAGCCCTGCTGCACTGCCGACACCGCCGCGCGCAGGCCCAGCAGGTAGCTGTCCACGCCGAAGCCGGCGATCTGGCCGCGCGCGATCTCGGCGATCACGGACACGTGGCGGAAGGCCTCGCGCGCGTGGATGTTGGACATGTGCACCTCGATGATCGGGCACTTGAGGATGGCCAGCGCGTCGCGCAGGCCGTAGCTGTAGTGCGTCCAGGCGCCGGCGTTGATGATCACGGCGTCGGTGCCATCGGTGTGGGCGCGGTGGATGCGCTCGGCCATCTCGCCTTCGAAATTGGTCTGGAAGCACTCCACCTCCGCGCCCAGCTCCTGCCCCAGCGCGCGCAGCTGGTCGTCGATCTGCGCCAGCGTGGCGGTGCCGTACTGCTTGGGATCGCGCTTGCCGAACATGTTGAGGTTGATGCCGTGCAGCGTGAGGATCTTCATGGGGCTTCCTGAGTCGTGGAGGGAGAACAAGGGCGGCCGCGGGACTGAGCGCCGCGGCGGCCGGCGAAAAAGGCCGGCAGCTTACCCGCCCGGGGCCCGGGGCCCGGGGCGCGGGGTCACACCAGCGGCACGGCCCACTGGCGCCGCAGCGCCGCGGTGTCGGGCCGCACGCCGCGCCACCAATTGAAAACCTCCGCCGCCTGCTCCAGCAGCATGCCCAGGCCGTCGGCCAGCCGCGGCACGCCCGCATCCCGCGCCAGGCGCAGGAAGGGCGTCAGGCCCCGGCCGTAGGCCATCTCGTAGGCCAGCCGCGCGCCGGCGAACACCGCCGCCGGCACGGCCGGCAGCTCGTCGCTCAGGCTGGCCGAGGTGGCGTTGAAGACGAGGTCGAAGGCCGAGCCGCCCAGCTCGTCCAAGCCGCAGCCGCGCACGGCGCCGGCGCCGCACTCGTGCGCCAGCGCCAGCGCCCGGGCCGCCGTGCGGTTGGCGATGACGATCTCCGCCGGCCGCTGCTGCAGCAGCGGCAGCAGCGCGCCACGGGCCGCGCCGCCGGCGCCCAGGATCAGCAGGCGCCGGCCCGCCAGCTCGAAGCGCTGGTTGCGCAGCAGATCGTTGACCAGGCCGACGCCGTCGAAGTTGTCAGCGCGCACCCGCGCGCCGTCGAAGGTCAGCGCGTTGGCCGCGCCGGCCAGCCGCGCGGCATCGGAGGCCTCGGTGGCGTAGGCCACGGCGTCGAGCTTGAAGGGCGCCGTGACGTTGACGCCCCGCCCGCCCTGGGCCCGGAAGGCGTCCACCGTGGCGGCGAAGCCGCCGGGCGTGACGGGCGCCTCCAGGCGCAGGTACTGCAGGTCATGCCCGAGCTGGCGGGCGAACTCGGCGTGGATCTGCGGCGATTTCGCCTGCGCCACGGGGTTGCCGACGATGGCGTAGCGGTCGGTCATGGCCGGTCTCCTGGTGCTGGCTCGGGCCGGGCCTCAGGCGCGCGGGTCCACCGCCAGCGCCGCCTGCACCGAGCCGGGGCTGGCCTGCATGATCTCCACGGCCAGGCCGTCGGGCAGGCGCAGCCAGTTGCGGCCCTGCGGCATCTCGCTCACGCCGAAAGGCTTTGCCGCCTCCAGCGCCGCGTCCAGATCGTTGGTCATCACGCCCAGGTGCGCCAGGCGTCCTTCCGGGCCTTCAAAGGCCGGATCGTGGATGAACTGCATGCCGCCGAGGGTCCAGACCTGGCGCGGCGCGGCCGGGTCGCCGTCCACCTTGCGGATGCTCAGGCCCAGCACCTCGCGGAAGAAACGCAGGTGCCAGTGGATGTCCTTCACGCGCACGGCGACATGTTCGAGATAGGACTGCGGATGGTCGCTCATGGAATTCCTCGGAGATGGGGCGGGGCGGCGGGGCGGCAGCGGCGGCCGTGCCGGGGCGGCCGTGCCGGATGCGCGGCAGGGTTGCCACGATAAGCCGCGCGCGGCACGATCTTGCCGTCTGGGAAACCGATTTCTGCTGTCCCGGCCCGCATGGCGGGACGGCCGGACCCCAGTGCATCGACAGACCACGGGTAAACCCTTAAGGTGCCCGGTCGCCTTCGGGCGGCCGGGCTGCCGCAGCCCGTGCTGCCCGCGCTCTTTTTGTCCGCCCGCCGATGCTGCACATCCTCTCCATCACCGTTCCCATCTACCTGCTGATCGCGCTGGGCTTCCTGGCCGGGCGGCGTGGCTGGTTCGACAAGGCCGAGATGCGGGTGCTGGGCCGCTTCGTGATCCAGCTGGCGCTGCCGGCGTTGATGTTCCAGGCGCTGTCCTCGCGCCGGGTGGGTGAGATCCTCAACGGCAGCTTCCTGCTGGCCTACGCGCTGGGCTCGCTGGCGGTGATGCTGGCCGCCTTCACCTGGGCGCGCCGGGTGAAGCGGCGCGACATCACCTTCAGCGCCTACTTCGGCCTGGGCATGAGCGCGTCCAACAGCGGCTTCGTCGGCTACCCGATCGTGGTGCAGTTCCTGGGGCCGGTGGCGGCGGTGGCGATGGCGCTGACCATGCTGGTGGAGAACCTGCTGATGATCCCGGTGGCGCTGGCGCTGGCCGACGGCGGCAACAGCTCCAAGGTCTGGCACGCGACGCTGGCGCGCACGCTGCGGCGGCTGGCGGGCAATCCGCTGATCCTGTCGATCTCGGCCGGGCTGGCGATGTCGGTGCTGGGCCTGCAGCTGCCCGCCCCGGTGGCGCGCGCGGTGCAGCTGCTGGCCAATGCCTCGGCGCCGGTGGCGCTGTTCGTGATCGGCGGTTCACTGGTGGGACTGCAGCTGCACGGCAAGCTGCGCAGTGTGGCGGCCATCGCGCTGGGCAAGCTGATCCTGCACCCGCTGGCGGTGCTGGCGCTGCTGATGCTGGTGCCGCTGGAGGGCCCGCTGCGCGCGGCGGCGCCGGCCTTCGCCGCCATGCCGATGCTCAGCATCTTTCCCATCCTGGCGCAGGCGCATGGCGAGGAGAACTTCGCCGCCGCCGCGCTGCTGCTGACCATGCTGCTGTCCTTCCTCACCATCAGCGTGTGGCTGTGGCTGCTGAAGGCCGGGCTGGGGTGGGTGTGAGGCCCGGGGGCCGCCTCAACGTCCCCAATCCGGGATCAGCATCACGGCGCGATTCGAGGTGAAGGGGCGCTGCTGGTCGCGCAGCACGCCGGCGCCGACGATCACGCCGTCGTTGTTGATGTCGTTGCCCTCGGTCAGCTGGTACCAGCCCTGGTCGAGCGCCGTCTTCAGGCCCGACAGGCCGATCTGCCCGCGCTGCGGGTCCCACAGCGTCAGGTTCTCGTGCGGGTCGCCGAGGCGGTCGAAGTTGTAGCCCACCACCTGCCCCTTGCGGTTGATCGCCACCCCGGCCGTGCCGAAGCAGCAGCCCGGGCGCTGCAGGTTGACCACCTGGCCCTCGCGGGTGGCAAAAGCGAAGGTCTCGAAGTCGAAGGGTCGGTTGCTGGCCCACATCGTCCCGGCCACTTCGCCCCGCTCATTGATGCCGGAGGGCACCAGGTTGTCGAACTCCGCGGGCGGGCGCAGCAGCTCGGCACCCTGCTGGCGCGACAGCCGCACTCCCTGCCTGACGAGCCGGCCCTCACGCCACTTTTCGCGGAAACCCACGATCTCGCCCTTGCGGTTGATGGCCGTGGCCTGCGCGGAGCGGCCGCCCCAGCGGCCCAGGTCGGTCATGCGCCCCTTGTGGTAGTGGAAGGCATGCGTCACGCCGGGCGCCATCTCGAACCAGCCGACGATCTCGGAGCGGTCGTTGATGGCGGTAGCCACCGATTCGCCGCCGACAGGCGACATCAGCAACTGCAGCTGATGGTTCTTCCAGAGAAAAGCCTGTTTCTTGTCACCGCACAGGTACCAGCCCACGATTTCCCCGTCGGCGTTGATGCCCGTGGCCTCGCCGGGGCCATCGGTATAAATCGGGACGGGCAATTTTCCCAGTTCGAACAGCGCCGGGCGCATTTCGCCGGCGATATTGAAGGTGACATACCCCGCCGCCTGGCGCCTGGTATTGAGCGAGCGCGCATAACTGGAGCCGTTTTCCAAGGTGCCCAGCGCATGCACCTGGTAGCGTGGCGGCACCTTGTTCAGGGCGGCGGCTGAATGGGTTTGCGCGTCCTGCGCCCAGCCCGGGTGGAATATGGACGCCCCGACCAGCAAACCGGCAAGAAGAAAGCGTTTCATAAGGTCTCCCACAGGCTCAGGCAGCCTGCGGAAAACACTTCAAGCCAGGGCACCCAACCTTGTCCACACCGGGCTTTTAGCCCATTCGAGGCAGAGTCCTGGGAAAACCCCCGGATGCCCGGCCACGCCGCGGTTTGTCGTACCTGTCAAATGACTTTAGGCCGTGCCCGCCGCAGCCGCCCCGCCGCTGAGCGCCTGCTGCAGCCGCGCCTCCTGCTCGGGCGACAGCGAGGAGCGCAGCACCCGGCCCTTGAAGCGGGACAACTGCTCCAGCACCTTATCCGGCTGCACCTTGCGCACCAGCACGAAAATGGCCGAGTTATTCGGTTGCAAGGTTTGGGCAATGGAGCGGATGAAATCGTCGTTGATGCCGTAGTCGGTGATCTTTCCGGACAGCGCGCCGCTGCCGGCGCCGACCATGGTGCCCACGGCAAAACCGGCCAGGGGATTCAAAAATAGCAGGCCCACCAGCGAGCCCCATAATCCGCCCCACAACCCGCCCGAGGCCGCGCCCATGCCGACCAGATTCACGCTCTGCTTGAGCTTGATTTCTCCGTCCGGGCGGCGCACCACCACCACGGCATCCTCCAGGTCGATCAGATACTCCTGCTGCAGGCGGCGCAGCTCGTCCAGCACCTCGTCGGCCTGGGTGGGATTGTCGAAAGCAACGGCGATCATTTCAGCCATGTCAGGCTCCTTCGAAGGGGGAGCCCGCGGGGCGGCAAGCGCCGTTCCCTGGCTCACCCGCTTCCGGCGCGACGCACCACGACGCCCAGGATTGGGCGCGATGGCGCAGGGCAGGAGGCTAGAATGCCCAAATCACGGCACCCAGTGGTTTCATCATTTTCAATGAAAGCCACGCGGTATTTTCATCCAATTCAACCCTGGGATTCATGGTCATGACCCTGCTCACGCACCGCCCGCTGGGGGCACAAGTCCTGCAGGCCGATTTGAGCGGTACGCCCGTGTTCTATTGCAGCCCGCTGGCGAGCCAGTTCATGGGCCCGGCGCGCGGCGGTGTGCCGGTGCTGTTTCCGCAGTTTGCGGACGTGGGCCCGCTGGTCAAGCATGGCTTTGCCCGCAATATGGACTGGACGCTGCTGGAGCATGGCGCCGACGCCGGGCAGGAGCGGCTGCATTACGTGCTCGAAATTGCCAAGGGTGACGTTTCGGTCTGGCCCCATGCGGTGCGGCTGGAGCTGGAAGTATGGGCGCAAGGCCAGCGCGTGGATTTCCGCTTCACGGTGTTGAATACCGGCGACAGCGAATTTTCCTTCACCGGTGGGCTGCACCCGTATTTCGCGGTGGACGACTCATTGCAGGCGCGCGTGCTGGGGCTGCAGGGTTTGCCGGTGTCGGACCGCTACCAGCCGGAGCTCACGCGGCAGGACGAGGCGGAGCTGCAATTCGGTGAGAACATTGTCGAGCGGCTGTATGCCGGCAGCCCGGCATTGACGCTGCTGAGCGGCGCCACGCGCCTGAAACTCACTGCCTCGAATTTCAGCGAATGGATGGTGTGGAACCCGGGCCGCGAGGGCGCGCAGGCATTGAAGGATTTGCCGGACGGGGATTGGCGCCAATTCATCTGCATCGAGCCGGTGCGGGTAAGGCAGCCGGTGGTGCTGGCAGTGGGGGAGAAATTCGTGGGGATGTTGGGGGTTGAGGTGGAGGAGCGGGCAGCGTAACTGGCACAGCACGCCGCTTTGCACGGTCCACGCGCTGCGTCGAGCGGGACTCGGCCGCAGCAGTAACGTCATGCCTGCCTTCGCGGGCACGATGAACCAGTGGCGCCGTACCTGTACTGATGGCTGCCTACCTCCAGTCAAATCCCCACCGACTCGGCCTGCCCCTTTTCCTCCCCGGCGCCCCATTCCGGATTTCGTGCCGCAAGCGCCATGCCCCAGGCGCGCTGCCGCATCCAGCGGGTTCGCCACCTCCACGGGAAACCGGATTGCCCGCCCCGTGCCGGGCCGTGCGCCCGCAAGGAGATGCGCCATGAAGTTCATGCTTCCCCTGCTGCTTGCCGCCGCCGCGCCGGGTGCCCTGGCCGCGCTGAGCGCCCACATGGAGTTCAACAATCTGCGCGTCGAGGTCACGGACCTGACGCCGGACGACGGCATCGCGGCGGGCCACCAGGTCCTGGGCATCCTCGGCAGCTACGCCTCCGTGCAGGTCAAGCAGGACGGCGGTTCCGAGTGGGCCTACGAGCCGCAGCAGCGCTCGATCTCGTTCCGGATGCAGAAGCCCTGGGGCTGGGGCTACAGCGAAGTCACCGCCACCCAGGACCGCTTCCACGTGGTGGCCGAGGGCATGGCCGGGGAGGGCGCGTCGCTGCGCGGCGGCGTCAACGTCCACACCTTCGGCGAGCTGACCCACCTGCTGGCGCCGTTCACCGCCGCGACCGTGACCGCGGACTACCTCATGGAGATGCACGCGGACCGGGTGCCGGGTGCGCCCAGGAGCGAATTCGTCGGCGGCTACCTGGCCTCCTACCTGGACACCTTCGAGGCCCGCGCCTATGCCAACCCGAAGTTCGGCCCCAGCGACGTGCGGCTTGCCGGGCGGGTCACGGCCACCTTCGTCAATGACAGCAACGGGGCAGCGAGCTTCACCCACCTCTTCCTGGGCGAGTTCGACGCCCGCCCCGCCGCGCTGATTCCCGAGCCCGCCAGCAGCGCGCTTTTCGCAGCGGGACTGGGCCTGCTGGGGCTGCGCGCCCGCCGGCGCCGGGGCGCCACGGTCTGAGCGCAGCCCCAGGCTGATGCAGGGCGCGGCGTCCGCCGGGAGCCGGGCCTCGGGAGGACAAGCAACCTCCGTCGAGACGGCCGGGCGCTCGGGCTCGATGCCCGGGCAGGCCGCCTTAGCCCTCTAACTACAATCCCGTTGGTTGCCCGGGAAACGGCCACTGTCGCGGGCAGCGCCTGCGCCGGCGCGCCCGGCCGGCCCACATGGATCAGAACCGCGCGCGAGCAAGAAAGCCGCCGCCGCCAACAAGGAGAACAACACCATGGCGATCTTCGACGCCAGCACCAGCACCGTGGCCATCAAGCTCAACACGCCGGCCATCGGCATGTTCAATTTCTGGCTGGGCACGCCCAATGTGCTGGACTTCGGCCAGATCACGGCCTTCACCCCCACGGTCTTTGCCGCGCGGGATGCCGCCACCGGCTACCGCGTGACCTGGGAAGGCATCGGGCTGAGCTACGCGGGGGGCGAGCCCAGCGGCACGATCAAGGCCTTTTCCATGGTCAACAGCGCCGGCGCCCCGGTGTACCGGTTCAGCGGCTTCGAGCTGTGGATCACGACCGACCCGGACGCGGACCTGCCCGTCGAGGAGATGATGAACATCGTGCTGGCCGGCAACGACCAGATCCGAGGCGGCAGCGCGTCGGACGTGCTCAGCGGCTACGCCGGCAACGACAGCCTCTTCGGCGGCGCGGGCAACGACAGCCTCTCGGGCGGCGCCGGCAATGACACGCTGGACGGGAGCCTCGGCGCGGACCAGCTGGTCGGCGGCGCCGGCAGCGACACCTACATCGTGGACAACGCCGGCGACCGCGTGCTCGACCTCAACGCCGCGGCCGCCGAGATCGACACGGTGCTGGCCGGCGTGTCCTGGACGCTGGGCGTCAACGTGGAGAACCTGCAGCTCACCGGCTCCGCGGCCCTCAACGGCACGGGCAACGCCGCCCACAACCTCATCACCGGCAACGCGGCGGCCAACACGCTCAGCGGCGACGCCGGCAACGACACGCTCAACGGCGGCGCGGGCAATGACCTGCTGATCGGTGGCACGGGCAACGACACCTACGTGGTCGATGCCGTGGGCGACCGGGTGACCGAAACCTCCACCCTGGCCACCGAGATCGACACGGTGCAGGCGGCCGTCAGCTACGCGCTGGGCGCCAATGTGGAAAACCTGGTGCTGCTGGGTGCCGCAGCCCTCAACGGCACGGGCAACGCCGCCAACAACGTGATCACCGGCAACGCGGCAGCCAACACGCTCGACGGCGGCGCGGGCAACGACGTGCTCATCGGCGGCGCCGGGACCGACCGGCTCACCGGCGGCATCGGCAACGATGTCTTCCGCTTCGCGGCATGGACCGACCTGGGCCTGGGCACGGCGCGCGACGTCATCACCGACTTCACGCGCGGACAGGACAGGATCGACCTCTCGCTGATCGACGCCAACGCGGCCCTGGCCGGCGACCAGGCCTTCAGCCTCGTCACCACCGGCTTCGGCACGGCCGCCGGCCAGGTGCGCTACGCCGGCGGCATCGTGTCCATCAACACCGACACGGACGCGGCGGCCGAGTACGAGATCCAGCTCATCGGCACGGTGCCCACGGCGCTGGGCGCGACGGACTTCGTGCTGTAAAGACAGGGCGGCGGGCGGGCGTGGCGGCCCGCCGCCGGCCGTCGCTCAGCGCGGCAACGAAGACCCGCCGCAAATTTGAACGTCCTGCCCGGTGATGGCCGCGGCCGCATCGGACAGCAGGAACGCCACCAGCGCCGCCACCTCGTCGGGCCGGATCAGGCGGCCGATGGGTGGCAGCCTGGGCTGCGACGCGGCGCGGCCCGGGTCGGCCAGCATGGGCGTGTCGGTGGCGGCCGGGGACACGACGTTGACCGTGACGCCCTGCGCCGCCACTTCCGCGGCCCAGCTGCGCGCCAGCGCCACCAGCGCCGCCTTGCTGGCCGCGTACTGGCTGCGCCCGGGCATGCCGGCCGACACCCGGCTGCCAATCAACACCAGGCGCCCGCGGCCGGCCGCGGCCATGCGCGGCAGCAGCGCGTCGGCCAGCCGGGTGGCGGCGTCCACGTGCAGCCGCCACATCAGCTCGCCGTCAGCGGGCTGAAGCTGCCCCAGCGGGGCCGGGCGCAGCACCCCGGCGGCATGCACCACGGCGTCGGGCGGCTCCCTGTCGGCCAGCACCTGGCCGAGCGCGTCGCCGTCGCCCAGGTCCACCCGCAGCGTCGCCAGGGCCGGATGGTCGATGGCCGCCGGCCCGCGCTGCAGCCCGGTCACCTGCCAGCCCTCGGCCAGCAGCCGCTGGGCGATGGCCAGGCCGATGCCCGAGGAGCTGCCGGTGACCAGCGCCCGGCGCGGTGCCTCACTCGGCACGGATGCGCCCCTCGGCAATGATCTTGGCCGCGCGCGCCATGTCGTCGCGCTGGAAGCTCACGAAGTCGTTGATCGAGCCCGGCGTCACCAGCACGCCCTGCTGCTGCAGCTTGTCGCGCATCTCGCCGTTCAGGGCCTTGTTGACCTCGGCGTTGAGCTTCTGGGCAATGTCCGCCGGCAGCTTGGCCGGCGCCCACAGCCCGTACCAGCTGTAGAACTCGTAGCCCGGCACCGTCTCGCCCACCGTCGGCACGTTGGGCAGGCTCGGCACGCGCTCCTTGGAGGTCACGGCAACGACCTTCAGCTGCCCGGCCTTGGCGTACGAGGAGGAGCCGAGGATGGGATCGATGAAGCCGTCGATCTGCCCGCCGATGAGGTCCTGGTAGGCCGGCGCCGAGCCCTTGTAGGGCACGATCAGGTACTCGATGCCGCTGGCGCGGCGCAGCAGCTCGGTGGAGAGGTGGCCGGCCGAGGCCGTCGAGCCGATGGCGAAGCTGAGCTTGCCGGGGTTGGCCTTGGCATAGGACACCAGGCTCTTCACGTCCGAGATCGGCAGGTTCTTGTTGATCGCCACCGCCAGCGGCGCCTTGGCCACCAGCGCCACCGGCGCGAAGTCCTTGACCACGTCGTAGGGTGCGCTCTTCAGGGTCATGGGCGTCGTGGTCAGCGTCGAGGCGCTGAACAGCAGCGTGTGGCCGTCGGCCGGCGCGTTCTTCACCGCCACCGCGCCGATGGTGCCGGCGCCGCCGGGACGGTTGTCCACCACCACCGTCTGGCCCATCTGCTCGCCGAGCTTCTGCGCCAGCTGGCGCGCCACCACGTCCAGCGTGCCGCCGGGCGGGAAGGGCACGACCATGGTGATGGTCTTGGACGGATAGCCGCCCTGCGCCGTCGCGGCCACCGAAGCGGCCAGCAGCCCAGCGGCCGCAGCCGCGCGAAGAAGATGACGTCGTTGCATGGTTTGTCTCCTGGGTCGTTCAGGACAGTGCTCCGCCACGCCGCCCCGCAAAGGGGAGCGCTGGAGCGTTTTTCTTGCCGGTGGAAGGTGGAATCAGGCAGGTTGAGACGGATGCACAAACTCCGTCTCTTCTTTCGATGAAGTAATTCCGTTCGTCCTGAGGTATCGAAGGATGAACGGCCCCCACCGTGATGCAGCCATCGCAGGCTGTCGGATTCGCACTTCGATACCTCAGTGCGAACGGATTACTTCACGAGCAAAACAAGAATGGAATCAGCGCTGCACGTAGCGCGCCGCGACCGCATCCGCGCCGGCGATGAGCAGGTGCAGGTCGGTGCCCACGCCAACCATCGTTGCGCCGGCCTCGAAGTAGTACTCGGCCTTGCCGTCGGCGGCCAGCACGCCGGCGGCCTTGCCCGCGGCGTTGGCGGTGCGGAAGGCCTGCGCGATGGCGGCCTGCACGTCCGGGTGGCCGGACTGGCCGCGGTAGCCCAGGCTGGCGGCGAGGTCCGAGGGGCCGATGAAGACGGCGTCCACGCCCGGCACGCGGCAGATGGCGTCCAGCTCGTCCAGCGCCTCGCGCGACTCGATCTGCACGATCACGCCGATCTCGTCGTTGGCGCGGGCCATGTAGTCCTTGTAGCGGGTGTAGTTGCCGGCGCGGGTGCTGCCGGCCACGCCGCGCAGGCCTTCGGGCGCGAAGCGGGTGAAGGCCACGGCGTCGCGCGCCTCGGCCGCCGAGCGCACGTTGGGAATCATGACGTTCGGTGCGCCGGCATCGAGCACGCGCTTGATCCAGGTGCCGTCCAGCACCGGCACGCGCACGATGGGCGCAACCTCGCGCCCGCGCACGGCCAGCAGCTGCTGGCCGACCTGGTGCAGGTCGGTGGGGCTGTGCTCCATGTCGAACAGCAGCCAGTCGAAGCCCGAGTCCGCCAGGACTTCGGCAATGGGCTGGTGCGCGAAGGTCACCCACAGGCCGACCTGGCGGCGGTTCGCCAGCAGGGCCTGCTTGAAGGTGTTGCGGGGGAGGGAATTGTTCATGCTTGTCTCCTTCAGTCTTGTCGTTACAGCAGCGCGGCGTAGAGGGCGCGCATGTCCTCGCGGCTCATGGGCCGCGGGTTGTTGTCCAGCAGCCGCGTGACCTTGGATGCGCCCTCGACCAGGCCGTCCAGGTGCGTCTCGTCGATGCCCCAGCCGCGCAGGTGCGCCGGCACGCCCAGGTCGGCGTTGAGGCGTTTCAGCTCCTCGACGAAGGCGCCGCCGGCCTCGGCGTCGCTCAGGCCCTCGGTGTCCAGGCCCATGGCGCGTGCCATGGCGGCAAAGCGCTTCTCGTTGCCCACCAGGTTGAACGCCATTACCGAGGGCAGCAGGATGGCGTTGGACAGCCCGTGCGGCATGCGGTACTTGCCGCCCAGCGGGTAGGCCAGCGCGTGCACGGCGGTGGTGCTGGAGGTGGCGATGCACACGCCACCCCAGTAGGCGCCCATGAGCATGTCCTCGCGCGCCGCCACGTCACGGCCATCGGACACGGCGCGGCGGATGCTGCGCGCGATCAGGCGGATGGCCTCCAGCGCGTACAGGTCGCTGAAGGGGTTGCCCTTCCTGGAGCAGTAGCACTCGATGGCGTGCGTGAGCGCGTCCATGCCGGTGGAGGCGGTGACGGCCGGCGGCAGGGTCAGCGTGAGCAGCGGATCGAGGATCACCGCGTCGGGCATGAGCCGCGCGCTGACGATGCCCACCTTCAGCTCGTCCTCGGGGACCAGGATGATCGAATTGGGCGTGGCCTCCGAGCCGGTGCCGGCCGTGGTCGGCACCATGACCGTGGGCAGGCCGCGCGCCGGGATCTCGGCCTTCTTCGACAGCAGCTCGCGCAGGTCCTGCTTGTGCGCCAGCAGCACGGCCACGATCTTGGCCACGTCCATGGCGCTGCCGCCGCCAATGCCGACCACCAGGTCCGGCGCGCCGGCGGCGTGCGCCGCTTCCATGATGGCTTCCACGTCGCGCACGTCGGGCTCTGGCGGCGTGCTGTCGATCAGCGTGACGCGCAGGCCGGCCGCTTCCAGCGCGGCGCAGGGCCCCTGCACCAGGCCGGCGGCAGCGACGCCCTTGTCGCTGACCACCAGCGCATGGCGGGCGCCGAAGTCGGTTCCAGCCAGCGCGGCCAGCTGCTCGATGCTGCCGGCGCCGGCGATGACGCGGCCCGGGTTGAGGATGGCGTAGGTCGATGCGCTCATGCTCGGGCGCTCCTTCATGCGGTGGTCTGCTGGGTGATCCAGTCCGGCATCAGCCGCACGTGGCGGATGTGCTGGCGGAACACGGTGTAGGCCAGGTGCAGCGCGCCGTCGGCGCCCTGGCGCAGGGACGGGTAGGAATATTCGCGGTTCAGGCGCTGCGCGGAGTTGTTGCTCATGCAGTAGCCGTCGCCCACCTCCAGGTGGCGCTGCCACGGCCAGGTCAGGCCGTCGTCCTCGGACAGCGCCAGCGTCAGCGGCGCACGCGGCGCGCCCCAGAAGGCGCGGCGCGCGGGCGCTTCGGCGGCCGTGGTCGCGCCCGCAACCGGCTGCGCCTTGTCGCTGCCCTGGCCCTCGTCCTCCAGCTCGTCGTAGAGCGACTCGCGCCGGGCGGTGGCGTCCTTCGCGCTGCTGGCGTTGAAGATCATCGCCAGCCGCCCGTCGGCCAGGCGCAGGGCCTGGATGGAGGAATTGTTGTTGGGCAGCACGGTGGGCTGCGGAGCGCTCCAGCTCAGGCCGCCGTCCTCGCTGTGGCTGCGGTAGACGTGATCGGCCCAGCGGCTGCGGAAGAAGGCCAGCAGGCCGCCTTCCTTGGCGGCGGGCACGATGCTCATGTGCACGCAGCCCAGGCTGCCGGGCACCTCGATGCGCTGCCAGGAGGCGCCCTGGTCGGTGGAGCGCAGCACGGCGCTGTCATCCAGGCTGCCGTCCCAGGCCTGGCCCGGGAGAGTGCGGCAGTTGAAGATGGGCAGCAGCCAGCTGCCGTCAGGCTGGATTTGGACCGGCTGGCGCACGAAGGTGCCCGGGGGCGCGTCCTTCAGCGTCTCGGTCGGGGCCCAACTGCGGCCGTTGTCGTGCGAGACGCGCCGGCGCACCACCGAGGTGTCCTGGTGCCCGGCGGTCTGCGCGGTGTGCAGCAGCCACAGCTCGCCGTTGGGCGCGGGGAACAGGATCGGGTTCTGCTCGGAGCGGTCCGGGTCGTCGGAAAGCTGCACCGGCTCGCTCCACTGGCGCGAGCCCGGCTCCAGCCGCGACATGAACACCGAGATGTCGGACTTGCCTTCCATCGTGCCGCCGAACCAGACGCAGGCCAGCGTGCCGTCGGCCAGCACCATCAGGTTGGCGGCATGGGCCTGGACGCGGGGCGAGGGCAGGTCGGCCACTTCGCGTGCCGGGTCCTCGGCGTGGGGGTGCAGCCGGCCGCTCACGACTGCGCTCCCGCCGTGGCCGGCTGGGCCGCCGCGACGGCCTTGCGGCCGGCAATGAGCTGGAGGGCGTACTCGGCCGCCTCGACCACGCTGTTGGCGTTGGCCACGCCCTTGCCGGCGATGTCAAAGGCCGTGCCGTGGTCCACCGAGGTGCGCAGGATCGGCAGGCCCAGCGTGATGTTGACGCCACTGATGGCCTGCCAGGCGCCCGTGGCCGGATCGACCTGGAAGCCCAGCAGCTTGAGCGGGATGTGGCCCTGGTCGTGGAACATCGCCACCACCGCGTCGAACTGTCGGCCACGCATCTTGATGAACACGGTGTCGCCAGGCACCGGGCCGATCAGGCCCTGGCCGCGGTCGGTGTACTCCTTGATGACGGGGGCGATGATGCGGTCGTCCTCGGTGCCCAGGATGCCGCCCTCGCCGCAGTGCGGATTGAGGCCGGCCACGGCCACGCGCGGCTGCTCGATGCCCAGCGCGCGCATGGCGTCCAGCGTGACGTCGAAGACCCGGCGCAGCCGCTCGGGCGTGATGCGGCGCGGCACGTCGGCCAGCGCGCAGTGGGTGGTGACGTGCGTGACGCGCATGTCGCCGTGGGCCAGCATCATCACGGCGTCGCGCTGGCCGGTCAGGTGCGCTAGCAACTCGGTGTGGCCTTCGAAATGATGGCCCGCCAGGTGCAGCGCCTCCTTGGACAGCGGCCCGGTGACGATGGCGTCCGCCTCGCCGGCCTGCACCATGCGCGTGGCCTTTTCCACGGCACGGTAGGCCCACTCGCCGCCCGCGGCCGAGACCTGGCCGGTGACGACCGGCGCATCGACCGGGCCGACATCGACCATGCGGTAGAAGGCGCGCCCGTCAGCGCCGGCGGCCGGCAGGCCCAGCGTGGCCTCGGCTTGCGCCATGGCGGCCGCGCTGCCCAGGACGATGAATTCGGCGCGGCCGGCCTGCACCAGGGCAGCCATCTCGCGGGTGGCCTTGGCAATGATCTCGGGCCCGATGCCGGCGGGATCGCCCATCGTGAAGGCCAGTCGGATGGGTGTGCTCATGTCGCGGTCCATGGATGAGTGAATGAGGTCAGGCGGCCTGGAGGCGGAGCGGCATGCGGATGCGCGCCGGTGCAGCTTTGTGATCGTTCATGGCGTTGTCTCCGGGGTTGTTGCGCCTTCTGATGACGCTTCGTGAAAACCAGTGATCGAATTCAATCACAAGAATCCACAAACAATCAACATCAATCACAAAACACCACTCGCTGTGGCATGATTGACCACAAGCAACCGGATCACGCCATGTCCTCGATTCCAGACACCACCGCCACTGCGGATGCGTCCGCCTCGCCGCTGCTGCCGGCGCAGCGGCGCCAGCGCATCGTCGATTTCCTGCGCGTGCACGGCGCGGTCACCATCGGCCAGCTCGAACAGGCGTTGGGCGCATCGCTGTCCACGCTGCGGCGCGACCTGGACACTCTGGCGGCCGAGGGCGTCGTGGACCGCACGCATGGCGGCGCGCTGCTGCGCCAGCAGGCACCGGAATACGCCACCTTCGAGCCCGAGCCGGAAGCGGCGGCCGAGCTGTCACCGCGCGAGAAGGCGGCCATCGGGCAGGCCGCGGCCGAGGCGCTGCTGCCGCGCCAGAGCGTGATCTTCGACAGCGGCACCACCGTACTGGAAGCCGCGCGCGCGGCGGTGCGGCGCCAGATTCCGCTCACCGCCGTGACCAACGACCTCGTCATCGCCCAGGTGCTGGGCAAGTCGCCGCTGGTGCAGGTGCACATGCTCGGCGGGATGCTGCGTCCCGGCAGCACCACCGTGATCGGCCAGACGCTCATCGACCAGGCCGGCGCGCTGCGCGCCGACGTGCTGCTCATGGGCGCGCACGCGGTGACGGAGAACGTGATTTCCGAGACCTCGGCCGAGCTGGCCGCGGTCAAGCGCGCGCTGATGAAGGCGGCCAACAGCACGCGGCTGCTGGTGGACTCCTCGAAGTTCCGGCCGCGTGCCTTCATGCGAATCGCCGCGCTGGACGAGGTGGGTGAGCTGGTCACCGACAGCGGCCTCTCGGCCGCCGAGGAGGAGCGGCTGCGCGCGCTGGATCTCAAGCTGACCGTGGTGAAGGTGCAGCCATGACCACGCTGCGCATCCTGGCCGATGACCTGACCGGCGCGCTGGACTGCGCCGCCGCCTTCGGCGCCGGCGTGCCGGTGCACCTGGGGCAGCCGGCGCCTGGCCCGGCCTCGGCCATCGACATCGTCGCCACTGCCACGCGCGACGTGCCGATGGAGGCCCTGCCGGACCTGCTGGAGCCCAGCCTGGCGTGGCTGCGGGACGCGGACATCGCCTTCAAGAAGGTGGACAGCCTGCTGCGCGGCAACACTTTCGATGAGGCGGACCTGCTGGCGCGGCAGGGCGGCTTCCAAGGCATCGTTTTCGCGCCGGCTTTTCCAGCGCAGGGGCGCGTCACCGAGGACGGCCGGCAATGGGTCGTGCGGCCCGATGCGGCGCGCTCCCCCGTCGCAGACGTCTCCATCACTGAGGCCCTGCGCGGGCGTGGCTGGCGCGTGCTGTCCGGCCCGCAGGACTCGGGCGCGGCGCAGCCCGGCTGGGCCTGGATTCCCGACGTCCGCAGCGATGAGGAAATGGCGGCGGTGGCCGCGCTGGCCGGGCGCCCCGAGGCGGCGCGCTGGCTGTGGTGCGGCAGCGCCGGGCTGGCGCATGCCCTGGCGGGGAAGCTGCGCTCCGCAGGCGTGGACGCTCCCGCAGATGAGGCCGGCACGGGCGCCGCGATGCTGGTGAGCGCCAGTTATCACCCGGTGTCGCGCCAGCAGTGGCGCGTACTGCGGCAGTCGCGCTGGGCGGACCAGTGCTTCGATGCCTCCGATCCGGCGGCGTTGGTGTGTGAGGCGCAGCGCTATCCGCGCCTGCTCGATCTGTCTCCGCAGGAAAAGATCACGGCCGCCGAGGCGGCGGCGCTGCTGTCACGCCAGGCGGTGCTGATGGCCAAACAGGCGCCGCGCCCGGGCGTGCTGGTGGTCGTGGGCGGCGACACCCTGCTGGCGCTGTGCCGGGCGCTGGGCGCGCAGGGCCTGCGCTCCGAGCGGGCGCTGCGGCGGCCGGGCTGGGGCAGCGCGCGGCTGGTGGGCGGGCGCTGGGATGGCGTGGTCTGCCACACGCGCTCGGGGGCCTTCGGCGGGCCGGGGGATCTGGTTGAAGTGCTGGACGACGTGGAGAGGGCGAGCGTGCAGGCCGGCCCGCCCGGCCACCGGGCTCACGCCGGCGACGACCTCAGCCCATAAGTCTTGCCGTCCAGGAACAGGTACTCGGCGCGCAGCACCGGGTCGCCCTTTTCCTCGGCAAAGGTGAAACCCAGCACGCCGACGCTGGTGTCGCGCTCGATGCGCGGGACGTTCCAGGCCTGCATGCGCGTCAGCGGCGCGAGCTCGACGGTCCAGCGCTTGTCCTTGCGGCTGGGCAGCTTGGCGTTGGCCAGCAGCGTGGTGCCGTCCACGTTGGCGCTCTGGGCCGGCAGCGGGCGTTGGCGCAGGTCTGGCGGCAGGGCCAGCGTGGGCGGCAGCTCCAGCACCAGCTCCACGTGCGGATTGCGCCAGCGCACTTCGCGCGCCGCGCCCTCGATGTAGATGGGGCGGCTCTGGTCAAAGCTGCTCCAGCCATGGTGCGCGCGCGCGGTGCGCAGCAGGGCCAAGGCCCCGGAGGCCAGCAGCAGTCGTCTCTTGAGATCCATGGGCGTTCCTTCCTTGCTTCAGGCGTAGGCGATCCAGCGACCGCAGATGATCACCGCCAGCCACAGCCCCAGCGACAACGCGGTCTGGGCCCGCGCCACGCCGTCCAGCCGCGCCACGCCGCCGCGCACGTGGAACAGCACGGCGTTGAGCCCGGCGGCCAGCAACAGGGCCAGCTTGGCCATGAAGTAACGGTTGGCAAACAGCTCGCCGGGCTGGCTGCCGAACATCAGCAGCCCGCTGGTGGCTACCAGCGCGAAGCCGGCGAGCGAGACGCGCAGCGCCAGCCGCGCCAGCACCGGCGCCGCCAGCTCCCGGCCCAGCCCCCAGGCCCGCAGCTCGAACACCACCAGGCTGCCCACCAGCAGCGCGATGCCCGTGATGTGCGCCGCCTCCAGCGCCGGGTAGGCCCAGGGATGGCCGGTGATCCAGGCCAGGGCGGCGGGAGGTTCGAGGGTGCTCAGGTCTGGCATGCGCAGACCATAAGGGAAGGCGGCCGCGTCAACCCACCAACCCCGCCTCCCGCACCCCGCACACCTCGCCGGTGCGCGCGGCTTCGTAGCCCGGCAGCGCCGCCACTGCGGCGCGGTAGGGCTGCGAGCGCATCAGCGCCAGCAACGCCTGCAGGTCCGGCCGGGCCTCGTCGGCGGCGTTGAAGGCCAGGAAATAGCGCTCGCGCAGCAGCGGAATGAAGTGCAGCCCGAAGCGCTGCGCCGCGGTCTGCACGCCGATGCCCACGTCGGCCATGCCGCTGGCGATGTAGGCCGCCACCGCCGCATGCGTGAACTCGGCGTTGTCGAAGCCCTGCACCTGCCGCGGCGACAGGCCATGGCGCGCCAGCAGCAGTTCCGTCAGCAGCCGCGTGCCCGAGCCGGCGGGGCGGTTCACGAAGCGCAGGTCCGGGCGTTTCAGATCGTCGATGCCCGTGACGCGGCGCGGGTTGCCGGGCGCGACGAACAGCCCTTGGCTGCGCACCGCCAGGTGCACCAGCCGGTGTTTCTCGGGCCGCAGCCAGGGGCTGTAGCGCTGCGCCGCGGCGGTCTCGAACTCGCCGATGGGCACGTGAAAGCCCGCGAGTTCGCATTCGCCCTGCGCCAGCGCCGCCACCGATTCGAAGCTGTTGCGGTAGCGCAGCTCCAGCGGCAGCTGTGCCGCCTGCAGTTGCTCCAGCAGCGCCGCCACCGCGAAGCCATGGCTGGCGTGCAGGCGCAGCGCGCGCGGCGGCACGGGCAACGTGCGCTCCAGCTCGCCCTCCAGCTCCGAGGCCAGCGACTGCAGCAGCGGCGACAGCCGCGCGGCGATGCGCTTGTCGGCCCAGATGAGCTTTTCGGCCAGCGGCGTGAGCGTGGAGCCGCGCCCGCGCCCGGCCACCAGCAGCGGCTGCCCGAACAGCCCCTCGGCGCGCTTGATCTGCCCCCAGGCGTTGCGATAGCTCAGCCCCAGCCCGCGCGCCGCCTCGGCGATCGCGCCGGTTTCGGCAATGGCGCCCAGCAGCGCGATCAGCGCCGTGGTGTCGGCTTCGGACTGGGTGCCGTCCTGCCGGCCCAGCTCCCAGCGCGGCGAAATGCGGATGCGGAACATATGGCAAGCCTTTGCATATTTGAAACCGGTGCCGCGGCTATGGTGCCGTCAAGGCCGACGGAAGTTTCGGTCGATTGAAACATATGGCGGACGCGACATAGCCGCCTGAAGGAGACGTCGATGAGCAGCGTGATACCGATCCGCCCGCTGGAGGCGGACGCCCCCAGGCGGGCGCAGCGCACCCAGCGCGAGCGGCCCGTGACGGCCACGGCCCTGGCCGAGGTGGAAGCAGCCACCGCCCACCTGGCACTGCGGCGCGACCTGCTGATCGAGCACCTGCACGCGCTGCAGGACCGCTTCGGCCAGCTGCGCACCGACCACCTGGCGGCGCTGGCGCAGCGTTTCAGGCTGGCGCAGACCGAGGTCTACGAGGTCGCGAGCTTCTATCACCACTTCGACGTGGTGCGCGAGGACGCCAGTGGCGCCTACCCCGCGCCGCCGCGCCTGACGGTGCGCGTGTGCGAGAGCCTGAGCTGCGCGATGGCGGGCTCGCACGAGCTGCTGGAGCGCCTGCCGCAACTGCTGGACGCCGACGTGCGCGTGATCCCTGCCCCCTGCGTGGGCCGCTGCGAGCAGGCGCCCGTGGCCGTGGTGCACCAGCATCCGCTGCCGCAGGCCACGGTGGAGACGGTGGTCGAGGCCGTGCAGCAGGGCCTGAGCACGCACGACCCGGAGTCCTACGCGGACCTGAGCGACTACCGCGCCGCCGGCGGCTACCGGCTGCTGGAGGCCTGCCGCCGCGGCGAGCGCGACATCGAGACCGTGCTCTGCACGCTGGAAGACGCCGGGCTGCGCGGCCTGGGCGGCGCGGGCTTTCCCACCGGGCGCAAGTGGCGCCTGGTGCGCAAGGAGCCGGGACCGCGCCTGATGGCCGTGAACATCGACGAGGGCGAGCCCGGCACCTTCAAGGACCGCTACTACCTGGAGCGCGATCCGCACCGCTTCCTGGAAGGCGTGCTCATCGCCGCCTGGGCCGTGGGCATCGATGCCGTCTACATCTACCTGCGCGACGAGTACCACGCCTGCCGCGCGCTGCTGCAGGCCGAGCTGACCAAGCTGCAGGACGATCCGCCCGCCGGGGGCCTGCCCACCATCGAGCTGCGCCGCGGCGCGGGCGCGTACATCTGCGGCGAGGAGTCCGCGATGATCGAGTCCATCGAGGGCAAGCGCGGCATGCCGCGCCTGCGCCCGCCCTACGTGGCGCAGGTGGGCCTGTTCGGACGCCCCACGCTGGAGCACAACTTCGAGACGCTGTACTGGGTGCGCGACCTGATCGAGCGCGGCCCGCACTGGTTCGCCAGCCAGGGCCGCAACGGCCGCAAGGGCCTGCGCAGCTTCTCGGTCTCGGGCCGCGTGGTGAAGCCCGGGGTGCACCTGGCGCCCGCGGGCATCACGCTGCGCGAGCTCGTGGACGAATACTGCGGCGGCATGCTGCCCGGCCACGAGCTCTATGCCTACCTGCCCGGCGGCGCCTCCGGCGGCATCCTGCCGGCGCGGCTGGCCGACGTGCCGCTGGACTTCGACACGCTGCAGCCCCACGGCTGCTTCATCGGCTCGGCGGCGGTGATGGTGCTGTCGCAGCACGACCGCGCCGTGGATGCCGCGCGCAACCTCATGCACTTCTTCGCCGACGAGAGCTGCGGCCAGTGCACGCCCTGCCGCAGCGGCACGGCCAAGATCGAAGAGCTCATCGCCACCGACCGCTGGAACCAAGCGCTGCTGGCCGAGCTGTCGCAAGTCATGCGCGACGCCTCCATCTGCGGCCTGGGCCAGGCCGCGCCCAACCCGGTGGACTGCGTCATCAACTATTTCCCGCAGGAGCTGCAGCCATGAACGCACGCATTCCCATCCAGGCGGCCGAGCCCATCGAGCTGCAGCTCGACGGCCGCACCGTCCAGGCCACGCCCGGCGAGACGCTGTGGCAGGTGGCCCGGCGCGAGGGCGTGGAGATCCCGCACCTTTGCCATACCGACGGCCTGCGCCCGGTGGGCAACTGCCGCGCGTGCATGGTGGAAGTGGAGGGCGAGCGCACGCTCAGCGCCTCCTGCTGCCGCGCCGCCGCGCCGGGCATGAAGGTCAAGATCGACAGCGAGCGCGCCGTCAAGGCGCGCGCCATGGTGCTGGAGCTGCTGGTGAGCGACGCCGGCAGCACCGACGAGTACACCAAGGCCTCGGAGCTCACGCAGTGGGCACGCGCGCTGGACGTGCCCACGGGCCGGCTGCCCGCACGGCCGCGCGGCTACGCCGCGCCGGACCTCAGCCACGCCGCCATCGCCGTCAACCTCGACGCCTGCATCCAGTGCACGCGCTGCCTGCGCGCCTGCCGCGAGGAGCAGGGCAACGACGTGATCGGCCTGGCGCTGCGCGGCGCGGCCGAGCGCATCGTCTTCGACGCCGGTGACCCCATGGGCCAGTCCAGCTGCGTGGCCTGCGGCGAGTGCGTGCAGGCCTGCCCCACGGGCGCCCTCAGCCCGGCGCGCGGCGCGGGGCTGGCCGAGATCACCAAGCAGGTCGATTCGGTGTGCCCCTACTGCGGCGTGGGCTGCCAGCTGACCTGGAACGTCGGCCCCGACGGCCAGGGCGGCGAGCGCATCCACACCGTCACCGGCCGCGACGGCCCGGCCAACCATGGGCGGCTGTGCGTCAAGGGCCGCTACGGCTTCGACTACATCCACAACGCCCGCCGCCTGACCACGCCGCTGGTGCGCCGCGAGGGCGCCAGGAAGGACCCGGCCGACATCGAGGCCGTGAAGTCGGGCGCCAAGCGCCTGGACGAGCTGTTCCGCGAGGCCACCTGGGAGGAGGCGCTGGAGCTGGCCGCGAACGGCTTCAGCCGCATCCGCGACGCGGCCGGCCCGGGCTTCGAGTCGCCGCTGGCGGGCTTCGGCTCGGCCAAGGGCAGCAACGAGGAGGCTTATCTGTTCCAGAAGCTGGTGCGCCAGGTGTTCAGGAGCTCGCACGTGGACCACTGCACGCGGCTGTGCCATGCCAGCTCGGTGGCGGCGCTGCTGGAGGGCATCGGCTCCGGCGCGGTGAGCAACCCGGTAGCGGACGTGGCGCAGGCGGAAGTGATTTTCCTCATCGGCGCCAACCCGGCCGTGAACCACCCGGTGGCGGCCAGCTTCATCAAGAACGCCGTGGATGCGGGCGCAACGCTGATCATCGCCGATCCGCGCCGCCAGCAGCTCTCGCGCCGCGCCAAGTGGCACCTGCAGTTCCGCCCCGACACCGACGTGGCGCTGCTCAACGGGATGCTGCACGTGGTGATCCACGAGGGCCTGGCCGACGAGGGCTTCATCGCCGCGCGCGTCAACGGCTTCGAGCAGCTGAAGGCCTCGGTGGCCGAGGCCACGCCCGAGCGCATGGCCGAGATCTGCGGCATCCCGGCAGAGACCATCCGCGAGGTGGCGCGCAGCTTCGCCCGCGCGCGCAGCGCGATGATCCTGTGGGGCATGGGCGTGAGCCAGCACGTGTACGGCACCGACAACGCGCGCGCGCTCATCGCGCTGGCGCTGACCACCGGCCAGATTGGCCGGCCCGGCACCGGGCTGCATCCGCTGCGCGGGCAGAACAACGTGCAGGGCGCCAGCGATGCGGGCCTGATCCCGATGATGCTGCCCAACTACCAGCGCGTGAGCGAGGCGGCGGTGCGCGCGCAGTTCGAGGCGCTGTGGGGCGGCAACATCGACGCGCGCCCGGGCATGACGGTGGTGGAGATCATGCATGCGGCGCACGAGGGGCGCATCCGCGGCCTGTTCGTGGAGGGCGAGAACCCGGCCATGAGCGACCCAGACCTCAATTTCGCGCGCCAGGCGCTGGCGGAGTTGCAACACTTGGTTGTGCAGGACATCTTCGCCACCGAGACCGCGCTGCTGGCCGACGTGGTGCTACCCGCCTCGGCGCAGCCCGAGAAATGGGGCACCTACACCAACACCGACCGGCTCATCCAGATCGGCCGCCCGGCCGTCACGCCGCCGGGGCTGGCGATGCAGGACCTCTGGGTCATCGAGCAGATCGGCCGGCGACTGGGCGCCGATTGGAGCTACTGGCATGCCGAGGATGGCGACGGCCAGCGGGCCGCCGAGGCGCCGGTGGCGCGCGTGTACGAGGAGATGCGCGCGGTGATGGCGCCGCTGGCGGGCGTGCCCTGGAGCCGCCTGCTGCGCGAGGAGGCGGTGGTGACGCCCGCGCCGGCCGAGGACGAGCCCGGCCAGAGCGTGGTGTTCATCGACAGCTTCCCCACCAGTGACGGCTGCGCCACGCTGGTGCCCACGCAATTCCGCCCCGGCGTGGAACGCGTTGATGCCGACTATCCCTTCGTGCTGACCACCGGCCGCGTGCTGGAGCACTGGCACACCGGGGCCATGACGCGCCACGCCAGCATGCTCGACGCGATCTCGCCCGAGGCGCTGGTGAGCCTGCATCCGCTGGATGCAGTGGGGCTGGGCGTGGCCGACGGCGCGATGGTGAGGCTGGAGACGCACCATGGCGGCGTGGTTGCACGCGCAAGCATCAGCGACCAGGTGCAGCGCGGCCAGCTCTTCCTGCCCTTCGCGTTCTGGGAGGCCGCGGCCAACACGCTCACCGGCGATGCGCTGGACGCGGTGGCCAAGATCCCGGGCTTCAAGGTGACGGCGGCACGCCTGTTGCCCGTGTGACGTTTGTCACGCGAGCCCCGCCAACTTCGTTGGCGGGGCTCAAACGCATCTTTTTACGCCTCAAGAGATGCCGTAACGCTTACAGCCGCCGGGCATGGCATTGTTCGGTCCGCGCCACGAACTGAAGTGCCGCGCAATCCCTGACGACCCTGAGCAACGAGGCGCCCGCAGAGGCGCCCGCCAGGACCGCTAGTGCCCAAGCCTTGACAGCACGCTTTCGCGCGCCTGTCGGGGCGTGCTGTTGATCAAACAAATGAAACTGCTGACCAAAAGGAAACTTTCGGCCTGTGCAATTGCCTGCTCCGTCTTTCTTGGAGCATGCGGCGGTGGTGAGGATCTTTCCCAGGAAACCACCGCGCAAACCGAATCCGCTACCGCGGCCGGCACTTATGCCGTGGCCGAACAGAGGGAATATGCCAAGGGTATCGAGGTAGGCACGGCGCCGGCCTCTTCCCAAATTGGCGCCGAGGTTGATCTGCCGGAGGATTCCTCCATCCGTTTCGGTCCTTACGACCTGCTCAGTGATTCCTTCCCGATCCTGGACCCGCTGACCTTCGTCAACGAACAGGCCGCGGAAGCCAATGCGTCGGCCGCGGCCGCGATGGAATCCGGTGCGGTTCGCGAATCTGCGAGCGCGACGCCGGAAGCCGGCGGCAACACGATCAAATGGAATCCCGGCCATTATGTGGAATATGGCTCCAACGCCGGTGACTGGGTGATCGACGCCGGCCTCGAGGAAACCAAGAACATGCCCTTCGTCAAGGGCATCATGGTGCGTGCGGACTGGACGCAGCTGGAGAAGGGCAAGGGCGAGTACAACTTCTCGCGCATCGACCGCTACCTGAACAAGGCGCAGGCCAAGGGCAAGCGGCTGTTCCTGACGCTGGGCACCAAGACTTTCAATGGCGGCAGGGCCGTGCCCGACTACATGCGCACCGCGAAGTACAGCGGCGGCGCCTTCCGCATCGGCACCATCGAGGGCACCTTCGGCGAGAACATGGCGCTGTACGACGACGACGTGCGCGACCGCCTCATCGCCCTGATCCAGGCCCTGGGCCGGCGCTACAACAAGCACAACGCCTTCGAAGGGATCACCTTCAACGAGACGGCCTTCGGCAAGATCGTCAGGGACCTCAGCGACGAGCAGAAGCAGCGCTTCTTCTCCAACCTGGCCAAGGTCAATACGGCGGCGCGCCAGGCATTTCCCAACAGCGTGGTGATCCAGTTCATCAATTACCCGGCCAATTTCATGCCGGCGCTGTTCGAGAACATGAAGGACAAGGGCGTGGGCATGGGCGGCCCGGACGTTTTCATCAACGACCCGGACCTGAACCGATCCGCCTATGGATTCAACGCGCATGCCACGGGCATTGTCCCGATCGGCATGAAGGTGGAATCGGATTGCTATAACGCGGTCCGTCACGGCGGTCCGTACACCAAGCCCGACGTGCGCGACATTTACCGTTTCGCCCGCGACCGCCTGCACGCGAATTACATCTTCTGGTATCGCTATACCGAACGCCACAATCCCTGGAACGACGTGCTGAAAATGTTCAAGGGTGAAGCGTTCCCGGCCGGCGGCTCCGGTGGCCTGAAGAACTCGTGCCCGTCGAAATTCGGCAACTGCGCGCCCAAGCTCTGGAATTGAGCGGGGTCCTCGGTGTCCGGGTCAGCCCTTGAGGGCTGACGCGGGGCGAGCCGTGCGCCATGGCTGTGCACCCAACCGGCCGGTTGGGTCTTGTGCGGCACGCACCGCTTCTTGTAGGAATTACAAGCTTTGGTGCGTGCACCGCGCTTCCGGCGCCGGGCCAGGCATGGCCACGGGCCCCTCGGCCTGCGCCTGATTCAGTAACGCAAACGCAACCCCAGGTAGGCCGTGCGCGGGGCACCGGGGGCGACGAACACGGCCGCTTGCTCGTTGCCCGTGTAACGGCCCTGCGCATCGAACACCGAAGCGCCCAAGGTGGCGAAGTTCTCGTAACGGCGATCGAGCACGTTGTTGACCCGCGCCATGAGTTCCCAGCCCGGCGTGTCGTCGCCGGCCTGTGCGCCGCGCCAGTTCAGGCGCAGGTTGAGCACGGCATGGCCCGGCAGGCTGAGGTCGGCCACGGCGCCGCCGTCGCTGATGCGCCCGTCCTCGTTGCCCGCGGTGACGCGGCGCGAGCTCGCCTGCAGGTCCGCCCCGAGCGTCAGCGCCGGCTGGGCGCGCCAGTCCACGCCCAGCTTGAGCGTGTGGCGCGGCAAGGCGGCGATGCGGGTGCCCGGCGTCACCGCCACGTTGCGTGGTCCACTGCGCAACAGTCCGTCGGCCTGGTAGGTGGCGTCCAGAAAGCTGTAACCCAGAGTGACAGTGACGGGGCCCTGGGCGTGCTGCAGCTCGGCATCCAGGCCCTGGTGGCGGGTGCGCTCGAAGTTGCGGAAGTAGCCCAGCTGGCTGGTCGCGCTGACGCTGCTGAACAGGATGTCGTCGCGGTTGATGGTGCGGTAGGCCGCCAGGGTCAAGCGCGTGCGCGGCCGCAGCGGCCAGCGCAGGCCGGCCTCCACCGTGCGCGAGACGACCTGCTTCAGGTAGGGGTCCGACTGCAGGCCAGCCGGCAGCCGGCAGGGGTTGGCCGGGTCGGCGCAGCCCAGCTCGATCACGGTGGGTACGCGGTTGTTGCGCGCAAGGTTGGCAAACAGGGTCGGCCCGCCCTCCAGCCGGTGCGTCAGGCCCAGCGCCGGGTTGACGCTTTGGTAAGTGAATACTTCACGCGGCTGCGCCTTGGCGGCGTCGCTGTCGTCGTCCACCGTGGTCAGCGTGTTGGCGACGCGGGCGCGGTTGTAGCGCAGCGTGGCCGTGACATGGGTGCGCGATGCCAGGCGCCAGGTGTCGGCGGCGTACAGCCCGACGGCGGTGGCGCTGCCCTCGACGGCGGCGGCCAGCTCCGGCGCCTCGTCGCCGGGGGCGGTGCCGCGGTCCGCGGTGAAGAAGGCCTCCTGCTCGCGCTGGCGGTAGCGCGTGCGGCTGGCGTCGAGCTGCAGGCCGAGCTGCCACTGGTGCGCGCCGCGGCGCCCGGACAGCCCCAGCGCACCGCCCCAGCCGCGCTGGCGCGTGGCGCTGGTATTGAGCGCGGCGTTGAGCGCGCCCTCGGCGTCCTCGGCCACGTCGCCGGTGGTGGTGTCGCGCGTGCTGCGGCGCAGGTAGAGCAGCGCCTCCAGCTCCGTGTGCGTGCCGAGCTGGCGGTTGTAGTGCAGGCCCAGCTGCGCCAGGCGGTTGCGGGTGATGTCCGGGTGGGTATAGATGCTGGCGCGGCGCGCGGCGTAGAGATCGGGGCTGCGGCCGGCGTCCTCATCGAGCGTGTAGGCCGGCACCAGGCCGTTGCCCACCAGGCGGCTGCGCGCCAGCAGCAGGCTGGCATCCCAGCTGTGCTCGCCTTGCGAGCGTCCGAGCTTGCCGAAAAACTGTCCGAGCGTGCTGCCGGAATGGTCGCGCCAGCCGCGCTCGTCGAAGCCCGTGGCGGCGGCGTAGCCATGCCAGCCCGCGTCGTTGCTGCCGCCCCAGGAGCCGTCCACGCGCTGGCGGCCGTGGCTGCCGCCGAGCACTTCGGCGCGCAGCCCCGGCGCCGTGAAGCCCGAATGCGTGGTGAAGGACAGCGCCCCGCCCAGCGAGTTCAACCCGAAGGCCGGATTGGCACCCGGCACCAGCGTGGCGGTGTTGACCGCGAACTCGGGCAGCAGGTCCCAGCTCACCACGTCGCCGAAGGCCTCGTTGACGCGGATGCCGTCCAGGAACACCGACACGCCCTGGCCCGCGCCCAGCAGCGGCGAGGCGCGAAAGCCCCGGTAGGTCAGGTCGCCCTGGAACGGGTTGCCCTGGATGTCGTTGCGCTGCACGCCGGCCATGCGCCGGCTCATGAAGTCGGCCAGGTTGTCGGCCTGGGCCTCGTCCAGCCGGGCGCGGTTGGCGCTCTGGGTGGCGTAGGGCAGCGCGTCGCGATCGACGGCCTGGCCCGGCAGCGGCGAGGCGCCGATGACCTCGACCCGGGCCTCGACCGCCTCGTCGCGCGGGGACTCCTGCGCGGCGGCCAGCGCCGGCAGCAGCAGCCAGGGCATCAGCCAGCCCCGGTGGATGGAATGGAACATGGGAATACGGCGTTGGTTGCAGGCGCATCCGGGGCGGTGCTCGACGGCGCACTCTAGGCACCGCCGGGCGGCAGCCACAACATGGCGCTTTCCCGCGCGCGGCGCGCGCTGCTGTCCCGATCCGTGACAATGGCTCTCACGTGCCGGCAGCCCCGCGCGGCGGCGCTGCCTCCATCACCTTGCCGTTCCGATCCGATGCCTGCCTCCAACCCTCTTGCCGGTGACGAAGAGCTTGCGGCGATGGCGCAGGCGTTGATCGCCTCGCGCCAGACCGTGCTGCCCAAGCGCCTGGCCGAGCCCGGCCCCGATGCGCAGCAGCTGCAGCAGTTGCTGCAGGCCCTGGCCGCGGCGCCGGACCATGGCGAGCTGCGGCCCTGGCGCTTCGTCATCGTTCCGCAAGCGCGGCGCGGCCTGCTGGCCGACGCCTTCGAAGCCGCGCTGCGCGACCGCGATGCCCAGGCCACGCCGGCGCAGTGCGCCGACGCGCGCGAGAAGGCCTACCGCGCGCCGCTGCTGATGCTGGCCATCGCCCGGCTCGGCCCCGCACAGCCGGACATGCCGGCGCTGGAGCGCATGGTGTCCATGGGCGCGGCGCTGCAGAACCTGCTGCTGCTGGCGCATGCCATGGGCTACGGCGCGGCGCTGACCAGCGGCCAGTCGCTGCAGTCGCCGCGGCTGCGCGAGCTGTTCCGGCTGCAGCCCGGCGAGGAACCGGTGTGCTTCGTCAGCGTGGGCAGCATCACGCAGCGCAAGCCGATGCGCCCGCGCGCCAGCCCGCACGAGTTCGTCAGCGAGCTCTGAAGCGTCGTGCCCCGGCGCGGCGCTTCAGGCGTCGCAGGGCCAGAGCCGGCGCAGCAGCTCATGCGCCCAGTCCGGCAGCGCGTGGGCGTCCGGCGTGACGGGCCATGGCTCGGTCTGCTCGTACTCGTCGCCTTCGATGACGGCCTCGTGCGCGATCTCGCCATGGCCGCGCACGCTCAGCTTGAGCCAGCCGCGCGCATCGGCTTCCCACTCCAGCGCAATCGCGCCGTCGGGCTCCACGCTCACCGCCGGTGCCGGCCAGGCGGTGGTCGTGGCCTCGATCAGGCGCTGGGCCTCCTCGACGGTATGGGCCGACGGCGGCGCCCAGCCGCGCTCGACGGCAAACGTTTCGACTTCGGCCAGGGCGGCCCGCAGCAAGGGAGACATGGCCCGGATGGTAGGCCGGCGCGGCACCCGTGCTGGGCTGCGGGCCATCGTTGCCGGCGCCTTCAACTCGCCTGATATCGACGCCGCCGCACCACCGCGCCCACCAGGCCGATGCCGGCCAGGGCCACGACCCAGGCCTCCGGCTCCGGCACGGGCGACAGCAGCAGCGTGTAGCTCACTTTGCCGCGGGCATCGACGGCCGAGGCCAGGATCTGGCCCATGTCGTTGATGCGCAGGGGCTGGAACACGTCCCAGCGCGCCGCCGCCGCCGGCGTCACCAGGTCCTCGATGCGGTGCATGCGGCCATCCTGGTACAGGAAGCCGATGCCGTCGCTGTCCGGCGCGTAGGACGCGCCCACGATCCAGCCCTGCTCGTTGATGTCCACCGCCTCGGCGTTTTCGTGGGGGTCCCCGCCGCGCAGGCTGCCCAGTTCGGTGGTGACGCCGTTGCTGTACAGGTAGGGCCGGTAGCCGAAGCCCGGCAGCGGGGTGGCGCCCACCACCTGCCCGGCGTTGTTGAGCGCGTGGGCCTGCAGCGCCCAGCCGCCGTCCAGGCCGGGAATCCGGGTGAGCTGGCCGTCCCGCACGACGAAGGCGAAATCGTCGCCCCGGGCATCGAAGACATTGAAGCCGACAAACGCGTCCTGGTCGTTGAGGTCCCTGGCGACCAGCATGGCGCGGTTGTCCAGGTCGGGATGCGAGACGTAGCGGGTGGTCTGGCCGTCGTGGAAGAACAGCCGGCTCCCGGCATAGCCCACCGCGTGGCCCGCCTCGTTGATGGCGGTGGCGTTGGCGTCGCCCACGAAGAACCCCAGCGGCGCGCTGATGTCGATGCCGCGGCCGTCGCGGTAGATCATGGCGTACGGGAAGCGATTGGGCAGGTAGTTCCGCCCGGCGATCTCGCCGCGGTCGTTGATGTCCAGCAGCTCGGCCAATCCGTCCAGTCCCTGAAGGCGCTCGATGCGGCCGTCGCGGTAGATGAAGTGGCCCGGCTCGCCGTTGCCGAACTGGCGCCGGCCCGCCACCACGCCCTCGTTGTTCAGCGCCAGAGCCCCGGTGTCGGTGCGGCTGGTGCCGATCACCTCCGCCCGGTAGCGCGGCGCTTCGGCCTGCACGCTCGATACGGCCCATGCCGCGGCGAGAACCGCGGCCCGAACAAGACAGCTGACGCACTGCATGGCTACACCTCCAGCCTGGAGACACCGGCTGCAGCGGGTCAACCGCAAGGCAGCCGGCCCTGAGATTGGAGGGCCGGCCCCGGGGCCGCAGGCGAGAGCAAATGCAAGGCTTGCTTGAAGAGGTGCGGTGGTCTTGCACCAGCCCGCAGCACATACCCTGATAATTCTTGTTATGCAGGTATCACAAATATTCAGGTTATGGGCAGGAGCTGTGGCTGGACGGCACCGTCCGGAGCGTTGTGGCGGCGTCGAGCCGGTGCCTCCACGCCGGTTCGATGGCATCGGGCAAGCCTGCGCGGGCTTGTGGCGAGCATGAGCACGCTGGAGCGCGGGCGTTCGCGGGGTCGGCCGCCGGGCAGTACCGCGGCAGTGGCGGCGTCGCATGCGCAGTTGCGGCTGCATCACTTCAGCTTCCTGCGCGCGCTGGCCGAGGGCGTGAACCTGCGCAGCGCCTGGGAGCGCTACATGGCCTTCGCCGGCGGGCCGGACGACGAGCGCCATTTCACGGCGCAGACGCGCCGGCTGCGACAGCAGATTGCCCATGCCGCGCGCACTCAGGGGCTGGTCGCGGAAGCCACTGCGGCGCTGGCCGAACCCTCATCGACAGCCGCCACGGCCGGCCTGCCGACGCTGGCGGACTGGATCAACCAATGCTGCGCCGCCGGCGAGCTGCAGCCGGACGACCGCAGCGAGGCCGAATGGCTGGAGGCCTACCGCGCCGAGTTCGGGCTGGACGGCACGCCACTGCCGCAACCGGCCACGGCCGCTGCGCCGCCGCGCGCGGCGCAACTGGCGGCGCTGAACCGCCTTGCGACGGCGCTGTCGGCCCCGCCGGCACTGGATGACACGCTGGCACAGTGGCTCAACCCGCCGCTGGCCACCGCGCTGCACGGCGCCGGGCTGCTGACGCTGCGCGACCTGGTGGACTTCGCCAACGTGCATGGCGCGCGCTGGCACCGGCTCGTGCCGGGCTTGGGCGCGGTGCGCGCGCAGCGGCTGCTGGAATGGCTCCGGCCGTTGGCCGCAGATTTGAAACATCCGCTGCGCGAGACGGCGCTGCGCCCGGCGCGAGAGCTGGCCCTGGCGCGCGAAGGCGCGCTGCGCGTGGTACAGGACCGGCGCCTGGGCATCGTGCCGCTGGAGCGCTTGGCCGTGCCGCCCGAGTTGGACGGGCGCCATGGCACCTTCAGGCTGCCCACGCCCAACGTGCTGGGCGCGCAGACCGACCTGCAGGCCATCGAAGCCTGGCTGCGCCGCTACGCCATGTCGCCGCGCACGCACGCCTCCTACGCGCGCGAGGCCGAGCGCTTCTACCTGTGGTGCCTGTGCGTGCGGCGCAAGCCGCTGTCCTCCGTGACCGAGGAGGATCTGCATGCCTACCGCGGCTTCATCGCCCACCCGCCCGGCGACTGGCTGCAGCCGCGCCAGGAAAGCCGCTCCAGCGAGCATTGGCGCCCGTTCCGCGGGCCGCTGAGTGCGCTGTCGCAGCGCCATGCGCTCACCGTCGTGGCTTCGATGCTGGGCGCGCTGATGAAGGCCGGCTACCTGGGCGCCAATGCCGCGGCCGGCGTGACGCCGCATCTGAAGCTGCCGCGGCCGGGCATCGACGTGCGGCGCAGCTTCGACGAGGCGCAGTGGCGCTGGCTGATGCAGTGCTGGGAGGCGCTGTACCGCGAGGCCGGCGCGCCGGGCGGATTGGCGGACCTCGGCCCGGACGCCAAGCCCGCGCGGGCGCGCAGCCTGCGCCGGCTGCGGCTGGTGCTGGAACTGGGCGCCACCACCGGGCTGCGCCTGATCGAGTTGGCCACGGCGCGGCTGTCGGGCCTGCGGCGCGAGCAGTTCGACGGCGAGACGGTGTGGATGCTGGAGGTGCTGGGCAAGGGCCACCGCCGGCGCAGCGTGCCGATCTACGACGACATCAAGGCGCTGATCGACCGGCACCAGGCCGACATGGCCGCGGCCGGCATTGGCCACGAGCCGGGTGCGCCGCTGCGCACGCTGTTGACGCCCTCGGGCACGGCCCGGACGGACACCGATGATGTCGGCATGGAGGACGGCGCTGGCGGCCGCCCGCTCATCGGCGCGCTGCGCGCGGCCGTGCCGCGTTGGCAATTGGACCAGCTGGGCGTACCGACGCTGGAGCGCGGCCGCCGCCAAGCGGATCGCTGGGGCGCGCTGGAGCCCTCGGCGCTGTACCAGTCGCTCAAGCGGCTGCTGCGCCATGCCGGCGAGCGCGCGCACCTGGCCGAGCCGCCGCTGGACGGCTCGGACTTCGCCGGCGCATCCACGCACTGGCTGCGCCATTTCTTCGCCAACAATGCCGCTGCCGACGGCGTGCTGCCGGTGGCGCTGATGGGCGCCATGGGCCACGCCGACCTCAAGACCACCTCGCTCTACACCCGGCCGGAGCAGCAATTCATGCTGCGCGAGCTGGCCAAGGTGCGCCGGCGCGGCGGCTGAGGCGCGGCACGGCGCGGGAACGTGAGGGTTTCCGGGAGCACGCAGCGCAAGGATGGCACCGGACGCCGGGGCCGATGCGGACGTGAGAGCTTTCGGGAGTTTTTCCAGGCGCTCCTGGTTGCGTCGCTGCCGAGCGCCCTGCTCCCGTTTCGCGCCCGACGGCCGTTCTTCGCGATCTTCGCTGACAGTGCTGTCGGTGCGGCCGGACCGCCGCGTGGACAGTGCCCGGGTGTGTGAGAGTTTTCGGGAGGCCCGCCGCAAGCAGGCGGTGCTGAGGAGAGCGCGTGTTGAACCGTTCAACGCCCTGGAGCTCCGGTTCCCGCCTAGCGCCCTACCCGCGCTGTTCGCGTGCGGTCACGGCGCGTCGGCATAGGGCAAGGCGGGCGGCGACGAGTTCACTGGTTGATCGGGTGCAACCGTGGAGCACCTCGGCGACCGCCATGCGCGTTGTGCCCGTTTTGGCTTGGAGCGGGTGCGCGGCATGGACGCCAGAGCCGGCGGAGCGAGCTGTATGTCGGGGGCCCGCAACCCTCATGCTTGAAGTGAGACAGTTCAGGAGCTCCCAAGTCCGGCCTGCCGGACCGCCCTGCTGGTCTTGACGGGTGTTGAACCGTTCAACAGTGACGGGAATTGGCGGCTCCTGGGTGCAACTCCCGCAAGCCACGCCCCACAGGCTGAAGTGCAGCGCCCGTCGCATGCGGTGCTTGAGCGATCCCGAGTGAAGCGTCCATTCCATCGCCCTGCTTCCGATCGTCCGACCGGCGTCCGGCATGCTCTCGGCTCGAAGGCCGGGCGCCTCGCGCCGCTCTGCGGCGAAGGAATTGCGGTCGAGGAACGGCATGGCGCGCGGCGATGCCGCGTTCGCCATCAGGCCGTGGCTTTGAAAGAGCCCTCCGGACATGGTGACCAGCCTGCCGAATCGGCGGTTCTCGCGGCCACGGCGGGCCCGGCCGGGGCCGGCAACCGACTCATGCCGTCCGGTCCGGCACCCACGGCAGCGTGTTGAACGGTTCAACACCATGAAGCACACAACAACGAAACGGGGCGGAACGACGGCCCTGGAGCGTCCGGGCCCCAATCATCGCTTCGACATGGGTGCGTCACACCAGGGATGCCCGTCGCCCACGCGCACCAGCAGGGCCTGTCGGCTGAAGTCGGCACGGCACATCGCTGCACTCACCCCGGACAGGAGCGGGGCTCGCGGAGCGGCCACAGGGAATGCAGCGCCTTCTCACCAGGGCGGCACCATGCGCCGCCCTGGCGACGCGCGGGACGCCGACCTCTTCCCGGAAGTCTGCTCAACCGTACTCCGGTCCCAGGCCGTGGAGCCCGGCGCAGCAGGCAGGTGGAGCGGCTGTTGAACCGTTCAACACCCCGGTACCAGGCCGGTTCGACAGTCGCCCACCCATTGCCCCGCGACAGAGCGCTGCACGCGACGCGGACTGCCGAGCGCCGTTCCATCGCAAGTGCACCTTCGACAGCGGTCTCGGGCCGCGCATTCGCAATTGCCCAGGTCAGGCCGGACCAGCGCCTCGGCACGCAGTCCCGGCCTCACCTCCCGGCACAGCCAAGCAGCCGCCAGTGGTCAAGGGAGCAGGTGGTGCTACGGCCCAATCAGTGCGCGGTCGGGCCACCTCGGCACGGCCAGGACCTGGCACGCCGGGCTTCGCTGCCCACGCAGCCCAAAGCGCTGGCCCCACCTACCGGGCCGAGCGCCCTGCGTCGAAATCGAGGGGTGGCACCAAGCTTCGCGGTGCTCCTGCGCCCGTGCCCGGTTGGCACGGGGGGGTGTTGAACGGTTCAACACCCCTCCCGTCGCCCGCCCGCAGGGCAGCCGGCGGCATTACGCCGGCTGCCGGCGAATGAAGTCCTCGACCAGCTGCAGCAGCTCGGCCTCGCGCTCCGGCGGCAGCACGCCGGCCTCGAAGCGCAGCGAGGCGCGGCCCCGGGCGTCGCGCGACAGCGTGGCCAGCTTGCGCCCGTCGCGGCGCAGGTGCGCCGAGCCGGCCGCCGGTGCGGGCGCCGTCTGGCCGGTGAGGGCGTTGAACACCGCCTGGGCCGCCAGCGCCCTGCCCTGCGCCTTGAGCTCGCGCGCGCGCTCCAGCACGGCGTCCGGGTCCTTCTGCAGCAGCTCGGACAGCGGCTGGGCCCAGCGGAACTGGATCTCCAGCGGCGAGGCGAAAGCCTCCACCACCGCCGCCGGCAGCCGCGCCAGCGCTAGGCTCTTGGACACCAGTGACACATCCACCTGCACCGCCTCGGCCAGCTTGCGCAGCGAGGGATACAGGCCTTCGTCCAGCGCGCGCCGGTACATGCAGCCCTGCTCCCAGGGGCTGAGGTTCTTGCGCCCGCGGTTCTCCCGCTCCATGGCCTCGAACAGCTGCTGGTCGCTCACTTCCTCGATGAGCGCTCGCACCGGCAGGCCCAGCTCCAGGCAGGCACGATGGCGGCGGTGCCCGAACACCAGCTCGTAGCGCAGGCCCGGCACGTCCACCGCTTCGGCCGGCGACAGCGGCCGCACCTTCACCGGCTGCACGTTGCCACCGGCGGCCTCGATCTCGGCCTTCAGCTCGCGGAACTCCGCATCGTTGAAGCTGGCTTCATGCCGATTCGCCCAGCGCGAGGGCCGGATCATTGCCGCATCCAGGCCGCGCACCGGCGCCGCGCCCTCGAACTCGCGCAGCCGCTCGCGCAGGTCCTCGGCCTCCTTGATGGCGGCCGACTGCGTGGACAGGAACTGCAGCATCGAGCCCGGCGCCGTCTTGGCGCGGGCCTCATCCACCGCAGCGGCCGCCGAGGACGACGCCGGCGGCACCTGGATCAACCCGGCCTTGGCCGCAAGCTTCTTGCTCATGCGCGCACCCTCGCCTTGCGGGTGTTGAACGGTTCAACAGGCTTGGGCGCCGTGCCCGATGCCATGCCGGCACGCTGCTGCTGGGCCCAGACCGAGCGGATCGAGCCCTCCACATGCCCGACGAAGGAGTCGTAGGCGTCGCGCGCGCGCTTGAAGGTGCGCGCGCTGCCGTCGTAGCGCGCCACGTCGTAGACGGTGCCGAACTCGGCCGCGGTAACACCGGTGACGGCGGTCTTGGGAATCTCCACCGGCAGCACCTTCTCGGCGTAGGTCTGGCCGATCCACTGGCGCACGATGGTGCTGGCGGCGTCGGTGGAATCGACCCGGGCCAGCAGCACGTGGATGAAGTCGAACTCCTTGCTCAAGCCGCGCCGGCCCAGCAGCTCGGTGGTCAGGTCGGAGAACAGGCTCCAGAACTGCGCCGCGGAGGCGAAGTCCAGGGCGTTGGGCGGCAGCGGCATGATGATGCCGTTGCTGGCCATGAAGGCGTTGATGGTGGTGTAGGACAGCGCCGGCGGCGTGTCGATGACGATGACGTCGTAGTCAGCGCGCACGTCGTCGATACCCAGGTCCAGCACGCGCCAGAACTCGAAGCCCGGCTCCTGCGTCTGCCGCGCCGGCAGCGCGAACTCGGCGCCGAACAGCACGGGCGCCGCCGCCACCAGGTCGATGCCGTCCCAGTAGGTCGGCTGGATGGCGTAGCGGATGGAGGTCTCGCTGCCCATGCACAGCGGCAGGATGGTGTTGGACTCCTGCACCTCGGTATCGGGCAGGATGCCGAACAGGGTGGTGAGCGAGCCCTGCGGGTCGGTGTCGATCACCAGCACCCGGTGCCCCAGCAGCGACAGGCCCTGCGCCAGCGTGACGGCGGTGGTGGTCTTGCTCACGCCGCCCTTGAAGTTGCCGATCGACAGCGTCACCGCCTCGGCGCCGGCCGGGCGCAGGTGGTCCTTGCGGTACTCGCGAATCCAGGCCCGCGCCTCGGCCAGGCTGAACTCGCGCCGCGAACCCGACTCGTTGAGCTTGCCCCCCGGCAGGTCGCCGCGCGTCATGCGATGGCTCAAGGAGCCCTTCTCAATGCCGCACAGCGCCGCGAGCTGGCTCAGGTTGAACACCGGCGGGTTCTTGCGCGCCGTCGGCGCCAGCATCGCGCTGCGGATCTCGCCCATCATGGCCACCGCGCGCTCAGCCTGGTCGGCAATGTCCTGCAGCCCGATCGGCCGCGGCGGTTTCAGTTCGATCTTGTCCAACACGGAACCCTCGCTTGTTGTGACTTCAAACCGGCTTGACGCCGGACACTGGAATGCAGCGCATTGTGTCAAGCAGACGTTTTGTTGCAAAGCGTTTGTCGCCGCCCGTGCCATCCGCACCACAGGAATCGGTTTCCGACTTCGGTCTTTCTTGAAAGGCCGCTTTGGAGAATTCAAACCCTTCAAGCCCTTCAATACCTTTAGCGCCGAAAAATTCTTTATATGACAGCCACTTATCTCATTCCAGGTGAGTGGAAACGGGAGCGGGCGGAGAGTTTTCAGGGTTGCGGATGCAGGGATACGGGACCCATCGGAGTCTTTTCAGGACAAGACGTGAGCGGATTCAGGGCTTGTGCCGGTGGCCGGCTGTGCACAAGCCGCGCATGCCGTGGACCGGACAGGTGAGGGTTTTCAGGTCAGCGGGCCGGCATGTTGCGGTGCAGCAGTGGAACCGATAAGTGGCGCAGGGCGAACCAGGGCGGCGGCTCCAGCCTCGTTCACCCTGGCCTGCCCTGGTGTGTGGGGTGAGATTTTTCAGGAGAGCCCGGAGCCGGCCGGAGCGGCGGCGGCGGAACCGAGATGAGACTGTTCAGGAAACGCCTGGCAGCTGCGAGTGAGAGTTTTCAGGAGTTCCAGGCCGGGCTCGCGCGCCGGTGCCGCCCCGCGGCACGTGAGATGTTTCGGGAGCAGGGCCGTTCGGGCCACCCTGACCGTCCGCCGCGCCAGGTGAGCTTTTTCGGGAAAGGCGCTTCGGGCCTGGAGCGCTTTCACGTGAGTGGGCCCACTCACCTATGAGCTACAGTGCCCGCCATGTCCAGCGACGCTTCCTCTCCCGGCCCCAAGCGCCGCAAGTCCCGCAAGGCCGCGGGCGACGCCGCGCGGGCCGTCACCGTGCGCAAGCCGGTGAACACGCTGGCGATCGTGCCCAAGTCCGCCCGCATCACCTCGCTGGGGCGCAAGAGCTACAACGTGCTGCTGCACGAGGCGCAGGCGCAGGGCCTGGACAAGGACGTGTTCCGCGCGCCGCTGGAGCGCATCGTGCGCGGCGTGGACTTCGACTCCAACGACCACGCGCTGATCAAGAAGCACCTGCGCGCCATGGTGTCCACCACCGTGGAGTGGCAGTCGCCCACCACCGGCGAGGGCATGGCCTGGAACGTCAGCGGCTTGCTGGCGCATGCGCGGCTGACCAAGGAGCGCGGGCAGGTGTGGGTGGAATGGTCCTACGCCGTGAACCTGAAGCAGGAGCTGCTGGAGCCCAGCGTCTTTGCCCGGCTGAAGCTGGAGATCATCAGCCAGCTGCGCTCGCATGCCGGCATCGCGCTGTACGAGATCTGCACCCGCTACAAGGACGTGGGCCGCACCTCGCGCCAGCACTGGCGCTGGTGGCGCCCGGTGCTCAGCGGGCAGCCCGAGAGCGAGCGCACCGCGAAGCTGGAGTACCGCATCTTCAAGCGCGACACCCTGAAGCCCGCCATCGCCGAGGTGTGCGCGCTGACCGACCTGCAGGTGGAGCTGGCCGAGTACAAGGAAGGCCGCTTCATCGGCGACATCCAGTTCCTGATCCGGCCCAAGCCGCAGGCGGCGCTGCCGGCAGCGGCGAGCGTGCCGCCGGTGGACCTGCAGCTCGTGGGCAGCGCCCAGGCGCTGGGCATCGCCGAGGAGAAGACGGAGCAGCTGGTCCAGGCCTACGGCGCCGCGGCGGTGCAGTCGGCGCTGGAGCTGCTGGCTCGGCGCTCGGCCTCCAACTTCCCCGAGCCGCTGCGCGACCCGGCGCGCTACCTCAAGGCGATCCTGGCCGGCGAGACGGCGCCCGCGCCCGCCGTGGAGCCGCCTCCCGCGCCGCCCGCGCCTGCGTCCCGGCCGGCGCCGGGCCCGGTGGTCAAGCCCGGGCCGGCCGGCGTCGCGAGCCTGCTGACGCTGGTCGCGGCCGAGGCCGATGCCGGGGACGGCGTGCTGAAACCATCGGCGCGGCGCCAGGCGCGCTGGGTGGAGGCCTGGCTGCGGCGCCGGCGCGAGCACGTGGTGGACGACATCGCCGCGCTCTCGGCCGAGGCGCAGGCCACGCTGTGCGAACAGCTGCTGGCCGACATGGAGGCGCGCCAGGTGCACCCGTCCATCCGCAAGCGGCTGCAGACCAGCGGCTGGCAACACCCGCTGGTGCTGCCGGAGATGGTGCGCTGGTACGCCGTGGGCGCCTACGGCCCGGGCTGGGACCAGCCCACGCCGCAGCAGCTGCTGGAGATCGCGGCGGAGCTGGGGGACGGATAGCGGGGCAGGGCGCTCAGGCCCTGGCCTCCACGAAAAAACTCTCCCGCTCCCGGTTGTCCAGCGCCGTGATGCCCTCGATGCCGCTGGCGCTTTCGCGGAAGGCGCAGCGCACGATGGCGTGAAAGCCCGCGTCGTGCAGCAGCTCCTGCGCGAACTCGAAATTGAAGGGCGTGTGCACCGAGCCGTACCAGATCAGCTGCGTCACCAGCTTGGCGCCCACGGAGCGCGCGTGTTCGTCGGGCACGTGGAAATAGGCCGTGTCGCCGCGCTGCCAGGCGGCGATGGCGCGCTCCATGTCGGGCAGGCCCAGGCGCAGCACGCCGCCCGGGCGCAGCACGCGGCGGACTTCGCGCAGCACGCCGGGGATGTCGGGCCAGAACAGGTCCTGCAGGAAGTGAATGGCCACGGCGTGGTCGATGCAGCCGCTCTCCAGCGCCAGCCCCTGGCGGATGTCGCCCACCAGGTCCACGCCGGGATGCGGCGTCCAGTCGGTGTTGATCCAGCCCGGCGCCGGATTCGGGCCGCAGCCCAGTTGCAGTCGCTTCAATGCAGCCGTGGTCATGCGCTTGGGGCCAGGGCCCGGGAGTGGCGGGACCGCCGGGCTGCAAGCGCCGTTCCCAGCGCCGCTCCCAGATCGTGGGCCCGCTCCGGTGCCGGCCGGCGCGGGCGCGGCGCGCGGGGCACGGGCCTTGCCGCCGCGCGGGCATGGACATGACCGCGATGCTGCTGCAGCAACTGCTGCTCTGGGGCCTGCTGCCGCTGTGGCTGCTGGCCGGTTTCGGCGACTGGCTGTGCCACCGCGTGCAGCGCATCGAGCACAACGCCGGCCCGTACGAGTCGATGCTGCACTGGCTGATGCTGCTGGAGATGGGGCCGGCGCTGGCCGCCGCGCTGCTGCTGGACATCAGCGCCGGCGTGCTGGCGCTGATGTTCGTGCTGGTGCTGGCGCATGAGCTCACCACCTGGTGGGACCTGAGCTACGCCGCGGCGCGGCGCCGCATCCCGCCGGTGGAGCAGTGGATGCACGCGCTGCAGCTGTCGCTGCCCTGGGCCGCGCTGGTGAGCCTGGCGCTGATCCACCACGACCAGGCCGCCGCGCTGCTGGGCCGCGGCACGCCGGACTGGGGCTTCTATTGGAAGGAGCCGCCGCTGCCGCCGGCCTACCTGTGGGGCGTGCTGGCGGCCGGCGTGCTGCTGGTGGGCCTGCCCTTCGTCGAGGAGCACCTGCGCTGCCGCCGCGCCGCCATCGGCGCCGCCCGGCGGCGCGCGCACCTGCGCGAGGTGGTGCGCGCCGCGCGCTGAAGGCCCAGGCGCTGCGTCACTGCGCCCCGCCGCGCTTGGTCTCCAGCCCGCCATGCTCGGGTGCCACGGCCTGCACGCGGCGCCGCGTGGCCGGGTCGCGCGCGGCCTGGCCTTCGACTTTCTCGCCCTTCTTCTTGCCCTGGTCGGCGTGGTGCTCGACCAGCGCGTTGATCTCCGAGCCCAGCAGGATCACCAGCCCCACGATGTAGAGCCACAGCATCAGCACGATGACCGCGCCGATGGAGCCGTAGGTGGCGTCGTAGTTGCCGAAGTTGGTGGCGTAGAGGGCAAAGCCCAGCGAGGCCACGATCAGCGCCAGCACGCCCAGCACGCTGCCCGGGGTGATGAAGACGAACTTCTGCTTCACGTCCGGCGCCAGGTAGTAGATCAGCGCGAAGGCCAGCATCAGCCCCAGCACGATGATCGCCCAGCGCAGCGCGGCGAAGAGCCACAGCAGCCAGTCGCTCAGGCCCACGTACTGCGCCAGCCAGTCCTGGATCACGCCGCCGAGCACGATCAGCGAGAAGCCGGTGACGATCAGCACCACGAACATCACGCTCAGCGCGATGGCGGTGAGGCGGGCCTTGAGGAAGCCGCGCCCTTCCTTGACGTCGTAGGTGATGTTGAGCTGCTGCATCACCGCGTACATGCCGGTGGAGGTGGCCCACAGCGTGCCCAGGAAGCCCAGCGACAGCAGCCCGCCGCGCTGCTCGCCGGTGATCTGCTGCACCACGTCCTGGAACATCTGCGCGGCGTTGGCCGGCATGGCCTGGCGCAGCAGGTCCATGATGGCCTGGTCCACGTGGGGGATGGGCAGGAAGGGCACCACCGCCATCACGAAGATCATGGCCGGGAAGATGGCCAGCGTCAGGTAGAAGCCCAGCGCCGCCGCGCCGTTGAAGATGTCGTCCTCGCTGATCTCCTGGTACAGCTCCTTCAGGAACTGTTTTACCGACACGCCGCCGAGCATGGGGCCCTCGCTTTCGAATCCGTGGGTTGCCGTTGCTGCAGTGCAATGGACGTTCCCAGGCGTTCACGGCGCGCCGCCCGGCAGGGCAAGGCCTGACGCCGCCCGGCCGACGGGGTCCGCCCGCTAAACTGTCTTTTTATCCACGCCCCCGCGCGCCCGCGCACCTCCCTTCCGGGGCCACTCTCATCAGATCCATGGACAAGCAGGCGCTGCACGACGCGCTGGATGCGCAGTATTTCGGCCTGGCCGACCGGCTCGACGGCTTCCAGCCGCGCGAGGGCCAGCTGCAGATGCTGCACGCCATCGCCGAGACGCTGGCCGATGCCGACTTCGACCCCGCCAACCCGCCGCAGCCCAAGGTGGCCGTCATCGAGGCCGGCACCGGCGTGGGCAAGACCCGCGCGTACCTGTTGGCCGGGCTGCAGCTGGCCCGCGCCCGCAAGGTGAAACTGCTGATCTCCACGGCCACCATCGCGCTGCAGGAGCAGCTGATGCACAAGGACCTGCCGGAGCTGGCCAAGGCGTCCACCGAGCCCTTCAGCTACGCCATGCTCAAGGGCCGCGGCCGCTACGTCTGCCTGCTCAAGCTGGAGGCTCATGCCTCGGGCCAGGCGCAGGAGGAGTTCGACCTGGGCGACGCGGCGCAGCAGGGCGCGGCCGAGGCCGACGCCGCCGTGTTCCAGAAGCTGCAAAGGAAACTCCAGTCCGGCGCCTGGGACGGCGAGCGCGACAGCCTGGACGGCGAGGCGCTGCAGGGCTGGGGCCGCATCGCCGCCGACCGCCATGCCTGCACCGGCCCGGCCTGCGAGCAGTACCAGGACTGCCTTTACTACGGTGCCAAGCGCGTGGCCGCCGCCGCCGACGTGCTGGTCGCCAACCACGACCTGGTGCTGGCCTCGCTGCGCAGCGACAAGTCGGCGCTCCCTTCGGGCGAGCGCGCCATCTACGTCTTCGACGAGGGTCACCACCTGCCCGCCACCGCGCTGTCGCACGGCGCCAGCGAGACGGTGCTGACCAGCACCGCCTGGGCCACGCGGCTGGAGCGCGCCCTGGCCGCCGCCGCCGCCGAGCTGGACTACCCGGCCGAAGGGATGCCCGACGGCCTGGGCCCGCTGCGCGAGAAGCTGGGCCAGCTCGCGCGCGCGCTGCTGGACGCCCACTCGGAGAAGCTGCAGGTCCACGCCGCCGGCGGCAGCTCCGAGCCGATGCGCGTGCGGCTGCCGCAGGGAAAACTCTCCGAGGAGCTGCGCGATTTCTGGGAGGAGTTGCACCAGATCGCCGCCGGCTGCGAGTCGAAGCTGGCGGACTTCTCGACCTGGATGCGGCGCAAGCGCAGCGACGAGCCCGACAGCGCCGCCGAGGTCAATCCGCACCTGCTGGCCATCGGCCCGCAGGCGCGGCGCCTGACGGAGCTGGTGGAGACGGCCGAGCTGATGCTCGACGAGGGCGCCATGCCGCCGGCCAAGTGGTTCGATTTCCGCGCCGAAGGCGGCGTGGTGCAGCTGGAGGCCAAGGCCTGCCCGCTGTTCGCCGGCGCCCTGCTGCAGCGCAACCTGTGGAGCCGGCTGCGCGGCGCGGTGGTCACCTCGGCCACGCTGCGCGCGCTGGGCAAGTTCGACTTCTTCCTGCGCGACGCCGGGCTGGAGTACGTGGAGGGCACGCGCACGCTGGAGGTGCAGAGTCCCTTCGACTATGGGCGGCAGGGCCGCTTCATCGTCGTGGCCACGCAGGCCAGCCCCAAGGACCCGGCCGCGCACAACCGCGAGTGCGGCCGGCTCATCGCCAGCGACCTGCGCGAGGTGCAGCACGGCGCGCTGCTGCTGTGCTCGTCGTGGGTGCAGCTGCGCGCCCTGGTGGACGCGATGCCGCCGGAGGTCCGCAACGACCTGCTGGTGCAGGGCAGCGCCTCGCGCGAGCAGCTGCTGCGCCGGCACCGCGAGGCGGTGGCGCGCGGCCAGCGCTCGGTGCTGGTCGGGCTGCAGAGCTTCGGCGAGGGGCTGGACCTGCCCGGCACGCTGTGCGAGTGGGTGCTGATGCCCAAGGTGCCCTTCGCCAACCCGAGCGACCCGGTGTCGGAGGCGCGCAGCGAGTGGCTGGAGGCCAAGGGCCGCAACAGCTTCGTGGAGCTGACCGTGCCGGCCACGGGCGTGCGGCTCAACCAGTGGGCCGGGCGCGGCATCCGCAGCGAGGCCGATCGCGCCACGCTGGTGTGCTACGACCCGCGCCTGGCCAGCACCCCCTTCGGCCGTCAGCTCCTGGCCGGGCTGCCGCCCTTCAGCAAGCTGCTGCGCCGCGGCGGCAAGGAGACCGCGTTGGAGGAGGGCGGGGGCTGAGGCTAGGGTGACGGCTTCTCTTCCCACCCGGAAAGCGCCGATGAAGCCCGATCCGTCCTTGCCGCGCGCCCTGGCCACCGTGCTGGCGCTGTCGGCGCTGGCCGCCTGTGGCCCCCGCTCCGCTGCGGCGCCGGACGCCGCAGCGCCGTCCCCGGCCGCTTCCGTTCCCGCCGCGTCCTCACCGGGCGCCGCGCTTCCCGCCGGCGACTACGTCCTGGACGCCGGGCGCTCCGAGCTGGCCGTGCTCGTGCGCCGCGGCGGCGCGCTGGCGCGGCTGGGGCATGACCATGTGGTCAGCCACCCGGCGCTGCAGGGCTGGCTGCGCCTGCCCGCCGGCCCGGGCGAGGCGCAGGGCGAGATCACCGTGGCCCTGCATGGCCTGGTGGTGGACGAGCCCGCGCTGCGCGCGCGCTACGCCCTGGACACGCAGCCCTCGGCCGCCGCCATCGAGGGCACGCGTCAGAACATGCTGCAGCGCGTGCTGCAGGCCGATGCCTTCCCGCTGGCGCGGGTGCGGCTGTGGGCTGCGGCCCACCCCGGCGCCGAGGTGCAGGCCGAGATCACGCTGCACGGCGTCACCCGGCGCCAGCGCGTGCCGGTGGACTGGAGCGTGGCGGAGGGCGAGCTGCGCGCGCGCGGCCGCCTGGCGCTGCTGCAGAGCGACTTCGGCATCGAGCCGCTGAGCGTGCTCGGCGGCGCGCTGCGCGTGGAGGACCGGCTCGACATCGGGTTCGAGCTGCGCGCGCAGGCGGTGCCGGCTGCGCCCTGAGCCGCGCCCCGCGCCCCGCGCCTCGCGCCTCGCGCCCCGCGCCTCGCGCCGGGCTGAGCGATGTCAAGATGACCTCCGAATCCCGCGTGCGACACTTCCGCCCTTGCGCCGTGCCCGGCGCGCGCCCGGTTGCGGGCGAATCCACTCCCCAGCCCGCCGTCCACGGTACGCGCGCCGGCGTGATTCACGTCACGCCGGCTTCGTTGCGCCGTGGTATCCGCTGGCCGATAAACGTTCGGTGGCTGCAGGCCTCGCGGCAGCCACGCCTTTGGCATGAATCAGTCCGCGCCCTGTCGTTTCGATCTCCTTGCCGCCGAGCCGGATTGCGTGGTCCATCACCTCCGGGACGTGGTGTTTCGCATCGATGCGCAGGGACGCTGGGTCTTCCTCAACCGGGCCTGGGCCGAGCTCACCGGCCGCCCGGTGGCGGGCACGCTGGGGCTGGAGTGGCTGCAGTCGCTGCACCCGCTGGACCGCGACGCCGCCGCGGCGCGGCTGGCGGCGCTGATCGGGAGCGGCCAGGAGGACTGCCTGCACCTGGCGCGGCTGCTCACGCAGCAGGGCAGCCCCAGGTGGGTGGAGCTGCATGCGCGGCTGGTGCGCGACGCGCGGGGCCGGCCGCAGGGCCTGGCCGGCACGCTCACCGACGTCAGCGAGCGGCTGCGCACCGAGGAGCGGCTGCGCCTGGCCGCCAGCGTCTACGACGGCTCGCGCGAGGGCATCGCCATCACCGACCCGCAGGGCCGCATCCTCGACGTCAACGCCGCCTTCGAGGAGATCACCGGCTACCACCGCGACGCGGTCGTCGGCCGCAAGCCCTCGGTGCTCTCCAGCGGGCGCCACGACAAGGCCTTCTACCAGGCGATGTGGGCCGAGCTGCTGGACAAGGACGGCTGGAGCGGCGAGATCTGGAACCGCCGCGCCGACGGCACGCTGCTGGCGGAGCTGCTGCGCATCTCGGCCGTGCGCGACCCGCAGGGGCGCCTTACCCACTACGTGGCCATCTTCAGCGACATCACCAGCCTCAAGCGCCAGCAGGAGACGCTGCAGCGGCTGGCGCACTACGACGCGCTGACCGGGCTGCCCAACCGCGTGCTGCTGTCCGACCGGCTGGAGACGCTCATCGCGCAGGCCGGGCGGCGGCGCGAGCACGTGGCCGTGTGCTACCTCGACCTCGACGGCTTCAAGGAGGTCAACGACGCCTGGGGCCATGCCACGGGCGACGCGCTGCTGGTGCTGGCCGCCGAGCGCCTGCGCCAGACGCTGCGCAGCGGCGACACCGTGGCGCGGCTGGGCGGCGACGAGTTCGTGCTGCTGCTGGGCCAGGCCCACACCGAGGACGAGGTGCGCGCCGTGGCCGAGCGCGTGCTGGCGGTGCTGGGCGCGCCCTTCGAGCTGGAGCACGGCAGTGCGCGCGTGACCAGCAGCGTCGGCATCGCGCTTTACCCCGAGCATGGGCGCACGCCCGGCCACCTGCTGCGCAACGCCGCGCAGGCCATGCTGCGCGCCAAGCGCCAGGGCAAGAACCACGCTTGCTTCGTGGCCGAGCACGAGGTGGACCTCTTTGGGCGCGAGCAGCAGGCCCAGCGCATGCGCCAGGCGCTGCATGCCGGCGAGCTGGCGCTGTACTACCAGCCCAAGATCGACGCGCGCACGCGCTGCCCCGTCGGCGCCGAGGCGCTGCTGCGCTGGCAGCACCCCGAGCGCGGGCTGCTCACGCCCGGTGACTTCCTGCCCCAGCTGCAGGGCACGGCGCTGGAGTGCGAGATCGACTGGCACGTGCTGGAGCAGGGCACGGCCCAGCTCGGCCGCTGGGCACGCGAGGGCCGGGAGCTGGGCCTGAGCATCAACCTCTCGGCGGCCACGCTGCTGCACCCGCAACTGGCCGCGCGCGTGACGCAGCTCGTGCGGCAGCACCAGGTGCCGCCCGGCCGGCTGGAGCTGGAGGTGCTGGAAACCGCGGCGCTGTCGGACCTGGCGGCCGTGGTGGCCGCCATGGAAGCCTGCGCGCACGCGGGCGTGTGCTTCGCGCTGGACGACTTCGGCACCGGCTATTCCTCGCTGCACTACCTGCGCCAGCTGCCGGTGAAGTCGCTCAAGATCGACCAGGGCTTCGTGCGGCGCATGCTCACCGACGAGGGCGACATGCACATCGTGCGCGCCGTGGTGGGCCTGGCCGGCGCCTTCGGCGTGCGCACCGTGGCCGAGGGCGTGGAGACGCGGCCGCATGCGCAGGCGCTGGCCGAGATCGGCTGCGACCTGCTGCAGGGCTACTGGATCGCGCGCCCGATGCCCGCGGCGGCGCTGGAGCGCTGGATGTCCGGGCCGGTCGAGGCCTGAGCATGGCCGCCGGCCAGGCCATCGCTGCCATCGCCGCGTCCGCGGCGCACCGCCCCGGCATGGGCCTCGTGCACCGGGTGTACGTGCCGCGCATGCTGGGGCTGGGGCTGGGCGGGCTGGCCGTGGGCGCGACGCTGCAGCAGCGCGACGCGCTGTACCTGCTGTGGCCGCTGCTGGTGGGTCATGCGCTGCTGTGGCCGCACCTGGCGCACTGGCGCGCGCGCCGCGCGCCGCAGCCGCGCCGGGCCGAGCACGTCAACCTGCTGGCCGACGCCTTCGGCGGCGGCTTCTGGCTCGCGGCCATGGCCTTCAACCTGCTGCCCAGCGTGCTCGTGGCCACCATGCTGGGCATGAACCACCTGGCGGTGGGCGGGCTGCGGCTGTTCCGCCGCGGGCTCATGGCCCTGGCGCTGGGCACGGTCACGGGCGGGGCGCTGCTGGGCTGGGAGCTGCAGCCGCTGGCCACGCAGGCCACGGTGGCGGCCTGCCTTCCCTTCCTGGTGAGCTACCCGCTGGTGATCGGCATCGTCACCTACCGGCTGTCGCTGCGGCTGGCCGAGCAGAAGGCGCAGCTGCGGGAGCTGGTGCAGTTCGATCCGCTCACCGGGCTGCTCAACAAGATGCATTGGCACGCGCAGATGGAGTCGGAATTCGCGCGCTGGCGCCGCAGCGCCCGGCCGGTGGCGCTGATGCTGCTGGACCTGGACCACTTCAAGCGCATCAACGACGAGCATGGCCACCCGGCTGGCGACGAGGTGCTGCGCCACTTCTCGCGGCTGCTGCGCCACCACGTGCGCGAGGCCGACGTGGCCGGGCGCGTCGGCGGCGAGGAGTTCGCCGTGCTGGTGCACGACTGCAGCGCGGAGCAGGCGCAGTTCCTGGCGCGGCGCGTGCGCGCGGCGCTGGCGGCCCAGCCCGTGCCCGTGGCCGGCGGGCTGCACGTGACGGTGAGCGTGGGCATCGCCGAGCCCGGACGCTGGCAGCGCGACGCCGCGCAGTGGCTGGCCGAGGCCGACGCCGCGCTCTACACCGCCAAGCGCGAAGGCCGCGACCAGGTCTGCCTGGCGCCGCGGCGGCCGCGCTGAGCGTTTAAATTCAATTAGTCTGAACGATGCGTTGCGCCGCTCCCACAGAGGAGCGGGCGGTCGGAACCTATTCTTTACACCGTGCAGCGCGATGCTGCTTCAACGAATTTAAACGGAGTACGCCATGAAGGTTCTGCATCTGGATTCCAGCCCGCTCGGTACCGCGTCGGTGACGCGCGAGGTCACGGCCACGCTGGCCGCCGCCTACCGCGCCGCGGGCGCGACGGTGAGCTACCGCGACTTGGCCGCGCAGCCTCTGGCGCACCTGGGCGGCGAACTGCTGCAGGCGCTGCGCCCGGCCCCGGGCGCGCCCGCCCCTGAGGGCGAGGCCGTGGCGCGCGAGCTGGCGTTGACGGAGGAGCTGCTGGCCGAGTTCCTGGGCGCCGACGTGGTGGTGGTGGGCGCACCCATGTACAACTTCTCGGTGCCCACGCAACTCAAGGCCTGGATCGACCGCATCGCCCAGGCCGGGCGCACCTTCCGCTACACCGCGCAGGGCCCGCAGGGCCTGGCCGGCGGGCGCAAGGTCGTGATCGTGTCCTCGCGCGGCGGCCGCTATGCCGGCACCCCCGCCGAGGCGGCGCTCGATCACCAGGAGGCCTACCTGCGCACCGTGTTCGGCTTCCTGGGCATCACCGACGTCGAGGTGATCCGCACCGAGGGTGTCGGCCTGGGTGCCGAGGCACGCGCGGCGGCGCTGGCGCAGGCGAAGCAGGACGTGCAGGCCGTAGCGGCGGTCGAGGCAGAGGCGGCCTGAGCGACGCGCGCGTGGCCAGCCCGCCGGGTTGGCTGAAGCCTTGGAAGGCCCCGCTCAGCGGGGCTTTTTCACGCATGGCGTCCCCGGATTCCCGCGCCGGGGCATGCCGCTTGCCGCTCATTCCCTTCGCAGGACGGAGCGGGCCGCCTTTTGGCGTCGGTCCGGCGTGGCGCCGGACCTCGCCGGCGCGCCGTCCCGGGGGACCGCCATGATCGACGACAGTTCCGTGGACAGCCCGCACGGCGACATGCAGTCGCTGCTGGCCGCCATCGTCGCCTCGTCCGACGATGCCATCCTCAGCACCACGCTCGATGGCGTCATCACTTCCTGGAACGGCGGCGCCGAACGCATGTACGGCCACACCGCGGCGCAGGCGCTGGGGCGGCCGCTGGCGCTGATCGTGCCGGACGACCGCGCCGAGGAGGCGCTGCAGCTGCTGCAGCGCGTGGCCCGCGGCGAGCGCGTGGCGCATCACGAGACGGTGCGGCTCACGCGCGACGGGCGGCGCCTCGACGTGCTGCTCGGGGTGTCGCCGGTGCGCGACGCCCGGGGCCGCATCGTGGGTGCCTCCAAGGTGGCGCGCGACATCAGCGCCGAGAAGGCCGCGCAGGCGCAGCGCCGCCAGGCCGAGGAGCGGCTGCGGCTCATCACCGACAACGTGCCCGCGCTCATCTCCTACGTGGACCGCGACTTGCGCTACCGCTTCGTCAACCGGGGCTACGAGCGCTGGTTCGGGCGCGAGCGCGAGCAGCTCATCGGGTGCTCCGTGGCCGAGGTGCTGGGCGAGGCGGCCTGGCGCTCGCTGGGGCCCCGGATCGCGCGCGTGCTGGCCGGCGAGAGCGTGCATTTCGAAGGCGAGCTCGATCTCAAGGGCGCGGGGCGGCGCTGCGTGGAGGTCAGCTACGTGCCGCACCGCGGGCCCGACGGCCGTGTCGAGGGCATGGCGGTGATGGCGCAGGACGTGTCGGCGCGCCGCCAGGCCGAGCAGGCGCTGCGCGAGAGCCGCGAGGTGCTGGGCCTGGCCATGCGCGCCGGGCGCATGGGGGCGTGGTCCCGGCACCTGGACAGCGGCGAGGTGTGGTGGAGCCAGGAGCTGGAGGAGCTGTTCGGGCTGGACGTCGGCAGCTTCAACGGCAACGAGCAGGCGTTCCTGGACCTGGTGCATCCCGACGACCGCCAGACCGTGCGGCAGGCCGTGCGCCAGGGCATCGAGTCGGTGAGCGACTACGTGGTGGAGTTCCGCTTCCGCCACGCCTCGGGGCGCTGGGGCTGGATGGAGGGGCGCGGGCGCGCCGTGGACGACGGCAACGGGCGCGCGGCCATGCTCTACGGCCTGGGCATCGACATCACCGAGCGCAAGCGCGCGGAGCAGGAGCTGCAGCGCCTCAATGCCGAGCTGCAGCACGAGGCGCGGCGCAAGGACGAGTTCCTGGCCACGCTGGCGCACGAGCTGCGCAACCCGCTGGCGCCCATGCGCCACGCGCTGGAGATCCAGCGCCTGCGCCTGCCCGCCGGCGACGCGCAGCTGCAGTGGACGCACGAGCTGCTGCAGCGGCAGCTGCGCCAGCTCACGCGGCTGGTGGACGACCTGCTGGAGATCTCGCGCATCACCCAGGGCCGGCTGGAGCTGCGGCGTGAGCCGCTGGCGCTGGCCGAGGTGGTGCAGGCGGCGGTGGAAGCCGCGCGGCCGCTGCTGCAGGCGCGGCGCCATGCCTTCGCCCAATTCCTGCCCGGCGAGCCGCTGCGCCTGGTGGGCGACCCGGCGCGGCTGACGCAGGCGCTGCTCAACCTGCTCAACAACGCCGCGCAGTACACGCCCGAGGGCGGGCGCATCGAGCTGCGGGTGCGCCGCGAGGGAGACGAGGCCGTGATCAGCGTGCGCGACAACGGCATCGGCCTGGCCCCCGAGCACCTGTCCCAGGTCTTCGACATGTTCTCCCAGGTGCAGCCGGCGCTGCAGCGCACGCATGGCGGCCTGGGCGTGGGGCTGGCGCTGGTGCGCGCCCTGGCCGGGCTGCATGGCGGCAGCGTGCGCGCCCGCAGCGACGGGCCGGGCCACGGCAGCGAGTTCGAGCTGCGGCTGCCGCTGCCGGCGCAGCCGCCCGAAGCCAAGGCGGAGCCCGTGTCCCCGCCCGCGAGCGTGGCGCCGGCGCGGCGCGTGATGGTGGTGGACGACAACGCCGACGCCGCCGAGAGCCTGGCGCTGCTGCTGGAGCTGCAGGGGCACGAGGTGCGCACCGCGCACGACGGCCCCGGCGCGGTGGCGCTGGCGTGCGAGTACCGGCCGGAGCTGGCGATCGTGGACATCGGCCTGCCGGGCTTCAGCGGCTACGAGGTGGCGCGGCGCATCCGCGCCCAGGACGGCGGCTCGGCGCTGCTGCTGGTGGCGCTCACCGGCTGGGGCCAGGCGCAGGACCGGCAGGCGGCACTGGACGCCGGCTTCGACCGCCACCTCACCAAGCCGGTGGCGCCGGAGCAGCTCGATGAGCTGTTCACGTTGAAGAAGGGCGCCTGAGCCGCCGCCTGTCGGGCACGGCCCCGGTCGTGGGGCGGCCTTGAGCTCCAGGCCCCTGGGCTACCATGCCTGCCGCCGCCGCGGAGCCGTACCGCGCGGCCCACGAGGGGGACATGGGGACCGACGACGCTTATGCCGAGCTGGGGTTGGCCGCGGGCGCGACCGACCACGAGATCAAGGCCGCCTGGCGCCGCCTGGTGTCGCAGTGGCACCCGGACCGCAATGCCAGCCCGCAGGCGGTGTTGCGCATGCAGCGCATCAACCTGGCCTTCGAAGTGCTGCGCCAGGGCGTGGAGGCCGAGGCCCGCCACAGCCCGCCGCCGGCCCCGCCGAGCCGGCCGCGCAAGAACGCCGCGCCGGAACCGCCGCCCGCGCCGGCGCGCCCGCCCTGGCGCATCCAGCGCAAGCTCAAGCTGACGCTGGAGCAGGGCGCCGCCGGCGGGCGCACGGTGCTGCGCGGCCTGCACACCGAGCGCTGCGTCGCCTGCGAGGGCCTGGGCTACCGGCACAGCCCGCGTCCCTGCGAAACCTGCCATGGCGCCGGGCGCGTGGCGCGGCGCGGCTGGTTCGGCTGGGTGGCCGGCTTCGACAGCTGCGGCACCTGCCACGGCGACGGCCTGGCGCGGCTGGAATGCGAGGCCTGCAAGGGCCAGGGCCACCTGGGGCGCTGCCGCTACGAGATCGCCGTGGACCTGCCCACGGGCCTGCGCGACGGCGAGGTGCTGGACCTCTTGGCCGGCGGCGCGCATGGCGACCGCCTCAAGCTGCACGTCGCGCTGCGCGAGCACCCGCTGTTCAGGCTGGAGCCCGACGGCACGCTGCACTGCGAGATGCCGGTGGACGGCTTCCTGTGGATGGCCAACCGCTGGATCGACGTGCCCACCCTCGACGGCACGCAGCAGCTGCGCCTGGACCGCCGCCACCTGCGCTACCGGCTGCGCGGCCTGGGCTACCCGAAGGAGCGCGGCGGCGAGCGCGCGCACTACATCGTGGACGTGAAACCGGTCTTCCCAGCGCAGTTCACACGCGAGCAGGAGCAGCTGATCGAACGCCTGGCCGCCTCGCAGCAGCACCCGCCGGGCTCGCCGCTGCACGAGTGGCAGAGGCGGGTGGGGGCCTGGCGGGGGAGGTAGGTGTGAGAACAGGTGACGCCGGATGACCCGCTGAGATGGAAGCGTCCCCTCTCCCGCTTCGCGGGCGAGGGGAGCGAGACGGCGTCAGCCTGGCGGGAAAGCCGAGTGGCCGAAGCGGGTGGACGGTCGAACTGCTCAGCAGCCGCGCCCGCGCCCCAGCACGCCGCCGGCGACGGCGCCGCCGACGGTGCCTAGGGTGCTCTGGTCGGTCAGCACCGAGCCGGCCACGCCGCCCACGGCGGCGCCGACAGCGGTGTTGCGGTCGCAGCGGTCCATGCTGGCGCAGCCGCTGGCCAGCAGCGCCGCGAGCAGGGTGGCCGCGGTGAGAGCGCCGCGGCGTTGAGGAGTCTTGCGCATCGTCATCTCCGTTTGTAGGGGCCTGCATCGGCCGTGCATGCAGCGTGCCCGCGGCCCCCGAGCGTGGCCATCGGACGGCGCCGCCGGCCCATGTCGGACGACGCCCACACCGCCCGCGCAGGTGACGCGCCCGCTCAGCGCCGCCGCAGCCGCGCCAGCAGCCCGTCGCGGCCGCTGAGGCCGCGCGCCATGAGCAGCAGGCCGCCGGCGCAGGCGAGCGTGCGCAGCACCGGGCTGGCGGAGCGGCGCCCGCGCAACAGCAGCGCCGTGCCCGTTCCGAAGGCAACGAAGTGCTCGCCCGGCACGCTGGGGCGCCGGTCGTCGAACGCCTTCAGTTGCCGGATCAACCCGGCGACGCGCTGCAGGCTGAGAGCCGAGGCGGAGGGGCGGCTGGACGGATACATGGGGCGCATGGCGGTTTCTCCTGTGGTGCTGATGAGGCAAGCGCGGCGCGGCAACGCCGATGCCCATGCCGTTGCCGGGGCGCCGGCGCGGCGCGCCTAGCATGGCGCCATGAACGAGGACCTTCGCCTGCACAGCCCCGCCGCCGAGCGCAACCGTGAACCCATCCTGCAGGTGCTGCGGCGCGTGCTGCCCGACAGCGGCGGCCTGCTGCTGGAGATCGCCAGCGGCACCGGCCAGCACGCGGCCTACCTCGGTGAAGCGCTGCCGCGCTGGCGCTGGCAGCCCAGCGACGCCGAGGCGCGCTCGCTGCCTTCCATCGCCGCCTGGTGCGAGGGCCTGCCCAACGTGCTGCCGCCGCTGCGGCTGGACGTGACGGCGCCGCGCTGGGACGGCGTGCCGGCCGAGGCGGACGCGCTGTTCTGCGCCAACCTGCTGCACATCGCGCCCTGGGCCTGCTGCGCCGGGCTGATGCAAGGCGCCGCACGGCACCTGCGCCCCGGCGCACCGCTGCTGCTGTACGGGCCCTTCATCCGGGAGGGCGTGCCCACGGCACCCAGCAACCTCGCCTTCGACGCCGACCTGCGCGCGCGCGACCCGGCCTGGGGCCTGCGCCGCCTGGAAGACGTGGCCGACACGGCCCGCGCCGCCGGCCTTGGCTGGTGCGAGACCGTGGCGATGCCGGCCAACAACCTGCTGGTGGTGTTCGAGCGCGCCCGCAGCGCGCCGGGATCGTCAACCCCTGGTTGATGAAGAACTCACCCGGCGTCACTGGGTGGGCAAGTTGTCAACTCACAGGAAACAGCAGTTGCTTCACTGGCTGGCCTGCTGGGCTTGCGCCTGCTTGCGCTCCCACAGCACCAGCACCGCTTCCACCGCGGCGCGGCTGAGCTCGTCGCGGGCCTGCGGGTCCTGCAGCTGCGCGCGCTCGGCCTCGCCCAGCCCGGAGTCGTCGCCGCCCAGCAGCACGATGGGCGCGAGCACGTCGCCCAGCTCGGGGTCATCGAACAGCGCGTCCCAGCCCTCGCGGTCCAGCTCCGTGCCCTGCAGGAAGCCGATGCACCAGTCCTCGGCATCGATCAGCTCCTGGTCCTTGGTCTCGGCCACGCTGACCACCGGCTCCCAGTCGTCGGGCGCCTCGCGCAGCCGCGTGGCGATGTTGTGCAGGTGGCGCAGCACCAGCACGGCCGTGTCCTTGCGCTTGCGGTTGCTCGGGAACGGCTTTCCGTCCTCGCCGTCGCCGCCCCACACCCCGGGCAGCCACTGCGTCGTCGGCAGCGAGGCCAGCGGCGTGGGCGCCAGCAGCAGCGCGGTGAGGTAGCCGTCCAGCGCCTCCACGTTCATGGCTGCTTCCCCGGGCAGGGACAGCAGGGTGGCATCGAGCTTGGACAGCTCCTCGTCGCTCAAGGGGCGGTCGGGCAGGGCGGGGTCGTACTGCGGATAGTCCACGGCGGGCTTTCTCTGAAAGTGTGAAAGGGAGAGGCGCCGGATTGTGGCGCCGCGCCGGCGCTACAGTGCCCGCTTCCCGGCCGTGGAGTGATGACATGACTGCTGTTCGCTGGCGCGCGGGCCTGGCCGCGCTGGGCCTTTGCGCCGTCCAGGCCGCCCAGGCGGCCCTGCCCGTGGGGGCCGACGCGCCGGACTTCACGGCCGAGGCGGCGCTGGGCGGCAAGGCCTTCACCTTCCAGATGGCCGAGGCGCTGCGCAAGGGCCCGGTGGTGCTGTACTTCTACCCGCGCGCCTTCACCAGCGGCTGCACCGTGGAGGCGCATGCCTTCGCCGAGGCCACGCCGCGGTTCCAGGCGCTGGGCGCCACCGTGATCGGCATGTCCAACGACGACATCGACACGCTCAGGAAATTCTCGGTCGAGGCCTGCCGCGACCGCTTCGCCGTGGCGGCCGACGCGGGCGCGCGCGTCATGAAGGCCTACGACGCCGCGCTGTGGGTCAAGCGCGACATGGCCGACCGCGTCTCCTACGCCATCAGCCCGCAGGGCAAGGTGCTGGCCGTGTACTCCAGCCTCAATCCCGACGGCCATGTCGGCGCGATGCTCAAGGCGGTGGAGGACTGGAAGAAGGCCCAACCCAAGCCCTGAATCGACGTGGTGGATGCACGAGCATCCATCGTCGTGAGCCCGGGTCGAACCGCCCCGCCGCGCCGAGCGCCTAAGATCGCGCCTCCCATGCGAACCCGACGCCTCCTTCACCTGCCGCAGCGTGCCCTGGCGTGGCTGCTGCTGGTGCTGCTGCTGCCGCTGGCGCAGGCCGTGGCGGCGGCGCATGCGGTGTCGCACCTGGCCGGGGGCGAGGACCTGCAGGACAAGCAGGCGCTGCACGCCGCGCACTGCGCGCTGTGCAGCACGGCCGCCACCGTCAGCGCCGGCGCGCCGCCGGCCGTGCCGGCGGACCTGCCGCTGCTGGACCTGGGCCACGAGACTCCTTTGCCCGTCGCGGCCGGCGTCCACCGGGCCGCGCCCACGCCGGCCTACCGCAGCCGCGCCCCGCCCGCCTTCACGCACTGACTGCCGTTTTGCCGTGCCCGGTGGCGCCTTCTTCGCGCCGCCGGGCGCGTTTCGACGTTCCCGCGTGAAGGACCTGCGACTTGAACTCCCTCCTGCCGGCGGCCCTGGTGGCCGCCCTGGCCGCGCCCGCGGCCGCCCAGACCGCCCCGGCCACCCCGGCTGTCAACGCCGCTGATCTCCAGGCGCTGCGTGACGAGATCCAGACCCTGCGCAACGCCTACGAGGCACGGCTGCAGGCGCTGGAGCAGCGGCTGCAGGCGGCCGAGAGCGCCGCGCGCGCGCCGGCTGCCGTGGCCGCGACGCCTTCTGCCGCCCCGGCCACCGCGCCTGACACCGTCCAGACCGCCTCCAGTGCCGCCCCGGCCGCGGCGGCCAACGCCTTCAATCCCGCCATCTCGCTGATCCTGGCCGGCCAGTACACCCGCACCTCGCGCGACCCCGAGGGCTACCGCATCGCCGGTTTCGGACTGCCGCCCGACGCCGAGGCCGGCCCCGGCCCGCGCGGCCTGAACCTGGGCGAGAGCGAGCTGCGCTTCTCGGCCAGCATCGATCCCTGGCTGCGCGGCGCGGCCGCGCTGGCGCTGCATCCCGACAACGAGTTCTCGGTCGAGGAGGCCTTCGTCGAAACCACCGCGCTGGGCCGCGGCTTCACCTTGCGCGCCGGGCGCTTCTTCTCCAACGTCGGCTACCTCAACCCGCAGCACGCCCACACCTGGGACTTCGTGGACAACCCGCTCCCCTACCAGGCGCTGCTGGGCACGCAACTCGGCGACGACGGGCTGCAGCTGCGCTGGATCGCGCCCACCGACCAGCTGCTGGAGCTCAGCGCCGAGGTCGGCCGCGGCGCCGGCTTCCCCGGCGGCGACAGCGCCGGCAACGGCGCGGGCCTGCGCACCTTCAGCGTGCACACCGGCGGCGACATCGGCGACAGCCACAGCTGGCGCGCGGGGGTGTCCGTGCTCCAGGCCCGTGCCAGCGGGCAGGAGCTCATCGGCTTGGCCGCGGACGACACCAGCACCTTCTTCACCGGCCGCACGCGGGTGTGGATCGCCGACGCGGTGTGGAAGTGGGCGCCCGAGGGCAACGCCACGCGCACCCATTTCAAGCTCCAGGGCGAGGTCCTGCAGGCGCGGCGCAGCGGCACGCTGGCGCTGGAGGACGGCAGCGGCGGCGACTACCGCGCCACGCAGTCGGGCTGGTACGTGCAGGGCGTCTACCAGTTCATGCCGCGCTGGCGCGTGGGCCTGCGCACCGAGCGCCTGGACGCCGGCACGCCGCACGACCCGGCCGGCCTGGTGGCCGGCAGCGGCTTCAAGCCGCGCAAGCACGCGCTGATGCTGGAGTTCAATCCCAGCGAGTTCTCGCGCGTGCGGCTGCAGCTGGCGCAGGACCGCGCCCGCGAAGGCGCCGCCGACCGGCAGTTCTTCATCCAGTACCAGATGAGCCTGGGCGCGCATGGCGCCCACGCCTATTGAGCCCAGGGAGCCTTCCATGAAGACCATGAAGAAACGCCATGTCCTGTTCTCGCTGGCAGCGCTGCCGCTGGCCCTGCTGGCGGGCCAGGCGCAAGCCCAGGCGCACGTGAAGGTGCTGGCCTGCGAGCCCGAGTGGGGCGCGCTGGCCCTGGAGCTCGGCGGCCCGCTGGTGGACGTTGCGGTCGCGACCAGCGCGCGCCAGGACCCGCACCAGATCCAGGCCAAGCCCAGCCTCATCGCCCGCGCCCGCAACGCCCACCTGCTGGCCTGCACCGGCGCCGAGCTGGAGGCGGGCTGGCTGCCGCTGCTGCTGCAGCAGTCGGGCAACGCCGCCATCCAGCCCGGCAAGCCGGGCTACTTCGAGGCCGCTGCCGTGGTGCGCAAGCTGGAAGTGCCCACGCAGCTGGACCGCGCCCAGGGTGACGTGCATGCCGCGGGCAACCCGCACATCCAGACCGACCCGCGCAACATCGCGCTGGTGGCCACCGCGCTGTCGGCGCGGCTGCAGCAGATCGACGCCGCCCATGCCACCGACTACGCGCAGCGCGAGCGCGCCTTCAGCCAGCGCTGGCAGCAGGCGCTGGCGCGCTGGAACGCGCAGGCCGCCCCGCTCAAGGGCCTGCCGGTGGTGTCGCAGCACAAGGGCTTTCCGTACCTCTACGACTGGCTGGGCCTGAAGGAGGTGGCGGTGCTGGAACCCAAGCCCGGCGTCGAGCCCTCGGTGGCGCAGCTGCAGGCGGTGCAGGGCGCGCTCAAGGCCACGCCGGCGAAGATGATCCTCCACGCCGCCTACCAGGACCCGCGCCCCTCCGACTGGCTCAGCGGCCAGGCCGGCATCCCCTCGGTGAAGCTGCCCTTCACCGTCGGCGGCAGCGACGCGGCCTACGACCTGTTCAGCCTCTTCGACGACACCCTGGCGCGGCTGCTGGCCGCCGCGGGTGCCAAGCGGTGAACTGGGAGGCGCTGGACGCCGGCATCCTCGGGCCGGCGCTGCTGGCCGGGCTGCTGGTGCTGCTCACCCACGTGCCGCTGGGGGTGCAGGTGCTGGAGCGCGGCATCGTCTTCATCGACTTGGCCATTGCCCAGATCGCCGGCCTGGGCGTGATCGCGGCCGACGCGCTGGGGCTGCCCGAGGGCGGTTGGGCGGTGCAGGCTGCCGCCGTCAGCGCGGCGCTGCTGGGCGCGCTGCTGCTGACCTGGACCGAGCGGCGCGCGCCGCGCCAGCAGGAGGCGCTCATCGGCGTGCTGTTCGTGCTGGCGGCCTGCGCCGGGCTGCTGCTGCTGGCCGGCAATCCGCATGGCGGCGAGCACCTCAAGGAGCTGCTGGTCGGGCAGATCCTGTGGGTGCAGCCGCCGCAGCTGCTGGCGCTGGCCGGCGTGACGGCGCTGCTGCTGCTGGCCATGGCGGCGGGGCTGCCGCGCCGGCTGGGGCGGCTGGGCTTCTACGCCGCCTTCGCGCTGGCGGTGACGGCCTCGGTGCAGCTCGTGGGCGTGTACCTGGTGTTTTCCAGCCTGATCGTCCCGGCGCTGGCCACCACCGCGCTGCGCGGGCGCGCGCGCTGGCTGGCCGGCTACGCGGTGGGCGCCGCCGGCTACGGGCTGGGGCTGGCGCTGTCGGCGCTGCTGGACTGGCCCACCGGCGCGGTGACGGTGTGGACGCTGGCGCTGTGCGCGCTGGCGGCTTCCGCGCTGCTGCGGCGCGCGCGGGTGGGCGCCGCCGCGGGCGCGGGCCCGGCCGGGCTGCGCTGATGCTGGAGCGCCTGCGCGGCTTCGTGCGGCGGCTGGGGCCGGGCCTGATCACCGGCGCGGCCGACGACGATCCCAGCGGCATCGCCACGTACTCCCAGGCCGGCGCGCAGTTCCGCTTCGCGCTGGCCTGGACGCTGCTGCTGACCACGCCGCTGATGATCGGCATCCAGCTGCTGTCGGCGCGCATCGGCTGGGTCACGGGGGAAGGCCTGGCCGCCAACATCGCGCGCGTGTGCCCGCGCTGGCTCACCGCCACGCTGGTGGCGCTGCTGGTGGGGGCCAACACGCTCAACATCGCCGCCGACATCGCCGCCATGGGCGAGGCGGTGCGGCTGCTCGCCGGCGGCCACCCCGCGCCCTACGCGCTGGGCTTCGGCGCGCTGTGCGTGGCCACGCAGCTGTGGTTCCCCTACGAGCGCACGGTGCGCGTGCTCAAGTGGCTGACGCTGGTGCTGTTCGCCTACGTCGCCGTGCTGCTGGCGGTGCGCGTGCCCTGGGCCGAGGTGGCGGCGCAGGGCCTGCTGCCCTGGACGGCCTGGGGCCCGGACCTGTCCGCGCGCGGCTACGCCGCCATGGTGGTGGCGATGCTGGGCACCACCATCAGCCCCTACCTGTTCTTCTGGCAGGCGGCGCAGGAGGTGGAGGGCAAGCGCCGGCCGCCGCTGGGCGACCAGCACAACGCGCACCCGGCGCGCGACCGCGTCTTCCTGCGCCGCATCCGCATGGACACGATCGCGGGCATGTGCTTTTCCAACGCCGTGGCGCTGTGCATCGTGGTGGCCGCGGGCGTGACGCTGCACGGGCAGGGCGCCCAGGTGGACAGCGCCGCGCAGGCGGCGCAGGCGCTGCGGCCCGTGGCCGGGGACTTCGCCTTCTGGCTGTTCGCGCTGGGCATCGTCGGCACCGGGCTGCTGGCGGTGCCGGTGCTGGCCGGGTCGGCGGCCTACGCGGTGAGCGAGGTGTTCGGCTGGAAGGCCGGCCTGTCGCGCGGCTTCCAGGAGGCGCGCGGCTTCTACCTGATCATCGTCGCGGCCACGGTGCTGGGCACGGCGGGCAGCCTGCTGGCGGTGGACCCGATCTCGGCGCTGGTGTGGAGCGCTATCGCCAACGGCGTGATCGCCGTGCCGATCATGGTGGCGATGATGGCCATCGGCCAGTCGCGCCGCCTCATGGGCGCGCACACCATGAGCCCGCGCCTGCGCGCGCTGGGCTGGTCGGCCACCGCCGTGATGGCGGCGGCGGTGGGCTTCATGGCCTGGTCGGGCCTGGACGCGTAGCGTCGGCCACCCTCAAGCGCGGCCAGCTCCGAGGGCCGGCGTCGGGTGTCGCCGCGGGTTTACATCGGCATCGGCGGCGGGGGCGCCGGCGTGGGCGGGTCGGTGGACGGCGGCGGGCTGACCGGGTCGCCGATGGGCGAGGGGCCCGGCGGCAGCGGCGCCGGGGCCGGCGAAGGCGGCATCACCGGCTCCGGCGGCTCGATGTGCGCCCACAGCGGCGGCCGGGCCGGCCGCCGCGGCGCCTGGGGCGTGGCGAGAGGCGTCATGCGGCTCAGAGCTTGTCGATGGTCTTCTTGACGCTTTCCTTGGCGTCGCCCATGCCCTTGCGCACGGTGCCGCCAACTTGGTCGGCACGGCCTTCCTGCTGCATCTGGCGGTTGCCGGTGAGGTCGCCCGCGGCTTCCTTGACGCGGCCCTTGGCGTCGTCGATGCGTCCCTTCACTTGATCCTTGTTCATGGCGTGCTCCTTGTGGCATCGGCCCCGGCACATGCCGGCGCAGCCACTGTGGGGCAACCGGGGCGCCCGCCCTGTAGGCCTGCGCCGCATCGCCCTGTAGGCGCCGACCGCAGCATTTGCCGGGTGTGCCGGCTTTCGCCGTGCGCCGGGACGCGCCGGCACCGCTGCCACGGGCATCCGTTGGCGCCAGCCGCTGCGGCGGCACGCGGGTGCGGTGACGCACTGCAGCCCGGTCCAGACGCCGGGCCTGCAACAGGGCCCCGGGACGGGGGGCGTGGTTGTGCGCTGCACAAATTTCGGAACGCCGCTTGCAAGGCAGCGCGCATGAATGCCCCTGCTGCCCCGCCCATGACGCCGTGGCACAAGCGTGTGCTGGACTGGCTTGGCGTCGAGCTGTCCGAGGAATCGCCCGTCCTGGTTCCAGTCCCGGCGCCGGCCGCGCCCGGCGCCGGGGAGCGCTTTCCCTGGGAGCTGGCGCCGCCCCCGCCGCGTGTGCCGCAGTGGGGCGCGGCGGACCGGCCCGAGCTGCTGCTGGGCTTGCAGGACATGTCGCCGCAAGAGGCGCCGCGGGCCGGCTCCTCACGGTGCTGAGCGCCGGCCCGCCCTCATGATCCGGCGCATGGACCTGATCACCGGCAATGCCTACGACACCGACACCCGCGGCACCGGGTGGTTCCTCGGCTTCAGCGACTGGACCCGCCACGGCCCGGGCGAGTTGCTGCACGTGCCGCGGCAGCAGGCGCTGTCGGGCCTGTGCGCCAAGTGGTTTGACCACCCGGCCGGCCACGACAGCGGCGACGCCAAGCCCGTGAGCGAAGGGCGTACGGTGTCGATCCTGGTGAGCGAAGGCTCGGCATTTCGCATCGAGTTTTCCGGGCGGGCGGATTTTCCCGAGGACACCACCGAGGTGGTGCTGCTGCGGCGGCCGGGGGATTTCGCGGCCTGGGGTGCGGGGCTCTATCACCGCTGGCATTGCCTGGAGCGCTCCACCGTCATGAGCCTGCGCTGGAATCCGGCCTGAATCCCGCCGCCGGGCCTCCAGCCCCCGGGATTTAGAATGCCGGTTTTTGTCCGGCATTTTCATGGATTCAGACCGATTCGAGCGCGGGCAGGCCACGCTGTCCAGCATCCACGGCCATATCGGCGAGGGCGTGATGCGGGCCCTGGGGGATATTGCCCCGGAATTTGCCCGCTTCATCATTGAATTTCCGTACGGCGACATCTACGCGCGCGGCATTCTCTCGCCGCGCGAGCGCCAGATTGCCACCATCGCCTCGCTGGTCACGCTGGGGCATTCGCCCAAGGAATTGCGCGCCCATATCCAGGGCGGGCTCAATGTCGGCTGCTCCAGGCAGGACATCATCGAAGTGATCATGCAGATGGCCGTCTATGCCGGTTTCCCGGCGGCAGTCAACGCGCTGCTGGTGGCCAAGGAAGTGTTTCAGGAAATCGACGCCACGCGCTTGCCTGAGCAGGAAAGTGTGGCCCCTCCATCGCGGCCTGAAGCCTGAGACCCTTGAATTCGCCTGGGACGAAAACAAGCCTTATTGAACGGTAATGTGTTGTCGAAAGGTAAATTTCGATAGTGCTTGAGGCCGTTCGCGGATGAATTGGTCTACCCATGTAACTGTCACTCATGGGTTGTTTCATTCTCCGTGCCAGCGTGGGGGGTAACCCGTGTGCCGGCATGCGCGGGGCTCATTTAAAAGGGTTGCGGCGGTGGATTGCCACGCATGGCCCGGGCAGCCCTGCCATGAATTTGTTTGTTTTCCGGTGGCACGGGAGGCAAGGAATGGGTTGGATAAAGAACGTGGGCGGCACGCTGATTTACACGGGAAAATTGGGCCAGGCTCCGGGTTTCAGCACGTGGGCGTCCGGACAAGGGCAGGCAGTCGTCAAAAGCCTGGCCGAGCGGCAGCGCTTTTGCATGCTGGGGCGCCATCGCAAGGCGCGCAGCATCCTGTGGAGCGAACTGGACGCGGCCGCCACCAGCGGCACGTTGGGCGCGGCCCTTCAGGACGAAGCGGCACGCTATCCGCGCCTGCCCGGCGAATTGGCCCAAATCGTGGAGCCCGACAAATTCGTGGCCGACTGGCGCCCTTTCGTCATTCCCCGCTTCCTGGTCAATGCGGTGGCCTTGCGGGGCATGTCCGAGCGCCTGGCGTCCTCGCATGTGCTGACACGGCTGCAGGGCGGCGAGGCGCTGCGCGATTATTTTCTGCGGCAATTCGTGGACCAGATGGACGCCGCCTTCTCGAAAATCCCGTTCAGCATCAAGGCACCCGCGGCCACGGCGCATGAATGGGTGGTGATCGATTTCGACCTGCATTTCGACTGGCAGCACACCGCATGGAGCGGGCATTACTACCTGGTGCAGACCAAGGCGGTGGAAATCAGCAGGGAGCGGGCCGCTTCGCTGGCGCAGTCCTTGTCGGAACTGAAAGCCATGCTCGGGCGGCTTCGCGCCGATGAGGTTCGGGTCGTGGCCCAGGCCTGGCAGGCCTGGTTCGACGGCCGCGATCCGCGCCTGTTCGAGGTGGCTGCCCGGATGGGCTGACGCCGCCGGCCAGGAGCGCGGCCGGCATTCCAGCCAGCTCCCGCCGGTTGCCCGGGCATCCGGCATGCGGCGCACCGCGCGTCGGCGGCGGAGCCCGGCAAGCCCGTGGCGGCATGCGCGGTACGGTGCCTGCATAGGCGGCTGTGCCCGGCTCCGTGCTGCCGGGCCTGGAGTGACGCATGTCCCATTCCCCGGGGCTGGCCACGCGGCGTCCGCGCGGGTGGCCAGCGGCTCTGCGAAAACCGGCTCCCCGGCGCCTCCCGGGTTCCGACGCCCGGGCCCGGGAGCTTTGTCATGGTCCCGCGGGTCATGCCCCAGGACATTGGCCCCAGGAGAATAAACCCAGGCTGAAAACTTCAATATGGGCGTGGCTGCGCGCTAATATTCTTCTCACGCCTTCCGCGGCGTGGAGTTCAATATCAAGGGAGTTGCTGCATGAGCGTTGCACTGCTTTGGCTTTGGATGGCCATGGACACCCTGAAACCGGGCGCGGCGGATTTCGCATTGGCTTGGGCCACCAAACATCATCTGATTTACTGGTATTGATTGCTCAGGGGGGGCTCGCGCGCCGCCAGGAGAAATCCTCACGCTCACCGGAGGTGGCCTCCGCGTGAACGTGCGCTGCATAGCGGGCGGTGCGCCTTTTCTTGCCTCTCATGGTCACGGCCTGAAGTGACCAATTTCCTGGCGCGATCGACGCCGCGACCCGTGCGCCGGACAATCGGGGCAGCCTGCCGCCACAGGACCCACCCGAAGCACAGCCGGCTGGCGCGCCTGACCTGCGCCGGCGGTCCGCTGTTCCTCCCACGGTGTGCCCCAGTCCGGAGCAGCGGTGGGCCGAAAGGAACGGGCCCCATGCCAGACCTGATCCGGCTGAGCGACGACGCCGCCAAGATCTTCGTCTTCGATCCGGTGTTCCCCCTGGGCGCGGCCATGGAGCAGGCCAAGCGCAACAAGCTCAATGCCTTTGGCCGGCTGGCCCGGCTCAACCCCTTCAACCGGCCCAAGGACGAAACCGTCCTGCCGACCAAGCACGAGTTGCGCTACGAGCCTTTCTGGTACGTGGTCGCCGGGCGCGATGTCGATTTCTCCAAGGAAATCACTTACGCCGTGGACGTGGGCAACCCCCACGCGCACAAGGTGCTGCTCGATGGCCGCGAATATCCGGTGAATGCGCAGGGCAAGCGCCGCGTCATCGATTTGCCGGCCATCGAATTCTGCCGCCGCAAGATCGATTACGTGGCCTGCGTGGACGGCCTGGGCCGGGAATTGAAGAAGGGCATACTCGAAAACTACGTCGGCCGCCCCGAAGCCCGGGAGCAGGCGGTGCTGAATCTGCCCGGCGCGGTACTGCCGCAATTGCGCGCTCCCACGGTGCGGCAAAAGGTGGACCAGATTCTTTCCAGCGAAGTCATCAATGCCCATGAGGTGCAGCGCGACGAGCGCACGCTGGAAAAATTCCACCTTTACTACCGCCCGGTATTCGCCTTCGAATTTGCCTGGACCACCGAGGACAAGCTGGGCGTGATCGAGGTGGACGGCATCAGCGGCGAGGTGGCCGAGAACGGCCAGTGGTTCAAGGAAAAGATCGACGCCATCATGACCCGCGAGATGCTGTTCGAGGCCGGCGCCGAGATCGCCGGCGCCTTCGTGCCCGGCGGCGGGCTGGCGGTGAAGGTCATCGAGATCATCACCGCGCCGCCGGACCAGAAGCCTCTGTGAGATCACGGGCCCTGGAGCACCCGCGGCGGCGGTATGGCGCTTGCTGACTGCTGGCGGCTGCCTTCACGCTCCGGAGCCCGTCCATGCGCCTGCTGCTCGCCATTTTTCTGCCCTTCGTGGTGTTCTTCACCATCGGCCGGCCGATTTCCGGCGTGATTTGCCTGATCCTGCAGGTCACTCTCATCGGCTGGCTGCCGGCGGCGATCTGGGCCGTGTATGCGCTGAGCCAGTACAAGACCGACAAGAAAATCGCGCAGGCGATGCGCCGGCCCGGCGTCTGAATCCCCGCGCTGCCTCGACATCACCCTGGAACCCTTCGCCGACGCCGGCGCGCGAGGCGCAACGACGGCGCCCGCCTGGGCCGGCGCGGTATCGTGAGCCCCACAAGGCCGGCAGCGTGCCGCCTTCGATCCTTCAATTCCTGGCAGGGAGACACAGGCCTATGGCCACCAGCTACGCACGAAAAGACACCGCGGCGCACGACGAGGCGCTCCAGGAGGCGCACCAGGCCGCCATCGCGGCCATGCCGCTGCAGCTGCTGAACTACGGCGCCCGCATCACGCCCGACCAGGCGGCGGCGCTGCGCGAGGAGGCGCGCCGGCAACTGGGGCGCATGACCTCCCAGCCCTGGCGCGAGGACGAGGGCCACCTGGTGATGGGCAATGCGCTGCGCGAGGCCGCGCGCATCCTCGGCCTCAACCCGGGCGGGCTGGAACTGCGCCGCGGCCGGCCGGGACAGGCGCCCGTCCTGGCCGTCGATCAGCGCACCAAGCTGCGCACCATCCAGCTCAACGACGCACGCTGGGAAAAGCTCAAGGCCCTGGGCCCCGAGTGGCTGGAGCGGATGCTGGACGCTGCGCCCGATCCGCAGTGACTCACCGCCCGGCGCGACCCGGGCGGCTCAATGCGCCCGCTGTGCCAGCACCCGCTGCAGCAGCGAGTGCACCACGGCCGGGTCGGCCGGCTTGACCACGTGGCCTGAGAAGCCGGCGCGCTGCGAGCGCTCCACGTCGGCCGGCGCACCGTAGCCGCTGAGCGCGATCACCGGGCAGGCACCGCACAGCGCGCGGCCCACGTCGATGCCGCTGCCGTCGGGCAGGCCCAGGTCGGTCAGCACCACGTCGAAGCGGCTGCCCTGCGCCGCCTGCAGCGCATCGGCGCGCGTGCCCACGTGCGTGACGCGGTAGCCCAGGCCTTCGAGCGAGAGCCGCATCGCCTCGGCCGCGTCCTCGTTGTCCTCGACCAGCAGCAGCCGCGTGCCGTCGTCCCCGGCCTGCGCCGGCAGGGCCACGCCGTCGGCACTGTGCGCGGGCTGCTGCGACACCGGCACGCGGATCGTCACCGTGGTGCCCAGGCCCAGCCCGTCGCTGGCCGCGCTGATGCTGCCGCCATGCTCGCCGACCAGTCCGCGCGCGATGGCCAGGCCCAGGCCCAGCCCGCCGAAGCGCTTGGGCACATGGCCCTCGGCCTGGCGGAAGGCCGTGAACAGCTGCGGCAGCGCCTCGGCGTCGATACCGATGCCGTCGTCGGTGCAGGTGAAGGTGAAGCTGCCGTCCACGGCAGCCGTGCGCAGCTCGATGTGCCCGCCCTCGGGCGTGAACTTGATGGCGTTGCGCACCACATTCCACAGCACCTGCTGCATGCGCGCCTCGTCGGCCAGCACGGTGCTGCGCAAGGCCTCCAGCGCCAGCGTCACGCGCAGCTGCTTGGCCTGGATGTCGTCGGCCAGCATCTCCGCCACGGCCTGCACCAGCCGGTGCATGTCCACCGGCTGCAGGTGCAGCACCAGCTTGCCCGCGGTGATGGAGGTCAGGTCCAGCAGGTCCTCGATCAGCCGCGCCTCCAGCGCCACGTTGCGCCGGATCATGGGCAGCAGCTTGCGGTAGGGCGCCGGCACCTGCGCCACCTGCTCCAGCATGTAGACCGCGGAGGCGATGGGCGTGAGCGGCGTGCGCAGCTCGTGCGAAAGCATGGCCAGGAAGCGGTCCTTGGCCTGGTTGGCCTGCTCGGCCTCCTCCTTGGCCACGCGCAGCCGCGCCTCGTGGACATGGGCCTCGGTCACGTCGTGCACCAGCTTGCAGAAGCCGCTGTGCGCTCCCGCGTCGTCGTGCAGCGGCATGGTCAGGCCTTCCACGCGCAGCCGGGTGCCGTCGATGCGCATCATCCAGTGCGCGTCCACCGCCTTGCCTTCGGCCAGCGCCCGGCGCAGCCCGGCCTCGAACACCTGCGCGTCGCGGTCCTCGGGCACGTGCAGCAGGTCGGCGCGCAGCCCCAGCACCTGGTCGCGCCCGAAGCCGAACACGTCCTGCGCGCCGCGGTTCCAGCTGCGGATGCGGCCCTCGGTGTCGAGCACGACCACGGCGTAGTCGTGCAGCGCGTCCACCACGCGCGCGAACAGCGCGTCGGCCTCGCGCAGCTGGCGCTCGGCGCGGTCGCGCCCGTCGCGCTCGGCCACCTCGCGCAGCGCGCGCTCCACCACCACCGGCAGGCGCTGCAGGCGCTGCTTGCTGACGTAGTCGGTGGCGCCGCGCTTGAGCATCTCCACCGCGTTGTCCTCGCCGATGACGCCGGAGACGAAGATGAAGGGCACGCCCGGCGCCAGCGCGCGCGCCAGCTCCAGCGCCTGCGCGCCGCTGAAGCCCGGCAGCTCGTAGTCCGAGAGCACCAGCGCCGGCATGGCGCGCAGGCCCTGGACGAAGCCCGCCTCGTTGCTCACCACGGCCAGCCGCGCCTGCGGGTAGTGCGTGCACAGCGCCTCGCGGATCAGCTCGGCGTCGAAGCGGGAGTCTTCCAGCAGCAGCACCTGCAGCGGCCGGTCGCGGAACTCGGTCATCGGACGGGTCTCCTGCTCATTCCGCCCGGCGCGAGGCCTTCACGGAGCCCGGCGGCGGCTCGTTGAGCACCGCCCAGAACATGCCCAGGTCGGCGATGGCGGTGATGAACTGCTTGAACTCCACGGGCTTGACCACGTAGGCGTTGACGCCCAGCGCGTAGCTGCGCACCACGTCGGACTCCTCCTGCGAGGAGGTCAGCATCACCACCGGGATGCTGCGCAGCACCTCCGAGGCGCGCACCGCCTGCAGCACCTCCAGCCCGTTGACCTTGGGCAGCTTCAGGTCCAGCAGGATCACCGCCGGGTTGCCGGCCGGGCGCTCGGCGTAGTCGCCTTCGCGGCTCAGGTAGTCCAGCGCCGCGGCGCCGTCGCGCACGATGACCACTTCGTTGGCCAGCTGGCTGCGCTCCAGCGCCACCAGCGTGAGTTCGAGATCTCGCGCGTCGTCTTCGACGAGGAGAATGGGTTTGAGCATCAAGCCTCCTGGGCTCGGGAAGGTAGGAAAAAGCCGAAGGTCGCGCCGCGGCCCGGCTCGCCCTGCGCCCAGACGTTGCCGCCGTGGCGTTCCACGATGCGGCGCACGTTGGCCAGTCCGATGCCGGTGCCCTCGAACTCCTCGGCCGGGTGCAGGCGCTGGAAGACGCCGAACAGCTTTTCGACGTACTTCATCTGGAACCCGACGCCATTGTCCCGGACCTCCAGCCCGGCGCCGTCGGGGCGGGCCTCGATGGGCCGCACCTCGATCACGGCCGGGTCGCGCCCGCGGCTGTACTTGAGCGCGTTGCTCAGCAGGTTGCGCACCACCACCTGCATCAGCAGCGGGTCGCCCCACAGCGGGGGCAGCGCCGGCGCCATGCGCCACTCCACGCGGCGCTCGCCGAGCTGGTGCGAGAGCTCGCGCACCAGCTCGGCCACCATCAGGCCCGTATCGATCTCGCTGCGCTTGAGCGCGGCGCGGCCCATGCGCGAGAAGTCCAGCAGCGCGTCCACCAGCCTGCCGGCGTAGACGGCGGCCTCCTTGACGTGGCCGAGGTAGCGCTGCGAGCGCTCGCCCAGCTGCCGGCCTTCGCCGTCGAGCACCAGGTCCACGTAGCCGGCGATGTGGCGCATGGGCGCGCGCAGGTCGTGCGAGACGGTGTAGGAGAAGGCCTCCAGTTCCTTGTTGACGCGGCCGAGCTCGGTGGCGAACTCGGCCAGCTCCTCGGCGCGGCGCAGCACGATGCCGATGAGCGCCTGGCGCAGCTCCAGCACCGCTGCCCGCTCGCTGGGCGACCATGGCAGCGAGCGCCCGCGCAGCTGCTCGCGCCAGCTCTCGAAGCTGCGCCGCGGATGCAGCCGCCCGTCGGACGCCGGCATCGCCTTGCGCGGGTTGCCCGCCCACTGCACCGTCTGCACCACCTCGGGCCGGAACCACAAAATCCAGTGCCGGTGCACCTGCGAGATGGAGATGGCCAGCACCCCGGCCGCGGGCAGCGGCGGCATGCCCGCCGCCGCGTCGCCGCAGCCGGGGGTGGCGGCGAGGTCGGGCAGCACCTCGGCCAGCCGGTCGCTGTGGAACAGCTCGCGGCCGTGGTTCGCCATGCGCTTGGTCAGCTCGTGGATGCACTCCGGCGCCGGGCACTCGCCCAGGGTCCAGCACTCGTTGTCCAGCACCACCGCGGCGCCGCTGGCGTGCGCCAGGCGCAGCAGCACCGGGTCCTGCGCGAGCTGGCGCAGCGAGGCGTCGCTCTCGGCCAGGTGCGACACGATCTCCAGCGTGAGCTGGCGCAGTTCCAGCCGCGTGGCAACCTCGGCGTTGTCCTCGCGCGCCTCGATCTGCAGCGACACCAGCCGTCCCAGGTGCTCGCAGGCCACGCGGGTCTCGAAGGGCGCCTGGCGCGGGGCGTGGTCGTGCAGCGAGATCAGGCCCCACAGCCGCCCGCGCACGACGATGGACACCGACATCGAGGCCAGCGTGCCCATGTTGCGCATGTACTCCAGGTGCAGCGGCGAGACGCTGCGCAGCGCGGCCCACGACAGGTCGATGCGGCGGGGATGCCAGGCCGGGTCCACGCAGCGCAGCGGCACGGGCGTGTAGGTCGCGTCGGGGATGAGGCGGATCTGGTTGAGCAGGTACAGCGCGCGCGCCTGCGCCGGGATGTCGGCCGCGGGGAAGCGGTGGGCGAGGTAGCTGTCGTAGCCCGGGTCCAGGGCCTCGGCCAGCACCTCGCCGTGGCCCTCGTCGTCGAAGCGGTAGGCCAGGCAGCGCCCGAAGCCGGTGAGGCGCTTGAGCTCCGCGGTGGCCTGCGCCAGCAGCTCGGTGACGGTGGCGGCCTCCTGCATGCGCGGCAGGAAGCGCCGCGCCAGCGCGTACACCGGCGCCTGCAGGCCCAGCGCGCCGATGGCGGGCTCGAACTCCAGCACCACCAGCTCGGCCAGCCGGTGGCCGGTGAGGTCGTGGCGCCGGCCGTCCTCCAGCGTCACGGTGCCCAGCGGCGCGGGCGCCTCGCCGGGCTGCAGCGCGGCCAGGCGCTCGGGCAACCACGTGCTCCAGGCGGCCAGCGGCGGGGGCTCGGGCCAGTTCTCGCTCAGCGCCACGAGGTGGCCGTCGTCGGCGGCGAGCACCAGCATGCGCCCGTGCGGCTGGATGCCGCCGGGCACGCGGATGGGCTCGTTGGCGCAGTCGGCCAGGTCAGGCGGCAACGCGTCCATCGGCCAGCACCCGCTCGAAAGTCCGGTTCAGCGCCTCGAAGGTCGCCACCGCCGCGGCACAGGCGCTGCGCTGCGCCGCTCCGCCGGCCTCCACCTCCTGGGCCAGGCGGCGGCGGAAGTCGGCCCACAGCGCGCCGGTGCGCGCGCCCCAGCCGTTGAAGTAGGCCGCGCCGTTGTCCGGGCCCAGCGCCCAGCGCTCGCGCAGCGCGCGCGCGATCAGCTGCCCGCCCAGCGCCGAGCCTTCCAGCACGTACATCGAGCCGAAGACCGCAGGCAGATCCGGCAGCGCCGGCGCGCAGGCGGCGTCCGGCGCGTCGGCGCTCGCGGCCAGGCCCAGCGTGCCCAGGTCGCGGCGCAGGTGCGGCCAGCGCGAGCGCTCATCGAACCAGCCCAGCAGCCGTGCCGGCAGCCGCTCGCGCACGCGCGCTTCCCAGCACGGCACGAAGGCGCCGAAGCCCGCGAGCACGCGCACGTAGTGGCCGCGCTCCAGCGTGGCCGGCTCCAGGCGCAGCAGGCGCTCGATCGCCCCATGCTGCGCCGCGGTGGCCGCGCGCAGCGCGCCGAGCACGGTCTGGGCCTCTTCGTTCATCCGTCCGTTCCTCCGATATCTGGACATGGTTGCGTCACGGCCTGCGCCATCGCCTGCCCGGGGCTCGACAGGGGCGCCGGGATCGACGGACAGGGCACAGCCCCAGCCAAGGCAAATGCCGTGAGGAGCAAGCGGGATGCCGCAGGGCCGGCATTCTGTACCGGCGCTCCGGGGAAAGCAGGCGTGGCGGACCGGGGAGCTCATGCCCATCCGCCCAGCGGAACCAGAATGCGGAACGCCGTCCCGTGTGGCGTCACCGGCCGCTCCAGCCGGCCCTGCAACTGGCCCAGCAGCGCCTGCACGATGCGCATGCCCAGCCCGGTGGAGGTGGCCGGATCGAAGCCCGGCGGCAGCCCGACGCCGTCGTCGGCCACCAGCACCTCCAGCTGCCCGGCCTCGCGCGCCAGGCGCAGCCGCAGCGTGCCGGCGCGGTCGTCGGGAAAGGCGTACTTCACGGCGTTGGTAATCAGCTCCGACACCGCCAGCGACAGCGGCACCGCCAGGTCCGGCGCGAGGCGGTTGTCGCCGCGGGCCTCGAACACCAGGCGCAGCCGCCGCCCGCCGCCGAGCGAGGCCAGCGTGTCGGCGGCCAGGCGCTGCAGGTACGGGCCGTAGTCCAGCCCGGCATGCGTGCCCGACTGGTAGAGCTGCTGGTGCAGCCGCGACACCACCGCCACGCGCGCCTGGGCCTCGGCGATGGCCGCGCGGGCATCGGGGTCGCGCACCGTGCGCGCCTGCAGCGACAGCAGCGAGCTGATGACCTGCAGGTTGTTCTTGACGCGGTGGTTGACCTCGTACAGCAGCGCGTCCTTGGCCTGCAGCGCCTCGCCCAGCGCGGCCTGGGCCGCCTTGTAGCGGCTCACGTCCACCGAGGCGCCCAGAAGCTGCACCGGCTGCCCGCCCGCGTCGCGCACCACCTCGCCGCGCGAATGGAACCAGCGCGCATCGCTGCCCGGGCCGGTGCGCAGCCGCAGCTCCAGCTCGTAAGGCTTGCCCCGTGCGACGGCCGCGTCCATGGCGGCCTGCACCCGATCCTGGTCCTCGGGCAGCACCCAGTCCTGCCACCAGCCCGCGGGCACCGTGAGCTGCTGTGGCGGCAGCCCCATGAGGCGCGCCATCGAGGGCGAGACCGTGCACGCGCCCGAGGCCAGGTCGATGCACCAGGTGCCCGTGCATCCGGCTTCCGCGGCGAGATCGTGCAGCGCCTGGGCCTCGCGCAACCGCTGCTCGGCCTGCTTGCGCGCGGTGATGTCGATGGTCACCGCCAGCACCCGTGGCGGCGCGCCGGGCACGCGGATCAGGTCCACGCTGTTGGCGATCCACACCGTGCTGCCGTCCGGGCGCAGGTAGCGCTTCTCGATCGAGAAGGGCTCGCCGCTGTCCACCAGCCGCTGGAACAGCCGCTGGTGCATCGGCAGGTCGTCAGGGTGGGTGATGTCCTGCATGCGCAGCCTCAGCAGCTCCGCGCGCGAGCGCCCGACGATGGCGCAGTAGCGCTCATTGGCGTCCACGATGCGCCCGCTCAGGTCCACCTGCGCCAGCCCGGCGCCGCTTTGCGCGTAGATGGCGGCGAGGTAGGCCTCGTGCTCGCGCTGCACCTGTTCCGAGCGCAGCTGCTCCATGGCCTGCCAGCTGCGCTCCAGCGCCTCGCGTGCCAGCCTCACCTCGGCCTCGTTCCAGTCGTGCGGCGCCGCCGTGACGACGAGCAGCACGGCGCGCAGCCGCCCCTGGCGCAGCAGCGGCAGCTCCAGCGCGGCGCGCGGGCCCAGCACGCCCAGCACCGCCTGCGCCACCGGGTCGGTGGCCGAGCGCGGATCGCGGCTGAGGTCGGCCGCGCGCACCACCTGGCCCGCGCGCAAGCGCGCGAAGTGCTCCTCGGCGGCATCGACTCGGTGGCGGCCCCGCAGCGAGGGGCCGGGCCCGGCGCGCCATTCGCTGTCCACGCACAGCAGCGCGCCGCCGTCCTGCAGCTCGCCCAGGCTCACGCCGTGGGCCCGCAGCGCGCGGCCCAGCACGGCGCAGGCCGCGCTCGCCGCCGCGCGCGGGTCGGCCGCGGCGCGCAACCCTTCCTCCAGCGCCAGCAGGCTGGCCGCGTGCTCGCGCGCCAGGTGCTGCTCATGCACGTCCACCGCGCTGCCGAACCAGGCGCTGACGCGGCCCTGCGCATCGTGCTGCGGCTCGCTGCGCGCCAGGTGCCAGCGCCACTGGCCGTCATGGCGCCGGTAGCGCAGCTCCGCCTGCTGCATGCGGCCCGCGGCCAGTCCCTGGGCCATCTCGGCGCTCACGGCCGCCAGGTCATCCGGGTGCAAGGCCTCCATCCAGTCCTGGCCCGGCGCCTGGCCGGTGTAGTCGTACCAGCGCCGGTTGAGGAAGGTCACGGTGCCCGAGGCGTCGCTGATCCAGACCAGGGCCGGCACGCTGTCGGCGAGGCGGCGCAGCCGCTGCTCGCTCTCGCGCAGCGCCGCCTCCCAGGCCATGCGCTCGCTCAGGTCGTAGAAGAAGACGACGATGCCCTGGTCGCCTTCGGGCAGCGTCACGCGCTCCACGCGCCAGTCGAAGGACTGCGCCTCGCCGCTGTCCCGGCGCGGCTGCACCGTGCGCGGCGCGACGTAGGGCTCGCCGGTGTCGAGGGTGTGGCGCATGTGGGCGATCACCTGGCTGGCCAGCGGCTCGGCCCACAACAGGCGCTGCAGCTCGGCCAGGTCGCGCCCGATCAGCGGCTCGATGCCGGCCAGGGTGCGGCGCGCGCCCGCGCTGAGCTCGCGCACCCGGAAGTCCGCGCCCACCACGGCGATGCCGAAGGGGTTGCCGCGCACCAGGGCGTAGAAGGCCTCGCGGTGCCGCGCCTCGGGCGGGCACCGGGCACCGGCGCCGCACGCCGCGGCGGCGGGTGCCGGCGTGGTGGCGTTCCCGTGCACGCTCATGCCAGCCCCCGTTCCACGGCCTGCAGCACCTCGGCCAGCGCGGTGAAGCTCACCGGCTTGCTCAGGTGGCCGTCCATGCCGGCGGCGCGGACCTGCGCGATATCGTGCTCGAAGGCCCGGCCCGTCACCGCCCACAGCGGCACGCGGCCCGCCGCGCCGGGCAGGGCGCGGATGCGGCGTGCCGCCTCCAGCCCGTCCAGCCCGGGCATCTCGACGTCCATCAGCACCAGGTCGATGTCGCCGTCGGCCACGCGCTCGACGGCGCTCTCGCCGTCGCCGCACTCCTGCACCATGTGGCCCTGGTGCCGCACCAGCGCGACCAGCACCTCGCGGTTGATGGCGATGTCATCCACCACCAGCACGTTGAGCCGGCGCACGCCGCCAAACGAGGCAGCGGCCGTGTCCGGCGGCGCGGCGGCCGCGGCGGCCGCCAGCGTGGGCTCGAAGCGCAGGCGCAGCCGCAGCGTCGTGCCGCGCCCGGGCGTGGAGGCGATCTCCACCGTGCCGCCCATGGCCTGCACCAGGCGGCGGCTGAGCCACAGGCCCAGCCCCGTGCCGCCGTAGCGGCGCGCCGTCGAGGCTTCCGCCTGCTGGAAGGGCTCGAACAGCCGCTGCACCTGTTCTTCCGACATCCCGATGCCGGTGTCGCGCACCTCCAGCCGCACCCGCAGCGTGCCGTCCGGGCCGTCGGGCTCGCGCGCCAGCGCCAGCGTCACGCTGCCCTCGTGCGTGAACTTCAGCGCGTTGGACAGCAGGTTCACCAGCACCTGCCGCAGCCGTGCCGCGTCGCCCAGCACCTCGGGCAGGGGCTGCGCCGGCAGCTCCAGGGCGAAGCGCAGCCCCTGGGCGGCGGCGCCTGGCGCCAGCAGCGCGTGGCAGCCGCGCAGCAGCTCCTCCAGGCGGAAGGGCTGGCGCTCCAGCTCCAGGCGCTCGGCCTCGATCTTGGCCAGGTCCAGCACGTCGTTGAGGATGCGCAGCAGCTGCTCGCCGGCCTGGCGGATCTGCGCGGCCTGGCGGCGGTTTTCCGGGCGCTCCAGGCGCGACTCCAGCAGCTGCGCGAAGCCCAGGATGCCGTTGAGCGGCGTGCGCAGCTCGTGGCTCATGCTGGCAAGGAAGCGGTCCTTGGCCTCGCTGGCGCGCTGCGCCTGCGTGCGCGCCTCCACCAGTGCGGTGATGTCCAGCGCGATGCCGTCGATCACGCGCTCCTCGGCCGAGCCGCCGTCGCGCGGCACCACCGTGGTCTGCAGGTGGCGCCACTGGCCGTCGCCGCCGCGCACGCGAAAGCTCAGCGCCAGCGGCTCGCCCGCGTGGGCCCGCGGCAGCAGCGTGGCGATGTGGCGGGCGTCGGCCGGATCGACATGCCGCAGCCAGGCCCGGCCGCTGCGGTCGTCCAGCAGCTCCTCGCGCGACACGCCCAGGTAGTGCTGCACCGGGCCGCTGAGGTGGGTGTAGCGCGTCTCGGCGCCGCGCTGCACGCGCGTGAACAGCAGGCCCGGCATGGCACGGCCGACGTTGTCGAAGCCGCCACGCACATGCTCCAGCGCCTCGCGCAGCGCCGCTTCCTTGCGGTGCAGCTGCTCCACCAGCGTCAGCACCACCTCGTGCATGTGGGCCAGCTCCGCCGGCAGCAGCCGCGGCGGCGGCTCGGGGGCGCTGCCGTCGCTGTCGCGCACGCGCGCCACGAAGCGCGCCAGGGGCTGCAGCAGCAGCGTGGCCAGCAGCCAGGCCATGGCCGTGGTGCCGGCCACGGTCACCGCCGCGGAGCCCCAGACCCAGCGCAGCCCGGGCGCGTTGGCGGCCTGCACCGCCTCCAGCGGCGTGCGCACCACCGTCACCCAGCCCAGCCGGGCATAGGGACCGCGGCCCTCGCTGGCGGCCCAGGCGATGACGTAGCGCCGCCCGTCCGGCCAGGCCAGCACGCGCCAGCCCTGGCTGGCCTCGGCCAGCAACGGCCGCAGCGGCAGCTCCTCGCCCATGCGCTCCTCGGGCAGGCGCTGGCGCGCGTCGGCGCCGGCCAGGAACAGCTCCGCGCCATGGGCCGGCGCCGCCGCGGCGTACAGGCCGATGCGCTCGCGCAGCCAGGGCCAGGACAGGTGCGCCGCCAGCACGCCGATGGCCTGGCCGCCGGTGTCGCGCAGCGGCACGGCCACGTCCACGAAGCGCCAGGGCTCGCCCGAAGGCAGCGAGGGCAGCAGCCCGGCCAGCAGCCGGGCCTCGTGCATGTCGCCGAAATGCGGCCCGCGCCGCGCCGAGCGCCACAGCTCGGTGCCCGAGGCGTCCAGCCCGATCAGGCGCCCCTCGCGCGCCGCCTGCACGCGGCCCTGGCGGTTGAGCACGCCGGCCCAGGCGTAGCTGGGCATGGCGAACACGCTGTCCACCAGCAGCTGCAGCTGCGCGGGCTGCTCCAGCAGCCGCAGGCGCTCGATGAGCCGGGCCTGCGCCTGCAGGTCGCGCCCGAAGCGGCCCAGGTCGGCGTCCATGGCCGCCGCCACCCCACGCGCCTGCTGCAGGTTCAGCGCGCCGGCCGTGGCCTGGGCCTGCGCCTCGAGCTGCAGCGTGCGCAGCCCCGCCAGCACGCCGGCCAGCAGTGCGCTCAGGACCAACGCCATGAGCGTGATCAGCGTGCGCAGGCGCGGACGGCGCGGCGGGCGGGGTGCGGGAGTGGGCACGCGCGGTAGGAAAACCGAGGCAGTCGGAGCCGGACAGTGGAGGAGCACGGCCTGCGCTGGGCCGCGGCGGGCGGGGCATTCCCGGGATATCACCCGGGGCAACTGCACCGTTGCCGACGCGGCAGCAAATGGAGTGCCGGGATTTGGGCAAACCGGGATGGCGATCGGCTTGAGCGTAATGAAGACGATGGAATTCCTGGGTTCAACGTGAAATTGAAATATTCCGGCAATAACAAAATGCCCAGTGAATATTGATATCTTGAGGAAAATGGCGGAGCCGAATATTTGCTGGCGCCGGAAACTCACACCCGCGTCGCATCCTCTTTCGCATCCTCCTCCTGCACCGGGCGCCATCGCACCGGGGCCGTGAGGCGGCAGCATGCGCCGGGGCCGCGGCGGAACTCGACCTCGGCGCCGAGCTGCTGCGCCAGCATCAGCACCAGGCGCACGCCCAGGCTGGAGGCCGTCTGCGGGTCGAAGCCCGCCGCCAGCCCCGGCCCGTCGTCGGCCACTTCCAGGCGCAGGCTCTCGGCGCCCTCGGACCGCAGCGTGATGCGCAGCTCGCCCGTGTCGCGGTCCTGGTAGGCGTACTTCAGCGCGTTGGTGACCAGCTCGCTGGTGATCAGCGCCAGCGGGATGGCCGCGCCCACCGGCAGCAGCAGCGGCTGCAGCTCCAGGGCCAGCGCCACCCGCTTGCCCGCGCCGTGCGAGCGCAGCAGCTGCTCCACCAGCCCGCGCAGGTAGTCGCCGAAGTCCAGGGCCGAGAGCTGCTGCTGCCGGTACAGCCGCTCGTGCACCAGCGCCATGGCGCGCACGCGGTTCTCGGCGTCCAGGAACACGTCGCGCAGCGCCGGGTCGCGCTGCTGGCGGCGCTGCAGTTGCAGCAGGCTGGAGACCACCTGCAAATTGTTCTTCACGCGGTGGTGGATCTCCTGCAGCAGCACCTCCTTCTCCGCCAGCGAAGCCCGCATCGCGTCCTGCGCCCGCTGCCGTTCGGTGATGTCGATGACGCTGACGGCGTAGACCGGCGCGCCGTCCTCGCCGCTGACCCGGTGGGCGTGCGTCAGGGCCGCGAAGGTGGAGCCGTCCTCGCGCCGCGCGGTGTACTGCTGCTGCGAGGCACCGCGCTCGCCCAGCTCGCCCAGGATGCGCCGGTGCTGGTGCGGGTCGGCGCAGTAGGCCTCGGCCGAGCGGCCCAGCAGCCGTGCCGGATCACCGCAGCCCACCATGCGGCAGTAGGCCGCGTTGGCGTAGGTGAAGCGCAGCTCGGCATCGACCATGTAGAAGCCGTTGAGCGAATGCTCGATGGCGTCGGCCAGCATGCGCGCCTCGGCCGAGCGCTCGTGCACGCGCCGCTCCAGCGCCTGCAGCTGCATGCGCACCGCGATGCTGGCCAGCACCGACTGCGCGATGCGCTCCATCGTCACGCGGTCCTGCTCGCTCCACGGGCGCGGGCGGCTGTCGATGGCGCAGAAGCTGCCCAGCACATGCCCTTCCGGCGTGGCCAGCGGCACGCCCAGGTAGGCCGTCACGCCCAGGTCGCGCACCGCGCCGTTGTCGCGCAGGCGCGGGTCCTGCCGCGCGTCCGCCACCACCAGCGGCGCGCCGGTGGTCACCACGTGCTGGCAGAAGGAGTGCGACAGCGGCGTCTGGCGCCGGCTGGCCCAGGGCTCGGCCAGCCCGGCGGCGCTCTTGAAGAACTGGCGGTGGTCGTCCACCAGGCTGATCAGTGACACCGGCACGTTCAGCGTCTGCGCCGCCAGCCGCGTGAAGCGGTCGAAGCTCTCCTCCGCGGCCGAGTCGAGCAGCCCGGTGTCCTTCAGGGCCACCAGCCGGGCCGGGTCGTCCAGCGGCGCCGGTGCCGAGGCCGTGCCGGGCCGGGGCGAGCCCCAGGCGTGGCGCTCGCTCACCGACTTCCACAGCGCCTCGTTGAGCTCGGCCAGGTGGGCCGACTGCGCGTGCAGCGCGTCGTTGGCCTGGCGCAGCGAGGCCTGGGCCTGCGTCAGCTCGGCGATGCTGCCCTGCAGCCGCCCCGCGCCGCGCCGGAACGCCAGCGCCGCCGAGGCGAAGAGCAGCAGCGATAGCGCGCTGCCCAGCAGCATGACGGCGGTGGAGAGCGCGGCGTCGCGGCGCGCCTGGGTGTCGCGCAGGGCCTGCAGCCGTGCCGCCTCGGCATCGAGCTCGTCCACCACGGCATGGACGCGGCGGGTGAAGCCGCGTCCCGCCGCTTCGGCCAGGCTTCGGCGCGCGGCCTCGACGCCCTCGCGCGACGCCGTGTCGAACATGTCGGCGTAGAAGCGCAGCAGCGCCTCCACGGCCGGCACCAGCCGCTGCAGACCCTGCCGCTGCGCCGGGTCGCCGGCCGTGAGGGCCTGCAGGCGCCGCATGCGCTCGGGCACGTGCGTGCTGGCCTGGCGGTAGAGCTGCAGCCACTCGTCGCGCCCGGTCAGGGTGTAGGCGCCCAGCGTGCGCGGAACCTCCGTGGCGTCGGCCTTGAGCTGTGCCAGATCCAGGCGCAGCTGCACCATGTGCTGGCGCTGGTCGGCCGCCTGCGTGGCTTCGTGCTGTGCCCACAGCGCCAGGGCCGCCACCAGCAGCAGCAGGCCCAGCGCGAGGGCAATCGCGCACCGGGCCGGCGGAGGATGCAGCCTCATCGCCTCAACGCCCGCCGCATGCCGGCGTGTGCCTGCCGATCGGATTCCATGGTTCCACCTGCCTGTGAGCCTTGGCGCGGGGTGTCCCGCCGTCCAGTCCGGCCACGGAGCAGGAAGCGCGCCCTGTGATGGCCGGGCCGCTTCGGGAAAACCCCGTGCGATCGCCTCAGGCCGACGCCAGCTCCACCTTCACCACCGTGCCCTGGCCCGGCACGCTGAGGAGCTCCAGCGTGCCGCCCATGGCCTGCACCAGGCTGCGGGCCGTGGGCAGGCCCAGGCCAGCGCCGGGAATGGCCGAGTGCTCGCGGCCGGCGCGCGAGAAGGGCTGGAACAGCCGCGCCTGGTGCTCCGGTGCGATGCCCTCGCCATCGTCGGCCACGGTGATGCGCACCTGCGCCTGCAGCTGCTGCGCCTGCAGCCACAGGTGGCCGCCCTCGTGGCCGTACTTGATGGCGTTGTCCACCAGGTTGCACAGCACCTTCTGCAGCCGCGCGGCATCGGCGTGCACGCGCAGCGCCGGGTCCACGCCCACGTGCAGCGTCATGCGGCGCGCCAGCGCCTGCGCCGTCAGCGGCGCCAGCGCGGCCTGCACGCAATCTGTCAGCGCCAGCGGGCACAGCACCAGGCTCAGGGCGTTGCCTTGCTGCAGATCCAGCAGGTCCTCCACCAGCGCCAGCAGCTGCTGGCCGGCCTCCTCGATGAAGCCGATGTAGCGCTGCGCGGACTCGCCCTCGTTGCCCGGCAGCGTGCGCAGCAGCTGCGCGAAGCCCATCACCGCGTTGAGCGGCGTGCGCATCTCGTGGCTGGCGCGCGAGAGCAGCTGCGCCTGCGCATCGCGCTGGGCCTGGACCGCCTGCAGCTGCTGGCGCTCGGCATCGAGCTGCGCCTGGCGCTGCAGCCGCTCGGTGGCGTCGCGCAACACCAGCACCGCGCCCATGCGCCGCCCGTCGTCGCTCACCACCGGCGCCGCCGACTCGTCCACCGCCACCTCGGCCGCATCGCGGCGGCGCAGGGGCCGCGCGTGGCGCACCTGCACCGCGCGGCCTTCGCGCAGCGACTCCAGCGCCGCCGGCGCGCCGGCCTCGTCGGCGAAGCCCACCACCTCCTGCAGCGGGCGGCCCAGCGCCTCGTCCGCGCTCCAGCCGGTGAGCACCTCGGCGGCCGGGTTCAGGAAGCGCAGCGTCGCGTCCGGGTTGAGCACCAGCACGCCGTCGCGCACCGCGTGCAGCGTGCAGGCGAACCAGCGGTCGGACTCGCGCTGCGCGCGCTCCAGCGCCGCGCGCGAGAGCGCCACCTCGATGGCCGCGCGCAGCTCGCGCGACTGGAACGGCTTGGTCAGGAAGCCGTAGGGCGCCGTCTGCGCCGCGCGCGCCACCGTCTCGTCGTCGCTGTGCGAGGTCAGGAAGATCACCGGCGGCTCGCCGCTGCGGCCCAGCCGCGCCGCGGTCTCCACGCCGTCGAGCGGGCCCTGGATGCGGATGTCCATCAGCACCAGGTCCGGCGGCTCCTGCGCCGCCAGCGCCAGGGCCTGCTCGCCCGTGCGGGCCGGGCCCAGCACGCGGTAGCCCATGTCCTGCAGCTCCAGCTTCAGGTCCAGGGCAATCACGGCCTCGTCTTCGACGATCAGGATCGAATGCGGCTGCTTCATAGATGGTGAAGGGTCGGCCTCGTGTGCGTCTGGGTCACCGCCGGGCTGGGCGCGACAGGACGCCCCGGCAGGCCAGCTTACCCAAGGAAATTGACAGGCCCTGTAAGCCTTCGCGCGGCGGGCTCCCTTGCATCGGCCGCCACGCGGCTTTGTTGAGGGTGCCACCGGACCTGGGGCCTGGAAGAGCCCTTGGCGTCGCCGGCAAAAGGCATGCGGGTTGCCAAGAAGAGGCCCCTGTCGCCGTCGCGGAGACTTCGTGAACCACCACCACGCCGACCCCCGCCCGGAGCAACGCAATCAGTTGCTGCAGGGGCTGCTGCGCAAGTGCCCCGAACTGGCATCGTCGCTGGCTTGTGAGGAAGTGAAGGCCGGCACCGAGCTCTACCGCGAAGGCGGCCCCATGACGGACGTCTACTTCCCGACGCGCGGGGTGGTGTCGATCGTGGTGCGCCTGCGCGACGGCTCCATGGTTGACGTGCAGACCGTGGGCACCGAGGGCATGGCCGGCGTGGCGGTGTCGATGGGCATTGGCACCAGCCTGCACACGATCATGCAGCAGTCGCCCGGCGAGCTGGTCCGGATACCGGCGCCCCCGTTCATCGAGGCCCTGCGGGGCTGCGAGGGCGCGCGGCGCCTGCTCGGCCGCTATGCCGGCTACAGCCACCGCTTCATCAGCCAGACCTGCGTGTGCAACACCCACCACTCGGTGAAGCAGCGCCTGTGCCGCTGGCTGCTCACCTGCGCGGACCGGGACAACTCCGACGAGCTGGCGCTGACGCAGACCATGCTTGGCGAAATGCTGGGCGTGCGGCGCCAGTCGGTGAACGAGGTGCTGGCCGAGATGCACCGCGGCGGCGCCATCGAGCAGGGACGCAGCCACATCTCGGTGCTGGACCGCAGGCAGCTGGAGAACTGCGCCTGCGAGTGCTACGAGACCATGAACCGCCTCTACGCCCGCCTGGTGGTGCCGCTGCTGTGAGGGCGCGGCGGCCCCGCTCAGGCCGGTGCGCCGGCCGGCATCGGCTGGGGTGAGCGCTCCGGCGCGGCGGTGTCCGCTTCCTCCTGCGCCGCCTGGCTGGCCTGATAGCGCCGGTAGGCGGCGGCATCGAGCACGAGGTCCAGCGTGGGCACCAGCGCCAGCTCGTGCCCGCCGAGCTTGCGCTTGAAGGCGCTGATCGCCTGCCACGGGTGCTCGGGCTCGTCCTCGGGCGCGATGCCCCACAGGTCGTAGCTGCGGCAGCCCGCGGCCCGGACGCTGCGCATGATCTCGAAGTGCAGCAGGTACGGCGCCATCACGGGGCGGTGCAGCGCCAGCGAGCCGCCGAAGAAGTAGGTGGCGCGCAGGCCGAAGCGGATCACCAGCGCGGCGGCGATGCGGCGCCCCCGGTACTCGGCGAAGTGCAGCGAGGCCTGCCCCGGCGGCGCCGCGGCCAGCAGCGCCTTGAAGTAGCCCGGCGGCTTGGTGTCGATGCCCTGGCGCAGCGCGGTGCGGCGCTGGATGCGCACGAAGTCGGCCAGCCCCTGCCCGGAGCTGTCCTCGACCACCGCCACGCCGTGGCGCTGCGCCACGCGGATGTTGTAGCGGCCCTTGGGCTTCATCTGCGCCAGCAGCGCCGCGTCGTCGCCATCGAGGTCGATGCACAGCGTGCGGCGCGGCTCGTTGAACAGGTCATCGTCCGTGTCGGCCGGCTGGAAGCCGCGCACGAAGCCGGGCAGGGCGCTCCAGCGCGGCTCGATGCGCAGGTGGCTCACGATGTCGGAATCGGCCGCGCGCTCCCGCTCCACGCGCTGCAGGAAGGCCTCGAACACCTGCGCCGCGTCCGCCGCATCGGGCGGCAGCACCGGGCCGTCCTGCACGTAGTAGAAGCACTCGCCGGGCGCGGTCTGGCAGCGCGCCACCAGGGCGCCGCCGACGATGGCGTCGCCGTCGCGCAGCGTCAGCCCGAAGTGGCCGAAGCCCAGCGGCGCCCGAAAGCGCGCCCACCACGAGGACTGCATGAAGCCGGCGTCCGGCGTCTGCTGCAGGAACCGGTCCCAGGCCTGCCAGCGCTCGGGGTCCAGCAGCTGCGGCGTTCTCACTCGGGTGTCCATGGGTGCTTGAGCTTTCCAGAATGTTCAGGCCGAAGCCGCGCGCTGCGGCCGCGCCGCATCGACCAGTCCCACCGGCCGCTGCGGCACGCCCACGGGCGCGCGGCCCTGGAGCTGGTCGAGGTCGATGACGCGGTCGGCCGAGCGGATGGTCTCCGGGCGGTGCGCGACGATGATGCGCGTGACCTGCGTGGCGCGGATGGCCGCGCTCACCGCCTGCTCGTTGGCCACGTCGAGGTGGCTGGTGGCCTCGTCCAGCAGCAGCACGCCCGGGTTGCGGTAGAGCGCGCGCGCGATCAGCGTGCGCTGCTTCTGCCCGCCGGAGAGCACCGTGCCCATGTCGCCGATGAGCGTGTGGTAGCCCATGGGCATGGCCGCGATCTCGTCGTGCAGGCAGGCCTGGCGGGCGCAGGCCTCGATGCGGCGCAGGTCGGGGCGGTCGGCGAAGAAGCAGATGTTGTCGGCGATGGAGCCGGCGAAGAGCTGGTCGTCCTGCATCACCACGCCGATGCGCGCGCGCCAGTCGGACAGCGCCATGCGCGCCAGCGGCTGGCCGTCCACCAGCACCTCGCCTTCGACCGGGCTGAGCAGGCTGGCCAGGATCTTGAGCAGCGTGGTCTTGCCGCAGCCCGAGGCGCCGACGATGGCCACCGTCTCGCCGGCCTCCACCGTGAAGCTCACGCCGTCGAGCACCCAGGGCTCGTGCTCGCCGTAGCGAAAGCGCAGCCCCTGCACCTCGACGCGGGCCGGGCGGGCCCGCTCGCCGGCCTCGGCCTGCGCCTCGTCGGCCAGGCGGGCCGGCGCCTGCGCTTCCGGCGGCACCAGCGCGATGTCGGCCAGCCGCTCGGCATGCAGGCGCAGCATGGCGAGGTCGGCCGCGCGGTCGATGAGGTTGCTCACGCGGCCCAGGAACTGGTCCTTGTAGGCGATGAAGGCCAGCAGCATCCCGATGGTCATGCTGTTGTCGAGCACGCGCTGCGCGCCCAGCCACACCACCAGGATCACCAGCGTGCCGATGAGCAGCGAGTTGGCCGTGCGCAGCAGCAGCCGCAGCTTCTGCGTGTGCAGCTGGCGGTTGACGGTTTCCACCAGCAGGTTGAGCCACTGCGCGCGGCGGCCTTCCTGGGCGTTGAAGAGCTTGATGGCCTTGATGCCGCGCAGCGTCTCCAGGAAGTGGCTGTCGCGCCGCGCGGACCAGACGATGGCCTCGGCCGAGGCCAGGCGCAGCGGCGCGTACGCGGCCCAGCGCAGCAGCGCGTACAGCGCCGCGCCGGCCAGCACCACCGCGGCCAGCGCCGGCGCGAACACGAACATGATCACCAGCGTCAGGCCCGCCATCAGCCCGTCGAGCAGCGTCTCGACCAGGTCCGTCGTGATGGCCTGCAGCATGCTTTCCTGCGAGCCGAAGCGCGACATCACGTCGCCCAGGTGCCGCGCCTCGAAGTAGGCCGTGGGCAGGTTCAGCAGGTGCGTGAACAGGTTGGCGCGGCCCTGCACCTTGAGCTGCGCGCCCAGCGCGATGACGATCCAGCCGCGCATGGCCGACACCGCCGTGCGCAGCAGCATCAGCAGCCCGAAGCCCAGCGCCAGCACCAGCAGCAGCTCGCGGTCGGCGCTCACCAGCGCGTGGTCCACCACCCACTGCATGAACAGCGGGCTGGTGACGGCGAACACCTCGATGGCCAGCGCCAGCGCGAAGAGCTGCGCCAGCGCGCCGCGCAGGCCCACCATGCGGCCCAGCATCGAGCGCATGCGCACCCGCGGCTGGGATTGCGTGGTCTGGAAGCCGTTCAGCGGCGTGAGCTCCAGCGCCACGCCGGTGAAGTGGCGCGACACCACGTCGAAGCCCAGGCGGCGCACGCCCACGGCCGGGTCGTGGATGACGATGCCGTCGCGCGCCACGGCCTTGAGCACCACGAAGTGGTTGAGGTCCCAGTGCAGGATGCACGGCAGCTGCAGCGCGCGCATCTCGTCGAGCTCCAGCCGCAGCGGCCGCGCCGAGAAGCCGGTGCGCTCGGCCATGGCGATCAGGTCCTTGAGGTTGGCGCCCTTGAGCGACACGCACAGGCGCCGGCGCAGCTCGCTGATCTCGCAGGGCGCGCCGTGGTGGCCGGCCACCATCGCCAGGCAGGCCAGCGAGCATTCGGCGGCCTCGGTCTGCAGCACCATGGGCAGCCGCGCGCCCCAGCCCAGGGCCAGGCGGCCGAGCGCGTCGGGAGCGACGCCGGGCCTCATGGCAGCTTCCCCGTCACCGCGTACAGAGGGTCCAGCACCCACTGGTACAGCGGGCGGCGCTCCAGCAGCACGTCGGCCTGCAGCGTCATGCCCGGCTGCAGCGCGAAGCTCTGGCCGTAGGCCTGCACGTCCTGGCGCGCCAGCCGCACGGTGATGCGGTAGATCGGCTCGCGCGCGCCCGGCGCCGTGGCGGTGTCGCCCTGGTCGGCGACGCCGGCGAGTTGCGGCGGCAACTCCGCCGGGCTCACCGCCGAGCGCGACACGCTCTCGATCACGCCCTCGTGATGGCCGAAGCGCTGGTACGGATAGGCCTGGTAGCGCAGCCGCACCGTCTGGCCCGGACGCACGAAGCCCACCGCGCGGCTGGGTCCGTACAGGTGCGCCTCCAGCCGGCTGCCCGCCGGCACGATGGCCAGCAGCGGCACGGCGGTGGTGGCGGCGGCGCCGCGCACGGCCTGGATCGAGGTGACCGTGCCGTCCTGCGGCGCGGGCATCACGATCTCGCGCCGCGCCTCGGCCTCGACGCGCTCCTGCCCCAGCTGCGCCAGGTTGCGCTCGATCAGCGCCAGCTCCTTCTGCGTCTTGAGCGGCAGGTCCGCCAGCTCGGCCTCCGCGGTCATGCGCTCGCGCTCCAGCGCCAGGCGACCGCGCTCCAGCGCGCCCAGCCGCGCGTCCTGCTCCAGCCGCTCGGCCTCCACCAGCTGCAGCCGCATCTCGGAGATGAAGCCTTCCTTGAACTGCTCGCGGTGCAGCTTCTCGTTGCGCAGCGCGATGGCGCGGCGCGCCTGCAGCACGGCGATCTCGCGCTCGCTTTGCTGCAGTTCGCCGCGCAGCGCCGCCACGCGCTCGGCCAGCGCGCGCTGCTGCTGCGCCAGCAGCCGTTCCTGCTGCTCATGCTCGGCCAGCAGGCTCTCGCGGCGCTGGGCCTGCTGGCGCGCCACCTCGGCCTGCACCCCGCCCAGCGTGGCGCTTTGCAGCTCGTCCGACAGCGTCAGCAGCGGCTGGCCCTGGCGCACGGCCTGCCCCTCCTGGGCCTGCAGCGCCGTGACCACGCCGGGGCGCGGCGCGAACACGCGCACCACCCCGAGCTGCGGCACCAGCCAGCCGTTGACGCGCGCCGTGCGCGTGAAATGGCCCAGGAACAGCAGCGCCACGATGGCGGCGGCGGCCAGCGCGCCCGCCAGCGTGAAGACGCGGTGCGACAGCCGCGGCGTCAGCAGCACCGTGCCCAGCCACTGGGCCTGGCGCGCGGCCAGCACCTCGTGGCGGAACAGCGTGGCCGTGCCGCCGCGCGCGCCGTCCTCGCGGGCCTGGGAAGGGGCGTCGGACGGGCTGCGCGACCTCATCGCCGGTGCGCCTCACTCCGACAGCAGGTAGTCCTTGACCTCGAAACTGACCTCGATGTGCCGCATGCGCGGCCGCAGCGGAAAGAGCTTGCGCAGCTTCGGGTCGAAGAAATCCTTGAGCAGCGGCGGGCGCGCCGACTCGAAATAGAACTCGGCCCGCTCGGAGACCCGGCTCTTGGTGCACAGCGCCAGCTCGTCGACGCAGGTGGCCGTCTGCACGATGCAGGGCGCGTGCGTGAGCCCCAGCGAGCGCAGCGCCACGGCGCGGTGGTAGCCGTTGACCAGCAGGTGGCGCCGGCCCACGCGCACGGCGCTGAGGAAATTGCAGCCGAAGCCCACCACCAGGCCCACCACACCGGCGATGGCGCCGAAGCTCTGGTAGCCCTGGAGCTGCCCGGGCTTGAGCAGCACCGCCTCGTGGAAGCGGAAATCCGTGGAAGGGCAGCGGAACACGTAGCGGTGCGCGCCCACTTCCCGGATCTCCACCCGGGCCTCGGGCTCGCCGAGCGGAAAGCAGTGGCGGAACAGCGTGCGCGGCTCAGGGTCGGGACCGATGCGCGCCGCCACGGCCTCCACATGGTTGCGTGTGACATGCACCTGGTCGACGATGAGCCGGTCCAGCTCGACCATGCCGAACTCGGTGGGCAGCGTGTCGTAGGCCTCGGTGAAGCGTGGATGGGCCTGGACCTCGGCCGCGAGGTCGGCCAAGCCCGGGTCCAGCGCGCGGTGGCGCCCGTCCAGCGCGATGCCGGCCTCGCTGCGTTCGAGCTGCTGGCAGTATTCGTTGGCCGCGCGCCACTCGGCGACGAGGGCGCGGCGGTCCAGGATGTCACTGCCCGCCACGCTGTCATCCACGAACTCCAGCAGATGCCCGAGAGTGGGTTGGCCGAGGAGCCACAGCTCTTCGAGCTGGGCCACGGCCTCGGGTAGCGGCTGGAGCTGCATGGTTGACATGGCAATGTTTCCCAGGTTCGTGCAGTGCATGCGGGCGGGCATCCGGTCCCGGCCTACCGCGCGGGACCGTGGGCGCGTCCAGTCTCAGCAGACCGGGTGCTTGCCGCCGTGCTTGCCACCGTGGCGGCTCTTGGTCTTGCTCTTGCTCTTGCTGCACTTGCTCTTGGACTTGCTCTTGCTCTTGCTCTTGCTGCCGCCCTTGCAGTCGCCACCGCCGGAGGTGCCTCCTCCGTAGACGAGCTTCAGTTCTTCACTGTTGAGGGTTCTCATCTTCAGCTCCGTTGGACCGCGGCATTCCATCGCTCCCGACAGTGGGACGCGCACCGAGCCCTGCCGCACAGGCACCGATTCAGTAAAAAGCGGGAAAGCAGTTGCTGACCGGGGCTTTTTCCGCGTTGTGGTGTTCTTGGCGAAAAAGTGGGTTGACGTGACGCATCCACGCGCATCGGGCAGCGCCATGGCCGCGGGCCGCCGGGCTGGGCGTCCGTGCACTGGCGAAGCCGGTGCATAGGCTGGCGCCGCGGCTCTGCTTGTAAGGCTGACTCCCTCTCTCGTTCGCGGATGTGACAGGGAAATTCTCAGCAGCTGGCAGGCGGCTGTATGTCCGCTATCGGACACAGCCATGTCTGCAATTGGCGCATAAGCGACTGCATGTAACACCTACCCCCATGACTGGGGGAAAGCGGGAATTTGGAAGCGGGCTCAACCGTACGCCGCCGGCACGGCCAGCGTCAGCGTCACGGTGAAGGTGCTGCCGCGGCCCGGCGCGCTGTCGAGCGCGAGCGTGCCGCCCATGAGCGCCACCAGGCGCCGCACGATGGACAGGCCCAGCCCGGTGCCGCCGAAGCGCCGCGTGGTGGAGCTGTCGGCCTGCGTGAAGGCCTCGAACACGCGCGCCTGCACCTCCGGCGCGATGCCGATGCCGCTGTCCTCGACCTCGAAGCACAGCGTCGCGCGCTCGCTGGCGGCATCCGGGACGGGGGCGGGGTCTTGCGGCGGGTCGTCCAGCCGTTGCACGCGCAGCGTCACGTGGCCGGTCTGGGTGAACTTCACGGCGTTGCCCAGCAGGTTGCTGAGCACCTGCTTGAGCCGCACCGGGTCGCCGCACAGCCGCGGCGGCAGGTCCGGCGCGGCCGCCAGGTTCAGCGCCAGGCCCTTGTGGGCGGCGTGCACGCGCGCCTGCGCCACCACCTCCTCCAGCAGCGCCTGCGGCGCGAAGGGCAGCTGCTCCAGCGTCATCTCGCCGGCCTCGATCTTGGAGAGGTCCAGCACGTCGTTGACCAGCGCCAGCAGCTGTTCCCCGGCCGCGCCGATGTGGCCGACGAATTCGCGCTGGCGCCCCTCCAGCGGC
>NZ_JABBFW010000069.1 GCF_012927045.1 Azohydromonas caseinilytica | reverse complement strand
CTGGACTCCCATCGGCGCCGTGACGCTCAACCCTGAGCGAGAGGCAGCCGTCGCGGCCCACTCGCTCACCCCGGATAAACGGCCTCTGGCTGCATAGTCCAGGCGACAGGTACGTTGACGCGCGCCGTAGATCGACCGTGCAACAAGGGAAGTCCGTGGTGGTGATCGACCGGCAGTTGATCAACGGCGACCTCGTGAGGGGTGGAGCCGGCCGCTGCGGATGGCGGATGGGGGCGTAGTAGTGATGAAGCCGGGTAACGCTGGTGGAGCAAAGGCCCCCTGTTCCGATGCGAACGCTCAAAGTGGGAAGAGCCCGGGGATTGGCTTGAGCCTAGGAACCCCGCTCGATTCGGTTCGGACCCTACGGAGTGCGTTGCGGGCGAAAGCCAAGAGCGAAGCAGCCTATCGGTTCTACAGCCTGTGGGACAAGGTGTGCCGCGAAGACGTCCTGACCGAAGCCTACCGACGCTGCCGCGCGAACCGCGGCGCGCCGGGGGTGGACAGACAGACGTTCGAGCGCATCGAGGAACAGGGGCTGGGAGCTTGGCTGCAAAGACTACGGCAGGAGCTGCGTACCAAGCAGTACCGGTGTGCACCCCTGCTGCGTGTATGGATTCCCAAGGCAAGTGGCGGGCAGCGCCCGCTGGGCATCCCGACCATCCGCGATCGTGTCGCGCAGATGGCGGTGCTGCTGGTTCTCGAACCGATCTTCGATGAAGACCTGTTCCCCTGGCAGTACGGCTTCCGCGAAGGCATGGACGCCAAGATGGCACTGCGCCGCATCCACTACGGCATAGCCGAGCGTGGTGCGCGCGAAGTGGTGGACGCCGACCTCTCGGACTACTTCAACACGATCCCGCACGGGGACCTGATGCGCTGCGTTGCGCGACGGGTCGCCGACGGGACGGCACTGGCGGTGATCCGTCAGTGGCTTGACGCACCGGTGGTGGAGCGTACCGACGACGGCGGAGAGATCCGCACGACGGTTGCGCGTGACACCAATCGTGGCACTCCGCAAGGGGGTGTCATCTCGCCGATGCTGTCCACGCTGTACTTCCGCCGCTTCATGCTGGCGTGGTACCACGGTGGGCACGCACGGCGGCTGCAGGCCGAAGTGGTCAACTACGCCGATGACTTCGTCATCCTGTGCCAGCCTGGCAAAGGGGAAGAAGCGATGGCGACGATGCGGCGGTTGATGTCCAAGCTGGGCCTGACGGTCAACGAGAAAAAGACCCGACTGGTCAAGCTACCTGATGAACGATTCGACTTCCTGGGGTACACCGTGGGAAGGTTCTACGGACACCCGGGCCGACCCTATTGGGGCACGGCGCCGTCGATGAAGTCCATCAAGCGCCTGAGGAAACGCATACACGACGAGACGACCAGGCGGTGGAACGCCACGACGCCCAGGGAGCGGGTTGAAGAACTCAACCCTATCCTGCGCGGCTGGGCGAACTACTTCAGTCAAGGACCGGTGAAGGAAATTTACCGGTCCATCGACGACTACACCGCACGGCGTCTGCGGATCTGGCTGCGAAGACGAAGCGGCAAGCAGGGAACGGGGTACCGCCAATACTCCGACCAGTACCTCTACTTGAAGTTGGGGCTGATATGCCTGTTGCCGATCCAACGCGGCCGCTCGAACGCGAAGGCCTGATGCGTCGGAAGAGAGCCGGATGCGGGAAATCTGCACGTCCGGTTCGACGAGGGGGATGTGGAAACGGAGCTACGGCGAGGTTACTCGGGCACCGCCAGACGAAAGGGGCGGAAATGGACAAACCGGACCTACGGCCACCGCGCCACATCTCTACTCTACCCAATGGCACCGACCCGTCATGCAGGTTGCGCGTGAGCGCCGCCCAGCTGTTGAGGCTGTAGTCGATGGCCTTGGCCGTGGTGCCGCCGTCGGCCACGCGCCGGCGCTGCAGCTTCAGCCACGCGTGCATCTCCTCCCACAGCGGCTTGGCCAAGGCCTGGCGCATCGCCAGCCGCTCCTGGGGCGCCAGGCTGCCGAGTTCGGCCTCGACGTGGTAGATGCGGGCGAAGCGCTGGAGGGCCTGCACCGCGACGTCGCTGGCGCCGGCCTTGGCCAGTTCTTCGAACTTGCGGCGCGCGTGGGCCGCACACGCAACGCCCTGGCGTTCAGGATACGCCTTGGGGTCCAACGCCTGTGCGTAGCCGGCGTACTGGTCGCACACCAGCGTGCCCTGCCATGGCCTGGGCCTGTCGCCTTGGGGCCCAGCGGGTGGGTCTGTCGTGCCCTTCAGGAAGGCCACCGGGTACGGGGCACCGCGGCCCAGGCAGAAGTCGTAGACGACGCCGCGCTGCGCGTCGAGTGCGCCGCGGGCATAGGCCCAGATGTAGGCCTTCTTGGTCTTGCCCGCGCCGGGGTCGAGCATGGCCACCGGCGTCTCGTCGGCGTGCAGCACGGCGCAGCTCAGCACCAAGGCCTTGTGCAGCTCGTACAGCGGCTCCAGCGCCGCACCGGCCTGGCCGGACCACGACGCCAGCGTTGAGCGCGGCGTGTGCACGCGTGAGCGCGCGTTGATGTCCTCCTGCCGGTAGTACGGCAGGTGGTCCACGAAGCGGCTGATGACCGTGTGTGCCACGAGACCGCTGGCGGGCATGCCGCCCTCGATGATTCTGCAGGCTCGGCCGGCTCCTGCACCAGCCGCTCGCAGCAGCGGCACGCCCACTTGCCGTAGACGTGGCGGTGCACGAAGAACTCGACCGGGATGATGTCGAGCTTCTCGCTGACGTCCTCGCCCACGCGCGTCATCGGCTGGCCGCAGCCCGGTGTCGGGCAGTGGGTGTCCTCGGGCTCGTGACGGTGCTCCACGCGGCGCAGGTGCTCAGGCAGCGCTTGGCGCCGTGGCCGCCGCAGCGGCGGCTTCGGCGACTCCGGCATCTCGGGCATCTCGGGCATCGCCGCACGCAAGGCCGCCAGCTGAGCTTCGAGGCTGGCCTCGTCCTCCACCATCGTGTCCTCGAACATCTGACGCTGCTGGGCGTCCATCGCCTCGGTCCTGGCGCCGAAGCGCCAGCGCTTGAGGCGTGCGAGCTCGAAGTTGACCTTCTCGATCTTCGCGTCGCGCCAGACTTGTGTCGCGCGCCTGGCGCTGGATTTGCTGTTCCCTGAGTTCGGTCTGCTCTTGCTTGAGCGCGATCTCGCGGGCCTGCTGCTCGATGTGCTGCAGCATCTGTTGCGCGAGCTGGCCAAGAGCCTCGGGCGCGAGGCCCTGAAGATCCTTGGCGGTGAGGTCGCGCATGCCCGCCATCATGCCGCCCCAACGGCATGGCGATCTATTGGCGCATGTGCTGTTGCCAGCGCGCCGCGGCCGCCTGCGCGGCGCGAGCTACACGCAGGTGATCACGCTCATCTCGGGCAGGCGCTGCCAGGGCAACCCCAGCACCAGGGCGTCGAACTGGGCCTGCGTCAGCGCCAGGCGCTGGGTGGCGTCGGCCGCGCGTGGCCAGTCGAAGCGCCCGTGGTTGAGCCGGCGTGCCGCGCACCACACCCCGAAGCCGTCGTGCACCAGCAGCTTGACGCGGTTGGAGCGGGCGTTCGTGAAGAGGTAGCCGTGGTGGGCGCGCCTCGCCGTGGACCATCACGACGTAGGCCATGAGCCGCTCGGCGCCGGCGCGCATGTCCACCGGCTGCAGGCACAGCCACAGGCTGTCGATGTGGATCACCGCAGGATCTCGCGCAGCCACGTCGCGCACTGGCCGGCGGCCTGCATGGGCCAGCGCACGCTCACCGTCACGGCGCCGCGGCGCAGCTCGATGTGGATCTCCTGCGGGACGTCCGGTACCGGCGTGGGCGCTGGCACTGCAGCAGTGGGTGCCGGTGTCGGCGCGGGCAGTTCCACAGGAATGAACACGGGCGCAGCAGCAGCCACCGCGGTGGCCTCCATGACGGCGGCCGTCACCGGTGTGGCAGCCGTGATCGCCGACGCGCCGCGACCACGACGCCACTGGTGCACCAGGTTGGCATTGAGACCGTGGGCCTGGGCCACGGCAGCCACTGACGCGCCGGGCTCATCGCATGCAGCCACCACTGCAGCCTTGAACTCGGCATCATGGCGGCGCCGGGGATTCGATCTTGAGTACATAGATGTCCATCTACCGGTTTGATGGACGTCATCGTTGGCGTCTGGCTTCAACTACTCAAGATGGGAGAACCGGCCGCTTACCGCAATTTCCTCGGGGCCATCCATCTGGCTGCCGCGGTCATCTGGCTCAATTGATGACGAGCCCTAGCCTCGGCCGGCGCTATGCCCGCGCACCAGGGCGGCCTGCGGCTCCTGCAATTTTTTCAACCCCCTTCTTGCGGATCGCCCCCGACTTGTGTACAGTCACGCCCCTCGCAACGAACTTTCGCTGCTTTGCTGGAAACGCAAGGAGAGTGGAAAGGGAGTTTGGAGCAAAGCGCTCTTGGAATATCGGTCTCAGGCCTCATGGGGT
>NZ_JABBFW010000068.1 GCF_012927045.1 Azohydromonas caseinilytica | reverse complement strand
CACCCTTGCGCGTGTAGTCGTGGACCTGGCCGGTGCGCTCGTCCACCAGGCGGCACGCAGTGCGGTAGGCAATAGCCGCCACGGCCGACCGGCCGGCGCTGCGGCTGATCGACTTGGTGCTGGCATGAAATATCGCCACCGCCTGCCTCCTGGCTGAGACGCTGCCCGGGGTGCAGGGGTGAAACCCCTGCCGCACGTGACATGCCGAAGGCATGTCGAAAGTGCGCACTTCACTGCTTGCTTCCGCAAGGCAGGAAGTGCATCGTAGCCACGCGCCGCCGTCTCAGGAGCAAGCCAATGACACGGACGTTGGAACAGAAGATTGCAGCCCTGGATGCCAAGATCGCCCGCTTGCGTCATCAAAGCCGCAAGTTAGAAGCAGGGCAGAAAATCATCCTCGGCGGAATATTACTTAATGCAGCACGCAATAATCCGCGCGTCCGCGAATGGCTATTAATTGAAGCAAGCAAGGTCGTGACACGCGACGCAGATAAGAAACGCCTCGCTCCACTACTGGATGAATTAAAGCAAATTAATTCATAAGCTATGCAATAGCCCAGGAAAGCCCCTGTGTCGGGTGATTTACTGCGCCAGAAGGACCATTACACTCAGAGAGAGCAATCGAAGATGAATGCTGTACGTAGGGCAATACAAGCTTGAAAGGAGGCGATTCCTCAACTTCCGAAAGAAACGAAGAAAAATCTTTTCTATCCCAACAAGAATACAAGCTCACAACTGAAGGTTTGAGCTGAAAAATCTCAGGCGTAGGCTTAAAGCCAATAGAAATTCGCAGTTTCCAAGCAGGCGACCATGCATGCCACTCTTCGCTTGGCTCCTCCGCAATACGCATAACTCTATTGACCCCAAACTCATAAATTATGCCGCGACGATCAAGCAGTTCAAAGTAAGCGACAAGCCCATCTCCTTCATCTGCACGAAGGCCATCCACTGGATTGGATAACCAAAATTCTGTCGCAATATGAAGAATATCGCGAGCACCAAGTTCTTTTAGCAACTTTTTCTCTCTGCGGAGATATTGCCGAAATGCTTTCTCTGTCTTTTCTATTTCCATTTTCGCGATTTAACCTTTATTAATAAAAATGGGCTTAAGCCCCCTCCCCCGGACCCCCACCCGTCCCCAGCGCAGCGCTTCAGCGATCGCGCCCACGGTGGACATCGAGCCCGCCCACAGCACAAGGCTGTGGACGGCCCCTGCGGGGTTCGCTCGATCCCCACCGCTCCCCGACAGCTGCGCGCCGCCCGGGGACAACCTACAAGGTTGCCCCCCGTCGGCTTGCCCACCAGTGAGAGAAGAAGACCCCTGAACCCCCTGCAACGCCCTCCCGGGCGCTGTTACCTGATATGGGTTCGTGGGACACCTCGCAAAGCGTCTATTGCCCGGCAACGCCAGCGCCGGCTATCCCCAGGAACTGTGCGCAAGTCGAGGGACAACCCGCCCAGTGCCGTCCTAAGTCGTTGTCACGTTGGGCCGCGACACCAGTGCTCAAAAATTAGGCACACACAAGGGGCCGAGAAGCGTCAGTCGCGAACCCAGCGATCTACGGTGGACTTGCCCACACCTAGCTCAGCCGCAATCTCGCGCACAGAACGGCCCGCAGCAGCCATCAGGCGGGCCGTGACGCGTTTGTCTTCGCTGGCCTGCCTACGGACCTTGCCTGAGGCAATGCCGGCCTTCTGGCCCGCTCTGGCCTGCCAGGAGCTGAAGCCTTCCGCAGTGGTGTGCTTCCACGTCCACTTCGCCACTGAGCGGGCGATGTGCCACACCTCGCGCCCGCCTAGTGGGGTCAGAAAGTCGGCGTTGTAGGTCAGCGCCCGGCTGTTGCACTGGGACAGCCACGCGTTCCAGCCCTGCAGCCCGGTACCCCAGTACGGCCGGATGGCCCGGTAAGCCCAGTGCCTCACCCGGTCGAACAGGGCAACGTTGCGCCCCAGGCCGATCTGCTCGGGCGCGCGGCGCTTCGGCCTGTGCTTCTCCAGCCCCGGCAGGTACTCGGCCAGCTCGATCAGGTCGTAGGCCAGACGCGGGCCCTTCAACGTCATCCACAGCGGGTGTGCCGGGTTCTTGGTGATGAGCCCGCCGAAGCCCGGATCTGCCTCCAGCCGCTCAGCCATCAGGGACTCGATGGAGCAGAGGTAGCGCAGGGGTGCATCCCGTGCCCCCAGGCCATCGGTCAGCACCGGCACGCGCAGGCCCCAGACGCTGTGTGCGTGCCCATTGGTGCGGTTGATCGAGGTCCACGTGGGCGGGGGCAGGTAGGCGTCTTCCCAGGCGCAGGCAGCCCCCGGGCGGTCGATGTCAAACAACGCCCACACGCGTAGGTGTGGCGGGTTGGCCTGGATGTACGCCTTGGTCAGTGCGCTGGCCAGGCTGCGGATACGCAAGCCGCTCGCTAGGTCGTCGCTGCAATAGGGACGGCGCGGCCACCGGCCGATGTCCGCGAACAGATCAAGCTGCTCGCCTCGGGTTAGGATTTCGCTCATGGTTGGCGTGTCCTTCTCACACGCTGGCTAGAAGGCTCCGGTGGTGGACTAGACCCCGGGGCCTTCACCATTTCTGGGTCAAAGAATTACAGCACGGCCCTATTGCGACCCTTGACCGCTTTCAAGGCCGAAATTGGGGCAAAAACGGGTGAGGGTGCCACGCTGGCTTCTACCTGCCATGGCTCCAGCCCCGGTCTTGCTGCTGCTGTTGCACCAGCTCCTGGCGCTGCTCCAGCAGCCCTCTGACGTGCTGGTTCGCCTGCTGGTCGTTGCCCAGCCGCTGCAGGATCGCCGCCTGTGCCTGCGGTGGCGCCCGGTTGTAGATCTCGATCAGCTCCCGCAGCGGCGCCGGCGTCACCTGCCACTGCTTGCCCCCGTCGCCCCATCCGAGCATCGGCCCGGCCCGCTTCGCGGCCACCTCCCGGAAGTCGCGCACCAGCCGCGCCCGCTCTTGCTTGGCGTCCAGCACCTTCTGCAGCTCGGCTATCTGGGCACGTATGGGTGCCTGCTCAACCAAGATGCGCCGCTCTGCCTGCAGGCACAGCTTCTCTACCTCGCGCTTCGTGGCCGGCAGTGAAACCTCGGCCGCATGTCGTGCCGAACGGGCATCCACCGCTGCCGCTTCCTGCTGGATCAGGAACTCCGAGCGGAACACCCCCGCGTCATGCGCCCAGGTCTTCATCGGGTGGTCCTGGCGCCACGTCTGAACGGCTTCCCAAGCTGAGGACTCGCGCGCCCGGCTGCTGGCGATCTGCTCCTCCAGCTTCTGCTGCACCTCCAGGGCAGCCTTCACGGCCTCGTCCCCCAAGGCCAGTTGCGCCGCAGGCTGCGGCCGCAGCCGCCCGATTTCCTGGCTCAGCTCCTCGATGCTCATGCGCTCGATGCGCTCGCGCTCGGCCCGCTCTCGCTGCGCCTGTAGCTCCTCCGGCGAAGGCTGCCGGGGCACGGCTGGGGCGGGCCTGCTCGGCAGGCTCTGGCGCGGCGGCTGCGCCGGCGGGGCGGCCTGCTGGGCGGGTTTCTGAGGCGCCAAAGGCTGCAGGGGCGGCCAATCCTTCGCCGCTGCCTCCAACTCGCGCACGCCGGCCGCAATCCGCTCCTCTCGGGCCTTGTCTCGCGCGTCCCTGGCCTTCTGGCGTCGGGCGGCAGCGGCCTCCCTGCGCGCCTCCTGGCGCTCCTGGTCCCGGCGCTGCCGCTGCTCCTGCAGGTCGATCACCTCGGCCACCAGCTGCGCGCGCTCCTGGTTGTTGGCCGCGGCCTGCCGGTTCATGTCGCCCCGGTCCGTCTGAATGCCTCGGCGCTCCATTTCCGTGGCGGCCGGTCCCATGTGCCGGGTTGCCTCTCGGTCGATGCCCTGGGCCTTCAGGCTGCGGGCGTCGATCCGCTCGGCCCGGCCGGCCTGCTCCAGTGCTCGATTGGCCGTCTGCTCCCAGAGCTGCCGCACGGCCTTTATTTCCTCGCCAATGGCCCCCAGGCCCAGCGCGCGGCGGTCCCGGTCGCTGAGCTCGATCACGGCTTTCTTGCCCAGGACTAGCGCACCGGATTCGTCCCGCTGGACTTGCCGTGTCGTGGTCAGAATGTGGGCGTGGTGGTTGCGGTTGTCGCCTTCATGGTCCGGCGCATGGACTGCCAAATCCACGGCCACCCCGTACCGGGTTGCCAGCTCGATACCGAAGCCCACGGCCAGCTCTTGCCGCTGCTGGGCGTCCAGCTCGGACGGCAGGGCAATGACCCACTCCCGCGCCGTGCGCGCGTCCTTCCTTTTCTCGGCCGCCTCGGCGGCATTCCACAGGGCATTTCTCTCGGCGCTGCCGCCATCGGGCAGCAGGATTTCCGTGCTCAGCACGCCACCCTTGCGCGTGTAGTCGTGGACCTGGCCGGTGCGCTCGTCCACCAGGCGGCACGCAGTGCGGTAGGCAATAGCCGCCACGGCCGACCGGCCGGCGCTGCGGCTGATCGACTTGGTGCTGGCATG
>NZ_JABBFW010000067.1:1886-4657 GCF_012927045.1 Azohydromonas caseinilytica | reverse complement strand
CACCACGCCGGCCACGCTGGCCGTGGAGCTGGCCGCCGTCGAGGACGCGCCGGCGCTCACCGGCGAGCCCGCCACGCTGGCCAACGGCACCGAAGACCGCGCCTACACGGTGACGGCCGAGCAGCTGCTGCAGGGCTTCACGGATGCGGACGGCGACACGCTGGGCGTGACCGGGCTGACGGCGGACCACGGCACGGTGGTGCACAACGCCGACGGCAGCTGGACCATCACGCCGGCGGCCAACTACCACGGGCCGCTGGTGCTGAGCTACGCGGTGAGCGACGGCCGGGCCACCACGGCCGCCACGCTGGCGCTGGAGCTGGGCGCCGTCAACGACGTGCCGCTGCTCACCGGGGCGCAGGCCACGCTTGCCCCGGGGGCCGAGGACCAGGCCTACACCGTGGGGCTGGCGCAGCTGCTGCAGGGCTTCACGGACGCCGACGGCGAGCGGCTCTCGGTCACGGCGCTGACGGTGGACCACGGCACGGCGGTGCAGAACGCCGACGGCAGCTGGACCGTCACGCCCGAGGCCGACTACCACGGCGTGCTGACGCTGGTCTACGGCGTGAGCGATGGCAGCGCCACCGTGCCGGCCAGGCTGGTCGTGGAGATCGACCCGGTCAACGATGCGCCGGTGCTCAGCGGCGAGCCCGCCGTGCTGGAGCGGGGCAGCGAGGACCGCGCCTACACGGTGACGGCCGAGCAGCTGCTGCAGGGCTTCAGCGACGTGGAAGGCGCGGCGCTGTCGGTGAGCACGCTGACGGTGGACCACGGCACGGCCGTGCGCAATGCCGACGGCAGCTGGACCATCACCCCCGAGGCCAACTACCACGGCACGCTGGTGCTGAGCTACGGCGTCACGGATGGCCAGGCCACCACGGCCGCCACGCTGGCGCTGACGCTGGCCGCGGTCAACGACGCGCCGCGGCTCAGCGGCGCCCCGGCCGAGCTGGCCGCGGGCACCGAGGACGTGTCCTACACGGTGACGCTGGCGCAGCTGCTGCAGGGCTTCACGGACGTGGACAGCGCGGTGCTGTCGGTGGCGAACCTGACGGTGGACCACGGCACGGCGGTGCAGAACGCCGACGGCAGCTGGACCATCACGCCCGAGGCCGACTACCACGGCGCGCTGGTGCTGAGCTACGGCGTCACGGACGGCCGCGCCACCACGGCGGCCACGCTGGCGCTGGAAGTGCAGGGCGTCAACGACGCCCCCGAGCTGGGCGCCGAGCCCGCGACGCTGGAGCCCGCCACCGAGAACACGGCCTACACCGTGACGCTGGAGCAGCTGCTGCAGGGCTTCACGGACGTGGACGGCGACACGCTGTCCATCACTGAGCTGACGCTGGAGCACGGCACGGCGGTGCAGAATGCCGACGGCAGCTGGACCATCACGCCCGAGGCCGGCTACCGCGGGGCGCTGACGCTGAGCTACGTGGTCAGCGATGGCACTACCAGCACGGCGGCCACGCTGGGGCTGCAGGTGGTGGCCGGCAACGAGGCGCCGTCGCTCAGCGGCGAGCCCGCCGCCTTGGCCGCGGGCACCGAGGACACGGCCTACACGGTCACGCTGGCGCAGCTGCTGCAGGGCTTCACGGATGCCAACGGCGACGCGCTCTCGGTCACCGGCCTGACGGTGGACCACGGCACGGCGGTACAGAACCCCGACGGCAGCTGGACCATCACGCCCGAGGCCAACTACAGCGGCCCGCTCGTGCTGAGCTACGGTGTCACGGACGGCCGGCTCGTCACCGGCGCCACGCTGGGGCTGGCGCTGGCCGGCGTCAACGACGCGCCGGTGGTGACCGGCGCGCGCGCCGTGCTGGCCGCGGGCACCGAGGACAAGGCCTACACGGTCACGCTGGCGCAGCTGCTGCAGGGCTTCACGGACCCGGACGGCCAGGGGCTGTCGGTCACGAGCCTGACGGTGGACCACGGCACGGCCGTGCGCAACGCCGACGGCAGCTGGACCATCACGCCCGAGGCCGACTACAACGGCGCGCTGGTGCTGAGCTACGTGGTGAGCGACGGCCAGCTCGGCACCGACGCCACGCTGGGGCTGACGCTGGCTGCCGTCAACGACGCGCCGGTGGTGACCGGCGAGCGCGCCGTGCTGGCCGCGGGCACCGAGGACACGGCCTACACCGTGACGCTGGCGCAGCTGCTGCAGGGCTTTGGCGACGTGGACAGCGCGGTGCTGTCGGTGACGAACCTGACGGTGGACCACGGCACGGCCGTGCGCAACGCCGACGGCAGCTGGACCATCACGCCGGCGGCCAACTACCACGGCGCGCTCAAGCTCAGCTACGGCGTTACGGATGGCAAGCTCACCACGGCGGCCACGCTGGGGCTGACGCTGGCCAGCGTGGAGGACGTGCCCACGGCCACCGGCACACGCGCGCAGCTGGCCAACGGCAGCGAGGACACGGCCTACACCGTGACGCTGGCGCAGCTGCTGCAGGGCTTCACCGACGGCGACGGCGACGCGCTGTCGGTCACCACGCTCACGGTGGACCACGGCACGGCCGTGCGCAACGCCAACGGCAGCTGGACCATCACGCCCGAGGCCAACTACAGCGGCGCGCTGGTGCTGAGCTACGGCGTCACCGACGGCAAGGCCACCACGGCGGCCACGCTGGGCCTGACGCTCAATGCCGTCAACGACGCGCCGCTGGTCACGGGCACGCGTGCCGTGCTGGCCGCGGGCACCGAGGACACGGCCTACACCGTGACGCTGGCGCAGCTGCTGCAGGGCTTTGGCGACGTGGACA
>NZ_JABBFW010000067.1:0-1789 GCF_012927045.1 Azohydromonas caseinilytica | reverse complement strand
AGCGCGGCGCTGTCGGTGAGCACGCTGACGGTGGACCACGGCACGGCGGCGCAGAACGCCGACGGCAGCTGGACCATTACGCCCGCGGCCAACTACCACGGCGCGCTCAAGCTCAGCTACGGCGTGAGCGACGGCAAGGCCACCACGGCGGCCACGCTGGGGCTGACGCTGGCCAGCGTGGAGGACGCCCCGGCGGCCAGCGGCACGCGCGCGCAGCTGGCCGCGGGCAGCGAGGACACGGCCTACACCGTCACGCTGGCGCAGCTGCTGCAGGGCTTCACCGACGGCGACGGCGACCGGCTGTCCATCACCACACTGACGGTGGACCACGGCACGGCGGCGCAGAACGCCGACGGCAGCTGGACCATCACGCCCGAGGCCAACTACAGCGGCGCGCTGGTGCTGAGCTACGGCGTCACCGACGGCCAGGCCACCACGGCGGCCACGCTGGGCCTCGCGCTCAATGCCGTCAACGACGCGCCGGTGCTCAGCGGGGCGCAGGCGCAGCTGGCCGAGGGCAGCGAGGACACGGCCTACACGGTGACGCTGGCGCAGCTGCTGCAGGGCTTTGGCGACGTGGACAGCGCGACGCTGTCGGTGGCGAGCCTGGCGGTGGACCACGGCACGGCCGTGCGCAACGCCGACGGCAGCTGGACCATCACGCCGGCGGCCAACCACCACGGCGCGCTCGTGCTGAGCTACCTGGTCAGCGACGGTCAGGCCACCACGGCGGCCACGCTGAACCTCACGCTGGCCGGCGTGGAGGACGCGCCGGTGCTCGGCGGCGAGCCCGCCGTGCTGGCCGCGGCCGCCGACAACCGCGCCTACACCGTGAGCCTGGCGCAGCTGCTGCAGGGCTTTGCCGACGGCGACGGCGACGCGCTGTGGGTCACCGGGCTGACGGTGGACCATGGCACGGCGCAACAGAACGCCGACGGCAGCTGGACCATCACGCTGGAAGCGGGCTACCTCGGGGCGCTGACGCTGAGCTACGGCGTCACCGACGGCCAGGCCACCACCGCGGCCACGCTGCTCACGCAGGTGGTGCCCGGCAACGACGCGCCGGTGCTCAGCGGCGAGCCCGCCACGCTGCAGCCCGGCAGCGAGGATGCGTCCTACACGGTGACGCTGGCGCAGCTGCTGCAGGGCTTCACGGACGTGGACAGCACGGAGCTGTCGGTGGCGAGCCTGACGCTGGAGCACGGCACGGCGGTGCAAAACGCCGACGGCAGCTGGACCATCACGCCCGAGCCCGACTACCACGGCACGCTGGTGCTGAGCTACGTGGTCAGCGACGGCGTGGACGGCACGCCGGCGACGCTGGCGCTGGAGCTCGGCGCGGTCAACGACGCGCCGGTGCTCGCCGGCGAGCCCGCCGTGCTGCCCCAGGCCAGCATGAACCACGCCTACACGGTCACGCTGGAGCAGCTGCTGCAGGGCTTTGCGGACGTGGACGGCGACCAGCTCTCGGTGACGCAGCTCACGCTGGAGCACGGCACGGCGGTGCAGAACGCCGACGGCAGCTGGAGCATCACGCTGCAGGAGAACTACCACGGCGCGCTGGTGCTGAGCTACGTGGTCAGCGACGGCAGCGCCAGCACCGCGGCCACGCTGGCGCTGGACGTGAACCCCGGCAACGAGGCGCCGGTGCTCAGCACCGAGCAGGCTTGGCTGCAGCCCGGCGCCGAGGACAGCGCCTACACCGTGAGCCTGGCGCAGCTGCTGCAGGGCTTTGCGGATGCCGAGGGCGATGCGCTGTCGGTCACGCAGCTGACGGTGGACCACGGCA
>NZ_JABBFW010000066.1 GCF_012927045.1 Azohydromonas caseinilytica | reverse complement strand
GCCTACCCGCTGGAACGGTATCGCCTACCCGCTGGAACGGTATCGCCTACCCGCTGGAACGGTATCGCCTACCCGCTGGAACGGTATCGCCTCTACCTGCTGGAACGGTACCGGCGGGTCCGCTGGAACGGCATCAGCCGTGAGGCTTTTGGGGCTTGGCCGCCTTCTTGACCAGGTGCCGCCGCTGTGCCCTGCTGGCCCGCTTCTCGACGTGTACGAGGTCACCGCGAATCTCGTAGCTGAACGCCTCGCCGTGGGCCGCGCAGGCCTTGGCTACCTCGTCCAGCGCCTTGCGTAGCGTCTGGGCGAACTTCCACAGCTCACCCGCTTCGCTGCCGCAGAGCTTGTGCAATGTCTCGATCTTGAGCGGGAACGGATCGGCATGACTGGCGTAGAAGCCATGCAGCCACTGCGCAAGCTGGTGGCCGTCCAGCGCGTGGCGTACGGCCCATTCCACCTGCGTGAACTGGTCAGCAGCGAACAGGGGACGCAACTTGGCGTCCAGCTCGATCACCCATTCCTGCGTTTCCTCGTCCTTGGCCGCGAAGCGAATCAAGCCGCCGATGTAGGTGTAGCGGCCCTGCTTGACGGTCACGGCGTTGGCTACAAGCCGCTCGATGCGGTTCTGTAGCGTCACTCGGTTCTTGCCCGTGTCGGTCTTGCCCATGAGCTTGAGCAGGGCGTAGGACGTAAGGCGGCACTGGCTACCCAGCTCCTGAAGGCGCACGGCGTGCAGCACGCTTTCCCACACGTCGAGATCGCCTTGGTCGAGGCGTTCGCCCTTGTAGCGGATCGTCACGCCGTCGATGGCGGCCAGATCCTCGCCGTTGATGTACCGCCGCCGCCCCTTGGCGATCGCGCCGAACAGCGCCGACCGTAAGAAGCCGTTCGGCACCGCCCGGACAGGCTCCGGCCACAGCGGCAGCTTCACCACGTTGCTTTTAGGTGTGGACGCAACTTTGTTCTGTTCTTGCTCGGCCTGCTCACGCTTTTTCGCCTGTTGCTGCACCTTCGCAACGCGCGCCTTCAGTTCCGCCTTCATCAGTACCCCTTCGGGATCACGAACCCCGCCCCTGATTTTTCTCGCCTCCAGTGGGCCTGCCACTTCTCCGAGCCCTCGCCCTGGTTGCTGCTGACCTCGACGCACAGCCGGCCGCCGCAGTCGCTCATGACGATGCGGCCGCCCTTCTTCGCCAGCGCCGCGACGTTGGCCCGCAGCTGCTCCACCTCGCTCGTCAGCGCCTGACGCTCCAGCTGTAGGCTCTCCACCTGGTGGCGTTGCCACGCCACCATGCCCCAGGCCGACAGACCCACCACCAGGACTGCGCCGGCACTCAGGCCGACCACGACGCGCCCTAGCCGCTGCCGGAAACCGCTTAGTGAGTCCGCCAGTGTGCCGCTCGCCTCGCTGGCGGCCTGGGTCGCCATGCTCATCCGGCCCAGCAGGGGCTTTGAAGCCTCATCCAGAGCGTCTGTAGCGGTTTCGGACAGGTTGAGCAGTCCAACCCTCAACGCTTCGCTTACGGCCCCGCCTGCGGCCTTCTGGAGCGTCGGAGCGGCATTCACTGCCGCCTGCGTCACTGCCCCGGCTTGTCCGGCCATCTGCGCCGCGGCCTGAACCAGCGCGGCCCGCTCTCGGGCCAGGGCTGCCCTCTCCTTGGCGAGGTCGTCGATGGCCGCGGCTACCGCCTTCTGCTGCTCCTCGGCCACGGCTATCAGGCCGTAAAGCTGCTTTTGTGGGTCCATGCTCTACCTCCTTGCGGGTCACGGTCAGTACCCTGGGCTCGGGCCTTTGCGTCCTCGCTGGGGTTGCTGCCGCTCGGCTTGTCGCTGCTGCTCCTGCTCTCGCTCGCGCTGCTGTTGCGCCTGGCGCTCGCGCTCGGCCGCCCGCTCGGCGGCCTGCCGCTGTAGTTCGGCCATCACTTCCTCGCGTACGGCTCGCTTGCCGGCCTCGACCGCCTGGTGCAGCCGAAACTGCTCACGAAACTCGGCCACGCCGGCGGCGGCTTGGCGCTTGGCCTCCTCGATGGACTGCCGACGCTCTTGCTCCTGGCGCTGCTCGCGCTCACGCTCTTGCAGCGCGGCTTTCAAATCGCCCGACAGGTCCAGGATGGAGCGGTCCACCGCGCGCGCCTGGCGCTCCAGTTCGCCGGCTTCCTTGGCCTGCGTCAGCCGCTCGGCCACCTCGCGCTCAAACTCCAGGCGTTTACGGCTGGGTTTTTCAGTGCGCCGCTCGATGGCCGCTGCTGTCGGCCCTAAATGCCTTGTGGCTTGCCGATCTATGCCTTGAGCTTCCAGGCTGCGATGATCGACACGGGTTTCATGGCCGTACTCCCGCAACCGCTCATTCTGAAGCTGGGCAAAACGCTCCCGCCACCGATCCACCTCCCGGCTTTTGCGGTCGTCCAGTTCTCTGGTTTTTTCCGTGAATCCTTGCGGCCCCAAGCGGCGCGTCGTCAGCAAAACGTGGGCGTGATGGTTTCGGTTGTCGCCGGCCTTGCCAGGAGCATGGATGGCAAGGTCCACCGCGCAGCCGTGGCGCTCCACAATTTCCCGGGCCAAGTCGCGGGCCAGTCGTTCCCGCTGCTGGGCCGAAAGCTCGGCCGGCAGGGCAATCTCAAACTCGCGGGCAACAGTGGAATTCTTTCGGTTTTCGGCCTGCTCGGCAGCATTCCAAAGCACCTCCCGGATATGTGCCCACTCGGGCGCACCTTTCGGCAGGAAAAGCTCGGTGAACTCCACCCCGCCCTTTCGCCGGTAGTCGTGGAGCTCGCCGGTGCGCTGGTCCACCAGCCGCTCGGCGGTGCGGTACGCCACCGCCGCCACGGCACTGCGGCCAGCCGACCGGCTCACCGTTTTCACCGACAGGTGGAAGATCGCCATGCGGCTGCCTCCGAAGCGGGGTTGAGGGGCGGCAGCCCCCACGCACGGCAAACAGGCGCAGCCTGTTTGCATAAGTGCGCCCTTATCTGCTTCGCAGCCTCGGGACACGCTGCGCTCAGGGTACTCCTGGCGGCCTGCCTTTTGGCTTTTCCTGACAGCGCGTTACGCTGCCTCTGGCATAGCTTCGGGAGTTCTCATGGCAACCATTGACGAGCGCATTGCGGCGCTGGAAACCAAGCTCAAGCAGGAGCGGGCCAAGAAGCAAAAGATTGAAGCTCGTCTGCGATCGGTCGAACAAAAACGCAAGAGGGCTGAGGACACGCGCCGCAAGATCCTCGCGGGTGCCCTGGTGTTAGAGCTGATGGAGCAGGACCAGCAGACCAAGCAGAAGTTTCTGGCTCGGCTGGACAGATATTTGATCCGCGCTGACGACCGCGCCTTGTTCGGCTTATCCGATATAACAGCCCAATCTGCACCGCTAGGAAATTCAGAGAACAGACGTTCCTGAATTTCCAGCTTTGAAATCAACTCGCTGCTGTACAACCAAAGGGAAGCCTAGTTGGTTATACAAACCTACCTTTCAACCGGCCTTATTAAATTGTAGTAACTGGGTATTCACGAACTTCGTGACACCACCACTTGGCGCCAGCGTATCAGCTGGCCCACCAATGTGGCGGATTCTTCTCTCAGTAGATGCCATTTTTAACTCTGGAGCGTTAGCGCACTTCACAACGCCGATTTGGCTACTGTCCTCCCCTGGGTAGATGTTATGGCATAGAAATAGGCTCGTAGGACTGAACACCTCGGCCAAAAGAACAACTGCCCCAACAAGACTTTTACCGAACCAGTACTGCTGAAGCTGCGAGTGCTCTAGCTTTTGAACATCATCCAGCGCAGAACGGAGGCGATAGATTATTCTTGAAGCTATATGTATAGCCCAACCTATTTCAGGCTTTTTTTCAGGAAGTTCCTTATTAAGAAGGCGTCGGATACACCGTAGCTCGCAGGCCAATTCGGACAGCCTCCGTGCTAGTTGATCTAAACCTATCGGCTGCCGGTTCGATACAACCGTACGGCTATCTCTTTCACAGCACAGCAGGATTTTGTGTCTTACCCATACGAGTTTCGTGGGGCCATGCACATGGGGCTCGCCCATTTCGAAGACAGTGATTAGCTGTTGGACCAGATCATCGAGCTGGTCATCTACAGCGTTCCGTACCGCTACGAGATCGCTGGGCTCTGTCGTAGATGGAGTACCGGGTTTGCGCATCTTCATCGACCACTCTCCATAGGGTCTGGTGTTCATTGCGCCACGCCGTACAGCGGTGGGCACATTGCTCTTCCCCTCTAGCGCCATGCCCTCAAGTGACATGATCGGCCTTGTCCCAAAAGTAGCATGAATGATGGATCTAGTGCGTATCCATGACGCTTGTAATGCGCACTTTGTGCGCATATCCTGTGGCACGCAAACGCAACCCCCACTGCGGAGAAACACATGAGTTCACAGACTCGCTACACGATCCTGCTCGACGCACCAACGGTCAGCACGTTGAACGACTTGCAGAGAAAGTTCGGGCTTACCACTCGAGCAGCTGTCTTCGACCTTGCACTGGTAGTGCTCAACTGGGTCGCCAAGCAGGAAGAGGACGGCTACGAAGTTGGGCGCGCTAAGGGTGACAACTTCCAACCACTGCTTCTGCCGCGCATGCAGCGCTCCGTTCCCCCTGCGCCAGCGCCTGCCACCAGCGCGGCAGACGAAGCACCGCGCATCAGAGTCAATCCACAACCACATGGTGCGTGACGGTGCGCCGCCATGGACGATCCGTTTAATGGCGTACCGTCACAGGAAGCACTGCCAAGACCTGTGGCCCAAAGCAAGATCAACTTGGGCAAGACTGAGACGCTGTTGCTCAGTGCCCAGCCGCAGCACAAAGTAAGAAAGACAAAAGGGGCGGTTGCTCTCCAGCAGAGCGGCGGCATCGCTGAGGCAGCGTCGCCGGCGTGGTTAGATCCACGCCCTATCCCATGGCTTGTGCTCTGTACGGCCGTGCCGCTGCTGGCAGGCTATCTGGCGTTAATGGCGAGACTTGTTCTGGGCATGACCGCAGGCTGGCCCGAGCTATCTCTGCTGGGCTTACACACCGCAGGATGCATCGCCGTGTTAGCGGCTTACTTTGGTAAGTCGATAGCTCTGACTGGCTTAAAGACCAAGACCAAGGACCATACGTAGGTCTCATAGCATCTGCACTGCCTTCTTGGCACGAGAAGGAGTGAGCTTGAAGACGCGTTGTGAAGGCTTCTAGAGAGCTGTGGAGGCGTTGCGCTCCAATCAGTGGCGGACTACCAAGTAGCACCGACCAGACACAGTCCAATTGGTTGCTTGGCTGTTTCTCCCCCTGCGTGTAGCAGGGGGTTGGGGGGTGTAGCGGGGGGCGTGCGCGCGTTAGCGCGCGATGGTCAGGCCCCCTTGGGGGCCCTGGATCAACCGGTTCTCAACCGGGCAGTTGTCCACAGCGCAGATCGCGCGCGCGGATTAGAAAAGGATTAAGAAAGGATTAGGCAATTTCTGGCACTGCGCTAACCCATTGATGCGCATGAGTTTTTCGGAATTTTGCTTGTGGATAGCCTACCCGCTGGAACGGTATCGCCTACCCGCTGGAACGGTATCGCCTACCCGCTGGAACGGTATCGCCTACCCGCTGGAACGGTATCGCCTACCCGCTGGAACGGTATCGCCTCTACCTGCTGGAACGGTACCGGCGGGTCCGCTGGA
>NZ_JABBFW010000065.1 GCF_012927045.1 Azohydromonas caseinilytica | reverse complement strand
GGCGCGCGGGCGGGTCACGCCGGTCAAGGTTGTCTCCACCGTCTTCATCGATCCCAAGGGGGAACGTCAACATGCCTAAGCCTGCCTACACCGTCGCGGCCGACGCGCTGCGCTCGCCGCTGTGCCACCTGCAGCCCACCGCCGCCGGCCGCGGCGACGCGGGGCTGCTGGCCGCGGAGCTGCCCCACCTGGGCTACCTGGTGCTGCGCGGGCGCGCCGACGACGTGGCCTTCATGAGCGCGGTGGCCGGCGTCATCGGCGCGCCGCTGCCCACCCAGCCGCGCGCGGCGCTGCGCTGCGCCGCCGGCGTGGTGCTGTGGCAGTCGCCCGACGAGTGGTGGCTGCTGTGCGCGCGCTCGCAGCGCGAGCGCCTGGTGGCGGCGCTCGAAGATGCGCTGCGGGGCTGCTTCGCGCAGGTGGCCGACAACAGCGGCGGCTTCACGGCGCTGCGCATCAGCGGCGCGCAGCACCTGCGGCTGCTGAGCCACCTGAGCCCCTACGACTTCGAGGGCCTGGCCGTGGGCCAGTGCGTCTCCACCGTCATGAGCAAGGCCGGCTTCACGCTGCTGCGCAGCGACGCGCAGGGCGTCACCCTGGTGTTCCGGCGCAGCTTTGCCGACTACATCTGGCGCCTCGTCGAGCGCACGGCGCGGCCCTACGGGCTGCAGCTCACCGACACCCGCGCCTGCACCGATGCGCTGCTCACGCCGCTGCTGGGCGGCACCGAAGCGCCGCGGCGGCAGCTGCAGCCGGCCTGAGTCCCGTCCCAGTCCATCCACGGAGAACCGAAGGAGGAATCGATGAAGCACAGAAAAGCAACGGCTTGCCTGCGCCAGGCCGCCTGGGCGCTGGCCCCCATCCTGCTCACGGCCGCGTCCTTCGGGGCGCGGGCGCAGGAGGTGGTGAAGATCGGCTTTACCGGCCCGCTCTCCGGCGGACAGGCCGCCTATGGCACCGACAACCGCGACGGGCTGCTGCTCGCAGTCAAGGAGCTCAATGCCAAGGGCGGCGTACAGGTCGGCTCGAAGAAGGTGAAGTTCGAGGTCGATGCCCAGGACGACGCGGCCGACCCGCGTCAGGGCGTGGCCGTGGCGCAGAAGCTCGCCGACGAGAAGGTGAAGTACGTCATCGGCCCGTACAACTCCGGCGTCGCCATCCCCGCTGGTCGCGTCTACAACGAGGCCGGCATGCTGTTGCTGACAGTGGCCTCCAACCCCAAGGTCACGGAGCTGGGCTATCCGCGCCTGTTCCGTGTCGGCGTCAACGACGCGCAGGTCGGCATTGCCATGGCCGTCTATGCCGCCAAGGAGATGAAGGCCAAGAACGTGGCGGTGGTGGACGACCGCACCGCCTACGGCCAGGGCCTGGTGCAGGAGTTCGTGGCCGAGGCCAAGCGGCAGGGGCTCAACGTCGTCAAGCAGGAGTTCACCACCGACAAGGCCACCGACTTCACGCCCATCCTCACGTCCATCCGCAGTGCCAAGCCCGACGCCGTGTTCTTCGGCGGCTACTCCTCGCAGGGCGGGCCGATGCTGCGCCAGATGGTGTCGCTGGGCATCTCCGCCAAGCTGCTGGGTGGCGACGGCATCTGCACGACCGAGACCAGCCGCCTCAGCGGCAACGTCGCCGACGGCAAGGTGTTCTGCACCCAGGCCGGCGTGATCCTGGGCAAGGCCGACGCCGGCCGCGCCTTCGCCGCCAAGTACAAGGCCGCCTACCAGCGCGACCCGCTGACCTACGCCGTGTCCTTCTACGACGCCGCCATGCTGCTGGCCGACGCCATGCAGAAGACCGGCTCCACCGACCCGGGCAAGCTCGCTGAAGCCTTGGCCAAGGGCAGCTACCAGGGCGTGGCCGGCGAGTACTCCTTCACCGACAAGCACGACCTGAAGTCCTCGCCGGTGAGCGTGTACGGTTTCAAGAACGGCCAGCCGGAGGCGCTGAGCTCGTTCTGAAACGCATCGGGAAAAGAAGTGTGACTTTCGGGCCGCGGCGGGCACGTCGCGGCCCGATCCGCTGCAGGGAAACACGGTCGCGAGCCCGGCCGGCGCAGGGCCAGAATACCGGCCTCGCTTCGGTATGAAGCTCAACCGATCCGTTCCCATGAAGGCATTCCACTTCAGCGCGCGGCAGCTCTTCTCCGCGCTCATGCCCGTCGCCCTGGCCGCCGCCTCCTTCGCCGCCCAGGCGCAGCAGGTCGTGAAGATCGGCTTCAGCAGCCCGCTGTCCGGTCCGCAGTCCGCCTATGGCGTGGACAACCGCGACGGCCTGCTGCTGGCCGTCAAGGAGCTCAACGCCAAGGGCATCCAGGTCGGCGGCCAGAAGGTCACTTTCGAGGTCGTGGCCGAGGACGACGCGGCCGACCCGCGCCAGGGCGTGGCCGTGGCGCAGAAGCTGGCCGACCAGAAGGTCAAGTTCGTGGTCGGCCCGTACAACTCCGGCGTCGCCATCCCGGCCGGCCGCGTCTACAACGAGGCCGGCATGGTGATGATGACGGTGGGCTCCAACCCCAAGATCACCGAGCTGGGCTACCCGCGGCTGTTCCGCATCGGCGTCAACGACGTGCAGCTGGGCTCGGCCATGGCGGTCTACGCCGCCAAGGAAATGAAGATCAAGAACGTGGCGGTGGTCGATGACCGCAGCGCCTACGGCCAGGGCCTGGTGCAGGAGTTCGTGGCCGAGGCCAAGCGCCAGGGCCTCAACATCGTCAAGCAGGAGTTCACCACCGACAAGGCCACGGACTTCACGCCCATCCTGACCTCCATCCGCAGCGCCAAGCCCGATGCCGTGTTCTTCGGCGGCTACTCGGCCCAGGGCGGCCCGATGCTGCGCCAGATGGTGTCGCTGGGCGTGCAGGCCAAGCTGCTGGGCGGCGACGGCATCTGCGCCACCGAGACCGCGCGGCTGAGCGGCGGCGCTGCCGACGGCAAGGTGCTGTGCGCCCAGGCCGGCACCATCCTGGGCAAGGCCGACGCCGGCCGTGCCTTCGCCGCCAAGTACAAGGCCGCCTACCAGCGCGACCCGCTGACCTACGCCGCCAACTTCTACGACGGCGCCATGCTGCTGGCCGACGCCATGCAGAAGGCCGGCTCGACCGACCCGGGCAAGGTCGCCGAACAAATGGCCAAGGGCAGCTACAAGGGCGTGGCCGGCGAGTACTCGTTCACCGACAAGCACGACCTGAAGTCCTCGCCGGTGAGCGTGTACGGCTTCAAGAACGGCCAGCCGGAGGTACTGACCTCGCTGTGAGCGGCAACCGGCGCTGCGCCGCTTTGCTGACCAGAAAAATGGGCCGCGACGGGTGGGTCGCGGCCCATTTCATTTTCTCGCCTGGGTTTTGACCCGGGACTTTTCCTGAGTTTCAGGACGCGTAGGAGGCCATGCCGCCCGCGGCAGCACGGCTGACGCGGGTCCGGCGCGCACCGGCCTCCGCCGCGGCCACCAGATGAATCGCACCCTGTTTGCCGCCCTGGCGACGATGGTCACTGGGAGAATGTCCGAACTGGGCCCTATAGGCCTTGCAGAAATGCGATGCCGTCTGGAATCCGCAGGCCACCGTGATTTGCATGATCGGGGCACTGGTGTGCGACAGCAGTTCTCGCGCACGGCGCAGGCGCAAGGTCAGATAATGCTGCGCCGGCGTCACGTGATAATACCGATGAAACAGGCGCTCAAGCTGGCGCAATGAAATGCCGGCCGCATCCGCAATTTCCGACAGCGCCAGCGGCTCCTCAATATTCGCGGCCATCAGCTCCGCCGCTTCCACCAAGTGCTCGTAGCCGGGACCGACGAATTCGGGCTGCGGGAGTTTTTGCTGGTCGGTGTGGTCACGCACGCGATCGACGATGAACTGCTCCGAAATCGCCATCGCCAGCTTGTTGCCGTGATGGCTGCGCACCAGCTGAATCATCAGGTGCAGAGGTGCAATACCGCCGGAGGCAGTGACACGCTCGCGGTCGATGACGAAAACCTCCAGCGCGAAATTCACCTTGGGATAGGACTCGCGCAGCGCCACCAGGTTTTCCCAGTGCACTGCACACCGATAGCCATCCAAGACCCCCGCTGCCGCCAGCGCATGGGTGCCGGTGCAAAGTGCGCCCAACGGCTGTCCCCGGGCGGCACGGCGGCGCAGGTCCTGCACGACCTCGTCGCTGATAACCTTTTGCACTTCCACGCCGCCGCAGACGAATACCAGGTCACAGGCGTCCAGGTCAGACAAGCTGCCTGCGTCAGCCAGAGCCAAGCCGTTGCTGGCAGTGGTTTTATCGCCCTCGACCGTTGCCACGGTCCATGAGTAAAGCTGCTGGCGGCTCAAGAGATTGGCCATGCGCAGCACCTCTACCGCATTGGCAAAGGCAATCATTGAATGATTGCCCAGCAGCAGGAATCCGAAATGACGGACCGGGGACGAAGCGCTTGAAGAAACAACCATGGCTTGAGGCCTCTAAATGGCAAGGACCGGCTTTGGAGCAGACACCAGGCAAATCGCAAGAGCCATGCCACCGCACATTGACCCGTATTGATCCACTGCAAAACGCCAGCTCACGGATTCATCCATCATTTGGTGCATTCAGCGGCCAATACACATGCCCCAGAGCCATGCCGCGGTGCAGCATGCACCGGTGCAGTGCCTACATCAAAAGGCGACGTGCCAGAAGATGGCGAGGCAACCGCAAAACCAGCGCAAGCACCGAGCTATGAAATCGGCACACTGGCAAGAGGGCAACTCGTTTCCTTGTGCAACATGCCGCCTAAAGACTGGGCATTCGTGTGTCAGTCAGACCTGAAGACCAATCGTGATTGCACCGCAATCCCACTCCCGCGTGAACAGGTGATTTCTCTTATATTCCCCAGTATCGCGCTGCGGCAATTTTATATTTACCAGAATATTGACTTGATCTGTGATAAGCAGACTCAAATACATAAACCAACGTTGGCAGGTCCATACCGGGCCGCACGGAACGTGCTTGGCCCGACCAACCCGTGCAAAAGCCCAGGCCGCCATTGGGCGGCCTGGGCTTTCGTGTTGAAGGGTGCAACGCCCGCGCGAGACGGTATCGCGCGGTGTGCTTAGGGCTTCAGGCTGGCGGTTGTACCAACGCCAGCTTGCGCAGGTGCTCCAGCAGCGCCTGGGCCTTGTCCACGGTGCTGCCCTCGCGGATGACGATGCCGCCCTGCCTGGCCGGCGCCCCGGAGCCCGTGGCGCGCGCCATGCGCGCCGCGCCGCTCTCGTTGGACGCGGCGGCCAGCGCGCGGCGCTGCTTGCGCGCGGGCTCCAGCACCCAGCGGTTGGCCTCGAGCTGTCCCGAAGATGCGGTGTCGGCTCGCCGGTCCTCGATGCGTCCGTGCTGCGCCGCCACCCAGGCGTGGCGCTGCGGCAGGTCCTCGCGCTGCGCCAGCCGCGCGCTGGTCACCAGCACCGCCGCGGTGCCGGGCTCCAGCCGCCAGGCGCGGCGTGCCCCGCGCGGCAGCGCCTGCACCACGCGCCAGCCGCCATCGGCTTCGGGCCGCAGGTCGATCACCTCGCCGATGAGCTCGCGCTGCAGCCGCTGCGCCAGCAGGTAGGGCAGCATGCCGCTGGAGAGGCCCGACTCGCCGCGCGGCCCGGCCAGCACCAGCGCGCTCTCGCGGCACACCGGCACCAGCGCCGCCACCGCGTCGGCCAGGCTGGGCTCGGGCTGCGCCAGCCGCG
>NZ_JABBFW010000064.1 GCF_012927045.1 Azohydromonas caseinilytica | reverse complement strand
CGCGTCACCGGCACGCCGGCGATGCCCTGCGCCAGCACGAACACCGAGTGCTGCAGCTTGATGCGCGCGTGGCCCGTGGCCGCGTCCACCTCCTGGAACGAGAACAGGCCCCAGCCGCGCTGCGACAGCCGCTTGAGGTAGTGCTCGTACACCGCCAGCCCCTGCAGGCCGTGCGTCCTGGCCTCCTGCTCGCACCAGAAGTACGCCGAGCGGTAGCCGGCCTTGTAGAGGCTCTGCGCGTAGGCCTCGCGCCCGATGGCGGCTTCGGCCTCGACGTGGTTGTTGACGAAGAAGTGCCGCGGCACGTAGATCATCGGCAAGCCGTCGGTGCTCCAGATCCCGGTGTCCGGATTGACGTCGATGGGCAGTTGCGGATTCATGCTCAGGCTCCCCACACTTCCTTGAAGACGCGCAGCCAGTTGCCGCCGATGACCTTCTCGATCTTGCGGGTCGGCCAGCCCGCATGCAGCATCGCCGCCGTGAGGTTGGGCATCTCGCCGATGGTGCGGATGCCCACCGGGTTGAGCACGGTGCCGAAGTTGGTGAGACGCCGGTGCCGGCCCTTGTCGTGCGTGAGATGCTCGAAGAAGTCCTGGCCGTAGCCCTGGGTGTGGTCGGTGCCCACGCCCACGCAGTCCTCGCCCACGAGGTTGATGACGTAATCGAGCGCCTCGACGTAGTCCTCCACCGTGGCCTCGATGCCGCGGCGCAGGAACGGCGGGAACATGGTCACGCCGATGAAGCCGCCATGCTCGGCGATGAAGCGCAGCTGCTCGTCGCTCTTGTTGCGCGGGTGCTCCTTGAGCCCCGCGGGCAGGCAGTGGCTGTAGGTGACGGGCTTCCTGGAGGCCAGGATCGCCTCCTCGCTGGTCTTGGCCCCCACGTGCGAGAGGTCCACCATGATGCCCACGCGGTTCATCTCGGCGATGACCTCGTGGCCGTAGCCCGAGAGGCCCCCGTCGCGCTCGTAGCAGCCCGTGCCGATGAGGTTCTGGGTGTTGTAGCAAAGCTGCACCACGCGCACGCCCATGTCGGCAAACGCCTCGATGTGGCCCAGGTGGTCCTCGAAGGCGTGCGCGTTCTGGAAGCCCAGGATGATGCCGGTCTTGCGCTCGAGCTTGGCCTGCTCGATGTCGCGCGTGTTGCGCACCAGCATGAGCAGGTCGGCGTTCTCGCGGATGAGCGACTTCATCTGCGCGATGTTGTGCACCGTGCCCTTGAAGTCCTCCCACACCGAGACGGTGCAGTTGGCGGCGGTGAGGCCGCCCTTGCTCATGTCCTCGAAGACCGAGCGGTCCCACTTGGAGATGATCAGCCCGTCGATGACGATGGCGTTGGCGTGGATCGAATTCATGTCGTCGGTCCTCGGCATCAGAGGTTGGGATAGATGGGGAAGCGGGACGTGAGGGCGTGGACCTGCTCGCGCACCAGCATCTCCACCTTGGCGTCGCCCTCGGGATGCCGGCGCAGCGCCTGCATCACGTCCAGGATCAGCCGGGCGACTTCGCGGCAGTCGTCCTCCCGCATGCCGCGCGTGGTGATGGCGGCGGTGCCGACACGGATGCCCGAGGTGATGGTGGGCTTCTCGGTGTCGAAGGGGATGCCGTTCTTGTTGCAGGTGATGCCCGCGCGCTCCAGCGCCACCTCGGTCTGGTTGCCCTTGAGGCCCAGCGGGCGCAGGTCCACCAGCAGCAGGTGGTTGTCGGTGCCGCCGGTGACGAGATCGAGCCCGCCCTTGAGCAGCGTCTCGCCCAGGGCCTGCGCGTTGGCCACCACCTGGCGCGCGTAGTCGCTGAAAGCGGGCTGCAGCGCCTCGCCGAAGGCCACGGCCTTGGCGGCGATGACGTGCATGAGCGGCCCGCCCTGCGCGCCGGGGAACACCGCGGCGTTGACCTTCTTGGCGATCTCCTCGTCGTTGGTCAGGATCACGCCGCCGCGCGGGCCGCGCAGCGTCTTGTGCGTGGTGCTGGTGGTCACGTGCGCATGCGGCACCGGGCTCGGGTAGACGCCCGCGGCCACGAGGCCGGCCACGTGCGCCATGTCCACCATCAGCAGCGCGCCCACCTCGTCGGCGATGGCGCGAAAGCGCGCCCAGTCGATCACGCGCGGGTAGGCCGAGAAGCCGGCGATGATGAGCTTGGGCCGGTGCTCGCGGGCCAGCCGAGCGACCTCGTCGTAGTCGATGCGGCTGTCGGCCTCGCGCACGCCGTACTGCACGGCGTTGAACCACTTGCCCGACAGCGCCGGCTTGGCGCCATGCGTGAGGTGGCCGCCGGCCGACAGCGCCATGCCCAGCACCGTGTCGCCGGGCTTCACCAGCGCCAGCATCACCGCGGTGTTGGCCTGCGCGCCCGAGTGCGGCTGCACGTTGGCATAGCGCGCACCGAAGAGCGTGCACAGCCGGTCGATGGCCAGCGACTCCACCGCGTCGGCCCACTCGCAGCCGCCGTAGTAGCGCTTGCCGGGATAGCCCTCGGCGTACTTGTTGGTGAACACCGAGCCCTGCGCCTGCATCACCGCGCGCGAGACGATGTTCTCGGAGGCGATCAGCTCGATCTGGCCCTTCTGCCGGCCGAGCTCCTGGCCCAGCGCCTTGGCGATGCGCGGGTCGGCCTGGGTCAGCGGGTCGGCGAAGAATGAAGTCGTGTTCATGGCTTGGCTGTGCGAATGGGTCGGCGTTGCGTTGAGAAGAAGCAGTCGGCGCGGAGGCCGCCTTGGGCTTTGCTGGACTTGATCCAGATCAGCGTTTGTTGGCTTCATTCTTTGAGCCGGGAGCTTTCGCGGCTTGTGCGCCGCGGACATGCACTTGCCCAAATCCGACATCACGGGATTGCCCGCATACGACACGGTGTGCTGGGCCGTTGGCCTGGAAACGACACCGGCCAAACAAAAACGGCGCCGGCGTCCTCGACGCCGGCGCCGCAACCTTGCAGGCAAGGAAGGAGACTCCGTCAGATCTGGATCACCTTGGGCACATGCCCCGTCAGCGCCAGGAAGCCGGCCAGGGCCTGCCGGTCGATGGCCACCGTGGCCGTATTGCGCAGCGGATGTGCCTGCAACTTCTGCGCGTCCCACACGCGCTGGTCGAACACCAGCTCGACCGCCCGTCCCTTGTCGTTGAGCAGCGCGAACACGCTCACGGCGCCGGGCGTCACGCCCAAGTAGCGCTGCAGCCGCTCCGCCGAGCCCATGCTGAGCTTGGTGCTCTCCAGCGTCCGGGCCAGGGCCTGCAGGTCCAGCCGCATGTCGTGCGGGACGATGACCAGGAAATGGCGCGTGCCCTTGGCGTCGCGCAGGAACACGTTCTTGGTCTTGAAGCCGTCAATGTCGGGTGCCGCGGCGAGCGCGTCCGCAATGGTGAAGACGGGCTCATGCTCCGCGATGTCGTAGGGCAGTTGGTTTCTGTCGAGCAACAGGAGGAGCTCGTCGGCGGGGCTGGTCGGGAGGTCGGTTTCCATCCGTTCAGGATAGGCAACAGCGTGGCACCGGCTTGCATGAAAGCGCCATGCTCTTGACCGACTGCGACATCGTGGCAGCCAAGGCACACCAACGGCAACGTGCCGGCCTCGACTGCGGCTACGGCTGCCACAAAGCACGTCTTGTTCACATTTCGTGAACCGAGGCTCCACGCTTCGCGCGTTGATCCTTAGATTCGTGTTTTGTACGCTGCTGGGAGAAGGAAATACTCTTGAATTCTTCCAACCGCGTCTTACACGGCATTGCCCTGCTTATTGCAGCGGTGGCCTGCTTCGCCCTGCTCGACACCGCCACCAAGTTCGTCAGCGTGGGTGTGCCGCTGCTGATGACGGTGTGGTGCCGATACATGTTCCAGGCCGCTATCACCGGGGTGGTATTGCTGCCCCGCCGGGGGCGGTCACTGTTGTACACGCGGCGGCCCTGGATGCATCTGCTGCGCGGACTGCTACTGCTGCTGTGCAGCGTGTTCGCGTTCATGAGCTTAAAGGTCATGCCGGTAGGCGAGTTCACCGCGATCGTGATGCTCACGCCGCTGCTGATCACGCTGATCGCCGCCACGTCCCTGGGTGAGCACATCTCGTTGGCACGCTGGCTGTGTACGCTGGGTGGCTTTGCCGGGGCGCTGGTCGTGATCAGGCCGGGCGCCGACATGTTCGATTGGTCCATGCTGCTGCCCCTGGGGCTGGTAGCGACCAACACCGGGTTCCAGGTCGTCACCAGCCGGCTGGCCAGGACCGACGACCCCGGCACCATGCATTTCTATACCGGCTGCGTGGGTGCCGTGGCCACGAGCCTGGCGCTGCCTTTCGCCTGGCAAGCGCTCGAGTCACCGGCGTTGTGGATGGGCCTTGTCCTGCTGGGGGTGGCTAGCACCGTGGGCCATTTCCTGCTGATCCTGGCCTACATGCGAGCGCCGGTTGCGGTGCTGACGCCTTATTTGTACGCGCAGATTGGCTTCGCTACGCTGGCGGGCTGGCTCGTGTTTTCGCATGTCCCGGACCGCTGGGCAGTGGCCGGGATCGCTGCCATTGCTGTCTGCGGCGCGCTGGGCACCTGGCTCAACGGTCGGGACAGCAGACGGCCTGCGCTGCTGGCCACTGGGCAGCGAGCTTGCTGAAGCGCTATCCGGTTGCTTGGGCGCCGAGCGAGTACGGACCGCGTGTCAGCTGCTCCTGCAGGAACGCCACGCACACCCGTACCTTGGCCGACTGGCTTGACCGTACCGGCGTGACACCCCAGACGTCCGCGGACTGGCTGTAGGCCGGCAGCACGCGCACCAGTTGCCCGCTGGCCAGGCTGCCGGCGACGTCCCAGTCTGACGCCAGCAGAATGCCGTGGCCATCATGAGCCCATACGCGCACGATGTCGGCGTTGTTCGACGCCAGCGCGCCGCTGACCTTCACCGTCTCCAAGCCATTCGGGCCGGTCAGGCGCCAGACGCCAAAAGGCAGGTCGCGCTCGCGCAGCAGCAGGCACTCGTGCTGGGCCAGGTCAGCCAACGTCCTGGGCTCGCCCATGCGCTCCAGGTAGCTGGGCGCGGCGCACAGCAACCGGTAGGCTGGCACGATGCGGTGCGCTACCAAGTGAGGCTCAAGCACCTCGCCGACCCGGATGTCGAGGTCGATGTCCTCCGCAACCAGATCGACCTGGCGGTCCACCACCTCCAGCCAGATCTCGAGCTCGGGGTAACGCTTGGCCAACTGGGACAAGGCCGGCGCCACATGCCGGCGCCCAAGCCGGAAGCCGCTGCTGATGCGCAGCACGCCGCTCGGCTCGGCCTTGGCGCTTGCTACCGTGTCGGCCATGCGGCCCACGCCTTCGAGAATCTGCTGCGCGGCACGGAACACCGCCTCGCCGTCGTCGGTGACCGCCACGCGGCGCCCCGCCCGATGGAACAGGTTGACGCCCAGCGCCTTCTCCAGGATCGCGATGCGCTTGCTCACGAAGGCCGGGGAGGTACCCAGTTCCTTGGCGGTGGCGGCGAAGTTGGCGCGCCGCGCCGCCAAGCAGAAGACCCGCAAGTCGTCGAGATGGAAAGAGAGATTCACCACGTGCGCATCCTATAGGCCAACGGAGCGGAGGACGCGCTTGCGGCGACTTGTGGTCACTCCACCGCCTTGACCATGTCCTCGACGACCTTCTTGGCGTCGCCGAACACCATCATGGTCTTGTCCATGTAGAACAGCTCGTTGTCCAGCCCGGCATAACCGGCGGCCATGCTGCGCTTGTTCACGATCACGGTCTTGGCCTTGTAGGCCTCCAGGATCGGCATGCCGTAGATGG
>NZ_JABBFW010000063.1 GCF_012927045.1 Azohydromonas caseinilytica | reverse complement strand
GCAATGGCTCGATCACAGCCCAGAGCTCGTCGTCGATCAACGGTCTTGCCATGGTGAAACCTCGCCCAGTAGACGGTCTCACTCGGCATGCCAGCATCTACCGTGCCCGCATAAAGTTAGGGCTAGTAAGAAGCAACTGCTCATTGAGAGGTTGCAGGAAGAGCGTTTGGCAGTTGTAACGCAGGCGGTAACAAAGGGAATTGCCGCCAATGTTCTATTGCGCGCTTCCTGTGTTCCGTGGGTCAATAGAATTCCTGCGCACTGGGATTCCGGGAATATAAGACGTTTTGCGGCCATGAAAACGGGGCATACTCCGAGTCGCGCGGAACCTGAATACTGGGAGGGTTGCGATATTCCTTGGTTTACTCTTGCCGATGTTTGGCAAATCAGGGATGAAAGTATTACTTATTTGGGTGATACCAAAGAGAAAATTAGTGGGTTGGGGCTTGCGAATTCTGCGGCGGAGTTGCTGCCTGCAGGTACGGTGGTGCTTTCAAGAACAGCATCAGTCGGCTATTCGGGTGTAATGCCTGTGGCCATGGCTACAAGTCAAGATTTCTGGAATTGGGTGCCGGGCGAGCGTCTTGTGAGTGAGTATCTTCTGCTTCAATTTCGTGCTATGCGGCAAGAGTTCGAAAGACTTACCATGGGTTCACTCATAAAACCATATACCAGGGTGATGCAGCAAGTTTAAGGATATGTGTGCCGCCCGTTCAAGAGCAAATGGAGATCGTTGCGCATGTTCAGCGTTCGACAAAGAAAATAGACGCGTTGATCTCAAAGACTCAAGCGGCTATTGAGAAGTTATTGGAATATCGTGTGGCTTTGATTGTTGCTGCAATCTCTGGTCAGATTGACGTTCGTAATGTCTCTCTCCCGGCCACTGTTGAAACAGAAGCTCCTATTGCGCTCGAAGCCCTGGCTTGAATTTCACCGCTTGCCTTCATGAAAAAGCACACCGAAGCCCGTTTTGAAGACGCCATCGTCCATGAGCTGTGTGCTTCGGGCGGCTACGAGTTCATTGATTACCGGCAGGGGCCGGCGCAGGGCCGTTTCGACCGGGTAAGGGCGTTGGACCCGGTCGGGGTACTGGGCTTCATCGAGGCCACGCAGCCCAGGCTCTGGCAGGGCCTGCAGGCCATCCACGGCCTGGACGCGGGCACCGTGGTGCTGGACCACCTGGTGAAGGAGCTGGACACCAAGGGCGTGCTGAAAGTGCTGCGCCAGGGCTTTAAGTGCTATGGCCGCACGCTGCGCGTGGCCCAGTTCGCGCCCAGCAACGGCCTGAACCCGCAGACCCTGGCGCTCTACGCGCACAACCGGCTGACCGTCACGCGCCAGCTCTTCTACGGCGAGGGGCACAACAAGAGCCTGGATCTGGTGCTGCTGCTCAACGGCCTGCCGCTGGTGACGGCCGAGTTGAAGAACCCGATGTCGGGCGAGACGGTCGCGGATGCCAAGCTCCAGTACAAGCGCCAGCGCGACGGCCGTGAACTGATCTTCGAGTTCAAGAAGCGCACCCTGGTGCATTTCGCGGTGGACCCGGACGAGGTCTGGATGTGCACCCGGCTCTCCGGCGACAAGACGCACTTCCTGCCGTTCAACCTGGGCCACCGCGGGCGCGCCGGCAATCCACCGGCGGCCGACGGCGACTACCGCACGGCCTACCTGTGGCGCGAGGTGTGGCAGCGCGATTCGCTGCTGGACATCCTGGGCCGCTTCATGCACCTGCAGGTCGAGGAAAAGCGCATCGTCACCGACGAGGGCATCCGCAAGATCAGCCGGGAAACCATGATCTTCCCGCGCTACCACCAGCTCGACGCGGTGCGCCGCCTGGTGGCCCATGCGCGCGAGCACGGCAGCGGGCGCAATTACCTGGTGCAGCACTCGGCCGGCTCGGGCAAGTCCAACACCATCGCCTGGCTGGCGCACCGGCTCTCCAGCCTGCACGACGCGCAGGACTGCCGGGTGTTCGACTCGGTGATCGTGGTGACGGACCGGCGCGTGCTGGACCAGCAGCTGCAAAACACCATCTACCAGTTCGAGCACAAGCAGGGCGTGGTGCAGAAGATCGACGAGGACACGCGCCAGCTGGTGCAGGCCCTGGCGCAGGGCACGCCCATCGTCATCACCACGCTGCAGAAGTTCCCCTTCGTTGCCGAGACGCTGTCCAAGCTGCGCGAGGAGCTGCCGGCCAAGGAGCGCGAGGGGCTGGACATCAGCACCCGCGGCAAGCGCTTCGCCGTGATCGTGGACGAGGCGCACAGCTCGCAATCGGGTGAGAACGCGATGGAGCTCAAGGGCGTCCTCAACGCCCATGGCGTGCAGGAAGCCGCCGCTCGCTACCTGGCCGAGCAGCGTGAGCTGGGTGACGAAGGCGCGGGCACGGATGCTGCAGAAGAAGGCGACGAGGACCAGCTGGCCGGCGTGGTGCGCGAGATGCTCAAGCGGGGCCGGCAGCCGAACCTGAGCTTCTTCGCCTTCACGGCCACGCCCAAGTACAAGACCAAGAAGGTGTTCGACGAGCCCGGCCCCGGTGGCGAGGCACCGTTCCACCTCTACACCATGCGTCAAGCCATCGAGGAGAAGTTCATCCTCGACGTGCTCAAGCACTACATCACCTACGAAGCCTATTTCCGGCTCGTGCAGGTAGGCGACGACGACCCGCATGTGGAGCGCAAGAAGACGGCGCGCGCCCTGGCACGCACGCTGACGCTGCACGAGGTCCATGTGGGGACCAAGACCGAGGTGATGGTCGAGCACTTCCGCACCCACGTGCGCCACAAGATCGGCGGCCGGGCCAAGGCCATGGTGGTGACGGAAGGGCGGCTGCACGCGGTGCGCTACAAGCGCGCTTTCGACGCCTATATCGCGAGCAAGGGCTACCAGGACGTGAAGACGCTGGTGGCCTTTTCCGGCACGGTGGACGATCCCGATGCGCCCGGGAAAACCTGGACCGAAGTCGGAATGAACGGCGGCATCAAGGAAAGCGAGCTGCCCGAGGCTTTCGACAGCCACGAATACCAGGTGTTGCTGGTGGCCGAGAAATACCAGACCGGTTTTGACCAGCCCTTGCTGCACACGATGTACGTGGACCGCAAGCTCACCGGCTTGCAGGCGGTGCAGACGCTGTCACGCCTGAACCGGACCTGTGCCGGCAAGGAAGACACTTTCATCCTGGACTTCCGCAACGCGCCTGAAGAGATTTACCGCGCTTTCAAGCCTTATTACGAGGACACGCCAGCCGAGCCGCTGACCGACGCTCAGCACCTGTACCGGCTCCAGCACCAGATCGACGAATCGGGCCTGATTCACGACGACGAGGTGCGTGCTTTCTGTGCCATTTACTTCAAGCCGCGCCGCCAGGCCTCCGTGACCGACCATGCGGCCATGAACGGCGTCCTGGACCACGCCGTCGAGCGCTTCAAGCAGCGCCAGGAGGAAGAGTGCGAGGCGCTGAAAGCCCTGCTGGTGAACTTCCGCAACCTGTACGGTTTCCTCTCGCAGGTCATTCCCTACCAGGACAGCGATCTGGAACGCCTCTACACCTACCTGCGTTTTCTGCTTACCAAGCTGCCGAAGCGGGAAGGTCACGGCCCGGTCCATGTGGAGGACGAAGTGGAACTGCAGTACTACCGGCTGCAGAAGATTTCGGAAGGCCGAATCGACTTGAGCGCCGGTGAAGCCACAGCCCTCAAGGGGCCTGCGGACGTGGGCACGGGCCAGCCCGATGAACTGGTCAGGCTTTCCGAGCTGATCGACATCCTCAACGAGCGCTTCGGCACGGACTTCACCCAGGCTGACCAGCTTTTCTTTGACCAGATTCAGGAGGAGGCCATCGAGAGCGAAGCGTTGCGCAAGGCGGCCGAGAACAATTCACTGGAAGATTTTCGGCATGTGTTCGAGCAGACTTTTGAGGGCTTGGTGATCGACCGCATGGAAGGGAATGAGGAAATCTTCGGAAAGCTGATGGGGGACTCTGAATTCCGAAGCTTGGCGCTGAATCATCTGCTGAGAAAGGTTTATGACTCGTTCCGCAAGCCAAAGTCTTGAGGTCTGTTTGCCCCCGCTTTGCAATATTGAACTTAGAAAGGGAGAAATAAACTGAAAACCAGCTCCATCCTCGCGCTCGCCCTTTCCTGCGCCGCCGCCCAAGCCGCTCCCGCGCCCTTCACCGGCACCGACTATTCCGGCACCTACGCCTGCACCGGCAAGGACGACCACGAGGGCGACTACACCGGCACCGTCACGCTGCGCCTCGTGCGCGCGCAAAGCAGCGGCGTCTACGGGGCGTATATGTTCAAGCTCGAAGTGCCGGGCTACGGCGCCTACCTCGGCCAGGCTGCGGCGTGGAGCAGGAACATAAGCATCCATTTCGCGCTTGCCGACCAGAGCACCCAGGACTGAGGTGTCCTGACAAGAGTGGACAGCGACTTTTAAGCCGCCCGCGCCCCTTCGTTGTGGAAATGTTGTCGCGCAAAGACCGCTGGCGCCACGTTGCCCAGCCGGCTATGGCGGCGCTGGCGGTTGTAAAAGATCTCGATCCACTCGCGGATTGCCGCTGTGGCCTGGGCGCGCGTCGCATAGCGCTCATGGTGGACCAGCTCCGTTTTGAGGCTTCCCCAGAAGCTTTCCATCGGGGCGTTGTCCCAGCAGTTGCCCCGGCGTGACATCGACGCCTCCATGCCGAGCGACTTCACCAACTTGCGATAGTCGTGGGCGCAGTACTGGCTGCCGCGGTCGCTGTGATGGATCAGGCCTCGCGGCGGCCGGTGCTTCTTGTACGCGGCAAACAGCGCCTGGCCCGTGAGCTGCTGCGTCATGTGCTCGCCCATGGCATAGCCCACGATCTCGCAGCTGTAGAGATCCTTCACGCCGGCCAGGTACAGCCATCCCTCGTCCGTCGCCACATAAGAGCTGATTTCGGTAGGCCGCCTACAATGGCGGCCGCTCTCGGCATGGCTATAAGAACAAGCGATGGGGTTGGTGAAGAAGGACGACGGCTGGCGCATCCCAGACGAGTTGTGGGAGCAGATGGAACCGCTGCTGCCACCGAGGCCCAGGCACCCTTTGGGGTGCCACAACCCTCGCGTGCCGGATCGTGCGGCCATGAATGCCATCCTGCTGGTGCTGCGCACGGGCATGCACTGGAACGCCTTGAGTGCCACGGGCGTGTGCTCGTGCAGTTCGGCCTACCGACGCTTTCGCGAGTGGTGCGACGCCGGAGTGTTCCTGGAGTTTTGGCAGCAGGGACTGTTGGCGTACGACGCCTTGAAGGGCATCGACTGGAGCTGGCTGGCCATGGACGGGGCGACGACGAAGGCGCCGCTGGGTGGGGGGAAAAACCGGCCCCAATCCTACGGATCGCGGCAAAAGCGGCGTCAAGCGCAGCACGCTCACTGACGCGGCGGGCCTGCCATTGGCCGTTGAGGTAGCCGGGGCTAATCGTCACGACATGAAGCTCACCGCAGCCACCCTGGCGGGCATCGTCGTCAAGCGACCCAGGCCCACGCGCGAGGCCCCACAGGGCCTGTGCCTGGACAAGGGCTACGACTACAACGAGGTGCGCGCCATCGTGGCGGCATTCGGCTTCACGGCTCACATTCGCACTCGTGGTGAGGAGGCCCAGGCCATCAAACGCGAAGCCGGCTTCCGGGCTCGTCGCTGGGTGGTGGAACGAGCGCACAGTTGGCTCAATCGTTTCCGGCGCCTCTTGGTGCGCTGGGAAAAGCGGGCCGACACCTATATCGCCATGCTTCATCTGGCCTGCGGTCTCATCGTTTGGCGCGCAACTGGCCTACTGGAATAGCCACTAAGTGATGTCGGTCAGCCACACCTGGTTCGGCTCGCTGGCAACGAACTTCTGGTCCAGCAGGTTCTTCGCCACCGGCAGCGCGTGGTTGGAATCCGTGGTCCTGACCCGGTAGCGCCGTTGCTGGC
>NZ_JABBFW010000062.1 GCF_012927045.1 Azohydromonas caseinilytica | reverse complement strand
ATCAGTCAGCGCACGTAACTGATCCTTGCGTGGGTAGGCCATGGCATGCCTCCTGAAAAGCAGCCGTCCCAACAACAATAGTCGTTGTCGAACAAAAGTCCACCCATCGTGCCGGATGACCCACTAGTGCCGTACTGCGACAAAAATAGTTTCGCAGGTCCGACTCAAAGGCTTTTACGCCGCTGCAGCGGGCTTGCAATCGTCAGCCACTCCACTGGCCGCAACTGTATATCACGTCTCATCGGACGCTTCTCCGGCTCTGCCATCTTCACTGACATGGATTAATGCCTTACCCGACCAGCACCACGCTCCAGTATTGCACTTTTGAATTGATTGCACCCAATATTTAAGAATAATCGCCAATACTTTTTCTTGCTAATGCCCAGACAAAACAGCGACATACGACTCAGCAAGCGAGTCATACAAAGAATTCATGGAGTAATTATCCAGAGGTAGAATTGGAACAATTAGAAGTGCAACGATATTTATTATCTTTATTAATGGATTGACGGCAGGCCCGGCAGTATCCTTATAAGGATCACCTACCGTATCACCCGTCACCGCAGCCTTATGAGCGTCAGACCCTTTTCCTCCATAGTGCCCATCTTCAATATATTTTTTTGCATTATCCCAAGCGCCTCCGCCGGTGCACATACTGATAGCAACAAAAAGCCCGGTAACAATAGTTCCCATCAGCAATCCACCAAGCGCCTTAGGCCCCAACAATAAACCCACAAAAATGGGAGCAATAACCGGCAACAGAGATGGCACAACCATCTCCTTAATGGCAGCGCTTGTCAGCATATCAACGGCGCGACCATATTCCGGCTGCCCCGAGCCCTCCATAATGCCCCGTATTTCTCGAAATTGACGCCGAACTTCCTCGACCACTGAACCAGCCGCTCGCCCAACAGCCTCCATTGCCATGGCGCCGAAAAGATAAGGAATCAACCCACCAATAAAAAGACCAATAATTACACTTGGATCCGAGAGGTCGAATCGCACATTTACACCGCGACCCTGCAATGCATGCGAATAATCAGCAAACAGCACCAGCGCCGCCAAACCTGCCGAACCAATGGCATAACCTTTAGTCACCGCCTTGGTAGTATTCCCCACTGCATCCAAAGGGTCGGTGATATCCCTTACACTGCTCGGCAGATCAGCCATTTCGGCAATCCCGCCCGCGTTGTCCGTGATAGGGCCATAGGCATCAAGAGCCACAATAATTCCAGCCATACTTAGCATGGACGTGGCTGCAACAGCTATCCCATAAAGGCCGATCAATTGATAAGAGATCGCAATTGCGATACACACAAATACCACGGGCCAAGCAGTACTCTTCATGCTTACCCCAAGACCTGCAATAATATTCGTCCCATGCCCGGTGGTAGATGCTTGCGCCACGTGCCGTACAGGCTTATACTGCGTGCCGGTATAATATTCAGTAACCCAAACCATGGCCGCAGTTAATGCAAGACCCACCACGCAAGCAGCCCACAAGCGCAGGTGCGTATATTTCCCTAAAGCGTCTTGAGGGAAAATAATCACAGTAACCACCCAGAATGCGAGCAGTGATAATACTCCAGCCACAATCAAGCCCTTATAAAGAGCCGGCATCACATTTCTCATTTGGGGCCTAGCTTTCACGAAAGCACAACCAATAATGGATGCAATGATTGAGACACCACCCAGCAGTAGAGGATACACAACTGCTTCGATAGGGGCGCTAGGCACCATCAATGTGCCCAGCGCCATGGTTGCAATCAACGTGACCGCATAAGTTTCAAAAAGGTCTGCAGCCATGCCCGCACAATCTCCGACGTTATCTCCTACGTTATCAGCAATCACCGCCGGATTACGTGGATCGTCTTCGGGAATACCAGCCTCCACTTTACCTACCAAGTCAGCTCCTACGTCTGCACCCTTTGTAAAGATGCCCCCACCCAGCCTTGCAAATATAGAAATAAGTGACGAACCAAATGCGAAACCCAGCATGGGCCTGAGCGCATCAGAGAGGTTCCGCGTAGAACTATTGTTTCCGCTTGAGATAATAAACCAATAAAAGCCTCCCACACCAAGCAGTCCTAGACCCACCACCAACATTCCTGTAATTGCCCCACCCCGGAATGCCACGTTAAGCGCGGGACCAATTCCTAGAGTTGCCGCCTGTGCAGTTCGAACATTAGCGCGCACCGAAATATTCATTCCGATAAAACCGCATGCTGCTGACAACAACGCACCGAGAACAAAGCCGGCTGCTGTCAAAGGATTCAGAAAAACTCCGATGAGGATAGCCAATACGGCCCCGACGAATGCAATCGTCCTGTACTGCCGAGCCAAGTAGGCAGCGGCTCCTTGCTGCACAGCAGTCGCTATTCCGCGCATCCGCTCATTGCCGCTGTCCTGGCGAAGAATCCAGCTGCGCTGGACGAAACCATAAAGGACTGCAGCCAGTCCACAAGCCAGGGAGAGGAACAGCGCCCAGTCGGTAGTCATCAAGGATGCTCCCTTCGGTGTAAGTTGCCGCTGTCATAGAGCCGGTATCGCTTGCCCCCGCGCAGGCGCTACGTAGCGGACCACACTGAGGGTGCGAACTCATGCTACGGGATGACTTTGTCTTCTGCTTCGTTTTTTTGCTGGCACTGAAGCAACAGCAAGTCAGGCGGCGGCAAGCGCTGTACTTAGAATGAGCGGTTTCCCCCCAACCAAGTGAAGTCATGAGCCTGCACAACGTAACGCCTGGTGCCAAAGCACCTGAAGAGTTCAACGTCATCATCGAGATCCCGATGAATGCTGACCCCATCAAGTATGAGGTTGATGAAGATAGCGGCGCACTGTTCGTTGACCGCTTCATGGGCACAGCGATGCACTACCCGTGCAACTATGGTTACGTCCCTCAAACGCTGGCGGACGACGGCGACCCTGTGGACGTTCTGGTCATTACGCCCTACCCGCTCATTCCGGGTGTCGTGGTGACGTGCCGACCCATCGGTATCCTGAAGATGGAAGACGAAGCTGGAGGTGACAGTAAGTTGCTGGCCGTGCCGACCAACAAGATTCTCCCGATCTACAGCCACTGGGAGAAACCCGAGGACCTCAATGAACTGCGCCTGAAGCAGATTCAACACTTCTTTGAGCACTACAAAGACCTTGAAAAAGGCAAATGGGTCAAAGTACTTGGCTGGGAAGGCTCAGAAAGCGCCCGCACCGAAATTCGTGACGGCATGGCAAATTGGGCTCAAAAGCACCAGAAATAAAAACCAAGCCCATGCCTGGCCATCGAGGCCGGCATGGGCTTTTAACAAGCTATTTCACCTCAATCACATAAGGCGGCTAGACAAACAGGGGCATACACAAAGCATCATTTGGAGCTTACTCTAATAGACCGCTAACCTGCTAAACGACAGGACTGCAAGTCGAGCTGCAGCATAACCAAATAGGTGTCTGACACTTACTGCAGCGCATCAGCACCCGGCGAATCAAGTAAGCCGGCTGCAGGCGCATTCCGCGACATAGCGACTCGCCTTATGAAGCTGGCAAGACTAGGCTTCACCGCATATATATTGCACCAACGAGCAAGATCGACGGACGCCGTCTTTCCGAAAATACGGCGCAGCACCTGTAGCCATAATGTAGCCATAAGCACATGAATTGTGCAGGGACAGGCGTATGAGGAGCGCAATATTCGAAACTCTGAGCGTGACTCGCCAAATTTTGATTGAATGGGGCAAGCGATTTGGTGCTGGCTGTGACGGGGAATTGGGCGATGTCACGTCGGCCAAGCGTGGTCGAACGTTTGGATATCATTGTGCGCTGGAGTTGGCGCAACAGACACTGCTACACGACAATATTACCTAAGGCGGTACTGCGCAACTGGGATTGCCTTATGCCATGTGAAACCATGCAGCAGTTATGCAGGCAGTCAAGATGAGGTGGAAAACCGACATCCCCATTCGGACGGCGGGCGAGTATTTGCGGCGTTGTAATTTCATGCCATAGCGCCCGGCCAGGGAGGCGTTGGAGCAGCATCCGGCGCAAGTTCAGCAGCGGCGGCAAGTCGAGCACCCCGCCCATCATGTACCGTGCCAAGAGTAAGTATCTACCGGGCCGATGAGACACCTATGCGCTAGGACACGGGCTGGATGCGAGGCTACGCATTGACCAACCACACACCGGTGTAAAAGCACGCCACGAAGCAGCCCAAGCCGCGCATCACCATGATGCTCTGCACTGCCCAACCAAGGGCTGCCGCGCTTCAAATTCATCGAGGGTGATATGAGCTCCGTCTGCCTCATTGATGTCATGACAGACTTGGTCCGTGCCCCAAGCCTTAAGGTGTTTCTTATCATTGACAGCTTGGCGGCACATAAGTTCCACGAGGTGCAGGAGCAGCTGGACGAGAGCAAAACCAGCTCGAATTGTTTTATCTGCCACCATACTCTCCGGAAATGAACCCCGACGAGTTCATCAACCGCGATCTCAAAACCGAGCTGCACATACGGCCAGCTACTAGCTATTCCGGCACACTCAAGCGCATTGCGTGTGGTTTCATGAACATCTTGCGCGGCATACCAGAGCGGATCATTGCCCCCTTGATAATCGACACCTGATGTGCGCTGAAGTTAAATCAAGCAGGCAGACTATTTGATTGGCGAGCCAATAAAGCACGTCTTTTTATGTTTTCAGCTTCTTCGCCACGGGCACAAATATTTACGGCAAAGCTGAAGCCCAGCAAAATATCACGCACCCTGTCATAGCCAGAACCTTTATCCAGGCACAACCCTGGGGCTCTGCGCTTGCAGTACCTGCCTCGTGTAGCACACCAGCGCTGGATTAGTAGAGTCTGTTTCTAGAAGAAGGAACGGAGATGCGCAAGAGCCGGTTCACCGGCGAGCAGATATTGGTTTTCTCAGGCAGGCCGAAGCCGGTATTCCTGTCAAGTACATTCGCCGCCAAGGAGGCTTCAGCGACGCGACGTTCTACAGGTGGCGGACGTGCTTCGGCGGCATGGCGGCCAGCGAAACACAGCGGCTGCATACCCCGGGGACGAATAACAACCGGCTTAATAAGCTGTGGCTTCAAGCCCACCAGGACATCAAGGCGTAGAAGGTGGGCTGCTGCGCGTCAATCAAAAGTCATAGCAGCGCGTAAACCTGGATGAGAGAAACTGCGGGGCTTGGCCGCTGAAGGGTGTAACTTGGAGCCCGCCTGGCCCCGCGCGCCGGCGTTCGCCTCCCGCAGGTCTTGCCAGTGGTCGCGGTGGATCCGGATAGGTGTTGTGCAGGCACACGGTCCACTCATCCACCGGGATCTTCACGGTACCACTGTAGGTACCCTTGCTGTGCCTTCTCAGTGGGTCCTGGCGCCGGCATAGGACAGGTTCTTCAAGATCTGCAGCACCCGGGCACTGGTGGCCGGCACCCAGATTACCTGGGGCGGTAATGGTCCTTGCAGTGGCGGCATTGGCAGGGCAAGACCGTGCCGCAACACGCGGGGCCGATGCCGGTGCGGCTTCGATTCGACACGGGGCTTGCCGGCGCCGAGTACGTTATCCGAGAGCTCTGGTGTCGGGCAATCCTTCCACGCTGTCCGCTGCATCCGCGCGGAGGCTGTGGACTGGCTCGGCACGGCAGCTATGAGCGCAAGCGCGCAGCAGGCACCCGCGTCGCGCGCTGGTACTGCCCGCAGGGTCATCGCACGTTCGGCCTGCTGCCCCACCATCTGGCAGCGCGCTTCCCCGGCACGCTGGCCGAGATCGAGCAGCTGCCTAGGGTACGTGGCCAACGGCGCCAACTACCGCTCGCAGCAGCTGGCCTTGGTGTGCGCCCGGCTGGGCGTAGCGCTGATCCATGCCCGGCCTTACCAGCCCGAGGGCAAGGGCAAGCAGGAGCGCTGGTTCCGCACCGTACGGGCCCAGCTGCTGTCACGCGTCGGCGTAATCCGGCCACCCAGAGTCGGCATATACCGGCCAGCTTTGCCGGTGCCGAAGGCCGTCTCGAACGACTCCGTTTCAAGGCTTATTTTGATGCGTTGCCAGGCTTGTCTT
>NZ_JABBFW010000061.1 GCF_012927045.1 Azohydromonas caseinilytica | reverse complement strand
GCAGCGAGGCTGGCAGCAGCATGAGCTGGTCGGGCGCGTAGGGGCGGTAGCTGGTGGCCATCAAGTCAAAGCGCGGGTCGTGCCTTCGATTGTCCGCGACCCCGTTCTGCCGCCCACGCTCCTAGGCAATTCCAAATTGAGCCGGCGCCGCGCGGAGCGGGACATTCCGGTGCCGGGTTGAGGCCCGGTCGGGGACAGCGGGCGGGCGCAAAGCGCTCTGCCGGTCTTTCCGGGGAGCGGACTCGTGGCCCGCAGGCTGTGCACGTATAGGATCGGGCCATTCCGCCCGGCCTTTACGGAGAGCCCGCTTGCCACCCACCCGCGTCGCCGTCCTCGCCTTCGAGGGCATCAGCCTCTTTCATCTCTCGGTGCCGGGCCTCGTGCTGGGCGGCGACCGGCACGCCTGCGGACTCCCACCCTACACCCTGCGCTACTGCGCGGCGGTGCCCGGCCGCGTGCGCGGCGAGCACGGCGTGGAGATCGAGGCCGCCGGGCTGGAGGCGATGGCGCAGGCCGAGGTCGTCATCGTCCCGTCCTGGCGCGATCCCGAAGCCGCGGCGCCCGCCGCGCTGACGGACGCGCTGCGCCAGGCGCATGAGCGCGGCGCACAGGTCGTGGGCCTGTGCCTGGGCGCCTTCGTGCTGGGCGACGCCGGGCTGCTCGACGGCCGGCGCGCCACCACGCACTGGGGCTGGCGCGCGCTGTTCGGGCGGCGCTTTCCCCGGGCCGATTTCCGCCCCGACGTGCTGTACGTGGACGACGGCGGCATCGTCACCTCCGCCGGCACGGTGGCGGCCATCGACTGCTGCCTCAACCTCGTGCGCGGGCGCCATGGCGCAGCCGTTGCCAACCGCGTGGCGCGGCTGCTGGTGACGCCGCCGCACCGCCAGGGCGGGCAGGCGCAGTTCATCGAGCAGCCGGTGCCGGCGCTGGCGAGCGAGAACCGCCTGCCCGGCGTGCTGGAGTGGGCGCGCGAACGCCTGGCCGAGCCGCTGTCGCTGGACACTCTGGCCGAGGCCGCGCACATGAGCCGCCGCACGTTCACGAGGCGCTTCAAGGAGGCGACCGGCACCACGGTCGCGAAGTGGCTGGCGGCCGAGCGCCTGGCGCGGGCGCAGCAGCTGCTGGAAACCACCGCGCTGCCCATCGAGCGCATCGCCACCGAGGTCGGCTTCGGCACCGCGCTGTCACTGCGCCAGCATTTCACGACGCAACTGGGGACGGCGCCGTCGGCGTACCGGCGGGCGTTCTGCGCGGGGCAGGGCCGGGCGCCCAAGGAATCCGCCCGCGCCTGAAGCCGTCCGGCACGGCAGCCCATTGTCAACTCGCAGGCAACGCTGCCATTGACGAGTGACGTCGTATGTGCCGGCGGTGAGCTGGCAGGAAACAATCCCAGCTCGGGGCGGGAGCGGCGCGTTGCCATGGCTGCCTTTGAGCATCAGGGCCGTCCTGCCCGGCGTTGCGGCCTCGTGCCGCCGGTGGTCCGCGCTGGTGCGCGGGTGCCCATCCGCCCCACGCCACTTGCGGTCCCCAGGCATGGGCAGCGCTGCTGCCGGCGCCTACGCTTGCGGCATCGAAGGATGCGGTGCCGTGCGCCGCCAACCAGGAGACATGCCATGCAGATTCAGGACCGCGGTTTCATCGTCACCGGCGCCGGCTCGGGGCTGGGCGCCGCCACAGCGCGCCGGCTGGTGGGCGCCGGCGGGCGCGTGCTGCTCGTCGATCTGAACACCGAGGCCGGCGCCGCGCTGGCGGCCGAGCTGGGCGCCAATGCCCGCTTCGTCAAGACCGACGTGTCCGACGCCGCCAGCGCCGAGGCCGCGCTGGCCGAGTTCCGCGGCGCCTTCGGGCAGCTGCACGGGCTGGTCAATTGCGCCGGCGTCGCGCCCGCGGAAAAGGTGCTGGGCCGCGACGGCCCGCACAAGCTGGAGAGCTTCGCGCGCACGGTGCAGATCAACCTGATCGGCACCTTCAACATGCTGCGCCTGGCCGCGGCCGCCATCGCCGAGAGCGCCCCCGGTGTGGACGGCGAGCGCGGCGTGATCGTCAACACCGCCTCGGTGGCCGCCTTCGACGGCCAGATCGGCCAGGCCGGCTACGCCGCCTCCAAGGGCGGCGTGGTGGCGATGACGCTGCCCATCGCCCGCGAGCTGGCGCGCCAGGGCATCCGCGTCATGGCGATCGCGCCCGGGATCATGGAGACGCCCATGCTCAAGGGCATGCCCACCGAGGTGCAGGACGCGCTGGGCAAGATGGTCCCGTTCCCCTCGCGCATGGGCCAGCCCGACGAGTACGCGCGCCTGGTGCAGCACATCGTCGAGAACACGTACCTCAACGGCGAGGTGATCCGCCTGGACGGCGCCATCCGCATGGCGGCCAAGTGAAGCAGCTGGAGAGCGCAGCATGATCCCGACCCCCGAACAGGAAATGATCCGCGACGCCATGCGCAGCTTCGCGCAGGAGCGTCTGGCGCCCTTCGCCGCCGAGTGGGACCGCGAGCACCGCTTCCCCAAGGAGGCGCTGCAGGAGCTCGCCGGCCTGGGCGCCATGGGCATGGTGGTGCCCGAGGAATGGGGCGGCGCCGGGCTGGACTACGTGTCGCTGGTGCTGGCGCTGGAGGAGATCGCCGCCGGCGACGGCGCCACCTCCACCATCGTCAGCGTGCAGAACTCGCTGGCCTGCGGCATCACGCTCAAGTACGGCACCGAGGCGCAGAAGGACCGCGTCCTGCGCCGCCTCGCCACCGGCGAGTGGCTGGGGGCCTTCTGCCTGACCGAGCCGCAGGCCGGCTCCGACGCCTCGGCGCTGCGCACCCGCGCCGTGCGCGACGGCGAGCACTGGGTGCTGGACGGCACCAAGCAGTTCATCACCAGCGGCAAGCACGCGCAGGTGGCGATCGTGTTCGCCGTCACCGACAAGGCCGCAGGCAAGAAAGGCATTTCCTGCTTCCTCGTGCCCACCGACACGCCGGGCTACATCGTCTCCCGCCTGGAAGACAAGATGGGCCAGCACGCCTCCGACACCGCCACCATCACCTTCGAGAACTGCCGCATCCCGGCGGACCACCTGCTGGGCAAGGAGGGCGAGGGCTACAAGATCGCGCTGTCCAACCTGGAGGCCGGGCGCATCGGCATCGCGGCGCAGTCGGTGGGCATGGCGCGCGCGGCGCTGGACGCGGCCGTGAAGTACGCCAAGGAGCGCGTGGCCTTCGACGTGCCCATCATCGAGCACCAGGCCGTGGCCTTCCGCCTCGCGGACATGGCCACGCAGATCGAGGCAGCGCGCCAGCTGGTACTGCACGCGGCCACGCTCAAGGACGCGGGCCAGCCCTGCCTCAAGGAGGCGTCCATGGCCAAGCTCTTCGCTTCGACCATGGCCGAGCGCGTGTGCTCGGACGCGATCCAGATCCACGGCGGCTACGGCTACGTCAGCGACTTCCCCGTGGAGCGCATCTACCGCGACGTGCGCGTGTGCCAGATCTACGAGGGCGCTTCCGACATCCAGCGCCTGGTGATCGCCCGCGCCGTGGCCGGCGCCTGAGCCCCCGGGCCGGCGCGGCCGGCCCGTTCCCGCAGCAGAAGAAGCAGTAGCAGCCGTAGAGCCGTCGAGGAGTTCCCCATGTCCGTCCAGGACCAGTACCGCCAGAAGCGCAGATCGCCCCACGACGCCGTGGGGGAGGTGCGCGACGGCGACGTGATCGTCGTGCCCACTGGCGTGGGCGAGCCCCCGGCGCTGCTGCGCGCGTTGTCGGAGCGCCGGCGCGAGTTCCGCGGCGTGCAGGTCGCGCAGATCCTGCCGCTGGCCTCCCACGGCTACTTCGACCCCGAAACGGCCGGGCATGTGCGGCACCTGGCCTACTTCCTGGGCGGCCCCTCGCGCCCGGGCGCGCGCGAGGGCTGGATCGACACCCTGGCGAGCAACTTCTCGGAGCTGCCGCAGCTCATCCGCCGCGGGCTGACGCCGGCCGACGTGGTGTTCAGCGTCGCCTCGCCCATGGACGCGCACGGCTACTTCGCGCTGAGCCTGGCGGCCGACTACACCATGGCCGCCATCGAGCGCGCCAAGGTGGTGGTGCTGGAGGTGAACCCGAACGTGCCCTTTGCCTGCGGCAACTGCCACGTGCACATCTCGCAGGTGACGGCGCTGGTGGAGCACGAGGCGCCGCTGCGCGAGGTCGGGCTGCCCACCATCGGGCCGGTGCAGGAGGCCATCGGCCGCCAGGTGGCCGAGATGATCGAGGACGGCTCGACGCTGCAGATCGGCTACGGCGCCATTCCCGACGCCGTGGTCATGCAGCTGCGCCACAAGCGCGACCTGGGCGTGCACACCGAGATGATCGGCGACGGCCTGCTCTCGCTCATCGAGTGCGGCGCCGTCACCAACCGGCGCAAGAGCTGGCTGCCGGGCAAGTCCACCGCCACCTTCGCGCTGGGCTCGCGCAAGCTCTACCGCTACATGGACCGCAACCCGGCCTTCGAGATGCACCCGGTGGACTTCACCAACGACCCGTGGCTGGCCGGGCGCAACGACAAGCTCGTCACCATCAACGCCACGCTGCAGATCGACCTGTTCGGCCAGTGCGGCTCGGAGTCGCTGGGCCCCACGCCCTACTCGGGCACGGGCGGGCAGTCGGACTTCGTGCGCGCGGGCAACCGCTCCGAGGGTGGCAAGTCCTTCATCGTGCTGCCTTCCACGGCCAAGGACGGCGCGATCTCGCGCATCGTGCCCACGCTGCAGCCCGGCACGCTGGTGAGCACCAGCAAGAACGACGTGAGCTACGTCGTCACCGAGTACGGTGTGGCGCAGCTGCGCGGCAAGTCCATGCGCGAGCGCGCCCGCGCGCTCATCGCCATCGCCCATCCCGACTTCCGGCCCTGGCTGCAGGAAGAGGCCGCCCGGCTGCGGCTGGCCTGAAGCCGCGCGGCCCGCTGCGTCATGGGTTCTGAAGTATTCCGTCGAGACCGGGCCCGCTCCCCGGCCTCACTCACCTTGCACGCCGCTTTCGGCGGCACCTGGAGACTGAAATGACCGCCACTTCGAATTCGCAAGATCCCGTCGTCATCGTCGGCGCCGCCCGCACGCCGCTGGGCGCCTTCCAGGGCGACTTCGCCGGGCTGACGGCGCCGCAGCTGGGTGCCCACGCCATCCGCGCCGCCGTCGAGCGCGCCGGGCTGCAGCCCGAGGCGGTGGAGGAGGTGCTCATGGGCTGCGTGCTGCCCGCGGGCCTGGGCCAGGCGCCCGCGCGCCAGGCGGCGCTGGGCGCGGGGCTGCCGCTGTCGGCCGGTTGCACCACGCTCAACAAGGTCTGCGGCTCGGGCATGAAGGCCACCATGCTGGCGCACGACCTGCTGCTGGCCGGCAGCCAGCAGGTGGCGGTGGCCGGCGGCATGGAGTCCATGAGCAACGCGCCCTACCTGCTGCCCAAGGCCCGCGCCGGCCAGCGCCTGGGCCATGGCCAGATGCTGGACCACATGTTCTTCGACGGCCTGGAGGACCGTTACGGCGCCGCCACCAACGGCCGGCTGATGGGCACCTTCGCCGAGGATTGCGCGCGCCACTTCGCCTTCACCCGCGAGGAGCAGGATGCCTTTGCGTCCGCCTCCACGCTGCGCGCCCAGCAGGCCAAGCGCGACGGGCTGTTCCAGTGGGAGATCGCGCCGGTGGCCGTGCCGGGCCGCGGCGGCGAGAAGCTCGTCAGCGAGGACGAGGCCCCGGGCAAGGTGCAGCTGGACAAGATCGCCACGCTCAAGCCCGCCTTCGCCAAGGACGGCACGGTCACGGCCGCCAACTCCAGCTCCATCTCCGACGGCGCCGCGGCGCTGGTGCTGATGCGCCAGTCCACCGCGCGTGAGCGCGGCCTGGCGCCGCTGGCCGTGATCCGCGGCCATGCCACGCACGCGCAGGAGCCGGCCTGGTTCACGACCGCGCCGGTGGGCGCGATCCAGAAGCTGCTGGCCAAGGCGGGCTGGCAGGCGGGCGAGGTGGACCTGTGGGAGATCAACGAGGCCTTCGCCGTGGTGACCATGGCGGCCATGCGCGAGCTGTCGCTGCCGCACGAGCGGGTCAACGTGCACGGCGGCGCCTGCGCGCTGGGGCACCCGATCGGCGCCACGGGCGCGCGCATCATCGTCTCGCTGCTGGGGGCCTTGCGCCAGCGCGGTGCCAAGCGCGGCGTGGCCAGCCTGTGCATCGGCGGCGGCGAGGCCACGGCGCTGGCGGTCGAGCTGGTGTGACGCCGCTTGCGCTGCGGCTGACGGGCTGAAGCGCAGGCCGTCGATGAGAAGCCGGCATGGCCGCGACAGCGGCCATGCCGGCTTTTTGGTTTCTAGCAACACCCCCAGATAAACGGGTTGGATATTCCCGGGTTTCCATCCCAATGGGCCATGAAATAACCCTGTTGCCCTGAATCCATATATCGAGCGAATCAACATAGGGCGGGCCTTGCATAGGCGGCCGTGGTTGAAGCATTTTTTTTCAGATGTCGTCAGAAATTAACGTGGTTTTCCAGTTCAATAAGTGCTCCGCGTTGGTGCGCGGTGCATTTCGTGAATGGTCAGCCTCGGTGTTCCAAGCCCAGGTGAAATTGGCGGGCTGATATTCAGTGGTCCGTGGCTGTCGCCGAGCGGAATGGTTGAGGGTAGAAGAAAAACCCGTCGCCGAAGTCATGACTGCGCTGGACGCGGCCTTGTCCTGCCGGGCAGGTCGCGGAGGAGTGCGGCAAGCGCGGCGTCTGATGAACCGGGCCATGGGCCATGGCCGGTATGAATTGTTTTCCGCGCCTGGATTCTTTCCCGGCATGACGCCACTGGAAATTTGAGGGAGGGTGCATGGGACATGCAGCAGTGCAAATCCGACGGGTATGCCTGGCGTCGGTGGGATCGCTGTGCGCGGCGGTGCTGATCGGGTGCGGGGGCGGTGACGAAACTGCCAAAACCACTGCGTCGGCTGCGGCGGCCCATACCGGAATAGAGTCGCCGGCAGCAGCAAATGCGGCAAAACCCGCAGCCCTCAAGTTGGGCAAGTCGCTGCGGCGGTATTTGAAGAAAGGCGTCACGGCGGTGGCACTGTCGCCCGACGGCGGCTCGGTGGCCGTGGCGCGCGCGGACGGCAAGGTGCGGCTGCTCGACGCCAACAGCGTGCTCGACGTCTCCAAGTTCGACATCGACATCGGCGCGGTGGCCACCGGGGTGCTGTTCAGCAGCGACGGGCGCCGCCTCGGGGTGGTGGGCCGCGACAGCGACGTGCACCTCTTCGACGCGGGCACGGGCAAGAAGCTGCTGGCGCTGCACGGCCACGAGCACCCCATCCGCGCCGTGGCACAGAGCCCCGGCGGCGCGCTCATCGCCACGGGCGGCGAGGAGACGCGCGTGATGCTGTGGAAGGCCGCCACGGGCAAGCTCGAGCGCATCCTTTCGGGCCACACCGGCTTCGTCAACGCGGTGGCCTTCAGCCCCGACGGCAGCCTGCTCGCCAGCGCCGACTCCGAGGCGCGCATCCTGGTGTTCAACGTGGCCTCGGGCCGGCTGCTGTACACGCTGCGCGGCCATGCCGACGAGGTCAACGCCGTGGCGTTCCGCCCCGACGGCCGGGTGCTGGCCAGCGCGGGCGCGGACGGCCAGGTGCTGCAGTGGGACCTTTCCACGGGCTACCGCAGCCAGGCCTACGTGGGCCACAAGACGGCCGTGCGCAGCGTGGACTTCAACCGCGACGGCACGGTGCTGGCCAGCGGCGGCGAGGACGGGCAGATCCTGGTGTGGGACGCGGCCAGCGCGCGGCTGGAGCGCCAGCTCAGCGCGGGCAGCGCGCCGGTGAACACGCTGGTGTTCGACGACAAGAACAAGAACGTGCTGTTTGCCGGCGGCGACGACAACCGCGTCGTGCGCTGGAACGTGGCCAGCGGCGTGGGCCAGTAGGCGCGCAGCGACTTGGGGGCCCTGCGGTGCCGGGCCCGGCTTGATGAAGCAAGAACGAGCCCGGAGGAGAGCGGCAATGCGGCAATGTGATGTCCTGCGTGCGCGATGCGCCAGACAGATGGTGTGGTTCCTGCTGGCGGGGCTGCTGGCGCTGCTGGGCTGGGTGCGCCCGGCGCAGGCGGCGGACCCGGCGCAGGGCCCGGGCGGGCCGATCCTGGTGCTGACCTCGGGCCAGAGCAACTTCGGCCCGTACTACGCCGAGATCCTGCGCACCGAGGGCTTCAACGCCTTTGCCGTGGCCGACGTGGCCAGCGTGAGCCCGGCCACGCTGGCCGCGTATGACGTGGTGATCCTGGCCAAGACGGCGCTGTCGGGCAGCCAGGTCACGGTGCTCAGCGACTGGGTCAATGCCGGGGGCAACCTCATTGCCATGGCGCCCGATGCGCAGCTCGCGCCGCTGCTGGGCCTTGCCAGCGCGGGCGGGCAGCTGGCCAACGGCTATCTTCTGGTGGACGCGGCCACCAGCGTGGGCAGCGGCATCGTCAACCAGACCCTGCAGTTCCACGGCAGCGCCGAGCGCTACACGCTCGCGGGCGCCACGGCGCTGGCCACGCTCTACAGCAGCGCCTCCAGCGCCACGGCGCACCCGGCGGTGACGCTGCGCAGCGTGGGCGCGGGCAAGGCCGCGGCCTTCACCTACGACCTGGCCACCTCCGTGGTCTACACCCGCCAGGGCAACCCGGCGTGGGCCGCGCAGGAGCGCGACGGGCTCACGCCGATCCGCTCGGACGACAAGTACTACGGCGCGGCCGCGGCCGACCCGCAGTCCGACTGGGTGGACCTGGCCAAGGTCGCCATCCCGCAGGCCGACG
>NZ_JABBFW010000060.1 GCF_012927045.1 Azohydromonas caseinilytica | reverse complement strand
CACGGGAGAGTGGTGCGCAAAGCGCTCCACCACAGCATCCACCACCGTCATCGCACACCTCCTGGAATCCGGTGTGTCAGAGGTGGCAGCGTGCTCGCTTCCCGCGCACCTTGAAAGAGGTGGGCTTGAGAGGTGCCCTCTGCGCCTGGACGGCCTTCGGTGCGTGCACTGCCGTCAACGGCGAACCGCGCCACCGCATCAAGCCACGGCCCTGAAACATGCGGGCGCTGCGCAGCGGCAACCTCCGTGACATCGCCGGCACCGTCCACCCCAAATGCCGGGTCGTCGCCCCGGGTACGGCTCCCTATCCTTGGGGCCGCCGCGCCGGAACAAGGTGCGGTTCAAATTCCGAACCATTCCCCGAGAGAGGTGCATCATGAAATTGATGGATACCGGGCTGCTTTCCCATGCGTGTTTGGCAGCAGCATTCTCCGCAGTTCTTGTGACGGGCCCCAACTCAGCCGCTGCGGCAACCGTCCATGTCAGCGCCGCAAGCAACTACGACGTCGGCAATTACCTCAGCTTCAACGACGTTTTTGACCTGACACCCTATGCAGCAGGCAACCGTGCGGTATCGGGCGAAATAGTCATCAATTTCAACCGCAGCCAGATTTACGGAAATGATATTTCCAGCGCAGGCAATTATATCCCTGACAACACCGCCTGGCTGGATTTCTATCCACAGATCTCAGACGCTCCAGGCAACAGATTTTATGCCAGGGACGTGCTGCAGCGCTTCGTGAATCCTGGGGCGGATGCGCTGGTGACCACGGCCAGCGGGAATTCCGTTTCCGTCCGGCCCACCGTGTACCGGTATGAAGGCCCTTATTTCACGCAAACGACACTCGACCGCTCCGCGCCCAACGGAGAAGGCGAAGACTATTATTTCAGCAGAAATTATTATCAGTACGAAGGATACTTTGGAGATTTCAGTGCATCGCTGGCCTTGACTGCGCAGGATCTTGCCGACATCAATGCCGACGGATGGCTGGGCTTCAAGGTGGGCAGCCTGGAGCAGGTGTTCACGGTCATGAGTGCCGACCTGACGGTTCAGTTTCAGCCCGCCGCCGTACCCGAGCCAGGCAGCCTCGCCCTGGTGGCCCTTGGCTTGGCGGGCTTGGCTGGCGGGTGCCGCCGCAAGTCCTCACGGGGCGGCCCGGTGTAGGAGCGGCAACACCGGCCCATTCCGAATATTTGCAATACCTCCAGCCCCGCCCCAGGCCAGTGAACTGGCGCCATGGACAAGAGCGGGCAAGGCAAAGGCGTGCGTTACGGCAAACAGTTTGCGAAGCCGTTTTACGTGGCGCCGCTTGGCATTCCCATTCGATGTCGCCCTGGAGCCCCAGGCCGCCCAGACACATCTCGATGGCCAGCCGCGCCCGCAGCGCCGGCCAATTTTCAAACGGCAGCCTTGCTCCCCCTATTGCTCATTCTTCGCCCAACAAATAAGCCCGCCACACCGCCGGATGCGCTGACAAAAAAGTTTCACACCTTCTCTTCAGCCGGGAGCCGCAAACAAGTCGCCACGACATCCCAAGCCCCCACACGGGATTTTGCGACGTGAGCATTCAAAAATGCTTTATCTGGTGCCGAACCCGGCTCCAGCCCGCGTTATGTCGCTACCTGTTTTTATGTTTTTGATTCCGCTGACTCCGTTGATTCCTTTGAATGCCTTCATGCCGCATGCGCAATAACTGCAGGGCAATATCAAGAATTACACCGGCATTCAACCCGAAATCCAGTTCAATGAGATTTTTACCAAGCCATCGCGCAAAGATTCCACCCGGGCTTGATGCTTTCCTTACCGAGCAGTCCCTTGAGTCTTTGATCGGTCGAGGCCTTTCACCGGGCGATGCCGCTGCGCAGCGTGACGCGGGCAGCGCCGTGGCGGGCGCGGCGCGTGGTGGTCTTCACCGCGCGCCATTGTCTGGCCGGCCGCGGCGCCGCTACCCTGCGGCCAGGTTCATCCCGATCACGCCGCGCGCCGTCCCGGGCCTGCCCAAGCGCGCGGCGAGCCTGAGGAGCGCGAGTTGAACGACACCTACGACCTGATCGTGATCGGCGCCGGCTCCGGCGGCGTCGCCGCCGCCCGGCGCGCGGCGGCGCATGGAGCACGCGTGCTCATTGCCGAGGCCGATCGCGTGGGCGGCACCTGCGTGATCCGCGGCTGCGTGCCCAAGAAGCTGATGATGTACGCCGCCGGCTACGCGCAGCTGCTGAGCGAGGCAGTGGGCTTCGGCTGGACCGGCGTGAGCGGCCGCTTCGAGATGGCGCGCTGGGCCGACGCCAAGGCGCACGAGATCGACCGGCTCGAAGCCATCTACCGCCGCATGCTGGCCGACGCGGGCGTGGAGCTGGTGGACGGACGTGCCCGCCTGAGCGGCCCCGGCCTGGTCGAGGTCGCGGGCCGCAGCCTGCGCGCCGGGCGTGTGCTCATCGCCACCGGCGGCGCGCCCGCGCGGGACGCCCTGCCCGGGCTGGAGCTGGCCATGAGCTCCAACGAGGTGCTGAACCTGCGCGAGGTGCCGGCATCGCTGCTGGTGATCGGCGGTGGGTACATCGCGGTGGAGTTCGCCAGCATCCTGGCCGGGCTGGGCGCGCAGGTCACGCTGGCGTTTCGCGACACGCTGCCGCTGCGCGGCTTCGACCCGGACCTGCGCACGCGCCTGGCGCAGGCGCTCTCCACGCGTGGCCTGACGCTGGCCGGCGGGGTGGCCTTGAGCGAGCTGGCGCGCGGCAGCGGCGGCGGCTTCGAGCTGCGGCGCGCCGACGCCTCGGTGCTGCGCGCCGAGGCGGTGCTCAACGCCACCGGCCGGCGCCCCAACACCGCAGGCCTGGGCCTGGCCGAAGCGGGCGTGCAGCTCGACGCGCGCGGCGCCGTCGCCGTGGACCAGGACAGCTGCACCACGGCGCCCGGCATCTGGGCCGTGGGCGACGTCACCAACCGCGTCAACCTCACGCCGGTGGCCATTGCCGAAGGCCGGGCCTTCGCCGACAGCGAGTTCGGCCGGCGCCGGGTGCGCGTGGACCACCGCACCGTCGCCAGCGCGGTGTTCACCGAGCCCCCGATCGCCACGGTCGGCCTGACCGAGGCTGACGCGGCCCGGGAAGGGCCGGTGGACGTGTACGAGTCCGACTTCCGGCCCATGAAGAGCGCCTTCGCCGGCGGCGCGGGGCGCAGCTACATGAAGCTCGTGGTTGATGGGCTGAGCGACGTGGTGCTGGGCATCCACATGATCGGCACCGACGCGCCCGAGATCGTGCAGAGCCTGGCCGTGGCGTTGACCTGCCGCGCCACCAAGGCCGACTTCGACCGCACGCTGGCCGTGCATCCCACGGCGGCGGAGGAATTCGTGCTGATGCGCGAGCCGGTGCGCCGCCACGGCACGCCGCCGCATGGACCGACCGGGACGGCGCCGACCTGAAACGCCGCGGCGGCCGGGAAAGTGCTCATTTTTGTGCCCGGAACTGCGAGCGGGCGGTGGCGGCAGACGCAGGGATCGGGTCGGTGGGCAGGGGCGTTGTACCGTACAACACCCATGGCCGATGCTTGTCCACCGGTCTTCACCGCGCTGCCGGTAGGCTGCTCAGCAGCCTGCAGTCCGGGCTGCGACGGACTGCCGGACAGCGGGTGTTGTACGGTACAACACCCGCCCCAGGCCGCCCGGCCGTCTCCAGGCCGGACTCGGGCCTACTTGCGGCCCAGGACCGCGCGCAGCGCCTTCTCCAGCGCCGGCCACCCTTCGGCCTCCAGCAGCCCGGAATCGAACTCCAGCACGGTGCGGGCGCCGTGTACGCGCACCTGCGCATACGCGCCGCGTCCCAGGCTGATGCGGCGCGGCACCGGCGCGCCGCCCTGTCCGCCCCTGGCCGCCGTGGCGACGGGGGTGTTGTACGGTACAACGCCCCCCCGCCGCGGCGCCTTGCCGGTGATGGCGGCATAGGCCTGGGCCGGCCCCAGCCGGGCTTGCGCCGCCTGCCGGGCCGCGGCCAGCGCCGCCTCCCGGTCACGCTCCAGCGCGGCGGCCAGCGGGCTGGCCCAGGCGAACTGCACCTCCAGCGGCGAACCGAAGGCCGCCAGCACCTCGGTCGGCAGCTCGGCCACCCGGATGGCGCGCGACACGTTGCCCGCGTCGGCACCCACCGCGGCGGCGAGCATGCGCAGCGAGGGGAACAGGCCCTCTTCCAGGGCACGCCGGTACATCAGGCCCTGCTCGTAGGCGCTCAGGCTCTTGCGGGCGCGGTTCTCGCGGTCCATCTCCGTGAACAGGTCGCGGTCGCCCAGCTCCTGGACCACGGCCAGCACCGGCAGGCCCAGCTCCAGGCAAGCACGGTGGCGCCGGTGGCCGAACACGATCTCGTAGCGCACCCTGTCGGCCTGCGCCTGCGGCAGTGGCCGCACCTTGATGGGCTGGACGTTGCCGCGCGCGTCCGCGATCTCGGCCTTGAGCGCCTCGAAGTCCGGCCCGGCAAAGCTCAGCTCATGCCGGTTGGCCCAGCGGCTGGCGCGAATGAGCATCGGGTCCAGCGGCTGCGCGCCGCGCTCCTGGCGCAGCTGCTCGGCCTCGGCCTGCAGCGCCTGCACCCGCTGCTCCAGCTCCTGGGCGCCGGCCACGGCCGCCGACATCAGGCCCAGGCCGGTCACGGGCCGATACGGCTCCGCCACCGGCGGCGCGGCGGCGCCGCTGAGCGGGGGTAGGTCGGTGAAATCCAGGCCGATGCCCTTGCGGGCCTTGCCTGCGCCTGCCTTGCTCACTGCGCGCCTCCCTGCTGCTGCTTGCGCCAGTAGGCGCCGGCCTGGTCCTCGATCACGTCGGCCAGGCGCTCGAAGGCATCCAGGGCACGCTTGAGCGTGGCGCGGCCCGAGCCGCCGCCGCCGTCGTACACCGTGCCGAACTCCACCGCCGTGGCGGCGGCGGCAGCGCTCTTGGGAATCTCCACCTGCAGCAGCCGCTCGCCGTAGGCCGCGCCCATCCACTCCCGCACCACCGCGGCCGAGGCGTCGTTGCCGTCCACGCGGCTGGCCAGCACGTCGATGAAGGCGAACTGCTTCTGCCCGGCCGCGCCGGTGACTTGGTGCGCGAGGTCGGCGAACAGCCGCCAGAACTGCGCGCTGGAGGCGAAGTCGAGCTGGTTCGGCGGCAGCGGCATCAGCAGGCCGTCGGCGGCCATCAGCGCGTTGATGGTCACGTAGCCCAGCGCCGGGGGCGTGTCGATCAGGATCACGTCGTACTCGGCGCGCACCTCGTCCAGCCCCGCATCGAGCACGCGCCAGAACTCCGGACCGCCGCGGCGCCCCTGGCGGCTGGCCAGCGCGAACTCCGCGCCGAACAGCGAGGGCGCCGCCGCGACGAGGTCGATGCCGTCCCAGTAGGTCGGCCGTATCGCGTAGCGGATGGAGCTTTGCGCGCCGGTGGCCAGCGGCAGGATCGTGTCGTCTTCCTGGACTTCGGTGTCGGGCAGGATGCCGAACAGCGTCGTGAGCGAGCCTTGCGGGTCGCAGTCCACCACCAGCACCCGGTGCCCGCGCAGGCTCAGGCCCTGCGCCAGCGTCAGCGCCGTGGTCGTCTTGGCCACGCCGCCCTTGAAGTTGGCCACCGCGATGCTCAGGGCCTGCGCGCCGGCGGGGCGCAGCCGCGCGCCGCGCGCCCAGCGCGCGCACTGGCGCATCTCGGCCAGCGTGAACAGGCGCCGCGCGCCGGTGGGCGTCACCGTGCCGGCCGGGATCTCGCCACGGCGGATGCGGTACTCCAGCGCGCCTTTTTCCAGGCCGGTGAGCGCCATCACCTGGCCCGTGGTGAACGTGGGCGCCGTCTTGCGGCTCTCCGGTGCCAGCATGGCGCCGCGCACCTTCGACACCACCGCCGCCACCCGGCCAGCTTGGTCGATCAATCCCGCCAGCGGTATTCCATCCCTCACGCGCATGTCCACGCTGCCATCCCTCGTTGTGCTTGGAAGCGAAATCATAACGGCGGAGCTCATTTGCGCTTCCACATGCGCAACACGCTGCCACCATGCAGTACCGCGGCTGGGCCATGTTTGAACCAGCGGCCGGGGCGGAATCAAGGTGCTCTTTTCTGTGCTGTGCATGGCGCGCACCAAGGGTCGGCTCGTTGTGCTTGTCGAGCGCCGGCACACGAAAGCGCACTTGCCAACCTGCCCCTTCCATGCCGTGCGTCACGCGACCGCGCAGGCATGACAGCGAACCCGTTTTGCTGTGCCCGAAGGTGCGCGCCGCCCGCTGTCACACCTGCCAAGAAGGTGGCCTTTCTTGTGTAACCCAGCCGCTGCATGAAGCCCTGGCCCGTGCTGCGCCGGTACCGCAGGGCACACAAAAGAGCACTTTTTTGGGGCTGGTGGTGCGCGTCGCCGACGCCATGCCTTCGAACATCCGTGGCCTCGGGTGGAAGAACGGGAGCCCCCTGGATCATTCGGGAACAGGAGAGCAGGTACAGCGCGGCCTCCGGGAGCAGCGCAGGGTCTCGTTATGGCCCGGTGCCTGAGAGCCGGAACGAGCACTCGTCATGGCCCGTGAAAGGCAGTCCAGGCGCCGCTGAAGCTTGCCGTTTGGTGGCTGGTGTTGCGCTTGTCTTCTGAAAGCTTCTCTTCTAGCTAGCCAGCTTTTAAATACTTAAAAGCCAGCAAGCATTCAGACCTCAAAAACTTCTTTTAAATCAACAAGTTACGACAAGCAAAGTGCTCTTTTGTGTGCAAAAAACAGCCCAAGGTGCTCTTTCATGTGCAGAAAGTGCCCTTTTATGTGCGGAGCAAGGTGCTCTTTTCTGTGCGGGAAAGTGTCCTTTTTTGTGCGGCAAGGTGGCCTTTCATGTGCAAGGTGTCTGTTTATGTGCAAATGGATAAATCCTCGATGCGACAGCCACTTGCGCACTTGTCCACAGCCAAGGTGCTCTTTTGTGTGATGTCGAGTGCCTGCTCAGGGCCAAGATTCCGACGGTCATGGAGCGCGGCGGGCGTGCCCTTTTGTGTGCGCTCTCGGTCGGTCCGACACCGTCCAGACCAGGGCATCAAGCAACTGCAAAGGTGCTCTTTTGTGTGCAGGAACTGGCGCCGGCGCAGCGGCGCAGGGGCAAAGGTGCCCCTTTTGATTGACCCTGGGCACCTTGGTCACTAGCCTTGGCGGCCTTCCCGTCCAGCCTGTTGCGTTTCCATGTCCGAGCTCATTCCTTCGTCCACGCCGCTGGGCGAGAACTACGCACTGGCGCTGTTCGAGGAAACCGTCGGCCGGGTGGGGCCCAACGCCACCATCAAGGAGGCCGACTCCGACATCACGTTCCGCAAGCACAACGTCCTGATTGACGTGGCCGGGCTGAGCTTGTCGGCGCGGCGCTGCCTGAACGTCATGAACTACCTGGCGTCCAGCGCGCCGGTGGAGGTGCTGGAGTTCGACTTCGACCTGGGGCTGTTCATGTTTCTCATCAACAGCGAGAGCCGCAACCGCAGACACCTGCTCGACGCCCTGCGCGAGGCGCAGAAGTCCAGCGTGCTGCTGGCGCGCGAGAAGCGGGGGCGCCACGGCAGCGGCACCACCAGCGAGATGGAGTACGTCTCGATCCCGCTGGTCGGCCGGGTGGGCATCGCCGCGGGGCGCGTCTACTTCAAGTTCGACGAGGCCATTCGCCAGCTGCACAAGGACCCACGCGGCTACACGCTGCTGTCCATGCGCACGACGGCGTCGCTGGACTCCGTGCACGCGCATGCCCTGTACGAGAAGCTCAAGTCCATGGCCTACCGCGGCAGCCCGACGGACTGGTTCACCGTGGACGAAGTACGGCGCTGGCTGGACTTGCAGGACGCCAAGTACGTGGCCGAATTCAAGGCCTTCAACCGCCGCATCCTGGACAAGGTGCGCACCAAGATCAACGAGATGACCGATCTCCACATCGAGATCGAAACCCGCTCCTCGCCGGGCTCCAAGCGCATCACGCACCTGCGCTTCCACTTCAGCGAGCAGGAAGGAAAGATGATCCAGTCGCTGGCGCAGACCGAGGTCCGCAAGAGCCTCTACGACGCCCTGCGCGGCGAGTTCGGCCTGGGCAATGACGACCTGGAGGCCATCACCCTGAACGCCAGCGAGTACACGCCCTCGCGCATCCAGGGTGCGATCGAGTTCGTGCGGCACCGGATGTCGGGACGCGGCCCCAAGGTGCGCTTTCCAGGCCGCCTCTTCATGAAGGCGTTGAAGGAGGGGTGGGCGGTGCCGACCGCGGAGTTGGCGGGCCAGCCGCCCGAGCCCGCGGCAGCAAGCCGGCCGGCACCGCCAGCGGCGAAGGGGGCGGCCATTGAGACGGCCGCCGCGGCCGCGCCGCAGCAGACGGTGCAAGACCCGGCAACGGCCGCGCTGCGTCGGGAGTACGAACGCAGCGGCGAACTGGGCTTCGAAACCTACCTGGGCTACGGCGCGCAGCAGCAGGCCGAGTTCTGGAGCTCCTTTGTTCGCAGCAGCCCGTTCCGCGTGCTCAAGGCGCAGCTGAAGCTGGAGAAGAAGCAGCCGACGGTGGAGGAACTGCGCGACAACGACCGGCTCCGGCTCGCTTTCGGCCAGCACGTCATGACCAGCCTGAAGAAAGCCGCCAGAAGGGAGCGGGCCGGGCCGAGCGAGCAGTCAGCCCTGTTCGGGAAGTGAGGCACCGGCGGGTGAGGCCGGGGCAGTGCCGCGTGTCCAAGTACAGACCCAAGACACCGGGCCCGGTGGGGCAGGCCTGGTGAAGCGCTGGCGTTGCGCCGGCCTGTGTGGACTGCGGTCTTCGGGCCAAGTGCGCGGCGCTGTTTCACGGGACAAGGCCGTCGGGTGGGCGTGCTGGTTAGCATCGCGCTGCTACGCGTCCCTTGCGCCGGGCGGCGTTGAGCTGCCCGCCGTGGTAGCGGAAGGACTCACGCACGCCCTGCCCACGCATCCACCGGCACTGCTGTCCGATGACCGACGTGCAATTCCCCTTGCGGACTCCCACAAACCGGTGTATAGTTTTGTCCCTCGCAACGAACTTTCGCTGCTTTGCTGGAAACGCAAGGAGGGTGGAAAGGGAGTTTGAAGCAAAGCGCTCTTGGAATATCGGTCTCAGGCCTCATGGGGTTCGGGCCGGGTTTCGTGGAGTTTTGCCGGGTGCCGTGCGTGGAGTTGACGCGGCATTGGCAGCGAGGC
>NZ_JABBFW010000006.1:164460-316228 GCF_012927045.1 Azohydromonas caseinilytica | reverse complement strand
TGAAGTGGAAGTTCCGCGCCGTCACGGGCCGACTGGGCGGCGGCGGCCCGGGCGAGTTCCCCTACACGCACGGCGCCCAGTACAACCTGCCGTTCGCGAAGTCCAAGACCGCGGACTGGAAGAACGGTGCCGGCCCGTGGTTCGGCTCGTGGGGCGAGGTGGCGCGGGCCCTGGAACTGCCCACCGGGGCGCATCCCGGCGATCCGCTGGCCACGGGCTACCCCGAATCGCCCACGGGCTACTGGGGCAACCTCATGCCGGCGCTGTCCTACGCCGTGGACCAGGGCGCCGAGGGCGCCGCCGAGGCCTGGCGGCGCGTGAGCGCGGCGCGCAACTTCCCGGCGCTGGCGCGCCGCTTCGACGACCAGCCGGTGTGGGGCGTGGCGCCGCGCTGAGCGCCGCTCAGCCCTGCTTGGAGGCGGAAGCGACCCCTGTCGGCGGCACGGGCACCGCGGCCGGGGCGCGCGGCGCGGCGCGGGCAATGCGGCCGCCCGTCACCCATCCCAGGGCGCGCGGGCAGAGCCGGCTCAGCCCGCTGAACAGGAGATGGCAGAGCCCGACCGTCAGCGCGGGCGCCAGGAACCAGGCCAGTTCGAAAGGCACGAACGGCACCTTGCCCAGGACGGTGGCGATGGCCTTCAGCGGGAAGGCATGGAACAGGAAGATGAAGAAACTGGCCGCGGCCAGTTTCGGCGCCCAACGCTTCACGAAGGCGGAATTGGCCACCAGGCTGGTCGCGGGCCAAATCAGGAAGGGCGTGAATATCGTGAACCATTTCCGGTCCGCCACCCGGTTCACCAGCATGATGGCGCACAACAAGAACAGCAGAACCAGGCAAGGGCGGGCAAAACGGTCCAGGCGTTTGAGGTCCCATTGGCGCACGGCCGCCAGCGCGCCCAGCGCATAAGTCACCGGCATGTCGGGCCGGCCGACCAGGGGGCCATCAAAATCGAAAAAGAATATGACAAACCACAGCGCGAATCCCAAATAGGACGCGCGCGACAGCAGCAGCCGCAATACCGGCGTGAGCAGCAGCAGCACCAGGAGGTCGCGCAGGAAGTTCAGCGGATAGTCCCAGGGCGCACGTGTCAGCCCGAGCATGCCGTCCAGCGCCGTCCCCAGGTGGAACGGGTACACCTCGGACGGTGTGTGTGTAGCCACGGCGGCCACATACAAAAGGGCAAACGCGAAGGCGTTCCAGAACAGCATCGGAACGAAGATCGTCTTGCCCTTTTTGTTCAATATCTCGGTGTAGCTCCTGGTTTTTCCGGAAAACAACAGGTAGGCGGAAATGCAGGACAGGATGGGTACCGAGAGCCGGAACAGGACGCTCTGGAAAAACGTCCTGGTCCATTCGAAAGTGGTCGGGTGCGCTGCCAGCTCGGTGATGGGCACATAAGGCGGCGAGTGCAGCAGCACGATGCCGACGATCAGCACGTAGCGCAGCAGGTCGATGCGCAGCGATAAATCGTTGCCGGAAGACGTCGGGTATTTCATGGGCAGAGCATGCGGCTTGCTGAGGCGGTAAGTATTTTGGTCAGGCAAATGAAATAGGGCCGTATTTCATGATTTCTTCGCGCTGAGGCCTTTCCACAGGCCGAACAGCCGGCGCAGCTCGTCGAACAGCGGATGGCCGAACTGCGCGATGCCGGCCAGGAAGCCGGCGGCGGCACCGGCGCCGCCCAGCAGCAGCACTGTCCAGGTGTGCTCGGGGGCCCAGCCGTAGACCAGCACGGCCAGCAGCGGGCCGATGGACGCCGCCAGCGCCACCGCGGCGCTGCGGCGCAGCACCGCCGCCAGCTCCTTCCAGGCGAAGCCGACGACCTGCCGCGCCGAGCGCAGCCACCAGGCCGTGCCCAGGGCGGCGGACAGCAGCGCCGTGACCGCCACCGCCTGCAGCCCGAGGTACGCGCCCGCCAGCGCCAGCAGCATGGCGGCGGCGGCGCTGAGCATGCCCGCGCGCAGCACCTGGGCCGCCGCGCCCAGCCCGGTGAGCGCGGCCAGGCACAACGCCACGGGCGCGCTCACCGCCAGCGCCGCCGAGAGCCAGCTCACCAGCGGCGCCGAGGTGGTCCACTGCGCGCCGTACAGCACCCGGATCAGCGGCCCGGCCATGAGCGCCAGGAAGGCCGAGAAGGCCCAGCACAGCACCGTGATGTGGGCCATGCTCAGCAGGAAGGGCGCGCGCGCGTCCTGCGCCTCGCGCGAGCGCTTGGCGAAGTCGGTGGTGGCCACCTGGCTGGCCACGTCGAAGACCAGCCGGTGGAACAGCGACACCAGCCCGGCGGCGCGCGAGTAGAAGCCCGCGGCGGCGAGGCTTTGCAGGTTGCCCAGGAAGAACTCCGGCGCGCCCTTGCTCAGCGTGTCGGCCAGCGCCGACGTGGACACGCGCGCGCCGAAGGACAGCACGCGCGGCACCTCGCGCAGGCCCGGCATCCAGGGATGGCCCTTGGGGCGGAAGCACATCGCCACCAGCGCGTTGGCCACGGTGGCGGCGAGGTTGCCCCAGGCCAGGCTGATGGCGCCCCAGCCCTTCCAGGCCAGCCAGATCGCCACCACCGCGTTGGTGACGGTGTAGGCGAACTGCATCAGCGCCAGGGGCACGAAGCGCATCTCGCGCATCAGCCACACGTAGGTCACCGAGCCGAAGGGCGTGATCAGGAAGTTGCCCGCCAGCACGAACAGGATGTCGCGCACGCGCTCGTCCTTGTAGAAGTGCGCGGCCGGCACGGCCATGCCCGCCACCACCAGGCCCATCAGCACGCCCAGGCCCAGCTGCACCGCCCAGACCGCGCGCATGCGGTCCTCGGTCACTTCCTTTTCCTGCACCAGGTACTGGCCGGCGCCCATGCCGCGCATCATCGACATGACCGAGATCAGCACCATCGCCACCGAGAAGGCGCCGACCTCGCTGGGCGTGAGCAGCCGGGCCAGCACCATGGTCGAGACGATGGTGATGGACAGGCTCACGTAGCGGTCGATGCTGGTGATCAACAGCGATTTGCGGATCGACATGGGAATGGCGGGGAGGGCTGAAAGGACGGGAGGCGCGGCCGCGGCGGTACGGGCCTAGGGCTGCGGCACGGCCAGCGCGCGCGGCGGCGCCGGCGCGGCAGCGTCGGGCCCGGCCTGCGGCGCGGCCAGCGCGCTCACCCAGGACAAGGTGCGCTGCAGCAGCCACTGGCTGGCTTCGGTACCGGAGAAGGTGTGGTCGGCCGCGGGGCATTGCGCCTGTTCCAGCCCCGGATGCGCCAGGGCCTCGCGCCAGGCCGCGTCTTTGGCGGCGTGGTCCAGGAATTCCTTGGCGGTGTAGTCGTTGCCGCTGAGCAGCAGCAGCAGGGCGCCGTCGAAGCCCTGCCAGGCCTGGGCCATGCGCTGCTGGAACGACAGCGCCGCGCCGCGCGCCGCGCGCGGGCGGCCCAGCGCGCCGCGCAGGTTGCCCGCCAGGCCGCGCAGCGCCGCGGCACCGACGCCGCCGCGCAGCAGCTTGCGCCAGAACTCGCCCTGCAGCAGCCGCTGCGTGTAGTAGTGCTTGACGTGGGTGCGCGCCAGGCTCTGCGCCGAGCGCACCCAGGGATTGAGCAGGCACAGCCCGCGCACGCGCGCATCGCGCGTGGCGTGCAGGTACAGCAGCGCGGCGCTGGCGCCGTCGCACAGCCCCCACAGCAGCACGCGGCGCAGCTGCGGGCAGCGGGCCTGCAGCGCGTCGATGGCGGCGCCGATGTCGGGCGTGAGCTGCTCGAAGCCGGGAAAGTCGCCCTCGCTGTCGCCCATGCCGCGCAGGTCGAAGCGCAGCGCGGCGTGGCCGGCGCCGGCCAGCGCGCGCGACAGGCGCACGAACAGCCGGTGGCTGCCCGCGCGGTACTGCGGGCCGCCGGTGACGATCACCACGCCGGTGTCGACGGCGCCGACCTCGGGCAGGGCCAGCACGCCGATCAGCTGCCGGCCTTGGCAGTCGAACGCCAGGGCCTGCTCCTGCCAGGCGCCGTTCATTGGGGTACCTCGTCCAGCAGCGCCTGCAGCGAGGCCTGCAACAGCGCCGGCGCGGTTTCGGTTTCGGCCGTGACCCAGAACGCGGGGCCGGGCACGCGCTGCGCGAGCACGTTCCAGCCCGCGGCGCGCCAGGCGGTCAGCGTGGGGTGCGCCGCGGGCGCCACCTCGCCGGGCTCGGTGCCGCCGACCTCCAGCCACACCAGCCGCCCGGCCGGCGCAGGCGGCGCCAGCGTCGCGGCGTCCAGCCCGCGCGCCAGGGCCGGCGAGAGCACGTAGCCGGCGGCCTCCACCGGCGTGCCGGCGTCGAGCTGCGCGCGCAGCGACTTCATCAGGGTGGCGGCCTCGCCCTTGATGCACAGGGCCTGGGCCAGGCGCAGCCGCAGGAACTGCTGCAGCACGATGCGGCCGCTGGCCGGCGCTTGCCACAGCAGCAGCTGGGCGGGCGAGGGCAGCGCGCGCGCCACCTCGGCGGCCAGCAGCGCGCCGGCGCGCAGGCCCCACAGCCACAGCGGCGCCGCGCCGGGGCGCTGCTGCAGCCAGCGGCAGCCCTCCAGCGCGTCCTCGATCCAGCCCTGCCAGGAGGCCTCGGCGAACTCGCCGGCGCTGTCGCCGCAGCCGCGCAGGTCCGGCTGCAGCACCTCGCAACCCGCGGCGGCCAGCGCGCGCGCCTGCAGCGCGGCCATGCGCCGGCTGCGGTTCATCTCCTCGGCCAGCGGGTGCAGGTACAGCACCCGTGCCCGCGCCGCGCCGCCTTGGGGCGGGTGGTGCAGCCAGAAGCGCCGCTCCGGGCCGTGGCCCATGAAGCAGGGCCGTGCAGGCTCTGGGGGGAAGGAGGTCAAGGCGGCAGGGTGGGCCGGGTGGCGCAAGGGCAAGCGCGGCTCAGGCCGCGACGCTGCCCAGGCGCGCGGCGACGAAATCCGTCAGCGTGCCCACGGTGGCGAAGGTGGCGCCCTCGATGTCGTCGTCGGCCACCACCAGCCCGAAGCGCTCCTCCAGCCCGCCCAGCAGCGCCACCACGCCCATGGAATCGAGCTCGGGCAGGGCGCCCAGCAGCGGCGTGTCGCGGGTGAAGCCGGCGCTGCGCCCGTTCAGGCCGAGCAGCTCGTCGAGCAAGCCGAGCACTTGTTGTTCGGTGTCCATGCAAATGTCCTTCGACGCACGGCCCCGGGCGCCCGCGACGGGGGCCGAGGCCTGGAGTGGGAGTGGATCGCGCTCGGATTGGGCCGCCGCGGCAGGTGACTGCGGGCTGCGCAAGCGTTCCGTGGCGGCGCGGGCGCGGCACGGAAGCATTCGACATTCTATTTTGCATTGAGTCGGGCATATGAAAATCGGCCCGGCCGTTGGATACTTTCAAGTTTTTTTCTCGAAATGCTGGTGCCGCCGGCGCGTGAACGGGAGCCCGGCCGCGAGGCGCTGCGCGGAGCCCGGCACGCAGGCCCGGCACGGGCCGTCCCCTGCTGAAACGCGAAGTCTTGCGCATGCCCGATGCTGTCCTGTTGCCCGAATTGATCACCCGCGCCGCGCAGCGCGCGCCCGCCGCGCCGGCCCTGAGCTGCGGCGGCCAGGTGCTGGACTACGCCACGCTGCACGCCCAGGTGCAGGGCTTTGCCGCCGGGGTGCTGGCACTGGGCCTGCGGCGCGGCGAGCGCGTGGGCATCTGGCTGGAAAAGCGCTTCGAGACCGTGGTGGCGAGCTTCGGCGCGCCGGCGGCCGGCGGCGTGTTCGTGCCGCTGAACCCGCTGCTCAAGCCCGCGCAGGTGAGCTTCATCCTGGCCGACTGCAACGTGCGCGTGCTGGTGACCTCGCCGCAGCGGCTGCCGCTGCTGCTGCAGGCGCTGGCGGACTGCCCGGACCTGCGCCACGTCGTGCTCACCGGCGCCGTGCCGCCCGGCCTGGCGCTGCCGCCAGGCCTGACGCTCACCTCCTGGGACGCGCTGCTGCAGGCGAGTGCGCGCGCCGGCCACCGCGTCATCGACGCCGACATGGCCGCCATCCTCTACACCTCCGGCAGCACCGGCCGGCCCAAGGGCGTGGTGCTGTCGCACCGCAACCTGGTTGCCGGCGCGGCCAGCGTGGCCTCCTACCTGGACAACGGCCCGCACGACACGCTGCTGGCGGCGCTGCCGCTGTCCTTCGACGCCGGCTTCAGCCAGCTCACCACCGCCTTCCATGCCGGCGCGCGCGTGGAGCTGCTGAACTGGCTGCTGCCGCGCGACGTGCTCAAGTGCATGGCGCGCGAGCGCGTGACGGGCCTGACCGCCGTGCCGCCCCTCTACATCCAGCTCGCGGCGCTGGAGTGGCCCCAAGCCCTCGGCGCGCACCTGCGCTACTTCGCCAACACCGGCGGGCGCATGCCGCGCGAGACGCTGGCGCTGCTGCGCCAGCGGGTGCCGCATGCGAAGCCGTTCCTGATGTACGGGCTGACCGAGGCCTTCCGCTCCACCTACCTGCCGCCGGAGGAGGTGGAGCGCCGCCCCGACTCCATCGGCAAGGCCATTCCCAATGCCGAGATCCTGGTGCTGCGCGAGGACGGCAGCGAGTGCGCGCCGGGCGAGCCGGGCGAGCTGGTGCACCGCGGCGCGCTGGTCGGCCTGGGCTACTGGAACGACCCGGCCAAGACCGCCGAGCGCTACCGGCCGCTGCCCGCGGGCGTGGCGGGGCGCGAGGGCGGGCTGCCGCTGCCCGAAGTCGCCGTGTTCTCCGGCGACACGGTCACGCGCGACGCCGAGGGCTTCCTGTACTTCGTGGGCCGGCGCGACGAGATGATCAAGACCTCCGGCTACCGCGTCAGCCCGACCGAGGTGGAGGAGCTGCTCTACGCCACGCGCCGCGTGGGCGAGTGCGCCGCCTTCGGCGTGCCGCACCCGGTGCTGGGGCAGGCCATCCGCGTCATCGCCACCGCGGCGCCGGGCGCCGAGGGCGTGGACGTGGCGGCGCTGCTGGCCGAATGCCGGCAGCGCATGCCGGCGTACATGGTGCCCGCGGGCATCGACATCGTCCCCGCGCCGCTGCCGCGCAACGCCAACGGCAAGATCGACCGCAAGGCGCTGGCCACGGGCTGGGCGCAGCGGCAGGAGCAAGAGGGCTGATCCGCCGGGCCAGCCGATACGCACCACAAACCGTTCGCCCTGAGGTATCGAAGGGCGAATCCGACAGGCTGCAGCGCCCGCTCGTACTTCGATACCTCAGCACGAACGGGCTTTCGAGGTTCGAGAGCCTCATAAGAACCATGAAAACCCCCGTCCACGCCCCCATGTCGCAGTTCGCCCACCGTGACGGCGAGCTGCTGGTCAACGGCTGGCCGCTGCGCCGGCTGGCCGAGCGGGTGGGCCGCACCCCGTTCTATGCCTACGACCGCGGCCTGCTGCGCGCGCGCGCGGCCGAGCTGCGCGCGGCGCTGCCCGCGGCGGTGAAGCTGCACTACGCCATGAAGGCCAACCCCATGCCGGCGCTGGTGGCGCTGATGGCGCAGCTGGTGGACGGGATCGACGTGGCCTCCGCCGGCGAGCTGCAGGTGGCGCTGGACGCCGGCGCCGACCCGCGCGAGATCAGCTTCGCCGGCCCCGGCAAGCGCGAGGCCGAGCTGCGCCAGGCCGTGGCCGCGGGCGTGCTGGTCAACGTGGAGTCCGCGCGCGAGCTTCGACAGCTGGCCGGCATCACTCAGGCCCTGGGCCTGCCCGCGCGCGTGGCCGTGCGCGTCAACCCCGACTTCGAGTTGAAGGGCTCGGGGATGCGCATGGGCGGCGGTGCGAAACCCTTCGGCATCGACGCCGAGGTGGTGCCGGCGCTGCTGCGCGAGCTGCGCCCCGAGGGCTTGGCCTTCGAAGGTTTCCACCTCTTCGCCGGCTCGCAGAACCTCAAGGCCGAGGCCATCTGCGAGGCGCAGCGCCTGTCGTACGAGCTGGCGCTGCGGCTGGCGGAGCATGCGCCCGCGCCGGTGCGCAGCCTGAACCTGGGCGGCGGCTTCGGCATCCCGTACTTCCCCGGCGAGCAGCGGCTGGACATCGGCCCCATCGCCGACAACCTGCGGGCGCTGGCCGAGCGCGCGGCGCGCGAGCTGCCGCAGGCGGCGCTGGTGCTGGAGCTGGGCCGCTACCTGGTGGGCGAGGCCGGCATCTACGTGGCGCGGGTGCTGGAGCGCAAGGTCTCGCGCGGGCAGGTGTTCCTGGTCACCGACGGCGGGCTGCACCACCACCTGTCGGCCTCGGGCAACTTCGGTCAGGTGCTGCGCAAGAACTACCCGGTGGCCATCGGCACGCGCATGGACGCCCCGGCCACGGACAGCGTCTCGGTGGTGGGCCCGCTGTGCACGCCGCTGGACCTGCTGGCCGAGCGCATGGCGCTGCCCGAGGCGGGCGAAGGCGACCTGGTGGTGGTGTTCCAGTCCGGCGCCTACGGCGCCACGGCCAGCCCGCAGGGCTTCCTGGGGCATCCGGAATGCGTGGAGGTGCTGGTCTGAGGCGGCACGCGGGATTGTCAACATGGGGGCAACGATTTCCTCAATGTAGGGCCGAGATGCGGGTTCATGGCGAGCCTTCAGGAAACAATTCGGACGCAGCCTTCACCGTCGGTGGCTTGAGGCGTTCCCCGGCCCTCAGCGTCCTCATTCCGGCATGACGCCACCTTCGTCCTTGGCCGCCGGGCGCCATGACGGGCCGGCCGCCGGCCGGCCCGCGACGGCGCGCGCCCTTGCCGCCGCGCTGTCCCTCGCCAGCGCCGGCGCGGGCCTGTTCATCGCTGCCCACCATCCGTTGAGCCCCTGGGCCGCCTGCGTCCTGTTCGGGGCCTGGGCGGCGCTGAGCTGGCGCTTTCCGACCGCCTGGCTGGCGCTGCTGCCGGCGCTGCTGCCGGTGGCGAGCCTGGCGCCCTGGACCGGCTGGGTCGCGCTGGACGAGTTCGACCTGCTGGTGCTGGCCACGGCTGCCGGGGTGCATGCGCGGCGCGCGCGGATGGCCCCGGCCGGGGCCGCGCCGCTGCCGGCCGGCGTGCGCCGGGCCGCCTGGGCGCTGGCGGCGTGGACGCTGCTGGGCCTGCTGCGCGGCGCCTGGGATGCGGGCGGCCTGCCGGGCTGGTTCGATGCCTACCTGCAGCCGCTCAATGCGTGGCGCCTGGCCAAGCCGGCACTGTGGGCGCTGCTGCTGCTGCCCGCGCTGCACGAGGCGCTGCAGGCCGAGCCGCAGGGCGCGCTGCGACGGCTGCGGCTGGGCGTGCTGGGCGGGGTGGCGCTGTTCGTGGGCGCGGTGCTGTGGGAGCGCGCCAGCCACGCCGGCCTGATGGAGTTCAGCAGCAGCTACCGCACCACGGCGCTGTTCTGGGAGATGCACGTGGGCGGCGCGGCCATCGACGCCTACGTGGCGCTGGTCATGCCCTTCTGTGCCTGGGCGCTGTGGCGGCTGCGCCGGCCGGCGCCGTGGGGCATCGCGGCGCTGCTGGCCGCGGGCACCATCTACGCGGCGCTCACCACCTTCTCGCGCGGCGTGTACGGCGCCGTGGCCCTGCCGCTGCTGCTGCCGCTGGCCTGGCTGAGCCTGTGGCGCGCCGAGCCCGGCCGGCGCCGCGGCCTGCTGCAGGCGGGCGTGCTCATGGCGGGGGCGGTGCTGGGGCTGGTCTGGGCGGTGGAGGCTCTCGACGTCACGGGCGTGGCGCTGCTGCTGGGGCTGTGGATGCTGATGGCGCTGGCGGTGTGGCGCTTCACGCGCATCCGCTGGCGTGCCGCCGCGGGCCTGACGCTGGCCGTGGTGCTGCTGGCCGAGGTGGTGATGGTGCTGGGCGGCGGCAGCTTCATGCGCGAGCGCATGAATGCCAGCGGCATGGACCTGAAGGCGCGCATCGCCCACTGGGAGCGCGGGCTGGCGCTGCTGCGCACCCCCGCCGACACGCTGCTGGGCCTGGGGTTGGGCCGCCTGCCCGCGCACTACGTGCGCCCGCCGCAGCATCCGGCCTTCTCCGGCGGCGTGGCGCTGACGGACGAGGGCGTGCGGCTGGAGGCGCGCAGTCCGGGGCGGCGCAGCGACGGCGCCTACGGGCTGACGCAGCGCGTGGCCTCGCATCCCGGGCCGCACCGCATCGAGCTGCGCGTGCGCGCCATCAACGACCGGCCGGCCTGGCTGCTGGTGAAGCTGTGCGAGTCGCACCTGCTCTACGACAACCGCTGCCAGTGGGGGCAGCTGCGGGTGCGGCCGTCGGAGGAAGCGGTGTGGATGGAGCTGCCCCTGGGCGGGCCGCTGCTGCAGGAGCGCCCCCTGCCGCGCGCCCATGTGCTGATGCTGTCGGCGCGCAGCGGCACGGTGCAGGTCGAGGCGGTGCGGCTGTACGCGGGCGGCGCGCAGCTGCTGCGCAACGGCGACTTCACGGCCGGCCTGGCGCGCTGGTGGCCCGTGGCGCAGGGCTACTACCTGCCCTGGCACATCGACAACCTGTACCTGGAGCTGCTGATCGAGCGCGGCGTGCCGGGACTGGCGCTGTTCCTGGGGCTGGCCGCTGCGGCGCTGTGGCGGCTGGGGCGCCGCGTGCGCGGCCGTGGCCTGGACGCCGAGGCCGCCGTGTTCCTGGCGGCCTCGCTGTGCGGCGCGCTGCTGGTGGGCCTGATCAGCGGCGTGATGGACATGCCGCGCGTGGCCTGGCTGCTGTGGTCGCTGCTGTGGACGACGCTGTTGCTGCCGCGAGCCGCAGTCCCGGATGGGCCGACGCCGCGGGCTTGAGCCTCCGTCAGGCCGGTGGCCCGGGATTGTCCAGAAAAGCTGAAAAATCTCCCCACTCGGTGGGAGTTTTGTCCAGCTTTTCTGACCAATCCGGACCAGCGAGCAAGAAAGAGGGCGGCAGCCGGAGCTGCGCGGGACGGGAATAGCGGCAAAGGGGAGGAGGAGTAGTCACCCGGCCCGCGAGTCGCCCTGAAAGGGGTTCAAGCGCTGGCGCCATCCTCGGCGAGCGCCTTTGCCGGCATGTTGCTGGCGGAAGGTTAGGCGAGGCTTAGGGCGGCGCGGTGGGCCCGGATCTTCGCTGGCTCAGCCTCGGGGCACCGTGCCGCCGCGCCGGGCGCCGCTGCCGGCATGGGGCGGGGCGCCGCCGCGGTCGTCGCTCCAGGGCTCCCGCGCCTCGGGCTCCTCCGGCTCGTCGGCACCGGCGCGGCGGGACACCGCGGCCAGGGCGCCCAGCGCCAGGCCCAACGCGCCGCCGATCCAGAACGCCAGCAGCAACCACCACCACGACACCATGGCCCGCCTCCCGGGTGCGCCGTACTGCCGCAACGCCGGCCGGATGCCGCCACCCGAGCCGGGCTGCGCAGGCGCCCGCCGCATTCGGCGCACAACCCTGATGTTCGGGGGCAGCCGGAAGGCCCCGGTTACCGGATGTGCCCCGGCGCCGGCCCGGGCCGTGGGGCAGATGTGCCGGGGGACGGAGCGTGCCCGGGACGGCGCCGGAACCGCTAGCGCCCGGCTGCTGCCGGCCGCTCCCGCCACAGCAGCCGGGTCTTGGTCCAGGCATGGCGCAGCAGCATTCCCGGGGGCATGCGCAGGGCGTGGGCGCGCAGGTAGAGCAGGAAGAGGGCGGCGCCGGTGAGAGGCAGCCGGGTGTCGGGATGCGGGCAGCGCAGCGCACGCGCCCACAGCGCATCCATCAGCGGCTGCAGCGCCGGGCCCGGGGCGGCCTGCGCGGCGCCGCGCAGCGTCGCCTCCGGCACCGGCGTGTCCAGCAGGCGCCGGGCGGCGCGCAGGCCGTAGTGCAGCTCGCGGGCCAGGTCCAGCTCGCGCGCGCGCGCCAGCAGCGCCGGCCAGAAATCCCCTTCGGCGCCGAAGTGGCGCAGCAGGCTGTCGATGTCCGAGAGGTCACGCAGCCCGTGGCTGAACTCCTCGTTGCGTAGCAGGTGCGTCATGGCGTGCAGCACCATGTCGGCCGGAGCCAGCACCCGCACGCCCGCCAGCGCGGTGGGCCGCGCAGCGGCCAGCAGCTTGGCGGTGTCGGGATGCCGGCGCGCGGTGCGCGGCAGCAGGGCGTGGTGCACGTCCACCGTGGTGAAGCGGCGCTGGTGCGTCATGGGCGGCAGCTCGTGCATCCAGGCGCGGTAGTAGTGCTGGTCGTAGGCGCTGATGTCGGGGTCCAGCCGCCAGCCGTGCGCCTGGAGCTGGAACTCGACCTCGGCCAGCCGCGCCAGCGGCACCAGCACGTCGGTGTCCGAGAACAGCCGCCCTTGCGCCGCCGGCAATTCGGCCAGCACGTAGGCCGCGCCCTTGAGCAGCACCAGCGGCAGCGACAGCGGCGCCAGCGCGCGACGCAGGTGCCGGGCCTCGCGGCGGATCTCCTCGTGCTGGGCCCGCGCCAGCAGCAGCGCGGCTTCCAGGTGCGCGCGCGGCGCCTCGGGCACCGCTTCCAGCAGCCCCCGCGCCTGCAGCCGCTGCGCCAGGCGCCCGTGCAGCCCGGCACTGCGGGCCTGGCGCAGCAGCAGCTCCCAGCGCGGCAGCGGCAGTGCCGGCAGGGCCCCGGGCTGCGCCAGCGCCCAGGGCAACAGCCCGGCGTCGGGCACGAAGCGAGGCACCTCGTTCATGCCGCGCGCGCCTCGGCAGCCAGGGCATCGAACACCGCCACGGCCTCCTCCAGCCGGGCATAGCTGAAGCGGTGGCAGCCGCTGCGGTCCACCAGCTCCGACAGCGCGTCGAAACCGGCCAAGCCGTGGACGTTGTAGTTGAAGGCGTTCTCGATGAGCTGCATCAGCGCCTGCGCCTTGGGCAGCGGCTGCAGCTGCGCCGGCTGCCCGGCCGCGTAGCGCGGCAGCACGATCCAGCCCGGGCGCGCGGGCTCGCCGGCGCGCGCCACGCCCTCGGCCGGCGGCGCCATGTGCACCACGGTGCCCTTGCTGGTCTCGTGCACCGGCGGGCCGAAGCGGGCCGCGGGCGCGAAGCGGCGGATGACGTCGATGGAGGCGTTCTTGAGGCTCACCGGGCGCGGCAGCGGGTGGATCAGCCCGGTGGCGGGGTCGATGAGCGCGAGCTCGTCCGACAGCAGCCGCCAGCCGCTCAGGGCCAGCGCCGCGCACAGCGTGCTCTTGCCCGAGCCCGACGGCGCGGGCAGCACCAGCGCGCGGCCCCCGCGTTCCAGCACTGCCGCGTGCAGCGTGAGGAAGCGGTGGTACAGCCCGGTGATGCACCAGTTCAGGCCCCATTCCAAGATCGGGAAGCCCTGGTCGCCGGGCAGCGGCGTGAAGGGCGACTCGCCGTCGAGCTTGAACACCACCTGCGGCCGCCACCAGCGCCGCGGGCCGGCGGGGCGCTCGACGCTGACGTGGAAGTCGGCGAAAGCCTTGTCCTCCACCGCGTGCGCGGCGTAGTGCAGCTCGATGCCGCGCGCCACCGCCTCCAGCGGCGAGCGGATGCAGTTGAGCACCGGCCCGGTACGCAGCCGCAGGCCCGGGCCGCGCAGCCGCCGGCGCAGCGCGCGCGCGTCCAGCGCATCGACTCTCATGGGGCTGAAGGGGGTACTTCGTTCACCAGGTCCAGCTTGGCCAGGCCCTGCAGCACGGCGCGCAGCGCGCGCACGTCATCGTCCAGGGGCGGGGCGCCGTCCTCGCCCGGCAGGAGCTGCCGGGCCAGCGCCGCGGCATCCTGGGGCTCGGGGCTGTCCAGCAGCGCCAGCAGCACCTCGGCGGCGGCGGGAGAGAGCAGGTGCGTATTGCCCGAGGCGGTGTCGTAGACCGCCATCTCCTCGTCCCAGCGGCGCCAGTGCAGCGTGCCCGCGGGCACGGCATAGCGCGTGTGCATCGTGGGGGAAAAGGGCCGGATTACTGCTTCCAGGTGGTGGCCAGCCAGTCCAGCGTGCCGCTTTCGGTCAGGGGCGGGAGCTGCAGGTCCATGGGCCGGTAGAAGCCGCCGTTGTTGCGGATGTTGACCCAGACCTCCTTGACGGCGTCGCCGTCCTCGAAGGGCCGGGGCATGCCGCCGCGGTAGGCGCTGAGCCACACCGCCGCCACATGCGCTTCCAGCGAGGCGGGCTGCTGCAGGATCTCCAGCAGCGTGGCCTCGGCGGGGAAGCCCGAAAGCGGCTCGCTGCCGAGCTTCTCGGCGAAGGTGGCGGTCTGGCGGTCCACGCCCATGGGCCAGCTGGTGTTGTAGGCCCAGTCGGTGGGCGACAGCCCGCTGCACAGCGACGAGTCCATGCCCTTGGGCTGCCGGCTGGCGAAGGTGGCGGCGGAGACGAAGCTCGACGCCGTGACGCACATGCCCGCCGACACCGGCGCACTGGTGAGGGTCAGCACCACCGGGGCGGCCACGCCCAGGCTCCGGCGCAGCATGCGACGCCGCGATTCCAGGCTGCGGACGGCGTCCGAGCCTCCCGGCAGCGTCTCAGGCGCACTCCTGTGCTGGTCCATAACCTTCCCTTTGTCTGGCATTGTTCGCAACAAAAAGTGTAAATGCAGAAACGACCGATGCGCCGCCGGCCTTCTTGCGGCGCATCAGCTCCATGAGATTGACAGGCCCGTCCGGCCCCTTGCCCCGGCCCGGCAGCGGGTGCGGCGCGGCCGTGTGGCGGCCGCGCGGTGGTTGCGGAAGTGGAGGCCGGAAGCCGGAAGCCGGAGTATCTACGGCTTCCAGGTCAGGGCCAGCCAGTCGAGTGTGCCTTCCGGGGTCATGGCGGCCTGCTGAGCGTAGAGATAGCCGCTGCGGTAGTAGCCGCCGTTGGCGCGGATGTTGGCCCACAGGCCCAGCACGTTGGTGGGCGAGTCGAACGGTGCGGTCATGCCGCCGCGGTGGGCATTGAGCAGCGCGGCCGTGACATGGGCCTCCACCGAGTCGGACACCTCCAGCACTTCCAGCAGCGTGGTGTTCTCGTCGAAGCCGGGCGTCAGGGGCCTGCTGCCGAATTCCTGCTGGAAGGGGGTCTCGCTCTTGACGCCGCCGGGCCAGTACGCGGGGTTGCTGCCCCACTCGTCGGGCGAGGCGCCGGTGCAGCTGGCCGAGCCGGTCGGCGAGACCGGCTGGCGGCTGGCGAAGGTGGCGGCGGAGATGAAGGCGGAAGCGCTCAGGCACTGGCCGGCCGCCACCGGCACGCTGGTGAGCGTCAGCACCACCGGGGCCGACATGCCCAGGCTGCGGCGCAGCATGCGGCGGCGTGATTCGACGCTGCCGCGAATGGCGTCCGGGCCATGCTGAACCGTGTTTTTTCTTGCGCTTCCTTGGTCCATGCCAACCCTGCTGTTGCTCGAGAGTGCAGGGAAAAGTCTACGGGGCGGGTCCTGGTGGACATGCCGACCCAGGGTCGGGAAGCGTGATTTCCGGACGGCGCGCGGTGCTTTCTCAACCACCGGCGGCGCGCTGGGGGGCGCGGCGCCGCGCCGGCGCGGCGTAGCCCGGGCGCTCCGGTGTCCAGCCCTCGGCCGTGGGCTCCTCGGCCTGCGCCAGCCAGCCCTGCGGCGCCAGGCCGCGCGCCACCATGCGCCCGATCAGCGTCTGGCTGGCGTCGGCGTCCAGCCGCAGCACCAGGCGCTGCCAGCGGCGGTTGAGCGCCTCGTGCGACCAGGCGTCCTCCAGCGCCCAGCGGGTGCGCAGCGGGTCGTCGCGCACCTGCGCCGCCAGCAGGCGCGGAATGAGGGTGTGGATAAACAGGTTGTAGTCCTGGCGCAGCCCCAGCGCCTGGAACAGCGCCTCGATGCGCGACAGCCGCGGCGACCACTGCGGATGCGCCAGCTGCAGCGTCAGCAGCGCCTGCAGCCCCTGCACCGGGTTGGCCAGGCGCAGCCGCGGCGGCGGCAGCAGGTGCAGCGGCAGGCGCGCCGCCTCCTCGTGCGGCAGCGGCGTGACGAAGGACAGCAGCGTGGCCAGGCGCGCCCACTGCGCGGCGGTGAGCCCGTCCAGGCTGGCCAGGCCGCCGCGCGCCAGGCGCTGCTGCTGCGCCTGCACCTGCGGCAGGTCACGCGCGGCAGCCCGGGCCTGGCTGGCGGCGGCGCTCAGCATCACCAGGTTGCCGGCAGTGCAGCCCGCGGTGTCGAGCAGCTGGGCCACGCTCGCGTCGGTGGGGCGCTCCAGGCCCTGGGTCAGCGGCTCGCGGGTGACGGGGCAGTGGCCGACCTCGATCTGGCGCAGGAACTGCGGCGTGACCTGGCGCAGCTCGAAGTCGCTGCCGCGCTCCCAGGCCTGCAGGCGCAGCCGCAGCCAGTCGCGCACCGAGGGCGTGGCCGCGCGCGTGCGCCGGCCGAAGCGCGCCTGCCCCGCCTCCCAGCCCTGGCGCAGGGCGCTGCCGGGGCCCAGCCAGGCCGGCGGCGGTGCCAGGGCGTGGCGCGCGTGCTCCCAGCCGATGTCGAAGCCCACCGGGTCCTGCACCGGCGTGTCGAATTCAAGCCTCCCCTGGGTCATGTCGCGGCTCCTGGATAACTGTGTTCAGTTCCTGTGGATTCATACAGTATGCGCCTGATCTGGCTCACCCGGTGAGCCTGTGGACAATCCCTTGGGGATAATCCGCAAGCCCCCGTCCCGGCGGGAGCGGCGGTGGGGCGTTGTTACGATCGCCCGCGCCAGTGAGCCCCAGGGAGGGAGCCCGTGGACCGTACCGAACGCTTCTACAAGATCGAGATGCTCATCCGCAGCCGGGGCGGTGGCGGGAGCGTGAGCTTCGCGGAGCTGATGGCCGAGCTGGGCGTCTCGCGCGCCACGCTCAAGCGCGACCTGGAGTACCTGCGCTCGCGCATGAACGCACCCATCGTCTACGACCGCCCCAGCAACGGCTACCGTTTCGCGGCGCCGGCGGAGGCGCCCCGCAGCGCCAGCCCCGCCCATGAGCTGCCGGGGCTGTGGTTCAGCGAAGGCGAGATCCACGCGCTGCTGACCATGCACCAGCTCATCCAGGGCCTGGACGAGGGCGGCGTGCTGGCGCGCCACCTGCAGCCGCTGCTGGAGCGGCTGCACGGCATGCTGGGCACCAGCGAGAGCGAGTCGCGCGAGCTGATGCGGCGCGTGAAGATCGCCAGCCCCGCGCGGCGCCCGGTGACGCCGCGGCATTTCGAGCTCATCGGCAGCGCGCTGACGCGGCGCCAGCGCGTGCACATGAACTACTTCGTGCGCAGCCGCCAGGAGGACACCGAGCGCGTGGTCTCGCCGCAGCGCCTGGTGCACTACCGCAGCACCTGGTACCTGGACGCCTGGTGCCACCACAGCGAGCGCCTGCGCCGCTTCGCGCTGGACGCCGTGCGCCAGGTGCGGCTGCTGGAGCAGCGCGCGCGCGACGTGGGCCTGCGCACCGTGGAATCCGAGCTGGACGCGGGCTACGGCATCTTCGGCGGCGCCGGCAACGGCAAGCCGCAGTGGGCCACGCTGCGCTTCACGCCCGAGGCGGCGCAGTGGGTGCGGCACGAGCAGTGGCACCCGGCGCAGGAGGCCGTCCTGGAGCCCGACGGCGCGCTGACCCTGAAGCTGCCCTATGCCGAGGCCACCGAGCTCGTCATGGACGTGCTGCGCCATGGCGAGCAGGTGCGCGTGCTCAGGCCCGCCAGCCTGGCCGCGCTGGTGGCGCAGCGGCTCAAGGAGGCCGCCAGCCAGTATTCCGCCGCCTGATCGGACTCACCCGCCCGCGCGGCGGCCCGGCAGGCGGCTCATCCGAACCCTGAAGTCCCATTCCCGTTTCCCATGACCCGATTCCTGCACACCGCTGACTGGCAGATCGGCCGCCAGTACGGCCGCTTTGCGCCGGATGACGCCATCCCGCTGGCCGAAGCCCGTTTCCTGACCGTGGAGCGCATCGCCGCGCTGGCGCGCGAGCGCGGCGTGGACGCCGTGCTGGTGGCCGGCGACGTGTTCGATGCCCAGACCGTGTCCGAGCGCACGCTGCGCCGGCTCTTCAACGCGCTGGCCGCCTTCGCCGGTCCCTGGGTGCTCATCCCCGGCAACCACGACGCCGCGCTGGCCGAGAGCGTGTGGACGCGCGCGCGGCGTTTCAACTGCATCCCGCCCAACGTGCACCTGATCGACCGGCCCGGCGTGCAGGCCTTTCCCGACATCGGCCTGGCCGTGCTGGGCGCGCCGCTGACGCAGCGCCACACCCACAGCGACCTCACCGAGCCCTTCGACACCCTGGAGACGCCCCCGGGCCTGCTGCGCGTGGGCCTGGCGCACGGCAGCGTGCAGGGGCTGTTGGCGGAGGAGGTGGATTCGGCCAACCCCATCGCCCCGGACCGCGCCCGCCGCGCGCGGCTGGACTACCTGGCGCTGGGCGACTGGCACGGCCTGAAACAGATCGACGAGCGCACCTGGTACAGCGGCACGCCCGAGCCCGACCGTTTTAAAAGCAACGCGCCGGGGCATGTGCTCGAAGTCGAGATCACGGCGCCAGGAGCTTTGCCCATCGTCACGTCCCATGCCGTGGCCCGTTTCCGCTGGCACGAGCAGGCTGAAATGCTGTCGCTGCCCGGCGATGTGGATCGGCTGGGCGAGGCGCTGGCGGCGCTGGGCGCGCAGGACGTGCTGTCGCTGACGCTGTCGGGCCGGCTTGACCTGGCGGCGCACCAGCGGCTGCAGGCGCTGCTGGGCGAGGCCGCGGGGCGGCTGCGCAGCCTGCAGCTGGACGCCGAGGCGCTGCGGCTCGCGCCCACCGAGGAGGACGTGGAGGCACTGCGCGCCGACGGCTACCTGGGCGAGGTGCTGGGCGAGCTGCGCCGGCGCCAGGAGGGCGAGGACGAGGTGGCGCGCGAGGCACTGACGGTGCTGGCCGCGCTGCTGCGCGAGCGCCAGCAGGAGGTGAACGCATGAAGCTGCAGCGCCTGCGCATCGAGCAGTTCAAGCAGTTCCGCCAGCCGCTGGAACTGGTCAACCTGGAGCCGGGGCTCAACCTCTTCACCGGGCCCAACGAGTCGGGCAAGAGCACCATCGTGCGCGCCATCCGCGCCGCCTTCTTCGAGCGCTACCGCTCCAGCAGCGTCAAGGAGCTGCAGCCCTGGGGCGACGGCGGCGCCAGCCCCTGCGTGGAGCTGGACTTCGAGACCGGCGGCAGCCGCTACCGGCTGCACAAGCAGTTCCTGCAGCGCAAGCGCTGCCGGCTGCAGGTGGACGCCCTGGCGCTGGAGAACGACGACGCCGAGCAGCGCCTGTGCGAGCTGCTGGGTTTTCAATTGGCGCAGCGCGGCGAGAGCAAGCCGGAGCACTGGGGCATCCCGGGGCTGCTGTGGATCGAGCAGGGCGGCAGCCACCAGATCCGCGACGAAGTGCAGCACGCCACCGACCACCTGCGCACCGCGCTGCAGGGTTCCCTCGGCGAGGTCGCCAGCACCGCGGGCGACGACGTGCTCTCGCGCGTGCGCGAGCAGCGCAACGAGCTGCTGACCGAGAAGAAGGGCGAGCCGCGCGGCCCCTACCTGGACGCGCTCAGGCAGCGCGACGAGCTGCAGGCCGCGCTGCAGGACACGCAGCAGCGCCTGGCGCAGTACCGCGAGCAGGTGGACCGGCTGGGGCAGGTGCAGGCCGAGATCGCGCTGGACGAGGCCGAGCGACCCTGGGAGCCGTTTCAACGGCAGCGCCAGGAGGCGCAGCAGCAGCTGGACGCCTTGCAGCTGGCGGCCGAGCAGCTGCAGCGCCAGCGCGAGCAGCTGGCGCCGCTGGACCGCCAGATCGCGCTGCTGCAGCAGCAGATCGACGCCCACGCGCAGCAGCAGCGGGCGCTGGCCCAGCGCGAGCAGGCCCTGGGCGCGGCGCTGCAGGCGCAGGAGCTGGCGGCGCAGCGCCTGGAGCCGGCGCGCCGGCGCGCGCAGGACGCACGCCAGGCGCAGCTGGACGCGCAGGCGCTGCTGGAACGGGTGCGCGCGCAGCAGTGGCGCGCCTCGCTGCGGCGCGAACAGGACGCGGCGGCGCAGCGCGTGCGCACGCTCGATACCGCGCTGGCCGAGGCCCAGGCCCACGGCACGGAGCTGGCGCGGCTGCGCGAAGAGCTGCAGCGCCAGGCGCTGGACGCGGCGCAATTGAAGGAGCTGCGCGCGCTGGAGCAGCGCTGGCGCGAGCTGGAGCTGCGGCGCGAGGCAGCGGCCACGCAGCTGCGCTGGCATTTCAACCATGCCGGCGCCGCGCCGCGTCTGGACGGCGAGCCGCTGGAAGGCAAAGGCGGGCGCCTGCTGCTGCAGCCGGCGGTGCTGGAGCTGCCGGGATTCGGACAAGTCACCGTCACGCCCGGCGGCGCCGACCTGGAGAAGCTGGCGGCGCAGCTGGCGGACGCCATGGCCACGCTGGAGGCGCTGCGCCGGCGCCTGGGCGTCGAAACGCTCGCCGAGGCCGAGGCGCGCCACGAGCGGCAGCGGGTGCTGGCGGGCCGCATCGAGACGCTGCAGGCGCTGCTGGCGCAGCTCGCGCCGCGCGGCGTGCCGGCGCTACAGGCCGAGCGCGACGAATTGCAGGGGCGCATTGCCGCGCTGGAGGCGCAGATCGCGGCGCTGCCGGCCGCCGATGCCGACGCCAACCTGCCGCCCCTGGCGCAGGCCGAGCAGTCGCTCAAGGACGCGGCCCGGCAATGGGAGCAGGCCCAGGCGGCGGCGCAGCAGGCGCAGTCCGCGCTGGCGCAGGCCCAGGGCGCCGTGGAGCACGCGCAGCGCGAGCGCGAGGCGCTGCGCCTGGCGCTGGAGTCGGAAGAAGCGCGCCAGGCGCTGGAGCGGGCCCAGGCCGAGCGCCTGGCGCTGCTGCGCCAGCGCGAGGACCTGGAGAGCCTGCTGCGCGCCAAGCAGGCCGACATCGAGGCGGCACGGCCGGAGCTGCTCAAGCAGGACGTGCTGCGCCTGTCGCGCAGCGCCGAGGTGGCGTACCAGCAGTACCAGGAGCGCCGGCGCGAGCGCGAGGCGCTGCAGATCCGGCTGGACGAGGCCGGCGCCCAGGGGCTGGAGGACGCGCTGGCCACGCAGCGCGCCGCGCTGGAGCGCTCGCAGCGCCATTGCGGCGAACTGCAGCGCCGCGCCCAGGCGCTGGACCTGCTGCTGAACCTGCTGAACGAGAAGCGCCGGGCGCTGACGCAGCGGCTGCAGGCGCCGCTTCAAAAACACCTGAACCGCTACCTGGCGCTGCTGTTTCCGCGGGCGCGGGTCGAGCTGGACGAGACGCTGATGCCCGGGCCGCTGCGGCGCGAGGGCAACGGCTCACTCGACGGCGAGGGCGGCAGCTTCGAGCAGCTGAGCTTCGGCGCGCGCGAGCAGATGGGCCTGATCAGCCGCCTGGCCTACGCCGACCTGCTGAAGGAAGCCGGCCGGCCGACGCTGATCCTGCTCGACGACGCGCTGGTGCACAGCGACGCGGGGCGGCTGGCGGCCATGAAGCGCATCCTGTTCGACGCGGCCACCCGGCACCAGATCCTGGTTTTCAGCTGCCACCCGGAGGCTTGGCGGGACCTGGGCGTGGCGGCGCGGAGCATCGAGGCGCTGCGGCGGGGGAGCTGAAGATTGTCAATAAGCAGGTGACAGTGATGTCACTGAGCGGCCCTGAAGTGAGGAAGTCAACGCTTGGGAGGAAACGATCAACGCCGATGCCAGTACGGCTGCAGCAGCTTCGGCTGCGGCGAGCTGCTGCAAAGGCTGTGGCCCGAGGGGGAGTGAGAGGCCGGCCACCGCAAGAATCCGGAAGCCGTCAGCAAGCGTCAGGCCGCAGCCGGTGGATGCTTGACGCCGCACAAGCCGACACGCAGCGGCATCCTCCAGCATGGCGCCCCTTTGCAATGGGGCGGTGGACATGCCAGGTGGTGCGGTGGAGCAGGGAGTTTTCGCGGGGCGGTTGCCGTGGCAACCGCCTGGGCGGCGCCCAGGCCGCCGGCCCCGCGTCGCCTCACTTGGAGGTCGGCATCACGAACTCGGCGCCCTTGCCGATGCTGGCGGGCCAGCGCTGCATGATCGATTTCTGGCGCGTGTAGAAGCGCACGCCTTCCTCGCCGTAGGCGTGCATGTCGCCGAACAGGCTCTTCTTCCAGCCGCCGAAGCCCTGCCAGGCCATGGGCACGGGAATGGGCACGTTGATGCCCACCATGCCCACTTCCACGCGGCGGCCGAACTCGCGCGCCACGTGGCCGTCGCTGGTGAAGCAGGCCACGCCGTTGCCGAATTCGTGGGCGTTGACCAGCGCCACCGCCTCGGCGAAATCCTTGACCCGCACGCAGGCCAGCACGGGGCCGAAGATCTCTTCCTTGTAGATGCGCATGTCCGGCGTGACCTGGTCGAACAGCGTGCCGCCGGTGAAGAAGCCCGCCTCGTGCTCCGGCACGCTGAAGTTGCGCCCGTCAACCACCAGCGTGGCGCCTTCCTCCACGCCGGTGGCGATGTAGCCCTCGATGCGCTCCAGCGCCTGGCGCGTGACGATGGGGCCCATCTCGGCGTCGGGCTCCATGCCGTTCTTCACCTTCAGCGCCTTCGCGCGCTCGGCCAGCTTCGGGATGATCCGGTCGGCCACCTCGCCGACCAGCACCGCCACCGAGATCGCCATGCAGCGCTCGCCCGCGGAGCCGTAGGCCGCGCCGATGAGCGCGTCCACGGCCTGCTCGATGTCGGCGTCGGGCATCACCACCAGGTGGTTCTTGGCCCCGCCCAGCGCCTGCACGCGCTTGCCGTGGCGGGCGCCGGTCTCGTAGATGTACTGCGCGATGGGCGTGCTGCCCACGAAGCTCACGGCCTTGACGTCCGGGTGCTCCAGCAGCGCGTCCACCGCCGCCTTGCCGCCCTGCACGACGTTGAACACGCCGTCAGGCAAGCCCGCCTGGCGCAGCAGGTCCGCGATGAACAGCGACGCGGAAGGGTCGCGCTCGCTGGGCTTGAGGATGAACGGGTTGCCGCAGGCCAGCGCCACCGGGAACATCCAGCACGGGACCATGCAGGGGAAGTTGAAGGGCGTGATGCCGGCGACCACGCCCAGCGGCTGGCGCAGCGTCCAGTTGTCGATGCCGGTGGAGGCCTGGTCGCTGAAGTCGCCCTTGAGCAGCTGCGGGATGCCGCAGGAGAACTCCACGATCTCGATGCCGCGCGTGACCTCGCCCTGCGCGTCGCTGAACACCTTGCCGTGCTCGGCCGTGATCAGCGCCGCCAGCGTGTCGCGGTGCTCGTTCATCAGCGCCAGGAACTTGTTGAGCACGCGCGCGCGGCGCAGCGGGGGCGTGTCGGCCCAGGCCGGCGCGGCGGCCTTCGCGGCCGCCACGGCAGCCGCCACCTCGTCGGTGCCGCCCAGCAGCACCTGGCGCGCCACCGCGCCGGTGGCGGGGTTGAACACGTCCTGCGACGCGCCGCCCTCGTTCACGGCCCGGCCGTTGATCCAGTGGCCCACGGTGGCAGTGGTGACGTTCTTCAGCAGTTCGGAGGCACCCATGGCTGTGGTCTCGGTGTGTGTGTCGTTGAAGGGAATCAGCCTTCGAGTCTAGGAAGCGCCCGCCCTTGCCACAATCCCAGCTTGCTGACCACATCGTTCAGCAACTTGAACGATGGCGCCGTATCCGCAGCGCATGAAGGCATGAATGAGTGAACGACTGATCTCCCCCGTCCTGGCCGACCTGCACCTGCTCACCGTGCTGGCGGCCACGCGCAGCTACACCCAGGCCGCGCGGCGGCTGGGCATTTCCAAGGCCTCGGCCAGCATGCGCATCACCGAGCTGGAGCGCGCCGCGGGCGTGCCGCTGGTGCGGCGCAGCTCGCGCTCGGTGGCGCTGACCGAGGCCGGGCAGCAGCTGGTGGAGGACGTGGCGGACGCGTTCCTGCGCATCGAGCAGGGTTTCAACGGCGTGCGCGACGCGGTGGGCCAGCCGCGCGGGCTGGTGCGGGTGAGCGCGCCGGTGGCGCTGGGGCGGCAGGTGATCGCGCCGCTGCTCACCGGCTTTCTGGCGCAGTACCCGGACATCCGCCTGGAGCTAGAGCTCAACGACCGGCTGGTGAACCTGGCGCAGGAGGGTTTCGACCTGGCCATCCGCCACACCGAGACGCCGCCGGAGACGCACGTGGCCTGGGTGCTGTGCGAGACGCGCTCCTGGCTGGTGGCCACGGCGGCGTACCTGGAGCGGCATGGCACGCCCGCGCACCCGTCGGAGCTGGCCGGGCACCGCTGCCTGGCCTACCTGCGCGGCGGCAGCGCGCAGCGCTGGGACTTCGAGCGCACCCTGCCGCGCAAGCGCGGCGAGCGTGGCGAGCGCGTCAGCGTGCCCGTGGCCGGCCCCTTCAAGGCCAACAACAGCGAGCTGCTGCGCGAGGCGGTGCTCGGTGGCCTGGGCATCGGGCTGCTGCCGGATTTCAGTTGCGCCGCGGCGCTGCGCGCGGGCGAGCTCATCGCGCTGCTGCCCGACTGGAAGCCGGTGGGTTTCTTCGGCGAGCGCATCTATGCGTTGCGGCCCTTCGCCGCGGCGCAGGTGCCGCGCGCGGTGCAGTGCTTCGTCGATCACCTGCGCCAGCGGCTGGCCGGTGGCATGCCGGCGTGAGCCGCACACGCCGGGAAGGGTGTTCGAAGCTGCGACACTGGCGGGTTTCTCCCCGAGCCCTTGAAAAGATCATGTTCGACAGCAACGAAACCCTGGAGGCGGCGCTGGCGCGCAACGTGCGCGACGCGCTGATGGAAGACATCGGCCGGTGCGACTGGACCGCGCAGCTCGTGCCCGAGGGGCGCTGCGTGCAGGCGCAGGTGGTGGCCAAGGAGCCGGCGGTGATTGCCGGGCGGCCCTGGTTCGATGCCTGCTTCCACGCCCTGGACCCCGACGCGCGCCTGGCCTGGGCGGTGCAGGAGGGCGACCGCGTCGAGGCCGGCACGGTGCTGGTGCGCATCGAGGCCGATGCGCGCGCGCAGCTCTCGGCCGAGCGCCCGGCGCTGAACTTCCTGCAGACGCTCTGCGCCGTGGCCACCGTCACGCGCCAGTACGTGGACGCGATCCAGGGCGTCTCGCCCAACCCGCGCGGCTGCAAGGTGCTGGACACGCGCAAGACGCTGCCCGGGCTGCGCCAGGCGCAGAAGTACGCCGTGCGCGTGGGCGGCGGCACGAACCACCGCATGGCGCTGTGGGACGGCATCCTGATCAAGGAGAACCACATCGCCGCGGCCGGCGGCATCCGGCCGGCGCTGGAGGCGGCCTTCGCCCTGAACGCCGGCGTGGACGTGCAGATCGAGGTCGAGAGCCTGGACGAGCTGCAGCAGGCGCTGGATGCCGGCGCGCGCAACGTGCTGCTGGACGACTTCAGCTTCGAGGACATGGAGCGTGCCTGCGTGCTCAACGCCGGGCGCGCGGTGCTGGAGGTCTCCGGCGGCGTGGACCTGGACTCCATCCGCCGCATCGCCGCCACCGGCGTGGACCGCATCTCCAGCGGCAAGCTCACCAAGGACGTGCGCGCCATCGATTTGTCGATGCGGGTCGTGGGCTGAGCCGCGCGCCGATGCTTGCGCGCCGCCGCGCAAGCCAAAGCGCCTGCCTCAAGACGTTCACCGAGGGCGGACAGCCCTGCGCCGCGGCGCTGTCCGCGGCGGTTCATTGCCCTGGCGCAAGCCGCAAGCACGCAGGTCGGGTGATAATGAGAACAGCTCTCATTTGCGTAACTGCGCCGCGTGACCATGCTGCTCTCCGATCTGCCCAATGGTGTCAGCGCCACCGTGCAGCGCGTGCTGCCCGAAGCCCCGCCCCTGGACGCCGCAGCATTGCGCCGGCTGGGTGAGCTGGGCTTCCTGCCGGGCGAGCCGGTGCAGGTGCTGCGCCGCGGCCCGGGCGGGCGCGAGCCCATCGCGGTGACGGTGGGGCAGACCATGTTCGCGCTGCGGCTGGCCGAGGCGCGCGGCATCGAAGTCGTCCCCGACTGACCCGGAGCGCGCCGATGTCCGCCGCCGACCTGCCGTCCCCCGTCGCGCTGCCCAGCGTGGCGCTGGTGGGCAATCCCAACTGCGGCAAGACCGCGCTGTTCAACCTGCTCACCGGCGCGCGCCAGAAGGTCGCCAACTACGCCGGCGTCACCGTGGAGCGCAAGCTCGGCACCGCGAAGCTGCCCGGCGGCCACAGCGTGCAGGTGATCGACCTGCCCGGCGCCTACAGCCTGTGCCCGGCCACGCCCGACGAGGAGGTGACGCTGCAGGTGCTGCAAGGGCAGCGCGTGGGCGAGGCGGTGCCCGACTACATCGTGGCCGTGGCCGACGCCACCAACCTGCGCATGAACCTGCGCCTGGTGCTGGAGCTCAGGAGCCTGGGCCGGCCGATGATGCTGGCGCTCAACATGGCCGACGTGGCCCGCGCCCGCGGCATCCACATCGACACGCGGCGCCTGGCGGCCGAGCTGGGCTGTCCGGTGGTGGAAACCGTCGCGGTCAAGGGCAACGGCCACCAGGCGCTGGCCGAGCAGCTGGTGAAGCACCTGCGCTCGGACCCGCCCGACCCGCGGCTCAACGCACCGCACACCCTGTCGCTGCCCGACAGCGCCGCGCTGCAGCAGGAGGTGCGCCGCATCCTGGAAGCCGCGGCCCCCAGCGCGCTGCGCGTGAAACGCTTCCAGTACCGGCTCGATGCCTGGGTGATGCACCCGGTGTGGGGCCTGGCGATCCTGGCGGCGCTGCTGTTCGTGGTGTTCCAGGCCGTGTTCTCCTGGGCCAGCGTGCCCATGGACGCGATCGAGGCCGGCTTCGCGGCGCTGGGGGAGTGGACCACCGCGCACATGGCCGAGGGGCCGCTGCGCAGCCTGCTGGTGGACGGCGCCATCGCCGGCGCCGGCGGCGTGCTGGTGTTCCTGCCGCAGATCCTGATCCTGTTCTTCTTCATCCTGGTGCTGGAGGACTCGGGCTACCTGCCGCGCGCGGCCTTCCTGCTGGACAACGTGATGGGCCGCGTCGGCCTGTCCGGGCGCGCCTTCATTCCGCTGCTGTCGAGCTTCGCCTGCGCCGTGCCGGGCGTGATGGCCACGCGCACCATCACCCACTGGCGCGACCGCCTCGCCACCATCATGGTCGCGCCGCTGATGACCTGCTCGGCGCGGCTGCCGGTGTACGCGCTGCTCATCGGCGCCTTCATCCCGGAGCGCTCGGTGGGCCCCTTCAACCTCAAGGGCCTGACGCTGTTCGCGCTGTACGTGGCCGGCGTGGTGTCGGCCATGGCGGTGGCCTGGGTGTTCAAGCGCGTGTGGCACCGCAGCCGCTACCAGCCGCTGATGCTGGAGCTGCCGCCCTACCGCGTTCCGGGCCTGCGCAACCTGGGCCTGGGGCTGTGGGAGCGTGCCCGCATCTTCCTGCGCCGGGTGGGCACGATCATCTTCGCGCTGACGGTGCTGCTGTGGTTCCTCTCCAGCTTCCCGGCGCCGCCGGCCGGCTGGAGCGGCACGGCCATCGAGTACAGCTTCGCCGGCCGCCTGGGCCGGGTGCTGGAAGTGCTGTTCGCGCCGCTGGGCTTCAACTGGCAGATCTCGATCGCGCTGGTGCCGGGCCTGGCCGCGCGCGAGGTGGTGGTGAGCGCGCTGGGCACCGTCTATGCGCTCTCGGGCGAGGGCGTGGACCAGGCGCTGGCGCCGCTGATCGCGCACCAGTGGCCGCTGGCCACCTGCTTCTCGCTGCTGGCGTGGTTCGTGTTCGCGCCGCAGTGCATCTCGACGCTGGCCGCGGTCAAGCGCGAGACCAACGCCTGGCGCTATCCGATCGCCATGGCGGCCTACCTGTTCGTGCTGGCCTACCTGGCCGCGTTCGTGACCTACCGCGTGGCGGTGTTCCTGGGAGCGGGCTGATGCAGACGCTGATCGTGGCCGTGCTGGTGCTGTGGGCCAGCCTTTATGCCGCCTGGACCCTGATGCCCGCGCCCTGGCGCCGCGCGCTGCTGCGGCGGGCGCAGCACCACTTTCCGGGGCTGGCGCGCCGCGTGCCCGCGGCCGAAGGGGGCTGTGGCGGCTGCGGCGGCAGTTGCGGCCCGGGGCCGGGCAAGAAGCCGGCGGGCGTGGCCCAGCCGATCCAGTTGCACCTGCCGCGGCGGCGCTAATTGTCAACTTAGAGGCAAAAGAACCCTCCACAAGGGCTCTAAAGTGGGTTGGCTGTAAATCTGTGGTCAACAGTCCAGGCGGCGGCCGTGCCGCCCGGTGTTCTTGTTCCAGTTCTTTCTTCTTGTGAAATGGCCCGTTCGTCCTGAGGTATCGAAGGACGAATCCGTCAGGCTGGTACGGCGCCCACAAGACAGCTGGCTCGCCAAGACGTTCGCACTGAGGTATCGAGGTGCGAATCCGTGAGGCTCTCGCGGCCTGCCTCACAGCGAGGGCCGTTCACCCTTCGATACCTCAGGGCGAACGGAATACGTCACTGGCAGGAGCGAGCAGGAATCACTTGCTCGCCGCGCGCGCCTTCTCCAGCTCGGCCTGGAACTCCTTGACCAGCGGCTCGCCCACCTGCGCGGCGTACTTGGCCACCACCGGCTGCACCTTGTCGCGCATGCGCTGGAGTTCGGCCGGGGCCAGGTCGTTGATCTGCATGCCGTTCTTGATCAGCGCTTGGCGCGACTTCTCGCTCATCTCGCGCGCCACCTTGCGCTGGTAGTCGCGCGTCTCGACAGCCGCGTCCTGGATCACCTTCTTCTCGTCGGCGGAGAGGCCGTCCCAGAACTTCTTGCTCACCAGCAGCATCTGCGGGTTGTAGATGTGCCGCGTGTTGCTCATGTACTTCTGCACCTCGTAGAACTTGGAGGCCTCGGCGGTGGAGTAGGGGTTCTCCTGGCCGTCCACGGCCTTGGACTCCATGGCCGTGTACAGCTCGGGGAAGGGCATGGGCACGGCGTTGGCGCCCAGCGCGTTGAGCATGTCGATGTAGAGCGGGTTGAGGATGGTGCGGATCTTCAGCCCCTGGATGTCCTCCACCTTCTGGATCGGCCGCTTGCTGTTGGTGATGCTGCGGTAGCCCTGCTCCATGTAGGCCAGGCCCACCAGGCCCTTCTCGGGCATCTTGTCCATCAACTTCCTGCCCACCGGGCCGTCGAGCACGAAGTCGGCCTCGCGCTCGTTGGCGAAGGCGAAGGGGAAGTCCAGCAGCACGAACTCCTTGATCATGCCCACCAGCTGCGCCGGCGACATCATCGAGGCCTCCACCGTGCCGCCCTGCATCGCCGAGGCCACCTGCTGCTCCCCGCCCAGCGTCCCGCCCGGGAACACCTTGACTTTCATCTTCCCGCCGCTTTTCGCGCTCACCAGGTCGGCGAACTTCTTGGCGCCCAGCCCTTGCGGGTGGTCCAGCTGGTTGACGATGGGCAACTTGATGTTGCGGTCCTTGATGTCCGCCGCCAGCGCGGCCGTGCCGGTGCAGGCGAGGACGGCCGCAGCGACCGTGCCGATCAGCGAGCGCTTGAAGTGGTTGATGCTCATGGTTGTCTCCTGGGGTGCGGGCCGGCGCATCGCGGCCGGCACAAGGGAAAAAGAAAGCGGGATGCCTGGACAAGCGGCGGGCCAGGGTGAGGGCGGGCTCAGCCCACGCGCTCGATCTCGGCCAGCAGCGCGGCGCTCATGGCCTCCAGCGGCGCCTCGCGGCCGCCGGTGTAGAGCTCGACCTGGCCGCGGAACTGGTGCAGCAGCATGCGCGTGCCGTCCGAGGTGCGGCAGCCCAGCGCGTCGGCGTCGCGGATGAGGCGGCTGCGCACGGGAATGAAGGCCGCGTCCATCACGAACAGGTGCGGTGCGAGCTTGCCGGCGATGGGGTTCACGTCCGGCGCGCGGAAGCCCGCCGCGGTGGCGTTGACCACGCCGTCGAAGCGTTCGGCGTCGAAAGCCTCCAGCGTGCCGCCGCAGTCCAGTCCGAAATCCCGGGCCAGCGCCTCGCCGCGCGCCGCCGTGCGGTTGAACACCGTCACGCGTGCCCCGGCCTCGCGCAGCCCGTAGGCGATGGCGCGCGCCGCGCCGCCGGCGCCCAGCAGCGCGACGCGCTGGCCAGGCAGCGGGGTGATCTCCTGCAGCGCCCGCACCGCGCCGATGCAGTCGGTGTTGTAGCCGGTGAGCTTGCCGTCCACATGGTTGATGGTGTTGACGGCGCCGATGGCGCGCGCCGTCTCGTCCAGCGCATCCAGGTGCGGAATGACGGCCTGCTTGTGCGGCATCGACACGTTCATGCCGCGGATGCCCAGCGTGCGGATGGCCTGGACCGCGCCGGGCACGTCTTCCACGCCGAAGCAGACGAAGGTGTAGTCCAGGCCCAGCGCGGCATAGGCAGCGTTGTGCACCTTGACGTTGAAGCTGAAGGGCGAGCCCATGATCGAGCCGCACAGCGTCGGAATGGAACGGGGCATGGCAGCTCCTCTCAGCGGCGCCACAGGTAGGCGCTGGGCGGGTCCTCGCCGGCCAGCGCGGCCAGCAGGTTCTCGGTGGCGCGCTCGGCCATGGCGCGGCGCGTCTCGTGCGTGGCCGAGCCGATGTGCGGCAGCGGCGTCACGCGCGGGTGCGTGCGCAGCGGCGACTCCAGCGGCAGCGGCTCCTTGCCGAACACGTCCAGCGCTGCGGCGCGCAGCGTGCCCTGGTCCAGCGCCGCCAGCAGCGCGTCCTCCTGCACCAGCGCGCCGCGCGCGCCGTTGACGAAGATGGCGCCGGGCTTCATCAGGCCGAACTCGCGCGCGCCCATCAGGCCGCGCGTGGTCTCGGTGAGCGGCAGCGTCAGCGCCACGATGTCGGCCTGGCGCAGCACCTCGTCCATGGGCAGCCGCGTCACCAGCCCGGCCAGCGCCGGCACCTGCACCTCGAAGGGGTCGTGGTAGACGATCGGCATCTCGAAGCCCAGCGCCGCGCGCCGCGCCAGCGCCTGGCCGATGCGCCCGAACCCCAGGATGCCCAGCGTCTTGCCGTGCACGTCCCAGCCGAAGAGCTCCTCGCCGATGTTGCGGGTCCAGCGCCCCTCGCGCACCAGCGTGGACAGCTCCACCAGCCGGCGGCTGGCGCACAGGATCAGCGCAAAGAGGGTGTCGGCCGTGGTCTCGGTCAGCACGCCGGGCGTGTGGCACAGCCCGATGCCGCGGCGTCTCAGGTCCTCGACGTCGTAGTTGTCCACGCCCACCGAGATGCTGGAGATCACCTCCAGCGCCGGCGCGCGCTCCAGCAGCTCGGCCGTGAGCGGGAAGCTGGAGCCGATCAGCCCCTGCGCCCGCGGCAGCGCTTCCAGGAAGCGCGGCAGCTCCTCCTCGCGGCGCGGGTCGGCCACGGTCACCTCGTGGCGCGCGGCGATGCGCTCCAGCAGGTCCGGCGGCAGGGCGCGAAACACCAGTACGTTCTTGCGGCTCACAGTCCGGCCTCCTGCAGTTGGGCCCGGGTGGGCAGTCCTTCGGTGTCGCCCGTGACCTGCACGGCGCGCGCGCCGATCCAGGCGCCGCGGCGCGCGGCCTCGGCCACGGAGCGGCCTTCGAGCAGGGCACTGATCACGCCCACGGCAAAGCCGTCGCCGGCGCCCACGGTGTCCACCACTTTCGAGACCGGGAAGGCCGGGGCCTGGCCGCAGCCTTCGCGCTCGTCGTCGTAGTACGCGCCTTCCGGCCCCAGCTTCACGACCACGGTGCGCACGCCCTGTGAGCGATAGAAGCGGGCGATGCCCTGCGGGTCGCGGGTGCCGGTCAAGGTAAAACCTTCCTCGATGCCGGGCAGCACCAGCTCGCACTGCACGGCCAGCGCGTTGAGCGTGTCGCGCATCAGCGCCTGCGAGGCCCAGAGGGTGGGGCGCAGGTTGGGGTCGAAGGACAGGCGCCGGCCGGCCTCGCGCATCACCTGGATGGCGCGTCGCGTGGCCTCCAGCGTGCTGGGCGACAGGGCCGGGAACACGCCGGTGACGTGCAACTGGCGCGCGCCGCGCAGCCAGGCCTCGTCCAGGTGCCGCAGGCCCAGGCGGCTGGCGGCGGAGCCGGCGCGGTGGTACTCCACCGGCGGGTCGCTGCCGTCGTCCACGCGGCCCTTGAACTGGAAGCCGCTGCGCTCGCCGGCGGCCACTTCCACGTGCGAGCAGTCGATGCCCTCGCGCCGCATCTGGTCCAGCAGGTAGCGGCCCATGGAGTCCGCGCCCAGCCGGCTTTGCCAACCCACGCGCAGGCCCAGGCGGGCGAGGCCGATGGCGACATTGGTCTCGGCCCCGGCGGTGCGCTTGTGAAAATGCTGCACCTGCTCCAGCGGGCCGGGCTCGTCGGCCACCAGCATCAGCATGGCCTCGCCCAGGGTGACGACGTCGAGTTGGTCCTTCATCGCTGGGTCTCCAGTCGGCGCAGCAGGGCGACCTCGGCGCGCGTGACGGCCACCAGGTCGTCGCCCTGCAGCGGGTATTCGATGGCGCGTGGCACCGCAGCAGGCAGCGTGCGCAGCACGGCGCGCCAGGGCGCGGCGGACTCCATGAGCGGCACCGCCACCCACTTGGCCGGCAGGCGCTGCACGCCCTTGCAATGCACGTAGCCCACGCCGGTGCTGAAAGCCTGGGCGGCCTGCAGCGGGTCCTCGCCCTGCCAGTGCCAGTTGCCCATGTCGAAGGTCATGGGCAGGCGCAGCCCAGCGGCCTGCGCATCGGCGAAGAAGCGCCGCAGTGCGGGCAGCGTGCCGGCGCTCTCGGTCTGGTCGTTCTCGATCAACAACTCCACCCGCGTTTCCGCCAGCCGCCGCGTCAGCAGCGTCAGGCCCTCGGGGCCGGCGTAGCCGCCGATGGACATCTTCAGCCTCGGCGCGCCCAGCAGCGCGGTGTGCTGCAGCGCGCGCTCCAGCGCCTCCAGCGCCAGCGTGCCGTCCATATGCCACAGCCCTTCAGGGCTGGAATAGACCCGCGCCGCGCCGCGCGTCTGGGCCAGCGAGGCCAGCGCCGGCAGCTCGGCCGCCGGGTTCGACAGCAGCTCGCCGCGCACCTCGAAGCCGTCGGCCCCGGCCTCCAGCGCCAGCTCGGCATAGCGGCGCTGGCCGTCGCGGCGCACTTCGTCCGCGCCGAAGGCGGACAGGGAAATAAGAACGAGTGGGATCGACATGCGTGGGCAACCTTGAAACCGGTTTCTCAGAAGTTTAAGAAACCGGTTTCTGAAAGGTATGCGGACAAACCCGGAAGGGCGATGAAGCGGCGTGTCAGCCCGGCTGCGAGGACCCGCGCACCACCAGCCGCGCCGGCAGGCGGAAGCGGCGCGGCTCGCCGGGCTGGCCTTCCAGGCGCTCGACCAGGCAGCGCGCGGCCTGGCGGCCGATCTCGTCGGTCGGTTGCGCCAGGGTGGTGATGCCGGGGCCGACCAGCGGCGCCCAGTCGGTCTCGTCGAAGCTCACCAGCCCCAGCTCCAGGCCCAGCGTGAGCCCCAGGCGCCGTGCCGCGGCGGCCACGCGCAGGCCCACCGGGGCATTGACGGCCAGCACGGCCGGGCGGCGCGTGCCGGCCTCGGCCCGCAGCGCGCGCAGCGCCTGGTCCAGCGCCGCGTCGTCGTGGACGGCGCATTCCGCCGTGCGCCCGCGGCACTGGCCCGCATGCGTCTGCACGAAGGCATTGAAGGCGGCATGGCGCTCCTCGCGCGAGCTGGCGCCCTGCATCGGCTCGGTGACGAAGAGCAGGTCGTTCCAGCCCTGTTGCAGCAGGTGGTCGAGGGCCAGCGGCACGGCCTGGGCGTTGTCCAGGCCGACCAGGTCCAGCGGCGCGTCCAGCGCGCGGTCCACCAGCACGATGGGTTTGCCCCGCTCCAGCGCGTCATGCAGCACCTGCCGGTCGCGCCCCAGGGTGTGCAAGATAAAACCTTCGACCTGGTAGGAGGCCAGCGCCGCGATGGCCTCGCGCTCACGCGCCTCGTCGCCGCCGAGGTTGAAGAGCATGAGCATGTAGCCGGCCTCGCGACAGGCCTTCTCCGCGCCCTGCAGCACCGCCACCGAGAAGGGGTTGGCCACGTCGGCCACCACCAGCCCGATGAGGCGCGAACGGCCGCGCTTGAGCGCCTGCGCCATGGGGCTGGGCGCGTAGCCCAGGCGGTCGATGGCCTCCCGCACCCGCGCCGCCAGTTCCGGGCTCATCAGCGCGCCGCGCCCGTTGAGCACCCGCGACACCGTCGCCTTGGACACGCCGGCCTCGCGGGCGACGTCGTCGATGGTGAGGCGAGGGCGGGTGGTGGAGGTGGGCGGCGTGGACATGGGCGCGACTGTAGGGCCAGAGGAGGGAACCGGTTTCAGAGTCCCGGGCCGGCACTGAGGAACATCAGCGCGGCGCGAGCCCCGGACAGCAATGCGCCTCTCCGCTGCTCCCGGACGGCACAGCTCTGATTGTCCACTCGCCGGCAACATATCAGCCAATGAGTGGGCCTGATCGGGACAGCCGTCAACTGTCAGTAAACAATCCACCCAGGCTTGCGTGCCCCGGCTCCCGCCTTCAGTCCTGCACCGGCAACGCCTTCGGATTGCTCTCCGCCAGCCGCTGCAGCGCGACCATCTCCAGGTGGTGGCGCAGCCCCGGGTGCAGCGGCCGGCCCGGATCGGCCTCGCCGGCGCGGATGCGCTGCACCAGCAGGCGGTTGAGGCGGATCAGCTCCTCGTCCAGGCCGGCGGCGGGCACGCGGTTGATCGCCTCGTCCGCCGTTTCGCCTTCCAGCAGCCGGTGCAGCGACTGCCATTCCGCCGCGGCCGGCGCGTCGCCGGCGCGCAGCTGGCGCTCGGCGATGCCCATGGCGTTGGCGATCATCAGCGCCGCGTGCCGGTGCTCGGCCGGCAGCGCCGGCAGCAGCGTGTCGCGCAGCAGGGCACGCGCGGCGGCCAGCAGCTCGGCGCCGTCGGGGTGGTCGCGCATCAGTCCTCCTCCGTCATGCTCAGGATTTCCCACTCCAGCTCGGGCGTGATGTGGGCCGTCAGCGCCAGCAGCAGCGAGCTTTCCTCGCCCGACACGTGCCGCTGCGCCTGCTGGATCGAGATCAGCGCCCAGTTCATGTGCGCCATCACCTCCCAGTAGCGCACCTGCTCGCGAGCGATGGCACGGCCGGACTCGGCCTCGTAGCCGCGATAGAAATCCTCGCGCGCCCCGATGCCGCCGGCCTCCCGCTCATTGCGGCCGAAGCGCCAGCACTTGGCGCAGAACCAGCCGATGTCCTCCAGCGGGTCGCTCCAGCCGGCGAACTCCCAGTCCAGGATGCCGGTGAGACCCTGCCCATCGACCATGTAGTTGCCGCTGCGGTAGTCGCGGTGGCACAGGTTCAGCTCGCCCGGCGCCGGCGCGTGGCGCTCCAGCCAGCGCAGGCCCCATTCCATGACCGGGTGCGGCAGCTCATGGCCGTCCAGCCAGCGCCGCGCGCGATCGATGAGCCAGGCCGCCGGCGGCAGCTCGGGCACGGGCAGGAAGGCCAGGTCCGGCCGCGGCGGGCGGATGGAGTGGATGCGCGCCAGCTCGCGGCCCAGCTGCTCGGCCAGCCGCACGCGGTCGCCGCCCAGCGCCGGGTCCTTGACGATGCGGTGCGCCGCCGCCGTGCCTTCCACCCGCCGCATCACGAAGAAGGGCCGCCCGAACACCGCGCGGTCCTGGCACAGCCACAGCGGCTCGGGCACGGTCACGCCCGCGACGTGCGCGGCCTTGAGCAGCGCGAACTCCTGCGCCCGGCCATGGCTGGTGGCGACGCCGGCCGAGGCCGAGTCGCAGCGCAGCACCGCCGCGAGCGGGCCGTCGTGCGCGCCGCCGTCGATGTGAATGTCCAGCCGCCAGTTCTCCTGGATCGCGCCGCCCGACAGCAGCTGCGCCTGGGTGATGGCCGCGGCACGCGCCCCGGCCGCCTGCGCGATGAAGCGCTCCAGCGCGGCGCGCTGCCCCTCATGCAGCGCGCTGCTCATAGGGAGCTCACCGAATGGGCGCTGTCCACCGTCAGCGTGGCGCCGGAAATGGCGCGGCCGGCGTCGCTGGCCAGCAGCAGCAGCGGACCGTCCAGGTCTTCCATCTCGCCGAAGCGGCGGCTCGGGATGCGCGCGCGCAGCTTGTCGCCGGCCTCGGACCGCAAGAACTCGCGGTTCAGGTCCGTGACGATGTAGCCCGGCAGCAGCGCGTTGACGCGGATGCCGTGGCGCGCCAGCTCCAGTGCCATCGCCTTGGTGGCCTGCACCAGCCCGGCCTTGGAGATGGCATAGGGCGCCACGCCGCCGGCCACGCGCTCGGCCAGGATGGAGGCGATGTTGATCAGGCTCCCGGGCCGGCCGCTGTCCACCAGCCGCCGTGCCGCCTCGGTGGCGACCAGCCAGGCGCCCTTGAGGTTCGTGTCCATCACGTGATCCCAGTCGGCCTCGGTCTGGTGCAGCAGCGGTTTCGTCACGGTGATGCCGGCGTTGTTGACCAGGATGTCGGCCACGCCGGCCTCGGCGCCGAGCCGGTCAAAGCACGCGCGCACGCGGGCGGCGTCGGCCACGTCCAGCGGCAGGGCCAGCGCCCGGCCGCCCGCAGCCTCGATTTCCTGCACCAGCGCCTGCAGTGCCTCCTCGCGCCGCGCCGCCACGGCGACCCGGGCGCCGGCACGGGCCAGCGTCAGCGCGAAATGCCGCCCCAGGCCGCTGGAGGCGCCGGTGACCAGCGCCAGGCGGCCATCCAGCCGGAACATGCTCTCGATGCCGCCGCTCATGCCCGCCCCGCCACGATCTTCCTGCCCATGCTGTGGCGGTGCACTTCGCTGGGGCCGTCGTAGATGCGGAAGGAGCGCATGTCGCTGAAGATGCGCGCCACGATGCGCTCGCCGGTGACGCCCTGGCCGCCCAGGATCTGCACGCAGCGGTCCACCACGCGCCACTCGGCCTCCGAGCACACCACCTTGGCGCGGCTCGATTCGAAGTTGCACTTCTGGCCCTGGTCCAGCAGCCAGGCGGTGTGCCAGATGTGCAGCCGTGCGGTGTGCAGATCCATGTCGTTGTCGGCGAGCATGAAGCTCACGCCCTGGTGCTCGCCCAGCGTCTTGCCGAAGGCCTGGCGCTCGCGGGCGTAGGCCAGCGCCTCGTCGTGCGCGCGCCGCGCCTGGCCCAGCCAGCGCATGCAGTGCGTCAGCCGCGCCGGCGCCAGCCGCACCTGCGCGTACTTGAAACCTTTACCGAGTTCGCCCAGCACGTCGGTGGCGGGTACGCGCAGGTTCTCGAAGCTCATGACGGCGTGGCCGCCGGTGAAGCAGTGGTCCAGCGTGTCCATCAGCCGCTCGATGCGGATGCCGGGGCGGTCCATGTCGGTGAGGAACATGCTGGCCGAGCCGTCCTCCATGCGCGCCATGACGATGGCGAAGGCCGCGCCCTCCGCGCCGGTGATGAACCACTTGCGGCCGTTGATCACGTACTCGTCGCCGTCGCGCACCGCGGTGGTGGCCAGCATGGACGGGTCCGCGCCCGCGCCCGGGGCGGGTTCCGTCATCGCGAAGCAGGAGCGCGTGAAGCCCTGCACCAGCGGGCGCAGCCAGCGCTCCTGCTGCGCCGGCGTGGCGACCTGCTCCAGCAGGTGGATGTTTCCTTCGTCGGGGGCGTGGATGTTGAGCGCCGTGGGGCCCAGCGTGGAGTAGCCGGCCTCCTCGAAGACGATGGCCTTTTCCACGTGCGACAGGCCCAGGCCGCCGAGCTCGCGCGAGGCATGCGGCGTGAGCAGCCCGGCAGCGCGCGCGCGGGCGACCAGGTCGCCGCGCAGCGCCTCGGAGGGCCCGTGCACCGTCTGGCGCGGGTCGCGCTCCAGCGGCATCACCTCTTCAGCGATGAAGCGGCGGGTGCGCTGCTGCAGTTCCAGCAGCGCGGGGGAGAGGGAAAAGTCCATGGGGAGAAAGGCGTGGAGTTCCGAGGTGCCGGTGTCATGCACCAAAGTGCGGTCGGGCGGCGAGGCAGTATGGGCACCGCATGCAGGCCGGTGCCTCAGGGTTGGCCCGCAGACGCCGGCCGGGGGTCGCGCGTGGGTGCCGGAGAGCGCCCAGGGCAATGGCGGCCCGCCGCAAGGTCGGCCCCTTGCCGGACGCGGCGTCCGCGATGGGCGGGAGGAGCCGGGGCCGCTGCACGGCGGCCCGGCTGGGGAGCATCAGGCGATGCGGCCGGAGACGGGGATGTCTTCCCGGTTGGGCTGGTTCTCCACGGCCGGCTCGTCGGTGGCGCCGAACACCGGGGCGGACAGGGCGCGGCCCAGGCCTTCGAGCGCGCTGTCCTTGTGCTCGGGGCCCGCCGGCGCCGTGGTGCGCCAGGGGGCATGCGCGCCGTGGCGGCTGCTCTGCTTGCGCCAGTTGCGGTACTTCTCGTCGAGCTGGCGCGCGTACTCCTCGCGGTAGCGTTCGAAATGAGCGTCGCTGGAACGATGGTCAGCCATGTGAAACCTCCATGAAAGCCGTTTTCCAAACGGATCGTCAGCGTGCCGCAAGCGGCGTGCCCGACACAATGGCGCGGCGCTTGCCCACAAGGGGCATCGCGGGAATTCACACAAGAGGAACGACATGGCAACAGGCAGCCTGCTGGCGCTGGTGGACGACATCAGCACCGTGCTCGATGACGTGGCAGTGCTTTCCAAGGTCGCGGCCAAGAAGACGGCCGGCGTGCTGGGCGACGACTTGGCGCTCAACGCGCAGCAGGTCACCGGCGTGCGCGCCGAGCGCGAGCTGCCGGTGGTGTGGGCGGTGGCCAAGGGCTCGCTGCTCAACAAGGCGATCCTGGTGCCGCTGGCGCTGCTGATCAGCGCTTTCGCGCCCTGGGCCGTGACGCCGCTGCTGATGGTCGGCGGCCTGTTCCTGTGCTTCGAGGGCGTGGAGAAGCTGGCGCACCGCTTCCTGCACAGCCAGGCCGAGGACGACGCCGCGCACGCGCAGCTGGTGCGCGCGCTGGAGGACCCGAAGGTGGACCTGGTGGCTTTCGAGAAGGAAAAGATCAAGGGCGCGGTGCGCACCGACTTCATCCTCTCGGCCGAGATCATCGCCATCACGCTGGGCGCGGTGGCCGGGCAGCCGCTGACGACGCAGGTGGCGGTGCTGGTGGCCATCGCGCTGGCGATGACGGTGGGCGTCTACGGCGTCGTCGCCGGCATCGTCAAGCTCGACGATCTGGGCCTGTACCTGCAGCGCAAGGCCTCGGCGGCGATGCGCACGCTGGGCAGCGGCATCGTCAGCGCCACGCCGTGGCTGATGAAGGCGCTGTCCGTGGCCGGCACGGCGGCGATGTTTTTGGTGGGCGGCGGCATCCTGGTGCACGGTATCGGCGCGCTGCACCACTGGATCGAAGAGGCCACCGACGAGCACGGCGGCGCCATGGAACTGCTGCTCACCAGCCTGTTCGACGCCGCCGTCGGCATCGCGGCGGGCGCCGTCGTGCTGCTGGTGGTGACCCTGGTGCAGCGCATGCGCGGGCGGCGCATGGCTCACTGAGGAAGCAGGCTTGCCTGTTTTTGAGGCAGCACAAGCTCCTTCCCAGGAAAATCAAGCACTTGGCGACACTGTGGGCAGGCGGCCCACAGTGTTGTCCACAGAGACCGGGGAAAACCCTAGCTCCCTGAACAGACGAATCTACCGCTCTGAGGTCTTCACGGCCTCCAAATGGAGCAACCCGCCAGCGGTATCACACCGGGGGCGGGTTGCCTGTCTCCCTCAAGCAGAAATCGGCGGCGGTACTTGGTAAGCCCTTGCGGCGTTCCGTTCTGGCCTTCCGCAGTGCCATCGGTTGACGGCTTCATAGTACGCCCGCGTCCACGGGATTCAAGTGTGATTGCGTTGCTGCTAGGGGCTTGCAGCACGACGCTGTCAAGAGCCGCGGACGGGTGCATGCTGATAGGTTGCCTCATTTGAAGGCAGCACCAATGAGTTCTTTACGAATCAAGCACTTGGGCCTACTTTAGGCAGCGGGCTCACAGAGTTGTCCACAGCGGCTGGGGAGAAATCCAAACCGTTGCAACGTACGAGGTAGATTCAGAAGCCTCGGCCAAGGACGTGACGGTCCGCCGGCGCAAGCGGGGCAGCACAGGTCAGGACGCGGAGCCTGGATCGGAAGTCATGTGTGGAGGCAGCCGTTCCGATAGGGCGCTGCGGGATGCTCCTGCCTCGGAGGCGCGATGGCGGTTGAGCGCGCAAAGAAAAAGGGCCTTGCATCCGCAAGGCCCTTTTGAATCTGTGGTGGAGACGAGGAGGACTTCCACCGGAACGATGTAAGTGCCTAAGTGCGCATAAACATTGAGGTTTGGTCGGTACACTGTACCCACCGACTGTACCCATGAGGCCCCGGCAGCATGCCCCTTCCGTCCATCCCTTACACCCGCTGGCGCGGCTCCAAGCTGTACCTGAATTTCCCCATCCCGGCCGACCTGAGGCCCCGGTTCAAGACCGGCAAGGGCAGTGAGCGGACTCATATCGTTGAAGCGCTGGGCACTGGAGACCCTGCTGATGGCCGCCGGCTCGCCAGGGAGCGGGCCGCGTGGTGGGAGCTGGAGTTCGCCAAGCTGCGCCGGGGCCACCGGGCCGAGCTGCCGAGCACTATCCGCAAAGCCCGGGAGCTGCGCGAGTCCATGGCCTATGCCGTTGCCAAGGGGTGTGAGGACTCCACCGAAGCGGCCTTCAGCATGGCTGAAGCCGAGGCGCAGCGAATTGAGGAGGAGGCTGGAGCAGATGCCGCCCAGCAGTTCTATGACCTCGCCACGAAGCCTGAGCGGCTGACGTTGTTGGAGGCACTGGGCAAGCTGTGCGAGTCTCCAGACCTGACCGAGGGCACGAAGGACAAGCGGCGCCAGCAGGTGGCCGAGCTACTGCAGTTCCTCAAGGTCTCCGACTGCCTGCCCGAGCACGTCACCGAGGAGCGTGCGGCTGCTTATGTGGACTGGCTCAATGCCGGGCCGCTGGGCTACTCCACCAAGCAGGACCGTCTGTCCGGTCTGCACACGGTCTGGAAGTTCCTGCAGCGCCGCCGGCAGGTGCCCCATGGGGTGAGCCCCTGGGTCAATCATGAGCTGACGGGCCGTAAGAAGGCCGGGGCAGGGGCCGGGGAGGCCAAACGGGGGTGGACCTCGGCCGAGGTGCTGAAGCTGTTCCGTGCCCCGGATGGGGACCGCGTGACCCACTACAGCCGGCCGCTGTTCCGTGAGCTGTACGTGCTGGGCTTCTGCACCGGGATGCGCCTGGATGAAATCGTGTCGTTGCGACCCCTTGCCATGGACGCCATCCCCGGCGGCTATCTCCTCAAGGTGGAAGCGTCCAAGACTGAAGCAGGCCTGCGGTCCCTGCCGGTGCTCCATCCGGCCGCCGTGGAGGTACTGCGCCGGCGCCTGGAGGCGCAGCCGGACCCCAGCGCCAGCCTGTTCCCCGAGTGCCGCCCAGGTGGCCCGGACAACAAGCTTTCATGGCACGTACAGAAAGCCATGGGCCGGGACCGAGACCGCCTGGGCTTCGGGTCCGAGGTGGATTTCCACAGCACCCGGCGGACCTTTATGACCCTGATGGAGAACGCGCCGGTTAACCCGGTTCACGTTCAGCGTTACGTGGGGCATCGGGTGCCGACCCTCATGTTTTCCGTCTACTCGGACGGGGCCAGCTTGGAGAGCCTGCGCAAGGTGGCCGAGCTGGTGCACTACGGGAATGAGGTGGAAGCCGAGTTCCGCAAGGCTGCAGGGCTGGAAGTGGAGGCCGCGCCGGCTGCCTGAAGGGGAGACCGGACAAGCGGCCCGGCGGACAATGAGTGATGACCGCATACCTCCAGCTTGCAGCGCATCTGCTGCCTCTTACCTCTTTCGCTGTGGTGGCCCTTGCCCTGTGGAATGAGGGGGCGCTTCTGAGTATCGCCGGGGCATTCGGCGCTGCGCTTCTCGCGGCTGTTGGCGGGGGTCTTTTCTCTGGCTGGCTCAGACGGCCCCGGTAGACGCCAGAAGGCCCCATGTGTGGCGCAATGGGCGCCAGCAGGCCCACCCTACACGGGCCGCGCTGCGAACCCGCTGGCTGCCTTGGCAAGTTGGCAAGCTAGGTGCGAACTGAGGGCCAGGCCGGGACACGGATAGTGCGGGCTTCGTCCTTTTGAACTGGCGCTGCCTCCTGGGGGATGCAGTCCAACACCATGCACAGCTCTGGCGTGCCGGTGGTCATGACCATCCCGACGAACAGCCACAGCAGGCCGAACAAGGTGAGGTCAATGCCGCCGACCTCTAGACCCTTGATGGCGTCCCTGATCTGGTCATCGGCTTGCGCCCGTGCGGCTGCCTCTGTCTTGTCCGCGCTTGCCCGGGTGCGCTCTTCAACCCCAATGCGGTCATCCAGGCAATCCACCGAGGCTTGAACACCCTTGAGTTTGTTTTCGAGTGCGGCCACTCGTTCCTCCAGCGTGCCGCCTGAGGCATGAATTACCCCCGCCCGGCCATGGACCTCAATGCCTTCCAGCACTACATGCCCCGACAGGCCAGCAGGAGCCGGGGGCCTTAGGGGGATGTCACGCCAATACCGAGCCAGCCGGCGCCACGGCGGCTGAAGCCCGTGCTTCTTAGTTGCCGCCGCGACTTCCCACAACACCAACAGCATGCCGAGGGTCTCATAGCACATCCCGACCCGGCGGACGTTGTCATCCGTGGTGGGCAAGTAGTGCAGCGCCAGCCAACCAGCCAGAAGAAGGCCGACCGACCACCACCAGGCCCACCCACGGCTAAACCAGGCGCCCCACCGGGCAAGCGCCATCTGCATCTTTGAAGCTCCCTCTATGCCCTCTGGAGGTCACCAGCAGGGGACCCCGGATGTTTTTGGCGCGCACCTGAACGGGCATTTGATGATCGAAACGGGCCGGTTTCCCCCCGTGCCCCCTCTCATTCCAGCAGCGCCAGAGCGGTAGTTTAGTCCCGGTTTCGCAATCGTCCCGAAGGCGGGAATTATCAAGCCGCATTGAAGGTTCAAATAATACCAAAGGTGCCGACCATAGGATTATTTTTCCATGGGCAAACATAATCATTGCCGAAACACTGCGGCCCTTTCTCGCAACCTGAGGTCCGCAATCATGTCCCATATCGGAAATGGTCTTGCTACTCCCCGCATCGTCTGTTCATTGGCTGATTCCATCGTCTACCGCGTCACCACGGCTGCAGCCTGGACGCTAAGCCATTTCCGTGACTTGGCGCACCACGAGTTGACTGCTTGGGAGTGCGAGAAGCAGGGACTGCCCGAAGGCTCCAAGGTCCCCCACATCTACATCAACCGGATGCCTAACGCCCCGTGGTGGCGCTTCGATGCCTGGAGCGACGGGGATTGCTTCCATATTCGTGCGCTGGGCCGCTGGTCTGAGATTCATTACATCCCCAAGGGCCACCAGGAGGCCACCACGGTATGACGACAGGCACCACCGCCCAGCGAGTCCGTCACGACATCCGGCATGACTTCCGCATGGCATTCCGTGCCTTCGTCATGGAAGGCAAGCACCGAGTAAATGGCCGCTTCATCGGTTATGAGGAGTTAGGCAATGCCATAGGAGTCGGGCACTCCACGGTATGGCGCTGGATGGCGCAGGACTTCCCTGAAATCTCTTGTGAAATTAGCTGGGGGAAGCGCAAGGACGACATCATCCGCCGCGCCACCTATGACGAAGATGGAGCGACGGCTGCTGGCGTTGCGCCGCAGGGACCCGCATCGCAGCGCATAGGGACGCGCCTTTCGTTCTGGGGGCTTGTCAAAGCTGGCAAGCACCTCAAACCGGATGGCAAGTTCATGGGCTACAGGGAACTTGGTGAGGCACTGGGGGTAAGTTCATCCACGGTGCACCGTTGGATGGCTGCAGACTTCCCGGAAATTGCAGCGAACCTTGAAGCAGACCCCGGGGCGCCTGCTGGAGTTCTGGAAGACGGCAGGCACGTTGACCCCGCAGCGGTGGCGGCATGGCGCAATGCACGGACTCCCCGCCCAACTTACGTTGAGGTGGCGGCACACTTCGGCCTGAACTACCACACGGCCCGAAAGTATTGCGTTGCTGCTGAAGCAGCCGGCCACGACAAGGCCCCTGTAAGCCCCCAGGCGGGCCGCTGAGACCCTCAAAGGCAAACGCCCCAACGAGGCAGCCGGGGCGCTTGTAGAGGCCGGCAAGGGCCTGAGGAGGGCACTGGATCAGACCGTAGCAGCGCCACAGTACCGCTTCACCGTGGCCGTGCTAAGGCCGAAGTGCTCCGAGGTCTTGGCGATGCTCGCGCCGGTCTCCTTGCGCCACTGCACCACCGATGCCGGGTCCACCTGCCGGCCACCGGCCACGGTCCCCACAGGGCGTCCCATGCTGGCCTTTCCTTTATGGGTCTTGCCGGTCTCCTCCAGCGAGGCCCGCGCCTTGTCCCTGCCTGCTGCCGTGCGCTCCACGATGCGTTGCCGTTCCATGTCGGCTACCTGCGCCAGTACGGCCAGGATCAGCTCGCCCACGCCCTGCGCGATGCGCCCCAATCCGTGAACCTCTACAGCCACGCCCCGGCGCAGCAGCTCGCGCACCGTGGATTGCACGTCCAGCGCATCCCGGCCAAGACGGTCAACGGCATAGACGTGGAGCGTGTCGCCCTTGCGAACGTGCTTCAGCAGGGCAGCGAAGCCGGGACGCTGGGCAGCGGGGACGGTGCCACTGATCCCCTCATCCTTGAACTCCTCGTCAAAGGCATCACCACCGGCCGCCTGCAGCAAGGCATGCCGCTGGGCTTCGATGGACTGATCCGAGGTGCTGACACGGTAGTAGGCGACACGGTGGCTCATTTGGCTCGCATGGTGCAGAAGGTACGTGCTTATTATGAGCCAGGCTCACAAGCCATTGCAAGTACCTTGTGAGCCATATCTGAGCCAGCTTTTTGGGGTGGCGCACAAGGTACAAGTTCTGAGCCATGGGCTAGACCCCGGCCCTCGCTAGAGCATCCCCTTCAGGAGCCCCTTCACGTCCTCCGGGATGTGGGGGTTCTGCATCACCTTCAGGTACGCCTCTGAGCGTGCCCGCTGCTTCCCGAATAGGTAGCCCACCAGCAGGGCGCCGCCGATGAGGACCACAAACCCAAACTCCATCGGTTGCCTCTGTAACGAAGTAGGGCATCGTACAGGCTGGTCCGAAGCTGCTGGACTTGGTGCCACATCAAGGCGAAATCGCTGGTTAAGTCTTTGTCACGTAAGGAACTGCGGACGGATACAGGCTGATTTTTGCGTCTAAACCCCGGCCTTCGCAGAAGCCCCAGGGGGGCCCTCCCTGCCTTCCTCCTTCTTTACCTCCTAGTGTTCCTTGTAGTTCCCCCTTCAGGTTGCCCCTGTAGTTCACCGTGAGGTGACCTGAAGGGCTGGCACTGGGACAGGACCACCGAGGGAGACCACCAAGCCAAGGACCCCATGCCGTGGGTCCTGCATCAATGCCCGCACTGGAGAAGTGATCCATGTCCCATCCCGCCGTGTATCGGCAACTCGCCATCCCCGTCCCTGTCTTCGACCGCATCAAGGACGTGCAGCGCCGCCATGAGGCCCAGCATGGGCAGCGGCTGACTCTCGCCGCCGTGGTCTCCCGCATCGTGCTGGAGCACCAGCGCCACGAGGAGCAGGAACTGCAGCGCCGTGCCGACCGCAGCCGCTGAGACCGGCCACGAGGGTCTGACCACCGAAGGGCTGCCGCTGCCGCCCCTGCCGATGACCAGCAGGGAGGCCAGAGCCCGGGGTCTGAAGACCTTCCCGAGCTTGGCGCTGTGCCGCCTGGATGGCACCCGGGAGCGCACTACCGCCCGGGGTCTATGCGTTGCCTGCCTGGTACGCGAAAAGGCCGCCCGTGAAGCGCGAGACCTCGCCATGCTCGCCAAGGGCCGCCAGGAAGGCAAAGCCCTCGCACTGCGCGAGCTGGAGGCCGAGCAGCGGCGCCAGCAGCAGGAAGCCGAGAGGGCGCAGCAGGCCGCCGAAAAGGCAGCAGCGCGTGAGGCTGCCATGGCCGAAACCGAAGCCGGCCGCAAGGCACAGGAGAAGCAGCGCCAGCAGCAGCGCGAAGATGCCGAAGCCGCCGCCATCCGGGGCCGCCGAGAGGCGGCAGCAGAGCGCTTCCATGAGCGCCAGAGGCGCCAGCGGGAGGCACAGGCAGCAGCGCCAGCCGGGGAAGCCCTGCCACCCTGGCCCGAGATGGCCGACTCCGCGGACACCGACCACGAGGCGGCGCCGTGGGACTGAAGTGACGGCGGGTGAGCTGTAGGGGTTCCAGCAGCGCCCCGCCGGCTCCCGGTGCTGGGGGTCTATGCGCTGGCGTGCCTGTTCGTGCCCGCGCCTTTCCGCACCTGTTTCTTTGACCACCACAAGGGCCACCACCCGGCCCCTACAGCGCCCCTACAGGCGCTCCACACGCCCGCCGCAGGGCTACCCCCTCACCAAGCCACAGCGCCCCGCCTGGAGCCCACCAGGGGCTTTGCCGTGCCCGCGCTGCTGGCCGCCATCAACCAACCGGAAACCGTAGAACGTGAAGAACGCAACCATTACCACCGACCTGACACCGGCCCTCCAGCAGGACCCAACCCAGTCCGGCGCCCCGCTGGGATTTGGCAACATCAACCCCGCCGCTAACGCTCCCGTCACCCCCAGCGGCTGGGATCAATCCGAAGCCCGCAGGAAGCGCGAGGAAGCTGCCACTGCCGGGAACTACCTGGGCTCCATGTGGCGCCAGGACAGTGCCGTCCCGGGCCTCATTGAGAGCTATGCGGGGTCAACCTTCGTACCCCAGCCCGATTACTTCGCCGGCACCGCGCCGGACTTCAAGGAGCTGTCTCACGGTCTGTGGGATGAGCATGTGAAGGAGCTGTACCAAGCCACGTCCCCGGCTCATGCGCTGTTCCTGAAGGACCGCCTGATGCAGAAGCAGGAAGACCTCTTGCGCCTGGATGACATGGGTTGGAAGGGCAATGCTGCCCGGCTGGCACTGGGGCTGTTCTCGCCGGATCAGCTCCTGATGAGCATGGCCGGGGGGTGGGTCACCAAAGCCGCCGTGGCCCAGAAGGCCGCCCAGGGCACCAAGCTGGCCCAGGCTGCCGCCACTGCCGAGCGAGTGCAGCAGGCCGGCAAGCTCCCCGCCGTGGCCGCTGGTCTAGGCACCGCCGCTGCCGAGAACGCCGCTTACGAGTCCCTGCGTCAGTCCGTGAGCTTCGAGGACGACCGGGCCGCCGTGCTGGAAAGTGGCCTCATGGGGGCGCTGTTCGCTTCCCCCTTCATCGCAGCCGGTGCCCGTGCTGATGGCCGAGTGGCGAAAGCTGCCGGGAAGGAACACGAGGTGTTGCAGTCGCTCAAGGCCGTGGAGGACGGCGCCGACCTGACACCGGCCCAGGTGCAGACCCTGCGTGAGGTCCATCAAGTCCATGGCGCCATCCGAGACCTGGAGGCCGGGCGCATTGACGAAGACCAATTCCATGCCCGCCTGGACGAGTTCCACGGTCCTGTGGAGCCGCACGGGGTCTGGATGGAGCGGTGGGGGCAGAAGCTACGGGATGACACCCGGTCCCTCATAGACGAGCTGTTCCCGCTGCAGGCTGACCCCATCAAGCCTCCCAAGGTGTCCCCCGAGATGCGCGCCCAGATGGACGCCAGGGTGGCCCGCGAGGACGCCACCTTCCAGCCCAAGGAGGACCTCCAGGCTGCCGGCCCGGTGCCCGCCGCTGCCGAGGTCAACGCCGGCAATCCCCACCTGCAAGGAGCCCTTCAGTCCGCCTTCAAGCGGGCCCTGATGGAGCGCGAGGCGTCCCGCAAGGCTATCGACCTGGAGGACGCCTACGCCGCTGCCGGGGATGTCCAGGTGCAGGGCCTCAAGGCGGAACGGGAGGCCGCCTTCCAGAGGGCCGAGGAGGAGCGCGCTGCTGGCATCAAGGCTGACCAGGAACGCATGATCCGCGCCCGTGAGGAGGCCCGCATGCTGCTGGAGGAGGACCCCCTTGATGCCGCCGTGAGGCGCCAGCAGGAGCCGCAGCAGCCGGCCCATGAGGCCGCGAGCAAGCCCCACCCGGCCGCCGCCTGGGAAGGACAGCGGGTCTCCTGGGCTGGCACGGAAGGCCACACCCTGGAAGGCACCGTCCGCAGCTTCGATGCCGAGCGGGGCCGCCTGCTGGTGGAAACCGATGAGGGGCTGATGGCGGTCCCGCCTTCGCGCCTGGACCAAGCCACCGACCCGGCCCCTGAAGGGTTCCTGCCGGGCTCCATCGGGGCCGCTCAGGTGGCGAAGATTGCCGCCATTGCTGACCAGCGCACGGCCATGAGTGCGGCCCGGATGGATTACTTCGCCATCCTGAACCGCTCCGAGCATGAGGGTGTCCGCTCCCTGGCCTTCGACCTCATCAAGGACGCCATCCAGGTGGACAACAAACAGGCCCAGGGCTGGACGGCTAGCGAGCACAAGAAACAGCTCCAGCGGGTGGTGGGCGGCATCTTCCACAAGGAGCTGAACGACGCCTTCCGGGATGCCGTGGAAGTGGCGCAGGTGCCCTTCCTGCAGCGGGGCCGCTTCCGTACCTCCTTCATGGAGCTGGTGACGCGGGAGACCCGGGGAGACCTGACCGTGAAGGCGGACCACCCGGACCTCCACCCGGCTATCCAAAAGGCAGCCAAGGCCATGCGGGACACATACGCCAGGATGCTGGAGGAGGCCCAGCGGGCAGGCGTAAAGGGGGCGGATCAGGTCCCCGTCAATGACCTGTACGTGAACCGGGTGTGGGACCACAAGGGCATCACAGACGCCATCGCTGCCCATGGGGAGGATGCTGTGGTTTCCCTGCTAGCTCACGCCATCAAGGTGCCCGGCTACACCGGGGACAAGGTGAAGGCCAAGCGGTTCCTGGACACCGTGCGGCGCCTGGAGTTCTCCGGGGCGCTGGAGTCGGTCCACCTCCAAAGCCGCGACATGGGCACCTTGAGGACCGAGCTGGCGGCCCATGGCATGGACTCGGACGACATCGACACCATCATTGACGTGATGTTTGATGCCCGGGCCGCTTCCGGCGGAGATGCGGGGCAGGCCGGCAACCTGCGCTTTCGCTTCGACCTGGACGAGACCGCCACCGCCCGGCTGCCTACCGGGACGCTGCGCCTGTCGGACCTCCTGGAGAACGATGCCCGGGTCTTAATGGACACCTACATCAACTCCATGGGTGGACACATCGGCCTTGCCCGTGTCGGCATCAACTCACAGGCGGCATGGGTGGCGCGGCTGAAGGAGGTGGAGGACGAGGCGCTGGCCCAAGGGGTCTATGACGGGGCCCGGCTCGCCAAGGAGCTGGGCTACCTGAAGGACATCCACAGCCACATCACGGGGCGCCCGCTGGGTCCATCGGAGTTCAACTACACGGCCCGCACCCTGGCCGCGCTGCGGGGCTACACCCGCGCCGTGATGCTGGGGCAGTTGGGCCTTACCGCTGCCTTTGAGATGTCCCGGGCCGTGTCCCTGATGGGGTTCCGTGCGGTGTGGCAGAGCCTGCCGACCTTCCGGGGCTTCATCACGGCGCTGCGCCAGGGGCACCTCCCGGAGGCCGGGCTGGCGGAGGACATCCTCCACATGACCGGATTCGGCACTGAGATGGCGAGCAGCTACGCCAGGGCCCACGAGCTGGAGAGCGGGTTTGCCGGCGGGGCCCTCACACGCTTCGAGAAGGGGGCCAACACGGTGGCGCACGTCAGCGACGTGGTGAGCGGGAACGCCTCGTTCACGTCCATCACACGCCAGCTCACGGCCATGGCTGTTACCCGGCAAGCCTTTGGCTTCGCTGCCGGCAAGCGGACCCTCACGCCCGAGCTGCGCCGCCGTTGGGTGGCCCAGGGCGTGGACGACATGGACATTGATTCCATGCTGTACGACCTGGAGCGGTTCGCAGTGGCGTGGGATGGGGTCTTGCAGGGCATCCGGTACGAGGACTGGGCGCGGGAGGCGCTGGGGTCCTACCAGCGGTTCCAGTTGTTCCTGTCGCGGCAGGTCCGGGACGCCATCCAGGACCAGGACTTTGGGGAGACCATGCCCTTCATGCACACCACGGCGGGCAAGGTGCTGGCCGAACTGCGGACCTTCATGCTGGTTGGGCATGCCAAGAACATGCTCAAGAACCTGCACTTTAGGGACAGCACGGCGGCCCAGCTCTGGATGGTGTCCTTCGTATCGGAGTGCCTTGCGTACTCCACCCAGACGGCCATCAACTACCCGACCGAGCTAGACGAGCGGCTGACCCCTGACCGCATTGCCTCCTCTGCGCTGTCGCGCATGTCCATCAACGGACTCGCGCCCCTGCTGGCCGAGACTGCCTACAACATCGGCAGCGGCGGGGACTCGCTGTTCCAGCCCGGGGCCACGGCCAACACCGACAACCGGGTCTTGTGGCGGACCCCCAGCATGGTGACCGCCTCGCGTCTCTGGAATGCGCCCATGGTGCTGTCCGGGATGCTGGGGACGGACGAAACCACCGCCAAGGAGGTCCGCGAGCTGGCTGACGCGCTGCCCTTCAAGCGGCTGTATGGGCTCCCGGCCTTCGCCAACTGGCTGGCCGAGACCTACCCGAAGACCGACCCCGAGAAGGCTTACGGCTACTGATGAGGCAACTTGCAGGCTCCCGAAAGGGGGCCTGTTTTTTTGACCCAGGACTCGGACCAAGTTCTTCATTACTGTTTTGCTCGGAAAGCAAAATAATCCCTATGTTTTCCGGTTCCAGCGTTCTCTTTGTAAGCGTTCTTTTGTCAGGAGACGGGCTGGCACTCGGCCGCCGAAAATGTCGCCCATCGTGTCGATAAAAAGGAAGCCAAGAAATAGCGAAAGCGATATAACCGCGAGGTACCACTTAGCTATAAAGCCGCTGAATGCGTTGGGAGCCTCAATGGGAGGAGTTGACTCCCACCACTGATAAAATGCGGCAATAGAGAGTGCAAATAAAATGTACCCTCCGGCTGTATAGGGGAGGCGTCGCTTGATCCGTTCTAACAATCCGCCGCGTTGGTCAGCATCAATTATTGGAGCGCCTTTCAGGACGCCGCGTAATATGGCTTCCCCCGCGTTGCCTGTGTGCAGTATGCGAAATGAAAATCCGTCGGCAGGGTCGAGATAATCAAAAGTTACAAGCGCTCGCTTCCCATTTTCGTCCAAAGAAACTTCACACCCGCATGCCGGTTTGGGATTTGCCTCTATTGAACATTCTAATATCTGGCTTTGCTCGCTTTTGAGAACGACACGAAGAAGATCACGGCCGACTAGTGAGGTTCCTTCAAGAGTTGCTCGCCCAGCATTCCACAAAGTTACTGTGGCAACCGACAACTGCGAGACAGACTCGCCCCGGTAGGTCACAGCAATGTTCTCTTGGATGCCGGTGTGTGCCACTACTTTTAAAACTGGAGACGAAGTTACTTCGTAGGCTAGAGTTGGCGTCTTGCGAGCCAAAAAATGGAAGATAACGCTGATAAGCAAGCCGGCCACGATGCCGACCCAGCCCTGATTCAGGAATTCCAGTAAAGCGCTTTCTTCCATTCCCATCCCGCCACAAGCAAAAAGATCCCTATAGGCGAATATAATTGCAACAACAAGGCTTGAATTCTTTGTTGTTACTTAGGAAGGTAGATTGGTTCTGCAGGCGGGCTATTGCACACTAAACATTGAGCCATTGGGCGCCCATTAGGAAGGGGCTGAGGATCAAGCCATGAATGAAATTTCGCATATCGGCCGTTATCACCAAGAGCTTCGCTATTGCCGCACTCGCAGCGATACCCAGGCTTGTCATTTAGCAAGTAAATCTTGTTCATATGTAGTTCTAGTGTCCTAGAAAAGACATCAGGTCTGCACCTAGCCAATTGAATAGTGACTGCCTATCCGGTGTGCCGGCTGATGGCAGTAGGGAAAGGAAACCGTATCGGTCTAGCCTCAGCTTTCCAGCAGCTCCACAAGCTCTGTCGTGACGCGGATGGTCTCGTCCACGTCGCTAAGCGCGAACTCCTCCCACTGCGCATGTGTGGCCTTCGTGCGAACGTGGGCTGCGGTGCGGGCACGCTTGGCCTTGGTGGAGGTCAGAAGACCCTTGCCGGTCAGCTCAGAGATGAGCCGATCCAACGGCACCCCTTTCTGCGTTATGCCTTGCTTGTCACAGAGACGCCTGATGGTGTCTTCAAACACAACTCCTGCAATGGTGCCGGCTTCGTTCTTCCGGTCCCTGCGGTGGTATTCCTTGGCATGGTCGAGAAACTCGTCGAACACCTCCGCCCGCGCTGCATTCGCAACGGTTGCAAGAAGCCCGGCTCTGGCATCTTCCAGGAGGCGAATCACAGTCTGTTGAGCGACTCCAACGGTGCGATTCAGTCCAGCGGTGAGAGGGCCTGCCGCTGAAACCGCAAGCATGTCTATCGCATTGCGGTACGGGTGGCCCACAGGGCACACAAGATGCACCATGCTCTGAGCTGCGATGAGCCAGCCTGCGCACTCATGTGCTTGTTGAGCACTGGTCGCGTTTCCAGCGTTATTGCCGGCCGTAAGCGGGCCTGCCTGTCTAACCAGTTCCTCTAGGCGAGCCGTTACCCGTTGTTCGATAGTCATCACTCTCCAGACCCAGAAAAGCAAAAGGCCCCGGGGAGCGAACTACCCGAGGCCCTTGAGACTGTACCCACGTCCTGTACCCATGAGGATCTGAGCGTGTGCGCTAAGTGCTTGATTTACAAAGACTTTAGCGTGTCCTGAATAAGTGGTGGAGACGAGGAGGATCGAACTCCCGACCTTCGCATTGCGAACGCGACGCTCTCCCAGCTGAGCTACGTCCCCACAGAAGCCATGAGTATATCAGTGTCAAAACGCGTCTTGCAAGAACTTATCGATTTTTTTAGCAGTTCGCCGCCAGCAGACCGATTGGCGCCCCGTGGGCGCTGCGCCTATACCTGTTGACGGCGGTCCTTGAGCGGCCGCATCGAGGGATTGCGATGACGGCACTGACGCACAGCGAAGTGACCTGCATGCTGCCGGTGAAGGACCTGCAGCGGGCACGCCGCTTCTACGAGGAGCAGCTGGGCCTGAGGCCCGAAGGACTCAGGCCCGATGGCAAGTTCGTCTATCGCTGCGGCGGTACGGCATTGGCGCTGTTTCCGAAGCCCGAAGGCACCAAGGCGGAGCACACCGCGCTGAGCTTTCGCGTCCAGGACATCGCGCAGGCCGTGGCCGAGTTGCAGGACCGCGGCGTGCGCTTTGCCGACTACGACCTGCCCGGGCTCAAGACCGTGAATCACGTCTGCGTGCTGGGCTCCGAGAAGGCCGCGTGGTTCGAGGACCCGGAAGGCAACATCCTGTGCCTGCACCAGGACTTGGAGTGACGGGACGCGCCGCCGTCAGTCCAGCGCCCACGCCGGCCGCGGCTTGTCCCATTCCCAGGCCCCTTGCGCCAGCAGCGCGCGCCACGAGGCATCGGGCAAGGCCTGCAGCCAAAACGGCCGGCCGGTGGCGGGATGCGTCAGCTCCAGCGCCAGCGCATGCAGCCACAGCCGCTGCAGGCCCAGCCACGACGCCACGGCACGGTTGTGCGCGCCCTTGCCGTGGGTCGCGTCGCCGATGAGGGGGTGGGCGATGTGCTTCAAATGGCGGCGGATCTGGTGGCGCCGCCCGCTCTCGGGAAAGACCTGCAGCAGCGCGTAGCGGCTGGTCGAATGGCGCGCATCGGTGGCGAAGGGCCATTCCACGCGGGCCAGGCGCTCGTAGCGCGTGCGCGCGGCCAGCAGCGGCTGGCCGGCCGAAGGGCGCTCGGGATCGCGCGCCAGCGGGTGGTCGATCTCGCCCGCCGCTGGTGGCCAGCCTCGCACCAGCGCGAGATAGGTCTTGCGCGGTACGCCGGCTTCGAACTGCGCGCCCAGCCGGCGCGCCGTGTCCACATCCAGGGCGAAGGCCAGCACGCCCGAGGTGCCCTTGTCGAGGCGGTGCACCGGCCAGACCGGGGCACCGATCTGGTCGCGCACCAGTTGCAGCGCGGCGCGCTGCTCATGCGCGTCCAGCGCGGTGCGGTGCACCAGCAGCCCGGCGGGCTTGTCCACGATGACCAGGTACCCGTCGTGGTACAGCAGCGGCAGCGGAGCGGGCGTATCGGCGTCGGACGGCGGCGCGTGGCTCAAAGCAGGTCGCCGTCCACGTAGAGCCAGCGGCCGTCCTCGCGCACGAAGCGGCTGAGCTCATGCAGCCGGTGCGCGCGGCCGCCGAGCTTGCTGCGCGCCACGAACTCGACGCGGGCATGGTCCGGGTCCAGCACCTCGTGGCGCTTCACCTGCAGGCCCAGCCAGCGCAGGCCGGGCTCGTTGGGCTCCAGCGTGGCCGGGCGGGTGCCGGGGTGCCAGGTGTCGAGCAGGTACTCGCGCAGGCCCAGCACGAAGGCGCTGTAGCGCGAGCGCATGAGCACCTGGGCGTCGGGCGCCTGCAGCCGCTGCGGGCCGTCGTGCCAGCGCGCGCAGCAGCCACCGTAGGCGGTGCCGCTGCCGCAGGGGCAGGGCGCGGAAGGGGGCATCGTCATCGGGGAGAAAACGCGCCGACACCGGTGTCCGCCGCAGGCGGCGCCCGGCGCGGCGCGGGACCGTTCAGCGTGCGGCGTCGGCGGCCGGGGCGCCGTTGCCGGTGGGGTCGTCGCGCTGGATCTCGGAGACGCCGGCGCTGCCGTCGCCGGGGTCGGTCACGTCGCCTTCAGGCGCGACCGCGGCGCCCTCGCCGCCTTCAGTCAGGCCGCCGGCGGCCTTGCGCGCCTTGCGCTCCTCCATCTTTTCTTCCTTCTTTTTCTTCTTGGCGAGATCGCGCTGACGTTTTTCGAAGGCGTAGTTGGGTTTGGCCATGCGGCGGTCTCCTGCAAGTAATGGGCGGCGGACCCGGGCCCGCCAGAGCACCGATTGTCGCCGCTGTGCAGCGGCCCCTGCGGCATCACACCGGCGGGCAGGGAAGGGGACGTGCAATTCAGCCGCCATCCCGGCCCGGGTGGCGCCTCAACGGCCGCGGCTGTCCTTGAGCCCGGTGATGCGGTTGAACACCGGCCGGCCGGCGGCATGGTCCACGCGGTCGGTGACGAAGTAGCCGTGGCGTTCAAACTGGAAGCGCTGGTCCGGCGCGGCCGTGGCCAGCGAGGGCTCCACCATGGCCTGCACCACGCGCAGGCTGTCGGGATTGAGGCTGGCCTTGAAGTCGCGCCCGCCGGCGTCGGGCTGGGCTTCGGTGAACAGCCGGTCGTACAGCCGCACCTCGGCCGCCACGCCACCGCCTTGCTCCACCGGCTGCGCGCCGACCCAGCCGATCACGCCCTTGACCTTGACGCTGTCGGCACCCGGCGTACCGCTCTTGGTGTCGGGCAGCAGCCGCGCGCGCACCTGCGTGACGCGGCCCTCGGCGTCCTGTTCGTAGCCCGTGCACTCGATGACGTAGCCGTATTTCAAACGCACCCGGCCGCCGGCGGCGTCGGCCTTGGGCGGGTACAGGCGGTGGTAGCCCTTGGGCGGATCGATGGCGAAGTCTTCGCGCTCGATCCAGGCCTCGCGCGCCAGCGCGAACTCGCGCCGCCCGCGCTCGGGCTGCGACGGGTGCACCGGCGCGCTGCAGGGCTCGATGTGGCCGGCGCCCAGCGCCTCGTCCCAGTTCTCCAGCACGAGCTTCAACGGGTCCAGCACCGCCAGGCCGCGCGGCGCCTTGGGGTCGAGGTCGTCGCGCAGCGACTGCTCCAGCGTGGCGTAGTCGATCCAGCTGTAGTCCTTGGCCACGCCGATGCGCTCGGCAAACAGCTGCAGCGACTCCGGCGTGTAGCCGCGGCGGCGCAGGCCGACGATGGTCGGCATGCGCGGGTCGTCCCAGCCGTTGACGACCTGCTCGTCCACCAGCGCCTTGAGCTTGCGCTTGCTGGTGATCACGTAGGTGAGATTGAGCCGCCCGAATTCGTACTGCTTGGGCAGCGGGCGCGCCAGCAGGCCCAGGTCGGCCAGGCGCTCCAGCACCCAGTCGTAGAACGGGCGCTGGTCCTCGAACTCCAGCGTGCACAGGCTGTGGGTGATGTTCTCCAGCGCGTCCTCAATGGGGTGCGCGTAGGTGTACATCGGGTAGATGCACCAGCGGTCGCCGGTGTTGTGGTGCGTGGCGTGCTTGATGCGGTAGATGGCCGGGTCGCGCAGGTTGATGTTGGGCGAGGCCATGTCGATCCTGGCGCGCAGCACCATGGCGCCGTCGGCATGCTGGCCGTCGCGCATCTCGCGGAAGCGCCGCAGGTTCTCTTCGACGCTGCGGTTGCGGTACGGGCTGTCGGTGCCGGGAGTGCCGAAGTCGCCGCGGTTGGCGCGCATTTCCTCGGGCGTCTGCTCGTCCACGTAGGCATGGCCGGCCTCGATCAGCGCCTCGGCCGCGCGGTACATGAAGTCGAAGTAGTTGCTGGCGTAGTAGAGGTGGCTGGTGCCGTTGGCCTCCCAGCCGAAGCCCAGCCACTGCACGGCGTCGAGGATGGAGTCGACGTACTCCTGCTCTTCCTTCTCCGGGTTGGTGTCGTCGAAGCGCATGTGGCAGACGCCGCCGTAATCGCGCGCCAGGCCGAAGTTCAGGCAGATGCTCTTGGCATGGCCGACATGCAGGTAGCCGTTGGGCTCGGGCGGGAAGCGGGTGCGGATGCGCGCCGGGTCCAGCGCGCCGCTGCCCTGGTGCGCGGCGTCGCCGGGGCTGCCGGCCCAGTGACGCTGGGCGTAAGTGCCGGCCGCCAGGTCGCGTTCGATGATGGCGCGCAGGAAATTGCTCGGCTTGGGTGCTTCGGGTGCGGACATGGGGAGGTGAGGAAGTGGGCCGGCCGCGGGCCGGCGCAATGCACGGTCTGCGGGATTCTATAGAGGGGGTATCGGGGGGTGTGCTTGCAGCCCGACACAACTGGGCCGTCCACCGGGGCGCCGCGCCGTGCGTTGAGAAAGAACCTCTTCGAAGGACGCCACCATGAAGCGCTCCCACCTTCTACTTTCCTCCGCCGTGCTTTCCCTGGCGGGCCTGCTGGCGATGCCGGCCCGTGCGGGCGATGTGCAGTGGTCGGTGGGCATCAACGCCCCGGTTCAGCCGGGCGTGTCGGTCGGCACTGTGATCTCCAGCTCGCCGTTGCGCCCGGCGCCGGTCTACGTTTCACCGCCCGGCGTGGTCTACGTGCCGCCGCCGCCGGTCTATGTCTCGCCGCCGCCGCTGTACGTGCCGCGTCCGCCGGCCTACGTGGCGCCGCCGCCCATTTACTATGCGCCGCCGCCCGTGTACGCACCGCCTCCGCCGGTGTATGTGCCCGCGGCACCGCGCTACCTGACGGCGCCTCCGGTGGTCTACGTGCCGACGCCGGTGTACCGGCAGCCGCACGGCTGGCGTGGCCATCACGGTCACTGGCAACGCTGAACCCCGAAGCTCGGCCCGCTGGCCGCGCCGTCGCCGCTCATGACGTGACGCTCAGCGCCGCCGGCGCGTGCCCCCCAGCAGCGAGCCCAGCACGCCGCGCACGATCTCGCGGCCCACGGCCGAGCCCACGCTGCGCATGGCGCTGCGCGCGGCGGCCTCGGCCAGTCCTTCGCGCCGCCCGCCACGCGGGCCGGTGCTGCCGAAGAGCATGTCCTTCAGGCCGTCCAGCAGTCCGCCTTCACCGGCCGGGGCGGACGCCGGCGACGACCCGGCTGCGGCACCCGGCACGCGGGCACGCAACTGCTCGTAGGCCGACTCGCGGTCCACCGCCTTTTCATACACGCCGGCCACCAGCGAGCCTTCCAGCAGCGCGCGCCGCTGTTCGGGCGTGACCGGCCCGAGGCGGCTGCCCGGCGGCTGCACGAACACGCGCTGCGTGATGCCGGGGCGGCCATGCTCGTCGAGCAGGCTCACCAGGGCCTCGCCCACGGCCAGCTCGGTGATGGCGGCCTCCAGGTCCAGCGCCGGATTCGGCCGCATGGTCTGCGCCGCCGCGCGCACGGCCTTCTGGTCGCGCGGCGTGAAGGTGCGCAGCGCGTGCTGCACGCGGTTGCCCAGTTGCGCCAGCACACTGTCGGGCAGGTCGGCCGGGTTTTGCGTGACGAAATACACGCCAACGCCCTTGCTGCGCACCAGCCGCACCACCAGCTCGATGCGCTCGACCAGCACCGCCGGCGCGTCCTTGAACAGCAGGTGCGCCTCGTCGAAGAAGAAGACCAGCTTGGGCTTGTCCAGGTCGCCCACCTCGGGCAGCGTCTCGAACAGCTCGGACAGCATCCACAGCAGGAAGGTGGCGTACAGGCGCGGCGCCTGCAGCAGCTTGTCGGCGGCCAGGATGTTGACCACGCCGCGGCCGTCGACCGTCTGCATGAGGTCGGCGATGTCGAGCATGGGCTCGCCGAAGAACTTGTCGCCGCCTTGCTGCTCGATCTGCAGCAGCGAGCGCTGGATGGCGCCGATGCTGGCGGCGCTCATGGTGCCGTGGCTGGTGGTGTACTCCCGCGCGTTCTCGCCCACGTGCTGCAGCATGGCGCGCAGGTCCTTGAGGTCGAGCAGCAGCAGCCCGGCGTCGTCGGCGATGCGGAACACGAGGTTGAGCACGCCGGTCTGGGTCTCGTTGAGGTCGAGCATGCGCGCCAGCAGCAGCGGGCCCATGTCGCTCACGGTGGCGCGCACCGGATGGCCCTGGTTGCCGAACACGTCCCACAGCGTCACCGGGCAGGCCACGGGTTGCAGCGGCTCCATGCCGCGGTCCGCCAACGTGGCGGCCAGCTTGGGCGGGAGCTGCCCGGGCTGGCTGATGCCGGTGAGATCGCCCTTCACATCCGCCATGAACACCGGCACGCCGATGCCGCTGAAGCCCTCGGCCAGGCGCTGCAGCGTGACGGTCTTGCCGGTACCGGTGGCCCCGGTGACCAGGCCGTGGCGGTTGGCCAGCGCGGGCAGCAGGCAGGCTTCCTGTTTGCCGTGACGGGCGATCAATATCGGATCAGCCATGGCGTGCGGGCTCCTTCAAAAAGGGCGTGGCGGGGGCGACCGGTAAAATCGAGGCCAGTCTAACCAAGCACAAGAGCCGAACGCCCCATGGGCCGGCGAGGAGCAGCCAAAGATGGCCGGACATTCCAAATGGGCCAACATCCAGCACCGCAAGGGCCGCCAGGACGAGAAGCGCGGCAAGGTCTGGACCCGCGTGATCCGCGAGATCATGGTCGCGGCACGCCAGGGCGGGGGTGACATCTCCGCCAACCCTCGGCTGCGGCTGGCCATCGACAAGGCCAAGGCCGCCAACATGCCGGCCGACACCATCAAGCGCAACGTCGACAAGGCCACCGGCAACCTCGAAGGCGTGAGCTACGAGGAGATCCGGTACGAGGGCTACGGCATCGGCGGCGCCGCGATCATCGTGGACTGCATGACCGACAACCGCGTGCGCACCGTGGCCGAGGTGCGCCACGCCTTCAGCAAGTACGGCGGCAACCTGGGCACCGAGGGCTCGGTGGCCTTCCAGTTCAAGCACTGCGGCCAGCTGCTGTTCGCGCCCGGCACCGACGAGGACAAGCTGATGGAGGCGGCGCTCGAAGCCGGCGCCGAGGATGTGATCACCGGTGACGACGGCTCCATCGAGGTGCTGACCGCCCCGGGCGAGTTCGAGACCGTCAAGGAGGCGCTGGCCGGCGCCGGCTTCCAGCCCGAGGTCGCGGAAGTGACCATGCGCGCGGAGAACACCATCGAGCTCGCCGGCGAGGACGCGCAGCGCATGCAGAAGCTGCTGGACGTGCTCGAAGACCTCGACGACACCCAGGCCGTCTATCACAACGCCGAGATCGAGGAACAGGCATGAAGGTTTTGGTCATCGGCAGCGGCGGGCGCGAGCACGCGCTGGCCTGGAAGCTGGCGCAGTCGCCGCGCGTCAACCAGGTGTTCGTCGCGCCGGGCAACGGCGGCACGGCCACCGACCCGCGCCTGCGCAACGTGCCGCTTACCGACGTCAACGAGCTGGCTGACTTCGCCCAGGCCGAGAAGGTTGCGCTGACCGTGGTCGGCCCCGAGGCGCCGCTGGCCGCCGGCGTGGTGGACGTGTTCCGCCAGCGCCAATTGCGCATCTTCGGCCCCACCCGGGCCGCCGCGCAGCTGGAGAGCTCCAAGGCCTTCGCCAAGGACTTCATGAAGCGCCACGGCATCCCGACCGCGGCGTATGAGAGCTTCACCGACGCCGCGGCGGCCCATGCCTACGTGGACCGCATGGGCGCGCCGATCGTGGTCAAGGCCGACGGCCTGGCCGCAGGCAAGGGCGTGGTGGTGGCCATGACGCTGGAGGAGGCGCACCAGGCCATCGACTTCATGCTCGAAGGCAACGAGCTGGGCGTGCAGCACAACGCCGGCGGCGCGCGCGTGGTGATCGAGGAGTTCCTGCAGGGCGAGGAAGCCAGCTTCATCGTGCTGTGCGACGGCCACCATGTGCTGCCCCTGGCCACCAGCCAGGACCACAAGCGGCTGCTCGATGCCGACGAGGGCCCCAACACCGGCGGCATGGGCGCGTACTCGCCCGCGCCGGTGGTCACGCCCAACGTGCATGCGCGGGCGATGCACGAAATCATCCTGCCCACCATCGCCGGCATGGCGCGCGACGGCAAGCCCTTCACGGGCTTCCTGTACGCCGGGCTGATGATCAGCCCCGAAGGCCACGTCAAGACGCTGGAGTTCAACACGCGCATGGGCGACCCCGAGACGCAGCCGATCCTGATGCGTCTCAAGAGCGACCTGCTGGAGGTGCTGCTGCACGCCACCGACGGCACGCTCAACAAGGTCGAGCTGCAATGGGACCGCCGCTTTGCGCTGGGCGTGGTGATGGCCGCCGCCGGCTACCCGATGAACCCGCGCAAGGGCGACGCCATCCACGGTTTGCCTGCGCCGGCCGAGGACGCGATGGTCTTCCACGCCGGCACCACGCTGGGCGAACAGGGCGTGGTCACCAGCGGCGGCCGCGTGCTGTGCGTGACGGCGCTGGGCGAGTCGGCCAAGCAGGCGCAGCAGCGCGCCTACGACGTGCTCGCGAGCGTGCAGTTCGACGGCGCGCAGTTTCGCAAGGACATCGGCCACCGTGCCATCAAGCCGCGCTGACGCCATGGCCGCCATCAGCATCGCCGACGGGCTGGACACCAGCGTCGTGCGCGCCTGGCTGCTCGACCTGCAGCAGCGCATCGTCTCGGCGCTGGAAGCCGCCGACGGCGTGCCCTTCCGCAGCGACGGCTGGACGCGCGAGCCCGGTGGCCGCCTCGAAGGCGACGGCCTGTCGCGGCTGGTGGAGGAGGGCAACCTGCTGGAGCGCGGCGGCTGCAACTTCTCGCACGTGAAGGGCCGCACGCTGCCGCCCTCGGCCACGCAGCACCGGCCCGAGCTGACCGGCGCGGCCTTCGAGGCCATGGGCGTGTCGCTGGTGCTGCATCCGCGCAACCCGCTGGTGCCCACGGTGCACATGAACGTGCGCATGTTCGCCGCGCAACCGCAGGACGGCGGTGCGCCGGTGCTGTGGTTCGGCGGTGGCATGGACCTCACGCCCTACTACGGCTTTGAAGAAGACGCGCGCCACTTCCACCGCAGCTGCCACGACGCGCTGGCGCCTTTCGGCGACACGCTGCATCCGCGCTTCAAGGCCTGGTGCGACGAGTACTTCTTTTTGAAGCACCGCAACGAGCCGCGCGGCGTGGGCGGCATCTTCTTCGACGACTTCTGCGAGCTGGGGCCGCAAGGCAGCTTCGAGATGGTGAAGTCGGCGGGCGAGGCCTTCCTGCCCGCGTACCTGCCCATCGTCGAGCGCCGCCGCGATCTGCCCTATGGCGAGCGCGAGCGCGACTTCCAAGCCTACCGCCGCGGGCGCTACGTCGAGTTCAACCTCGTGTTCGACCGTGGCACGCTCTTCGGGCTGCAATCGGGCGGACGCACCGAGAGCATCCTGATGTCGATGCCGCCGCTGGTGAAGTGGCGCTACGACTGGCATCCGCAACCCGGCAGCGCGGAGGCGCGGCTCTACAGCGACTTCCTGCGCCCGCGCGACTGGCTCAGCGAGTGAGACGCATCGGCCTGCTGGGCGGGACCTTCGACCCGCCACACCTGGCGCACCTGGCGCTGGCCCGCCAGGCACGCGAGGAGCTGCGGCTGGACGAGCTGCGCTGGCTGCCCGCCGGGCAGCCCTGGCAAAAGCTGGCGCAGGGCCGGGCGCCCAGTGCCGCGGCGCACCGCGTGGCCATGCTCAAGCTGCTGCTGCAGGGCGAGCCCGGTTTCGTCATCGACGAGCGCGAGCTGCACCGCAGCGGGCCCAGCTACAGCATCGACACCCTGCGTGAGCTGGCCTCGGAATTGCCCGGGGCCCAACTGTTTTTCGTGGTCGGGCAGGACCAGTACGCGCGGCTGCACACCTGGCGGGACTGGCGGGACATGCTGAAGCTGGTGACGCTGGCCGTGGCCGGCCGCGCCGGCGACGCCCCGCGGGCCCCGCCCGAAGTGGCCGCCGTGCCGCATCGCATCGAAACGCTGGCGCTGCCGCCCATGGCGGTGGCGTCAACCGACATCCGCGCCCGCGCGGCCCGCGGCGAGGACCTTTCCTCGCTGGTGGGCCCCGCGGTCGCGGCCTATATTGACCTGAACGCCCTGTACCGGGTGGACACCGGGAGCTGAATGGACATCCGCAAGCTGCAACGCGCCATCGTCGATGGCCTCGAAGACGTGAAGGCCGTGAACATCGTGGTCTTCAACACCGAGCACCTCTCACCGCTCTTCGAGCGCGTGATCATCGCCTCGGGCACCAGCAACCGTCAGACCAAGGCGCTGGCTTCCAGCGTGCGTGACACCGTCAAGGCGCGCGGCCTGCAGGTGATGCGCACCGAGGGCGAGGACAACGGCGAATGGATCATCGTGGACTGCGGCGCCGCCGTGGCCCACATCATGCAGCCCGCCATCCGCGACTACTACCACCTCGAGGAGATCTGGGGCGAGAAGCCCGTGAAGCTCAAGCTCGGCGGTGCGGCCAAGTCGCTGCCCAAGGCCTCGGCCTCGGACGACGATGTCGAGGATGTGGAGGAAACCGCCCACGCCTCGCGCACCGCGCGCACCCCCGCCGGCAAGGCGGCGCTGGGCGCGGTGAAGAAGACCGTGGGCACCAAGGCGCCGGCCAAGAAGGCTGCCGCCAAGAAGACCACCGCCGCCGCGAAGAAGGCCCCGGCCGCCAAGAGGGCCGCGCCCGCCACCCAGGCGGCCGCGCCGGCCAAGAAGGCGGCAGCGAAGAAGGCCGTCACGCGCACCGTGGGCACCAAGACCGCGGCACGCAAGACGCCTGTCGCCAAGGCCGTGCCCGACCAGCGCGTGGTGGTGAACGCCCCGGCCAAGAAGGCGGCGGCGAAGAAGGCGCCCGCCAAGAAGGCCGGGGCCAAGACGGCGGTGGCTGCCAAGAAGGCGCCTGCTGCCAAGAGGGCGCCGGCCCGCAAGGCCGCCCGCGCCTGAACCGTAGCCCGTGCGCTTGTTGATCGCCGCCATCGGCCAGCGCCAGCCGGCCTGGGCCGAGGCGGCCTACGAGGACTTCGCCAAGCGCTTCCCGCCCGAACTGCGGCTGGAGCTCAAGGCGCTCAAGGCCGAGCCGCGCACCACGGGCAAGCCGCCCGCGGCGCTGATGGCGGCCGAGGCGCAGCGCATCGAGGCCGCCATTCCCAAGGGCGCGCGGCGCGTGGTGCTGGACGAGCGCGGCACGCGGCTCACCACCGTGGCGCTGGCCGAGCGGCTGCGCTTCTGGATGGGCGACGGCCGCGACGTGGCCTTCCTCATCGGCGGCCCGGACGGGCTCGATCCCGGGCTCAAGGCCACTGCCGACGAGACCATGCGCCTGTCCGAGCTGACGCTGCCGCACGCCTTCGTGCGCATCCTGCTTGCCGAGGGGCTGTACCGCGCCTGGTCGCTGACGGTGAACCATCCGTATCACCGGGAGTGAGCCGGGCGCTCCCTTTCCAAACCGAAGATTCCCGTTCGGTCCGAGCCTGTCGGAGCCCTGCCGTATTGCAAGCCTGCGGGCCCTTCGACAAGCCCAGGGCGAACGGGCGCGAATGACATGACCGGTCACGACCACATCCTCCTCGCCTCCCAGAGCCCGCGCCGGCGCCAGTTGCTGCAGCAGATCGGCGTGGCGCACGACCTGCTGCTGCCCGAGGCGCATGAGGATGCCGAGGCGCTGGAGGCGGTGCTGCCGCAGGAGTCGCCCGACGCCTACGTGCAGCGCGTCACCCGCGCCAAGCTCGATGCCGCCTGCGCGCGCCGCCGGCGCCTGAACCTGCCCGACGTGCCCGTGCTGGCCGCCGACACCACCGTGGCGCTGGGCCGGCGCATCCTGGGCAAGCCCGCGGACGCCGACGAGGCGCGCGCCATGCTGCGCGCGCTCTCCGGCCACACCCACCGCGTGCTCACCGCCATCGCCCTGGCCGCCGGCGGGGAGGTGCTGCAGGCGCTGAGCGTCTCGCATGTGCGCTTCGCGCCGCTGGAGGAGGCCGACATCGAGGCCTACATCGCCAGCGGCGAGCCCTTCGGCAAGGCCGGCGCCTATGCCATCCAGGGCCGCATCGCGGCCTTCGTGGCCCATGTCGAGGGGAGCTACTCCGGTATCATGGGTTTGCCCCTCCACGAGACGGCCAGGCTGCTGCGGCAAGCGCGAGTGCGTTTCTGAGAATCCGCCCTGCGGCAGCGGCTGCAGCGCATGCAAGACATCCTCATCAACTGGGCCCCGCAGGAGACGCGCGTGGCCATCGTCGAAAACGGCGCCGTCCAGGAGCTGCACATCGAGCGCGCGCTGGAGCGCGGGCTGGTGGGCAACATCTACCTCGGCAAGGTCGCGCGCGTGCTGCCCGGCATGCAAAGCGCCTTCATCGACATCGGGCTGGAGCGCGCGGCCTTCCTGCACGTGGCCGACCTCGTCGGCCACAGCCGCTTCGAGCCCGGCAACGGCCACGCGCCCGTGCCCATCGAGCGCCAGGTGTTCGAGGGCCAGAGCCTGATGGTGCAGGTCATCAAGGACCCCATCGGCACCAAGGGCGCGCGGCTGTCCACGCAGATCAGCATCGCCGGACGGTTGCTCGTGCACCTTCCGCAGGATGACCACATCGGCATCTCGCAGAAGATCGGCTCGCACGAGCTGCGCGAGCAGCTGCGCCAGCGCATGCAGGCGCTGGTGGGCACGCGCGAGAGCGGCGGTGGCGGTGGCTTCATCCTGCGCACCAACGCCGAGGACGCGACGGATGCCGAGCTGGCCGACGACATCGCGTATGGCCGCAAGACCTGGGCCGCGATCCGCGAGCGCGCCTTCAGCGTGCCGCCGGGCACGCTGCTGCACCAGGACCTCAACCTCGCCGAGCGCGTGCTGCGCGACCTGAGCAACGAGCAGACCGCCGCCATCCGCATCGACTCGCGGCTGCAGTTCGATCACCTGCAAGCCTTCGGCGAGCAGTTCACGCCCGGCTCGGTGCAAAAGCTCGAGCTCTACAAGGGCGAGCGCCCGATCTTCGACCTCTACAACATCGACGCCGAGGTCGAGCGCGCGCTGGCGCGGCGCGTCGATCTCAAGAGTGGTGGTTACCTGATCATCGACCAGACCGAGGCGCTGACGACCATCGACGTCAACACCGGCGGCTTCGTGGGCGCGCGCAACTTCGACGACACGATCTTCAAGACCAACCTGGAGGCCGCGGGCGCCATCGCGCGGCAGCTGCGGCTGCGCAACCTGGGCGGCATCATCATCGTGGACTTCATCGACATGGCGCGCGACGAGCACCAAGGCGCCGTGCTGGCCGAGTTCCGCAAGCAGCTCAGCCGCGACCGCACCAAGACCACGGTGAGCGGCTTCACGCAGCTGGGGCTGGTGGAGATGACGCGCAAGCGCACGCGCGAGTCGCTGGCGCACATGCTGTGCGAGCCGTGCCCCACCTGCGGCGGCCGCGGCCAGGTCAAGACCGCGCGCAGCGTGTGCTACGACGTGCTGCGCGAGATCCTGCGCGAGGCGCGGCAGTTCAATCCCAAGGAGTTCCGCGTCGTGGCCAGCGCCGCGGTGGTGGAGATGCTGCTGGACGAGGAAAGCCCGCACCTGGCGGGCCTGTCGGAGTTCATCGGCAAGCCCATCTCGCTGTCGGCCGAGCCGACCATGAACCCGGAGCAGTACGACATCGTGCTGCTGTAGTCCTTTTCCGTTCGTCCTGGGCCTTTCGGCAGGCTCAGGACAGGCCTTGTCGAAGGGCTCAGCCCGAACGGAATGCCTGGGCGCCGCCGTCCCCCAGCCGCACGCCTTCCACCGTCAGCCGCTCCGCCGCCAGCCGCAGCGCCGGGCCGTTGCCCGGTGAGCTGGCCGTGATGCTGACCACGCCGCTGATGGGCCCGCTGCCGCCATCGAGCCCCAGCAGCGAGAACAGCGCGCGCGCCGCGTACAGGCTCGGCAGCCGCATCACGACCTGCCGGCCCATCACCGCCGCCGACAGGCCCACGTGGTTGCGTCCCTGGGCCTGGCCGGCCAGCTCGATGTGCTGGCGCCGCGTGCCCAGCACGCCGTCGCCCAGGCGCAGCTCGCCGCTCATGCGGGTGCGCTGCAGGGCCGGCGCGGCGTCGCTGCCCGGACGGCCCAGCGGCGTGCCGCAGCCGGCGTTGTGCAGCAGGCTCTGCACGAAGGGCTCCAGGTCCAGCGTGCCGCGGTCGGTGATGCGCGCCCCGAACAGCGCCCCACGCTGCTCGAAGCGCGCTCCGGGCACATGGGGCATTGCGAACTGGAACAGGTAGTCGCGCCCCTTGGGGCTGTCGGCGTAGATGCCCATGTGGCTGATGCCCATGGGCGAGTCCGGCCCCACATGCTCGACCGAGAGCCGGTTGAAGTCGATGCGCCCGTCCTGGATGACGATGCCCACGTCGGCGTCCATCACCCAGGCCGCGTCGTCGATGTGCATCTGCACGCGGCCATCGAGCCCGGCCAGCGCGCTCAGCTGCCACTGCGCCTGGGCGCCGGCGCTGGCGGGCGAGGGTACCCGGGCCAGCTCCACCACCGCGTCCTGCACCTCCAGCGCCTCCAGGCCCAGGGCCTGCAGCGGGACGGGTGCGGCCCGGGCCGGGCCGCTGGGCAGGGGCCCTGACGCCGCCGCGAGCCGCACGCTGAGCCCGCGCAGCAACACCTGGCCGGCGCGCAGCGCCAGCAGCGGCGTGCGCAACTCCACGCCGCGCAACTGCAGCCGGCCGATGCGCCAGAGGCCGTCGCGCAGCGCCAGGCCCGAGACCTCGACCACCTCGGCCTGCACCGCCTGGATGGGTCCGAAGCCGGGCAGGTCGATGCCCTGGAGCTGCTGTGGGTTCATCGGTCTCCTCCTTGTCGGAACGGGTGTGCCGGACACGGCCCGGGGCCGGGCGTCGTGCAACCGGCGTGCCGCGCTGCTCACGGAGGCGGCTTGGCCCCCGATGGCGCGTGGCCGCAACGCCGGGGAAGCTGCCGAATCCCAGGGTGACGGGATGCGCCCACAATGCCCCGGCGGCGCCGTGCCGCGCAAACGATTTCGGGAGACTTTTCAACATGGCCGACACCTGCTGCACCCTGGTGCCGTACTTCAAGGTCCACGAGGGCCGCCTGGACGATTTCAAACGGCTGTGCGCCGAGTTCGAGGAGCGCACGCGCAACGAGCCCGGCTGCCTGCACTACGCCTTCAGCTTCGATGGCAACACCGTGCACTGCCGCGAGGGCTACGTGGATGCCCAGGCGCTGCTGGCGCACCTGGACAACGTGGGCCCGGTGCTGCAGAAGGCGCTGAAGATCTCGGACGTCACGCGGGTGGAAGTGCACGCGCCAGCGGCGGAGCTGGAGAAGCTGCGCGAGCCGCTGGCCAAGCTCAACCCGCAGTTCTTCACGGTGGAGGGCGGCTTCCGGCGCTGAGGCCGTGGCGCGGCCCGCGGGCCACGCGCCGGGGTGGGACAGCGGACTCGTTCAGCAGTCCAGTTCCACCACCACCGGCGCGTGGTCGCTGGGCCGCTCGTTCTTGCGCGGCGCCTTGTCGATGAGGCAGCCGCGCACCAGGGGGCGCAGCGCCTCGCTGACCAGGATGTGGTCGATGCGCAGTCCCTGGTTCTTGCGGAAGGCGAGGTTGCGGTAGTCCCACCAGCTCCACAGCCGCGGCGGCTGGTCGAAAAGCCGGAACGCATCCGCCAGCCCCAGCCCGGCCAGCGCCTGGAAATGCGCGCGCTCCTCGGGCGTGCAATGGATCTGACCGGCCCAGGCCACGGGGTCGTGCACGTCGCGGTCCTCGGGCGCGATGTTGAAATCCCCGCCCAATACCAGGCGCGGATATTCAACCAGTTGCGCCTTGAGCCATTCGCGCAGCGCCTCCAGCCACGCCATCTTGTAGGCGAATTTCTCCGAGCCCGGCGCCTGGCCGTTGGGAAAATAGCCGCCGATGAAGCGCAGCGGCTGCCCGTCGGCGCAGGGCAATGAGCCGGCAATCACGCGCGCCTGCGGGTCTTCGAAACCCGGGATATTGCGCTGCACGTCGGCCACGGGCTGGCGCGACAGCAGCGCCACGCCGTTGTAGGTGCGCTGCCCGAACCATTGCGCGTGATAGCCGGCTGCAGACAGCGCCTCGTGCGGGAATTTGTCGTCGGTGAGTTTCGTCTCCTGCAGCACGATGGCATCCACCGGATGGGCCTGCAGCCACTCCAGCAACTGCGGCAGGCGCACGGAAAGGGAATTGACGTTCCAGGTGGCGAGTTTCATGAAGCAGTTGGAATAGGGTCGCGGTGTATTTCGAAGTGGCGCTGCAGCCGGGGCCCGCGCCAGACGCCCGGCATGTCGGGCAGCCAGGGCAGCGCAGGGCGGGGCTGCTGCAGCAGGCGCACGCTCCAGCGGGCATTGTCGATGAAGTCGAAATGCACCGTCCCGGGCGGCTCCAGGCGCAGGTTGGCAAAGGAGCCGGTGGTGTAGGGGCCGCCGATGCGGGCCGAATCCAGCAGGCGGCCTTCCCGGTTCAGCAGGTGGACCGACAGCATGTCCTCGAAGGGAACGCCGTCCGTCACGAACAGCAGCCAGCCACCGGGGCAGCGGACGGCGGCTTCCAGCACCTGGCCCGAGACGACGGTGCCGCAGGGATGGCCGGCGAGCAGTACCTCGCTGCAGAGCTCGTCCTGGCCGGTGCTCCGGGGACGCAGCGTGAGGTCGCCGGACAGGTCCATCAATCGCTCCAGAAGAAATCCACGCCCAGCGCAGCCGTGGCGCCCCCGATGAAGGCCCCCACGGTCACGCACACCGGCGCACCCGGGCCGCAAGCCAGTCCGGCCAGCGCGCCGCCTGCCAGGCCGCCGGCAATGCCGGCGCCCGTGATGGCGCCCTCGTGCACAACTGCCGCGGCCTTGTCCTCGGCGGTCGCCACCGTGTAGACCGACAGCGCCAGCGACAGCACCAGCAGCCCACGCCCGGCCCGGGACACCGTGCGCATCCGGGCCGTGATGCGCGGGTTGGATTTGCCCGCGGACTCGACGATGGCGGCATAGACCTGGTGGCGCTGCGCCAGGCTCAGCCGGGTGAAATCCGCCTCCCGGCCGAACAACTCGACTGTTTTCCGGGCTATCAGGGCATTCAAGGTGGGGCTTTGCGGCTTCAGTGCTTCCGCCAACGCACGGCCCACGGGTGTGCTGCGCTGACGCAGTACCTGCATGACGTCGTCGCGCATATGGCGTGCCTGTTGCGCCGCCTCACGCCATGTGATTTGGCCTTTGTTGACCCGGTCGAGCAGATCATTCCTGAATTCACGCAGCAGTCGGTCATATTGAGCGCGTGCCGCGCCATCCATGGCGGCGATGGCGCCCGCATTGGATATTTCGGCCTGCAGAAAATCAAAGGCAGTCTCGAAATCCTGGCGGGCATCGCTGGTGCCTATCGGTCCGGGCGGCGGCGAGGCCATGCGCGCCGCCGTACCGCCATCGACGGCCGGTTGATTGGTGAATGTACCCAGGGGGCCCATGTATTGAAAGAAGGCCATGGCGGTCGCGCTCCGCAAGCTGGATTACAAAACCACTGATAAATTTTCAATACCACCAGCGGACATGAATATCGTAAAGCCGTCAATATGACTTTGGTCGGATTTTCCGAGCAAGGCTCCACCAAGCCGGTGATGCTGGAAAGCTCAGGAACGCCCCTTGCCGCCCAAGCCGCACCCGACATCAACCCAGGAAAGGATGGCGATGCGCGCACTCTGCTACCACGGCAAGAAGGACATTCGTTGCGACACGGTGCCCGATCCCAAGATCGAGGACGGCCGCGACGCCATCATCAAGGTCACTTCCTGCGCCATCTGCGGCTCGGACCTGCACCTCTTCGACGGCTTCATGCCCGGCATGAAGGAGGGCGACATCGTCGGCCACGAGTTCATGGGCGAGGTGGTCGAGGTCGGCGCCGACAACAAGAAGCTCAAGGTCGGCGACCGCGTGGTGGTGCCCTTCACCATCTGCTGCGGCGAGTGCGACCAGTGCCGGCGCGGCAACTTCAGCGTCTGCGAGCGCAGCAACCGCAACAAGGACGTGGCCGACAAGGTCTTCGGCCACACCACCGCCGGCCTGTTCGGCTACACCCACCTCACCGGCGGCTATCCCGGCGGCCAGGCCGAGTACGTGCGCGTGCCCTTCGCCGACGTCACGCCGGTGAAGGTCCCTGACGGGCTGACCGACGAGCAGGTGCTCTTCCTGGGCGACATCTTCCCCACCGGCTGGCAGGCCGTGGTGCAGTGCGACATCCAGCCCACCGATACCGTGGCGATCTGGGGCGCCGGGCCGGTCGGGCAGTTCGCGGTGCGCAGCGCCTTGCTGCTGGGCGCCCAGCAGGTGATCTGCATTGACCACGTGCCCGAGCGCCTGGCCATGGCGCGCGCCGGCGGCGCCATCACCATCGACTTCGACAACGAGAGCGTGCTGGAGCGCCTGGCCGAGCTCACCCAGGGCAAGGGCCCGGAGAAGTGCATCGACGCCGTCGGCATGGAGGCCCATGCCACGCGCACGATCGACTCGGTCTACGACCGCGCCAAGCAGGCGCTGATGCTGGAGTCGGACCGCGCCCATGTGCTGCGCGAGATGATCTACGTCTGCCGCCCGGCCGGCACGCTGTCCATTCCCGGCGTCTACGGCGGGCTCATCGACAAGGTGCCCTTCGGCGCGCTCATGAACAAGGGCCTGACGCTGCGCACCGGCCAGACCCACGTCAACCGCTGGACCGACGACCTGCTGCGCCGCATCCAGGAAGGGCAGATCGACCCCTCCTTCGTCATTACCCACACCGTCGGGTTGGAGCAAGGGCCGCAGATGTACACCACCTTCCGCGACAAGCAGGATGGCTGCATCAAGGTCGTGCTCAAGCCCTGAAAACGGCCTTTCGGACCACAGCAGCAAGGAGCCTTGTGATGGATGAGCAGCAGCGTTTTCCGAGCGAAAGCGGCGTCCCCAGCGGCGTGTACAGCCCGCACGCGCCGGCGCAGCAGCGCCACGACGCGAGGGTGGACGACGGCCACATGCTGCCCTCGCGCCGCCTGGCGCGCGGGCTGGGCTGGTTCAGCATCGGGCTGGGCCTGGCCGAGGTGCTGATGCCGCGGCTGATGGGGCGCGCCACCGGCCTGCACGGGCACGACGCGCTGGTGAAGGCCTATGGCTGGCGCGAGGTGGCGGTGGGGGTGGGGCTGCTGCTCTCGAAGAACCCCACGCCCTGGCTGTGGGCGCGCGTCGCGGGCGACGCGCTGGACCTCGCCACCCTGGGCACCCGCGCCGCCTCGGGCGACGATGTGCAGCGCACGCGCGCGGTGTCGGCCATGGTGGCAGTGGCCGGCGTCACGGCGCTGGACGTGGCCTGCGCCACCGCCGTGCCCCGGGCCCAGGCCGAGCGCCAGGCCCAGTCCACCCACGACTACAGCGACCGCAGCGGGTTGCCGCAGGAGCCCGAATGCATGCGCGGCGCGGCATTGGGCAGCTTCGAGATGCCCGCCGACATGCGCACGCCGGAGGCGATGCGGCCGTATACGCTGCATTGACCACCGCGCCGCGCGCGGTGCCGGAAGAGAAGGGCGACTGCTTGTCAGTCGCCCGCTTTCCTTCTTACAGATGCAGCGCCGCCGCCACTCCCAGCAGCCCGCCGACGCCGGCAACGCCGTACATGCCGATCTCCAGCCACTTGCGCCGCGTCAGCAGCGTGATGGCCGCCAGCGCGATGGACACCTGCAGCGCGGTGGTGGCCTGCGCCCAGCGGTGGTGCAGGTGCATCTGCTCGTCGGACTGCCGGTCCCAGTCGCGCGACTCCAACTCCAGCTTCTCGGCGCCTTCCCTGATCTCGGCCTTCTCCGACTTGTAGCGGTCGATCTCCTTCTGCACCTCGGGCTTCTTCTCCTCGGGCACCAGCACCAGCGCCAGCTCCGAGAGGTTCTGCTTGCTGCTCTTGGCCTGGAAGTAGTTCCACTGGTTCGACGCCTCGGTCTTCTTGATCGCGGCGTTGTTCTTGTAGAGCGTGGCGTTGGCCTGCGTGGCGCCGCCCATGTAGCCGAAGAGCGCGCCCACCGTGGCCAGCACCGCCGTGGTCACGGCAATGCGGCCCTGGAACGGGTCCTTCTGCCCATGGTGGGCGGCATGTTCGAGCTCGTGGTCGTGCGGACCGTGGACGTGGAAACCGTGGCCGGACATGTTCTTGTTGCTCCCTCTGGGTTCAGTCAGCGTTGGCGTCGGTAGGTGACGAAAGCGAAGTCGAAGTCGTTGGGCGGCGCGGCGCGGTGCGTCTCGCGCGCCACCTCGGTGAAGCGGCCGCGGTCGAAGTCGGGAAAGCGGGTGTCGCCCTCGAAGTCGCGGTCGATCTCGGTCAGCACCAGCTCGTCGGCCCGCTCCAGCGCCTGCGCATAGAGCTGCGCCCCGCCCACCACGTACACCGCCGCCGCGTCGGCCAGGCGCTGCAGCGCCGCCTCCAGCGAGGGCGCGGCCTCGGCGCCCTCGACATGCCAGTCCGGGTTGCGGGTGATGACGACATTGCGCCGCCCGGGCAGCGGCTTGAAGGCTGCGGGCAGCGAGTCCCAGGTGCGCCGGCCCATGAGCACGGGCGCGCCCAGCGTCACGCGCCGGAAATGCTTCAGGTCTTCGGGCAGGCGCCAGGGCATGTCGTTGTCGCGTCCGATCACGCCGTTGCGGGCCACGGCGGCCACCAGGGTCAGTTTCATGCGGTCAGAACGGCGCGCCGGCGGCGGCCGTATACGAAAAGAGATGGGGCTGTCCGAACCCAACAGATCCGTTCGCCCTGACCCTTCGATACCTCAGGGCAGGGTGCGCCCTGCGGGCGCATCGAAGGGCGAATCCGGGAGGCTGCAGTCGCGGCCTCACAGCCGGGGCCGTTCATCCTTCGATACCTCAGGACGAACGGAATACCTCAATGGCCAACGACAGACGGACTGAGAAACTACGGCTCGAAAGGCGCGGAATTGTAGGGGCCGCCCTGCTGGCGCCCGCCTTACACCGCCATCGGCGCGGTCAGCGGCGGGTGGTGCCGGTAGCCTTCGAGCTGGAAGTCGCCGGGCTCGACCCGCTCCAGCCACTCCGGCTCGTAGCGGCCGGTGGCGGCGAAGTCGGGGATGCGCTCCGACAGCAACAGGCGCGGCGCCGGCAGCGGCTCGCGCTGCAGCTGCTCGCGCAGCATGTCCAGGTGGTTCTCGTAGATGTGGGCGTCGCCCACGAAGTAGCTGAACCAGCGCGGCGTGTAGCCCGTGAGCCGCCCCACCAGGTGCAGCAGCGCCGCGCCCTCGGCCAGGTTGAAGGGCGTGCCCAGGCCGAGGTCGTTGCTGCGCACGTACAGGCACAGCGAGATCTCGCGCTTGGCAGCGTTGGGCAGGAACTGGTAGAGCAGGTGGCAGGGCGGCAGCGCCATCTCCTCGATCTGCGCCCAGTTCCAGCCGTGGAACAGGATGCGGCGATCCGCGGGGTTGTGGACGATGGTGTCCAGGCACTGGCGCAGTTGATCGATGGCCTTGTAGAGCAGCACGCCGGGCGTGCTGCCGGCCTCGTCCTGCACCAGGCCGACACGGCGGTAGCCGCGCTTGAGCGCGTCCTCGATCTGCGCCGTGGCCTGCGCGTCGAGCAGCTTGTAGGCGGGCCACTGGCGCCACTGCACGCCGTAGACGGGACCGAGGTCATCCTCGCCCAGGCGGTACGGGTTGGCCAGCCAAGCCTGGTTCTCGTTGGCGTTCTGGTCCCAGACCTTGCAGCCCAGGGCGCGGAACTCGGCGGCGTTGCGGCTGGCGCGCAGGAAGCCGACGAGCTCGCCGATGGCGGTCTTGAAGGCCAGCTTCTTGGTGGTGACGGCGGGGAAGCCCTGCTGCAGGTCGAAGCGCAGCATGGCGCCGGGCAGGCTCAGGGTGCGGATGCCGGTGCGGTTGTCCTGCCAGCTGCCCTGGTCGAGGACGGTCTGGACGAGTTCGAGGTAGCTCTTCATGGGGCGGGCGGCTTGCGAAGGCGCGCAGTGTAGGGGGCTTGCCGCCGCCCGCCGGATTCACCGGGCCACGGCCGGGGCCGACCGTGGCGCCTGACACACCTCAACCGGCCGGCTGCGTATCCCGCAGGAACAGCTCCACGCGGCGGTTGCGGGCGCGGCCGGCCTCGCTGGAGTTGTCGGCCACGGGCTCGTAGCTGCCGCGGCCCTCGGTGGTGATGCGCGCCGCGGGCACGCCGCGCATCACCAGGTAGTCGCGCACGGCGTTGGCGCGGTTCACCGACAGCGGGTTGTTGACGGCGTCGCTGCCGGTGTTGTCGGTGTGGCCGACCACGCGCACCACCTGGTTGGCGTCCAGGCCACGGGCAAACTGGTCCAGCACCGGGCGCATCTGCGGCTGGATGTCGGCGCGGCCCACGGCGAAGCTGAAGTCGGCCGGCACGTTGACCTTCAGTTCCTCGTTGGGCGTGCGGCTGACCTCGATGCCCGTGCCCTGCGTGGCCTGCTGCATCGCCACGCGCTTTTCCTCCATGCGGCGCGACCAGACGTTGCCGGCGATGGCCCCCAGCGCGCCGCCGATCACCGCGCCGCGCGCGGTGTTGTTGTGGCCGGTGGCGCGGCCGATGACGGCACCGGTGACCGCGCCCGCGCCCGCGCCGATGGCGGTGCCGCGCTGGGTTTCGCTCATGCCGGTGTTGGCGCAACCGGTGACCAGGGCCGCGGCGGCCAACAGCCCGGCGACGGGCATGAGAGTGCGTTTCTTCATCAGGCTCTCCTGAAAGCTTGTGGATGTCAGCGGGCCTGCGCCCGCCCTTCACGCGTCAGCAGCGCGCATGCCCACAACGCTGCGGCAGGGGAACCGGACGACCGCGCTTTCCCCCGGCTACGCCGCCGGGCGCAGGTCGAACTGCATCGCCGCCAGCCGCGCGTACAGCCCGCCGCGCGCCACCAGCTCGGCATGGGTGCCGCTGTCCACGATGCAGCCGCCGTCCAGCACCACGATGCGGTCGGCGCGCTGCACGGTCGCCAGCCGGTGCGCGATCACGAGCGTGGTGCGCCCGCGCATGGCGCTGTCCAGCGCCGCCTGCACCATGCGCTCGCTCTCGGCATCGAGGGCGCTGGTGGCCTCGTCCAGCAACAGCAGCGGCGGGTTCTTGAGCAGGGCGCGCGCGATGCTGATGCGCTGGCGCTGCCCGCCCGACAGCCGCACGCCGCGCTCGCCCAGGTGCGTGTGATAGCCCTCGGGCAGGGCGCCGATGAACTCGTGCGCATGCGCCAGCTTCGCCGCGGCGATCACGTCCTCCTCGCTGGCCTCGGGGCGGCCGTAGCGGATGTTCTCCAACGCGCTGGCGGCGAAGACCACGCTGTCCTGCGGCACCAGCGCGATGCGCGCGCGCAAGTCATCGAGCGCCGCCTCGCGCAGCTCCACGCCGTCAAGCGTGATGCGGCCCTGCTGCGGGTCATAGAAGCGCAGCAGCAGCTGCAGCAGCGTGCTCTTGCCCGCGCCGCTGGGGCCCACGAGCGCCACCGTCTCGCCGGGGCGAATGTCCAGCGACAGCCCGTCGAGGGCCGGCTGGTTCGGCCGCGAGGGATAGCTGAAGCGCACATGCTGAAAACGCACTGCGGAGCCGCCCCGGGCCGGCGGCAGCGCGCGCGGGTTGGCCGCTTGCTCGATGGCGGCATCCGCGTGCAGCAGCTCCATCAGCCGTTCGGTGGCGCCGGCCGCGCGCAGCAGGTCGCCATGCACTTCCGACAGCACCGCCACGCTGCCCACCAGGATGATCACGTAGACCACCGTCTGCCCGAGGTGGCCGGCGCTGATGCGCCCGGCCACCACGGCCTGCGTGCCCTGGTACAGCCCCCACAGCAGCGCGCCGAAGGTGGTGGCAATGATGAAGGCCACCAGGAAGGCGCGCACCCGGGTGCGGTTGCGCGCGGTGTCGAAGGCGCGCTCGGTGGCGTCGGCGAAGCGCCCCGCCTCGCGCCCCTCCTGCCCGTAGGCCTGCACCACCGGCATGGCATTGAGCACCTCGGCGGCGATGGCACTGCTGTCGGCCACGCGGTCCTGGCTGGCCCGGCTCAGGCGCCGCACGCGGCGCCCGAAGTAGATCGACGGCAGCACGATCAGCACCAGCACGCCCAGCACCTGCGTCATCACGCGCGGATTCGTCACCACCAGCATGCCCAGCGCGCCCAGCCCCATCACGCTGTTGCGCAGCCCCAGCGACAGGCTCGACCCCACCACCGTCTGCACCAGCGTGGTGTCGGTGGTCAGGCGGCTCAGCACCTCGCCGGTGGCGGTGCGCTCGAAGAAGGCCGGCGCCTGGCGCAGCACGCGCGCGTACACGGCGCTGCGCAGGTCCGCCGTCACGCGCTCGCCCAGCCAGCTCACCATGTAGAAGCGCCCGGCCGAGAACAGCGCCAGCGCCACGCCCACGCCGAACAGCGCCAGGAAGTTCCCGCGCAGCTGCATCACGCGCGCGCCGGGCTCGGTCGGCATCAGCCCCTGGTCGATGAGCCCGCGCAAGGCCAGCGGGAACACCAGCGTCGTCGCCGCGGCACACACCAGCAGCAGCACCGCCAGCGCGATGCGGCCGCGGTAGGGCTTCAGGAAGGGTTTCAACGCCGCCAGCGCGCCCACGCGCTGCGCGCGCGGACGGCCGTCGTCCGGGGTCTTGCTTCTGTTTCGGGCCATCCCGCCAGTGTAGGAGGGGGCCTCCTGACCCCGTCCGGCGTCGGGTTCTTGCATTGACAAACATTGCCTAGGCAATTATTGTCGCGTCCATCATGTCCGACACCCCCGGCACCCCGACTCCCGTCAGCTTCTACAGCGGCACCTACAGCGCGCAGGACAGCGTGGGCTACCTGATGCGCCGCGTGCTGCAGTCCATCGCCCAGCAGGCGGACGCACGGCTGGCGCCGCACGAGCTCACGCACGGGCAGTGGATGCCGCTGTTCGTGCTGCTCAAGGCCGGCGGCTGCGCCACCGTGGCGACGGTGGCGCGCGACATCAACGTCGATCCCGGCGCGGCCACGCGCATGCTGGACCGGCTGGAGCGCAAGGGCTTCGTGGGCCGCTGCCGCAGCACCGAGGACCGGCGCGTGGTCAACGTCACGCTCACCGACGCCGGGCGCCGCGTGGCGGACGACGTGCCCAAGGTGCTGTCGGCGGTGCTCAACGAGCACCTGGCCGGCTTCAGCCATGACGAGTGGCAGACGCTGCTGGCGCTGCTGCGCCGCATGCTGGCCAACGCCGAGGCCGTGCAGTCGGCCGCGCCGGCGGCCCCGATCCAGGAAGAAGAATCCGAATGAACGCCTTCGCCCTCCGGGCCGCCGCGCTGGCGGCCGTGCTCTTCGTCGCCGCCTGCGCCAGCCCGGGGCCGTCCCGCCCGCAGGCGCCGCTGCTGGACGCGCCCGCCGTCGGGCTGCAGCCCGATGCCGCCACGGCGCTGAGCGTCGATCCGGCGTGGTGGCGGGGCTTCAACGACGCACAGCTCGACACGCTGGTCGATCGCGCCGTGGCCGAACAGCCCAACCTGCAGGCGGCGCAGGCGCGCATCGCCCGTGCCGTGGCGGCGGCCGAGGCCGCGGGTGCGCGCGCGCAGCCCAGCGTCAGCGGCAGCTTCGACGCCACGCGCCAGCGCTTCAGCGCCAACGGCATCTACCCGCCGCCGCTGGGCGGCGGCACCTTCACCGTGGGCACGCTGCAGGCCGGGCTGCAGTGGGAGCTGGATTTCTTTGGCCGCCACCGTGCCGAGCTGGCCGCGGCGCTGGGCAGCGAGCGCGCCGCGCGCGCCGATGCCGACGCCGCGCGCGTGCTGCTGGCCGCGCAGGTGACGCGCGCCTACGTCGGGCTGGCCCGGCTTCAGGCGCAGCGCGAGGTGGCGCGCCAGACGCTGGCGCAGCGCGAATCGCTGCTGGGCCTGGTGCGCCAGCGCGTCCAGAACGGCTTGGACACCACCGTGGAGCTGCGCCAGAGCGAGGGCGGATTGCCCGAGGCCCGGCTGCAGATCGAGCAGCTTGATGAGCAGATCGCGCTGGCGCGCCATCAGCTTGCCGCGCTGACCGCGCAGCCGCCCCAGGCCTTGCAGTCGCTCGATGCCCGTCTGGGCGAATTGAAACCGCTGGCGCTGCCGGGCGTGCTGGGTGCCGACCTGCTGGGCCGGCGCGCCGACATCGCGGCCGCGCGCGAGCGCGTGGAAGCCGCGGTGCAGGACGTGAAGGCGGCGCGCGCGCAGTTCTATCCGGACGTCAATTTGACCGCCTTCATCGGCTTCAACGCCATCGGGCTGGACCGGCTCATCGAGGCCGGCAGCCGCCAGTACGGCGTGGGCCCGGCGATCCGGCTGCCGCTGTTCGATGCCGGGCGCCTGCGCGCGCAGCTGCACGGCCGCCAGGCCGAGCTTGACGCCGCGGTGCTGGCCTACAACAACGCGCTGCTGGAGGCGGTGCGCGAGGCCGCCGACGCGCTGGCGACGCTGCAGTCGCTGCAGGCGCAGCGCCGCGAGCAGGCCGCCGCGCAGGACAGCGCCGAAGCCGCCTACCGGCTGGCGGTGCAGCGCTACGGCGCGGGGCTGTCCAGCCAGCTGACCGTGCTCAGCGCCGAAGGGCCGCTGCTGGCGCAGCGCCGCCTGGCCGCCGAGCTGCAGGCGCGCAGCCTGGAGGCGCAGGTCGCGCTGCTGCGCGCGCTGGGCGGCGGCTGGCAGCCCCAGCCTGTTTCGCAATCCGTGGCGGCGCGCTGAAGCGGCGGCGCCTCAATCCCACTTTCAGAGATCCCGTCATGAGCGACTCCAAGGAACAACGGCTGCGCAAGCGCAAGAAGGGCCTGACCATCATTGGCGCCGTGGTGCTGGTGGGCGGCCTGGCCTGGGGCGGCTGGCACCTGGCGGTGGCCAGCCGTTACGAGACCACGGACAACGCCTATGTGCAGGCCGACGTGGTGCAGGTCACGCCGCAGCTCGCCGGCACCGTGCAGCAGGTGCTGGCGCAGGACACCGACTTCGTGCGCGCCGGCCAGCCGCTGGTGCGGCTGGACGCCGCCGACGCCCGCGTGGCGCTGGAGCAGGCCCAGGCCGCGCTGGCGCAGACCGTGCGCGAGGTGCGCACCCTCTACGCCAACAGTGCCGCGCAACAGGCGCAGGTGGCGCTGCGCCAGGCCGACGCCGAGCGCGCCCGCGCCGAGCTGGCGCGCACGCAGGACGACGTGCGCCGCCGCGAGCCGCTGCTGGCCAGCGGTGCCGTCGGCCGCGAGGAGTTCAACCATGTGCTGGCGCAGCGCGCGGCGGCGCAGGCCGCGCTGGCCGCGGCCGAGTCCGCCGTGCGGGCCGCGCGCGAGCAGCTCGCCTCCAGCCAGGCGCTGACCGACAACACCCCGGTGGCCGAGCACCCCAACGTGCTGCGCGCCGCCGCCCGCGTGCGCGAGGCGCACTTGGCGCTGCAGCGCACCGAGCTCGCCGCCCCGGTGGACGGCTACGTGGCTCGCCGCAGCGTGCAGGTCGGCCAGCGCGTGCAGGCCGGCGCGCCGCTGATGTCGGTGGTGACGCTGGGGCAGAGCTGGGTCGATGCCAACTTCAAGGAGGTGCAGCTGCGCAAGCTGCGCATCGGCCAGCCCGTGACGCTGGAAGCCGACGTCTACGGCGGCAAGGTCGAGTACCACGGCCGCGTGGTCGGCCTGGGCGCGGGCACGGGCGCGGCCTTCGCGCTGCTGCCGGCGCAGAACGCCACCGGCAACTGGATCAAGGTGGTGCAGCGCGTGCCGGTGCGCATCGAGCTCAATGCCGAGGAGCTGAAGGCCCATCCGCTGCGCGTGGGCCTGTCGATGGAAGCCACGGTGGACGTGCGCGACCAGAGCGGCAAGGTGCTGGCCGACGCGCCGCGCCCGGCGCCGGCCGCGGCTTCGGCGCCTGAAGGCGCCGGTGGTGCCGCGGAGATGACGCCGCAGGAGCGCGAGGCCCAGGCCGACGTGCAGCGCATCATCGCCGCCAACCTGGGCGCGGCGGTGCGCGGCGCGGTCCCTGCCGCCGCCACCGTGCCCAGCGCCGCGTCGCGGGCCGACACCACGGCCCGCGTGGCCTCGGCGCCGGCGCGCGCGGCGGTGGCGCAGTGAGGGTGGATGGCTGGAGAACGCCGTTCAACGCCAGCCGTGCCAACGTCGGTCGTGAGCTGATGTGTCTCGCCTGCCACTCCGTTATCTCCGCGCGGACGTACTGCTGTCCGGGAGAACTTGTCAGTCGTTAGCCGTGAGCTGATGCGGTTCGCTTATTACTTCGTCATCCCCGCGCAGGCGGGGACCCAGGCGGTCCCACGTCAGCCTCTGGGAGCCCATGCAGGAATTGCGAGGCTGAATAAACCTTGGCATGCCGTTCAAGCAATTGGTGGCCGGCTTGGGGACCGCCTGGGTTCCCGCCTTCGCGGGAATGACGAAGTGGAGGGCGCCTCGCCACAGCCTCCGGACTGCCGCCAGAGCCCCATTTCTCCCGCACCGCCGCACGCTCTTATCAACTCCAACCCATCAAGGCTGACCCCGTGAGCGCAGCTCCTCCCGCCGGGGCTTCCGGCACCCCTTCCAGCGCCGTGCCCGCCGCTGCGCCCCCGCCCGGCCCCGGCACCGCCCCGGCCGCTGCCCCCCGCCACGTCCCGCCCCCGCCGCTGCACGGCACGGCGCTGGTGCTGGGCACCTTGTCGCTGTCGCTGGCCACGTTCATGAACGTGCTCGACAGCTCCATCGCCAACGTCTCGCTGCCGGCCATCGCCGGCGACCTGGGCGTGAGCCCGACGCAGGGCACCTGGGTCATCACCAGCTTCGGCGTGGCCAACGCCATCTCGGTGCCGCTCACCGGCTGGCTCACGCAGCGCTTCGGCGCGGTGCGGCTCTTCACGGCCAGCGTGCTGCTGTTCGTGCTGGCCTCGTGGCTGTGCGGCTTCGCGCCCTCGCTGGAGCTGCTGATCGCCTTCCGTGTGCTGCAGGGCGCGGTGGCCGGGCCGATGATTCCGCTGTCGCAGACGCTGCTGCTGGCGAGCTACCCGCGCGAGAAGGCCGGCACCGCGCTGGCGTTGTGGGGCGTGACCACGCTGGTGGCGCCGGTGGCCGGGCCGCTGCTGGGCGGCTGGATCACCGACCACATCGCCTGGCCCTGGATCTTCTACATCAACATCCCCGTGGGCCTGGCCGCCGCGGCCGTGACCTGGGGCATCTACAAGGAGCGCGAGACGCCCACGCACAAGCTGCCCATCGACAAGACCGGGCTGGCGCTGCTGGTGCTGTGGGTGGGCTCGCTGCAGCTCATGCTCGACAAGGGGCACGAGGAGGACTGGTTCCACTCCGAGCTGATCGTGGTGCTGGCGCTGCTGGCCGTGGTGGGCTTCGCGGTGTTCATCGTGTGGGAGCTCACGGCCGAGCACCCGGTGGTGGACCTGCGCCTGTTCGCCGGGCGCAACTTCGCCTTCGGCGCGCTGGCGCTGTCGGTGGCCTACGGCCTGTTTTTCGGCAACGTGGTGCTGATGCCGCTGTGGCTGCAGCAGTGGATGGGCTACACCGCCACGGCCGCGGGCTGGGCGCTGGCGCCGGTGGGCTTCCTGGCGATCCTGCTCACGCCGCTGGTGGGCAAGAAGGTGAGCCAGTGGGACCCGCGCCGCATGGCCACCGGCGCCTTCATCGGCTTCGCCTTCGTGCTGTGGCTGCGCTCGCAGTTCACGACGCAGACCGACTTCACGCACATCCTGTTCCCCACGCTGCTGCAGGGCGCGGCGATGGCCTTCTTCTTCATCCCGCTGACCACGCTCACGCTCAGCGGCCTGGCGCCCGAGCGCATCCCGGCCGCGGCGGGATTGAGCAACTTCGTGCGCATCACGGCCGGCGCCATGGGCACCTCCATCGCCACCACGGTCTGGAACGACCGCGCCACGCTGCACCACACGCACCTGGCCGAGACGCTGGGGCAGGGCAACGCGGTGGCGGCGGAGGCCGTGGCCGGGCTGCAGGCGCAGGGCTTCAGCGCCGAGCAGGCCTGGGCGCAGATCAACCGCCTGGTGGACCAGCAGGCCTTCACGCGCGCCGCGGACGACGTGTTCCTGGGCTCGGCCTTCCTGTTCCTGCTGCTCATCGGGCTGATCTGGTTCACCAAGCGCCCGGCGCGCGGCGCGGCGGGGGCGGACGCGGGCGGGGCGCATTGAGCTGGCGCCCGGAAGCTGAATTCCGGACTGCAAAGTCCGGAAGTCACTGGACGCGCGCCTCGCGCCGTGTTTGCATAAGGCCGGAAACAACCTCCGGGTCCGCGCGGGCTAAAGGGTGCTTGGGCACCCTGTAAATTGAGGGCTGGTTGGCGCGCCGTTTGCCGCTGCCGAATGCCGTCCTGCTGCACGCAGGCCTTGGGATTTGCGCTTTCTTGGCCCGATGGACACTTTTCCCTTGCACGCTCGCTCCCCTGAACGTTCCCGGCGGCAACGTTGGAGCCGTCAGGTATTGAACCTGGGGCCCTGGCGAGCCTCGTTGCTGCTGCTGCTGCCCAGCGTCGCCGCCTGCGAGGGCCTGGCGCTGGCCCTGCAGGCGCTGCTGGGTGGGGGCGACACCTCCTTGCTGCTGATGACCGCCGCCGCCTGCGGCCTGGTGCCGCCGCTGCTGTGCTGGCCGCTGCTGCAGCATCTGCAGCGCCTGGAAAGGCAGTGCCTGGCGCTGGAGGTGCGCGCCTCGCGCGACGAGCTCACCGGCGCGCTCAACCGCGAGAGCTTCCTGCAGCTGGCCGAGCGCGAGTTCGCGCGCTCGCGCCGCTACGACGCCGACTGCGCGCTGCTGCTGGTGGACGCCGACCGCTTCCGCAACATCAACGACCGCTTCGGCCGCCACTGCGGCGACGCGCTGCTGCGCGAGATCGTGCAGGCCAGCGCCAAGCAGCTGCGCGGCCCCGACGTGCTGGCGCGCTTCAGCGGCGAGGCGCTGTCGGTGCTGCTGCCGCAGACCGACCCGCTGGGCGCGCTGGACGTGGCCGAGCGCATCCGCGAGACGGTGGCCGAGCTGCAGCTGACCTGGAAGGGCGCCGCGGTGGGCACCACGGTCAGCGTGGGCGTGGCCTCGCTGGGCGTGGGCCATGCCGCCCTGGACGCGCTGCTGGGTGATGCCGACGGCGCGCTGCACGCCGCCAAGGAGGCGGGCCGCAACTGCGTGCGCGCCGCGCCGATTCAGCCCAGGCGCAGCGGCGAGGCGTACCCCGTCATCTCCAAGTAGCCCTGGCCGATGCGCCGCCCGTCGGCGGCGTCGCGCAGCTCGGACAGGCCCTCCCAGTAGATCGCGGCCGTGGAGCTGCGTGCGTCCAGCTCCTGCGCATCCATCAGCGCGCGCACGCCGAAGCGGCCCACCGGCGTTTCGATCGTCCACTCCACCGGGTAGCGCGCCTGCGAGCCCGGGCTCTGCCAAGTGCGGCCGGGCGTGAATGTCAGCTCCTTGGCCTCGAACTTCCGGCGCGTGCCGTCCGCGTCGCGGTAGGTGCCACCGGCCCACAGCGCCGAGCCGTCGCGGCGGCGGATCTGGAAGGCCATGAGCGCGCCGCCGTCGTCCAGGTTCATGCCGATCCAGTCCCAGCCCGCCGCGCCCGGCGCCAGGATGGCCTCGCTCCACTCGTGGTCCAGCCAGGCGCGGCCGGTGACGGCGTCGCGGCGCTGGCCGCGCCACAGCGTGCCGGTGACGGCCAGCTGCGGCTCGGAGTAGTAGTGGCTGGCCTGCTCGGCCTGCGGCCCCTTGCGGCTGAAGCCGGCCTCGCCCTGCAGCAGCAGCGGCTGCGTGGCGGCCAGCTCGATCTCGTAGGCGAAGCCGGCGTCGCGGTCGGCCAGCCGGGCGCGGTAGCGGCTCGCGCCGGCGTCGCCCGAGCGGCGGAAGAGCCAGTCGTTGACGAAGACGTCGGTGTCGCGCACCGAGGCCGCCGCCAGCGGCGCGTCGGGCGCCTCGTTCCAGCGCGCCAGGCGCTGCGCGTGGTGCAGTTTTCCGGCGCGGATCTCGCTCAGCGCCGCGTGGGCCGAGAGCAGCTGGCGCGGCGCGAAGCGGCCGCCATCCTCGCGGCCCAGGCCGGTACGGCTGCGGAAGAAGGTGAGCTGGAAGCCGAGCGTTTCGCCGGCCTCGGTGCGCAGCGCACCGGTGGCGTACCACCACTCGGTGCGCGTGCCCAGGTGGGCGCCGAAGTCGCGCGGGAATTTCAGCTCGCGCGGGGCGATGAGGGCGTCGAGGGTGCGGCTGGCGTCCGCGAGATCGGCGCCGCGCGGCGCGTCGGCGCGGGCCTCGGCGGCGAGGGCGGCCCGGGGCAGGGCGACGGGGCCGGCCAGGGCGGCCAGGGCGGCGAGGAGAGGGCGGCGGGAGAGCATCCGCCGATCGTACGGAGGGGGGAAGGTAGGGGCGGAGGTGGGGGCAGGGACGGAGTGCAGGCGCAGGCCCGTGCCCATGTTCCCGCGAACCACGGTGCCACTTTCCCATCGCCCGCGGCGCGGGAGAGGGGCAGGGTGAGGGCTGGTGGCGCCAAGGAAACGCTGCCTGCGGCAGCGCCCCCTCACCCCAGCCCCTCGCCCCCGCTGCGCGGTGGCGAGGGGAAGGCGACGGCCCGGCGTGCGGTAGCAGGAGCGCCGTGCGAGCGCGATGGCGAAGGAAAGCCACCCGGGGCGCTTCCCGGGCGGTATTTCAGCTGTGGCTCAGTTCTTCCCCGGCCTTTTCCCCGCCGGCACCTCCTCGGCGTCGCGCAGCGCCTGGCCGGACGCGTTGCGCATGGCGTTGAGCTGGGCGGTCAGGGCCGCCTTGAGCGTGGCGTTCATGGTCGTGTAGCGGTTCTGCATCTGGTACGGGTCGAGGTACATGTCGTAGTACTCGCCGTCGCCCACGTCGTAGAGCGCGAAGGTGGAGTGGAAGGCGGTGCGCAGGCCGCGGTAGACATGCGCCGGCGCGGGGGCCAGGGCCGCCGAGCCTTCGCGCATGTCGGCCGGCTCCAGCAGGCCCGGGTCGGTGCGCAGGCTGCCGCCGACCTGCGATTCCGCCGCCTCGCCGGCGAAGCCGGTGTGGCTCTCCAGCAGCAGCGACTGGCGCCAGCGCGCCGGCGGCGTGCCGCTGAACAGCGGCACCAGCGAGCGGCCGTCCACGAAGGCCGGCGCCGCGGCACCGCCGATCTGCGCGAAGGTGGGCGCCAGGTCCACGTTGGCGGTGAGCTTCTTGACCACGCGCCCGGCCGGGATGCCCGGGCCGCGCACGGCCAGCGGCACGCGGATGTCCTCCTCGTAGAGCCGCGACTTGCCCGCCGGCAGCCGGTGCTCGCCCTGGTGCCAGCCGTTGTCCGAGGAGAAGAAGACGTAGGTGTTGGCCAGCTGACCGGTGGCCTGCAGCGTGGCGAGCAGGCTCTCCACGGTGTCGTCCAGCGCCAGCATCGACTGGCGGCGCTTGCGGTAGAGCGTTTCCATGCGGCTGATCTCGTCGGCCGTCAGCAGCGGCACCTTCTGCAGCCAGCGCGGCTTGTCGCTGACGTCGGCCTCGTTGAACGAGGGCTTGCGGGGCATCTTCACGTCCAGCAGCTGGCTCATGTAGCGCTTGGGCGGCGTGGCCGGCGCGTGCGGCAGCGTGGGGTTGAAGAACAGGAAGAAGGGCTTCCTGGCCGGGTCGGCCGCCGACTCGCGCAGGAAGGTGTTGGCCTGCGCCGTCACCACGTCGTTGAAATGGTTCGGCTGCGTGTTGCCGTAGCTGACGGTGCGGCCGTTGAAGTTGATGCTGTAGTTGTATTGGGCGTAGGGCGTGCCGCCATTGGGCACGAACCAGTAACTCCAGCCCGGCGGAATGTAGAGCGGCCCGGTTTCGGAATTAGGGTAGCCGTTGAGGTATTTGCCGATCAGCCCGGTGCGGTAACCCGCGCCCTGCAGCCAGGTGGCGATGGTGGAGGATTCCAGCCCGTCGGTATGGAACTTGGCAAAGCCGCCGTTGGGCCAGGCGTTGGTGAATATGCCGGTGTTGTGCGAATACTGCCCGCGCAGCGTGGTGGTGCGCGACGGGCAGCACAGCGACAGGCTGGTGAAATTCTGGTCGAACAGCGCTCCCTGGTCCGTGATCAGCCGCTTGGTCTTGGGCATGTACTGGAACAGCTCGTGCTCCATGTCGTCCACGAGGATGTAGAGGATGTTGGGGCGCTGCGCGGCCGCGGGCGCCGCCAGGGCGCCCAGCACGGCCAGCGGCGCCAGCAGCCGCCAGGAACGGGAAAACCGCTTCATCGTGTCTTGCTCCATTTCAAGCCGGACGGGGCAATTCATTCCCGCGTCCAAACTCCACCCTAAGGGGTCGAAAATCGGCAGGCTAAAACCCACCGGGTTGGCGGAGCTTCTTTTACTTTTCCCGGTGCACCGTATTTCCAGACAAATCGTAAGCGTTGCTTCAGGGTCTCGAAGAGACAGCAGGGATGCAGGGTTGGCCGGCTTTTCTCACGCCCGCACATGGAGGCCTGCGGACGAAGGGAAAACCCCAGCCGGTGCGGCGGCAAAAGCCCCTGCCGCGAGCACGGACATGGCCCCGCATCTGCCGCTCACCAGTCCTCCTTGACCGCCAGCACCGCGTCGCGCCCGGCCGCGGCGCGGGCGCTGAAGGCGGCGGTGAGCGTGCCGGCGGCCAGCACCGCGGCGCACAGCGCGGCCAGGCGCGCCCAGGGCAGCAGCAGCTCCATGGTCCAGTGAAAGCTCTGCGGATTGACCACCTTCACCAGCACCAGGCTCACCAGCAGCCCCAGCCCCATCCCGACCAGCGCCCCGGCCGCCGTCCAGGCCGCGCCTTCGCCGGCCACCACGCCGATGACCTGCCGCCTTGTGAAACCCAGGTGCGCCAGCAGCCCGAACTCGCGCCGGCGCGCCATCACCTGCGCGGAAAAGCTGGCGGCGATGCCGAACAGGCCGATGGCGATGGCCACGGCCTGCAGGTAGTAGGTGACGGCGAAGCTGCGGTCGAAGATGCCCAGCGAGATGCGCCGGATCTCGCCCGGCAGCGCGAACTCCAGCAACTCCGGCTCGGCGGCCAGCGCGCGCACGCGCCGCTGCACCTCGTCGGCCGCCGCGTCCGGGGCGAACCACAGCGCCAGGTCGTTGATGCGCGGGTCGCCGGTGAGGCGCCGGTAGGTGGGCAGGTCGATGGCGACGGCGCCGAACTGCCGCGCGTAGTCGCGCCACACGCCCAGCACCCGCACCGGCACGGGATTGCCCACGCCCAGCGGCAGCTTCAGCTCGGTGCCGGGCCGGGTGTCGTAGAGCGCGACCATGGCCTCGCTGACGTAGACGCCGGGCAGCGGCCCCTGCGGCGGCAGCGGGCGGCCGAGCAGGGGCAGGTCGCGCGCGGGGTCGGCGATCGGGCGCGCCACCAGGGCGACGCTGGGGCGGGCCGGATCGAGCTGCAGCGGGCGCACGCGCAGGCCTTCCACGCGCGCCACGCCCTCGACACGCGCGGCGGCGGCCATGAACTCCGGCGGCAGGAAGGCGGTGTCGCCCTGGCCCGGGGTGCCGCTGCGCACGTACAGGTCGGCGGGCAGCACGGAATCCAGCCACTCGGCCACGCCGTTGCGGAAGCTGGCGACCATCACCGTCAGTGCCACGGCCAGGCTCAGGCTGGACACCACCCCGGCCATGGCGACGCTGGCGGCGTGCTGCTCATGCCGCGCGCGCTGCACCGCCAGCAGCCCCAGGGCCGAGCGCGGGTGCAGGAAGCGCAGCAGCAGCGCCACCGCGGCCGGCACGCAGGCGATGCCGCCCAGCAGCAGGCAGGCCACCGACACGTAGGCCGGCAGCGGCAGCCCGGCCACCGGCGGCAGCAGTGCCAGCAGGCCGCCCAGCGCCAGCAGCGCCGGCGCGCGCCAGGCCGGGGCCGGTGGCGTGGCGCCCCCCAAGCCCTTGAGCGCCTGGGCCGGCGCCATCTGCTGCGCCATGCGGGCCGGCCACCAGCCGCCGATCAGCGCCGCGGCCGCGCCCAGCGCGCCGAACACCAGCGCCGCCGGGACCGAGAACTGCAGCCGCGGCGCGATGTTCGTGAAATAGCCGCCGCCCAGGTCGCCGGCGAGCCAGCGCAGCGCCAGCGCCGCCAGGGCCGTGCCCAGCGCCAGGCCGATGAGGCTGCCCAGCAGTCCGATGGCGGCCGATTCGGCCAGGACCAGCCCGCGCCGCTGCCGCGCCGACAGCCCCAGCACGCCCAGCAGCGCCAGCTGCGGCGTGCGCTGCGCGACGGACAGCGCCAGCACCGAGAAGACCAGGAAGCCGCCCACGAACAGCGCCACCAGCGCCAGCACGGTCAGGTTGACGCGGTAGGCGCGCGACAGGTCCGACACCCGCTGCGCCGCCGCCTGCGGCTCGGCCAGGGTCACCCCGGGCGGCAGGTTCAGCGCCTCGCGCAGCGCGCGGGCGTCGGCGCCGGCCGCCAGCCGGATGTCGATGCGCGAGAGTTTCCCCACGCCGAAGCGCGCCTGCGCCGCGGCGATGTCCATGACCGCCAGCGGCGCCCCGCCGGCAGTGACGCTGCCCAGCACGCGCAGCGGCAGCCGCTGCAGCCCGTACTGCAGCGTCAGCGTGCCGCCGGGTTCGAGCCCCAGTTTCTGCAGCGCGGCGGGGTTGAGGAAGACGGCGTCGGGCTCCAGGAAGGCGGTGAGCGAGGCGCCCTTCATCGGCACCGGGAACAGCGCCGCCGCCAGCGGCGTGACGCGCAGCGCGTCCAGCCCCAGCAGCTTCAAGGAGACGCGCTGCCCGGCCGCGTCCAGCGCGGCGGCGTCTACCTCCAGCACCGGGCTGGCGGCCTGGACCAGGGGCGATTGGGCGACGCGCTCGAACCAGGCGTCGTCGAGCGCGCCCTGGGCCGGGCTGCGCAGGATGACATCGGGCTCGCCGGCGGCGGCGCGGGCGGCGCTGGAGAACTCGTCCAGCGCCGAGCGGTTGATCAACTGGACGGAGAAGGCCAGTGCCACGCCCAGCGCGACCGACAGCACCGCCACGGCGAGCCGCCACGGATGCTGGCGCCACTCGGGCAAAACGAGCTGGCGCAGCAGGGCGGGCAGGCCGCTCACGCCGTGAGCCTCGCCACGGGCTCGAAGCCCGTGGCGGTGAGGCGCAGGGCCCGGTCGGCGCGCGCGGCGGCGCTCTGCGAGTGCGTGACCAGCAGGCAGATCGCCCCTTCGGCGCGGGCCTGGTCCAGCAGCAGCGTCAGCACGCGCTCGGCCGTGCCCGGGTCCAGGTTGCCGGTGGGCTCGTCGGCCAGCAGCAGCGCCGGCTTGTGCACCAGCGCCCGGGCGATGGCCACGCGCTGCAGCTGCCCGCCGGAGAGCGTGCGCGGCAGGCGCTCATCGAAGCCCTGCAGACCCACGACGTCGAGCATGTGCTTCACCCGCGCCGGGTCCGGCCGCTGGAGCAGCAGCAGGGGCAGGGCGATGTTCTGGCTCACGCTCAGGTGCGGCAGCACGTGGAAGGCCTGGAACACGAAGCCGAGCTTTTCGCGGCGCCAGCGCGCGCGGGCCTCCTCGCCGAGCTGGAACACGTTCACGCCGTCCAGCTCGACGCTGCCGCCATTGGCCTCGTCCAGCCCGGCGATGCAGTTCAGCAGCGTGGATTTGCCCACCCCCGACTCGCCCAGGATGGCGATGAACTCGCCGGAGCGGGCTTCCAGGTCCACGTGGGAGAAGACGGGGGTTTCGGCGTAGTGCTTGGCCAGGGCGTGCAGGTGGAGCATGGGCTAGTAACAGAACTCACAGAAGGAATATATGGTGGAGTCAAAGCAAGGCTAGATTGTGCATGGGGGTATTTTGGGTGGCTCAGCTCTCCGGGTTTGAGCATCCGGCAGATGCTGCCTTGAAAAAATGCTCTCCGTCCGCTTGTGACGAGAGACGGAGCATGGGCTTGTGCTTGCCCTGGAGGCATTTATTGGGCCTGAAATTCTGCTTGAGGTTATATGAAGCGCAATAATAAAGTGACGCCACATCCGGACAGGAATGCTGCTCGCGTAAAGGCCTGGGGGTATTTGATTGGATCGGTCGCTGCCGTTGTTGCCGTGGTGCCGCCCGTCATATCAGCTCTGAAGCCTGCCCCCGCTGAGACCGGGCGTGGTGGCGGAATAAGCATGGGCAATGTGACGAGCTCGGGCAACACTACAATCAACAATATGGTTAACTACTATGTCGAGCACTGGGATCGCGGCTTCAGGATATTGAAGAATGACAAGGCAGCTATTGCATCCGAGCCGTCCGCTCCGGTGAGCAGCTGTTCTGGTGGGCCGGAGTCCAGGGCATTGGGGATATTGGCGAAAAATATTTCGCTATTGAATAATTCAAGCTGGAAACCGCCGCCTTCTTGTCTTGCTAGAGACTTGACTTTTCGCGTCAATCTGCAGGGCAAGCGGGGGGTTGATAAGCCTGGCATGGCGCGTGCGATTATCTATCGCAATGAAGAGCAACTTTGCTCGATTTCTTTGAGGTTGGGGGCAAATTCGGTGAAGGGCTCCGGACGTGAGAATGCCATTTGCAGTGATTTTCTGGCTCCGAATTCGACTTTCACGTACCGTGCCGAGGTGAGCGCCTCCGAGATGACGGTGCTTGCGCTTGGTTTTTCGGAAGTCAGGGCTGTGAAAAGGTAATTTGGCCGGGGCCCATGCGTGCAGGGTTCGAAGGTTTGATCTCGTCAAGAAGGGAGACAGGATGGCGCATATCGTGTTGGCCCATGGATTCTTGGGAGCTGGTGAAAATCCGTGGCTGATGGGGGTCGATTATTTCAACGGCGTCGCGGCAATGCTGCGCGGGCGCAAGCATGAGGTTCTGGAGACATCGGTCAGTCCTTTGGGCTCATTGGACGAGCGCAGTCAGCAGTTGGCCAGGGAGATCAACGAGCGATGGCCGGGTGACTTCGACCTGTACGTGATCGCCCACAGCATGGGTGGCCTGGACGCCCGCCGGGTCATCGCCAGGCATGAAGTGGGGCGCCGCATCAAGAAGCTCATCACCATTGCGACTCCTCATTTCGGAACGCCGGTGGCCAACGCAGTCTTGGACCGAGTGCCTGCCAAAATCTATGAATGTATTCCAGGGCCGCTCTTGGAATATTTCAACAAGGATGGTGGTGCTTTGAACGATTTGCGGGTCCGGCAAAGTTTGCATGATCCCAATTGCCCGTGGGTCGACTATATGGAAGTGGCCTGCGTGGCGCCCAGATCTCGCCTGGGTTCAGTGTTGGCCGATTTTCCAATTGGGTCATTGTTGCCAGAACATCTTGCGGGCTCGCTGTTGTTTGGATTGACGCGGGCTTTGGGGGATTTGTCAGAATCTTCAAAGTCCAATGACGGTCTGGTGACGCTGGAGTCGGCACGCTGCCCCCCGCGCGAACCCATAGAAGAATGGCTGGTCGACCATGGGGGCGCGATAGGCTGGCCGTCCAATCTGTTCGGGGTTTCTACGGTGAGGGCGGTGTTCTCGCCCTCAGCAGACCACCTTGCGCGATACAGGGCGCTCGCTGAGCGTCTTGAACAACCTTAGCGGCCGGCCGGAAAAATGCTCAATCCACCACCACCTTCATCTTCCTCCCGCCCGTAACCTCAAACCCGTTGCGGGCATAGAAATCCAGGCTCCTTTGGAATTCGGGCAGCGGCGGCGTGCAGACCTCGATGCGGCGCCAGCCGCGCTCGCGCGCATGGGTTTTCACGGCCTCGATCAGCGCGCGGCCGACGCCGGCGCTGCGGCATTCGGGGCTCACATAAAACTCCTGCATCGTGCCGACGGCGCCGCCGGCATACAGGGCGCGGCCTTCGGACATGCCGACGAAACCCACGGGCCGGCCGTCCATCCGTGCCAGCAGGGCCACGTATTCACCACGGGATATCCAGTCGGCGCACAGGGCAGCGGATTGGTCGCGGTCCAGGTCGAAATGCCGGACGCCCAGGCGGGCGCAAATCTCCTCGGTCAGCGCCAGCATGAGCGCCGCAACCGTGTCGGCTTCAGCGGCAGTGGCTGGGGTGATGGCAAGGTCCATGGGTGTTCTCCTGGCAGGGTTTGAAAGGGCCGGCGCGCGGCAGGCGGCATGGCAGCACGCCCGTCTTTCTCACGGATGACGCCACGCTACAGTGGCCCGCTCCTTGCCCTCGAGTTGCCCATGAAACGACTGTTCCTGATGCTCGTGTCCGTCCTGCTGGCGGGCTTGCCGCAGGCGCAGGCCGCCAGTTTCGATTGCGCCAAGGCGCGCACCCGCGTCGAAAAGCTCATTTGCGGCGATGGCACGGTGTCCGGCCTGGACGATCAGCTCGGCCGCGCCTTCAAGCAGCTCGCCGCCGAGGTGGACGCCGCTGCCTTGCGCCAGGACCAGCTCGCCTGGATGGCCGAGCGCAACCGCTGCGCGGACGCGTCCTGCCTGGCCCGGAGCTACCGGGCGCGGCTGCAGCGCCTGGCGTCCTGGCGGCAGGACGATCCGAATCCGGGCCAACTTTCCGGCCTGTACGGCACGCGCCGGCCCAATGGCGTGTTCAACCCGGATACCCAGCAATATGAGCCGCTGCAAACGGTCGATTGCCTGTCGCTGCGGCGCAAGAGCGATTCTGAAATCGAATTCCACCTCGCCCTGGTCGGCGGGAATATCCACACCTGCGAAATGAGCGGCGTGGCCCGGAAGGTCGATGCCTCAACCTACGAATACCGCGAAATGCTGGACGGCCCCGAGAAAAGGGAATGCCGGCTGTCCATCCATGTGCGGCAAGGTTTCATCGAGCTGAAGGACGCTGGGCTGGTGTGCCGGCAGGACTATTGCGGCGCCAGGGCAGGAATTGACGGAGTGGGGTTTGCGCGGGGAGATGCAAATGCCGGGGAGTGCCGGCGGCTGAATGAGGAAAAGCGCCGGTAACCGCGTGCGGGCGATTCACCGCCATGCGCTCCCATTTCTCTCAGCCCGCCGCCTGCAGCCCTTTCACCCGGCTCAGCACCGCCTCCAGCGGCTCCGCCGCGTCGCACGCCACGCTCACCCGCCACGGCATGCTCCGCAGCCAGGTGAGCTGCCGTTTCGCCAATTGCCGCGTCGCCGCGCTGCCGGTTTCCTTCACCCGCTCGCGCAGGGCCGGGCCTTGTAAACCCTCGTCCAGCGCCTCCCACACCTGCCGGTAGCCCACGCAGCGCATCGAAGGCATTTCAAGCTGCAGGTCGCCGCGCGCTCTCAAACGCTGCACTTCCTCGACCAGCCCGGCGTCCAGCATCTGCTCGAAGCGCAGGTTGATGCGCCCGTGCAGCCAGGCGCGCGCAACCGGCTCCAGCGCGAAGAAGGGGCCTGCCGGCGCCTTGGCCTCCTTCTCCTTGTGAAAGTCGGAGATCGGCCGACCGCTGCCGCGAAACACCTCCAGCGCGCGAGAGATGCGCTGCGCGTCGCCGGGCGCCAGGCGGCGCGCGGTCACCGGGTCCACATGGGCCAGTTCGGCGTGCAGTGCCGGCCAGCCCTCGGCGGCGGCCTGCGCCTCGATGGCGGCGCGGATCGCCGGCACCGAGGGCGGCATCTCGTCCAGGCCGTCGATCAGCGCCTTGAAATACAGCATGGTCCCGCCCACCAGCAGCGGCAGCGCGCCGCGGGCACGGATCTGCGCCATCGCCGCTTCGGCATCGGCCACGAACTGCGCGGCGGAGTAGGCCTGCGTCGGCTCGATCAGGTCGATGAGGTGGTGCGGCACGCGCGCGCGCTCCTCGGCCGTGGGCTTGGCCGTGCCGATGTCCATGCCGCGGTACACCAGCGCCGAGTCCACGCTGACGATCTCCACCGGCTGCCCCTGGCGTGCCAGGCGCTCGGCCAGCGCCAGCGCCAGCGCGGTCTTGCCGCTGGCCGTGGGACCGGCCAGGGCGATCCAGGGGACGTCTTTCGCCATGCCTGCCCCGCTCATGCCGTGCGCACCCGCGCCGGCACGCCGTGGCGCTGCACCAGCGTCCAGCCCACCGTGGCGGTGGCGATGCCGAACACGCCCACCACCAGGCCCATCGGACGCGTGCTGCCGTCCATGGCCTGGCCCACCCACAGCCCGACCAGGAAGGCGGTGGCGGCCAGCATGAAGCCGTTGAGGGCCGCGGCCACGCCGGCGTTGCGCGGGAAGGGACCCACCGCGCCGGCCTGGCCGCAGGGTTGATGGATGCCGTGGCCGAAGGCGTAGAGCCATTGCGGCAGCAGCACGGCCCAGACCTCCTGCACGCCGGCCAGCGCCAGCGCCGCCATGGACAGCCCGCCCGCCAGGCTGAAGGCCGCGCCGCGGCGCACCGCGCCGTCCAGCCCGTGGCGCAGCAGCCAGCGCCGGCACTGGAAGGTGCCCAGCAGGTAGGCCACCGAGGCCGACGCCAGCGCGATGCCGAACTGGCCCGGCGCCAGGCCCAGCACCTCGATGTAGACGAAGGAGGACAGCGCCAGGATCGCGAACAGGCCGCCGTAGGTGCAGGCCACCAGCGCCGACCAGGCGCGGAAGGTGCGGTGGCCCAGCACCTCGCGCACCGCCCCGGCCAGCGGGCCCAGCCGCAGTGCCTGGCGGTTGCGCGGCGCCAGCGACTCCGGCAGCCGCAGCGCCACGAAGGCCAGCGCCACCGCGCCGATGGCCGCCACCGCGCCCAGCGGCGCGCGCCAGCCCAGCGTCGCCGCCAGCGTGCCACCCAGCACCGGCGAGGCGATGGCGATCAGCCCCAGCCCCGACATGCCCTTGGACATCACGTGCGCGCCCTCGGTGGGCTCGTAGAAGTCGCGCACCATGGCGCGCGCGCACACCACCGCCGCCGCCAGCGCCGCGCCCTGCAGCGTGCGCCACAGCACCAGCCAGCCGATGGCCGGCGCCAGCGCCGAGGCGACGCTGGCCGCGGTGTAGAGCGCCAGGCTCAGCAGCAGCACCGGGCGGCGCCCGAAGCGGTCCGCCACCGGGCCCCAGAACAGCTGCCCGATGCCGAAAGCCAGGATCAGCGCCGACATCGTGAGCTGGCTCTGTGCCAGCGTGGCGCCGAAGTCGCGCGTCAGCCGCGGCAGCGCGGGCAGGTACAGGTCGGTGGTGACGGGCTGCAGGCCCAGCAGCAGCGCCAGGGCCAAGGCGACGACGGCGGGCGAGACGGCCGGCCGGGACGCGGCGGCAACCAGGGGTGAAGCAGGGGGTGAGGCGGGCATCCGGCGAGCGTAGCAGCCGCGCCCGATGTCCCCGGAACGGCATCCGGGTGATTCACGGTGTTAAGCAAAATGCCCTCCCGGGTGCGCGCCTAACCAGCCCAGGCATGCCAATTGCCCACCTGCGCCGACATTGTGTCTTTCTCTTTTCCCCTGACTTGCGGCGGCCGGCGTTCCGTGCGCCGCCGCGCGGCACGCCGTGCCTCTCATTCATGACGAACTTCGAAGGCGTGCCGGGCCCGTCTGGGCCGGGGCGCTGGCCCTGCATGGAAGGAACGGTCGCGGCGCTGATGCGCGAGCGGCCCTGGAGCGGCACGCCCCTGGGCGCGTCCACGCACTGGCCGCAGAGCCTGCGCACGGCCATCGACCTGTGCTTGGCCTCGCCGCTGCCGGGGCTGGTGTGGTGGGGCTCCGAACTGCTTCAGTTTCACAACGATGCGGCGCTGGGCCTGCTGGGCGCGCGGCATCCGCGAGCGCTGGGCACGCCGGCGCGCGAGTGCTGGGCGTCGGACTGGGCCCGGCTCGGCCTGGTGGCCGAGCGGGTGCTGTGCACCGGCCAGCCGGTGATGGGCCTGCCGCCCTCGGCCGAGGCGGCGTCCGCGCCGGGCGGCGCGCTGTGGTGCTGCAGCGCGCTGCGCGACGAGGCGGGCGCCGTGGCGGGGCTGTGCATCACCATCGTTCCCCAGGGTCCGGGCCGCATGCCGCTGCCGCCACCGGTGCCGGCCTCGGCGGACCAGGGCAGCGACGCGCTCCTGGCGGAGCGGCCGTTGCCGGTGGAGCGGCGCCGCGCCTCCACGCTGGACGTGGCGGCCGTGCGCGCCGCGCTGCGCGACAGCCAGGCGCGCTTCCAGACCATCGTGGAGCTGGTGCCCGACCTGCTGTGGCGCTGCAATTCCGAGGGCCGGGCCGACTGGTTCAACCGGCGCTGGAGCGAGTACACCGGCCAGGACGAGGCCCGCGCCCGCGGCGAGGGCTGGATGGAGGCGGTGCATGCCGATGACCGGCCGGTGGCGCGCGCGCACTGGCGCCATGCCGTCAACACCGGCAGCCCCTTCGTGCACGAGATGCGCGTGTGCCGCCACGACGGCGCCGTGCGCTGGCACCTGGTGCGCGTGGAGCCGCTGCGCGAGGGCGCCGGGGCGATCCGGCGCTGGTTCTGCGTCGCCACCGACGTGCATGAGCAGCACACCGCGCGCGAGCTGCTGGAGCAGCGCATGCAGCAGCGCACGCGCGAGATGCGCACGGTGCTCGACAGCGCCGCCAGCGCCATCATCGCCACCGACCTGCACTGGCGCATCACCACGCTCAATCCCGCCGCCGAGACGCTGTTGCGGCTGAGCGCGGCGCAGGGGCTGGGGCGGCGGGTGCTGGAGTTCTTCGATGCGCGCGAGCTGCGCACGCGCGCGCGGCTGCTGCCGCCCGACATCCGGCGCATCCTGTGGCCGGCCTGGCGCCCGCAGGGGCCGCAGCGCCCGGCCGAGCGGGGCCAGGAATGGACCTGCGTGCGCGGTGACGGCTCGCGCGTGCCGGTGCTGCTGACGCTGAGCGTGCTGCGCGACGGGCGCGGCGAGCCCACGGGCTTCCTGGGCGTGCTGACGGACCTCTCCGAGCGCAAGGCGCTGGAGGAGACGCTGCGCCAGCGCACGGCGCAGGCCGAGGCCGCCAGCCGCGCCAAGAGCGCGTTCCTGGCGCACATGAGCCACGAGATCCGCACCCCGCTCAATGCCGTCATCGGGCTGAGCCAGCTCATGGCGCGCATGGCGCTGCCCGAGGACGGGCGGCGCTTCGTGGGCCACATCCAGCAGGCCGGCGAGCAGCTGCTGGCGCTGACCAACGACGTGCTCGACCTCTCGCGCATCGAAGCCGGCGAGATGCACCTGGAGCATGCGCCCTTCGAGCTCGCGCCGCTGCTGGAGGCGCTGCGCGTGATGGTGGGGCCGCAGGCCGCGGCCAAGGGGCTGCCGCTGTACCTGGAGCTGGGCCCGGGGCTGCCGGCGGTGCTCACGGGCGACCCGCTGCGCCTGAAGCAGGTGCTGCTGAACCTGCTGGGCAACGCCGTGAAGTTCACGCCCGCGGGCAGCGTCACGCTGCGCGTGGCGGTGGCGGGGCACGGGCCCGGGCGCAGCACGCTGCGCTTCGACGTGGTGGACACCGGCATCGGCGTGCGCCCCGAGCAGCGCGCGCGCATCTTCGAGCCCTTCATGCAGGCCGACAGCTCCACCACGCGGCGCTTCGGCGGCACGGGGCTGGGCCTGTCCATCGTGCGCCGCCTGGTGGACATGATGGGCGGCACGCTCGCGCTCGAAAGCACCCCGGGGCAGGGCAGCACCTTCAGCGTCACGCTGAGCCTGCCGGTGCCCGAATGGGAAAGCGGCGGCGCTTGAGCGCGGCGTGCACCCGCAGCGGGCACCACGCTTGCACCTGCAGTGCCCAGGCTGCCTGAATCCATCCTGCGGCCCACGACGGAGCGGTGATGACGATCGGCAGCAAGGGCGACGACAGCGGCAAGGTGCTGGACCGGCAGGGCGGGGGCGACAGCGCCGGCGTGCCCGCCTCCGGCGAGCTGGAAGGCAACGCCTGCCACCCGCTGGGCGACCGGCCGGGCCTGCGCCACTGGCAGGCCAGCTTCATCACCCGCCCGGGGCTGGACGAGCGCAGCGGCGTGTTCTTCGCCGCCATCGAGATGACGCGCATGCCCATGGTCATCACCGACCCCAACCAGCGCGACAACCCCGTCGTCTTCATCAACCGTGCCTTCCTGGACCTCACCAGCTACGAAGAGGCGCAGGTGCTGGGGCGCAACTGCCGCTTCCTGCAGGGCCCGCAGACCGACCCCGAGACGGTGGCGGAGATCCGCACCGCCGTGGCCGAGCGGCGGGCCGTGGCGGTGGACATCCTCAACTACAAGGCCGACGGCACGCCGTTCTGGAACGCGCTGTTCGTCGGCCCGGTCTTCGACCCGCAGGGCAAGCTGCTGTACTTCTTCTCCTCGCAGGTCGACATCACGCGGCGGCGCAACTCCGAGCAGGCCTTTCGCCAGGCGCAGAAGATGGAGGCCATCGGCCAGCTCACCGCCGGGCTGGCGCACGACTTCAACAACCTGCTGCAGGTGATCACGGGCAACCTGGAGCTGGTGGCGCAGCGCCTGGGCGGCGACGACGAGGAGGTGCTGCGCAGCGTGCAGCATGCGCAGCGCGCCGCCGAGCGCGGTGGGAAGTTGACGCAGCAACTGCTGGCCTTCGCGCGGCGCCAGCGCCTGGAGCCAAGGCAGGTGAACCTCAATGCGCTGGTGGTGGAGTTCAGCGAGATGCTGGCGCGCACGCTGGGCGCGCAGGTGGACCTGCGGCTGGACCTCAAGCCCGGCCTGCCGGCTTGCCGGCTCGACCCGACGCAGCTGGAGATGGCACTGCTCAACGTGCTGATCAACGCGCGCGACGCCATGCCCGGCGGCGGCCGGGTCACGATCGCTACCTCGCTGCTGGACGAGCGGCTGCGTGCGCGCGCGCACCAGCTGCCGCCGGGCAGCTACGTGGTGCTGTGCGTCATCGACGAGGGCGAGGGCATGACGGCCGAGGTGGCGCGCCGCGCCACGGAGCCCTTCTTCACCACCAAGCCGCCCGGCACGGGGCTGGGCCTGGCCATGGTGCACGGCTTCGCGCAGCAGTCGCACGGCCGGCTGGAACTCGACAGCGCGCCCGGCCGCGGCACCACCGTGCGCATGATCTTTCCCGTGGCGGCACCGCCGCTGCCGCGGCCCGAGGAGCCCGGGCGTGGGCCCGGGGACGCGCAGGGCACCATCCTGGTGGTCGATGACAGCGACGACGTGCGCCACACGGCCGAGCAGCTGCTGCGCGACGAGGGCTACCACGTGCTGTCGGCCTCCAGCGGCGAGGCGGCGCTGGAGCTGCTGGAGGGCCACGGCCGCGTGGAGCTGCTCTTCACCGACATCATCATGCCCGGCGGCATGAACGGGCTGATGCTGGCCGAGCGCGCACGCCAGCGGCTGCCCGGGCTGCCGGTGCTGCTGACCACGGGCTATGCCGACGAGTCCGGCGGCCCGGGCGGTGATCCCGTCCTTGTGAAACCCTACCGCCGTGCCGAGCTGCTGGAGCGCATCCGCTCGGCGCTGCATGCATCACCCGCGACGCCGGCCGGGGCGCCAGCCGGCCCATCCTCCTCCCGCTGAAAGCGCCCGACTCTCATGAGCAGCCAGCCGCACATCCTCGTCGTCGATGACCTGGGCGACATCACGACCGTGTTCCAGTACTACTTCGAAAGCATGGGCTACCGCGTCAGCGTGGCCAGCCACGGCGAGGCCGCGCTGGCGCTGGACGCGGCCGACCCGGCCGACCTGGTCATCACCGATCTCAGCATGCCGGGCATGAGCGGGCGCGAGCTGGTGATGCGCCTGCGCCAGCGCCGCGCCGAGCTGCCCATCATCATGATGTCGGGCTATGCCGGCGACGAGCCGCTGGTGCACGGCAAGGCCAGCTTCTTCGTCAAGCCGGTCAACCTGGCGCTGTTGAACCAGCGCGTGGGCGAGATGCTGGGCGGCGAGGGGGACAGCCTGGCCGACGGGGCGCGCACGGCGGCGTAGGGCGCCCGCCCATCAGGTCCTGTCGCGGTGCAGCGCGCCGCATCGGCGGGCGCCAAGGCCCCGCCGTGAAGGCGCCATGGGCGTCATGGTTTCCAGCGCAACGGTCCGGGCAGGCGCAACGTGCGCGGCGCGATTCACGTCGTCCCACCTGCTTGGGGAGGGCCCCGGCCCACTCGGCGGGCTTCCCGGGCACGGCCCTTGCCGAACAGGTGCACGACCCCGGGAGCTGCCCGGAGCCGGCACGGCGCGGCACCCGGGGGCGATTCCATGACTCATCGCTTAGAAGGAGCACGACATGACCGCCATTCGCAACAGCCTCATCGCCGCCGCCGTTTCGCTGCTGGCCCTCGGGGGCGCCGTGCAGGCTGCGGACCAGTCCAACGTGGGCAGCGGCACCTCGGCCGCGCAGCAGGAAATGAACCGCGGCGTGCCCGGCGTGGACGTGGACGTGGGCAAGAACGCCAAGGGCGCCGTCGACGTGAACGTCAACAAGAACAACGCCAACGAGCCGGCACCCAGCCGCAATGAGACCGCCCGCGGCGTGCCGGGCGTGGACGTGGACGTGGGCCGCAATGCCAACGGCGCGGTGGACGTGCACACCGACCGCGGCACGGGCTCGGGCATGCGCGCGGCGCGCGCCGACCGGGGCTGATCGGGCCTCTTCAGCAACACGGCGGCAGAGCCGTGGCGCTCTCGCCGCCGGGGTGCCGGCTTCCCCTCGCCCGCGAAGCGGGAGAGGGGCAGGGGTGAGGGTGCCGGGCTTGGCCGTGTGACGCTGCCTGCAGCAGTACCCCTGTCCTTTTCCCCCGCTGCGTGGCGGCGAGGGGATGAGCCCGGGACCAGGCGATCCCTGGGCGGCCCATCGCCCGCGCAGCGTGTCAGCCTCCCGGGCTCAAGGAGCCCGCGGCGGCCATCCCGGCCTCAGAACCTCTCGAACTCGCCCAGGTAGCGCCACTGCCCCGGCGGCAGCTTGCCCAGCACCACGGAGCCGATGCGCACGCGCTTGAGGCCCACCACCTTCAGCCCCACCGCCTCGCACATGCGGCGGATCTGGCGCTTGCGGCCCTCGCGCAGCACGAAGCGCAGCTGATCCTCGTTCTGCCAGCTCACCTGCGCGGGCTTGAGCGGCTTGCCGTCGAGCTCCAGGCCATGGCGCAGCAGCTCCAGGTCGCGGTCGGGCAGCCGGCCCGGGTGCTGGTACTCCACGCGCACCAGGTATTCCTTCTCGACGCGGGTCTCGTCGCCGATGAGCTGCTTGGCCACGCGCCCGTCCTGGGTCAGCACCAGCAGCCCGGTGGAGTCGATGTCCAGCCGTCCCGCGGGCGCCAGGCCGCGCATGTGGCCGGGATGGAAGCGGATGCGTGCCGGGTCCTCGCCCCAGTGGTTCTCGGCCGTGACCAGCACCGACGCGGGCTCGTAGCCGTCCTCGGCCTGGCCGCTGACGTAGCCGATGGGCTTGTTGAGCAGGATGGTCACACGCTTGGCCTGCGACTCGCGCGCGGCGGGGTCGATCTCCACCACCTGGCCCGGCATCAGGCGCTGGCCCAGCACGGCCATCTTCCCGTCCACCTTGACCCAGCCGGCCTCGATCCACTCGTCGGCCTCGCGCCGCGACACCAGGCCCTGTTCCGCCAGGTGCTTCGACAGGCGCACGCCCTGCGCCGCCGTGGCGGGCTCGGCGGCGCTGTCCTCGCCGGCGCGTGCGCGCGCAACCTGGTCCGCATCCTCGTCCGCGGCAGCCCTGTCCCTGGCGGGCGCGGTCTCGACAGGCTGGCCCGGCGCGGGACGGCGGCGGTCGAAGGCGGGGCCGTCGTCGCGGCGCGGACGTTCGCCATAGGCGGGACGTTCGTCGCGATGGGGCCGGTCGCCGAAGCCGCCGCGATCGTCGCGGCGCGGACGCTCGCCATAAGCAGGGCGCTCGTCGCGGCGCGGGCGGTCACCGAAGCCGCCGCGCTCATCGCGCTGCGGCCGCTCGCCGTAGGCGGGACGCTCATCCCGACGGGGGCGGTCACCGAAGCCGCCACGCTCATCGCGGCGGGGACGGTCGCCAAAGGCCGGACGCTCATCGCGGCGCGGGCGATCACCAAAGCCACCGCGCTCATCGCGCTGCGGGCGGTCGCCGTAGGCGGGGCGCTCGTCGCGACGGGGGCGGTCCCCGAAGCCGCCACGCTCATCACGGCGCGGACGGTCCCCGAAGCCGCCGCGTTCGTCGCGGGGCGGACGCTCGCCATAGGCGGGCCGCTCATCGCGGCGCGGGCGATCGCCGAAGCCGCCGCGCTGTTCGCGCTGGGGACGGTCGCCGAAGCCGCCGCGCTCATCACGGCGCGGCCGGTCACCGAAGCCACCGCGTTCGTCGCGGGGCGGGCGATCACCGTAGGCGGGCCGCTCATCGCGGCGCGGGCGATCGCCGAAATCACCACGCTGTTCGCGCTGAGGCCGGTCGCCAAAGCCGCCGCGCTCGTCGCGGCGCGGGGGGCGGTCGCCGGCGTCGCGGCGCGGGCCGCGCGCGGGGCCTTCGCCGCGGCGCTCGGCGCCTCGCTCACTGCGCTCGGCACGCGCCGCGCGCTCGGCGGCGGTGGGCGGCGGGCCGGCCTTGCGGGCGGTGGGCCGCACGCTGGCACGGCGCGGGTCGCGGGTCTTGGCGCCGGACTTCAATCCGATCTTGGGTCTTTCACTCATCCCGGGATTGGACCATGCCCGCACCGCGCGGCCGGCCTGCGGCGCTGCTGTCCACAGGGCCAGCCGGCACAAGTCCGCGCCGCGGCGCACCGCGCGCAGGGACGGGGCGCGGGCGGCTGCGGGTTCGGACCGAGCCCGGCCGCGCGGACGCGCTCCTATGCTGCGCCGCGGCATGAAGTTAGGGAGGCGGACATGGACGAGAAGGCGCTGACGAGGCGCCGGCTGCTGCAGTTGCTGCCGGCATGGGTGACGACGGGCGCGGGGCTGCCCGCATCGGCGCGGGAGCGGGGCGATGACGCGGCCGAGCCGCCGCCCGCGCTGCTGCTGGCGCGCGAGGCGCCGGACGACATCGATCCGGCCGGCTACCTAGTGAGCGAGAAGTACGACGGCGTGCGCGCGCTGTGGGACGGCCAGCGGCTGCGCTTTCGCAGCGGCGCACCGGTGCCCGCACCGCAGGCCTTCCTGAGCCGGCTGCCGCCGCAGCCGCTGGACGGCGAGCTGTGGCTGGAGCGCGGGCGCTTCAGCACCCTGGCCGGGCTGGTCAAGCGCCAGGGCGCGCAGGCGGCGGACTGGGCCGGCATCCGCTACCAGCTCTTCGAGCTGCCGGGCGCACCGGGGAGCTTCGAGGAGCGGGCCCGCGCGCTGGCCGCCCTGGTGGCGGACCTCGATGCGCCCGCGCTGCGGGCGGTGCCCCAGGAGCGGGTGAGCGACCGGGCCGCGCTGCAGCGCAAGCTTCGGGAGGTGGTCAATGCCGGCGGGGAAGGGCTGATGCTGCACCGCGCCGACGCGCCCTACGTGGCCGGCCGCAGCGGGCTGCTGCTGAAGCTCAAGCCGCAGCAGGACGCCGAGGGCGTGGTGGTGGCGCAGCGCTTCGGCGCCGAGGGGCGCATGCGCGGGCTGCTGGTGGCGCTGCGGCTGCGCCTGCCGGAAGGCCGCGAGTTCCTGCTGGGCAGCGGCTTCAGCGAGGCGCTGCGCCGCGACCCGCCGCCGCTGGGCAGCGTGGTGAGCTACCGGCACCGCGGCTGGAGTGCCAGCGGGCTGCCGCGGTTCGCCAGTTTCAGGCGCGTCGAACCGGGCTTCTGAATCCGCGCTGGGAGCGGGCCGAAAGGGCGGGCGCAGGCGCCTCGGGTATCGTCCCGCCGATGAGCGACCTGACCTTTTTCTGGCACGACTACGAGACCTTCGGCCGCGTGCCGCGCCGCGACCGCCCGGCCCAGTTCGCCGGGGTGCGTACCGATGCCGAGCTCAACGAGATCGGCGAGCCGCTGACCCTCTACTGCCACCCGCCGCTGGACATGCTGCCCGACCCGGAGAGCTGCCTGCTCACCGGCATCCTGCCCCAGCACTGCCAGGAGCACGGCGTGCCCGAGCGCGAATTCGCCGCCGCCATCGAGGCCGAGCTGGCCGTGCCGAGCACGGTGGGCGTGGGCTACAACAGCATCCGCTTCGACGACGAGGTCACGCGCTTCCTGTTCTGGCGCAACCTCATGGACCCCTACGCCCGCGAGTGGCAGAACGGCTGCGGACGCTGGGACCTGCTGGACGTGGTGCGCTGCGCCTACGCGCTGCGCCCGGAGGGGTTGCAGTGGCCGCGCCATCCCGACGGGCGCCCGTCCTTCCGCCTCGAAGACCTCACCGCCGCCAACGGCATCACCCACGACTCGGCCCACGACGCGCTCTCCGACGTGCGCGCCACCGTGGCCCTGGCGCGCAGGCTGCGCGAGGCACAACCCAAGCTCTGGGAGTTCTGTCTGAAGCTGCGGCGCAAGGACGCGGTGCTGGCCGAGATCGGCGTCGGCAAGCCCTTCCTGCATGTCTCGGGCATGTTCGCCCCCGAGCGCGGCTGCCTGGCACTGATGTGGCCGCTGGGGCCGCATCCGAGCAACCGCAACGAGCTGCTGTGCTGGGACCTGGCGGCCGACCCGCGCGAGCTGTCCGGGCTGGACGCCGACACCATCCGCCAACGCCTGTTCACCCGCGCCGACGAGCTGCCCGAGGGCGTGACGCGGCTGCCGATCAAGAGCATCCACATCAACAAGTCGCCGGTGGTGATCGGCAACCTGCGCACGCTCAGTGCCGCGCAGGCGCAGCGCTGGGGCCTGGACCTGGAGCAGCAACTGCAGCACGCGCAGCGCTTCGCGGCGGAGCCGCCGCTGCCGCCGCAGCTGTGGGCGCAGGTGTTCGAGCGCCCGGCCGTGGCCGGGCCGGTGGACGTGGACGAGGACCTCTACGGTGGTTTCGTCAGCAACGGGGACCGCCACAAGCTCAATGCGCTGCGCGCCGCGCCGCCGCACGAGCTGGCGCTGCGCGAGCCGCCCTTCGAGGACCCGCGGCTGTCGGAGCTGGTGTTCCGCTGGCGTGCGCGCAATTTCGCCAACACGCTGGACGAGGGCGAGCGCGCGCGCTGGGACAAGCACCGCACCCGGCGCCTGCATGACGGGCAGGGCGGCGTGCTGACGCTGGCCGCCTACGCCGAGCGCATCGACACGCTCAGCGAGACGGCCGACGAGCGCGGGCAGGAGATCCTGGGGGCGCTGTACGACTGGGCGGAGGAGATTGCGCCTTAGGGCACGGGGCCCGCGGCTCATCCTGGGCAGGGGCTTGGTTCGTTTGCCCGTAGCCCGTAGCCCGAAGACGTGACGCCGCCATCCCCTCTCCCGCAAGCGGGCGAGGGGATGGCGGAGGGTCAGCCTTCCGGGAGGCGGCTGGGCCGCCTGTCTCCACCGGGTGCCGCGTTCAGCGGCGCGCTCGGATAGTCCTCAAGGCGCCCCCACGCTCCCATGCAGCGCCGCGCGGCGGCAGGCCTCGGCGCAGACGCGGCAGGCCTCGGCGCATTCCTGGCAGTGGTCCATGTGGTGATGCCGGCCGCATTCGGTGCCGCAGGCTTCGCACAGCTGCGCGCACAGGGCGCAGATGGCCTGCGCGTGCTCGCTGTCGCGCGCCATCGCGCCCGAGGCCAGGCGGCACACCGCCGCGCAGTCGATGTCCAGCGCGACGCAGCGCGCCATCGGCTTGGGGTCGGCCTCCTGCAGGCAGGCGACGGCGCAGTTGTCGCAGGCCCTGGCGCATTGGTCGCAGGCCTCGATGCATTCGGCATAGGGATGGTGGTTCATGGGCGCTTCTCCACAGCCCGCTGGGTGGGCGATGCCGCGCTGCCGGCAAGCCCTGCGCCCGCGCCGCGCATGCCGCTTGCTGAGAAGACGGCACCGGCCGCTCGGCGCCTGGGCGCCGTCATCCCTACTACGTCGTTGGATCAAGGAGAAACGCATGAAGACCCGTCAGCTCGATGTGGCACGCCGCAACTTCCGCCTGGCCTGCATGGGCAGCGCCGTGCTGCTGGCGCTGGCCGCCACCACCGCCAGCCAGGCCGCCACGCGCGGCGACCGCAGCGCCGCGCAGCAGATGTACCGCTCCGACGTGCAGTACTGCAACAGCGGCCAGAGCAGCCAGCCCCGCGCCACGTGCCTGCACGAGGCCCGCCAGGCCTACAACGAGGCGCTGCGCGGCGGCCTGGACGTGCCCGTGATGGCCGCCGGCACCCGCTCCACGCAGAGCACCGCCGCCAGCCAGGGCACCGGCTCCGGCATGGACCAGGGCAACCGCACCGGCACCAGCAGCGCCATCACGGGCAGCGGCAGCTCGGGCTCCAGCTCCGGCGGTTCGTCCAGCAGCGGCTCGGGCACGGGTTCCAGCTATGGCGGCGCCACGAGCGGCGGCAGCACGGGGTCTTCCAGCAGCGGCATGACTTCGGGCAGCGGCATGAGCTCGGGCAGCAGCTCGGGCGGCGGCAGCTCGGGCATGGGCTCGCCCAACACCGGCAGCGCGTCCTCGGGCAACAGCGGCTCGACCTCCGACCGCGGCCAGTCCGGCTCGGCCGTGAGCCCCAACGGCGGCGCGCCCTCCGGCGGCACCGGCTCCGGCACCGGCCGCTGAGGCCGGGCACGGCCACCCGGCTGCCCAACGGCGGCCGGGACAGCCCCCGCACCGGGCCGCGGCACGCCGCGGCTTTTTCATGCGCCGGCCCGGCGCCTTGCCGGCCCGGCTGGGACCGGGGCTTGCCCGGCTGGAAAAGCCGCTGACCGTCTTGCCGGGCGTCTGCAAGGCGCCCGGTGCACCGCCATCCGTCCAGGAGAACAACATGAAGCCGAACTTCCGCTCCCGCCCTCGCTCCCGCGTGCTGGCCCTGCTGCTGTGCGCCGGCGCGCTGGCCGCGCCGCCACTGCTGGCCGCCGAAGGCAGCCAGGGCAGCCCCGGCAGCGCGTCGCGCAGCGCCACGGCGCCGGCCGCGCAGGGCGCGCTGGCCCGTGACGCGCGCGCCAGCCAGATCATCGGCCGCGACGTGCGCGACCCCAGCGGCGCCAAGCTCGGCCGCATCGAGGACCTGATCGTGAACCTGGGCAGCGGCCGGCTGCAGTACGCGGTGCTGTCCTTCGGCGGCGTGCTGGGCGTGGGCGACAAGCTCTTCGCCTACCCGGTCAATGCCTTCCGCACCTCGGCGGACAACGACGACCTGGTGCTGACCGTGGACCGCAACCAGCTCAACGCCGCGCCGGGCTTCGACAAGGCGCGCTGGCCGGGGCTGGACACCGACAGCTACTGGCGCGACGTGGAGCGCTACCACGGCGCCGGGCAGCGCGCCGCGGCCGGCGCGGCCAGCACGCGCCTGATGCGCATGAGCCAGCTCATCGACAAGGACGTCAACGACCGCCAGGGCGCCGATGCCGGCGAGATCGAGGACGTGGTGGTCAACATGGCGCAGCAGCGCGTGCACTACGTGGTGCTGGACTTCGACAAGAAGTGGAGCCCCGACGACAAGATGCTGGCGCTGCCGCTGAGCGCACTGAGCGCGCCCGCCAAGGCCGACGGCGACCTGGTGCTCAACGTGCCGCGCGAGCAGCTGGACATGAAGCGCGGCTTCGACGAGGACCGCTGGCCCGACCTGAACGACCCCACCTACCGGCGCGACGTCGGCGGCTGGCTGGACCACTTCCCGCCCACCAGCCGGGCGCAGGAGCAGGGGCGCTGAGGCGCCGCGACGGGCCGCCGTCACCGCATTGCCGCGGTGGCGGCCTGAGCAAGGACAGCCCGCTGCGCGCGGGCTTTTTCACGGGTCGAGGCCAGGGCCGGGCGGTGCGGCGTCGCAGCGGGCCGGCCGCCTATGCTCACGGCAACGAACTCTCAGGTGGGAAGGAGGCCCGTGATGCTGAAGATGGACGCTGCCCGCAGCGTGCTGGTGCTGGTCGATTACCAGGGGCGGCTGATGCCGGCGATCCACGAGGCCGAGGCCGTGGTCGAGGCGGCCGTGACGCTGGCCGATGCCGCGCGCGTGCTGGGCATCCGCGTCGTGGGCACGGAGCAGAACCCGGACGGGCTGGGGCCCAACGCCGAGGCCGTGCGCGGGCGCTGCAACGTGACGCTGCGCAAGATGCACTTCGACGCCTGCGGCGACGGGCTGGCCGAGCTGCTGGCCGAGGGCGCCGCGGCGGGCGAGCGTCCCGAGGTCGTGATCGCCGGCTGCGAGGCGCATGTGTGCCTGATGCAGACCGCGCTGGGGCTGCTGGAGCGCGGCTTCCGGGTCTGGGTGGTCGAGACCGCCTGCGGCTCGCGCCGGCCCTCGGACAAGCAAGCGGCGCTGCAGCGGCTGCGCCAGGCCGGCGCCACCGTCGTCAGCGACGACATGGTGCTGTTCGAGTGGGTGCGCAGCTGCCGGCATCCGCGCTTCAAGGCGGTGCTGGAGCTGGTCAAGCGGCGGGGCGGGAGCTGACGCCGCAGGTGGCCCCAGGCGCGGGCTACTGCCACACCCGGTAGCTCCAGAAGCTCTCCTCCTCCTGGATGCGCCGGTACAGCTCCATCGGGCTGAAGCCGGTGACGCGCCGCACCTCGCGGCTCAGGTGCGGCTGGTCGGCGTAGCCGCTGGCGTCGGCCACCTCGGCCAGGTTGGGCGGGCCCTGCTCGCCGGCGGCCAGGGCATTGAAGAAGGCCCGTTCCGCGCGGCCCAGGCCCAGCAGCGAGCGCATCGGCAGGCCGGCCCAGCTCTTGATGCGCCGCTCCACCTGCCGCAGGCTCTTGCCCGGGCCCGACAGCGCGGCCCGCATGGCCAGGGATTGGGCCCAGTCCAGGTAGCGGTGCCCCTGCAGCGGCAGCGCCGGGCGCACGGCCTGCCAGCGCGGCTCCAGGAAGTCCTGCATGCACGCGACCCGGGCCTCGTCGTCGGGCGCGGCCCGCACCGCCTCGCACATCGCAACCCAGTCCGGCGGCAGCACGGCGCGCGCGTCGGCATGGCGGTTGACCCACTCCGGCACCGGCAGCCCGGTGAGGCGGTACGCCGCGTCGGGGGTGAGCAGCAGCATCAGCCCGTGGCTGGGGCCCGGGTTCCAGGTGAGGGTCGGGACGGTGGCGGGGCCGCCGAAGAGGATGGGCGAGGGCAGCGGCTGGCGCGGCACGGACAAGCTGGCCGGCGCGCCGGGCGGCAGCTGCTCGGTGACGCCTTCGAGCTGCCAGAACACCCAGCACAGCGGCGCGGCGGCGAGGTGGTTGAAGCGCTGGGCGCCGTCCAGCACCGCGGCGCGCGTGTCGCGGCCGAGCACGCCGCGCATGCAGGCGCTGAGCGCAGGGCGGGGCAGCCACAGGCGGCTGACGGTATCGGGCGAGAGGTTGCCGGGCATGGCGGCAGTCTACGGATGCGCCCGCAACCGCAGCTTGCGGCGGCGCAGTACCGCTTTCGCCGATGTCGCTTTCGTTCAAGACGGCGCCGGGGGCCGGCGCGCAGCATGGCGCGCATGGACACGCACACACCGACCCTGCACGGCGCAGCGAACGCCGTTCCTTCCGCCGAGGCCGACGCGGCGATGCCCGGCGCTTGCGAGGCCGTGCCCCATGGCCCCGGCGAGCGCCCGCCCGGTCCGTCCGGGCGCTGGTGGGGCCTGGCGCAGGCGCGCGCGATGTACCGCGACTATCTCGGCGCCGTCGCGGCCCGCCATCGCGCCTATGGCGACATCTGCACCATGCGCATGGGCGTGGACCGCACCTACGACCTGTTCACGCCCGAGCTGGTGCGCGAGGCGCTGGTGGACCATGCCGAGCACCTGGTGCGCTGGGAGCGCGGCGTGGAGGTGTTCCAGCAGGCTTTCGGCGCCAGCGTGCTGACCACCGAGGGGCCGACCTGGCAGCGCCAGCGCCGCATGCTGCAGCCGGCCTTCACGCCGCGCCGGGTGGCGGGCTACGCCGGGCTGATGCGCGCCGCCGCCGCCGTGGCGCTGGACCGCGCCGTGCCCGCCGGCCAGGCCGAGGCGCGGGTGGACATGGAAGCGTTGTTCTCGCGCGTGGCCATGGACGTGATCCTGCGCACGCTGTTCGGCCATCCGGTGGAGGGCGAGGCCGAGGCGGCCATCGAGGCCACGCGCGTGCTGGGCGAGACGGCGATGCGCGAGATGTTCTTCCCCATGACGCTGCCCGACTGGCTGCCGCTGCCCGGCAAGGCCGCCAAGCGCCGCGCGCTGCGCACGCTGCGCGGCCTGGTCGGCGGGCACATTGCGCGGCGCCGCGCCCAGCCCGACCCGGAAGCCGGCGAGGACCTGCTGGCGCGGCTGCTGGCGCTGCGCGACGAGGGCAGCGGTGAGGCGCTGAGCGCGCAGGAGGTGTTCGACCAGTGCATGGTGAGCTTCCAGGCCGGGCACGACACCACGGCCACCGCGCTGCTGTGGTGGAGCCGCCTGCTGGCCGAGCATCCCGACGCGGCGCGGCGCGCGCGCGAGGAGGTCGATGCCGCGCTGCAGGGCCGCGAGCCGGGCCCGGAGGACCTGCCGCGGCTGCCCTGGCTCACGGCCACGCTGAAGGAGGCGATGCGGCTGTACCCGCCCATCCCGGCGCTGATGTCGCGGCGCACCACGCGGGAGATCACGGTGGGCGGCTGGACGCTGCCGCGCGGGGCGGTGCTCTACATCACGCCCTGGGTGCTGCAGCGCGACCCGCGCTGGTGGGACGCGCCGGCGTCGTTCCGGCCGGAGCGCTTCCTGCCCGAGGCGCCGGCGCACCCGCGCGGCGCCTACTTGCCTTTCGGCGTGGGGCCGCGGGTGTGCATCGGCCAGCACTTCGCGATGCTGGAGATGACGTTGGTGGCAGCGATGCTGCTGCAGCGCTACGAGCTGGCGCTGCCGCTGGGCACGCCGCCGGCCGAGCCGGTGCTGCGCGTGGCACTGCGGCCCAAGGGTGGGCTGCAGTTGTGGCTGCGGCGGCGCGGGTAGCGGCTGCCCGGCCGCAAAGAAAAAGGCCCGCTTGCGCGGGCCTTTCCGTTCATGCGTCAGTCGCGGCCTGCATCAGGCCGCAACCGTGAGGGTCCTCAGACCTTCACGCCCTCGGCGACTTCGGCGTACTCCTCGATCTGGTCGAAGTTCATGTACTTGTAGATCTGGTCGGCGTTCTTGGTGACGACGCCGATCTCGGCCAGGTACTCCTCGGGGGTCGGGATGCGGCCCAGCTTGGAGGCCACCGCCGACAGCTCCGCCGAGCCCAGGAACACGTTGGTGTTCTTGCCCAGGCGGTTCGGGAAGTTGCGGGTCGAGGTGGACATCGCGGTGGAGCCTTCCTTGATCTGCGCCTGGTTGCCCATGCACAGCGAGCAGCCCGGCATCTCCATGCGGGCACCGGCGCCGCCCAGGGTGGCGTAGTAGCCCTCCTTGGTCAGCTCGGCGGCGTCCATCTTGGTCGGCGGGGCCACCCACAGGCGCACCGGGATGTCCTTCTTGCCTTCGAGCAGCTTGCCCGCGGCACGGAAGTGGCCGATGTTGGTCATGCACGAGCCGATGAACACCTCGTCGATCTTGGTGCCGGCGACTTCGGAGACGAACTTGGCGTCGTCCGGGTCGTTCGGGCAGCACACGATCGGCTCCTTGATGTCGGCCAGGTCGATCTCGATCACGGCGGCGTACTCGGCGTCGGCGTCGGCCTTGAGCAGCTGCGGGTTCGCCAGCCAGGCTTCGACGGACTTGATGCGGCGCTCCAGCGTGCGGGCGTCCTGGTAGCCGTTGGCGATCATGTTCTTCATCAGAACGATGTTCGACCGCAGGTACTCGGCCACCGGCTCGGGGTTGAGCTGCACCGTGCAGCCGGCGGCGGAGCGCTCGGCGGAGGCGTCGCTCAGCTCGAACGCTTGCTCGACCTTCAGATTCGGCAGGCCCTCGATCTCCAGCACGCGGCCCGAGAAGATGTTCTTCTTGCCGGCCTTCTCGACGGTCAGCAGGCCGGCCTTGATGGCGTACAGCGGGATGGCGTGCACCAGGTCGCGCAGCGTGATGCCGGGCTGCATCTCGCCCTTGAAGCGCACCAGCACCGACTCGGGCATGTCCAGGGGCATCACGCCGGTGGCGGCGCCGAAGGCCACCAGGCCCGAACCGGCCGGGAAGCTGATGCCGATGGGGAAGCGGGTGTGCGAGTCGCCGCCGGTGCCCACGGTGTCGGGCAGCAGCAGGCGGTTGAGCCAGCTGTGGATCACGCCGTCGCCCGGGCGCAGCGCCACGCCGCCGCGGCTGCTGATGAAGGCGGGCAGCTCGCGGTGCATCTTCACGTCCACCGGCTTCGGATAGGCGGCGGTGTGGCAGAAGGACTGCATCACCAGGTCGGCCGAGAAGCCCAGGCAGGCCAGGTCCTTCAGCTCGTCGCGGGTCATCGGGCCCGTGGTGTCCTGGGAGCCGACCGTGGTCATCTTGGGCTCGCAGTAGGTGCCCGGGCGGATGCCCTGGCCTTCCGGCATGCCGCAGGCGCGGCCGACCATCTTCTGGGCCAGCGTGAAACCCTTGCCGGTGTCCACCGGGGCCTTGGGCAGGCGGAAGGCGGTGGAGGCGGGCAGGCCCAGGAACTCACGGGCCTTGGCGGTCAGCGAGCGGCCGATGATCAGGTTGATGCGGCCGCCGGCGCGCACCTCGTCCAGCAGCACTTCGCTCTTGAGCTTGAACTCGGCGACGGTCTCACCGTTCTTGAGCAGCTTGCCCTCGTAGGGCAGCACGTCGATGACGTCGCCCATCTCCAGCTTGGAGACGTCCACCTCGATGGGCAGCGAGCCCGAGTCTTCCTGCGTGTTGAAGAAGATCGGGGCGATCTTGCCGCCCAGCGTCACGCCGCCGAAGCGCTTGTTGGGCACGAAGGGGATGTCCTGGCCGGTGGCCCAGATCACGCTGTTCGTGGCCGACTTGCGGCTGGAGCCGGTGCCCACCACGTCGCCGACGTAGGCGACCAGGTTGCCCTTCTTCTTCAGCTCGTCGATGAAGGCGATCGGGCCGCGCTTGCCGTCTTCCTCGGGCTGGAACGCCGCGCCGGGACGGGCGTTCTTGAGCATGGCCAGGTAGTGCAGCGGGATGTCGGGGCGGCTCCAGGCGTCGGGAGCGGGCGACAGGTCGTCGGTGTTGGTCTCGCCGGGCACCTTGAAGACGGTGACGGTGATCTTCTGCTCGACCTCGGGGCGGCTGGTGAACCACTCGGCGTCGGCCCAGCTCTGCACCACTTCCTTGGCCACGGCGTTGCCGGCCTTGGCCTTCTCGGCCACGTCGTGGAAGTAGTCGAACATCAGCAGGGTCTTCTTCAGACCGGCGGCGGCCACCGCGGCGATCTCGGCGTCGTCGAGCAGGTCGATCAGCGGCTTGACGTTGTAGCCGCCCACCATCGTGCCCAGCAGCTCGGTGGCCTGCGCGCGCGAGATCAGGCCCACGGCCAGGTCGCCATGGGCGACGGCGGCCAGGAACGAGGCCTTGACCTTGGCCGCATCGTCAACGCCCGGGGGCACGCGGTGCGTCAGCAGCTCCAGCAGGAAGGCTTCCTCGCCGGCCGGCGGGTTCTTGATCAGCTCGATCAGCTCGGCGGTCTGCTTGGCGGACAGGGCCAGCGGCGGGATGCCGAGCGCGGCGCGCTCGGCGGCATGTTGACGATAGGCTTGCAGCATCAGGGGCTCCGGCTCCGTGGAGTGCTTGAAAAGGGGCCGCACCCGCCGCGCGGCGGGAAGGCGACTCCGACATTTTATGTCTTATATAAGACTTGGGACAGTGCCCCAGCGCGGCGCTGTGGCGCGCGCGCCGCGCGAGTGTGCACGCTCGCGCCGCCCCGGGGCGGGGCTGGAGCGTCGCGAGTGCGGAAAAGCCGGCTTGCGCCGGCCTTGCAGGGGGTCAATCCGTCGCCGCGGGGCGCGGCGGCGGGCGGCTCGTGGCGCGGCCTCCAGGGGGTCGCGCCGCCGCGCGGGCGTGCTTACTTGGCGTCCACGGCCAGCATGGGCTGGGCGGCGGGCTCGTTGCCCTGCACCGGCGCCACGGCCGGCATGGGCGCAACGGCCTGCTCCGGAGCGGCGGTCTGCACCGGGGCGACGGCCTGCACGGGCGCGGCCGGCTGCGCCGGCGCCGCGGCGGCAACGGCCGCCGCCTTGTTCGGGTCGATGCCCAGGCTGCTGACCGGCGGCGCGAGCTTGGCGGCGGCGGCGAAGTCGCGCTGCTCGGCGCTCTGGCACTCGTCCACCAGGCGCTGGCCGGCCTTGGTGTCCATCAGCATGGACTTGTTGGCGATCTGCACCATCAGCGCGCGGCCCTTGACGTCCTCCAGGCGCAGCGCGCCGGTGGGCGAGAGCACGGGCTTCATGGTGAACACGTCCTTCTTCCAGGTCACGTCCAGGTAGCCGGCGTGCTTGGCGTGGGGCGCGATCTGGACGGTCTGGTTGAACTCGCAGGCGTAGGCGCCCTGGTAGGCGCGCTGCGCGGCGGCGAGCTGGGTCTCGTCGGCGTCGGGCAGCGGCGCCTCGACAACGGGCTTGGCGGCGGCGGCCTTCGAGGCCTTGGCCGTCTTCTCAGCCTTCTCGGCCTTTTCCGCCTTCTTGGCGGGGGCCTTGGCGCTGGCCTTGGCCTTGGTCTTGGGCGCGTCTTCGGCCTGCGCGGCGGTGGCGCTCATCAGGCCGAAAGCGGCAGCGGCGGCCAGTGCCGCCAGTCGAAGGGAAGCGATCATGAAGTCTCCTGGACGCGTATCAGCCGCGCGGGAGCGTGATTGTCTCCCTGGCGCCAGCACCCAGGCAGAGCATGGTTGCGGGCCCGCTACAAATTTTCACGGGCCCGCCAAATGCTCCATCGTGCGCCGGCTTCAGGCCTGCGCCGTGCCGCTGAACCAGGCCCGCCGCACCTCTTCCGGCAACTGCGCGCCGTCGCTCCAGGAGGTGCGGTGCGCGCGCTCCAGCACATGCCAGAAGTAGCGGTAGCTGGCGCGGTCGTGCAGCTGGTCGTGCCCGCCATGCTGGTGGCGGATCGGGGCCCAGCCGGCGGCCTGCGCGGCGCTGATGATCTCCACGGCGCGATCGACCTCGGCGGCCGTGGGCGTGAAGGCATCGACGATGGGGCGGATCTGCGCCGGGTGGATGCTCCACATGCGCGTGTAGCCGAACTCGCGGCCCGCGCGCGTGGCGGCCTGCTCCAGCGCGCTGGTGTGCTTGAACTCCGTCACCACGCAGTGCGAAGGCACCTTGGCGTGGGCATGGCAGGCCGCGGCAATCTCCAGCTTGGCGCGCACCACCAGCGGGTGCTCGAACTGGCCCTGCACGCCCATGGCCGAGGCCGGCACCGCGCCGCGGTGCGCCGAGACGAAGTCCATCAGGCCGAAGGACAGCGACTCGATGCGCGGATGCGCGGCCAGCGCGAACACCTCGTGCAGCGCGCCATGCGTCTCCACCAGCGCGTGCAGCGGAATGCGGCGGGCGAGGCCGGCGCGATCCGACGCGGCGTCGATGAAGTCGATGGCGCGCTGCAGCTCCGCCAGGCCGCGCGGCTTGGGGATCATCAGGTAGGCCAGCCGAGCGCCGCACTGCCGCACCAGCAGCTCGGCCACGGCCTCGAATTTTTCATGCCCGACCTCGGGCACGCGCGCACCGACGCGGCCGAAGCGGTTCTGGGCCGAGTTCACCAGCTCGGCGATGTGCTGCGCGTGCTCGATCTCGCCGCCCACCGGGGCGCCGTCCTCGCAGTCGAGCGTGATGTCGAACACCGGCCCCATCTCGGCCTGCAGCTGCAGGCTCTTGCCCATGCGCGGCTCCACGCCGGCGTAGTGGTCGCACACGGGCAGCGAGGGCGGCAGCTCGCCGTCTTCGAACAGGGCCTGGCGGGGATGGATGGGTGAGGTCACGGCAGCGGTCCCTAAAGCAAAAAAGGCCGGTGAATGGTCACCGGCCCCGGGTTCAGCGTTCAGGCCGCCCGCGGCCGGCAAGGGCCAGGGCGGCGAGGCGCCGGATTACAGCAGGTGCTTGACGCCGTCCTGCTCGCCCTGGAGCTCGGCCAGGGTGACGTTGATGCGCTCTTGCGAGAACTCGTCGATGGGCAGGCCCTCGATGATCTTGTACTCGCCGTTCTCGCAGGTCACGGGGAAGCCGAACACGACTTCGGCCGGGATGCCGTACTCGCCCTTGGAGGGCACGCCCATCGTGGTCCAGGCGCCGTTGGTGCCCAGGGCCCAGTCGCGCATGTGGTCGATGGCGGCGTTGGCGGCCGAGGCGGCCGAGGACAGGCCGCGGGCGGCGATGATGGCGGCGCCGCGCTTGCCCACGGTGGGCAGGAACACGTCACGGTTCCAGGCCTCGTCGTTGATCAGGTCCTTGACGCCCTGGCCGTCGATGGTGGCGAAGCGGTAGTCGGCGTACATCGTGGGCGAGTGGTTGCCCCACACGCACAGCTTCTCGATCGAGCCCACGGCCTTGCCGGTCTTGGCGGCGATCTGCGAGGCGGCGCGGTTGTGGTCCAGGCGCAGCATGGCCGTGAAGTTCTTGGCCGGCAGGTCCGGGGCCGACTTCATGGCGATGTAGGCGTTGGTGTTGGCCGGGTTGCCCACCACCAGCACCTTGACGTTGCGCGAGGCCACGGCGTTCAGGGCCTTGCCCTGGGCCGTGAAGATCTGGGCGTTGGCGGCCAGCAGGTCGGCACGCTCCATGCCGGGGCCGCGGGGACGGGCGCCGACCAGCAGGGCGTAGTCGGTGTCCTTGAAGGCGGTCATCGGGTCGCTGTGGGCCTCGATGCCGGCCAGCAGCGGGAAGGCGCAGTCTTCGAGCTCCATGATCACGCCCTTGAGCGCGTTCTGGGCCTTCTCGTCCGGGATCTCCAGCAGCTGCAGGATCACGGGCTGGTCCTTGCCCAGCATCTCGCCGGAGGCAATGCGGAACAGCAGGGCATAACCGATCTGGCCGGCGGCGCCGGTGACCGCGACGCGAACGGGTGCTTTGCTCATGGAGCGTCTCCAAATGACAGGGGAGGTTGAACTGCGCCCGCGGCTCGCGGACGCGCCGGGTCGCAAGTGTAGCCATGCGCGGCGCCGAGGCACACCAATTGCTGATCTTATGTCTTATATAAGATACGTTTCAATGGACGTATTCCCCAGCTTGTGCTGCAATCGCGTCCATGCCCGCCGCCGCTCATCCCATTGACCCGTCCGCAGAAGCCGGCGCGGCACCCGCTTTCAGCCCGCTGTACCAGCAGATCAAGGCGCTGCTCACGCGCAGCCTGCAAGGCGGCGAGTGGAAGCCCGGCGAAGCCATCCCCAGCGAGCTGGAACTGGCGGCTCGCTTCAAGGTCAGCCAGGGCACGGTGCGCAAGGCCATCGACGAGCTCGCGGCCGAGGGCCTGCTGGTGCGCCGGCAGGGCAAGGGCACTTTCGTGGCCACGCATGCCGAGCAGCATGTGAAGTACCGCTTCCTGCGCCTGACGCCTGAAGAAGGCGGCGTGCCGCCGGTGGAGCGCCGCGTGCTCGACTGCCGCCGCCAGCGTGCCCCGGCCGACGTGGCGCGCGCGCTGGAGCTCAAGAGCGGCGAGGCCGCGGTGCTGGTGCGGCGGCTGCTGTCGGCGCAGGGCCAGCCCGTGGTGCTGGACGACATCTGGCTGCCCGGCGCGCTGTTCAAGGGCCTGTCGGCCGAGCGGCTGTCGGGCTGGCGCGGGCCGATGTACGAGATGTTCGAGAGCGAGTTCGGCGTGCGCATGATCCGCGCCGAGGAGCAGATTCGGGCCGTGGCGGCCGATGCGGCCACGGCCCAATGGCTGATGCTGGAGACCGGCGCGCCGCTGCTGAGCGTGGAGCGCTTGTCGCGCACCTATGGCGACAAGCCCGTGGAGCTGCGACGCGGCCTCTACAACACCGCCCACCACTATTACCGCAACGAATTGAGCTGAAAGACGCTATCGCAGCACGCTTTCACGTCCCTTTCTGGCGCAGTCCGCAGTAGGGGTGACGTGACGGCATGTATCACTGAACTAAAATCAGCGGGTTTATCCGCACCCCGGCGAACCAACTTTTAGGCAAGGCAGGACCATGGCAGACACGTTCAAGCAAAGACCCGTCTTTCGCAACATCCATATCTCGCAGATCGTTTCCTACCGTCTGCCGCCCTCGGGCATCGTGTCGATCCTGCACCGCATCAGCGGCGCGCTGATTTTCTTCCTGCTGCCGTTCATCATCTGGATGTTCGACACCAGCGTTTCCTCGGAAATCTCCTACGAGCGCTTCACCAGCGCCTTCAACGCGGGTGTGGGCATTTTCCCGGGCTGGTTCATCAAGCTCGTGGCCCTGGCGCTGATCTGGGGCTACCTGCATCACTTCTTCGCCGGCGTGCGCCATCTGTGGATGGATGCGACGCACAACACCACCAAGGCTTTCGGCCGCAGCTCGGCGCTGACCGTGCTGGTCCTGGGCGTGGTGCTGACGCTGGTGCTGGGCGCCAAGCTGTTCGGCCTGTACTGATGTCCTGCTGCGAGGGGAAACACACATGAACCAGAACTACGGATCCAAGCGCCTCGTGGTGGGCGCGCATTACGGCCTGCGCGACTGGCTGAGCCAGCGCGTCACGGGCGCGCTGATGGCGCTGTTCACCATCGTGCTGCTGGCGCAGGTGCTCATGCCCGGCGAGCTCAACTATGACCGTTGGGCCGGCATCTTTTCGGCGCAGTGGATGAAGGTGCTGACCTTCATCGTGATCGTGTCGCTGGCCTGGCATGCCTGGGTGGGCGTGCGCGACATCTGGATGGACTACGTCAAGCCGGTGGGCACGCGGCTGGCGCTGCAGGTTTTCACGCTCGCGTGGCTGGTGGGCTGCGCGGGTTGGGCGGTCCAGGTGCTGTGGCGCCTTTGAAGAACATTCGGGAGTAGCAAGTGGCATTGGGATCGATCTCTAAGCGCAAGTTCGACGTCGTCATCATCGGGGCCGGCGGCTCCGGCATGCGCGCCTCGCTGCAGCTGGCCCGCGCGGGCCTGAACGTGGCCGTGCTGTCCAAGGTGTTCCCCACGCGTTCGCACACGGTGGCTGCCCAGGGCGGCATCGGTGCCTCGCTGGGCAACATGAACGAGGACAACTGGCACTACCACTTCTTCGACACCGTCAAGGGCTCCGACTGGCTCGGCGACCAGGACGCCATCGAGTTCATGTGCCGCGAGGCGCCGAAGGTCGTGTACGAGCTCGAGCACTTCGGCATGCCCTTCGACCGCAACCCGGACGGCACCATCTACCAGCGCCCGTTCGGCGGCCACACCGCCAACTACGGCGAGAAGCCCGTGCAGCGCGCCTGCGCCGCCGCGGACCGCACCGGCCACGCGATGCTGCACACGCTGTACCAGCAGAACGTCAAGGCGCGCACGCAGTTCTTCGTCGAGTGGATGGCGCTGGACCTCATTCGCGACGCCGAGGGCGACGTGGTGGGCGTGACGGCGCTGGAGATGGAAACCGGCGAGGTGCACATCCTCGAAGGCAAGACCGTGCTGCTGGCCACCGGCGGCGCGGGCCGCATCTTCGCTGCCAGCACCAACGCCTTCATCAACACCGGCGACGGCCTCGGGATGGCCGCGCGCGCGGGCATCCCGCTGCAGGACATGGAGTTCTGGCAGTTCCACCCCACCGGCGTGGCGGGTGCTGGCGTGCTGCTGACCGAGGGCTGCCGCGGCGAGGGCGCCATCCTGCGCAACATCAACGGCGAGCGCTTCATGGAGCGCTATGCCCCGACGCTGAAGGACCTGGCCCCGCGCGACTTCGTCTCGCGCTGCATGGACCAGGAGATCAAGGAAGGTCGTGGTTGCGGTCCCAACAAGGACTACGTCGTGCTGGACATGACGCACCTGGGCGCCGAGACCATCCTCAAGCGCCTGCCCTCGGTGTTCGAGATCGGCCACAACTTCGCCAACGTCGACATCACCAAGGAGCCGATCCCCGTGGTGCCCACCATCCACTACCAGATGGGCGGCATCCCGACCAACATCCACGGCCAGGTGGTGATCCCGAACAACGGCATCCCCAACGAGGTCATCAACGGCCTGTACGCGGTGGGCGAGTGTTCCTGCGTGAGCGTGCACGGCGCCAACCGCCTGGGCACGAACTCGCTGCTGGACCTGCTGGTGTTCGGCAAGGCCGCGGGCAACCACATCGTGGACACGGCGCTCAAGACCAAGTCGCACAAGCCGCTGCCGGCCGACGCCGCCGACCGCACGCTGGCGCGCCTGGCACGCCTGGAGTCCAGCACCTCGGGCGAGTACGCGCAGGACGTGGCCAACGACATCCGCAAGACCATGCAGCAGCACGCGGGCGTGTTCCGCACGCAAAAGAGCATGGACGAGGGCGTCGTGAAGATCAACGAAGTCGCCAAGCGCGTGTCGAGCATCACGCTCAAGGACAAGAGCAAGGTCTTCAACACCGCGCGCATCGAGGCGCTGGAAGTCGATAACCTGATCGAGGCCGCGCAGGCCACGATGGTGTCGGCCGCCGCCCGCACCGAGAGCCGCGGCGCGCACACCGTCGACGACTACGCCGACAGCCCCGAGTTCCCGAACGGCCGCAACGACAAGGACTGGCTCAAGCACACGCTGTACTACAGCGAGGGCCGCCGCCTGGCCTACAAGCCGGTCAACCTGAAGCCGCTGACGACGGAGTCGATTCCGCCGAAGGTCCGTTCGTTCTGAAAGAAGTACAGCCATGGCAAAGCGCACCTTCCAGATCTACCGCTACGACCCCGACAAGGACGCCCGGCCCTACATGCAGACCATCGAGGTCGAGCTCGACGGCTCCGAGCGCATGCTGCTGGACGCCCTGATCAAGCTCAAGCAGGTGGACCCGTCCATCAGCTTCCGCCGCTCCTGCCGCGAAGGCGTGTGCGGCTCGGACGCGATGAACATCAACGGCAAGAACGGCCTGGCGTGCCTGACCAACATGCGCTCGCTGCCGGGCACCGTGGTGCTCAAGCCGCTGCCGGGGCTGCCCGTGGTCCGCGACCTGATCGTGGACATGACGCAGTTCTTCAAGCAGTACCACTCGATCAAGCCCTACCTCGTCAACGACACGCCGCCGCCCGACAAGGAGCGGCTGCAGTCGCCCGAGGAGCGCGACGAGCTCAACGGCCTGTACGAGTGCATCCTGTGCGCGAGCTGCTCCACGAGCTGCCCGAGCTTCTGGTGGAACCCCGACAAGTTCGTCGGCCCGGCCGGCCTGCTGCAGGCCTACCGCTTCATCGCCGACAGCCGCGACCAGGGCACCGCCGAGCGTCTGGACAACCTGGAAGACCCGTACCGGCTCTTCCGTTGCCACACGATCATGAACTGCGTGGACGTCTGCCCCAAGGGCCTCAATCCTGCTGGCGCGATCAGCAAGATCAAGGAACTCATGGTGCGCCGCGCGGTGTAACCACCGCCGGTCAGCCCTCCGAAAGCCTGCCATGGACAATCTTCTCGACGCCCGCGCATTGAGCAAGCTCAAGTGGCGCTGCCGCCGCGGGTTGCTGGAGAACGATCTGCTGATCGAACGCTTCTTCCAGCGCCACGAGGCCACGTTGACCGTGGCGCAGGGCGAGGCGTTGTCCGCGCTCATGGAGCTCTCGGACAACGACCTGCTGGACCTGCTGCTCCGCCGCAAGGAGCCGCAGGGCGAACTGGATCGTGAGGACGTGCGTGCGCTGCTGGCGCAGCTGCGCACGCCGCCGATGCAACCGAATTGACGTGAAAGGGAACCTCCCGATGAATGCCTCCGACGTGAAAGCCACCCTGTCGTTCTCGGACGGCAGCCCGAGCATGGAACTGCCCCTGTACAAGGGCAGCATCGGCCCGGATGTGATCGACATCCGCAAGCTCTACGGCCAGACCGGCAAGTTCACCTACGACCCCGGCTTCCTGTCCACCGCCTCGTGCCAGTCCGCCATCACCTACATCGACGGCGACAAGGGCGAGCTGCTGTACCGCGGCTACCCCATCGAGCAGCTGGCCACGAACTGCGACTTCCTGGACACCTGCTACCTGCTGCTCAAGGGCGAGCTGCCCAACGAACAGCAGCAGAAGGACTTCCACAAGCTCGTGAACAACCACACGATGGTCAACGAGCAGATGCAGTTCTTCCTGCGCGGCTTCCGCCGCGACGCGCACCCGATGGCCGTCATGACGGGCCTGGTGGGCGGTCTGTCGGCCTTCTATCACGACAGCACCGACATCAATAACCCGCAGCACCGCGAGATCGCGGCGATCCGCCTGATCGCCAAGATGCCCACGCTGGTGGCCATGGCCTACAAGTATTCGATCGGCCAGCCCTACATCTATCCGAAGAACGACCTGTCCTACGCGGGCAACTTCATGCGGATGATGTTCGCCACGCCGTGCGCGGACTACGAGCCCAACGACGTGCTGGTGCGCGCGATGGACCGCATCTTCATCCTGCACGCCGACCACGAGCAGAACGCCTCGACCTCCACGGTGCGCCTGTGCGGCTCCTCCGGCACCAACCCGTTCGCGGCCATCGCCGCGGGCGTGGCCTGCCTGTGGGGCCCGGCCCACGGCGGTGCCAACGAGGCCGCGCTGAACATGCTGGAAGAGATCCAGCGCAATGGCGGCGTCGAGAAGATCGGCGAGTTCATCAACCAGGTGAAGGACAAGACCTCCTCCGTCAAGCTCATGGGCTTCGGTCACCGGGTCTACAAGAACTACGACCCGCGCGCCAAGCTGATGCGCGAGACCTGCCACGAGGTGCTGGGCGCCCTGGGCCTGGAAAACGACCCGCTGTTCAAGCTGGCCATGGCGCTGGAGAAGATCGCGCTGGAAGACGAGTACTTCGTCGCCCGCAAGCTGTACCCGAACGTGGACTTCTACTCGGGCATCGTGCAGCGCGCCATCGGCATCCCGGTGAGCCTGTTCACGGCCATCTTCGCGCTGGCCCGCACCGTGGGTTGGATCGCCCAGCTCAACGAGATGATCGCCGACCCCGAGTACAAGATCGGCCGTCCGCGCCAGCTCTACGTCGGCGCCCCGCGCCGCGACGTGCCCCCGATCCAGCAGCGCTGATCGGCAGCACCCGCACCTGGCCTCGCGGCCGGGTGCCCCGCGAGAACCCCGGCCCGGCCGGGGTTTTTTCATTGGGCGAACCATTTGTTCCGACGCTTGAGCGCGCAACGGCCCATCGCGGCGCCGGGATGTCGCGGCCTCGCTATGCTGCGCGCCGCAACCTCCGAGGACCCGCATGAAACAACTCCCCTCCCGCCGCAGCGTGCTGGCCCTGTCGCTGGCCGCCGCCGCCTTCGCCGTCGCCGGCCCCGCCGCCGCGCAGGCCAGGAAGTATCCCGACCATCCCATCACCTTCGTCGTGCCGTTCCCGGCCGGCAGCGCCACCGACCAGCTCGCGCGCGTGCTGGCCGAGCACATCGGCCGCGCCGCGGGGCAGAGCGTGATCATCGACAACAAGCCCGGCGCCAACGGCAGCATCGGCACCGCCGCGGCGGCCAAGGCGCCGGCCGACGGCCACAGCTTCCTCGTCGCCACCAGCACCACGCACGCGGCCAACGCCTCGCTGTACCGCAAGCTGCCCTACGACCCGATCAAGGACTTCACGCCGGTGGCGCGGCTGGCCGAGATCCCCTTCGTGATGCTGGTGAACCCGTCGGTGCCCGCCGACACGCCGCAGAAGTTCGTGGCCCACGTCAAGGCCAATCCCGACAAGCTGGCCTGGGGCTCGGGCTCCAGCGGCAGCCTGATCCCGGGCCATGCGCTGGTGGCGGCCAACGGCCTGCGCATGACGCACGTGCCCTACAAGGGCGTGCAGCCGGCGATGACCGACGCCATCGGCGGGCAGACGCAGCTGGTCTTCGCCGACACCGCCAGTGCCGTGCCGCAGGTCAAGGCCGGCAAGTTGCGCGCGCTGGCCGTGACCTCGGCCGCGCCGCACCCGATGCTGCCGGGCGTGCCGCCGATGTCCGTGGTGGTCCCGGGCTTCGAGATGACGGCCTGGTTCGCGATGTACGCGCCCGCGGCCACGCCGGCGGCCGTCGTGAGCCAGATGAACCAGTGGGTGCGCGCGGCGCTGGCCGACCCCGCCGTGCAGGCCAAGCTCGCTCCTTCGGGCTTCAACTTCACGCCCAGCAGCCCGCAGGAGCTGGGCCTGTTCGCCGCCAAGGAAACCATCAAGTGGGCCAAGGCGGTGCAGGCGGCGGGGATTCAGCCGGAGTGACTCGGTTTCCTGTTTGCCAGTGAAGTATTCCGTTCGCCCTGACCCTTCGATACCTCAGGGCAGGGCACGCCCTGCGGGCGCGTCGAAGGGTGAACGGCCCTCACCGTGGTGCCGCCATCTCATACCGATTCCACTTTGGTCGTGAAATGACCCGTTCGTACTGAGGTATCGAAGTACGAATCCGACAGGCTGCGATGGCGGCACCACGGTCGGGGCCGTTCATCCTTCGATACCTCAGGACGAACGGGTCACTCCACGGGTAAAGCGAAACCGGAATGAGCCGCCTCGCGACGGTGGTCATCACCTCATCCCCCGCCGCATCGCGAAACTGAGCCCGTCCACCAGCGCCACGAGCCCCAGCATCGCGATCAGCACGGTGGCGGTCTTGTTCATGTGGAACAGGCCCATGTGAAAGGCCAGCAGCTGCCCCAGCCCGCCGGCACCCACCACGCCCAGCACCGCCGCGGCGCGGATGTTGTTCTCCCAGCGGTAGAGCGTGTAGGAGAGCAGTTGCGGCAGCACCTGCGGCAGCGTCGCATAGGCCAGCACGCGCCAGCCGTGCACGCCCTGGGTGCGCAGCGCGGTGGCGGCATCGCGCGGGGCGTTCTCCATCGCCTCGGCGAAGAGCCGTCCCAGCACGCCCGAGGTGTGCAGCGCCAGCGCCAGCGTGCCGGCAAAGGGGCCCAGCCCGGCGGCGATGAGCAGCAGCGCCGCCCACACCAGCTCCGGAATGGCGCGCAGCGCATTGAGCAGCAGCCGCGCCGCGCCGCGCAGCCGGGCGCGGTCGCCCTCGTGATGGCGGCTGGCCGGCAACGCCAGCGCCAGGCCCGCCAGCGCCGCCAGCAGCGTGCCCAGGGCCGACATCGCCAGCGTCTCCACCGCCGACCACGCCACCCGGCGCACGAAGGGCAGGGAGAAATCCGGCGGGAAGAACTCGCCGATGAAGCGACCCATCCGGTCCAGCGCCTCCAGCGAGAAGAAGGCGGCCCACTGCAGGTCCAGCGACACGAAGCTGGCCACCACCAGCACGAGCGCGGCGGCCGTGGCCCAGCAGGCCTTGCAGCGCGCGTTGAACAGCGGCGGCGGCAGCTTCCAGGGCGGGTTGGCGGCGCTGGTGCCGTGTCGTTGCCTCATCGCCTCAGCCCAGTTGCCGGCGCAACGCCGCGCTCATGCGGTCGGCCAGCGCCACCAGCGCCACGAACACCAGCAGCATGGTGGCGACCTCGCCGCCGTTGAACATCTTCATCGAGCTGTCCATCTGCTGCCCCAGGCCGCCGGCGCCCACGAAGCCCAGCACCACGGAGCTGCGGATGGCGCATTCCCAGCGGTACACGGTGTAGGAGGCCAGCTCGGCCGCGTTCTGCGGCAGCAGCGCGTAGCAGAAGGCCTGCAGCCGCCCGGCGCCGTTGCGCAGCAGCGCCTGCGCCGGCGGCGCCTCGCCGCTGTCCAGGATCTCGGCGTAGACCTTGCCCAGCATGCCGCCGTAGGTCAGGGCGATGGCCAGCACGCCCGGCGTCGCCCCCAATCCCACCACGCGCACGAACACCAGCGCCCACACCAGCTCCGGCACGCTGCGCAGCACGATCAGCGCCCAGCGCACCCCCTGGCGCAGCGCGCGCGGCAGTGGCGCCATGCGTCCCGACAGCAGCGACACCGACAGCGCCTCGGTGGCCAGCAGCGCGCCGGGCACGGCGATGAGCAGCCCCAGCACGATGCCGGCCGTGGCCATGGCCACCGTGCGCCAGGTTTCGCGCGCCACCATCTGCAGGAACTCGGCCGAGTGCGCCGGCGGGAAGAAGCCGGCCAGGAAATTGAGCACCGGCGCGCGGCTCTCCGGCGCCCAGAGCTGCGCCGGCCGGAATTCGGTGAGCACGACCAGCGGCCACAGCAGCACCAGCGCCGTGACGCTCCAGGACAGGCGGGACAGCCACGCCGGATCACGGCGCGGCGGCGGCAGGACGGCGCTCATCGGCAGTGCATCACCACCGGCTTCGGCCCCGGCGCGGACGTGTCCTGCGCCGCCGGCGCGCGCAGCTCGTCCTCATGCTGCGCATAGAGCTGGCGCAGCCGCTCGGCCGTGACCTCGGCGGCGGGCAGGTCGAAGAACAGCGCACCGTCGCGCAGCCCGATGACGCGGGTGAAACGCGCCAGCGCCACGTCCACCTGGTGCAACGAGGCCAGCAGCGTGGCGCCGCGCGCGCGCGCCTCGTCCACCAGCGCGTCGATCGCCTGCTCGGCGCGGCGCGGGTCCAGCGCGGACAGCGGCTCGTCCACCAGCCACAGGTTGGCCGGCGCCAGCAGCGCGCGCGCCAGGCCCACGCGCTGGCGCTCGCCGCCGGAGAGCCGGTCCACGCGCTCGAAGAGTTTTTCCGCCAGGTCGAAGCGCTCCAGCGCCGCATGCGCGCCGGGGATGTCCACGGGGTAGAAGAGCGAGCGCAGGCTGGTCCAGAAGCCCATGGCCGGCAGCCGGGCCGCCAGCACCGAGGTGATGACGCGCTGGCGCGGCGGCAGCGGCGGCACTTGCGGTGCCAGCAGCAAGCGGCCGCGCAGGCGCTGCAGCGCGCGCACGGGCAGGGTCCAGGGATCAATGCCGTCAAGATCGACGCGGCCCGAGGCCGGGCGCAGCGCTGCGGCGGCGACCTGCAGCAGCGTGGTCTTGCCCGCGCCGGAAGGGCCGATCAGCGCCGCCTGCTCGCCGGGCCGCAGCGACAGCGTGATGCCGCGCAGCGCCGGCGCGGCGCCGCGGCGCGCCGCCGGATGCGCGGCGCTGACCTGGGACAGGGACAGATGCATGGGAATTCGGACGGGCGGCGGGCAGTCCCGATGCGGGGTCGCCGCGAAAGGGCCGGACTGTAGCGGCACGGGCCCCCGGTCCGCGCCGCGCGCCGCTCAAGCCCTTGCCGGCGTCGGCGCTTAGAGCAGCCCGGCGCTGCGCGCGGCGCCTTCGATGCTCTTGTAGTTCTCGGCCTTGGTCGGGATGAAGCGCGTGGCGCGCTGCAGCTCCAGCACCTGCTGGCCTTCGGGCGTGGACTTGTTCAGCGCCAGGAAGGCGGCGCCGAGCTTGTCGCGCAGCGCGGCGGGCATGTCGGCATGCACCGTCCAGTTGTAGTCGTAGTAGGGCGGGGTGGTGAAGAAGACGCGCACGCGGCTGGTGTCCACCTTCTTGTCGGCCACGAACTTGTCCCACACCGAGATGTTGAGCGCGCCGGCCTGGACCTTGCCGGAGGCGACGGCGGCGATGGTGGCGTCATGCGCGCCGCTGAAGGCCACGCGCTTGAGGTCGCGCTCGGGCTCGATGCCGGCGGCCAGCAGGAAATGGCGCGGCATCAGGTGGCCGCTGGTGGAGCTCTGCGAGCCGAAGCTCAGGTCGCGGCCCTTCAGGTCGGCCAGGCTCTTGATCGCCGGATCGGCGGTGATGAACACCGAGCGGAATTTTTCATCTTCCTCGCGCTGCACCAGCGGGATCACCTTGCCGCCCGAGCGCACGTGGGCCTGCACGAAGGTGAAGCCGCCGAACCAGGCCAGGTCCACCTTCTTGTTGACCAGCGCCTCCACGGCGGCGGCGTAGTCGGTGACGGGCGTGTACTCGACCTTCATGCCCAGCTTGCCCTCCAGGTACTTCATCAGCGGCGCCGCCTTGCGCGCCAGCTCGGTGGGCGACTCGTCGGGGATGGCGGTGACGCGCAGCACCTGGGTCTGGGCCTGCGCGCCGACGGCGGCGAGCAGCGAGGCGGCGAGCAGGGCGCGGCGGGCGGGCGAGAAGGGCGGTTTCATCGTGTTGGGAGTTGGATCGAAGGAGCGGAATTACACCGCAGTTGCACCCTGTCGCATCTTGTGGGGGGCAGGCTCCCTAGAGTGCGCCGGATGCATGAGCTTCTGCCGAAATTCATCGAAGCCCCGGCCAGCGTGCCGGCCGACCATGCCGCGGAACTGACGGCCGGGCTGCTGGCCCGGCCGGCCCATGTGTCCCCCAAGCACCTCTACGACGCGCTGGGCTGCCGGCTGTTCGAGGCCATCACGGCGCTGCCCGAGTACCAGGCCACGCGCACCGAGGCCGCGATCTTCGCGGCGCAGGGCCCCGAGATCGCCCGCGCCCTGGGCACAGGGCTGACGTTGGTGGACCTGGGCGCGGGCAACTGCGCCAAGGCCGCCTCGCTGTTCGGGCTGCTGCAGCCCGGCCACTACGTGGCGGTGGACATCGCGGCCGGGTTCATCCGCGACGCGCTGCAGGCACTGCAGCTGCGGCACCCGCAGCTGCCCATGACCGGCGTGGCGCTGGATTTCTCACAGTCGTTGGCGCTGCCGGCGGCGCTGGAAGCCGGGCCGCGGCTGATGTTCTATCCCGGCTCCAGCATCGGCAATTTCGAGCCGGCGCAGGCGCGGCGCTTCCTGCAGCAGGTGCGCGAGCAGTCCCAGGGCGGGGCGCTGCTCATCGGCGTGGACTTGGTCAAGCCGCTGGCACAGCTGCTGCCGGCCTACGACGACGCGCTGGGTGTCACGGCGGCCTTCAACCGCAACCTGCTGCTGCACGTGAACCGCCAGCTCGGCAGCGACTTCGACCCGGCCGACTGGGCGCACCTGGCCTGCTTCGACCCGGAGGCCTCGCGCATCGAGATGCACCTGCGTGCCACGCGCGACCTGCAGGTGCGCTGGGACGGCCACCGGCGCGACTTCGCCGCGGGCGCGACCATCCACACCGAGAACTCCTACAAGTACCGCATCGAGCAGTTCGACGAACTGCTGCACGAGGCGGGGTGGCGCTCCACGCGCTGCTGGACGGACGAGCGGCAGGGGTTCGCGGTGTTTGGGGCGAGGGCGTAGCGCGGCACTCGTGTGTCCCTGCCGGCGCCGGCCCGCCGGCAGGCCGCTATAACCGCGGCCGATGAGCAGTACCCCAGGTTCCCGTCCCCGCATCTGCCTCGTCACCCCCGCGCTGGCCGCCGCCAACAACGGCAACTGGCACACCGCCAGCCGCTGGGCGCGCCTGCTGGACGGGCCCTTCGAGGTGCTGCTGACCGACCGCTGGCGCGGCGAGGCGGCCGACGTGCTGCTGGCGCTGCACGCGCGCCGCAGCGCCGAGAGCATCGCCGCCTGGGCCCAGGCGCAGCCTCATAAACCCATCGCGCTGGCGCTGACCGGCACAGACCTCTACCGCGACATCCACCACGATGCGGATGCGCAGCGCTCGCTGGCACTGGCGCGGCGGCTGGTCGTGCTGCAGGAGCGCGCCGTGGACGACGTGCCCGCACCCTGGCGCGACAAGGCGGTGGTGTGCTTCCCCAGTGTTGAACCCGGACCGGCGGTGGCGTGTCCGCCCACACCACCGTTGCAGATCGTCATGGTCGGCCACCTGCGCGCTGAAAAAGACCCGGCCACGGCCTGGGCCGCGCTGCGCCGGCTGGCCGGACGCGGCGACTGGCGTTTTCAGCATGTGGGGGGCGCGCTCGATGAGGCGCTGGGCACACAGGCGCGCGCGCTGCAGGTCGAACTGCCCGCCTATGAATGGCTTGATGCGCTGCCGCACGCTGAAACCCGCGAGCGCATCGCCCGGGCGCATGTGCTGGTCAACGCCAGCGTGGTGGAGGGCGCGCCCACGGTGGTGGTGGAGGCGGTGGCCAGCGGCACGCCGGTGCTGGCCTCGCGCATCCCGGGTCATGTCGGGCTGCTGGGCGCGGACTACCCCGGCCTGTTCGGGCCCGGCGCCGCCGCGGCGCTCGCGACCCTGATCGAAAGGTGTCTGGACGAGCCCGCTATGCTGCCGGCCCTGTCCGCGGCCGCCGCGCTGCGCGCGCCGCTGTTCGAGCCGGCGCGCGAACGACACACCCTGCGCGCCCTGATGGCCGACCTGCTGGAGATGCCTTGTCCATGAACGCCCCCGCCCCGACCACGCCCCGCCTGACCTCGCTTTCGCACGGCGGCGGCTGCGGCTGCAAGATCGCCCCCGGCGTGCTCAGCGAGATCCTCAAGACCACTGCCGCCATGCCGGTGCCGCCGCAGCTGCTGGTGGGCATCGAGACCGCCGACGACGCCGCCGTCTACCAGCTCAACGACGAGCAGGCGCTGATCGCCACCACCGACTTCTTCATGCCGATCGTCGATGACCCCTTCGACTTCGGCCGCATCGCCGCCACCAACGCCATCTCCGACGTCTACGCCATGGGCGGCACGCCGATCATGGCGCTGGCGCTGGTGGGCATGCCCATCAACGTGCTGCCCGCCCAGACCATCGGCCGCATCCTCGAAGGCGGCCAGGCGGTGTGCCGCGAGGCCGGCATCCCCATCGCCGGCGGCCACACCATCGATTCGGTCGAGCCCATCTACGGCCTGGTCGCGCTGGGCCTGGTGCATCCCAAGCGCGTGCGCCGCAATGCCGACGCCCGCCCCGGCGACCGCCTGGTGCTGGGCAAGCCGCTGGGCGTGGGCGTGTACTCGGCCGCGCTCAAGAAGGAGCAGCTCGGTGCCGAGGGCTACGCCCAGATGATCGCCAGCACCACCCAGCTCAACACGCCGGGCCCGGCGCTGGCCGCGCTGGAGGCCGTGCACGCCATCACCGACGTCACCGGCTTCGGCTTGGCCGGCCATGCGCTGGAGCTGGCGCGCGGGTCCAACACCCGGGTGCGCCTGAACTGGAACGCGGTGCCGCTGCTGCCCGGCGTGCGCGAGCTGGCGGTGCAAGGCTTCATCACCGGCGCCTCCGGCCGAAACTGGCTGGGCTACGGTGCCGAGGTGCAACTCGGCGACAGCCTGGGCGACCTGGAGCGCTCGCTGCTGACCGATCCGCAGACCAGCGGCGGCCTGCTGGTGAGCTGCGAGGCGTCCGCCGTGCCCGACGTGCTGGCGCTGTTCCGCCGCCACGGCTTCGACTTGGCCGCCGAGGTCGGCGAGGTGCTGCCGGCGGGCGAGGGCGCGCGGCTGCTGGTGGGCTGACAGGGATTTCGCCCAGTCGCCGGACACCTCTTCACCCGTTCGCCCTGAGCCCGGTCGAAGGGCTCAGCCCGAACGGGATCTCTTGGTTCCCAAGGTTTTCTGGGCTTGTCCGAGCACCAAGCCTTCGTGCGCTGCGAAGGCTGGATTGCTGAATGCCGATGACCCTTCGTGCCGCGTCAAGGCAACATGGCGAGCCTTGACGAAAACCGGCATGCGTTTCGACCTCCTCAGCCTCAACCTCGTGCTCGCGATTGCCGAGACCGGCAGCCTCACGCGCGCCGCGGAGCGCGAGCACCTGGCGCTGGCAGCCGCAAGCAAGCGGCTGTCGGACCTGGAAGCACGCCTGGGCGTGGTGCTGTTCGAGCGCCGCGCGCGCGGCGTGGAGATCACCGATGCCGGCCGCGCCCTGGTGCGCCACATCCGCGCCCTCAATGCCTCGCTGCACGCGCTGGAAAGCGAAGTCGTCGAGTACGCGCGCGGGCTCAAGGGCCATCTGCGCCTGGCGGCCAACGCCAGCGCCATCGCCGAATGCCTGCCGCCGCCGCTGGCGGCTTTCACCCGTGCGCATCCGCTCATCCGCATCAGCCTGGAGGACATGACCAGCGCCGAGGTGCAGGCGGCGGTGGCCGAGGGGCATGCCGACGTGGGCATCTTCGTGCCGCCGGTGCTGGAGCCGCAGCTCGCCACGCGGCCCTGGCGCCGCGGCACGCTGGCCGTGATCGTGCCGGCCGGGCATGCGCTGGCGGACGAGCCGTCGGTGCGCTTCGAGGCCCTGCTGGACTACGACCTGGTCGGCCTGCACGTGGGCGCGGCGGTGCAGGAATTCATGCGCGAGCAGGCCACCGAGCGCGGCCGCACGCTCAACACCCGGCTGCAGGTGCATGGCTTTGACGCCATTGCACAGCTCGTGGGCGCCGGCCTGGGCGTGGCGATCCTGCCCGCCGTGGTGGCCGAGCGCTTCTCGCAACTCTTCGATCTCCAGGTGCTGCGCCTGGACGAGCCTTGGGCGGAGCGCGAGTACCAGATCGCGGTCCGCAAGCAGGAGCGGCTGCCCACGCTGGTGCAGCGCTTCATCGATTCCCTGGCCGCGCCGCTTCAGGCGGCCGGCGCTTCTTCCACCCTGATCCCGACGCCATGAACACCGCACGCACGCTCTACGACAAGCTGTGGGATGAGCACGTCATCCACACCGAGGAAGACGGCACCGCCATCCTCTACATCGACCGCCACCTGGTGCACGAAGTGACCAGCCCGCAGGCGTTCGAAGGCCTGCGCCTGGCGAACCGCAAGCCCTGGCGCAACAGCTCCATCGTCGCCACCGCCGACCACAACACGCCCACCACCGGCTGGGAGCGCGGCTACGACGGCATCGCCGACCCGATCAGCAAGCAGCAGATCACGACGCTGGACGCCAACATCCGCGCCTTCGGCGCCGCGGCGTACTTCCCGTTCATGGACCAGCGCCAGGGCATCGTGCACGTCATCGGCCCCGAGAACGGCGCCACGCTGCCGGGCATGACCGTGGTGTGCGGCGACAGCCACACCAGCACCCACGGCGCCTTCGGCGCGCTGGCGCACGGCATCGGCACCAGCGAGGTCGAGCACGTGATGGCCACGCAGACGCTGCTGGCCAAGAAGGCCAAGAACATGCTGGTCAAGGTCGAGGGCCAGCTGCCGCGCGGCTGCGGCGCCAAGGACATCGTGCTGGCCATCATCGGCAGGATCGGCACCGCCGGCGGCACGGGCTACACGATCGAGTTCGGCGGCTCGGCCATCCGCGCGCTGTCGATGGAAGGCCGCATGACGGTGTGCAACATGGCCATCGAGGCCGGTGCGCGCGCCGGCCTGGTCGCCGTGGACCAGACCACCCTCAACTACGTCAAGGGCCGCCCCTTCGCGCCGCAGACCGACGCCGAGTGGGAAACCGCCGTGGCCCACTGGCGCACGCTGCACTCGGACGAGGGCGCGCATTTCGACCGCGTGGTGGAGATCGACGCCAGCCAGATCAAGCCGCAGGTGACCTGGGGCACCTCGCCGGAGATGGTGCTGTCCATCGAGGACCGCGTGCCCGATCCCGACCAGGAGAAGGACGCCGTCAAGCGCGGCGCCATGGAGCGCGCGCTGAGCTACATGGGGCTGGAGCCGGGCAAGCCACTGGCGGACGTGTTCGTGGACAAGGTGTTCATCGGCTCCTGCACCAACAGCCGCATCGAGGACCTGCGCGAGGCGGCCGAGGTCGTGAAGCGCATCGGCGGCAAGGTCGCCGCCAACGTCAAGGCCGCGCTGGTGGTGCCGGGCTCGGGCCTGGTCAAGGCGCAGGCCGAGCGCGAGGGGCTGCACGAGATCTTCAAGGCCGCGGGCTTCGAATGGCGCGAGCCGGGCTGCTCGATGTGCCTGGCCATGAACGCGGACCGGCTGGAGCCGGGCGAGCGCTGCGCCAGCACCTCCAACCGCAACTTCGAAGGGCGCCAGGGCAACGGGGGCCGCACGCACCTCGTCAGCCCGGCCATGGCCGCCGCCGCCGCGATGGAAGGCCATTTCGTGGACGTGCGCCGCATCGCCTGAACCTGACTCTCCGCTCCAGACACCCATGAACCGACTCTTGGCATCCCTGCTGGTCCTGGCCGCGCTGGCCGCCTGCAACACGGTCCAGGGCGTGGGCCGCGACATCCGCGCCGTGGGCGGAGCGATCGAAAACGCCTCAAGGACGAAGTGACATGCAAGCCTTCACCGTGCACCAGGGCCTGGTGGCCCCGATGGACCGCGACAACGTCGACACCGACGCCATCATCCCGAAGCAGTTCCTGAAGTCGATCAAGCGCACGGGCTTCGGCCCGAACCTGTTCGACGAGTGGCGCTACCTGGACCACGGCGAGCCCGGCCAGGACCCGGCCAGCCGCAAGCCCAACCCCGACTTCGTGCTGAACCAGCCGCGCTACGCCGGCGCCTCGATCCTGCTGGCGCGCGCCAACTTCGGCTGCGGCTCCAGCCGCGAGCACGCGCCCTGGGCGCTGGAGCAGTACGGCTTCCGCGCGCTGATCGCGCCGAGCTTCGCCGACATCTTCTTCAACAACTGCTTCAAGAACGGCCTGCTGCCGATCGTGCTGCCCGAGCACGAGGTGGACAAGCTGTTCGATGACGTGGCGGCGTTCCCCGGCTTCCAGCTCACCATCGACCTGCCGCGCCAGCGCGTGGTGCGGCCCGACGGCAGCGAGATCGAATTCGACGTGCAGCCCTTCCGCAAGTACTGCCTGGTCAACGGCTTCGACGACATCGGCCTGACGCTGCGCCATGCCGAGAAGATCGCCCGCTTCGAGGGCGAGCGCCTGGCCCGCATGCCCTGGCTGGCCAACACCGGCCGCTGAAGCGCCGTCTCACTTTCACTGGAGAACAAGACATGAAGATTGCAGTGCTGCCGGGCGATGGCATCGGCACCGAGATCGTGGCCGAGGCCGTCAAGGTCCTGAACGTGCTGGAGCTGCCGCTGGAGCTGGAAGAGGCGGTGGTCGGTGGCGCGGCTTACGAGGCCAAGGGCCATCCGCTGCCGGACTCGACCCTGCAGCTGGCCAAGGACGCCGACGCGGTGCTGTTCGGCGCCGTGGGCGACTGGAAGTACGACAAGCTGGAGCGCGCGCTGCGCCCGGAGCAGGCGATCCTGGGCCTGCGCAAGCACCTGGGCCTGTTCGCCAACCTGCGCCCGGCGCTGTGCTACGAGCAGCTCACGCACGCGTCGAGCCTCAAGCCCGAGCTGGTGGCGGGGCTGGACATCCTGATCATCCGCGAGCTCACCGGCGACATCTATTTCGGCCAGCCGCGCGGTCGCCGCACCGCGGTGGACGGGCATTTCCCTGGCGCCGAGGAGGCTTTCGACACGATGCGCTACTCGCGCCCGGAGATCGAGCGCATCGCCCACGTGGCCTTCCAGGCCGCGCGCCGGCGCAGCAAGAAGGTCACCAGCGTGGACAAGGCCAACGTGCTGGAAACCTTCCAGTTCTGGAAGGACATCGTGACCGAGGTGCATGCCCAGTATCCCGACGTGGAGCTGGAGCACATGTACGTGGACAACGCGGCGATGCAGCTGGTGAAGGCGCCCAAGAAGTTCGACGTGGTTGTCACCGGCAACATGTTCGGCGACATCCTCTCCGACGAGGCGGCGATGCTCACGGGCTCGATCGGCATGCTGCCCTCGGCCTCGCTGGACGCCAACAACAAGGGCCTGTACGAGCCCAGCCATGGCAGCGCACCGGACATTGCTGGTAAGGGTGTTGCAAACCCGCTGGCTACAATCCTGTCCGCAGCCATGATGCTCCGCTACACCCTCGCCCAGCCCGAAGCCGCCGACCGCATCGAGTCGGCGGTGCGCGCTGTGCTGGCCGCGGGTCTGCGCACGCCCGACATCTACAGCGACGGTACCCGCAAGGTGGGCACGCGCGAGATGGGCGACGCCGTGGTGGCGGCGATTACGGGCAAAACCATTACGGGCTGATCAGCTCCGGTTCGTCTCGCCCATTCCCCTGGACCCCGGCGATACGAGCCGGCAGACCTGGGGTCCGGGAAAGCAGTTTTTTCAAAGGAATGACGATGGCACTCGTGGGATTGGTGGGCTGGCGCGGCATGGTCGGCTCGGTGCTGATGGAGCGCATGCGCGCCGAAGGCGACTTCGAGCTGATCGAGCCGCTGTTCTTCTCGACCTCCAACGCCGGTGGCAACGCCCCGGCCATGGCGAAGAACGAGACCAAGCTGCAGGACGCGTTCGACATCGACGCGCTCAAGCGCTGCGACATCATCCTCACGGCCCAGGGTGGCGACTACACCAACGAGGTGTATCCCAAGCTGCGCGCCGCGGGCTGGAACGGCCACTGGATCGACGCGGCGTCCTCGCTGCGCATGAAGGACGATGCCGTCATCGTGCTGGACCCGGTGAACCTGCCCGTGATCAAGGACGCGCTGGCCAAGGGCGGGCGCAACTGGATCGGCGGCAACTGCACCGTGAGCTGCATGCTCATGGGCGTGGGCGCGCTGTACAAGGCCGGGCTGGTCGAGTGGATGAGCACCCAGACCTACCAGGCCGCCTCCGGCGGCGGCGCGCAGCACATGCGCGAGCTGCTGACGCAGTTCGGCACGCTCAACGCCGAGGTCAAGGCCCTGCTGGACGACCCCAAGAGCGCGATCCTGGAGATCGACCGCAAGATCGTCGAGAAGCAGCGCGCGCTGACCGAGGCCGAGACGGCCAACTTCGGCGTGCCGCTGGGTGGCTCGCTGATCCCCTGGATCGACAAGGACCTCGGCAACGGCATGTCGCGCGAGGAGTGGAAGGGCATGGCCGAGACCAACAAGATCCTCGGCCAGGGCGAGGGCTTCAGCAGCCCGGCCGTGCCGGTCGATGGCTTCTGCGTGCGCATCGGCGCCATGCGCTGCCACAGCCAGGCGCTGACCTTCAAGCTTAAGAAGGACGTGCCGCTGGCCGATATCGAGGCAATGATCGCCGCCGACAACCAGTGGGTGAAGGTCGTGCCCAACACCCGCGAGGCCACCGTCCGTGACCTGACGCCGGTGGCCGTGACGGGCACGCTGACCATCCCGGTGGGGCGTCTGCGCAAGCTGGCGATGGGGCCGGAGTACCTGGGCGCCTTCACCATCGGCGACCAACTGCTGTGGGGCGCCGCCGAGCCGCTGCGCCGCATGCTGCGCCTGCTGGTCGAGTCGCGCTGAACGGCGCCTGACGACACAGCCTGCGCGCCAGCAGCGTTGCGCTAGCTCTGGGCGGACCCTGTCGGGGCGCAGGCGGTGGCTCGGCACCGCCGTGGCTTTGGAAAGGGACAGGTCTTGAGGATCAGCTCGGAGAAGGCAGGGCGGCGGGCGCTGCAAGGGGTTGCCGCGGCCGTGATGGGTGTGGCGGTCTGCGGCAGCGCCTGGGCGTTGAGCCTGGGGCGCATATCGTTGCAGTCGGGGCGCGGCGAGCCGCTGCGCGCCGAGATCGAGCTCGTCGGCGCCGAGGAAACGCAGAACCTGGCGGCGCGCATCGTGCCGCCCGAGGCCTTCGGCCGTGCCGGGGTGAACTACAGCCCCGCGCTGGCCGCGGCCCATGTGAGCCTGCAGCAGCGCGCCGACGGCCAGCCGGTGCTGCGCATCAGCAGTGACCAGCCGGTGCAGGACGCCTTCCTGGACCTGATCCTGGAAGTCGATTGGGCCAGCGGCCGCCTGACGCGCGAGTACACGCTGCTGTTCGAGGCGCCGCAGCCCGTGGCCCAGGCCGCCTCCGCGCCGGTCCCGCTCACCGCGCCGCTGCTGGGCGCCGCGCCGCCTGAAGCCCCGCTTCCCACTCCGAGCACCAGCAGCTCGGGCCCGGTGACGGGCCCGGCCACCGAGGCCGCGCCTTCTCCCGCAGCCAGTGCGCGGCCGAACCCGGCCGAGGCCAAGTCCGGGCGCTATGTGGTGCGCCGGGGCGACACGCTCTCCGGCGTGGCCGCGCGGCAGCAGGCCGCGGGCGTGTCGCTGGACCAGATGCTCGTGGCGCTGTACCGCAGCAACCCGCACGCCTTCATCGGGCAGAACATGAACCGGCTGCGCGCCGACGTGGTGCTGAACCTGCCCACGGCGCAGCAGGCGGCCCAGGTGGCGCGCGGCGAGGCGCGCCAGGTGGTGCGCATGCAGAGCGCCGACTTCAACGCCTACCGCCAACGCCTGGCCGGCTCGGTGCCACCCGCGCGCGTGGAGGACTCGGTGCGTCGCTCCGGCGGCGCCGTGGAGGCGGCGGTCGAGGACCGGCGCGCCCCCGCGAGCGTGCCGGACCGGCTGCACCTGTCGCGCGGCGACGGCGCGGGCCTGGAAGCCCGGCTGGCGCGCGAGGCCGAGCGGCGTGAGCAGGCCCAGCGCGTGGCGGAGCTGTCGCGCAACGTGGAGGAGCTGCGCCGGCTGGCCGGGGGCAGCCCCAATGCGCCGGGCGCCGCGCCGGCATCCGCCCCGGTCGCGGCCGAGGCGGCGGCGTCGGGCATGCCCGCGTCCGCGCCCGAGGCGGCAGCCTCGTCCGCGGAGGCCGTTGCTGCCGCGTCGGCGCCTGCATCCGCAGCGTCCGCGGCAACGGCCGCGGCCTCGGCGGGCTCCGCTGTGGTGGACGTGATGCCGCCGGTGGCCACCAACGCGGCCGAAGCGGAGGCGGACACGGGCCTGCTGGGCCTGCTGTCGCGCCCCTGGGTGCTGGCCGCCCTGGCGGCCGGCGGCCTGGGCGTGGCGGCCGTGCTGGCGCTGCTGGCGCGGCGCCGCCGCGCCAAGTCGCCCACCGAAACCTCGTTCATGGAAAGCCGGCTGCAGGCCGAGTCCTTCTTCGGCCACAGCGGTGGCCAGCAGGTGGACACGGGCGAGTCGAAGGTGCCGGCCTCGGCGATGCACTACACGCTGAGCCAGCTCGACGCCATCGGCGACGTCGATCCGGTGGCCGAGGCGGACGTGTACCTGGCCTATGGCCGCGACCTGCAGGCCGAGGAAATCCTCAAGGAAGCGATGCACAGCAGCCCGCAGCGGCTGCCCGTGCGCCTGAAGCTGCTGGAGGTCTACGCCAAGCGGCATGACAAGAAGGCCTTCGAGCAGCTGGCGCAGGAGGTGCAGCAGCTCACGCAGGGGCAGGGCGAGGACTGGGCCAAGGCCTGCGAGCTGGGACTGCAGATCGATCCGGACAACCCGCTCTACGCCACGGCGTCCGCGGCCGGCCCGGCCTCGCGGGCGCCGTCCGCCTGGCAACCCAGCCGGCCGCCGGCCCAGCCGGCCGGCGCGGGGCTGGACCTGGACCTGAGCCGGCTGGACGACGTGCCGGCGCCGTCCGCGGAGCAGAAGCGTCCCGACGCGGGCAAGGCCGTGACGGCCGCGGTGGCGGTCGGGGCGGGTGCGGCGGCCGCTGCAGCTGCGGCGGCTGCGGCCACGCCGGCGCAGGCCGCGAGCCCTGTGCCCGCACAGCAGGACGACCCGATGGCCGACATGGATTTCGACACCGAAGTGGTGCTGCCTTCGTCCGCGTCGGCCGCGCCCAAGCTGCCTTTCGCCCTGGATAGCCTGTCGCTGGACCTGGATGAAACCTCCACGCCCTCGGTGCTGGAGGAGATGGGGCTGTCGGGCTTCGGCACCGAGGGCGACCCGCTGGAGCGCAAGCTGGAGCTGGCCGGGGAATTCGTCCAGATCGGCGACGCCGAGGGCGCGCGCGACCTGCTGCAGGAAGTGGTGGCGCAGGCCAGCGGCGACTTGAAGACGCGTGCCGAGGGCATGCTGGCCAGCCTTGTCTGAACGCGGCATCGAAGCGCCCGGCGCCGCCGAGGCGCCGGCGGCGCTGCAGCGCATCGCGCTGGGCGTGAGCTATCGCGGCGGGGCCTACCACGGCTGGCAGAGCCAGCCCGACGGCCAGACGGTGCAGGACAAGCTGGAGCAGGCGCTGTCGGCCTTTGCCGCCATGCCGGTGAGCACGCTCTGCGCCGGGCGCACCGACGCCGGCGTGCACGGCATCAACCAGGTGGTGCACCTGGACACGCCGCTGCGGCGCGAGGAGTTCTCGTGGGTGCGCGGCGTGAACCGATACCTGCCGCCGGACATCGCGGTGCAGTGGTGCCGCCCGGTCGCGCCGGACTTCCATGCCCGCAACAGCGCGCGCGGACGCCGCTACCGCTACGTGCTGCTGGAGTCGCCGGTGCGTCCGGCGCTGGAGAGCGGCCAGGTGGGGTGGACCTTCCGGCCGCTGGCGCTGGAGCCGATGCAGGCCGCCGCGGCGCTGCTGCTGGGCGAGTATGACTTCAGCGCCTTCCGCGCCGCGGGCTGCCAGGCGCTGTCGCCGGTGAAGACGCTGCGCCACATCGGCATCGCGCGGCACGGCGCCTACTGGAGCTTCGATTTCGAGGCCAGCGCCTTCCTGCACCACATGGTGCGCAACATCATGGGCTGCCTGATCGCCGTAGGGCAGGGCACGCGGCCGGTGGCGTGGATGGCCGAGGTGCTGGCCTCGCGCCGGCGCGAGACGGCCGCGCCCACCTTTGCCCCCGATGGCTTGTACTTCGTGGGTCCGCACTACGATGCGCGCCACGCCATTCCCGACCATGTGCCGGCGCTGGACTGGTTGTCCTGACCACTCCCACGCGCCGCGCCTTTGCCGATGACCCATCGCACCCGTATCAAGATCTGCGGCCTCACCCGCGAGGCCGACCTCGACGCCGCTGTCGAAGCCGGCGCCGACGCCATCGGCTTGGTGCTCTACGAGCGCAGCCCGCGCTACGTCAGCGTCGAGCGCGCGGCCGAGCTGGCGCGGCGGCTGCCGGCCTTCGTCACGCCGGTGTGCCTGTTCGTCAACGCCGCGCCGGCACTCATCGAAGAGGCGCTGCAGGCCATTCCGAACGCGCTGCTGCAGTTCCACGGCGACGAGACGCCCGAGGCCTGCGCGCTGCCGCGCCGGCCTTTCCTGCGCGCAGCGCGGGTTTCCCCAGGGGTCGATTTGTTAGACTTCGCCCGGCAGTACCCGCACGCCCAGGGGCTGCTCCTCGACGCGCATGTCGAAGGCTACGGCGGCGGTGGCAAGGTCTTCGATTGGTCCCTCATCCCTCCCGCGCTCCCCGCTCCGGTCGTTTTGTCTGGTGGGTTGAGTGCTGCCAACGTGACCGATGGCGTGCTGCGCGTACGGCCCTGGGCCGTTGACGTGAGCTCCGGTGTGGAAGTGGCCAAGGGCATCAAGGATGCCGCGCTGATGCACCGGTTCTGCGAGGCGGTGCGCGCGGCCGACGCCCAGTTGGCCGCTCTCTGAGCACCGCCGTCGCCTGCCAGCCTGAATTGACCTCTCCGATGCTGAACTACGACCAACCCGATGCCAGCGGGCATTTCGGCCCCTACGGTGGCACCTTCGTCGCCGAGACGCTGATCCACGCGCTCGATGAGCTCAAGGCGGCCTGGGACCGCTACAAGGCCGACCCCGAGTTCCTGGCCGAATTCCAGAACGAGCTGGCGCATTTCGTCGGCCGCCCCAGCCCCGTCTACCACGCCGCGCGGCTGTCGCGCGAGATCGGCGGCGCGCAGATCCACCTCAAGCGCGAGGACCTGAACCACACCGGCGCGCACAAGGTGAACAACACCATCGGCCAGGCGCTGCTGGCCAAGCGCATGGGCAAGCCGCGCGTGATCGCCGAGACCGGCGCCGGCCAGCATGGCGTGGCCACCGCCACCATCTGCGCCCGCTACGGGCTGGAGTGCGTGGTGTACATGGGCGCGGAGGACGTGAAGCGCCAGAGCCCCAACGTCTACCGCATGCACCTGCTGGGCGCCAAGGTGGTGCCGGTGGAGTCGGGCTCGCGCACGCTCAAGGACGCGCTCAACGAGGCCCTGCGCGACTGGGTCACCAACGTTGAGAACACCTTCTACATCATCGGCACCGTGGCCGGCCCGCACCCGTACCCGGCGATGGTGCGCGACTTCCAGCGCGTCATCGGCGACGAATGCCTGGTGCAGATGCCCGAGTTGATCGGGCGCCAGCCCGACGCCGTCATCGCCTGCGTGGGCGGCGGCAGCAACGCCATGGGCATCTTCTATCCGTACATCGGCGAGGCCAACACGCGCCTCATCGGCGTGGAGGCGGCGGGCCTGGGGCTGGACAGCGGAAAGCATTCCGCCTCGCTGCAGAAGGGCTCGCCGGGCGTGCTGCACGGCAACCGCACCTACCTGCTGCAGGACGCCAACGGCCAGATCACCGAAACGCACTCGGTGTCCGCCGGCCTGGACTACCCCGGCGTCGGGCCCGAGCATGCGTACCTGAAGGACATCGGCCGCGCCGAGTACGTGGGCATCACCGACGACGAGGCGCTGGCCGCGTTCCACCGGCTGTGCCGCACCGAGGGCATCATCCCGGCGCTGGAATCCAGCCACGCCGTGGCCTACGCGATGAAGCTGGCCGCCACCATGCGCCCGGATCAGCACCTGCTGGTCAACCTCTCGGGCCGCGGCGACAAGGACATCGGCACCGTGGCCGACCTCTCCGGCGCGGCCTTCTACTGCCGTCCCTCCTGCCAGGGCCAGAAGGTGAAGCAATGAGCAAGGGCTCCGTCCGTATCGCCGCCACCTTCGAGCGGCTGAAGTCGCAGGGCCGCAAGGCGCTGATCCCCTATGTCACCGCGGGCGATCCCTTCGCCGACGTCACGCCCGCGCTGATGCAGGCGCTGGCCGAAGGCGGCGCCGACGTGATCGAGCTGGGCGTGCCCTTCTCGGACCCGATGGCCGACGGCCCGGTGATCCAGCAGGCCGCCGAGCGCGCGTTGGCCAAGGGCATCGGCATGACGCAGGTGCTGGACATGGTGCGCGAGTTCCGCCGCAGCGATGACGCCACGCCCGTGGTGCTGATGGGCTACGCCAATCCGGTGGAGCGCTACGGCGTGGAGCGCTTCGTGGCCGACGCGTCGGCGGCCGGCGTGGACGGTGTGCTGGTCGTGGACTACCCGCCCGAGGAATGCGAAGCCTTCGCGGCGCAATTGCAGGCGGCGGGCATGGACCCGATCTTCCTGCTGGCCCCCACTTCCACCGAGGCGCGCATGGTGCACGTGGGGCGCATTGCCAGCGGCTACGTCTACTACGTGTCGCTCAAGGGCGTCACCGGTGCCGGGCACCTGGACACCGCCGCCGTGGCGGCCATGGTGCCGCGCATCCGCGCGCATGTGAGCGTGCCGGTGGGCGTGGGCTTCGGCATTCGCGACGCGGCCTCGGCGCGCGCGGTGGGCGAGGTGGCCGATGCGGTGGTGATCGGCTCGCGCCTCGTGCAGCTGTTGCAGGAACAGCCGAAGGACGAAGTGGCGGCCGCGGGCCGCCGATTCATGACCGAGATTCGCGCCGCCCTGGACGAGGCGGCCCAAGGAGCGCATGCATGAGCTGGCTTGAAAAACTGCTGCCCCCGAAGATCCAGCACACCGATCCGTCGGAGCGGCGCACCGTCCCCGAGGGGCTGTGGATCAAGTGCCCCTCGTGCGAGACGGTGCTCTACAAGACCGACCTGGAGCAGAACCTCAACGTCTGCCCCAAGTGCGACCACCACCACCGCATCGGCGCGCGCGCGCGGCTGGATGCCTTCCTCGACCACGAGGGCCGCTACGAGCTCGGCCAGGAAGTCATTCCGGTCGATGCGCTGAAGTTCAAGGACAGCAGGAAGTACCCCGAGCGCCTGAAGCAGGCGCTGGACAGCACCGGCGAGACCGACGCGCTGGTCGTCATCGGCGGCTCGGTGATGAGCGTGCCGCTGGTGGCGGCGTGCTTCGAGTTCGACTTCATGGGCGGCTCCATGGGCTCGGTGGTGGGCGAGCGCTTCGTGCGCGGTGTGGAAACGGCCATCGAGCAGAAGGTGCCCTTCGTGTGCTTCACCGCCACGGGCGGCGCGCGCATGCAGGAAGGCCTGCTGAGCCTGATGCAGATGGCCAAGACCAACGCGGCGCTCACGCGCCTGGCCAAGGCCAAGCTGCCCTACGTCAGCGTGCTGACCGACCCGACCATGGGCGGCGTGTCGGCGGGCTTCGCCTTCGTGGGCGACATCGTGATCGCCGAGCCCAAGGCGCTGATCGGCTTTGCCGGCCCGCGCGTGATCGAGAACACGGTGCGCGAGAAGCTGCCCGAGGGCTTCCAGCGCTCGGAGTTCCTGCTGGGCAAGGGTGCGCTGGACATGATCGTGGACCGGCGCCAGTTGCGATCCACCATCGCCCATGCGCTGGCCATGCTGCAGCGCCAGAGCGCTGACGCCGTCGCCTGACGTCCCAACTTTTCACGCAAGGCCGGCCGCGAGCCGGCCTTTTTGCTGCCTCTTACCATCCGCGCCCATGACCTCCCCACGCACGCTCGACGACTGGCTGGCCCACTGCGAAGCCCTGCATCCCAAGAGCATCGACATGACGCTGGAGCGCGTGGCAGCGGTGCGCGACCGGCTGGGCCTGCGCTTCGACGTGCCCGTGATCAGCGTGGCCGGCACCAACGGCAAGGGATCGAGCTGCGCGATGCTGGACGCCATCGCGCGCGCGGCGGGCTACCGGGTCGGGCTCTACAGCAAGCCGCACCTGGTGCACTTCGAGGAGCGCTGCCGCATCGACGGGCAGATGATCGAGGCCGAGGCGCTGCTGCCGCACTTCGAGGCGGTGGAGGCGGCGCGCCAGGGCACGACGCTGACCTACTTCGAGTTCACCACGCTGGCCATCATGCGGGCGTTGTCGCAGACGCCGCTGGACCTGGTGATCCTGGAGGTGGGCCTGGGCGGCCGGCTGGACGCGGTCAATGCCATCGATGCCGACTGCGCCTTGATCACCAGCATCGCGCTGGACCACACCGACTACCTGGGGCCGGACCGCGAGAGCATCGGGCGCGAGAAGGCCGGCATCCTGCGCGCCGGGCGCCCGGCGGTGGTGAGCGATCCGCAGCCGCCGCAGAGCCTGCTGGACCATGCCGCGGCGCTGGGCGTGGACCTGCGCGTGGCCGGGCGCGATTTCAGCCAGGCCGGTGACCGCCAGCAGTGGCAGTGGAAGGGGCGCACGCGGCGCTTCCATGGCCTGGCCTACCCGGCGCTGCGCGGCGCCAACCAGTTGCTCAACGCCGCGGGCGTGCTGGCGGTGTTCGAGGTGCTGCAGGATCGGCTGCCCATCAGCGCGCAGGCGGTACGCCAGGGCCTGGCGACGGTGGACCTGCCCGGGCGCTTCCAGATCGTGCCGGGCCAGCCGGTGCTGGTGCTGGACGTGGCGCACAACCCGCAGTCGGTGGCGGCGCTGGCGCTGAACCTGGACCAGATGGGCTTTTATCCGCGCACGCATGCCGTGTTCGGCGCCATGCAGGACAAGGACTTGGCCGGCGCGCTGGCCCATGTGGCGCCGCTGGTGGATGCCTGGCATCTGACGGCGCTGCCCACGCCGCGCGCGGCCGAGCCTGCGGCGCTGCAGGCGCTGGTGCAGGCGGCCAGCGCGGGGCGCGAGGTCGGCATCCGCACCCATGCCGATCCGGCCGCGGCGCTGGCTGCCGCCCTGGAGACGGCGGACCCGGCTGATAGAATCGTGGTCTTTGGTTCGTTCTACACCGTTGGCGGTGTGCTCAAGAACGGGCTGCCGCGCCTGGGTGCGTCCCACGTCGGCTGAAGTCTCGGAAACCGTCTTTTCCCACCGGGCGCACGCCCACTCCCAGCTTCGGCATGCCCCTGTTTTCCTTCCTGCAGCGCAATAACTCTTCGAGCCATGAGCCCGTGGGCATGGCCACGCCGGCTGACCAGGTGCAGACCGCGCGGGCGCGGGCGCGGCGCCGTCTCATCGGCGCGGTGGTGCTGCTGGCGTTGGGCATCGTGGGTTTTCCGCTGCTGTTCGAAACCCAGCCGCGGCCGTTGCCGGTGGAGGTGACGATCGAGATTCCGCGCAAGGATGGCGGCGCGCCGCTGGTGCTGCCCTCGCGCACCGCGCCCATCACCGAGTCCGCGCAGGATGCAGGGCGCGAAGTGCAGGCGCCCACGCCGGCGGCTTCGGCACCGGCCGCGGCGGTGTTGCCGCCCGTGCCCGCTCGACCCGTAGCCCCGGCCGCGGTCACCGAAGCCCGGCCGGCCGCGCCGGTGTCGGCCAGTACCCCGCGCCCTGCGGGTGCCACGCCGCCGGCCACGACCGCGGCGCCTGGCGGCACGCGGGCTTCGGCGCCGATCCGCGTGCTGGATGAGCCGCCGCAGGCGCGCGACCTCGCCAAGGAGCGCGAAGCCCGGGAACGGGAAGCTGCCGCGCGTGAGGCCCGCGAGAAGGCGGCCCGGGAGCGCGAGATCGCGGCGCGAGAGGCCAAGGAACGCGAAGCCAAGGAGCGCGAGGCCAGGGAAGCCAGGGAGAAGGCGGCTCGCGAGGCGAAGGAGCGCGAAGTCGCGGCCCGGGAAGCCAAGGAACGCGAGGCCAAGGAGAAGGCTGCCCGTGAAGCCCGGGAACGCGAAGCCGCGCGCGAGGCGGTGGCGCGGGAAGCGCTCAGGGAGCCCGCGCGCAGCGAGACGGTCGAAAGGCGCTATGTGGTGCAAGTGGGCGCCTTCGCCGATGCCGCGGCCGCCAGCGAGGCCAGGGCCCGGGCGGAGAAGGCCGGCGTGCGCGCTTACACCCAGGTGATCGAGACCGACGCCGGGCGCCGCATCCGGGTGCGCGTGGGGCCTTTCCCCAACCGTGAAGAGGCCGACAAGGCGCTTGGCAAACTGCGCGCTGCCGGCCTGCCCACGGCACTGTTGCCGCAGTGATGGGCGGTGTCGCCGGACTGGGCTGGGTTGATGTCGCGATGCTGGGTCTGCTGCTGCTGTCGTCGCTGGCAGGCCTGTGGCGGGGACTGATTTTCGAGATGCTGTCGCTGGCGGGCTACGTGGTGGCCTGGCTGGCGGCACAGTGGTATGCCCCGGTGGTAGCCGATTGGCTGCCGTGGGAAGGCGCGCTGCCGGCGTGGCGGCTGGCGGCGGCCTATGTGATCGTGTTCGTGGCCGTGCTGCTGCTGTGCGGGCTGGCGGCGCGGCTGCTGAGGTTGCTGGTGCAAGCCTCGCCGCTGGGGCCGCTGGACCGGCTGCTGGGTGGCGGCTTCGGGCTGCTGCGCGGGCTGCTGGCGCTGCTGGTGCTGAGCATGCTGGTGGCGCTGACGCCGCTGGCGCGCACGCCGGCGTGGCAGCAATCCAGCGGCGCGGCCTGGCTGCAGGCGCTGCGCCAAGGACTCCAACCCGTGCTGCCCTCCGCGGTGGCACGGCATCTGCCGGCCTGAGACGCCGGCATCACTGAAGGACGCAAGACCATGTGTGGGATCGTCGGTGTCATTTCCCAGACGCCCGTCAACCAGCTGATCTACGACGCGCTGCTGCTGCTGCAGCACCGCGGCCAGGACGCCGCCGGCATCGTGACGATGCAGGGCACCAAGTGCTTCATGCACAAGGCGCGCGGCATGGTCCGCGACGTGTTCCGCACCCGCAACATGCGCGCGCTGCCGGGCCAGGTGGGCCTGGGCCAGGTGCGCTACCCGACCGCCGGCAATGCCTACAGCGAGGAGGAGGCCCAGCCCTTCTACGTCAACGCGCCCTTCGGCATCGTGCTGGTGCACAACGGCAACCTCACCAACGCGCATGCGTTGAAGAAGGAGCTGTTCGACATCGACCGCCGCCACATCAACACCGAGAGCGACAGCGAGGTGCTGATCAACGTGCTGGCGCACGAGCTGGAGCGCACCGCGCGCGAGCTGCCGCTGACGCCCGACAAGATCTTCGAGGCCGTGGCGGCGGTGCACAAGCGCATCAAGGGCTCCTACGCCGTGATCGCGCTCATCGCCGGCCACGGGCTGTTGGCCTTCCGCGACCCGTTCGGCATCCGCCCGCTGGTGTTCGGCGAGGCCGATCTGCCCGAGGGCAAGGAGGTGATGGTGGCCAGCGAGAGCGTCACGCTCGAAGGCACCGGCCACCGCATCACGCGCGACGTGGCGCCGGGCGAGGCCATCTTCATCGACCAGGCTGGCAACGTGCACGCGCGCCAGTGCCACGACAACCCGTCGCTGCAGCCCTGCATGTTCGAGTACGTGTACCTGGCACGGCCCGATTCGGTGATGGACGGCGTCTCGGTGTACCAGGCGCGGCTGAACATGGGCGAGACGCTGGCGCAGCGCGTGATCTCGACCATGCCGCCCAGCGAGATCGACGTGGTCATCCCGATCCCCGAGTCCAGCCGTCCCTCGGCCATGCAGCTGGCGCACAAGCTGGGCCGGCCCTACCGCGAAGGCTTCGTCAAGAACCGCTACGTGGGCCGCACCTTCATCATGCCGGGGCAGGCCAAGCGCAAGAAGTCGGTGCGCCAGAAGCTCAATGCCATCGCCAGCGAGTTCAAGGGCCGCAACGTGCTGCTGGTGGACGACTCCATCGTGCGCGGCACCACCAGCAAGGAAATCGTGCAGATGGCCCGCGAGGCCGGTGCGCGCAAGGTCTACATGGCCTCGGCGGCGCCGCCGGTGCGCTTCCCCAACGTCTACGGCATCGACATGCCGACCAAGGAGGAGCTCATCGCCCATGGCCGCAGCATCGAGGAGGTGCGCGAGTTCATCGGCGCCGATGCGCTGATCTACCAGGACGTGGAGGCGATGAAGCGCGTGGTGGGCGCGCTCAATCCGCAGCTCCAAGGCTTCGAGGCCTCCTGCTTCGACGGGCACTACATCACCGGCGACGTCTCGGTCGAGGACTTCGAGACGATGCGCGAGCAGCGCCAATCGCAGGGGGACGAGGAAGAAGGACCCGGCCGCTCGCGCCTGGCGCTGCAGAACGCGGCGGAGCAGGCCTGATGAGCGAGGGCAAGCGACTGCCTCGTGTCGAGCTGCCGGCCGATGCCCGCATCGACACCATCGCCGTGCGCGAGGGCCTGCCGGCCACGCCCTGGGGCGAGAACTCGGAAGCGCTGTTCCTGACCAGCAGCTTTGTGCACCCGGATGCCGAGACGGCGGCGCGGCGCTTCGCCAATGAGGAAGAGGCCTTCGTCTACAGCCGCTTCTCCAACCCCACCGTCATGATGATGGAGCGGCGGCTGGCGGCCATGGAGGGCACCGAGGCCTGCATCGCCACCTCCAGCGGCATGGCGGCGATCATGCTGCTGTTCATGGGGCTGCTGAAGGCGGGCGACCACGTGGTGTGCTCGCAGAGCGTGTTCGGCTCCACCATCAAGCTGCTGCAGGGCGAGTTCGGCAAGTTCGGCGTGGAGAGCACCTTCGTGTCGCAGACCGACGTGAGCGCCTGGCGCGCCGCGATGCGGCCCAACACCAAGCTGTTGTTCGCCGAGACGCCGAGCAACCCGCTCACCGAGGTCTGCGACATCGCGGCGCTGGCCGAGATCGCGCACGCGGGCGGTGCGCTGCTGGCGGTGGACAACTGCTTCTGCTCGCCGGCGCTGCAGCAGCCGGCCAAGCTGGGCGCGGATCTGATCATCCACTCGGGCACCAAGTACCTGGACGGGCAGGGCCGCGTCATCGCCGGTGCCATCTGCGCGAGTGAAGCGCTGGTCAACGACAAGTTCGTGCCGGTGATGCGCAGCGCGGGCATGAGCCTGTCGCCCTTCAACGCCTGGGTGGTGCTCAAGGGCTTGGAGACGCTGTCGATCCGCATGCGCGCGCAAAGCGACAAGGCGCTGCAACTGGCGCGCTGGCTGGAGGCGCAGCCGCAGGTGAGCACGCTGTACTACCCGGGGCTGCCCTCGCACCCGCAGCATGAGCTGGCGATGCGGCAGCAGTCGGGGCTGGGCGGCGCGGTGGTGAGCTTCATCGTCAAGGGCGACACGCCGGAGGCGGCGCGCGCCAACGCCTTCGCCGTCATCGACGCCACGCGCATCTGCTCCATCACCGCCAACCTGGGCGACACCAAGACCACCATCACGCACCCGGCCAGCACCTCGCATGGCCGGCTGACCGAGGCGCAACGCCAGGCCGCGGGCATCACGCAGGGGATGATTCGCGTGGCCGTGGGCCTGGAAGACGTCGAGGACCTCAAGGCCGACCTCGCGCGCGGCCTGCACAAGATCTGACCGCATGACCACCGTACGCACCCGCTTTGCTCCGTCGCCCACGGGCTTCATCCACCTGGGCAACATCCGCTCGGCCCTCTATCCCTGGGCCTTCGCGCGCGCCAACGACGGCGTGTTCATCCTGCGCATCGAGGACACCGACCTGGAGCGCAGCTCGCAGGCCGCGGTGGACGTGATCCTGGAAGGCATGCGCTGGCTGGGCCTGGACCACGACGAGGGGCCGTACTACCAGATGCAGCGCATGGACCGCTACAAGGAAGTCCTGGCGCAGATGCTGGAGCAGGGCCTGGCCTACCGCTGCTACATGAGCAGCGCCGAGCTCGACGCGCTGCGCGAGCGCCAGATGGCGGCCAAGCAGAAGCCCCGCTACGACGGCACTTGGCGTCCCGAGCCGGGCAAGACCTTGCCGCCGGTGCCGGAAGGCGTGCAGCCGGTGATCCGCTTCAAGAGCCCGGTGGGCGGCACGGTGGCCTGGGACGACAAGGTCAAGGGCCGCATCGAGTTCAGCAACGAGGAGCTGGACGACCTCGTCATCGCCCGCCCCGACGGCACGCCGACCTACAACTTCTGCGTGGTGGTGGACGACATCGACATGGGCATCACCCATGTCATCCGCGGTGACGACCACGTCAACAACACGCCGCGCCAGATCCATATCTTCCGTGCCCTGGGCCAGGAGCCGCCGGTGTACGCGCACCTGCCCACCGTGCTGAACGAGCAGGGCGAGAAGATGAGCAAGCGCAACGGCGCCAAGCCGGTGACGCAGTACCGCGACGAGGGCTTCCTGCCCGAGGCGATGGTGAACTACCTGGCGCGCCTGGGTTGGAGCCACGGCGACGACGAGATCTTCACGCGCGAGCAGTTCCTGCAGTGGTTCGATCTGGACCACCTGGGCAAGAGCGCAGGCCAGTACGACGAGGCCAAGCTGCGCTGGGTCAATGCCCAGCACATCAAGCGCACGGGCGACGCGGAGCTGGCGCCGCTGGTGCGCGGGCAATTGGGCCAGCGCGGCATCGAGGTGCCGGCTGGCTTCCCGCTGGAGCAGGCCGTGGCCCTGTTCAAGGACCGCTGCGCCACCACGGTGGAACTGGCGGAGTGGCTGTCCATGTACTTCGTGGACGCGCAGCCCTCGGCGGAGGATCTGGCGCAGCATGTGACGCCCGCGGTGCGTCCGGCGCTGGCCGCGCTGGCCGAGCGGCTGCTGGCGCTGCCCGGCTGGGACAAGGCTGGTATCGCCGCGGCGCTCAAGGCGACGCTGGGCGAGCAGGGGCTGAAGATGCCGCAACTGGCTATCCCGGTGCGGGTGCTGGTGTGCGGCCGCGCCCAGACCCCCTCGGTGGATGCCGTGCTGGAACTTTTTTCTAAAGAAAAAGTCGCAAAGCTCTTGCAGGGCGCGTAAGAGTCGCTATAGAATCTCGTTCTCGCTTGATGAACAGCGCGAAACACAAAGACGGCAGAGAAATCTGAAGTCTTTGCCCGAAAGGGGGTATAGCTCAGCTGGGAGAGCGCTTGCATGGCATGCAAGAGGTCAGCGGTTCGATCCCGCTTACCTCCACCACCCAACCAAAAGTTGGTGGTCGGCGCGAGGTTCATCAGGAATACGAAGGATTAAGTCCCCTTCGTCTAGAGGCCTAGGACACGACCCTTTCACGGTTGTAACAGGGGTTCGAATCCCCTAGGGGACGCCAAGTTTGACGATGCTTGCAGGGCAGCCTGAAAATATCGTTACCGACGCGGAGTGGTAGTTCAGTCGGTTAGAATACCGGCCTGTCACGCCGGGGGTCGCGGGTTCGAGTCCCGTCCACTCCGCCACAGTTTTTGGTTGTACCGAAAACGCCCACCAGCCAGTGGGCGTTTTCATGAAAGAGACAAGTCCCCTTCGTCTAGAGGCCTAGGACACGACCCTTTCACGGTTGTAACAGGGGTTCGAATCCCCTAGGGGACGCCAAGTTTGGCTGCGCTTGCGGGAAGCAATTTCCGATAATGCAGCTACCGACGCGGAGTGGTAGTTCAGTCGGTTAGAATACCGGCCTGTCACGCCGGGGGTCGCGGGTTCGAGTCCCGTCCACTCCGCCACAATTTAAGCCTGAACGGCGCGCAATTCCTTCGGGGGTATAGCTCAGCTGGGAGAGCGCTTGCATGGCATGCAAGAGGTCAGCGGTTCGATCCCGCTTACCTCCACCAATTACCGGCAACGGTGGTGGCGCGTGGTTCAGGAATTGAAAAGGTTTGGTCCCCTTCGTCTAGAGGCCTAGGACACGACCCTTTCACGGTTGTAACAGGGGTTCGAATCCCCTAGGGGACGCCAAGTTTGGCTGCGCTTGCGGGAAGCAATTTCCGATAATGCAGCTACCGACGC